>JADCRZ010000044.1 GCA_015069695.1 Williamsia sp.
GCACGCAGTAAAAAGCAGCCGCTTCCAGGTGTGCGCGTACTGGCACAAGCCTTAGAACGATTATTCTACTTGAAGAAAGGTTATCAGGCCGCTTCTCCTTAAAACCCCTACAAGATTAGCCTCCCGGGAGGGGATAATACAAGTGTCCTTCTTGAAGGGGTGAGAAGAAAGCACAGCCTCTTGCAAGTGTATCGTATCCCCTCCTGGAAGGGGCCGGGGTGGGTTCAAGACCGCATAGGTTTGAATCAGGAACATATATACATTGTCTCCCATCAAACGAACACCCTAAACTTAAAGATAGATTGAACTTCTTGCAGTATACAAGAGGATAGAAGAAAAGCGAAGCCGTTATTAATCGAAATCCTGCATAATGGGCGTAGTGGGTGCGAGGGCTTCGATGAATTTTCTTTCGCGGCGCAGGTAGCCGTTGCCTTTGGCGCAGAGGTGTACGATGATTTTTTCCACGCTGATGGGATTGCCTTCGGGAATGTCGGCGATGTTGCTGTAGCCGATCTCATGGCCGTCGATGATCATCACCAGGCCGCTGCCGATGGCTTCCATCTGGTTGCCCTCAGTGACCAGCATACCGGTATCTTCTCCCAGTCCGATGCCGATGCAGGAAGGATTGCTTGCCACGGCCTGGGCGAGCCGGCCAAAGCGCCCTCTTTTTTCAAAATGACTGTCGATGATCACGTTGTCCATAAAGCTCAGGCCGGTGGTGATCTTTACCTCGCCCTTGAGATGGGCCTTGGTGGCATTGCCTTCATAGATCATGGTATTGCTCATGGCCATGGCTCCTGCCGAGGTGCCGGCCACTACAAAATTTTCGGTTCTGAAACGGTGCTGCAGGATGCTCAGGAATTCTTTCCCGCCAAATACAGAGGTCAGCCTGAGCTGGTTGCCGCCGCTGAACAAGACACAGTCTGCTTTTTGGATAGCATCCAGGTACTCCCCCTTCATGGTATCTTCCCGGTTGCGGATGTGCATGATGCCGATATTGGTACAACCGATCTTTCCAAAAGCATTCATGTAATTGTTTCCGACTTCATACGGGATCATAGAGGCGGTGGTAATGACTTCTATGCGTGCTGCCGGTCCGCCTGCTTCTTCCACGATCCTGCGCAGGATGCCCAGCTCAATAAAATTCAGGTTAGGATGGCCGATGATCTCGCCGTTCTGGGCAACGATGCCCTTGTCTTCTGCTCCTCCAATTACGATTAACTTTCCTTTTGGTATTAGCATTAAATTTAATAATTACCGCTCCCTACAAAAATAACGGAATTGTAGGCAATGCATTGCCCTAAAATCCCGCTTTCAGTACATTCTATATACAAACCAAAAAAAATGCCATGCACACAACGTACATGGCATTGATAATAAATTGTTTTCTGCTCAGCCTTTGCTGAGATGCATTTGGAGGGCATCTTTCCATCCTGCATAAAGTTCATCGTACAAAAGGGTGTTTCCCGGCTCTACCGTGTTTGTTGTATCGCGGCGGCTGAAAGCAGCTGCCGGATCTGCAAAATACCCCGCACCTACACCCGCTCCCAGCGCAGCACCAACGCTTCCGTCGTTGTGGTGCAGCTCTACCGGTACACCGGTGGCATTTACAAAGGCCTCGATAAATACCTGGCTTAAAAACATGTTGGCCTTGCCTGCCCGTATCACGGTCGGATTGATCCCGTTCTCCCGCATAATGTCCAGCCCGTAGCGGAAAGCAAAGGCAATGCCTTCTTGTCCGGCCCGGAAAATATGGGCTGCACTGTGTTTGTTGAGATCGATGTTGTGCAGGTGGGCACCCACGATTTTGTTCGATAGCATGCGCTCTGCCCCGTTTCCAAAAGGAAGCACCAGCAATCCTTCACTGCCGGGAGCAATGGCACCGGCCTGCTCGTTCATCTGCGCATAGGAGATAGCCCCGCCTGTGTGGTTGCGCATCCAGCGGTTCAGGATGCCTGTTCCATTGATACAGAGCAACACCCCGATCCGGTTGGCAGCAGGCTGGTGGTTTACATGCGCAAAACTGTTTACACGCGATTGCTGGTCGAAGGTGAGGCCTTCACTAACGGCATAGATCACTCCGGAAGTACCCGCGGTAGCAGCCACTTCACCGGGCTCTACCACGTTCAGGGAAAATGCATTGTTGGGCTGATCACCGGCTTTGTAGGCAACCGGGATACCGGCTTTCAACGACAGTTCAGCTGCTACTTCAGGCAGCAGCTGTCCGTGTACAGAAAACACCGGCTGCACAGGCGGAATGACGTCCCGGTCAAAACCAAAATAACCCATTACATCCTCCGACACTTCATTTGCCTGGAAATCCCAGAAGATGCCTTCCGAAAGGGAAGAAGGGGTAGCAGTAACGGCACCGGTTAAACGCTGTGCAATAAAATCGCCGGGCAGCAGCATGTGGCTGACGCGTGCAAACACATCCGGCTCCTGCTCCTTTACCCAGGCCAGCTTGGAGGCCGTAAAATTACCGGGCGAGTTGAGCAGGTGCTGCAGACAGATATCTTCCCCGATCTTTTGGAAAGCCCCTTCCCCATAAGGCACGGCCCGGCTATCGCACCAGATAATGCTGTTGCGAAGTACATCTCCCTTTTCATCAAGCAATACCAGTCCGTGCATCTGGTACGAAATACCAATAGCACCAATATCCTGCGGATTGTACTGGTTACCGGCATGCGCTTTCCTGATGGCCTGCTTCACATCCTGCCACCAGGTATCCGGCGACTGCTCCGCCCATCCATGCTTGTAAGAAATAATTTCCCGCTCTGCATCCGGATACTGGGCCGACGCAACCGTCCGCTGCGAAGCCCCATCCACCACAGAAACTTTGATTGATGATGTGCCTACGTCTATGCCTAGGAGTAACATAATAAAACTGTCTGAACCACGATTTAAATATACCTGTTAACAATATTCTCCAGATACTCTTGCCGCCCGCTGATGGTTTGGGGCTCGCCGTTTTCGGCGGCGTAGTTGCGCAGGTCTTCGAGGGAGAGTTTGCCTTCTTCAAATTCTTTTCCCTTGCCGCTATCGTATGAAGCATAGCGTTCCTGGCGGAGCTTTTTATACTCGGATCTTTGCAGGATGTTATCGGCTGCGATAAGGGCGCGGGCAAATGTATCCACGCCGCCGATGTGCGCTGCAAACAGATCAAAAGGATCGGTGGAGTTTCTCCTGATCTTTGCGTCGAAGTTGACACCGCCGCCCTGGAAGCCACCGCCTTCCAGGATGATGAGCATGGCTTCAGTTACTTCATTGATATTGTTGGGAAACTGGTCTGTATCCCAGCCATTCTGGTAATCACCCCGGTTGGCATCCATCGAGCCCAGCAGGTTGTTGTCGACCGCCACCTGCAGCTCATGGGTAAAAGTATGTCCGGCCAGGGTAGCATGGTTTACTTCCAGGTTTAGTTTAAAATCGTTGAGCAGATCGTACTGGCGGAGAAAGCCGGCCACAGTCGCTGCATCAAAATCGTACTGGTGTTTGGAAGGTTCAGCAGGCTTGGGCTCTATCAGGAAAGTGCCTTTGAAGCCTTGCTTGCGGGCATAATCTTTTGCCGCATGCAGGAACTTTGCCATGTGCTCTAACTCCCGCTTCATATTTGTATTGAGCAGGCTCATATAACCTTCGCGGCCACCCCAGAATACATAATTTTCTCCGCCCAAGGCGATTGTTGCATCAATCGCTGCCTTCACTTGTGCGGCACCGTGAGCCAGCACATGAAAATCAGGATTGGTAGAAGCACCGTTCATATACCGCCGGTTGGAGAATAGGTTGGCTGTTCCCCAGAGCAGCTGGACGCCGCTTTCTGCCTGTTTTTGTTTGGCATAGTCGGTCAGTGCCTGCAGGCGGCGTTCGTTCTCTGCCACATCATTTGAATAACCCACTACATCTACATCATGAAAACAATAGAAAGGAAAATTTATTTTTGTAATAAACTCGAAAGCCGCATCCATCTTGTCTTTGGCCCTTTCCACAGGATCTGCTTTTTCATCCCATGGAAACAAATGGGTCGGCTCGCCAAACGGATCGGAACCGTTTCCCCCAAATGAATGCCAGTAGGCTGATGCAAACCTGAAATGGTCTTTCATTGACTTGCCTGCAACCACTTTGTTCTCGTCATACCAGCGGTAAGCCAGCGGGTTGTCTGTATCCGGTCCTTCGTATTTGATGGAACCAATTCCATTAAAATATTCTTTGTCGCCCAATACAACTTTCATTACAGTTATTTTATGGTTATTGAATATTGAATCAAATGTAGAGATATAAATCAATACAAACCGGGAAGTTATTGGCCCTCTACCTACCAGTCCTCCCTACTTGTTGCCTACAACAATTTTCTCTGCAGACAGGCTGCCGTTTGTATGCACCTGTACAAGATAAGTGCCGTTCATGCCCTGTGCAGACACGGTCTGCACGCCGGATGCCGGCAAGGGCAATGTCTTTACAGTCCGTCCATACGCATCCATGATGGTGATGGTTCCCTTGTTCTGTCCATCAGGTTCGGCGCGAACTACAAATGAACCCACTGCGGGATTGGGATATACCTGGATAAAGCCCCGTTGTACACCAGCGAAGCTCACGGTTCTTACACCATAATAAGTTTTCCCGCCATCCCTGTCATACTGTACAAGCCGGTAATAGTTCAGTCCGTTGTACGGCAGCTTGTCGGTAGTTGTATACACCGCATTGCCCTGGAGCAGTGAATGAGATTTTACAGTGAAGAGTGCCGTATAATTGATTCCGTCTGCCGAGCGTTCAATCACATAATGATCGTTGCTGGTTTCATCGGTGGCGGCCCAGGTGATGGTGACCTGGTTGTCTTTTTTGGCCGCATCAAATTGGGTAAGCTTTACAGGCAAGGGCACGGCAGCGGTCTGTACATACTGCTTCAACCATACCATGGCTGCTTTTTCCGCGCCGTTGGAATACACCAGCGGAGCGCCTTGCGCTGTTCTCCAGTGGCCGGGTCTGTATCCCCATACAGTTACGCCTTTGATGGCCGGGTGCTCCCAGAAAAGCGGGAACACACGCTTGTATTCATTGAGCTGAACAGTATCACCCTGCCCTGTTTCAGCGGGTGGCCCGTCAATGTCCAGTTCTGTTGCGTACAGGGGCAGTCCGGCTGTTGCCAGGGTATTCAGGTTGTTGGTAATGGTAGCAGCAGGTGTTCCGAATGTTGTAAATGCATGCGCCTGTTCTCCGATGCCATCGATCAGGTTCTCTGCTTTAAGCAGGTTGATGATCTGCAGGTATTGTGCCGTGCTTGCTGTGCTGTTTACAATGCTGTAATCATTGATCCAGAGTTTGGTGGCGGCAGGGAAATACTGACGGGCCAGGCGGAAAGCATTCAATATCCAATCCCATCCTGTGGCACCGCTGCCACCCAGGGCGTTGATATAGTTGCCGCCCCCGTTTCCTTTATTGGGTGGTGCATGCAGGGGTTCATTCACCACTTCTATAAAATCAATGGCAGGATAGCGTTGCGCCACCCGTGAGAACCAGTTTTTGATGGCGGCCAGCTGGTCATCGGAAGAAAGATTGTCGAGCCAGGTAGGCTGCTGGCTGCCCCAGATCAGGGTATGCATTTTAAAAGGAAAGCCATTGGCTTTGGCCGTGTTGTAAGCTGAATCCAGTTCGGCCCAGTTATATACTCCGCGGGTTGCTTCCACACTGCCCCATTTGCCGGCATTCTCCGGCGTCACCTGGTTCCAGTAAGCGGTGAAATTGGGTTTCTGGGAAGGATTGCTATACGCGCTGCCCAGGAATTTGGCTTTGCCGGTTGCGATGGGCGGACCAGGCGGCGTATACGGCGGAGGCGGGGGTGTAGTAGAGCCAGGTTGCCCATTGTTGAGGTTGCTGACGGTAAAATAAAAGCCCGTCAACCCAAATACAAATTTGTCAAAGTCCAATCCGTTTTCCCGTCCGCCGATCTGGAATGTTTGCGTCAGGTTGCCGGCTGGCACGGTAAAAAAAACAGGTGCTTCCCCTCCATTGAACCGCGACATATCGATCCACTTCCAGATCCCATTGGTGGCAACTGCGCCGCCTCCGCTCACGATCGTATTGGCAGCCGTATCGCCCACATTGTTGAGGTTGTTGGCAAGGATCCAGTCCCCATCACTGCCGGTGCCTGTGGCGGCTACCGTCTTTGTGCCAAAGCCGTTGCCATAAAAATAGCTGTCATCATTCGCGCCATTCGGACCGATCCTTACGCGGGCATACAGTTCGTAGACACCGGCAGCAGGAAAGGTAACCGTGTAAGTAGCTACCCGGTTGGTGTTTCCCGGATTACCGGATGCAACCAGGTCGGTGGTGCAGGTGATGTAGTTGATGCTGCCAACAGTCAGGCTGTTGAAATCCGCGCCCAGCGTACCTGATTCGGCTTCTATGGTGACGGAATTCTGAGACAGCACAGGGAGGGTGGCGATGGTTAGAAAAAAGGCAAAGAGCAGCTTTTTCATGTATCAGGTATTTAGTTTTGGTATGGTTGTAAAACAGTTGTTGGCAGATAACACGGTATGGTTACTCTCAATCACATACATGCAACTGAGAACAGGGACAACAAAGACAAGGCGAATGGAGATGAGCTGGTTGGAACAGCGTTTTCAGCGTACCAGTTTCTTGTTTCATAGTACAATCGTTTACAAGGAGAGGTAGATAGCACGGCAGTGCCGCAGCACGAAAATCGGAAATAAAGTTTAACACGCAACCGATTGCATAAATATTTTTTCAGAAAAGTTTTCCAGTGTAGTTTTATGCCGCTTTATGCTATCTCCTCACCAGTTCCTCCATATGAAAAAAACAGCTTTCTTTTTTTTCTTCTTCTTATCCTTTTGTAGTCTTTGCGCGGAAGACGGTTACCGTTTGTGGCTGCGCTATGATAAGATCAGTGACAATGCCCTGCTGCAGCAATACAGCAGCCAGCTATCTTCCCTGCTCCCCGCTGCTTCCACTCCTACCCTGCAGACCGCACAACAGGAATTACAAAGCGGTTTACAAGGATTGCTTGGTAAGCAGATCCCGCTGCAACCTGCGCTGGCAAACGGTTCTATCATATTAGGTACGCCTGCTACCTCTTCCCTTATTGCTTCTGTCGTCCCTGCCCGCCAGTTAGCGGCTGCAGGTGCTGAAGGCTTTGTCTTGCAGACTGCTGTCAGCAGCGGAAAGAATGTGACCGTGATCACCGGCAACAAAGAGGCAGGCGTACTTTATGGCGTCTTTTATTTTCTCCGCCTCCTGCAAACGCATCAATCTATCCGGCCGCTTGCTTTTACCAGCGCGCCCAAGATCGGGTTGCGGCTGCTGAACCATTGGGACAACCTCAACCGGAGCGTGGAACGTGGCTATGCGGGCATTTCTATCTGGGACTGGCACAAACTGCCTGATTATCTGGACCGCCGTTATACAGACTACGCCCGGGCCAACGCTTCTATCGGCATCAACGGCACAGTGCTGACCAACGTGAATGCCAACGCGCTTACCCTTACAAAAGATTATCTGGTAAAAGCCGCAGCCCTGGCCCATGTATTCAGGCCTTATGGCATCAAGGTTTATCTCACCGCCCGCTTCAGCGCGCCCATCGAGATCGGCAAATTGAAAACGGCTGACCCGCTTGATCCTGCTGTGCAGCAATGGTGGAAACAAAAAGCAGACGAGATTTACAGCTACATCCCTGATTTTGGCGGCTTGCTGGTAAAGGCCAATTCAGAAGGACAACCCGGTCCGCAGAACTATGGAAGAACGCATGCAGATGGCGCCAACATGCTGGCTGATGCTATCACACCCCATGGCGGCGTAGTGATCTGGCGCGCCTTTGTTTACAGCAACGAAACACCTGACGACCGATTTAAACAAGCTTACAACGAATTCAAACCCCTGGATGGAAAGTTCCGGAAAGGCGTACTGGTGCAGGTCAAAAACGGCCCGATCGATTTCCAGCCCCGCGAACCTTTTCATCCTCTTTTTGGTGCAATGCCAGCTACCCCGCTGATGATGGAATACCAGCTTACGCAGGAGTACCTGGGTTTTGCTACCCACCTGGTATACGAAGCCCCCCTGTTCACAGAAGTGCTCCAGGCCGATACCTATGCAAAGGGAAAGCGATCGGAAGTTGCCAGTGCAATCGATGGCACGCTAGAAGGGCATTCCCTTACCGGCATGGCCGGAGTAGCCAACATCGGCAACGACCGCAACTGGTGCGGACATCCCTTTGCGCAAGCCAACTGGTATGCCCTGGGAAGGCTGGCCTGGGATCATGACCTGAGTGCCGCACAGATCGCGGAGGAATGGATCCGGCAAACCTTTGCCAACCAGCCCGCTTTTGTAGGACCGGTCAAAGCCATGATGCTTTCCTCGCGCGAAACCATGGTCAATTACATGACGCCGCTCGGACTGCATCACATCATGGGTTAT
Organism: Williamsia sp.; assembly: GCA_015069695.1. GTDB lineage: Bacteria > Bacteroidota > Bacteroidia > Chitinophagales > Chitinophagaceae > JADCRZ01. Next base: position 8,425 of record JADCRZ010000044.1, read on the forward strand.
GGTCATCATTATGGGCCGGCACCCTGGTACAACCAGGCACCCCGGGCCGACTGGAACCCGGTTTATTTTCACAAGGCAGATTCGCTGGGACTCGGTTTCGACCGAACCGCTGCCGGCAGCAATGCCTTGGCACAATACAAGGACGAGGTGGCCAGGCTCTATGGCAACCTGCAAACCTGTCCGGAAGCCTTTCTGCTCTGGTTTCATCATGTACCCTGGAACTATAAAATGAAGTCAGGCAGAACACTCTGGGAAGAGCTGTGCTACAAATACTATACAGGCGCTGACTCCGTGAAACAGATGCGGCAGACCTGGAATGGGATGAAGGGCCTGATTGATGAGGAAAGGTTTGCGCAGGTGAACATGCTGCTGGGCATCCAGGAAAAGGAAGCTATCTGGTGGCGCAATGCCTGTGTGCTTTACTTTCAAACTTTTTCCCGCATGCCCCTGCCGGCGGGGTATGAAAAACCGGATCAATCACTGGAGTATTATCAATCACTCCGTTTTCCCTACGCACCCGGCATCGGCGGCAATCTCTAAGCTCATTGCTTGGTAAGGGAGGCAATTCTATATTTACATTTCTAATCAACCTAAATTACTACATGGAAACAGCGCAACAAAAACTGGCCCTGGTTACGGGCGGCGGCTCGGGCATTGGATTGGCGATCGCAGAAAAATTTGTACAGCACGGTATAAAGACGGTGATCGTAGGCCGCGACCCCCAGAAGCTGGAAGCAGCCCGTGGACAACTGGGCGATTTGTGTGTGCCTGTTACCGGCGACCTGAATGACCTGGCTTCTATTCCCGCCCTGGTTCAAGCCATTACCGAACAACACGGCCCCATCCATGTGCTGGTAAACAATGCCGGCATCAACATGAAAAAAGAATTCCTGGAAGTCACGGATGAAGACTTCCAGCGCATCCTGCTCACCAATCTAAGCGCTGTATTTGCGCTATCGCGCGAGGTGACCAAGGGAATGGTAGCGCGGGGCGGCGGCTCGGTGATCAACATCAGCTCGATGGCCTCTCAGTATGGCATACCCAAAGTGATTGCCTACACAGCTTCCAAATCGGCCATTGAAGGCATGACCAGGGCCATGGCCGTGGAACTATCTCCCAAAGGCATCCGCGTAAACTGTATTGCGCCGGGCTTTATCGCTACCGACATGTCGGCCAAAGCTTTAAACAGCGATCCCGAGCGGAAAAACAAAGCGCTGTCGAGAACGCCCATGGGCGAACTGGGCAAGCCGGCTGACATTGGCGATGCAGCCGTTTTTCTGGCCTCCGAAGGTGCCAAATATATTACCGGCGTAGTGCTGCCGGTAGATGGCGGCAATTCGATCGGTTTTTAAGTGAGTGAGAGAATCTTTCTTTCGTACCGACCTTTCTTGTATTGTTCAAAAAGATCTTCACTGCTTGCTTCTCCGGAAGCGAATGAAGTCAGCTGCTTTTACAACTTATAGAATGGGCTGTCTCTGTGCGGCCATGACGCAGCATGTGATAGGATAAAAATCGCAGGGAATAGCTGGACTGCGTTTTGCAATGCCTTACCTTTATCCACTCAAAAATTATTCTTATGGACAACAATAATCCGCAACAATCGCACAATGGAAACGGTGCGGCTGCCAACGGCCATACTGACGACAGCGTGAACAAGGGTCAGGGCAACCGAGTCCTTACTACCCGGCAAGGGCATCCCGTCACCGACAACCAGAACCTGCGTACCGTTGGTAACAGGGGACCAGCTACAATGGAAAACTACCATTTCCTGGAAAAGATCTCGCATTTTGACCGGGAACGCATACCCGAAAGAGTTGTGCATGCCCGCGGTGCCGGGGCACATGGTTATTTCGAAGCTTATGGAACCGCAGGCAACGAGCCAATAGCCAAGTTTACCCGCGCCAAGCTGTTCCAGCAAAAAGGCAAGCAAACACCGGTCTTTGTCCGCTTCTCCAGCGTGATACACGGTGGCCACTCTCCTGAAACCCTGCGCGATCCACGCGGCTTTGCCACAAAGTTTTACACAGAAGATGGCAACTGGGACCTGGTAGGCAACAACCTCAAAGTGTTCTTTATCCGTGACGCCATGAAGTTTCCCGATCTGGTGCATGCTTTTAAACCCGATCCGGTAACCAACCGCCAGGATGGTCAACGCATTTTTGACTTTATCAGCAACACCCCGGAAGCGATGCATATGATCACCTTCTTATTCTCTCCCTGGGGCATACCGGCCAACTACCGTCACATGCAGGGCTCGGGCGTGAACACATACAAGTGGGTGAACGAAGCCGGTGAAGCCGTACTGGTTAAATACCATTGGGAACCAAAAGAAGGCGCTAAAAATTTAACCCAGGACCAGGCAGAAAGCATCCAGGCAAAAAATTTCAACCACGCCACACAGGACCTGTACGATGCCATCGAACAAGGCAATTACCCTGAATGGGAATTGTGTGTACAGATCATGGGTGATGATGATCACCCCGAACTGGATTTTGATCCGCTGGATGATACCAAGATCTGGCCGCAGGAACAATTTCCATTCTTGCCGGTAGGAAAAATGGTGCTCAACAAAAATCCCGAAAACTACTTTGCAGAAGTAGAACAGGCCGCTTTCGGTACGGGCGTGCTGGTTGACGGACTGGATTTTTCGGACGACAAGATGCTGCAGGGCCGTACCTTCTCTTACTCCGATACACAGCGCTACCGGGTAGGGCCAAACTATCTCCAGCTTCCGATCAATGCACCCAAAACCTATGTGGCTACCAACCAGCGCGACGGGCAAATGGCCTACCAGGTGGATGCAGCACAAGGGCAAAACCCGCATGTAAACTACGAGCCTTCCACACTCAACGGTTTAAAGGAAGCGCCCAAAGCCGGCAAGGATTATACACCGCGTTATGAAGCCAACCTGGTACGCCAGAAAATAGACCGGCAAAACAATTTCAAACAAGCCGGCGAACGCTACCGTGCGTTTGAAGAATGGGAAAGAAATGACCTGATCACCAACCTGGTGAACACCCTTAAACCGGTGCAGAAGCACATTCAGGAAAAGATGATTGAGCTGTTTACCCAATGCGATGCTGATTATGGCCGCCGTGTGGCAGAAGGCCTGCAAGGCCCTTCTAACGGTCAGCCCGGTCCCATCGGTTCAGCGCATGCTGACGATGCAGTAAAAGAAGCAGAAGAAGTATCTAAGGAAGTAAAGACTTATTAACAGCTGTTTCAATTAGCAGATAAAAAGCATCCCGATCCCGGGGTGCTTTTATTTTTTGTTCTGCTGCACCGGTGAGCCCAGGATAAAGAGTTCTCCCTGTCTCCGGTTGATCATTTTTTGTGCGCCCTGCCGCTCTCCTTTTTCGTTTACATATACCTGTGACTTGCTGTACCTGACAGGCCTGTCCGTAGCCCATTTAAAAACCAGGTAGTCTGCCGGGTTGGTGTATGTTACTGTGGCTTCCCGTTCGCTGAAATTATCGATGTATATACTGGTCCCTTTGGAAGCGGCCTGGTTGTACAGGACCACGTAATGCTTCTCTACCGTATGGGGCATTGTAAAGATCAGGTCTACGTGCTTTCTGGTGCCGTTTATCTTGAAGCGCAGCACCTGCGATTGGGGCGTATTCTTTGTGCTTCTCACCACCGCAAAAAAGTCTGATTCTATATCCAGGTTGCTTTTTATATCGAAAGACACAACATAGGTATGTCCTTTGAGCCAGTCTTCCGTATGGCTTTCATCGGAAAAAAACACAGCATAGCCTTGTGTACGGGGTGAATTGCCCGTGTAATCGACACGCAGACAGGCTGTATCCATGGCAGTCCGGTCGTGGTTCAGGCTGCTCCAGGCTCCATATTGATTGATGACTTTAGCTATTCCGGCATTGAAGTTCCCTGCAGGATACTGCTGGTATTGGATATGGGAGAAAAATGCAGCCTTGAAATCACCTACTACTTTTGAGTGAAGATCTTGCCGTGTCAGCTTTTGCCATCCTTTGATGGTATAGGTAGAATCTGACTGGCTGTTGCCTTTGTGAAGATTGTACGAGGCTTTAAAAAAATCATTTGTGTTATGCAAGTAAAAAGGCTTACAAAAATAATTGCTGTCTGACACTCCCCACTGCATCAGGGTAGAAAAAGAATCGGTGTCGCTCTGGATGCTCATCAGGCTGTTGGTGGGCTGGTTAGCGCTGAGTGTAGGATAATAGTGAGGGGATACAAACAAATTGTGCTTTACTTCCATGCCAGTGAGCAACATATTGGGCTGCAGGCGGTCGTGTTCGATAGACAAGGCTTCTTTGCCGGCATTGTATATCTTGTTGTACCTGATTTTTACATGGTTTCCATCGTGGATGTAAATTCCCCGGTCAGCTGTATTCGCGATGGTATTGCTGTCGATAATTCCCCATTCAGAAGCTTCATCAAAGTAGATTCCATGCGCCCATTTTGATGTGTCGCCTTCCCAGATTCCGTCTGAGTTTCCAATGATATTGGTTACAAGGTTCCCGGTGATCCAACGGTAAGCGCCCGGCTTAAAAGCTTGTTCACTGGTGTAGATGCCGCCTGCATCATCCAACATCATCGCCGCAGAATCTACCTGGTTATAGAGAATATGCGCGCCGCTATGGGTGGTAGCAATGCCATGATAGCCGATTCGGTTTAGCCGGTTATTGGTGATGTATGCATTGTTGCCTGATACAAATATTCCCAGGTGCGACAGGTTTCCGCCCATTCCTTCTCCACGGATCAATCCGATATTGCTGATCGAGTTGCTGTCTATCAGCAGACCGTCACCAAGCGGTCCTGCATAGACAGCATTGTTGTAAATGTGGAAGAGCTGGTTTTTTCTCACCACAGCTTCCTTTGTAAATTTTATTTCAATTGCATTCATCCCTGTATAACTGATACTACAGTTAATGATCTTGTTGCTAGCACCGCCATACATAAAAACAGCGATCTTATTTGCACCAGTTATGGCTAGGTTTTCCAGCGTAACCTCATTTAAATTGTTCAGGTTTACCAGCGTGTCCAATGTAGCAGCCCTGACAGCCAGCGTGCTTGGATTTTTGGTGCTGTACATTTTCAACTGGTGTGTGGCAGGCTGATAAAACCATTCTCCGTTTTCATCCAGGGTGCGCGGGTCATTTTGGATAAAATAGCCGAACCTGTCCAGTACATCCTGCATAAGCGCGCCGTTGCCGGGATAGCTGAAAGTGCCGCCAGATTGAGAAGTGAGGGGATATACATTCAGCATAAAACGCTGGCTGCGCAGGCAGAGTTCGGCAGTGCCACCGGAAGGCCAGTCGGTTGGGCCCGGGTAATTGTTGTCGGTAACAGAAGAAAATCCATTGTGCGATTCATAGTGCAGGAATCCGCCGCCGGGTGCATGAAGGTTCGGATAGCGGCCACGGTGCTGTGGCTGGTTGTTGATCACAACAACGTTCAGGCGCGTTCCGGCATCCAGCGGGGCTTCCCATAAACCGGATCCGGCGCTGCGCCAGGAAGACAGCGTGACAAAGCCGGTTATCAGCGGCTGTGCCCCGGTTCCATATGCGCCGATGTAGATCTTTCCGCGGGCCGGTTGAAGCGGACCGGTAAAAACATCGCCTCTTTTTAAAAAAAAGCTGTCGGCCCCTGTCCGGGAAAGAGCATTGAGTTTCTGAAGGGTTTTGTAAGGGGCTGCCCTGGTGCCCAGTCCCTTGTTGTCATCTCCTGCAGTTGCAAAATAGTAGCTTCTGGGTTGTTGGGCCGCTGTCTTTTGCAAAAGGGCAAGCAGCAGCAGCCCTATTATGAAGCTTATTTTAATGTCCTGATTTTTTATCATGCTGACCGGAGGGGTTCTTGCGTGCATTTGCAATATAGCTTCCCCTGCTGGTTCCTGCAATAAAATCGGATGGTGGCAGGTTGATTTAACAGTGCGTGTGCAGGAAAACAAAAGCAAGAGGGTGCGGGGAAAAAAGAAGCCGGGAGGATTGCAGCGGGAACAGGAAGAAAAATTTTTACAGCTTGCTTGTAAATCTAAAAAGATTCCATTTACTTTGTGCATCAAAGTACTTTTAATGCCTAGTTCAGATCAGTCTTTAAGAACCTTGCAGGACATCAAATCCATGATGGAGCGCAGCAGCCGGTTTATCAGCCTGAGTGGCTGGAGCGGTGTATCGGCCGGCATTTGTGCACTCGTGGGTGCCTGGTTGGCCGCTACAAGAATCGCAGCGCATAAGTCTTCTTACGATGAAATAGAAAGAGGTCCTTCTACACTGGGTATTGCGGACAGTGGCCTGGCATTGGAATTGTTGCTGATTGCCATCGGTGTTTTTGTTGCAGCGTTTGTACTGGCATTTTTGTTTACGTATATCAAAAGCAAAAGGGCCGGCATAGCCATCTGGGGCAGCTCGGCCATGCGCCTGATGTGGAACACCGTGATTCCCATGGTAACCGGCGGGTTTGTCATTCTGCGGATGCTGCAGCTGGAATATTACCAGCTGATTGCCCCGTGTTGTTTGATTTTTTACGGACTGGCCCTGGTTAACGGAAGCAAGTATACCCTGGGAGAGGTAAGATATATGGGGTATGGACAGATCTTATTGGGTATTTGCAATTTGTGGCTTTTGCATTGGGGGCTGGCTTTCTGGGCTGCCGGCTTTGGAGTGCTGCACATATTTTATGGTGCGCTGATGTGGTGGAAGTATGAGCGGAACCAGGCAGATGTATAGGTATATAAATTTTTATCCTGCGGCTGGCCTATTTTTACACTGGCAGGCTATCTGCCGCGGAGAAGAAGTATGAAAAATCCGATTGAAAATTTAAATAAGGTTTTTGACAGCCGCATCCGGCTGGGCATCATGAGTGCCCTGATGGTCAATGCCTCCGTGACTTTCAACGAGCTCAAAGAACTGATCGGGGTTACGGATGGCAACCTGGCTTCGCACCTGAAAACACTGGAAGAAAACGGATTTGTAAAAGTGCAAAAGGGATTTATCGGCAGAAAGACCAATACAGAATATTCCGTTACCAAGGCAGGAGAAAAAGCATTCAAACTGCACCTGGATGCACTGGAAAAAATGATCAGATCGCTTCAGTAATTTTTTTTGCGCTGTTACTTTGCAAAACAAAGCACTTTTAAGAAAAAAAAACATGAATCCCACAACCCGGCTCACAACCAGCATCCGCCGCTGGCTCCTGTTCTTTATCATTGCCCTGGCATTCAGCGGCATCACGGCCTTTGCCGTAGAATCCGAACTCGCCTGGCTGATCCGCATATGGCCGCTTGGCAAGGGCCTCCTTTCCTCCTGGCTCCTGCATGTATACAACGCCGTTCAAGCAACCAACGCCCAATATCCCTTTATCAGCTACGGCTCCGACTGGCTGGCTTTCGCCCACCTCGTGATCGCCATCGCCTTTATCGGTCCGCTCCGGGATCCGGTACGCAACAAGTGGATCATCCGCTTCGGCCAGATTGCCTGCCTCGCCATTTTTCCGCTGGCATTTATTGCAGGCCCTATCCGTCATATACCCCTGTTCTGGCAACTGATAGATTGCTCCTTTGGCGCCATCGGACTTATACCGCTTGCCATTTGCTACCACAAAATCAACCAGCTCGAAAAGCTTACCCTGAAACCACAAAATTCCTTTCAACCTGCTTAACAATTTACATGCACACCCACCACCATGTAGTATTCACCGGCCAAGTAAAAAGACACCTATTTTAACCATCACCCCCAAACACGCCCTTATGACTATTTTTCAACAGATCGGAAAAGACAAATTTCATCTTACCGGCTTTATCTTCATGTTTCTGTCCCTGATTGTTTTCTGGATGCTGCTAACCGTGCCGGCTTTGCAAAATGACAGCGGCCTGTTCATTATCAACTATCTTCTTGCAGTCAGCTTTTTTTTCATTGTCCTGTTTTCAGGCCGGTTAAAAAAGGGCAGAGACGGGTTACACCTGTTTGTACAATTCCTGGTACTTTTTCTGATCAGTGCTTATTCGTTAAACCGCGAGATGGTTGCGTTTGAAAGCTCAGTAACCTGGTTGTCCTGCCTGCTTGTACTTGTATGTATAAACTACCTTGCTTTTGCCTTTTGGAAACAGGCACCTGTCTGGCTGCTGTACATCATGCATGCCTTACTAGGAATAGGGTTTATTCTCTTTCTGTATCTTGCCTGTTATCTGCTTCCGCTTTACGCAGTTAGTGGCGTGGCAGCTTTTGCCTTAGGCATTTCGCTGCATACGTTTGTACCGCTCTTATTCTGTATCTATACCATTGTAATACTGAGAAAAACATCTGCCGGACAAAAACTCTATCAAGCCTGTTTTTTTGCCGGCATCGCAGCAACTGTTATGGTCACCACTGCTTTTGTGGTACGTTGGAGCCATGTTGTTCATAGATTAAACACATCCTATAACCGCGGTATCGCGGAGGACAACGATGGGTTGCCTGCGTTTGTGGGAGTGGCCGCAGCAGTTCCACACGGATGGGTTGCGGAAAAAGTCCTGCAATCCGGACTGGTTTACAATGTACCCAAAGGTGAATGGGGGGATTTCCTGTGGCAGATGCCGACCCGCAACTTTGGAGAAGAAAGAAAACATGACCCGCTGGTGATGACGGCTGCTTTATTTGCCGGTACACCTACCCTTTTGGATGACGAACGCATCAAAATTCTGGAGGCTGTGTACGACTCAAGGCATAAAGCGCAACAGCGTCTTTGGTCGGGCAAGCACCTGGCCACAGACAATATACACACAGCCGTGAGGGTATGGCCCCAGCTGCATATGGCATATACCGAGAAGCTGATCACCGTCACCAATAACACCCAGGGTTCATCCCGGAACAACGAGGAAGAAGCAATTTATACATTCCATTTACCAGAAGGAAGTGTTGTCAGTGCCCTGTCGCTTTGGATAAAGGGCATGGAAGAAAAAGGAATTGTAACAACCAAGGAAAAAGCAGATTCGGCTTATAACACGATTGTAGGATATGAACGGCGCGATCCTTCTGTAGTACATTGGCAGGAAGGAAACACGGTGAGTGTACGGGTGTTTCCGGTTGCAGCGGGTAAAAGCCGGGTCTTTAAACTGGGTATTACCTCCCCCCTGAAAAAGCAGGGTGATTCATTGGTGTATGAAAACATTTACTTTGATGGGCCCGGCGCTGACGAAGCTGAGGAAGAAATCAAGATGGATTTTGCTACCCGACCCACCAAACTGTATACAGAAGCCAGCCTTCAACCAGGAAATAACCTTTCTTTCAGGCATACAGGAAATTATGATCCTGCCTGGAAGATCCAGTTCAAAGACGAAGGATTGGCAAGCGATGTTTTTAGCTTCCAGGGAGTTTCTTACTCGCTGGCGCCATACACGCCGCATGAAACGGCTGTAGATATCCAGGCAGCCTATCTGGACATCAACAGTTCCTGGACAAAAGCTGAATTTGAAAAAGTGTTCGATGCAGTCAGGTTCAAAACCGTGTATGTATATGATCATGAGCTGATCCGGCTAACAGAGACCAACAAGGAAGCCTTATTTGAATCGCTGAGCCAGCTTCAGTTTAGTATCTTCCCCCTGTATGCTATCCATGATGCTCCGGGTGCGGTGTTGATCAGCAAAAGCAGTTCCGTATCACCCAACCTGCACGATCTCGACAACAGTGCCTTTATGGAAGAAACAAAGAATTACCTGCGTAAAAACACCAGAATCAAGTTGTTTAATATAGGTGCTGAGCTATCGCCCTACCTGAAATCACTAAAAGAATTCAGGGCATTTGATTATGAACAGGGAACGGCCGAACAGCTCAAGCAACGCATGGCACACAACCAGTTTGCCGCCAGCATAGAAGATGACCATACCGTGGTTATTGACAACGCAGGATTGGTTATCAAAGCAGCCAAGCAAACCTTATCCTCTACAGCCCCCGACCATTTGATGCGGCTGTTTACCTATAACCACCTCATGCAAAATGCCGGCGCACGATTGTTTACAGATACTTTGTTCAACGCTGGCTTAACCGAGGAAGCCGCAAGGGCAGGCATTGTAACACCTGTTTCGAGCTTGGTAGTGCTGGAAACCCAGCAGGACTATGATCGCTTCAATATCAAGCAAAGCATCAACAGCCTGAAGAATGCCACACTCAGATCAAAAGGAGCTGTACCTGAACCCCATGAGTGGGTGTTGATCTTTATAGCAGTTGGCGTTGTGCTGTTTGTAAAATATCCGGCTGTCAGAACCAAATTCAGATGGTCATGAACTACGCAGTGCAGCGTCCGTTATCACGGATCTTTTTCAAACCAGGGCAACACTGGCTTCTATCCGGCATGTACCTATCCATTGCCTATGTTCTGACACAGGGCTATTTTAACTGGACCTCTCCCATTTTTTTACTTGGGATCTTTTCGCTTTTCCTGGTTGTAACGGTTGACAAACAGCAGACCGGGTCTGCGAGGTATGCATGCGCAGCATTGTTGTTCTCTGCTATAAACCTGCTGCTACCGGTAAAAACAGGCGTTTATTTCACAACCTGCTGTACAGTGATGTTTATCATAGAGCGCTTGTATGGGAAAACAAATGCTTTGCCGGTCATTGTCCTGGCATTGATGTCGCCTTTCTTTGAATACTGCTCCAATGTTTTCACTTTCCCTCTCAGGTTGCAATTGACTTCTTTCGCAGGAGAGATCCTGCAGCTGGCTGGTGTAAAAGCTGTAACAGAGGGCAACACAATTATTCAAAATGGAAATGAGTTTTCAGTAGATCCGGCTTGCATGGGTTTAAACATGATGGCCACTTCACTTATACTGGGTTTGGTGCTGATTGCAGTATACCAAAAACAATTTCAGAAGCAAGCACCTGCCTGGCTGATCTTGCTTATACTGGCTGCTATCGCAGGATTGAACATCCTATCCAATCTTTTCAGGATCGTGATAACCGTGCAGTTCAGGATCATGCCTCAAACATGGCTGCATGAGCTTGCCGGCATCGTTTGCCTGCTCGGGTATGTAGTTCTCCCAGCATTGCTGCTCTGCAAAAAGCTCGTAGCCAGCTTCGGGAAGAACAAACACAAACCGGGGGATTGTAGGCCAAGCCCCGCCAACATCGTGAACCCAATCTTTTGCATGCTTATTCCGGCGCTTATTCTTCTGTCTTCTTACAGGGTAGATCAACGCAACAGGAACACGACTGCTGACAGCAACAAGACAGTGCATGTAGCAGGTTATACCGCTCAGCAGGTAGATAAGAACATCATTAAGCTGGAAAGTCCGGTTTCATTGGTGTATCTCAAAAAGATTCCGGGGTTTTATGTTGCAGATCATACTCCGCTGATTTGCTGGAGGGGAAGCGGGTACGAGTTCAGGAAAGTAAAAGAGCTCTTCATACAAAACACAAAAGTATACAGTGGTATTCTGGAGAAAGGCAATGAGCAACTGTTTACAATCTGGTGGTACGAGAACGGGCAACATATCACGACTGACCAGCTGGCATGGAGATGGGATGTGTTAAAAGGCAGTCGTACGTATTCAGTTGTAAATATAACAGCAGCAAGCGAAGAGCAGGTAAGGAGGGAAGCCAGGAAAGCCTTGGCCGATCATCCATTCAAAGATTTATTGTGATAGCTGCCAATACACAGTTGTATAGGGAATGTACGCATGAATCAAACAGATAGCATAAAAAACATCCCATGCCCAATCAGCCACCGCCCCCTGTAATCCAGACAGGCCCACTGAAACCACAAAAATTTTCCCTGCGCATGCGCTTGCGCAGCTTCCGCTTTGCCTGGAACGGGGTGCTGCTGTTTTTTTACCGCGAGCACAATGCCCGGGTGCATGCTGTTGCCGCTTTACTGGCAGTTGTTGCCGGCTGGCGGCTCCGGATCTCGGCCGCGGAATGGACCGCCGTGCTGGTTGCCATTGCGCTGGTCTGGATCACAGAGCTGATCAATACTGCCATTGAAAAGATCATGGATCATCTTTCACCTGCCCCGCACCCGCAGGTGAAAGAGATCAAAGACCTTGCAGCAGGGGCCGTGCTGATAGCCGCCCTGGTTGCCTGCCTGATCGGGTGCATCATTTTTATTCCAAAAATTTTACCATGAAAACTAGTTTGTTATGGAGCAGCCGGCTGCTCAGGCTTTTCCGGCTCAAAGCAGAAATCGACCGGTTTCTTGTTCTTTCTGTTTGCTTTAGCCTGTTCCTGCTGGCTGTCAGAATCTTTTCCACCCACTCGCTGCTCTCTGCTTCGCTGGCCTGGAACTTGTTCCTGGCTTGGTTTCCCTATGGCCTCTCCAGCTGGCTCTACCGGCATACTGCCTTGCTGAAAGGGAAATGGGTGTATGCTGTCCTTTTCCTGGTCTGGCTCCTGTTTATCCCCAATTCATTTTACATCATCACTGATTTATTCCATCTGCACGATGCCCGCAATGCCCCGCTTTGGTACGACCTGCTGCTGATCTTTTCCTTTGCCTGGAACGGACTGCTGATGGGCATCCTGTCTATCCGCAGCATGGAAAAAGTCACGCAAGTATTTCTTCCTTTCCGGTACGATTGGACCTTTCTTTATCCCGTCATGCTGTTGAATGCGCTGGGTGTTTTTATCGGAAGATATCTGCGTTATAATAGCTGGGATGTGGTGGTGAGCCCCGTTAGTTTAACGGCAGACATGCTCCGCTTGCTGCTGCATCCTGCCCTGCACAAGCAAGAATGGGCCATGGTCCTCAGCTATTCCCTTTTTATGACCATGTTATATGTAACCATCAAGAAGATCAGCCGGCTGATCTGGTAAAAGGGTTTTAAAAAAAATGCAAAGAGCCGGCTGCAGAAAGATTGCAGCCGGCTCTTTGCTTTATAAAAACAGATCAATTTAGAAATCGAGTCCCATTGCAAAATGCACCATGGGTTTGCCGCGGAACACACCGTTCATTTCCCAGCCGGTATCGAAGCGCAGGAAATAACCCAGCAGGGTACTCCGGACGCCGAAGCCATAGCTTCCTACAAAGGGTCCAATGCCACCAGCCTTGATCAGCACGGTAACAGGTTGCTCACCATATACCACGTAAGGACGCTGGATCTTGTTGTAATTGCCGTTCCATGCAGAGCCCAGGTCAACGAACTGGATCACTTCAAAATTGCGGAGAAAGGCATTGTTGATCGGCTTGTTGAACAAGGTCGCAAATACCGGCAACCTGAATTCACTGTTGATCACAACAGCATTGTTACCGTTGGATACGTTCTGGGGAAAGCCGCGCATGTTCACAGCCAGGGATTGATAAGCATAATCCGGATCCTGCGGTTGCGGCGTCTGGCTGTATTTGGGGAACAGTCCTCCGTCTACGCCACCCAGGTAATAAATGATCTTTTGCTTGCCCCAGGAGAAATCACCGGCAGCCCGGGCAGCCCAGATAAAGTTGCGGTACAGGGGCACGTAATAACGGCCGTCAAAACCAAAGTTGAAGCTGTTGCGTCCATCCTGGGTCGTGAGCTGGCTGATCTGCGTGTTGTAATCAATGTATGCTTTATAGCGCAAACCGTTCATGATATTGGTTGCCTTGATCACGGTATTGTCGTACACATACTCCAGGCGTGTGAGCGCAAATGTTTGTTTGCTGTCGGGTACTTTCAGGGAGGGTTCATCCAGTCCTTTGAACACATACTTATCGGTTCTGATACCGGCTGAGATCCGCAGGCTCCGCACCCGGTCGAACGGATACTTGATCACGCCCTGCCACAAATTGGTGTACAGCTTGATCGGATAACCGGTATTGCCATATTCACCCACATCGGTTTTGCGGTAGTAAATCACCGAATAATCGATCCGCCTTTTCAGGTAATCAAAACGGGTTAAATACTCAGACCCGGAATTGAGCAGTGATTGCTGGTTGGGAATAAACACATTGGGTGTACCTACGTTTACAGGCACCCCCGAACCGGCGGCATTGATCAGCGGCGACCGGAACATGCCTGTAAAGCGCACGTCTTCCAGCACATCCAGGATAGAAACCTGGGCCAGTCCGTTGAAGGCGCCATTGTTCAGGCTCACAGGAAGGCTTCCGGTATAAGGCTGGTAACGTGTTACCAGCACATCGTTGTTAAACAGGGATCCGGTTACCTGGTCAAGCGAGAACTTCAGCGTATAGTCATACCGTTTAGCCCGGTCGAGTATGGTCGGACGGGCAATGGCCTCGCCGTTGAATACCCTGCCTTTGGCGGAAGTATCGGGTCTTTCTGCCCCAAACTCTGATTCAAACACATCTTTTTTCCTGGTACTGTCTACACCCCGGAGCGGACTAACCGGCAGGGCTTCGCCGCTGGCGATGCGCGCTGCTTCGATGGTGCGGCGGCGGTAGTCGGTTGGGCGTGAATTGACGTTGCGGCGTCTCAGCGCATTTTCATCTACTTTGAGCTTGTACAGGAATTTCAGGTCGCCTTCCCTTCTTACTTCACTCACCAGGCCCTGGTCGCCGGCGATCTTTGTTTCTGTCAGGCTGCTCTGGTAGTTGGTCAGCGGAAACACATAAGCCGAATCGCTGGTGATGGAAATGGCAAAAACCGTATCAGGCTGGCTTTTGTCATAGGCTTTCAGCATGGAATCAAGATCACGTGCGTCCGGGTTGCGCAGGATGTCGGTGCCTATCCTGTAGATCGTGTCTACGCCGGCACGCCGCGTGTTGAAGAAACCTGCATAGCGGTTGCCGATCCCGTTTTCGTCACTCACAAACGTGAAATGGGTGGTATTGTATTGAACCGGGAAGCGGGCGTTGCCAAACTTTAAGTTGGTAAGCTGGGATATTTGTTTGAATTCGCTCCGGTTCCAGTTGTCTACCAGAAAGATATTATAGCGATGATCGGAAGGCAAGGCTGTATCGCCCGTTCTGGCAGTGGCAGAAGGGCGGTTGGATGAATAGATGATCCCTGTTTTGTTGGGGAAGGCGATAAAGGTAGCATCCAGGTCATCGAACACATCGTTGGTGATCTGGTCGCTGGTTTGCTCGGCGATCTTATAGGTAAAGATATCAGACTGTCCTTTTTTCACCGCGCTGAAGAGCAGGGTGTTGTTGTTGAGCATGAATTTCATGTCCTGGATCTGGTCGAACTCGGGCAGGTCCTGCTTGATGGGTTTATAGCGCTTCAGGTCGTCGTATACAAACAGCTTTACCTTTCCTTCGCTCCAGTATACCACGGCCAGCCGGGTTCCTTTCGGATCCCAGGCCATCAGGGGAAAATTGGGATTGGGAATGTTTTCGTTGGTTCTTACGCCGCTTTTCAGCAGCACTTTGCGGTCGATGCCGTTGTCGTACAGCACCACTCTTTCCACCCCGGCTTTGAATTCAACCACCGCATAGGTTTGGCTGCGCGGGGCAGGATTGGGAGTAAAGCGGAAAAAATCCTTGTTGTGCTTGATTTCTTCTACCACCGACATGGTTCCTTTCGGCGTGTTGCGGCGGGAGCGGATGTCTTTGTAGTATTTGTCTTCCTGGTAGGTCATGAAGTCTTTGAGCACTTCCTTGAACTTCTTTTTGGCGATGCGTTGCGATGCACCGTTGAGGTTGCGGTATACCCTTGCCAGATAGAGGAAATAAGTGACGTTTTCTTTTTTATAGGTTTCCGCGATGTAATTCCAGAAAGCATGTCCGGCAAGCGCGGGTTGTTTGAAAGCAAACTGGTAGAAATTTTTGTAGCTGCCGGAGAGCACGGCTGATTTCAGTTCATCATCCAGTTCGGTGCTCCAGTTTTCGCCGGCATAGGAAACATATCCGTCAGTAAGCCATTTGGGAAGATCGAGCAGGGCCTGGTTGGCAGCAAATTCTCCCAGGTCGTCGCCGAACAGGATATTGTCGAGCAGCACTTTGGCAATACCCTGGCGGACCTGCCTGCGCAGATCGGCGTGGTCGCCGTTGTAATACACAATCATTTTGTTGTTGACCAGCCGGGTGCTTCCGCCGGCGCTTTGCCAGTCGGAGGTTAAGCCGATATTCGACTGCTGCATTTCATCAAAATGGTTGTAGACAATGATGTTGGCCCTGCGTTGCAGTCCGTACTCAGTAAAGCTTTCCAGATCAGGCAGTTCTTTTTCTGCTACCTGGGCCACATACTTTGCCAGCGGCTCGCCATTCTGGCTGTAGTAGCTGTTGAAGTTTTCAGTTTGGTAGTAGGCCCATTTGAATTTTTTATATTGCACCCGGTTTTTACCAAACTCAACCGTATTGACCTGTGCAGTAGCAGTAAGAATGAACAATAGATTTACAAGAACAATACACCCTGTTTTTCTGAGCACCCGAGTTGCCGGCGGCAACATCTTCTGAAATTGCATATCCGTTTGTTTGTGAATTAAAATTATGTCTTTTAACGTGAATCAATAAAATTCCTTGTCCAAACCTACCCCATGCTTACCGTCCAAAGCTTTGTATTTAGCCCCCTACAGGAAAACACCTATTTACTCTATAACGAAGAAAAAGCAGCTTGTGTTATCGATCCGGGCTGTTATTTGGAAAATGAACAATTAAAACTGCAAAATGTGATAGAAGGGCAGGGTTTGCTGCCCAATTTTTTGTTAAATACCCACTGCCACCTGGATCATGTATTTGGTAATCAGTGGTTCTATGAAAAATACGGCAAGCCGCTCCACATTCACCCGCAGGAAGAAAGGGTGCTGCAGCTGGCCCCTGAATTTGGCAAGCTCTGGGGCATGCCGTTCGAAAATTACAAAGGGCCCCTTCTTTTCTTACAGGAAGGCGACACGGTAAAAATCGGAGAAGACATCCTGCGTGTCCTCTTTACACCCGGCCATGCCCCGGGTCATATCTGCTTTTATTGCGAAGCCCAGGGCTTTGTAATCAGCGGCGACACCTTATTCCGCGGCAGCATCGGCCGCACCGACCTCCCCCTGGGCAACTACAACACCCTCATCCACAGCATCCGCACCCGCCTGCTCATACTCCCCGATGATACGATCATCTATCCGGGACATGGCGGGGCTACAACTGTGGGAGAAGAGAAGCGGAGCAATCCGTTCCTGTCTGAACCCTGATTTACAGGATTTGGGGGATTCGCAGGATTGGGTGATGATTGGGAAGGGTGTGCACGGGAGGGGATACGTCTTTGACACACTGTATTCACAGCACGCTACTAATCCCCACAATCCCCCCAATCCTGTAAATCAAGGTTCAGACATACTTCCCGATCACCGGCAGCTTCCTGAATTCATTCCTTTCTACCCGCAGAATGAACATCATATAAGCACCCAGGAGCAGTCCGCCGGAGACGATGCTGAGGATGTCGTTGGTGACGAAATAGTTGATGGCGCGGTGAACAAAGTACAGCAGCACAACGATCACGATGTAGGCCAGCAGCTTTTTCCAGGCGTAGGGAACAGGATACCTTTTTTGCCCCCATACATAAGAGATCACCATCATGCTTCCGTAGCAGAAGAAAGTGGCCCAGGCGCAGGCCATATAGCCGTATGAGGGAATGAAGAGGCCGTTTACCAGCAGCGTAATGGCAGCCCCGATCAGGGTAATAGTGGCACCGGCCCCGGTTTTGTGCCCCAGTTTGTACCAGATAGAAAGGTTGTAGTAAATACCCAGGAACATATTGGCCAGCAGGAGAATGGGAACTACGCGCAATCCTTCCCAGTGTTTGCTTGCAATGAAGTAGCGCCATATCACCAGGAAAAGGCTTACCACCAGAAACATCACGGTAATGGTGATCACAAAAAACTTCATGACCCGCGCGTAGGTATAACGCTGGTTCTGGGTGCCGGCCTGTTTAAAGAAAAACGGTTCGGCGCCCATGCGGAAGGCTTGTACAAAAAGAGTAATCAGGATCGACAGCTTGTAGCAGGCGTTGTAAACACCTACCTGTACCTCCTTGTACGTATTGCTGCCGGGCACC
Source organism: Williamsia sp. (assembly GCA_015069695.1). GTDB lineage: Bacteria > Bacteroidota > Bacteroidia > Chitinophagales > Chitinophagaceae > JADCRZ01. The sequence continues at coordinate 26,293 of JADCRZ010000044.1, forward strand.
AGCCATTTAAGCATCAGCCTGTCAAATGTTTCGTTGATCATGCCACCCAGTCCGGCAACGATCAGGGGCATGCTGTAGACCATCATGGTCCGCCAGAGCGACAGATCAAATTTCCATTCAAAAGAGGTAAACTCTTTCCACAGCAGCAAGAGCATACAAACCGATTGTGCCAGGTTGGCGATCAGTACGTAAACAATGGGATTGAGATGCGGGTTGTAGATCAGTCGCACCCAGCTGTTGGCATCCGTTGCCAGCGCTTTGCGGCAATAGGTAAGAAAAAAGAACGTCAACCCGATATTGACCAGCACAACGGCAACATTGACAACAGCAAACCGGACAGGCCTTCCCTCCTGCCGCAGCTTGGAAAGCGGCATGCGGGTCAACGTATCCAGCGCAATGATAAAGATGCTGATCTTGATCAGCTCCGGATAATCAGGCAAGCCGGCAAAAACAGCCAGCTCATGCCGGAACAACCATAAGATACCTGTAAAGAAGAAAGTGCTGATGAGCAGGGAGATGCTGACCGTATTATAAAGGACGCGCCTGTTTTCCTGCTGTGCAAACCGGAAATAAGTGGTTTCCATGCCATAGGTAAACAAGACGTTTAACAGGGGAATGGCGGCATATACCAATCCCATCTTACCATAATCAGCTTTGGTCAGAACATCTGTCAGATAAGGCGTTAACAGATAGGTGATAAACCTGGCTCCAATTGAACTTACTCCGTACCATATAGTTTGTCCGGCTAATTGTTTAACGCTGCTCAAGAAGGCTCTGAATTTTTAGCAAATGTAGGGGTTGTTTTTGTAGGGCGGGTCTTACTCATCCCGTCTTATCTTCTGTCTTCCGGCTTTGATCAGGGCTGCTTTTTTCTTGCCCTCCAGTCTTTTTTCCCTGGCAACCTTGCCGGGTTTGGTAGCCAACCGCTTTTTCTTCTTTTTCAATGCAGCTTCCAGCAGCTCATTCATTCTCTTCACCACTTCGTCCTTGTTCTGCAACTGGGTGCGGTAAGCCTGGCTCCTTACCTGCAGCAGCCCCTCGGCATTTATGCGTGCAGCGAGCTTGTCCCGGATCATGTCTTTTTGTTCCCCCGTCAGGAGCAGGGAACCAGCTACATTGAAATAGCCTTCTACCATGGTTTCTACCTTGTTTACATTTTGTCCGCCTTTGCCGCCGCTGCGGGCCGTCTGGAATTTTATTTCTTTTGAAACGTTGATCATATGGTCAGATCGCTAAATTTACGCATTATAGCATAGATCTATGCGGGCAGTTATACAAAGAGTCAGCCAGGCAAGCGTAACGGTAGCAGGAAAGCAGATCAGCCGCATTGAAAGCGGACTGCTGGTGTTGTTGGGTATTGAAGAAGCCGATACGGGAGAAGACATTCCCTGGCTCAGCACCAAGATTGTGCAACTCAGAATTTTTGATGATGAACAGGGCGTCATGAACCGTTCGGTGCAGGATGTAGATGGCGGCATCATCCTGGTAAGCCAGTTTACGCTGCATGCAGCCACAAAAAAGGGCAACCGGCCTTCTTATATCCGTGCGGCCAAGCCTCCGCAGGCAAAAATCCTTTATGAACAAATGATCAGCCAGCTGCAAAAGGACCTGGGCAAAGAAATAGGAACCGGCGAGTTCCAGGCCCATATGGAAGTAGCGCTGGTGAACGACGGACCGGTGACCATCCTCATCGACACAAAAAACAAGGAGTAAAGTAAACTTTTCTTCCTATTTTAATAACACTCATCACCATGTCTGAATCAACCCCCATCACCCTTGAGCAAGCACAAGCGCAGGTAGACCAGTGGATCAAAACGGTTGGTGTAAGATATTTCGGTGAGCTCACCAACCTGGGCATCCTGATGGAAGAAGTCGGTGAACTGGCCCGCCTCCTGGTCCGCCGCTACGGCGAGCAATCATCCAAAGAAAGCGACCTGAAAGGGGATCTCTCTGATGAAATGGCCGACGTTCTCTGGGTCCTCCTTTGCCTGGCCAATCAAACAGGCGTAAACCTCACCGAAGCCCTCCAAAAAAATTTCGAAAAAAAGACCACCCGCGACAAACAGCGGCATCAGGATAACCCCAAGCTCCGCTGATATAGGAAACTTCTTTTTATTTACCGCTCATCCCCCAATCCCTTCCATCCTGTAAATCAAGGTTCAGACAGCGGCCTTTTTAGCCATTTTTAAACAACCTTGATTTTTTGGTTCTTTTTTATCAAGAAAAAAGAACAAATTTGCACCCCTTATGGCCAACGACATCAACCGCTTCCAGGCAATTATTGCGCACTGCAAAGAATATGGCTTTATTTTTCCGTCGAGCGAAATTTACGACGGACTCAGCGCGGTATACGATTATGGCCAGTACGGAAGCGAGCTTAAGAAAAATATCCGTGATTACTGGTGGAAAAGCATGACCCAGCTGCACGAAAACATTGTGGGTATTGATGCTGCCATCTTTATGCACCCCACTACCTGGAAAGCCAGCGGACACGTAGACAATTTCAGCGACCCCATGATCGACAACCGCGACAGCAAAAAACGCTACCGGGTCGACCACCTGATTGAGGGCTATGCCGATGAGCTGAAAAGCAAAGGACAGGCGGAAGAAGCCGATGCCCTTCTAACCCGGATGGACCAGCTGCTGGCGGCCGATGACTTTGCCGGGTTAAAAGAGCTGATCCTGGCTAATCACATCAAATGTGCTGTAAGCGGTACAGATAACTGGACCGACATCCGCCAGTTCAACCTGATGTTCTCCACACAGATGGGCAGTACCGGCGGTGAGGAAGCCAATGAAATTTACCTGCGTCCGGAAACGGCACAAGGCATTTTTGTCAATTTCCTGAATGTGCAGAAATCCGGCCGGATGAAGATCCCGTTCGGCATTGCCCAGATCGGCAAGGCTTTTCGCAACGAGATCGTAGCGCGCCAGTTTATTTTCCGCATGCGGGAATTTGAACAGATGGAAATGCAGTTCTTTATCCGTCCCGGCACCCAAAAAGAATGGTACGAATACTGGAAGCAGGAACGCATGAACTGGCACCTGAGCCTGGGCATTCCGGCCAGCCGCTACCGCTTTCACGACCATACCAAGCTGGCGTTTTATGCCGATGCTGCCTGCGATATCGAGTACGATTTTCCGATCGGCTTTAAAGAAGTGGAAGGCATCCATTCCAGAACCGACCACGACCTGGGCAGCCACCAGCGCTTCAGCAAGAAAAAGATCGCCTATTTCGACAACGAAATCAACCAAAGCTATACACCTTACGTGGTGGAAACGTCTATCGGGCTCGACAGAACCGTGCTGATGGTCCTGAGCGAGGCCTATGAGGAAGAAGACCTGAGCACGGCAGAAAAGAAAGACAGCCGTGTGGTCCTGCGCTTTCCGCCCCGGCTGGCTCCTATCAAGCTGGCGGTGTTTCCCCTGTTAAAAAAAGATGGCCTGCCGGAGATCGCGCGCCAGGTGATGGACGAGTGCAAGCCGCATTTCAGGTGTTTTTACGAAGAAAAAGATGCGATCGGCAAGCGCTACCGCCGCATGGATGCCATCGGCACCCCCTTCTGCATCACGATCGATCACCAGACCAAGGAAGACAATACGGTTACTATCCGCCACCGCGATACCATGCTGCAGGAAAGGATTCCCCTCAGTGAGGTCAGGGCAGTTGTCGAGAAAGGCATATTATAAGTTTCTAACGATTTTTTAGAGAACGGGTGCCAAACGATTCGGCACAATTTTGTTATGCATTGAGGTGAATGGGTGTATCTTACGCCTGCAAGCCAGTGAATCAGTTACCTTTTAAAGGCGTTCACATTAAGAACCTTATTTGTATGTATTACTCAACACTTGCCATTAATTTGTATGTCCATGTGTTCTTGCTTCCCCTTGTAATGATTGTTTCTGTGTTGGCGGGTATGCTTTTTCGTTCTGCACAACTGAAAAAAGCAAAAAACCAGGTTCTTTCCCTGGAAAACGAAATGCTGAACAACCACGCCGAGATCCTCCGCTTGCAACGGGAACTTGCTGTAGAAAAATCTTCCCCCCGCACCTCCGCCCCCGTCGTCCTCCTCAACGAACAACGCCCGGAAGAAAAAGACAAACCCGATCTAGCAGTTAAGAAGAATGTCTGAACCTTGACTTTTTTGGTTCTTTTTGCGTCAAGGCAAAAAGAACACGGAGTCCTATCCATAAAGCTCCTGGTGGATCGACTTCCGGTCATACCCAAGCGCCTGTATGCGCTGTTTGGCTTCGTCGATCATGTTTTTCCAGCCGCAGAGAAAGAAGTTGGCGGGGGGTGGCATGGCAGTACCGTCGTCTCCCTTTTGCATGTTTTCGCGGCAGATTTCTTCGTAGGCTGCGTGTACATAACCGGTGCGGTAGCCATCGCCCGGCTCCTCACGGGAGAAAGAAGAGATATAATGAAAAGAGGGGATCTTTTTTTCCAGTGCCTTGAGTTCGGAGCCGTAGAGACAATCAAACGACTTGCGGCAGCCAAAGATCAGGTAGATGTTTTTGTGCGGGATCTGGTGGTTGTAGATGTGATGGCTCATAGAGCGGAAAGGCGCGATCCCGGTTCCTGTGCAGATAAAAAACAGGTCTTTTTCGATGGATTGTGGCAGCACGAATACGCCCTGTGGCCCACGCAGGGTCAATTCTGACCCTTCCCTTACCTCGTTGAACAGGTAGGTAGTACCCGCGCCGCCTTCCAGCAAAACAATCACCAGTTCTACTACGTTGGTGCCGTCGGGCCAGGAAGCGATAGAATAACTTCTCCAGCGCTTGTTGGGCTTTTCGTGAATAGGCAGATCGAGTGTTACAAACTGTCCGGGAGAAAAATCGAACTTTTCCAGTTCAGGTATTTGAATCCAAAAACGTTTGGTGCTGGGAGTTTCATCTGCGATGCGGATGACTTTTCCGGTACGCCAGGGTTGTAACATAAAAATTAGTTGGTATGAGCAAGCATTTACAGGAAGAAAGATAGGATTTATTATCAATTCTGCTGACAACACCCGTAAAATTCTTGCGCACAAGGGTTGCCCTTCTTCAAAAGACAAACCCTGCAATCAAACCCGGCCCAACTTATTCTACCAGCAGCTTCTTGACAAAAGTTTTGTTGTTGTGCTCTATCTTCAACACATACACACCGGAGCCCAGCCTGCCTGCATCGATCTGCTCAGCAAATTTTCCGGTGAAGCCGGGATAGATCCTTTTATACACCGTTTGTCCCAAACCGTTAACCAGGCTTAGCACCAGGTCATCTTTTCCTTTTACTTCAAACTGGAGCTGGAACAAGCCCTTGTTGGGATTGGGTGAAGCGACCAGTCCGATGGCTGTGCCGTTCAGGTCAATGACAGGCGTAGCCGAAAAAGCAATGGTATTGGAGGAAAGGGTACAACCTGCGGCGGTCGTTGTTACAACCTTGTACACGCCTGCTTTGGTGGCAGTATATGTTTGTCCGGTAGCACCAGCAATCAGCGTATCATTTACATACCACTGGTTGCCGCTGGCAAGGGTACTGGAAAGGATGTTTGAAGACAAACTGATCACAGGCGCAGCAGCGGTCGTAGCTACAACCGGCACGCGCGCGCTGGGACAGTTGGCGGTTCTTACTTTCAGGTTGTAAAAGAAATAATAGAACTGCTGGAAATAATTGGTGGCAGTGGTGTCGGCAGTATTGGTGGCACTGTTGCCCGTAATAGAAAATACGTTGGAAGCAGCGAAGGGATAAGGATTGGAAGTAATGCCTGCATTCCTGAATATGGTTGCCTGGTTCTGGCAGTCAATAATGATCACATGATTGCCTGCAGTAGGAACCGGCAGGTTTAAGTAGAAGACTGCACCCGTATCGGCGGCATTGTTTCCGTTTACCGCACCGGCCTGGGGCGTGGGTGTGGTTGCATAGGCATTGATGGTAGTGCTGGAAATAGGAATATAATTGTAAGCCCCTGTTTGAGAATTAAACCCGTAAATGTCGGCCACGGTAAAAGTAATTTTCCCCGGGAAACCGATGTACAGTTTCGCGCTCTCAATGGTAAGGGGCACCGTGTTGGTAAACCGGACAAAGTTTCCAGAATATGAATTGTATCCCCCACTGGTATAAGCCTGCTTGTTGGCAGGGCCTGCACTCAGGCTCAGGTCGTTCAAAGCAAGGTAATAAGTTTTATTGGCCGTGATCACATTGCTGGTTGCACTTGCACCCGAAGCGATCGGACTGGTAGCAGTAGCTGCATTGTACCAAAGCGGTACATCGCTGGCGTTGCTTACGGTTGCTTTTAAAGCCACCTGGTTGGCGCTGCAGATCTCGGCCGAGCCTGTTGGCGTAGTGCCGGCACCAATGGTTACAGTCGTTACATGCTGGTTGTTGGAGCTGATCTGGTCGCCCGTCAGGTTGGTTGTGGTGGTGAAGGTATAGGTATCGCCGGCCGCCTCATTGAAGGGGGTTTGATAAGTATAGACCACTTCACTGTTTGCCGCAATGGTATCCGGATAAGTAGCATTGAGTGTTGCCACGGTGGCACCGCTGCTGTTTTTGATGGTGGTGGAAACAGGCACGCCCTTTTTGAACAGGCTGCCAAAATTCTTGATCCGTACCGAAACCAGCTGGGCGCCGTTTGCGCAACCTGCAGCGGTCGGATAAACCAGTTCGGTTGCACCTACATCGTTGGTGGCGGCAATGATAGAGAGCCGGTAGTCCTGCGTTTCGCCCCTGGTGTAGGTACCGCAGGGCGTTACATCAGAAGCGGTAGCCGTTTCCTGCATCACAATCCGCAGGCGTGCTGTAGCGCCTACAGGTATGGAAGATGGAATGATGATGGAAGAAGTAAGTGTACCGCTGCCGGCAATGGTGCCGGTAGCAAGGGTTTCACCGGCATCGGTAAAATCGCCATCGCTGTTGAGATCTATAAAGGCTTTGACTGTTTTGGTTACTGAACTTGCGTCGCAGCTGCTGGCTCTTACCACCAGGGGCAGGGTTTGCAGCGGCTCGGCCTGGATAACAGTCGCCATGTTGTTGGTATACGAAGTACACCCCGCCGGGTTGGTGAAAGCAGCTGTACCAATCGTCACGTTGTCGATCCGTCCGCCGGTATTGCTGGAAGGAGCCGACGTACAGTAAGCTTGTCCGCCCACTCCGCTTACGATCAGCGAATAAGCTTGCTGCCCGCGGGCAAGGGTATTTTTATGGGTGATGATGATGGTATCCAGCTCTCCCGGAACCACATCGGTAATTTCAACCCTTTCTACGTTGTCGGTGATGTTGTCGCCCCTTGTAGCTGCATTGGCGGGATTGTTTACATCCAGCACCCAGGGCTGGTAAATGGTGCTGCCCCTTTTAATGCGGATGTCCAGATCGTTGACCAGCTTTTTTGTCCGGTTGTTCAGTCTGTTCACGGTTTCTACGGTTCCTTTTGGGTCAGTCCAGCAAATGGTAGCTACAACAGCACCCTTTCCTGATGCAACAATCGGGAGGGAAAAGGAAGTTCCGTTGGTAAGATTGTTTTCATAGATCAGCTGGTCTGTATTATTGGAAGTAATTACGGAAGCTGCTTTTACCATGTTTACCAATCCCCAGCCAGACTGGTAATCAGGACCCGGATTCGCACCGGCTTCATCAGCGGTGTGGATCAGGAGCCCTTTCAGCGTAGCCGAACGCATGAATGTTCCGTTGTGCAGTTTTGAGTAATGCTCCTGCAGCAGATAAGCAGAACCGCTTACACTGGGTGCGGATTGGGAGGTACCGCTCGCGGTAAAATAAGCATTGTCTGAGGTGCTGCCGGTAGAAGTTACGAACTGGCCGTTGGCTACCAGGTCCGGCTTGATGCGTCCGTCATCGGTAGGGCCCCAGCTGCTGAAGGAGGTCAACACAACATCGGAAGCCTTTGCATATCCGTTGGTCAGGGTGTTTACCGCACCGATGGTCAGCACATTTTTTCCTGATACAGAAGCAGGGATGATGTCGTATCCATTGTTGCTGCTGATACCGGCGGGCCGGTTCCCGGCGTTTTCCATCTGACCGGATGCATTGTATCTCCAATAAGGTTGACCAACCGCCGGACCGTTCTGGTCGCGGCTGTTTCCGCCTGAAAATACCATCAGGTAAAACGGGGCATTGTATGCGATAGAATCATAGTATTGCGCCTTGTCAATATAATACCCGAATTTATAATCTTCGTTTGCACCAGGGTCGCCATAGAACTCCCAGCGGTTGTCGGTTTCATTGCGGAACCAGCCTGCTATAGTGGCATACGAGTGATTCGATACCAGCAGGCCCGGAGCTTCTGTAAGCATGCCCGAAACATCGTTGGTAAATTCGCTGTAGGCAATCAGCTGCTGGGCTCCGTAAGCCATGCCCTTTGCCAGCGGGTTCACGCCGGCCGCGATCATGGTTCCGGCAACATGGGTGGCGTGTTCGCCGTTGGTGGTGGAGGTTCCTTTTTGCAGGATCCGGTTCACGAATTCCACATGGGTGCTCCTGACCCTTCCATCATCCCAGATACCTAATTTTCCTTTTATATTGGCTGAAGAGCCGCTTAAATTCAGTCCCGTGCTTCCACCCTGCCAAAGCTGGCTGGTGCCGATCGTAGCAGCGGAATTGATGTTGTTTAACGTTGTTGTATAGATGGGAAAGCCGGCTGCATCCACGCCTTCCAGCCTGGCCACACTGCCATTCCGGGTGGTAAACATCATTTTCCATCCTTTTTCTCTGGATAGCTGCAGGAGCTTTTTGAAGTTGGCCGTTTCTTTTTCGGCCTGTACCCGGGCTGCCTGTTGTAAACCGGAACTATTTGTTTGAAGCTGGGCCAGAACAGGATGTTGAACAGACAGGCATAGCAATAGCATTGACAGTGTACACAAAAGGCCGGATTGCTTCATAAGTATACTTTAGCAACGTTAAAATTACATGTTTATCGGTTCGAGGAGCCGTTTTTGTGATATTTTTATGCAGACCACATTCAACTTACCAGCATGAAAATATCCCCTCTAAACGCTCTCTTCTTCTTATTTAGTATCTGCCTGCTGCTTGCTTTTAAACCCCTGCCGGCAGCCAAACAAGGCATTGAAGGATATCTGTACAAAGTCTCCGGTAATATGATGCCGGGGCCAGGTGTGAACAGACCGGCACCCAGGGGCACCAAAGCCATCCTGTACATTTTTGAGCTTACCAATACAAGCCAGGTCACCAGAAAGGACCCCTCGCCTTTTTACAGCGCCATCAAAACCAAACTGGTCAAACAGGTTTCTTCCAACAGCAAGGGCCGTTTCAGTGTACAGCTGCCTCCGGGACGCTACTCCCTCTTTGTGAAAAAAGGAGCCCTGTACTATGCCAATCAGTATGATGACAAAAACAACATCTTTCCCGTGGAGGTACTGCCGGGGAAGATGACCAAGGTAGAGTTCAGGATCGACTACAACGCGGTGTATTAAAGATAAAAATTTTAGCAAAAGCCGCGTTTCTCACCACCTGATTGCGTACATTTGCCGCCTGTTATGAACCTGGAACAGTTGCTGGACAAATACGTTCAATCGCCCCGCCTTTTTGAACTGGCGGACAAACTTTCTTTTTCCCAACCCCAAAAAATTTATCTCAAGAACCTGCAGGGCAGCGCGGCCCAGTTTGTGGCCAGTGCAGTGCTTACGCATCCTTCGTGTGCCCAGCTCAACCACCTGATCATCCTGAATGATGCGGAAGAAGCAGCGTATTTCCACAACACCCTGGAAAACCTGACCCATGCCCTCGACCTTTTTTATTTTCCCTCTTCCTTTAAAACCAGAAAAAATTTCAGTCTGCTCAACAGCAGCCACGTCATGCTGCGCACAGAAGCGCTGATGAAGCTCAGCAGCGGGCGGAACAAAAAGGTACTGGTCACCTACCCGGAAGCCCTGGCGGAAAAAGTGGTGCTGCAAAAAACCCTGGCGGAAAACATCATCCAGATCAAGGCAGGTGATACGTTGAATGTAGATGGATTGATCGAAAGGTTGGTTGGTTACCAGTTTGAAAGAACCGATTTTGTATATGAACCCGGCCAGTTTTCCATCCGCGGCGGCATCCTGGACATTTACTCGTTCGGCAACGAAAATCCTTACCGGGTCGAATTGTTTGGCAATGAAGTCGATTCTATCCGCCTGTTTAACCCGGAAACACAGCTGAGCGAACGCAAGCTCCTGCAGGTGACCATCATACCCAATGTAGAAACCCAGTTCGACCGGGGCGAGCATGTATCCTTGTTTCAATTCTTACCCGATAATACCGTGACCTGGGTGCAGGACTGGGAAGTTGTGCTGGAAAAGCTACGCATACAGGAAGAAGAGCTGGCTTATTTTCTGCAGGCAAAGGAAGATCATCGCCAACCCACAAATACAGAGGATGATGCCGAGCGGATTGATGTAACCGAAAAAGATTTTGCAGGCAAGGAAACGCTGGAAGAAGAAGCCCGCCAGCGGCATATCGTGGAGTTCGGGTATGCTACTTATTTTACCCGGGAAGCAGATACCGACCGCAATGCTTCTGTGCTCCAGTTCAACACACAGGAGCAGCCGGCATTTAACCGTAAATTTGATCTGCTCATCAAAGACCTCAAGGGATGGGAAACAAAAAAGTTTGCGCTTTACCTATTTGCCGAAAACGGGAAACAGCTTGAGCGGCTGCACAGCATCTTTGCCGACCTGAAGGCAGAGATCCCCTTCACACCCGTAGCTACTTCTATCCACGAAGGGTTTATCGATGAAGACCTCAAGATCGTTTGCTATACCGATCACCAGATCTTCCAGCGCTATCATAAATACAAGATCAAGCAGGCTTACAATAAAAACAAAGCCATTACGCTGCGCACCCTGCGCGAGCTGCAGCCAGGCGATTATGTATCGCACATTGATCACGGCGTAGGCATTTACAGTGGCCTGCAAAAACTGGAAGTAAACGGCCGGCTGCAGGAAGCTGTCAGGATCATTTACAAGGACAGTGATATCCTGTACGTGAACATCAACTCGCTGCACAAGATTTCCAAATACACCGGCAAGGAAGGGACCGTTCCCAAGGTCAACAAGATCGGCAGCGATACCTGGCAGAAGCTCAAGGAAAAGACCAAGACACGCGTCAAGGAAATTGCCTTCGACCTGATCAAGCTGTATGCACAACGCAAGGCCCAGCAGGGCTTTGCGCACACGCCCGACAATTACATGCAAACCGAGCTGGAAGCTTCTTTTATTTATGAAGACACGCCCGACCAGAGCCGGGCCACCGCCGACGTAAAAAAAGACATGGAGCAAACAGCCCCGATGGACCGCCTGGTCTGCGGAGACGTGGGTTTTGGTAAAACAGAGATTGCGGTACGGGCAGCTTTTAAATCATGCCTGGATGGAAAACAGGCTGCCGTGCTGGTACCCACCACCATCCTGGCTTTCCAGCATTATAAAACCTTCAGTGAGCGGTTAAAAGATTTTCCGGTAACCGTAGACTATATCAACCGGTTCAAGTCGGCCAAAGAGAAAAAAGAAACCCTGCAAAAACTGCAGGAAGGAAAAGTAGATATCATCGTAGGCACGCATGCGATCCTGGCCAAAGATGTCAAGTTCAAAGACCTGGGCATCATGATCATTGACGAAGAGCAGAAGTTTGGTGTTGCAGCCAAGGAAAAGCTCAAGACCATCCGCACCAATGTAGACTGTCTTACGCTAACCGCCACGCCTATCCCGCGCACACTTCAATTTTCGTTGATGGGTGCCCGTGACCTGAGCATCATCAATACGCCGCCTCCCAACCGCCAGCCGATCCAGACAGAAGTGCAGGTGTTCAACGAAGATTTTATCCGCGACGCGATCTATTACGAAACCGAGCGGGGCGGACAGGTTTTCTTTATCCACAACCGGGTGATGGGGTTGGGTGAAATGGCAGCCATCATCCAGGGGCTCTGCCCGGATCTGAGCATTGGCGTGGCCCACGGACAGCTGGAAGGCCATGAGCTGGAGCAGCGCATCCTGGATTTTATCGACAAGCGGTATGACGTGCTGGTATGTACCAATATTGTCGAGAGCGGGGTGGACATGCCCAATGTAAATACCATTATCGTAAACAATGCGCACCAGTTTGGCCTGAGCGACCTGCACCAGCTGCGCGGGCGTGTGGGCCGCAGCAACAAAAAAGCGTTTTGCTACCTGCTGGCGCCACCCATGAGTACCCTGCCCAACGATTCCAGGAAAAGGCTGCAAACGCTGGAGCAGCACAGTGAGCTGGGCAGCGGTTTCCAGATCGCGATGCGCGACCTCGACATCCGCGGGGCCGGCAACATGCTGGGTGGGGAACAAAGTGGTTTTATGGCAGAGATCGGTTTTGAGATGTACCAGAAAATTCTGGACGAAGCCATCAAGGAATTAAAACGCACCGAGTTCCGCAACCTCTTTAAAGAAGAGATCGACAAGCAGGAGGATTTTGTACAGGACTGTACCATCGATACAGACCTGGAAATTCTTATTCCGGACAGCTACGTGGAAAGTATCACCGAACGCCTTTCATTATACACCAAGCTCGACAGCTGCGATACGGAAAAAGAACTGCTCGATTTTCACCACGAGCTGCAAGACCGGTTTGGTCCTGTTCCGCAGCAGGTAGAAGACTTATTTACCACCGTTCGCTGCCGCAAGGTGGCCGTGGAAATGGGGTTTGAAAAAATGGTTTTAAAAGACGAAACGCTGCGTTGTTATTTCGTCAGCAAACATGATTCACCCTATTTTGAATCAGACACATTCAAAAACATCCTGGAATATATCCAGACAAAGACCAACAAGGCCCGCCTGAAGCAAACAAACAAATTGTTCTCGCTGATCGTAGAAGACATCAAAAATATGAAGGCGATGCTGGCATTTTTAACCAACATGCAAAAGAGTTTATCACTTACTCCGCTTGCACCTGTTTCACCATCTCCCGGATCGCCCGCGTGATCCGGTCTTTTTCTGAAAAAGCAATCAGGTGTCCCCTGTTAGGGATCATGGTTATATCCAGACAAGGGGCATGCACCAGCCGGTTCTTGGCAAATTGGGCATTGCTCGTGTAGATCAGCTGGTCGTTTTCTCCCTGCATGTATGTAACAGGTACCCGGATCTTTTCCCAGTATGGCAGCATGCGCTCCAGTTCCTCCCTGTGATGCAGCTTTTCTGCATTGGCAGAAACAAACATAGAGGGAACAAGCCACTTCACCCAGGGGTGCTCAATAAAATAGGCAATGGAATAAATACGCTCTTCCCCCGGCGCCAGCGAGGGCGCGATGAGCACCAGTCCGTCCACCAGCGCAGGATAATCCATGGCCAGGCGGCAGGCAACAGAAGTGCCATAGCTGACACCCACCAGGATCAGCGGGTGGCGGGCTTTCTGCAGGCTGTCCAGCAGTGGCCTGATCATGGCCGACTGCAGGGCAATAGATGGTTCAGGTTTGCCAAAGCCGGAGTAACCATACCCAGGCCGGTCAATCGCCAGCATATAAGCCTGGCACAAGAGGCTGTCATCGGAAAGATAATTTTTGAAGTAGCTCATAGAGCTGGGTGCCCCATGCACAAAAAGGATGGTTGCTTTGGCTTCCTTGTTACCCACCTGTAAATAGCGCAAGGTTCTGTTATGCGTGCTGTAATAACCGATGCCCGCCGGGATCCTTTTATCAGCAAAAAACCTTGCAAGCGCCCGGTCTGTATCGCGGAACTGAATATAATAAGCAAGAAACACAACAACTGCCAGGAGCAATAGGAAAATATAAAGAAAAATTCTACCAACCTTTCTGATGATTCTTGCTAGTCTGTTCATTTTTACTGAGCTATTCATTGTTCAAGCTGCTGGTTCCCTTGCTTCTATACTTCTTCTCAATTCTCCTCCTTTTTGGCTATTCTTTCTTTTACTATGCTACTCATTTTCTTGTCATCTTCCTTCCCCCCACTTTTGCCATCCTTCTTTTCCAACTTTTTGTCATCCTGTAATCCCTGGATCCGTGTAATCCTGGTTCAGACAAAAAGCACCAGCAAGATGATCCAAGGTCAAACGTCCCCGAATCCTGTAAATCCTGGTTCAAACAATCCCTCCCATCCTGTAAATCCCGGTTCAAGACAGGTTCAGACCGGGCACTTCTCATGATAGTTCTGCAATACAATCGCGGTTTGTTCAAATTCAAAGCCGGCATAGCGTTCGGCAATTTCATCCAGTACTGCTTCAATTTCTTCTGCGGTCGAAAGGGAAACCAGCTTGTTGCGGTATTCCTTGATATAGGGAAGTCCTTTTAAATAATTGCTGTAATGCCGCCGCATTTCAAGGATGCCGGTTATGGGGCCTTTCCAGACAAGCGACTGTTGCAGGTGCTGTTTGCACACGGCAATTCTTTCTTCGAGCGTGGGAGCTGAAAGGCGTTCACCGGTTTGCAGGTAGTGTTTTATTTCACGGAAAATCCAGGGATAGCCGATGGCTGCCCGGCCGATCATAATGCCATCCACACCATAGCGGTTTTTATACTCCAGCGCTTTTTCCGGTGAATCGATATCGCCGTTGCCAAAGATGGGCATCCGGATGCGGGGATTGTTTTTTACCCGCCCGATCAGGGTCCAGTCGGCTTCTCCCTTGTACATCTGGGTGCGCGTGCGCCCATGGATGCTGAGGGCTTTGATGCCAATATCCTGCAGGCGCTCGGCCACCTCTTCAATGTTCTTGGTAGCTTCATCCCAGCCCAGCCGGGTTTTGACCGTTACGGGCAGGTTCGTGCTCTTGACCACGGCTTCTGTGAGGCGGACCATCAGAGGCAGGTCTTTCAGCACCCCGGCGCCCGCTCCTTTGCAAGCCACTTTTTTTACCGGACAGCCAAAATTGATGTCGAGCAGATCGGGCTGAACGGTTTCGACGATCTGGGCGGCCATGGACAGCGAGTCTTCATCGCCCCCGAATATCTGGATGCCGACAGGGCGCTCGGCATCAAAGATGTCAAGCTTCTGGCGGCTCTTGATGGCATGCCTGATCAATCCTTCACTGGAGATAAATTCAGTGTACATCAGGTCGGCGCCGCCTCCTTTGCAAACGGCCCGGAAGGGAGGGTCGCTTACATCTTCCATCG
Source organism: Williamsia sp. (assembly GCA_015069695.1). Classification (GTDB taxonomy): domain Bacteria; phylum Bacteroidota; class Bacteroidia; order Chitinophagales; family Chitinophagaceae; genus JADCRZ01. Next base: position 41,370 of record JADCRZ010000044.1, read on the forward strand.
GAGCCAGCAGCAACGGAAACGCAGGAAGTTGTATATTGCCAATCTTTACCAATCTATTTTTAGTTTAAAGGTGAAAGCCATTGCAAGCCTGGCTGGTGCATACCCGCCGGCAGCATACTGAACCAAGAGCACAAATTTAGACCTTAAAATTTAAACATTTACATGACGAGCTACCTGAAGTACAGGCCAGCCTGGGTTCAATTACTCATTTTTGCAGGCTTGGTAATGGGCATTTTTACCGTTGGCAGTTTGGTGGGCATCATCATCATTTCAAAATTATACGGCGTTTCCGTTATTGAAATGCAGGGCACCAACTTAAACGATCCCCATTTTGTATCGGCCCTCAAGGCCATGCAGGTCCTGTCTTCACTGGCTTTGTTCCTGATCCCTTCGCTTGTATTTGCTTTGCTGTCTGACAAGAACGGCCTGCGGTATATTGGTTTCAGAAAACCTGTGCCCATCAGCTTTTGGGCTATTGCAGCGGCAATCATCATTGCCTCTTTTCCCATGGTGTCGTGGCTGAGCGATCTGAACCAACATCTTCATCTACCCAAAAGCATGCAATCGCTCGAGCGGCTGATCCGGGATACGGAGGAGCAAAACAACAACCTGATCAAAAGCTTCCTGAACATGAAATCGCCCGGCGACCTGGTGATCATGCTTTTTATTATCGCCGCGCTGCCGGCTGTGGCAGAAGAACTGTTTTTCAGAGGTGTGATACAAAGATTATTTATCCAGATTACCAAACGCCCCTGGGTCGGGATCGTAATAACCGCTGTTATATTTTCTGCCGCGCATTTTCAGTTTCTTGGTTTTTTCCCGCGGGTGGCCCTGGGCATTGTGCTGGGTGCCCTGTACTGGTACAGCGGCAGCTTGTGGCCCGGTATCACCGCCCATTTTATCAACAACGCGCTGCAGGTGATCCTGATCTATACTTCTCCCCAGCTCATTGAAAAAGAGCCTGACTTCTCAGCCAAGCTGACCGCGCTCAGCACCATTATCGTAATTGTTTTAACCTGGTGGATGCACCGCAAATCACAAACGACCTACGCCGACATGTACGATACCGATGATTTTCATATCGGCCGGCGGGATGAATACGTTGCATAAGACCCCATCAAATCCGCACTTCCAGCCATGCCCTTCAACGTGCAAACTTTTAAAACCCGCTCCCTTACAGCCGCTGTTTTTGTGGTGGTAATGCTGGTCGGACTACTCTGGAACCAATGGAGCTTTCTTGTGCTTTTTTCTATCATCCATTTTGGATGCTGGGTAGAATACCAAAAGCTCATCGGGCTCATCGACCCGGAATATGCGGGCATTGCGCCTTTTCACAAGTACGGCGTGATGCTGACCGGCTGGTGCCTCATGCTTTTTGCTGCCGGTGATGCATTCTATATTGGCAGTGTATCCCTGGGTTCTATTGGCTGGTGGCTGGGATTGATCTCTGTTTTTATCCTGCCTATCATTGAATTTTTGTTTACCCGGGAAGTAAGTTTGAAAAACATAGGGTATTCGGTATTGGGCCTGCTCTATATTTCCGTAAGCTGGGCGATGATGATCGATCTGCTGCAGTCCGACCTACATAGTTTATGGGGCCACAATGCAAGTGGCTCTATTGTTCCCCTCCTCATCATCCTGAGCATCTGGATCAACGACACGATGGCCTATATTGTAGGTTCCCTGATCGGCAAAACGCCATTTTCTTCCATATCCCCCAAAAAGACCTGGGAAGGTACCGTGGGCGGTGCTATTCTTTGTATTGCGGTTGTTACGCTTTCCCTGCAGTCATTTATATCATGGAAATACCTGCTGGCTATTTCTGCCATCTGCGCCATAGTGGGCACGGCGGGCGACCTGCTGGAAAGCAAGCTCAAACGCATGGCAGGTGTAAAAGACAGCGGACAGATCATGCCCGGCCACGGTGGCTTCCTGGACCGCTTTGATTCGCTGCTGCTGGCAACTCCTTTTGTATGGATGTATCTGAAACTGGCAGCCGGCCTCTAGCTGCCAGTCATCGTTCTTGGGCTTACGGCAACACGCTGAACCGCTTGCTTCAGGCACCTTCCTTCCAATAAATTTGTGTCTCACCCATCTTTGTGTAATTTCGCTTTTCATCTATTCCATCTTCCATGACCATTCACAAAGAAGGATACAAAACGATCGCCATTGCAGCCATTGTTTTTGCGGTTATCAACCTTTCTTCTTTTTACTTTATCAGCTTCTCCGCCCCCCTCATCAGCTGGGTAATTTTTATTGTGACCTTTCTGCTGATGGCCTTTATCATTTCTTTTTTCCGCATACCCAAACGCACACTGACCATCGACAATGGAAAAGTGATCTCTCCCTGCGATGGCAAGGTTGTGGTGATTGAAGAGACCTATGACCCGGAGTACTTCCGCGAAAAGCGCCTGCAGATATCGATTTTTATGAGTCCGGCCAATGTGCATGTAAACAGGAATGCGGTCAGCGGTGAGGTTGTTTACAGCCAGTATCACAAAGGCAAATACCTGGTGGCCTGGCATCCGAAATCGTCCACCGAAAACGAGCGGCATACCGTGGTGATCAGACAAAACGATGTAGAAGTAGGCATCAAGCAGATTGCTGGCGCCGTGGCAAAACGGATCGTGAACTACCTGAAGGTGGGCGAACAGGTAGAACAGGCGGCAGAGATGGGCTTTATCAAGTTCGGCAGCCGGGTTGACCTGCTGCTGCCCGTAGGCACCCACGTGAATGTAGAATTAAACCAGGTGGTGAGAGGTGGCATCACCATCATAGCTACCCTGTAAGCAGATCATCAACGGCTTGTCTCTCTTCAAGAGAGACATCCAAATAGTTGATGCTGTTTCAAAAAATATTTTCCAACTCTTTCAAGGAGCTGACCATATAAGTTGGTTTGATAAGTGGATCAAGCTTGAGATAATTTACGTAGAGCTGATCGATGCCGGCATTGATAGCGCCCTGTATATCAGCTTCCATGCTATCGCCTACCATGATGCTTTCATGCAGCTGGGCACCGGTTCTGGCAAAAGCATAATCAAAAATTTCCTTGTGCGGCTTGATGCTGTTGCAACTGTCGCAGGTAACCACTTCAGCAAAAAACTTATCGAGCCCTGAGTTTCTCAGCTTGCGGTGCTGCACCAGGTCAAAGCCATTGGTGATCATATGAAGCCTGTACTGCTTGTTGGTGAGGTACTGAAGAATTTCAAGGGTATAAGGAAACAACAAGTTCTTATCAGGCAGCAGCTCCAGAAAGCGGGCGCTGAGTGCGCGGGCAAGCTGCTCATCACCGATCTTGAAATCGATCAGGGTGAGCCACATCCTTTTCCAGCGCAGCTCTTCTGCTTTGATAAAACCGTTGCGGTAGCGGCTCCAGAGCTTTTCGTTGTGAACCAGGTAGTTTATATAAAACAGCTCAAAATCATATACGCCCCGCTCACGCAGGTTAAACATACCATACAGCTCTTCCAGGGTGTACCGGCTGTTGGCATCAAAATCCCAGAGGGTGTGATCAAGGTCAAAAAAGATGTGCTTGTACTTCGTAGCCATAAGGGGCCTTTAAACAATCAGGGTAAGTTTTTGTTCTTGCCCTAGTTTTGCAAACATAAGGAGGATAGCATGAATGTAATTGTAACAGGATCAAGCAAAGGAATTGGAAGGGCGATAGCAGAAAAATTTGCTGCTGCCGGTCACCAGCTTTATCTGTGCGCAAGAGATGAGGTGCAACTAAAGGCCACGGCTACAGCGCTGCAGCAAGACTTTCCCGCTTCCACCATAAAGGTCCTTTCTGCCGACATCAGCCAGAAGGTAGAAGCCATCCGTTTTGCGGACTGGGTGTTGCAGGAAACAGCGGCGAGCGGCGGACCAGAAATCCTGGTAAACAATGCCGGCACCTTTATACCAGGCAGCATCAAGGACGAAGAAGACGGCACGCTGGAGAAAATGCTGGCCATCAACCTGTACAGCGCTTATCATACCACCCGTGCCCTGCTGCCCCGCATGATAGCGCGCGGACGGGGACATATCTTCAATCTCTGTTCTATTGCATCGCTGCATGCCTACAACAATGGCGGAGCCTACAGCATCAGCAAGTTTGCCCTGCTGGGCTTTTCGCGCAACCTGCGGGAGGAGCTAAAGCCACATGGTATCAAGGTTACAGCCGTGATGCCGGGAGCCGTTTACACCGACTCCTGGAAAGAAAGCGGCATACCTGCACAACGCATGATAGAAGCAGCCGATATCGCCACCCTGGTTTATACCGCCACAACGCTTTCCCCACAAGCCACGATAGAAGACATTGTAATCCGCCCCCAACCGGGCGATCTGTAATTATCAACCCGACCGATTATGACGCATCTCAAAGCAGGCGACCAAGCGCCCCTGTTTACAGCCAAAGACCAGAACGGAAATAAGGTATCACTCAATGACCTGAAAGGAAAAAAGGTCATCCTGTATTTTTATCCGGAAGATGATACGCCCACCTGCACGGTACAAGCCTGTAACCTGCGCGATGGGGAAGCCCGGCTTAAAGCACAAGGCTTCACCATCCTGGGTGTTAGTCCAAACGACGAGCAAAGCCACCTGGCCTTTCAAAAAAAATTCAGTCTGCCGTTTTCCCTGCTCGCCGATCCTTCCCATACCATCATCGACCAATACGGCGTCTGGGGCGAAAAGCAACTCTACGGCCGCCACTACATGGGCCTGCACCGCACCACGTTTATCATCGATGAACAGGGAATCATCAGAAAGATATTCCTCAAACCCCGGAACAAACAGCATGCGGAAGATATTCTGGCCCTTGGTCTTGAACCATGATTTACAGGATTTTTGGGATTCAGGGACGTTAGTGGTTCGATCAGCTAATTGTCTGAACCAGGATTACACGGATCCCAAAAATCCTGTAAATCATGGTTCAGCCTTCCCTCTAGTCTTCTCCCCTGATTCAGCCCTCAATCCGGACTGGTTGGTGTCGTCAAATGACTTATCCTTGTCTGGCTGGGGTTTGTTGCCCTCACCGCTTTCGGTATTGGTTGTTGGCGGGCGGTCGGTTTCCTTGTTGTCCTGGTCGCTGCGCACTTTTGTATTTTCGTAGCCGATATTGTCCTGGTCTTTTTTATCCTGATTGCTCATATGGGTTGGTTGAGACCATGAAGCTAAAGAAATTGTGCCATACTGCCGGCCTGCGCAAAGAAGCCCATCTTTCTTAATTTCAGGAGGCGCAAACCCAACTGGATGGATTGTTATATCAAAGAAAATTCTCCCATTGCCCGGATCGCCGCACGCAAGCTGCGGGCTGATGCCGCAGCCATCGTGGTTGGCCGGACCATCCATCTATACAATGCTTCGCGCCGGGAATTCTTATCGAACCCGCGCTGGCTGCGGCACGAGCTGGTGCATATCCGCCAGTTCCGCCGTTATGGCTTTTTGTCCTTTATTGCAAGATACCTGTGGGAAAGCTTGCTAAATGGATACACCAACAACAAGTATGAAGCAGAAGCCCGGCAGGGTGAAGAGGACGAAACCATTTGCAATGGCTTCCACATTGTGGAGTAAAATCCTGCGTTAACCAACTTCCTGTACCCATTCTACTTCACCTGTTTGAAAACGGTCTGCCACACTGCTTTCAACCAACAGACTTCCCTGTTTATCCACCCCTTCAATCCGCGCCGGGAACACCACATTGCCCTGCCGGAGCCGGACGGTTTCGTGGTGCTTGTAGAGGGCCTTGTTGTAATTGGTGAGCAATGCGTCTGCTTCGCCCTGCAGCAATCGCCCGTAATTTGTTTGAAGCAGGGTGCACAGTTTACCCGCGAGTTGGATCACGTCAAGGTCATACCCGAGTACCTGTTTCATGCTGACGGGATTGGGAAGATGGGGTGGAAAGACTACCTGGTTGATGTTCAAGCCAATCCCTACAATGGCGAACTGCCATTGACTGCCTTGGAAGCCATTTTCAATGAGGATGCCTCCTGCCTTTCTGTCATTCCAATACAAATCATTGGGCCATTTTATTTTAATTTTTTCCTGGGCCAGGCTTTCCAGGAGATTATAGCAGCTCAGGGCAACAGCCATGTTTAACAAGGGCAGGTCAGTAAACAGGCGTGGGGCCGGATACAAAACCGTACTCATCAGGATGTTTTCTCCTGCGGTGGTTATCCATTTCTTCTCCCGCTGTCCCCGGCCGGCCGTTTGCTCGAGGGCAAAATAAGTTTCTCCGTGCAAGGCGGTTCCTTTGTGAACCTGTGCCATGGCATAGTTGTTGGTACTGTCAACACTGGCAAGTACATGGAAGTTTTGACCGATCATGTCCATCTCTTAGGGAAATGCGAAAAGATTAGTATTTTTGGCAAGGTCGAATGTAGAACTCTTCCGGTAAATTTTTTTTTATAGATAAAGGAAGACAAGCTTTTTTCCATGCATTGTAATTAAATCACTAAAAGCCTGATTATTGGAACAAATGACAGTATTGGCGACCCGTAACCGCAGACAGGTAGCCAGATTAACAAGGAGCTCAAAAATCTTTAAAACCATCCTTCACGCTATCCAGGAGAAAAAAGGCACCAACATTGTTTCACTGGACCTGCGAAAAATTCCTGAAGCGGTCTCTGATTTTTTTATCATCTGCACTGCAGGAAGCAATATACAAAGCAAAGCGATTGCCGAATACGTAGAAGAACAGGTAAAGAAAGTGTGCGGTGAAGATCCGTTTAAACACGAGGGTTTTCAGGCAGCCCAATGGGTACTGATCGACTATGTAAATGTGGTGGTCCACATTATGCAGGAAGAATCACGCAACTTTTACCGGCTCGAAGATCTGTGGAGCGATGCCCCGGTAATGGAACACAAAGATTAAAACAGCACTGGCGGCTCCGGCCGGCAGTTCTTTTTGCGTGCGGACTTTCCAAATGTTAAAGGATGCTTACAATCGCACAATACCAACCCAATTTTGAACAAATGATTAAAAAAACTATTAAATAGTACATAAGGAGAAGCATTTGATTTATGTCACAAGAAGATATGAAACAGAGTGATAGGGGGTTTTCCAGAATGAGACCCCGGGACGACTCAGGGAACAATGGTTCCCGAAAAGGTCCACGCTTTAATTTATACTGGGTTTGGGGAGTGATCATCGCTATATTTTTTGGCGTCCAGATTTTCAATCCTTTTAATGCTGATATAAAAGACACCAACCTGCAGGAATTTAAAAATGACATGCTTGCAAAAGGGGATGTAGAAAGCTATACCATCATTGACAACAGGAACCTGGTTAAGATCTATATAAAGAAAGACAGTCTCCAGAAACCTTTTTACAAAGCCAAACTTTCCAAAGGCGGCTCTTTTGCATTTGCCGACAAATCGCAGGGCCCCCAGTTCCAGCTTACCATAACCAAGGGTGAATCGTTTGAAAGCGCCATGCGCGATTTCTATGCTAAAAACCCCGGCATTAAAGAAGTGACCTGGAACGTGAAACAGGAAGGCGATCTCTTTACCCCCATCTTTCAGTTTGTGTTTCCCATCCTGATCATTGTCCTGATCTGGATCCTGCTGATGCGTAAAATGGGTGGTGGCGCCGGAAGCGGTGCCGGACCGGGCGGCATTTTCAACATCGGCAAATCAAAAGCAACCCTGTTCGACAAAGGCACCAAGGTCAACATTACATTCAACGATGTGGCCGGACTGGATGAAGCCAAAGTTGAAGTGATGGAGATCGTTGACTTTCTGAAAAACCCCAAGAAGTATACATCCCTGGGTGGTAAAATTCCCAAGGGAGCCCTCCTGATCGGTCCTCCGGGAACAGGTAAAACCTTGCTTGCCAAAGCCATGGCGGGTGAGGCACAGGTCCCGTTTTTCAGCATGAGCGGTTCCGACTTCGTTGAACTGTTCGTAGGCGTGGGCGCCAGCAGGGTTCGAGACCTGTTCAAGCAAGCCCGCGAAAAAGCCCCTTGTATCATATTCATTGATGAAATCGACGCCATCGGCCGTGCCCGTGGCAAGAACGCCATCATGAGCAATGACGAGCGCGAAAGCACCCTCAACCAGCTCCTGGTTGAGATGGATGGCTTCAGCGGTGAGTCAGGCATCATTGTACTGGCTGCTACCAACCGTCCTGATGTACTGGATTCGGCCCTGCTTCGTCCGGGCCGTTTTGACCGGCAGATATCCATCGACAAACCTGACCTGAAGGGGAGAGAGCACATCTTTAAAGTGCACCTCAAACCGATCAAGATATCAACCAAGGTTGACATCCATAAACTGGCTGAACAGACGCCTGGTTTCGCAGGTGCCGATATTGCCAATGTGTGCAACGAAGCTGCCCTGATCGCAGCCAGAAAAGGAAAGGAACACGTTGAGATGGAAGACTTCCAGGATGCAGTTGACAGGGTCATCGGCGGATTGGAAAAAAAGAACAAGATCATTTCGCCGGAAGAAAAAAAGATCATTGCCTACCACGAGGCCGGTCATGCAATCTGTGGCTGGTACCTGGAACATGCTTATCCCCTGTTGAAAGTGACCATCGTTCCGCGGGGTGTGGCTGCACTGGGCTATGCACAGTATACGCCCAAAGAGCAATACCTGTACAACACAGATCAGCTTTTTGATCAGATCTGTATGAGTTTGGGTGGAAGAGCCAGTGAAGACCTGAACTTCCAGAAAATATCTACCGGTGCGCAGAACGACCTGCAGCAGATCACCCGGATGGCTTATGCCATGGTAACTGTATACGGCATGAACGCGAAAGTGGGCAATGTCAGCTTTTATGACCCGGCAGCAGAGAATTCTTTTACCAAGCCTTACTCGGAAGAAACATCCAAGCTGATTGATGAAGAAGTCAGAAAGCTGATCGACCGGGCATATGATGCGACAAAAAATCTGCTTACTGAAAAGCATGCGCAAGTGACCAAGTTGGCTGAAGCCCTGCTCGACAAGGAAGTGTTGTTCCAGAGTGATGTGGAAGCCCTCATCGGAAAGCGGCCGTATGAAGAAAAGAAAACATTGGATGTAGAAGAAGGAGACGATTCCAAACACCCCGAAACCGGGGTGATCAGCGAAGGCGTTCCTCCTTACGACAGCAATGCCACCAATCATTCTCTTAAATACGAATAGGTCAGTGGCTGCCCCTTCTTCAAAAAATAAAATACTCAAAAAGATCAGGAAGGCGTTGACCCAGTCAACGCCTCTTCCTTTTCCGGACAGAAAGGCGGAAGACCCGATCGTTCCGCCGCAGGAAACCGAGCTGGAAGTACAGTTTGCAGAAGAATTTAGCAAACTGCAGGGCAAGTTTGTTTTTTGCCTGAATACAGATGAGCTGCTGTACCACCTGACCCAGCTCACCAGCCATGAACAATGGAAAGAAATTTACTGCAGCGAACAACCGCTGCAGCAACTGTTCACAGCCAAAGGATTTTCCTTCAACCCCGCGCTTGCTTTAAAGGACGCAGACGTAAGCATCACACTTTGCGAATGCCTGGTAGCCCGCACGGGCACCATCGTTATGAGTGCCGCCCAGCAGCATGGCCGCACATCAGGCGTATACGCCCCTGTACATGTGTGCATCGCTTACACCAACCAGCTCGTCTACGATGTCAGCAACGCCTTCAACCTGCTGCAAACCAAGTACGGCGATCAGCTCCCCTCTCTCATCAATTTTGCCAGCGGCCCCAGCCGCACCGCCGACATAGAAAAAACCCTCGTTGTCGGCGTCCACGGCCCTAAGGAAGTGTACGTGTTTTTGGTAGATGACAGCTTAGCGCACTAAACTCCTATCCAAAGCAAAGCCGCCAGTTTTATCCTCCGCCTGTCAAAATTCCTTCTTCACCATCTGCTCCTCTTTATTCACAGATACCTGTATGATTTCAATTTGATTTTACTTCTCAAGGGAGTTCTTGCGGTTGGTCTGAACCTTGATTTTTTTGCTTCTTTTTGCATCAAGGCAAAAAGA
>JADCRZ010000045.1 GCA_015069695.1 Williamsia sp.
ACAGCCTTGACTTTTTTGGTTCTTTTTGCGTCAAGGCAAAAAGAACACGGAGTCCCCGCTCAGCCTTGATTTTTTTGCTGCTTTTTTTATCAAGAAAAAAAGTAGACGGAGTCTTAGAGACGAAAAGTCGCCCCCACACTCACGAGGTAATCTGCGAAAGCAGCATCGCCATGGGCGTATACGCCGGTTTTCTGGGTGCGCAGTTTGTCGGCCACGCTTTGGGTGCGGTCGCGCCGGAGGGCAACGGGTACGAAAGCGTAGATGCCTGCCTTGTTGAACTGGTAGCTCACGCCCGGTTCGATAGATACAACGTAACCAGGGCGACGGAAGCCGCTGCTGCCGCCGATAAGATCTTTTACAGGAAGGCATTCGTCGCGTACGCCGAGAGAGGCGGTAAATCTTTTGGCTGTGTAGTTAACGCCAGCTCTTAGCATCATTTGGTCAGGCACGCTCATCACGCTGGTTCCGTAAGCGATGGCTGTTTGAGACACAGGCCCGCCGCGCGTTGTTGATACACCGTTTTGTTCGCGTGGGTTGATGAGGTAGTAGAAATTGCCATAGGCACTGAGGTGTCTTGAGAGAAGGTAAAATCCGTTGAGTTCAACTGTAAATCCGGTGCCGCCATCGCCAAGCTGGATCGACTGGTCCACAGGGCCCAGCACGGATGTGGAGTCTGACGTATGAAAGAAATCCTGGTAGCGGTAATCGCCTGTGGGCAGTTTGATGCCCACCAGGGTCTGCAGATTGCCTTTGGGCATCTTCACCGGATCAATGATCCAGTAACCGGCATTGAACCGGATATCGCCTATACCATTGGAATGCGTGGTATAGCGGTTTTTGCCGCCATGTTCGTATAGGGATGATCGTGAGTTGGCCACATAAGGAACATAAAGAGAAAGAGACCAGCGGTTGTTCAACTGGCGGGTCAATCCCAGGTCGAGCGTGTAAGCGTGGTTGATCACTTCTGTATGTTTTTCCAGCCGTTCTTTTTGTTCTTCTGTGCCTACGAAGTGGCGGAATGATTTAAAGTAACGGTTGCCGACAGAGAGCATCCATTTTTGTGATTGAGTGGCAGTGGGATCGTTGTGGTCAAGCATGTTGCAAATGCCTCCAGCTGTGCTGCGAATGGCAACACATCCTTGTGCGGAAGCTTGTTGAGAAACCAGGAATGCAAGAAAAGCAATCAGTAAAAATTTCATGGTTAACAGGTTTTTGACATTGTCGTAAAAAGATAAAAGGAGAGAAACTGCTTGTTACAAGGTTTTTTTCATAACAAGCTTGTCTGCTATGTAGTCTCCTACCTTGCGGCCGTATTCGGTGGAGACGATGCAGGAATGATGAAAATGAATGCCGCCGTAAAAACGGGCCCAGTTGTTTTCTTCTGCAGCTGCCCGGAATGAAGAATAAGCGCGGTTCTTGATGCCAAATTCCATTTCTGTGGTATCTGTATAGGCAAACCGGTCACCGAAGACGCTGGTCAGTGCTTCGGCCGCAGCAGAAGATGTTGTGGAATGGCCGCATGTATACTCCGGAAATGCAGGTGTTTGCAGAAAGGGCCGCCAGTCAGGATCCACGTATCTGTTGATAACTGTTTCAGGGCGTGCAGTGTTATATGTGTATTTGGCCTGCCAGCATTGAATAAACGAATCGAACATGGCAATGCTGGTTTTCGCATAAGCGTAAACGGTAGTGGCAAAATCGGCCCGGGCTTTTTGGGCTGCAATGCCTACAATGCTCATCCAGTGGCCCGGAGGTGAAAATTTCTTGGTGCCGAACATCACGTGACCGCTTACATTGAGCTTGAACGGATTGTCGTCCCAGAACTCTGCTATGTGTTTTTGTTCCGGCGTAAGGCTGTCGATGGCGTTCTTGATCAACATCACTTGCTGAAAATATTCACTGTTCTTGTTCTTTATGTCGAACACAGGCGGGGGAGGCGATTTAAACTGGCCGGCACTGTCCATCGCCATGGGCCTGATTTCGGCCCAATGCATTTCTACTGCAGGGGCGTACATGGGCGGCGTAGGAACCCAGCGCCCCGGTGTGTCCATGACCGTGTATTTGACAGCACTGCGGGTTTGCAGGTAATTGTCTTTTTTACTCCATTTCAAAATCGATTTGGCCACGGTATCAGCATAGCTGTCGCACTGCTGGATGATGTGGTTAGACATGCCTGCTTCCCTGGCCTGCTGCTCTATCTTGCTTACATAATCCTGCATGCTGCCTTCCGGAAACGTAACAGCCTCTCCCACCTTGCAGTAAGCCAGCAGCGCCGCAAATTCATAATCAACACCGGCGGTGTCTTTTGCATGCGCCACCTGGTCTAGCCCATTGAGCTGACCGGCCAGCGAGCGGTACTGTTTCGGATAACCGGCAGCAATCACCTCATACCCTGCAATGGACGCATAAGCATAGTTGCGTGAAGCCACAACCGGTGTAAAATTATTGCCCATCACCACGCTGTTGAGCTCGTGCACGGTTTTGGAATACAAAAGCGGATCATGTGTAAAGCGTGTATAATCTTTGTGCTTGCAGGAAGCGAGTAAAAGCAGCAGGCCCCCCATTATAAAAACGGTTTTCGTCATCTTGAAAGAAACAATTGAGTGAAGTAGCAATTTTAAGTTGTTGATGTTATAAGGCCGGACCGGGTAAAATCTTTGGCACAATTCCGTTGCCCCCCGATCAGGGGCTTGCAGACAGTTCTTCTCAACCGGGTACGATCTGCAAGAGACGCAGCATACAAGCAGGGATGCTTTTGCGCACAAGTCATTCTGAACGGAATCCGAAAGTGCAGGATAATTCTTAAACCGGTCCAATAAACCCTTTTACAAAGGCATTGAAAAGAAAGTAAAGTTTTGAACAAAACAAGTAGCAGGCGATCTGGTTGATCCGGCTGCTGCTACACCTCAGGCGGTTGTTCAACCAGCCGGTTTGCGTGGATACCGGAGATAGGAATGTAATAAAACGTATGTTTTAAAGAGGAAAGCTGAAAAGCAAATAGATAGCGGCTGACCGGGTTGCAGTAATCAAAGAAAAGGGGTTTTACGACCTGTGGTCCCCCTTTTTTTTCGTGGTTGACCAGCCCATTGCTTTGTTTGTAGAATTCATCTTTGGCCTTTTGCAGACCGGTTCTTTGCGCATCTTTGATGCACAGCAGTTCCAACGTATCATTGTACACCCTGCGCTCAACGTATTTGTAAACAACACCCCTGATCAGCATTTCCCCGCTTACCCGTTCAAAAACAGAAGAAGAATAGTAGGGGAGGTGCAGCGGTGTTTTGATAAGAACCAGGTCAGCTTTGCTGTACTGCTGGTTGTTGAGCCTGGCTTCCAATTCATGGTTGGCCTGGCTTTGCTGGTAGTGCGTCAGCAGGCGGTAACCACCCAGGTTGAACAAGGTAATGGAAAGGAATAATATGGTGGCTATTTGCTTCAATCGTTCAAGGAAAACAAACCGGTTTAGCGGCAAATCTACGCTGATCAGTATGTAAAGAGATCATGAAGATACCTGATGTTATGGAATGAATGACAATGCCCAAATAAAAAAAGCTGCAATGGATAAAACAGGTTTTCATCTGCTATTTTACCGTAAACGTTTTTTGCTGTGGACCCACACCGGTAATGGTCAGGCTCTTCCACTGCTGCGGCAGGACGGAATTCACCTGCTGGATGCCGTTGGGTGTAATGTCCAGTCCGCCAAAACCCATCAGCACAGATTGGAGGATACCGCCCGCACCGGTCGCAAAATAAGGGTTGGTGCCGCCCTTTGTTTCTGCGATCACGCGGAACGGTGCGTTGAGGTTGGGTTCATAAGCATCTTTGAACCAGTGCCAGGCTTTTTCGCGGTTGCCCAAGCGGGCATATAGCAGGGCCAGTACCGCCTGTGTCATGGCCGGCGTGCCCTGGTCGGGGATGCGGGTTTCGTAATAGGCCAGGTCTTTTTTGATCTGGGCCGGGTCTGTATATTCTTTGAGCGGGTAGGCGAGCAGGTTCACATCTGCCTGCTTGATGCCTTCTCCCTTGTACTGGGCATGCTCCCGGGTAACGCCATCCGGAAACTTCAGGATGGGTATGTTGGCTGCGACCGTTTCCCAATCAGGATCAGCTTTTTCTCCCAGTACGCGTGCGGCCTCGGTGGCAAAGCGCAGGTTGGCTTTGGCCGCGGCATTGGTAAAGGCATTGTTGTCTACGTTCTCCGCCCATTCATCGGCGGCCACTACATTTTTGATCTCGTATTTACCCGGCCCGTTTCTTTCTACGCGGGAGGCCCAGAACTGGGCCGTGGCCTGGAGCATCGGCCAGCCCCTTTCGCGGAGCCATTGCTTGTCACCGGTCACCAGGTAATAGTTCCAGGCGGCGAGGGCTACATCGGCTGTAATGTGGTGTTCAAAAGGCCCGCTGAGTGCCCACACCGGCGTTTCTTCCACACCGGAGGCGGCACTTTCCCAGGGGTACATGGCCCCTTTGAATCCGTTGGCAAACGCATTTTTCTTGGCTGCTTCCAGGCGCTGAAAGCGGTATTCAACCATGCTTTTCGCCAGTTCGGGGTGCAACACAAGCAGCGCCGGGTACATCCAGAGTTCGGCATCCCAGAATACATGTCCGTTATAACCCAGTCCGCTTAAGCCCATGGGAGAGGGAGAGAAGGCCGTGCCTTCGCGGACAAACGAGTAGAGATGGTAAAGCATGCTGTGCACATCCTGCTGTGATTGCGGATCGCCTTCTATCCTGATGTCGCTTTTCCATAGTTCGTTCCAGGCTTTCTGGTGAAACTGGAGCAGCCGGTCGCGGCCTTCCAGCAGGGCAAAAATGGTGAGCCGCTCGGCTTCATTGAGCGGGTCGTCATGATGGGCAGACGTGATGGAAGAACCGGCTACAGAAAACCGGTAGGTTTCACCGCTTTTCAACTGGCGTGTAAATTTCATCAGGTGCATATTGTTGTCCCACATCTCATGGATCACGCGGGGCTCGCTGCCATGCGGCTCGGTGAACAAAAAGGTATTGCTGGCGCACATCAGGAGCTTGCCGGTCGGACTTTTCGCCTGTGAGGTAAGCAGCCGGATGGTCACATGCGGCCGGTCGATCTCGTTGTAATAATTTTCCACATCACGCAAGGCATCCGGCGCTTCCATAACACTGCTGGCCGTGAATGAAATGTCTTTTCTGGCCGTGATGCTGACGTCGGACAAAACAGTGAAGGGCAGGTGGCGCAGCGAATAATAGGTGTAGGAAATAGTGGCTTTGTCGCCGTAGTTAAAAGAGGTGGTGAAAGAAGCGGCGTGCATGTCAAGCTCCTGGTGCAGGTTGCTGACAGCAGAAGCCTGTATCCTGTTGCCGTCAATGTCCATGTTCATATTCAACAGGTTGAAGCTGCGCAGGAAATTGCTGACCCGTCCGCGGCCATACAGGTCGTATGCACCGGCCAGCACAACATCTTTTATCTTGAAAGGTTCGGGTGAAGAAACGATCCCGATCATGCCGTTTGCAACCGTTACGCCGTAATAATTAGCAGGATCTATTTTGGCCGGTGTGATCTTCCAGGGGTCCGGGGTTTGTGCCTGTAAGCTTTGCAGACAAAGGAGCGCAAAGAGAAAAAGGAAATTCTTCATGGCAATGGGCGTTAGATAGAATGCTTCTTTTTTGTACCTGGTGAATAAAAGAGAGGATCTGAAAAACAGGTTGTAATAATACAGCTAATTTGTGAAAATTGTTTTAGCAGGAGAAATCGCAAACGGTTGAGGTGATTATCTGACTAAGAAAACCAGGCAGTCATTTCGATACGAGATACTGGAAGGGTTGTTGCCTGCATTTCTTATGTTTGCTTCCAGAAATTCAGTGCGCGCATGATGGCATCACATCGCAGGAAATGGTTTTTACTGGCAATTCTACCCTTGTTGCTGATAATTGTATTTTTCTTACCGATCCCCGTATCACAAACAAGCGAAGTAACGATCCATGCCTCCTTTCAAAAAACGCTGGAGCAGGTCAGCGTGCTTTCCCGCTGGAAATTCTGGTGGCCTGATACAGCAGGTGTTTCTGTTGCCGGTGATACAATCTTTCGCACAGGGGATACCGAGTACCGACTGCGCAGCAAGCAAACCCTGGGCCTGGTGCTCGCACAACCCAACCAGACCGTTTATCATATACTCACTGTTATTCCCACCGGCAGCGATACAACCTGCACGCTTCAGTGGAAAAAGCTTTCTTATCTGCGCACTGCCCTGCCTGACAAGATCAGTTCTCTTTTCGGGGATCATGCTTATGCACCGGTGCGGTTGCTGCAACGCGTAAAAGAAAGCATGGAAGATCCAGTAAAGTATTACGGCTTTCCTATCAGGGTAGCACCGGTAGAGGATTCTATTGTACTGGTAAAAAATGCCTATGCCAGCAAGGCCGCGCTGCGACATCAGCTTCAGGAGAGCTATGCTTCCCTGCAACGTTACCTGGATTCAGTCAACTACAAGGGACGTGCGGAAAAGATGTTTTATGTCGATTCCATAAGCGCCGATTCAGTGCAGGTAATGGCCGGAATTTCCCTGGCAAAATGGGTAGATGCCAAGCCGCCCTTCCGCCTCATGACCATGCCCCCGGCGCATATTGTGGTAGGAGAGTATACAGGCGATTACAAAAACATGTATGTAGTTCACCAGGCGGTCAGCAGCTTTATGAAAGACCACAACATCATGCCCGCAGCCGTACCATATGAAAAGATGTTAAGCGATCCCCGTACAGCACAGGACAGTACGCATGTACGAATGAAAGTGTACTATCCACCCATGATACCCTAGTGACCGGTGAACTGGATTGGTACCCGGCAGCGGCCTGTTCGTTGCGCCAAATTTAAAACCGCTTGCTTCCAAACTGAATTACCAGGGTGCTGTCATTGTTTCTGGCCAGTATAAAGGCTTCTTTCCCTCCAATGGTCATCTTCCTGATCTTGCGCACCTGGCCTTTGATAGCCAGGCCGTTGAGGTTGGCGCAACTGAATTGCCCCCTTCCCCTGTTGATAAGCAAGGTGCCGAAATCCGCATCGTAGCGGCCCATCTGGATATTGTTTTCGTAAAAATTACCGCCCAGCAGAATGTCCGGTAATGGGTCTCCATTGGCGTCTACAACAGCAGCGGTATTATAAGGGGAAAGCTGGGCCTGCCAGGGGAGGGCTTGTGTGGTGAAATGTCCATGACCATCATTGAGCAGGAGGGCATTGGAAAAATAATCCGCTCGGAGAACCTGCGCTGCATCCAGCTTTTCGCTGCCAAAGATATCTGGCAGAGAAGCTTTGGCAAAGTCTTCGGCGTACAAGAACTTTTTCTTGAGGAAGGGCATTTGCCGTTGGAGCTCATCCTTGTTGGCAAAGGGCAGCTCTCTTCCATCCAGGTAGTAGGTCAGCACTTCATCCTTTTTCCCGTTGTCATCAAAGTCGTTGTAATACAACCGCACCGGTTCCGCTTCAGAGGCTTTCAGGCGGCTGTTCAAGCCCAGGTTGCCGGCAATAAAATCGATTGCTCCGTCGCCATTTACATCACAGGGCAGCACAAAATTCCACCAGCCCTTTTTTGTCGTGAGCGGCATCCTGGAAAAAGTTCCCTTGTTGTTGATATAAGCATCGATACCGCCCCATTCGGCTGTAACAACCAGGTCACTGTCTCCGTCCCGGTCGATGTCACACCACCGGGCATTTGTAACAAGACCTGCTTGCTGCAGTTCGCGGCTGGCCATGGCTGTTATATCTTTGAAATGACCTGCTCCGTCGTTCTGCAGGAGATAAGAAACCGGCGTTTGTCCATACTCCCAGGGCACGGCGCGGCCGCCTACAAAAAGATCCATATCTCCATCACCATCTATATCACAGGGAGCAATGCAGGAAGCCGTTAGATAAAGGCCGGTAAAGGCCTGTTGCCATTTGGTGAAATGGGCTTGTCCGTCGTTGAGGTATACATGCGGGGTCCGTTGCTCTTCCTGTCCGTAGTATTCATTGCCGCCGGGGGCCGTCAGCAGATCCGGGTGTCCGTCTCCATTCACATCGGCCCAGCAGGCATCTACGGCTTCAAACATGCTGTCGGCATCCAGCGCCGGCTGGGCTGTTTTTGCAAAGTTGCCTCCCTTCGTCTGAAGAAATACAGCACTCTTGTAAGTCTTGGATGCCCCGATAAACACATCTTCCAGGCCATCTCCATTGATGTCTCCCACTGCCAGCGCAGGCCCTTCCCGTGACACCATGTGCGGAATCAGCGGCTCCCGGTCAAACTCGTTAAACGGATTTTCCTGGTGTAAATAATTCAATCCTGTTTGCTGTGTAATATCCGCAACCGGGCGGATGCTGTCAACGCTGCGGGCGGTAATGGATGCATAATCAAACCGGGGAAGACCGGGTTGATAGGAGAGCGCAAGCTGCGCTCCTTTGCCATTCCACACTACGCGCTGAAAGGTATTGTCCGGCCATACCACGATGATCGAATCTGCTTTTGTATGGGCCAGGCCAATGTGTACCGGTATTTCCATGCTCGACTGAAAACCCCGGGTAGCGAACTTTTCATACGTGCGGATGCTGTTGCCTGCAAACACGATCACCTTGGCTCCAACAGCATGGGTGTTTAGCGCCGGCCCTTTTAGCTTTAGCTCCAGAAAGGGTTTGTCGCCTTTATCATTGCTCCTGTTTTTATAGAGCAGCACGGGATCGTCTACATTGTTTACAACGATGTCCAGGTCGCCATCATTGTCAAAGTCCGCATATACGGCACCGTTTGAATAAGTTGGCAGATCGCCTTCCACCTCGCTGTTTATATCCTGGAAATCGAGCTTGCCTCCATTCTTGAAGAACCTGTTGGGCAGCTTGATCTGCGGGAACTTGTCGATCAGGGTCATGTCCTTATCTTCCAGGCTGTTGGTACGGAGCTTTTCCTGGATTTCTTCGTTGGAGATATAATTCACATAATCCATGTCGTTCAGGCGCTTGGGGATGCCGTTTGAGATAAACAGGTCTTTCCACCCATCATTGTCGAAATCCATCCAAAGGGGCGCCCAGGACCAGTCGGTTGCATATACGCCTGCGTACAAACCAACCTCGCTGAACAAGCCATTGCCCCTGTTCCATTGCAGGTTGTTGCGCGTGTACTGGTAGTTGTAGCCAAAGCTGATCTTCAGGTTGAAAATGTCGTATTCATTTTCTCCCAGCGAGCGCTTCAGGATATACGGATCAGCGGGCAGCATGTCCATCGATATGATTTCCGGGGCGGCATCGTTGTTGATGTCGCCGATATCTACCCCCATGCTGAACTGGCTGGTATGCATGGTCTTTTCCGTCACCTCGTCTTTGAAAGTGCCGTTGTGCTGGTTGATATAGAGATAATCGTTCTCGTGGAAGTCGTTGCCAATATACAGGTCGGGATAGCCATCCAGGTTGATGTCGGATGCGGCAATGCCCAGTCCGTAGCTGATAGAAGAGCTGTTGATGCCTGTTTGCCGGGTCACATCCGTGAACTTGTCGCCATCATTGCGGTACAGCCGGTCGCCTGAAAGCTCACTATACGTTCCCAGGAAGTTCTTCCGTTCAGAAAAAGAACCATTCTGGTGCACGGAATGGTTGAGTAAAAAGCAGTCCAGGTCTCCGTCTGCATCATAATCAAGAAAACTGGCCTGTGTGCTGAATCCTGAAAAATCCAATCCATAGCCGGCAGCCAGGTCTTTGTAAACAGGTATGCCTGCTTTGTTGATGCCCTGGCAAACCAGGAGCTGGTTCCTGCTTTTCAGCGTTTCGTAATTGCCCACCCTGCAAACGTAAATATCAAGCAATCCATCCCCGTTGATGTCTACCACCGAAACACCTGTCGACCAGGCAGAATCGGGCGGGGGCAGGGCCTGGCTGCTGACGTCTGTAAAATGGAGTGATCCACCGTTCAGGTAAAGCCGGTTGGGTACCTGGTTGCCGGAGAAAAACAGATCAATGAGGCCATCATTGTTAAAATCACCGGCACCAATACCGCCTCCATTGTAGAAGTACATATAGTGGAACGGGTTGAAGGCAGGTGTCGGCGTAAGCTTGTTCACAAAATTCAACCCTGTTTTATCAGCTTGCAGGGATTCAAACAGCACAACCTTCGGTGGCTCCGGCTTACAGGCGTAAAGCAACAGCAATAGCATCAGCCAGCTAAACCTGTTTCGCAAACAGACGATCTGCCTCATTTCTTGTCACCATTTTTTGTCTTCCTGTATACCACCGGGTAGTCGTTGTTTTGTAGAAACAGGATTCTGTTGTTGGAGGAATCTTTCCCGATTTCTTTGATGTCCCTGATTACACCGCGTACATTCAAGCCTGTTTCACCAGGGGGGAGCCAGGTGAAATTTCCCCTTCCATCATTTGTGAGGAGATGGCCATAGCTTGCATCGAGCCGGCAGAACTGGGGCAGGAAGCCGAAGTTGTTTCCCCCCAGCACGAGATCGGGTTTGCCGTCACCGTTCATGTCTTTGCAGAGAATGGCATTTACTGAGGAGAACTGCACAGGGGCGGGGAGGGGCCTGATACCGAATTTCCCGTTTCCTTCATTGATGGCAATACAAGAGGCCGGATAATTAAACTGTTTAACGATGCTGTTCTTCAGCTCTTCCTGCGGTAACAGCTGCTGAATCGACTTGGTGGCATAATCGCCGTGTTTGAGTGCTTGTTTTTTTAATACAGGCAGCTGGTCTTCCATATCACGTTTTAGAAATACGGGCATATCTTTTTCATCAATGGTGCGGGTGAGCAACTTGTCTATAGAGCCATTGTGGTCAAAGTCGTTGATCCAGATTTTTACGGGATGATCTTTGTCAGGACGCAGGTAAAAATTTTCGCCTATATTCCCCAAGATCAAATCCATTCTCCCATCCCCGTTCAGGTCTGCTGAGGCAATGGTTTGCCACCAGCCATGCAGGTTATTCAGGTTGGATTTTACTTCCACAAACCGGTCCTGCCTGAAAGAAAATATATGCGGCGCCATCCACTCTCCGGTAATAACAAGGTCTTTTTTTCCGTCGCCGGTCACGTCCTGCCAAACAGCCCCGCTTACCATGCCGATGGCGGCGATGTCTTTGTTGCGGGCAGCGGCTATATCTGTGAATTTTCCTTTGCCGTTGTTGATGAGTATATAACTATCCGGTGTGGCCCCATATACCTGCGGCATGCTCCGGCTGCCCACAAAAAGGTCGAGGTCTCCATCTTCATCAAAGTCGCCGGCTACCGCAAGCCCGTTGTTCATGCCGCTGTTGGGAAGCGCATCCACGTCAATGGTAAAGTTGCCCTTCCCATCGTTTTTGTAGAGCCGGTTCTGCAGTTCGCGGCTGCCGGCGGTGTGGTTGTTGCCTCCCGAGCCTACAAACAAGTCCATATCTCCATCGCCGTCGCAGTCGAAGAACAAGGCCGACACGTCTTCAAAATCAGCAAACTGTTCAAAACCCTTTTGCGGTTTTTTTACATAGCTGCCGGCGGCAGATTGCATGTAAAGCTGACCGCCTTGTCCGGCCGCACCGCAGATGTAAACATCCTGCAGCCCATCTCCATTCACATCAGCAACAGCTGCGGTTGGGCCTTGGCGTGAAAGCATTTCCGGCACTTCGCGTTCCTGGTAGAAATCTACATAATCATCTTCCCTGTGCGGATCAAATGGCTCATTCGTCTGCTCTAAAACGGGCGCTTTTACAAACGGATTATCCTGGACAACAGGCCCTGTTGCAGGTTGTTGATAAGTGAGCAAGGTATTGATGGCCGGGTGGGTAAATACCGAGTAAGTCCGGTTGGGCCAGATGATCTTTAACGAATCGATTTGCTGATGATTACCCAGGCCAACAATGGTTCTATAATCAACCGAAGACTGAAAGCCGCGGCAAGGAATGAGTTCCCTGCTGAGCACCTGGTTGCCTATATAGAGGTTGATCTTACTTCCTATAGCAAACGTGTTTTTGCCTGTTCCTTTTAGTAAGATGCTGACCTGGTTGGTCTTTTTTTCTTCTGCACTCCTGTTGCGGTAAATAAAAGCAGGCTGGTTGATGTTGTTGACGATCAGGTCCAGATCGCCGTCACCATCCAGGTCTCCATAAGCTGCTCCGTTGGAAAAAGAAGGCTGGTCGAGCCCCCAGTCTTGTTCGGCGTCGGTGAAGGTGAGATGGCCCGTGTTTCTGAAAGCTTTGTTGGGCAGGGGGGTAAGCGGTATCCTTTTTACCAGTTCCTCCACGCTTTCTTTTTTGCCTGTCAGCACCATTTTCTGGTTTACTTCATTGGCAAAAAAATCCATGAAGTCGAGGTTGGTTACATCGCGGGCAACGCCGTTGCAAACAAAGATGTCGTTCCAGCCATCGTTGTCTGCGTCGAACATCAGCGCACCCCAGCTCCAGTCGGTTGCCTGCACGTTGCTGTAAAATGCGATGTCCGAAAATTTGCCTGCCCCGGTGTTCAGCTGCAAACAGTTTTGTACAAACTGGTGATAGAGGCCCGCTTTTATTTTGCTGCGGTACAGATCGATGTTGTCAAATGAACCGGTTGTTTTTAACCGGTAGTCATCCCGGGGCAGCATGTCGGTGGTGAACATGTCGGGGTAGCCATCGTTGTTGATGTCCACGATGTCTGTTCCCATGGAAGAAAAGCTGGTATGCTGCAGCCATTCTTCTGTTTCATCTTTAAACGTGCCGTTGCGTTGGTTGATATACAGGTAATCGCGTTCGTAAGAATCGTTCGATACATACACATCCGGCCATGCATCGCCGTTGATGTCTGCAACGGAAACGCCCAAACCAAAGCTGATCAGGCTTCCGTGGATGCCTGCTTCCTTGGTTACTTCCTTAAAATGCCCTTCGTCGTTGCGGAACAAATGGTCTCCGCCGCCTTTTAAAAAAGGTGCAACGGGCCATTGCGATTCAAACAGATCACGCCGGTTCGAGTAGCCCAGCTGGTTAACGGGGATCGGACTGTTGTTGATCAGGAACATATCCAGGTCACCATCCAGGTCGTAATCAAAAAATGAGACCTGGGTAGCATACCCGGAAATATCAAGTCCGTATGCGGCGGCTGACTCCGTGAACGTTTCGTTGTGGTTGTTTATATACAACTTGTTTTTGCGGTGACCGGTGGACATATGTCCCGAGCTGCACAGGTAGATGTCGAGCCAGCCATCGGCATTGATGTCGACAAAGCTTACGCCGGTATTCCACATGCTGTCCTGCTTCATGCCTGACCGCCGGGTGATGTCTTCAAACTTAAAAGCGCCTTTGTTTAAGTAAAGCTTGTTCTCACCTGCATTGGACGTAAAAAGAACATCCGGCAATCCGTCGTTGTTGATGTCACCGATGCCTACACCGCCGCCATTGTAAAAGTTGCGGAATAAAAAGCTGTTTTCTTTGGCTCCGTCCTGAACAGCATTGGTAAAGGAGATGCCTGTATCATCAACGAGTTCAAACAAGGTATCTTTTTTCTTTTCGCTGCAGGAGGCGGTACACAGGAACAAGAAGACAAGGAAGGAGACAGCCGGCGAAAAAAGGGCAGGGGGAAAAACAGGAAAATGGTGCTGAGACAAGTGTGCTGGGGAGGAGATCCAAAAATAAAATGCCCGGTTCAAAGTGTCTTGTAAAAATTTAAATAGCGTAAATGTAAAAGGCCACTATAAAATAATGGCCTTTTACAAAGATAATTATGAAATGATTAGTAGTTGCCGTTCTGCTTTAAGTTGGGGTTTACGGCCAACGCAGAAGAGGGGATCGGGAACAGCATGTATTTGGGATCACTGGCGGGTTTGTAAGCCCATGCTTTTGTAAACATGCCAAAACGGATCAGGTCTGTTCTTCTCACCGCTTCCCAGTACAGTTCGCGGCCTCTTTCAGCCAGGAGGGTATTGGGTGCGTAAACATTGGAAGTGTTTACCAGGGTCATGGAAGCGGTGAGGGGAGCTGCTCCCCGGGCAGAACGGATCTGGTTTACCAGCGTCAGTGCACCGGCATTGTCCGGACTGGCGGCACGCATTTTTGCTTCGGCTACCATCAGCAGTACATCGGCATAGCGGAACATCATCAGCCAGTTGCCGGCTTTGTTATCACCGTAGTTGCTGAGGTTGTTGGTATAATCGGGTACATATTTGGCTGCGCGCAGACCGGTGATTTCCAGGTTGCCTCCGGTTTCTTTCAGGTCGGCAGCGATGTTGGGCGTATAGCTTAAGTTGTTGCCTTTTCTGTCTTTCAGCAGACCGCCTGCTTTATCATATTGCTGGCCAACCAGGATACCGGGCCGGAGTCCGGAAATATCTGTTGCACCTGGATAGAAACGGCCACCCAATCTTTTATCCAAGGCAGTGTCGGCAGGTGTTTGTGTAGGCGTAGAAGTTACACCGAACATATTGTAGAAATCGGCTACGGTTGAAAAACCGTTCCAGCCACCGATCGCGCCCGGAAGTCCCTGGTTGTAGTGGAGGGTAGGCCACCACCTGTTGTGGATGCCGGAGTTGTTGATGGTTACACCGGAAAAATTTTGATAAGCAAAAATGCCTTCCGTTGATTTAGAACCGTTGTCTACGCTGAAATTGTCAAAATAATTGGTGTTCAGCTTATACTTTGGGTTGCTCATAATAGCATTCCCAAGGGTAATTACCTGTTGCATATCTGCATCGGCAAAGGTGGGTGCTGCCCGGTTCAGGAAAGCACCCTTGTTCAGGTAACATCGCATGAGCAGGAACCTGACTGCATCAGGGTTGGCCTGGTAGATCGGATTGGAAGCGCTGAGCGTGGGCAGGATAGCTGTCAGCTCGCTGATGATAAAATTGATGGCAGAATCACCTCTGTATACGGCAGGCGCATTCAGCAGGTTGTCTCCCGGATTGCGGAAAGGAAACTGGCCAAACAAGTCAAACAGTTGGTACAGGGCGATTGCTCTGATAAACCGGGCTTCGGCTGTTTGTGAAGCAGTGGGCTTAAAGGCCAGCACGTTCGTTGCGTCGAAGTTGGTTTTGTTCAGTGTATTAAATTGGTTGACGATCACATCAACACCATCCACCGACCAGCTGTGCTGGTGCAGGGCCCGCCATTTGCCATTGTCGTCCCAGTCGCCGCCGCGGGTAGGTACCAGGCACTCATCTGTAGGTACTTCTTCCAGAGCAAAAATGGCACCCATGTCGGTGTAAGGAACCCCGAGATCTACATAAGCAGTCTGTAATAACAAGGCCGTTCCATTCGCGCCAAGGGCATTGGCTGTCTCATTCAGGGTCAGCGCAGAATTCAGCTTTTGATCCAGCTTGGTACATCCAAACAGGGACAGTGCTGCTACTGAACCTATGACCCAATGTATTTTCTTAAACGTCTTCATAATAATGATAATTTATCGGTTTATAGACCCAGGTTAAAACCAAAATTGATAATTCTAGGTGTAGGATAAGGCAGGTATTCCATGTTTCTGGAAGGATAGTTGTTGTTGGTTTTATCCACGTTTACTTCCGGATCAAAGCCGCTGAACTTGGTCAGTACAAGCAGGTTCGTTCCACCTACAAAAACATTCAGGTTCTTGATATAAGCACCTACATCTCCGAAAGCGTAGTTAAAGGTTGCATTGCGCAATTTTACAAAGTTTCCGCTTTCCAGATAGCGGGTAGAAGCAGCTACCCCGTCACTAACACTTTCCGGCAGGGAAAGGTTTGCTTTTGCAATATTCAGTCCTTTTCCGATCTGGCTGATATTGGTAACGGTGTTATACGTGTTGTTGTAGATCAGGTAATTGAAAGCGCCGCTGGCATTAAATGTAAAGGAAAGCTTGTTGTAACGCACAGAACCGCCGAAACCCATGATGATGTGCGGGTTGGGATCGCCTGCATAAACCGGGTTGGCACCAATCACCTGCTGGCCGGCTCTGTCAAACCCGCTGAATGGCTTCAGGTAATATTCGTTCACCGGATAATTATTCGCGATCACCTGGGCCAGTGCACCGGAAACACCGTTGCCGTTTACTTGTCCGGTCAGCACTTGTGCCTGGGCGTAATCAGTCAGTTTGTTCTTGTTGTAAGCGATATTGAAGTTGGCATCCACACCCAGCTTGCCCTGGTTGATGATAGAGCCGTTCACGCCAAATTCCACCCCTGAGTTCAGGAGGTGGGCCGGGAGGTTGTAGTAGGCAACCGAAGCAGGGCCGGGCGCGATCGCTGTTCCCTGGAACAGGAGGTTGGTGGTATTCTTGCTGTAATAATCCACAGAACCAGTTACCCTGTTTTTAAGGATACCGAAATCAAGTCCGATGTTATAGGAAGAGGTCTGTTCCCATTTCAGGTCCGGGTTGGGAACGTTGCTTTGGCTGAAGCTGTTGTATGAACCGGTGGTATATACTTCCAGGGATGCGCCGGCAGGAAACTCCTGGTTACCGGTGATACCCCATGACAGGCGCAGACCCAGGTTGCTGAAGACATTGCTGTTCTTCATAAACTCTTCCCCGCTGATGTTCCATTTGGCACCTACGGAGGGGAAATAACCGTATTTGTTGTTCTTGCCAAACTTGCTTGAACCATCCCCCCTCAGCGTACCGGTGATCAGGTATTTGTCGGAGATGTTGAAGTTAACCCTTCCAAACACCGACTGGATTTCAACGGTCGGATCTACAGAACCGCCAAGCGGCAATTGCGATGTGGCATTCTGGAAGATGTTGGTATACGGCACCCGGATCCTGTTAGCCTGGTCCAGGTTGGTGTTAAAGCCACTGGCAGCCAGGGTATTGCTGGAGAAATCTGTTTTCCAGTATTCGTAACCGGCGAGTGCGGTAAAGTTGATCTTGTCGCTGAGCTTGGTATTGTAATTCAGGGTGTGTGTGTAGGTTTGCGAAGTCAGCTGTGCATGCGAGATGGCGCCGATGCCTTTGCCGGTAATACCCTGCAGGTCTGTAAGCCAGCCGTCGATGCTGGAGTTGCGGGTACCGGTTCCATGGTTAATGGCATACTGGAATTTATACTCCAGGTTGCTCAGGATCTTCACTGAACCAGAGATGTTGCCCAAAAACACGTTTACATTTGCTGCATCATTTGTTCCTTCGATGATGGCGAGCGGATTGGGAATAGAGTTGGCAGATGTTACGTATAAACCGTTGCTCTGGTAAAATGCATTGGTCGGGTTCCAGTTGAGCGCATAGCTCATCAGGTTACCACCGGCACCTGCCGTATTGCTCAACAGGGTCATGTGCTCAAGGGTATGACCGGCGATCAAACCAAAATCGATTGAAATGCGTTTGTCCAGGAATTTGTAAGAACCGTTAAAATTGCCCAGGTATTTGGTCAGATCTGTCTTCTTGATAAAACCGGCAGTTTTTGAACCGAGGAAGGAAGCACGGAACCGGCCGTTTTCATTGCCACCGCTCATGGCAAGGCTGTAGTTCTGGGTAAGTTCATTTGAAGTGATGGCATCCAACGCGTCAACGGAAGAACCATGATCGAGAGAGGTGGCCAGGGTATCCAGGCGATACTGTTTCAACGCGCCTCTGAATTCACTTGCGTTAAGCACTTTGTATTTCTTCATAAACCCTGCAAAAGCACCGAAGTTGGTACCAAACTCAAGTCTGGTGCCGCTGCCGGTAGCTCTTTTGGTAGTGATCACGATCACACCGTTGGCGCCTCTTGAACCATAGATCGCAGCAGAAGAAGCATCTTTCAGCACATCGATCTGTGAGATGTCGGCTGGGTTGATATACAGCAGGGGATTGGATTCGGGGGAAGGACCAAATCCACCGCTGGAGAAGTTGAGGGGCGGACGGGCTGTTCTGCCATCCAGGGGAACACCGTCAACTACGTATAGCGGATTGTTGTTGGACCTGATAGAGTTGTTACCCCTGATCTTGATGGTAGTGGCCGCACCTGGCTGGCCGCTGTTGTTCACAATATCAAGGCCCGCCACTTTACCTTGCAAAAGCTGGTCGGGGGCAGCGATCACACCCTGGTTAAAATCTTTTGATTTTACGGAAGCAACAGAACCCGTCAGGTCTCTTTTGCGTGCAGTGGCATATCCAACCACCACAACTTCCCCAATGGTGCTGCCGGCTGCCGGCGACAGGGTAACGTTGATGGAAGACCGACCGCCTACTACTTCGGTAACGGATTCAAAACCCACATAAGAAAAGACCAGGCTGGCATTGGAACCGGCATTGATGCTAAAGCCTCCGTCAGCACCTGTTTGTGTGCCGTTTTTAGAACCTTTAACCGTAACCGTTACACCTTGAATGCCTGCTCCGGATGAGTCAGTTACCTTGCCGGTCACCGCCGTTTGGGCACTAAGTGAGAGCGCTGCAAAAAGCAGCACCATCACCAGGGATGAAAATCTGAGTATTGTTTTCATAATCATACTTGAGCCGATTTTTTATTTACGATAATGATAGATGAAAGGATGCTGGATATATACGTGCAGGAAGCAAACAGGGAATCCCTTTATGATGAGTTGAATGAAACGCGGGCTTTCTGCATAAGATAGTTTAATAGAACAAATGCCGGTCTGTATACTATTTCCATAACTTACTCCTGATAGAGCTGCCTGAATGAAAGATTGTTGCGGGGTTCAGAAAGAAGTTTATACATATCAGGGCATCCACACGGGTACAGCTAAGCAATCCTATGTATAAACGAGCGGGTGAGACATCATCGCAAGCAATCTTTACATTTGTGTCATGTTATTAAGAGAATAATATCGTTCCAAATGCTGCAAACCCCTGAAAATAATCTAGGGCTGCCCCTCCGGATCTTTTCTATATTCTCTCTTTAACAAAAATTTCCATGAAAGTATTTTTAATTTCTTTATCGGCAAACAAAAACTATTCATCCAATAACCTGCCAAATTTCGCAAACATTTTCGCAACCGTTTGCGGTGGACAAAAATCAACCGCTACCTTTTCTGTCAATCTATGAATGTAGTCACGCTTAAAAAGATCTCTGAAGTACTGGGTGTAAGTGTTTCCACTGTATCCAGGGCACTCAAGGATCATCCGGATATCTCTGCGCTCACAAAAAGAAAGGTGATGGAACTGGCCCATTCGCTGGAGTATGAGCCCAACATCAATGCCATCAACCTGCGCAACAAACACAGCATGCTGTTTGGATTGATCGTTCCAACCATTTCGCGCTATTTCTATGATTCGTTTATCCTTTCGGTTGAGGAAGAGGGCCGCAAGCAGGGTTATTCCCTCCTGATCCTGCAAACCGGGGAAAACGCTGACATAGAGCAAAACAGCATTCGCATCTGCCGGCAGAACCGGGTGGCCGGGGTATTTGCCTGCTTATCAGCCAACACCGTCGACGTAGAGCCTTACCTGCGGCTAAAAGATGTGAACATCCCCGTTATATTTTTTGACAAAGTGCCCGAGCTGGAAGACAGCATAAAAGTGACGGCTGCTGATGCCCAGGCTGCATCCATGGCTGCCGATGCCTTGCTGGCAAAGGGCAAACAATGTATCCTCGCCATCTTTGGCAACAACCAGCTTTCGATTACCCGGCGGAGAATTGCTTCTTTTTCAAATCAGATTGCCTTACAAAAAGGGGTGGAACTTTTTATTGAACATGCCCACAATCCCCTGGAAGCGACCGGGCTGGTTGAGCGCTACTTTAAAAAAGAGCAAAAACCGGATGCCGTATTTTGCATGAGCGACGAAATCCTGACCGGCGTGATGAAAGGCTTGCAAGCCCTCCACATCAACGTACCGCAGGAAACCGGGGTGCTTGCCCTGAGCAACGGCTTTTTTCCCAAACTATATTATCCTGAAATCACCTACGTGGAAACAAGTGGCTATGAACTGGGCAAACTGGCTTTTGCCCGTATGCTCCAGCTGATCCGGGAAGAAGAGGTAGAAAAGGAAACCACCGTTGGTGCCTGCCTGGTTGAAGGCGGCTCCTTATAGGAAGGTCTGTTCCTGTCCGGTTCTTACCGCTCTTTGAGTGGTGGTAAACTATCGCGCCCCCTTTTGGCACTGTCGGGTTCTCCCGCAATTTTTGAGGTTGTCATGCCTTCTTTTGCAGCGCCGTCGGTCATCTTTGCCGAACCGGCTGTGCCTTCCGTCGTGGTGCTCCGGTCGGGATTTGTGCTTACAGGACCGGACGTGCTGCAGGCAGCCAACAAGGCCAAGGAAACGAACAGGGGAATTATTTTCATGATTGTGTAGTTCTTTTTACTTCCCATAAACTTTCATGCCACTGCCTGTTGGCGGCATTTTTCTTTCTTATTCCACCCAAACCCCTGTCCTATCCGCCATTACAGCGCGATGATCCTATCTGTATGCATGCAGATAGGGATAGCCCCGGTCCCATTTTTGCTTTGAGAGCACCTGTCACCGGAATAACTTGTGTAATACCGGCATCAAACGGATGTGGTATGTATCCGTTTTAAAAGCTTTGTTTTACACACATTCCAGCAACAGATATAACTATGAAATTATTTGAATGTACCTACTGCGGACAGCTGCTTCAGTTTGAAAACACCCGTTGTGAAAAATGCGGTCACGAGCTGGGCTTCCTGCCGGAAGAACTGCAACTGTTTCCTTTGATAGAAGAAAAAGGGGTTTACTCACTTTATAACCACCAGACAGAAAGAAGATACCGTTACTGCGACAACCATGCGTACGGTGTGTGCAACTGGCTGGTAGACGATAACCTGCCCGCCCGTTTCTGCACTGCCTGCTCGCTGAACCAAACCATTCCCGACTTAAACAAAACAGAATACCGCCAGCGCTGGAGCGTGATTGAAGCGGCCAAGCACCGCCTGATTTACACGCTGCTCAGCATGAAGCTGCCGATCTTAAGCAAAGAAACTGATCCGGAAAAAGGCTTGTCGTTCGATTTTATGGCCGATGAGCAGAACAGCGAACAAAAGATCATGACCGGCCACGACAATGGCCTGATCACGCTCAACATCGCCGAGGCCGATGATGTGGAAAGAGAAATGGCCCGGCGCTCCATGGCTGAACCCTACCGGACTGTACTGGGGCATTTCCGCCATGAAATAGGTCATTATTATTGGGACCGCCTGATAGATGGAACCTCCAACCTGGAACCTTACAGAAAATTGTTTGGCGATGAACAGGAGGATTACGGCGAGGCATTAAAGAAGCACTACAAAGAAGGCGCGCCGGCTGATTGGAACGAGCATTTTATCAGTACGTATGCCAGTACCCACTCCTGGGAAGACTGGGCAGAAACCTGGGCGCACTACCTCCACATTCTTGACACGCTGGAAACGGCCTATGCCTTCGGACTAAGCATCAAGCCCGGTATTGTACACGATCCTTCGGGATTGAGCGCCATCATCAAAGCCGACCCGTTCAGGCTGGAGAACTTTGACGATATCATCAGCATGTGGTTGCCCCTGGTTTTTGCCATGAACAGCATCAACCGGAGTATGGGACTGCCTGACCTGTATCCTTTTGTGATCCCTGTTCAGGTTATTGAAAAGCTGAAGTTTATTCATGGTGTATGCCTGCGTGCAAGGCAGGAAGGAGCGCGCGGGGAACAAAACAGCAGGGCAGAAGCACTGCAGTCCTAACTGTTAAAGCGCTGCCATATTTGGTGCGCCGTGTAAACAGGGCAGGGTCCTTCATCGTTGTTACTGCTGATATGTCATTTCTGCAAAAGCAGTGTACTTATAAAATGCAAACAGATGAAAACCGTTTTTTTAAAATCTGCCGGTAGTTTACTGATCCTGATCACGGCTTGTTTTCTGCAGGTCAGCGGCCAAAATAAAAAGAACGACAATGCCGCCCTGCAAAAAGCCCTGGATACAAAACACTTTGTTTTTGTTGCGCAAACAGTGACGCCCCTGCGTGGCGGTGTGCGGCAGCTCACTTCCCAATATGATCTTACCTTATCAGGTGATACCGTCATCAGCAGCCTGCCTTATTTTGGCCGGGCCTATGTAGCGCCGATGAATCCATCAGAAAGCGGGCTTAGTTTTACGACCACCACATCAGATTACCGGGTGAAGTTGAAGAAAAAAGGGGCCCGGGAAATTGGTATCAGCACCAAAGCCGCCGGCGATAACCAGCGCATGCAGCTCACCGTATTCAGCAATGGTACAGCCTCTCTCCAGGTTACCAGCAACAACCGGGATGCCATTTCTTTTACCGGCTATGTACAGGAGATAAAGAAAAGATAGGCTTTCAAATTCTACTGAATAACCAATTTTTCCTGCAGCACTTTATAAAGCGTTTGTACACGGATAATATATTCGGCTTTGGGTAACCCGCTCAGGCTGAGCGTAACTGTATTGCTGCCATTTACCAGGTTTACGGGCTGTTCGCGTACAAGCTGCCCGCGCTGGTTAAAGAGCTGTATGGCCGAACTTTGTGCACCACTTGCATTCAGCAGCAGCTGGACTGAACCGCTGGCCGGATTGGGATACACTACCAGTTCATCCCTTAGCTGCCGGTTCAGGAGCCGGACGGTGGTAGAGTACATTTTTTTATTGTCTCTGTCAACCAGCTCAATCCGGTAGTACAAGATCTTACCCTGGGCCCTGTTGGCGCTTGTATCAGAGATTATGTAGGTACTGCGCGATTGGCTGTTACCGGCGGCGGGAACGGTTTTCAGCGAAATAAAATCAGTCCCGTTTGTGCTTCTTTGCACCGTAAAATAACCTGTGTTTGATTCCGCTTCGGTCGTCCATTTTACATTAACACCCACATCCAACCAGATTGCATTTGCCTGTAGTCCAAACAGGGGCAGTACGGTAGACTTCTGCAGCTGAACCGTTTTTGTTTGTGATCCATCGCTGTAACGGACCGCATAGGTTCCCGCAGGCAGCGGACTTAGGTTGAGGAAGGTGGTTTTGTATACTTCTTCCTTTTCAGCTGCTACAGTTTGCGTGGCAACCACTGCTTGTGCGCTGTTGAGCAGGTCTATTGTTGCATTGCCATCTGTCTGGCTTACAAATTCAATGGCAATCGTGTCAATAAATATGCCCGGATTGGCCAGGAGCCAGTTGGTGCCGTACTGCTGCTGGTTTTGCGCTGCCTTGAGCGTTCTGTAGGCAGTTTTCATATTGGGTATGCCAAAGCCATACAGGTCATTGGGATTGGTAAACCGGTCGCTGCTTGCATACAGGGCATTCAGGATCTTCATATTGCTGAACTGCGGAAACGCCTGCCATAAACAGGCAATCAGCCCGGCTATGTTGGGATTGGAATAAGAAGTTCCGTTCCCGCTGGTTGTACTGTTCATGTCGGCATAAACAGTGGCCACTCCTACCGATACTATATTGGGTTTTTGTTTGCCCGGATAACCATAAGAACTAAAGGCACCAATGACGCCGGCTGTACTGATGGCGCCTACTGCGCAGATACTGTCTCCATCAGCCGGGAAACCCAGGTATTTCCATGCCTTATTGCCTTCGTTACCGGCGCTATTGGTAACGATCATCCCTTTTTTTACAGCCAGCGAAGCACCCTGGGTAACCATGGTCGCATTCTGGTAAAACTGGCTGTACGTGTGATTAAAAGCAGCATTGTCAAAGGTGGTGTATCCCAGGGAGGAGGTGATCAGATCGGTTCCGCAGCTGTCGGCAAATTCAGCGCCTGCCACCCAGTTGTGTTCTTCAACAGGGAACTCCGAGCCAACATCTTCTGTGCGGATCAACCAGAAATTTGCCCAGGGCGCCGAGCCTACCATGGTGCCCGGCCAGTTGGCTGCCATAATGCTCAGGCAGTTCTTGCCGTGTGCATCGTCTTCATTCACGCTGTTGTCGAAAGCTACAAAGTCGCGCTCACCCAGTACCTGTCCGCGCAAGCGGATGCTGTCGAAGGCTGTGATTGAGCGGTAGTTGTTGAAACCGGCGTCGAGTACGGCAATCATCATTCCCTGTCCGCTGAATCCTTTGTTGTGCAGGTACTCTCCTTCATGAATATGGATCTGGTTGTATGAGCTGCCGTAATTGTATGTGTCTGCAGCGGTGCGCAGCGGACTGTTTACGGGTACACTTGTTTCGGTTGTCTCTTCTATTTTGCGAACAGGTTGTGAAGCAGCAAGCGTGCGAAGGGCTACACTTTGCGAGGTCTTTACAAAGGGGAGTGCCCTGATCTTTTGCAGGGCAGCAGAATCGCTGGTTTGGATCAGCACCTGGTTCAGCCATTTGGAGCGGCTGAGAATGGTGACAGGACCCTGGGCTTTTACCGAATCCAGGTAGCGGGGTACAATGGGCAGGTCGGTGCTATCGAGCTGGATTCCGTAGCGCATTCTGCGCTGGATGGCGCGGGCAGAGAGGAATTGCTGTGGTGCGCTGAATACATATGGCGTGCCGTTCTTATCCTTGAACTGAACAATGACCCTGGAATACTGTGCATGGGAAACAAAGCTTGAGAGCAGCAGCAGGAAGAAGAGGATTTTATTCATACAACAAAGATTCTTTCCTGGATATATACGCAATGAAGGTACAAATAGTCTGTGATACCTGCCAGCTTTGCCCGCAGTTCCCTTCAAATGGCTCAGGATGATTGGATGCCCAGCTTGGAGAGCAGCCGCGTCCACAGAATGCCCCACCTGCTTTTTTTGAGTGCGTCCCACCTGTCGATGTCCCGGCGCATGGGTTCGGGTACCAGCTCTTTCCAGATCTCGTTCATCTCGGTATAGCAAATCTGTGCCTGGGAAACGCTCAGCCCGTCTGTATTGTAGCGGGCCATCACAAAATTCATGTGGACCCATTTCTTACCCAGCAAAAAGCTTTTTACATACATCCAGTAATCGGATGCGATGCGGTAACGCAGGGGGAAATTGCCTGTCTCTTTCAACAGGGTTGCTTTTACCAGCGAAGCCTGCTGGCAGGGAATGTGTTTCTTAAGTTCTTTCAGCGTAAAGCGGGCCGGGTATCTGTATTGTTTAGGTGCTGTCTCTCCCTCACTTACCTGGTAAAAATCGGCGTACAGGATGTCGGCTTCGGGATAGCGTGTTTGATATTGCTGGCACCGCTCCAGTGTATCCGGTTCTGCCAGGCTATCGCCGCTGTTCAGAAAAAGAAAATACTCACCCCGGGCAGCCGCAATGCCTTTGTTCATGGCATCATAAATGCCCCGGTCTTTTTCACTGATCCAATAGGTAAGCTGGCCGGCATGTTGCTGGATCAGCTCCCTGCTGCCATCTGTTGAGCCGCCATCTATTACAATGTATTCAAATGGGGCAGCTTGTTGACAAAAAACCGATGCAAAGGTTTCAGCCAAGCCTGCCTTGTTGTTCAGGTTGATGGTAATGATCGACAGCACAGTTATTTTTCCAGTTTGATAGCCAGCAATAAATCTGTTTTGACTGATCCCTTCCGGTGATCGCTCATACTAAATTGAATTAACTGGCGCAGTATACTTCGTAAACCCGTCATTATGTGTTTGATATATACATTTGGTATACCCTCTTCTCACCAACTGCACACCACTAAATTCAATCGATACAAGGATGCAAAAATACTGTACGGGAAAACAAAAACACTTGATAGCATGCAAATAGGTTCGTGCCCGTAGTTGTTAACCGGGCAAAGAATCTGCGGCTAAAAGATATACCGTACGCCGCACCAGGGTATTTCTTCCTTTAGCATGCCTACAAATTTGTTCATCATTTCGCTTTTCATTTCGTGTTCGTAGCGTATGTTGATGCCGCCGAACTGGCTCCGCTTTGTTTCCTGTAAATTGGGCGCCCACAGGATTTCTTCCCCCTTTGGATTGATCTCGAGGTTGGCCAGGTGCTGCCATTTATTGTGGGTCAGAAAAATCACTTCGCATTGCATCTGCTTTTTTACTTCGGGCCTTGTGGCATCATCGAGCTGGCGGAACAGCTCCCGGTAATCTTCTTCCCAATCCCTGAAATCATTGTTTACCTGGTGGTACAGGATAACCGGTGAAAAATTTACATGCACCTCATAGCCCGCACCATAAAAATCGTTGATGGCTTCCAGCCTTTTTTCGATTGGATCGGTGCGTACATCCACCAGCTTGCTCACCTTGGAGGGCATCAGGCTAAAGCGGATCCTGACTTTTTTCTGCGGATTGAATGCCAGCATCTCCCGGTTTACAAACTTGGTGGCAAAAGTCGCTTTGGCACGGGGATGATCACGGAAAAACCGGAACGCCTGTGCAATGCTGTCCGATATGCTGTAATCAACCGAGATGTCTGAGTTACAACCAATGTCGTAGGTCCAGTAGTAGGGATCGGTCTGGTTGGGTTGCTTGGGCCAGGGTTGGGCCATGACATGCCTGTCAACCGTTTCCAGGATCTCATCGATGTTGGTAAAGATGGTGATGGGGTTGATCTTTTTGTGCCGGTCTACATAGCAATAGGTACAACCGCCGAAGCAGCCGTTGGCCAGGCTGGGAGCGATGTAGTCGGAGCTGCGGCCGCTCCATTTGCATTCGCGGGTTTTCAGCCGGCCAAGCACCAGCAAATCTGATTTGGCTTTATAATGAGGCATGTCTACCTCCGGCAACCGGTTGTGTTGTTTTACTTCCTGGGTTGCGGCGCCAGGAAATTTGTTGAGCAACTGAAGTCCCTGTTCATTCAGGGCATCGGCGGTATGCAAAATTGTATTGGGCTGGAATGCTGGCATGTTAAAGGTTGTGATAACATAACAGCTGTTGCCCTTAATTGTTGCAGTTTACTGAGGCTGTGAAAAGCTTTTATTCGCAACAAAAGCCGTATCGGTGAGGGTAGAAAGAAAGGACTTGAGATAATATTTTTCTTCAGCTGTAAGCGGTATCCTGTTTCTTACCAGCGAATCTACCATGGCACTTGCCTGCACGCCATTGCTATAGTGGTTGAGTACATCTTCTATGCTGTAAAACCGTCCATCATGCCCATAGGGAAATGTAAGGTATACGTTGCGCAAGCTGGGCACCTTGAACTTGAGCGAGTCTTCCCGCTTGTTGGTAATGTGCATGCGGCCATAATCTTTTAAGGAAGGGTTCAACGGCAGGCCTGTATTGCGGTAGCTGAAATCAGTGAACAGGGGTTCCTTGTGGCATATCGCGCATTTTTTCTGCTGAAACAAGGCGTAGCCGGTTTGCTCGGCCGCCGTAAACTTTGCCTCGCCTCTTTTTACTTTGTCGTATTTGGCATCGGCGGAAACCATCGAGCCCACAAACTGCGTCAGGGCTTTCAGCATCTTCTGGCTGTTGATCTCTCCCTTGCCGAAGGCTGCTGTAAACAGCTGGTTATAGCCGGCATCCTTTTTTAATTTGCCGATGACGGTGTTGATGTCTTCCGCCATTTCATTGGGCGCTGTAAGGGGCGCCAGGGGCTGCACTTCTATGTTGTTGATGCCGCCATCCCACTGCAATGCCGGCATCCATGCCAGATTGGAAAGGGCAGGGGCATTGCGGACGGTAAACTGGTTGTTGAAG
This sequence comes from Williamsia sp., assembly GCA_015069695.1. Classification (GTDB taxonomy): domain Bacteria; phylum Bacteroidota; class Bacteroidia; order Chitinophagales; family Chitinophagaceae; genus JADCRZ01. The sequence continues at coordinate 27,326 of JADCRZ010000045.1, forward strand.
CCATGGCTTAGATCATGATCGTACGTGGCGAAAGCGGCAAACTGCTGGTGACAGGAAGAGCAGGGAAAATTGCCATCCTTGGAAAGGCGGCCATCATAAAACAATTTTCTTCCCAGCTCAAAGCCTTCCCTTGTAAGCGGGTTGGTCTGTTCAAATCTGTATACCGGTGCAGGAAAACCAGCCGGGATGGTAAAGGCAAGGGCATGTGTGCCGGCAGCTTGTTTCTCTGTTCCTGATTTGGAACAGGCAATGAGGCAAACTATAAAGGTTATCAATGAACAGGTGGTCCATATGATACGGCCCTGCCTCACGGGTTGCGTGTAAGGGTGGTTGCGGTAAACATGCGCGAGTAATTCTGAGCGATCCGGAGGGCTGTGTCGCCGGGCGTCATCCAGACCGGGGTCTTTGCAATGCGCAGTTCATAGGGTTCATGAAACCAGGCATTCACATTGGCGGATACAGCCAGGGTATTTGTGGAACCGGATTGAAAGCTTACGGCTCCGGTAGAAGAAAGCGGCAATACGACCCGGCGCAGCACATTGTACGGTTCCTTGAACCCGCCAATATGATACTCGATCCTGTTATCAGGGGCACCGGAGAGGGGAGAGCTTCCTTCGAGCTTTGCCATGATATAACCGCTGTTCCAGGTCCAGAACATGCCATTGGCCGGATCCAGCGCCCCGGTTTGCGCGCCACTTACATTTCTTGCACTGTCGACGCCGATCGCAAAACTCAACTGGCTGTATGAGCGGGTGGGCGGTGTCAGGCTGATGGTGGTGCTGGATAGATCTGCTTCGTTGATCAGGTAATAATTGTTCCTGTTCACCCGGTACACGCTTCCATCTGTGGCGGACAGATCGATCTGGCTGATATAAAACTTAAATGTTTTTACCGTATAAGGTTCACCGGAGAAATTGGTGTTTGTTGCGTCAAATGCAAGCGGACGGCCATCAACCACCGGATCAAAGCGGATGTTCAGCCGGAAATTGCCTTCCTGTGTGCCGGTATCGGAATGCAGTTCTTTCTGACATGCACAGAGCATGCATGCTGCTAAAACAAAACATCCTGTATAGGTTCGGAACAAACGCATGGAATGATGCAAACTTAAAAGTACAATTTGTTCCAAACACCGCATAAATTTTGTTGGATGCACCAGGCCTTGCTATCCGCAAAAAGGAATGAGCCGCCTGCAATTTCGCGTTAATCCATCCATAAAACAGAAAGGCTGTCCTGTTTATTCAGGACAGCCTTTCTTCTAAAGACCTTCTCTCTACAGATCCATTACTTTTTTGCCTTTACCAAGGTCCAGGTTTTGGCAGGTTTTCCGTTCACCATCAAACGGGCGAAGTAATTGCCTGCTTTCAGCGGAGACTGGCCACTCAGATCAACGCGGAGCGTTGTAGCGCCTGTACCCAGCTTGCCGAAATGTTTGTTGTACACCATTCTTCCTGACACATCATACAGTTCCACATCGACGGTATTGGTAGCCGCGTTGTTGTAGAAGTTGAGGTTGAGTGTCTCTGTGAACGGATTCGGATAGATAACGCTGTTTTGAATTTTGCTGTCGTGCTCAGTTTGTTCAGCTGTAATCCTGTTGAGCAGGCTGTTTGAGCCAACACTCATGGTCACAGTTGAATCATCATCGCCAAAGCCACTGCTGCCGGTTTCAATGAATGCTGAGTCAGGTATCAGCTGGCGGGCCTGGCCGGGTCTTGTCCAGTAAAGCTGCATCATCTCGCCTTCTGTCTTTTCAAAGAACGTAACAGTGATCGGATACCAGCCTGGCGTGCTTACCGTAAAGTTCCCGGTAGCGGAGATGCCGCCATGCAAACCGTCATTGTTTACCGTTGCTGCACCACTGTACGTGTAAGGGGTGCCTACATATACCTTGCTGCCATCATCCGAGACCGTTTCGAATGTATAGGTGCCGGCCGTCTTCAGGTTGATATAGCCTTCCCAGACAAACGCAAAGTTGTCGAAATCGGTTCTTGGATTGAGATCCACGTTTGCCGTAGTGCCGATCTTCACCGGTGTCAGCGTGCCAAAATCAGGCAGGTTGTTCCAGCTGCCCTGGTAGTACTTGTAGCGCAAACCATTGGCAGCAGTTTTCACGGGCAGCGAACTGCTGGAGGCTGATACGTTGTTTGCCAGGTCAATAGCTTTTACCGTGAAGTTGTACGTTGTGCCGGCTGTCAATCCGGTGATGGAAGCAGCAGGTGTGGTGCTCGACTGCTTGAAGCTGCCGTTTACATACACATCGTACCGGGCCACACCACCATTGTCTATCGAAGCATCCCATGCCAGGTCAACAAACGTACGGGTTGTGAATGTAGATTTCAGGTTGGCCGGTACACTGGGTGGTGTAACGTCCTGGAAGTTTTCTACAAAGGCCGCATCCGGGATCAGTTGTCTTGATATGCCAGGACCTTGCCAGTAGAGCTGCATGGATTCTCCACCTGCGTTTTCAAAGAACGTGACGGTGATCGGGTACCAGCCGGCTGTAGCAGCTGTGAATGTGCCGGTAGCTGATACCGCTGCATGCGCACCATCATTGTTCACGGTGGCTGCACCTGCATAAGAATAAGGCGTGCCTACATATACCTTGCTTCCGTCATCCGAGATGGTCTCGAACGTATAGGTGCCAGGTGTCTTCAGGTTGATCCAGCCTTCCCAGGTGAACGCAAAGTAATCGTCCAGTCTTCTCGGGCTAAGGTCTACATTGGCGCTGGTGCCTGTTTTATACGGGGTCAGCGTGCTGAAGTTGGGCAGGGTGTTCCAGCTGCCTTCATAATATTTGTACTTCAGTCCGGTTGCAGCGGGTGTTACTTTCAGTGAATCACTGAATGCGGAGAGGTTGCCGGCTGCGTCGAATGCCTTGATCCGGACTGTATAGGCTGTGCCTGCTGTAAGTGAATCTGCCTTGATGGTGGTATCGCTGGTCTGGTATTTCTTCGCACCATTGATCCATACTTCATACCCTGTTACACCGATGTTGTCAGTAGCCTTGTTCCAGGCCAGTTCTGCATAAGTGCGGGAGATATAAGTTGATTTCAGGTTCGTGGGTGCTGTAGGACTAACCAGGTCAGCCGGCAGCGAGAATTTCTCGGTGAATGCTGAATCAGGAATCAGCTGGCGGGCAATGCTCGGGCCTTGCCAGTAGAGCTGCATAGACTCTCCGCCGCTGTTTTCAAAGAACGTGATCGTGATCGGATACAGGCCGGGAGCAGGTGCGGTAAACGTACCGGTTGCCGAAACAGCCGGGTGCGCACCATCGTTGTTCACGGTAGCTGGTCCGTCGAATGAATAAGGCGTGCCAACATAAACCTTGCTTCCGTCATCCGAGACCGTTTCGAATGTATAAGTGCCGGCCGTTTTCAGGTTGATATAACCTTCCCAGGTGAACGCAAAGTAGTCGTCGAGTCTTCTCTGGTTGAGGTTTACATTGGTGGCAGCACCTGTTTTATACGGCGTGAGCGTGCTGAAGTTGGGCAGGGTTGTCCAGGTGCCTTCATAATATTTGTACTTCAGTCCGTTGGCAGCTGCTGTTACTTTCAGCGAATCGCTGAAGGCAGAGATGTTGCCGGCCAGGTCAAATGCTTTGATCTTGAATGTATAGGCAGCACCTGCTGTGAGCGAGTCAGCCTTGATGGTGGTATCGCTGGTCAGGTATTTCTTCGCGCCGTTGATCCATACTTCATAGCCGGTTGCAGCTACATTGTCTGTTGCCTTGTTCCAGGCCAGTTCCATAAAGGTCCGGCTTACGAAAGTGGTTTTCAGGTTGGTCGGTGCTGCAGGCGGTGTTACGTCCGTAGCCAGCGAGAATTTCTCGGTGAAGGCAGAGTCCGGAATCAGCTGTCTGCCTATGCCGGGGCCTTGCCAGTAGAGCTGCATCGATTGTCCGCCACTGTTTTCAAAATACGTGATCGTGATCGGGTACATGCCGGGAGCAGGCGCGGTAAACGTACCGGTTGCCGAAACAGCCGGGTGTGCACCGTCGTTGTTCACGGTAGCTGGTCCGTCGAATGAGTAAGGCGTGCCTACGTATACCTTGCTTCCGTCATCCGAGATGGTCTCGAATGTATAGGTGCCGGCAGCTTTCAGGTTGATATAACCTTCCCAGGTGAGCGCGAAGTAATCCTCCAGTCTTCTCGGACTGATGTCCACATTACTGATAGCTCCTGTTTTCACGGGTGTAAGCAGACTGAAATCAGGCAGGGTGTTCCAGGTGCCTTCGTAGTAGTTGTACTTGAGGCTAGTGGCAGCCGCTGTTACTTTTACTGAGTCACTGTAAGAAGAGAGGTTGCCTGCCAGGTCAAATGCCCTGACTTTAAACGTATAGGCAGTACCTGCCGTGAGTGAGTCAGCTGTAATTGTGGTGTCAGCAGTTACATATTTTTTAGCTCCGTTGATCCACACTTCATATCCCTGTACTGTAGTATTGTCGGTCGCTTTATTCCAAACCAGGTCCATATAGGAACGGGTCACGAAAGTGGTCTTTAAATTGGTCGGTGCAGTTGGTTTAATATTGTCAACCGGCAGTGAGAATTTCTCGGTAAATGCCGAGTCTGGGATAAGCTGACGGGCAATGCCGGGACCTTGCCAATAGGCCTGCATAGACTGTCCACCTGCATTTTCAAAATAAGTGATGGTGATAGGATACATGCCTGCAGAGTCAACTTTTACTGTACCTGTAGCTGATATGGCCCCATGTACACCATCATTGTTTACGATCGCTCCGGCAGCAGGAGAGTAAGGTGTGTTAAAATATATTTTGCTGCCATCATCAGAGATGGTCTCGAATGTATACGTACCTGGGGTCTTTATATTAATATATCCTTCCCAAGTGAATGCATAATAATCTTCCAATTGACGAGGAGTAAGGCTAATGTTGCTGCTTGCGCCGGATTTTTCAGGCGTAAGCGTGTTGTAGTCGGGTAGGGTTGTCCAGGTGCCCTCATAATATTTATAGAGTAATCCGTATGCACCGGTGGTCACCTTTAATGTGTCGCCAAACGCAGAGAAGTTATTTCTGTAGTCGAACGCTTTGATCTTGAAGATATAAGCCACATTTGGTGTCAGGCTGTCTACACGGATGGTGGTGTCTGATGTTATATATTTCTTTACGTTGTTCACCCACACTTCATAACCTGCTACTGTGATGTTGTCGGTAGAGGATTTCCACGACAGATCAACATAGGTACGGCTGGTAAACAAGGCTTTGGGTTTGCCAGGTGCCGTGGGAGCTGTATTGTCAACAGGCAGCTGATATTTTTCTGTGAAGGCTGAGTCCGGAACCTGCTGTCTCGGAATGCCAGGACCTTGCCAGTAAAGTGACATTGCTTCTCCTCCATTCTTGTCGAAATAGGTAACAGTGAAGGGGTACATACCGGCACTGTCTACAGTAATGCTGCCTTTAACTGTCGGAGTAGATCCGTGAATGCCGTCGTTGCTGACGATGGGAGTTGCAGCTGGATCATAGAGGGTATTAAAATAAACCTTGCTTCCATCATCAGAACTGGTTTCAAATGTGTAAGTGCCAGGGGTTTTGATATTGATATATCCTTCAAATACAAACCCGAAATAATCATTTACGTTTCTCCGGTTGATGTTGATGTTGGAGAGCGTGTCTACTTTGATGGGTGTCAGCTTGCTGAAATCAGGAAGCACATTCCAATTACCTTCATAGTAGCTCGATTTAAGTCCGTTTGCAACAGTAACTGCTTTTACAGAATCGCTAAACGAAGAAGAGTTACCAGCCTGATCAAGCGCTTTTATTTTGATCCAATAAGTGGTATTAGGCGTAAGCCCGTTCAGGATTGCTTTGTTGATAGCAGGGGAAGCCTTCTTTACTCCGTTTACATATACATCGTATTGTGTGGCCCCTACATTATCGGTGGCTTTGTCCCAAATCACCTGGAGCGAAGTTTGTCCGCTCAGCACCACTTTCAGGTTCGTAGGTGCGGTAGGGGCGCTTACGTCTGAACCAGGTTGCAGGGTAGCCTGGTTGCTCACCGGTGCTGCACCATTGTTGTTTACTGCGCGAACGAGATAATAAAAATTATAGTTCTCGGCGATGTTTGAATCTGTATAGGTTAAGCTGTTGGCCGGGTTGAGATAGGCCATGGTGTAAGGACCTGAAGCAGATGTGCCGCGGTAGATTTCAAAACCGGTTTCATCGTTTGCCGGGTTTGCTTTGTTGGCCCAGGTAAGTTTAACACTGGTAGAAGACAAACGGGAAAGGGTCAGGTTGTATGCAGAGTCGGGGTGAGGAAGACCGGCTGCGCTGATGATCGTAAAGCTGCTTGTGCTGGGGTTACAGCCAAATGCTTTTGCTTTGTACTGTCCTACCGGTGCTGCATAAACGCGGTCGCTGCTCAGGAGTGCATTGGTGGTCGCATTTCTCCATTCATAGCCGCCGTATCCGGTTGGTAATTCCAGGGGTGTGGCTGTGTTGCCATCCGGAGCAGGCAATACCTTGCTGCTGATGCCGGATACCTGTACAGGAGGCGTAGTGGTACTTGGTGCAGCCGTGATCACGATCGGATTGGGTGAATAGACCGACCATGCAGACTCGGCAGTCCGTTTAAACCGGCAGCGGTAAGTTCCGATTTGCGTGGCGCTGTATTCATTTTGCGTGGCATTGGGAATAGTAACACCGTTTCTCTGCCACTCATACTGATAATAACCGGCGGTGATGCCCATTCTTGCGCTAAAGGCCGAATCGGTACAATACTGGCTCTTCTGAAAAAATAAAAGCGGGTTTGATTTGTACGCAGCATTCCAGTAAGCGACCATGGTCGCGGTATCTTTCCACTGGTCTTGCCATGTGTCGTGCCCGTTGTTGGGAAAATAAGTATACCGGATATTCCCTCCGATCGCCCGGAAAGAATCCGTGAACTGGTTGGCTTCTGCCGGACTGGGGTTGATGTCTTTTCCGCCGGAGCTGATCCACATCGGAATGTGAACCGAATTGTCCTGGCGGTAAATCAGGGTTTGAACCAGGGCAGGAGAAGCGGCAATCGAATTGGCAACACGGGTAGGGTTCAGCGTAGTATAGGCGAGCGCACCAAAGCCTCCGTTTGAAAGTCCCTGGGTTACGATTCTGTCCGGATCGATGCGGCAGTATTTCTGCAGGGAATCCAGCACGCTGTTTACGCGGGTGTAGTAAGAGTCGTTCCATCCACTGGATACAGACACTTGCGGAAACAACAGGAAAGCATCGAAGCTTCCTGCTTTCCCCGTGTTCATCATGGATTCAAACAACTGGGCTCCCCAGATCAACTGGTTTTCGTTGTCGTAGATGTTTGCGATTTCGCCGGCTCCATGAAAAAAGATCATGACCGGGTACTTCTTGGTCGTATCAGCCGCATTGTAGTTGGAGGGATAACGCAACCGGAACGGCATGCCGTTCCAGATATAAGCTTTGAACTTATCCGTATTCCAGCTCATGCGCACCGTACGCCCCCACTTGGCCATGGTGCCGTTTGCCGGCGCACTGGGCTTGTTGGTGCCGAACGTTGTGACGGATTCCGTGGGGCTAAAGACGTTTTGCGCCTGGGAAGAGGTTGCTATACCCACAACAAAGAGGGAAGCAAAGAGTAGAACTTTTTTCATTTTGTTCAATTGATAGGGACTGTTGACAGAGGTTGAGTTTATTGATCAGCTTGTTGAAAATGCTGGGATAGGGGTACTGGAATTAAAGCTGGTTTCTCCGGAACTGTAGAAAATAGATTAGCTCAGCGGGGACACAAACATCTCTGAAATCACTCAAGGGGAACTAACGTCCAATCTATGCAGGCTTGAACAAAGGAATTGGGTAGGAGGATGGATTATGCAAAAAACTCAGTGGATAGGGTTGGGTTTTATGCAAGATGCAGAATTAAAAAGCAATCTGGCGGCGAAAATAAGCACGTTTTTTTAAACATGCAAGACATCATTCCAGATTTTCTTGCTGTGATTACCTAATTGCTTTAAGATAAACCAGGGCGCCGGTCATCATCAAATCTTTGCTGGATTTTCCGGTACTCTCATGCGGCTTGCAGGAAAGTTTTATATCGCAATACGCTTGCTGTCTTCTTCATTTTCTTCGCGCTTAAAATCCAATCGCCGGTTCTTTAATAACTCAATGAGCTTGCCAGATCCTTAAAGCATTGATAGTAAACAGAAATGCTTGTCAACCCCCTTTTATTTACTCCCGCCACGGGAAAATCTGTCCTGAAAAGAAAACCATATCCTGTATTTTTATATCCTGTTATCCTAAAAATAATCGGCTATATGATAAAATCATTGGCATCATTGGCGGGCGGATTGGCAGGAGCCTGTGCCCTTACCCTGGTGCATGAAGTAACAAGAAGAGTTGAGCCGGCAGCACCGCGGATGGACCTGCTCGGCATGAGCGCACTTTCTTCCCTGATCAAAAAAGGAGGAGGCACCCCGCCTAAAAGAGACCAGCTGTTTGATTTGACCATGGCAGGTGATGTGGCTGGTAATGCATTGTATTACAGCCTGGCAGGAGCAGGCAATAAAAAAGGGGTCTGGCTCCGGGGACTGCTGCTTGGAATAGCCGCCGGGGCTGGCGCTGTTTATTTGCCGGGTCCGCTGGGGCTGCCGGAACGCCCAAGCAACCGGACAACAAAAACCAAACTGCTTGCTTTGGGTCTGTATGCGATGGGTGGATTGGTAGCTGCAGCCGCCATTGATTTGTTGAAGGAGAAAGAATAGGCCTAAGATGGTATAATTAGTTATCCTGGATTGTTATGTAGGGGTAAACCCTTATGCGATGAACAAAAATTTTTGTAGCTTTTTTATTTGCATCCGATTTGCTACCTTATTCCCGTTCTAAGATGCAGGCATTTATCGTGCTTGATCATGTGTAGTTGATTTCGAGGGTGCCTGTTTGCGCAGGCACCTGTAAAATCCAGATTTGTTACATCCTAAAAAACATTCTATATGGTGCATGTTCTGCTCGTTGACGATGATGAAGATGATCAATTCATCTTCAGCGAAGCCATTAAACTATGTTTTATTCCGTCTCATGTTTCGCTTGCCTCCAGCCATGATGAGTTGTTTAACCTGCTTCCGACCATTGAAGCCCCTGATCTTATCTTTCTGGACATCAACATGCCTGGTTATGATGGCATCAAATGCCTGGAGACCATCCGCTCCAACGCCGCTTATCATGCTATTCCGGTCATTATGTATTCTACCTCCGGCAGAAAAGAATCGATCGACAAATGTTTTGAGCGGGGGGCTGATTTTTACATTCAAAAGCCTTCCCAGATCGATGATCTTGTGAAGGTATTGAACAAGGTCTTTTCAAAGAACTGGGCACACCACCAGCAGCTTCCTACCCCGCGGGAAAACTTTGTTATCTATTAACAATTGCTTTTATTTGTTTTTTTCGCTTCTTTCCATTCCTTGCATGTACTTTTGCCGGAGCGTTCCATCTGGCCTTGAACCTGTTTGCTTTTTCCTCTTCAGTTAGGCCTAGAGCGTTTTTTTCCATTGATTGCTGCTCCGCAGAACCAAACAAAAGCCCTGAGCACAGGCAATGATTTACATGCAGAGAAGTTTTATATATCTTTTGACGATCTTTTTATTATGTAGAATTAACCCCGCCCAAGCACAACAAAAAACGCTTTCCCTGAAAGAGGCGTTGCAAAAAGCCCTGACCAATTACCCGGCCATCAAGGCAAAGGCCAATTATGTAAAAGCCTCCAAAGCCGCCCTGGAAGGCACTTACCGGGAACACCTTCCTGACCTGAGCCTATCCGTGCAACAGGATTATGGAACGATCAATGGCCAGAGTGGCCCCCTGTATGGCTTCCGCGGCCTCGGCGTATCTTCCGGTGGTCCTTCCATGGAAAGCCAGAACTGGACGGGTGCTTTCGGCGCCCTTTACCTGGCCAATTTCAACTGGGATTTTTATTCTTTTGGCCGGGTACGCGAAAGGGTCCGGATCTCAAAAGCCACCCTCGCCCGCGACGAGCTGGACCTGGAACAGGAACAATTCCAGCACCAGGTCAGGGTAGCCACCGCTTACCTGAACCTGCTGGCCGCCCAGCGGCTTACCCGTTCTCAGCAAAACAACCTGGAACGCGCAGCTGCCCTGCAAAACATTGTGATCGCCCGCACCAAAGGTGGCCTGAACGCCGGCGTGGATTCTTCCCTGGCCAACGCCGAAGTATCAGCCGCACGCATTGCCCTGATCCGTTCACGTGATGTGGAACAGGAACAAGCAAACGACCTGGCACAGCTCATGGGTGTGCTGACCCAGGATTTTCAGCTGGATACCCAATTTGTTTCGCGTATACCCACCCAGATCGCTGATACAGCAAAAGTGGACCAGCAGTCACATCCCCTGCTCCGCTTTTTTCAAAGCAGGGTAGACGTCAGCAATGGCCAGGTTCGATACCTGCGCACGTTCAACTATCCTACTTTTACCCTTTTCAGTGTTTTACAAGGACGGGGTTCCGGTTTTAAATACAACTATGGCTCATCTTCCCCGCAAGCCTATTCGGGTAAATATTTTGAAGGCATACAGCCCCAGCGGAGCAACTACCTGGTGGGCGCCGGGGTGATCTGGAACCTGACCTCTCCCTTGCGCAACCAGCAGCAGGTGAGCGCCCAGAAGTTCACCTCCCAGGCCCTGCAGGATGAGTTTGAGCTCACCAGCCAGCAACTCAAAAACCAGTTGCTGCTGGCAGAGAACAAGATCAAAAATGCCCTGGCCAGCTACGAGGAAGCCCCCAAACAGGTGAAAGCTGCCCAGGACGCCTACACCCAGAAATCAGTGCTGTATAAAAACGGCCTGACGGATGTTGTAGACGCCACCCAGGCCCTGTATGCTGTAAACAGGGCCGAAACCGACCGTGATATAGCATTTACCAATGTATGGCAGGCCCTGCTGCTGAAAGCGGCAGCCAGTGGAGATTTCGGATTGTTCGTGAATGAGTTTTAACGGGATTAATTTATTTAAGCATCATGGGATTAATCAAAAGTGCACTTCGTAAGCCTATAACCATCCTGGTAGTAGTGGCCGGACTTTTCTTTTTTGGTGTCAACGCAGTGCGCAATATCAAAATTGACATCTTTCCCCGCCTCGACTTACCCGTCATCTATATATCGCATCCTTTTGGCGGCTATACGCCTACCCAGATGGAAAGTTATTTTGGCAAGCAGTATGTGAACCTGCTCCTCTTTGTGTCCGGGGTAAGAAGCATTGAAACCCGCAACATCCAGGGGCTGAGCCTGCTGAAGCTGAGCTTCTATGAAGGGACCAACATGGCGCAGGCAGCAGCAGAGGTAACCGCTTTCGCCAACCGGGCGCAGGCCGTTTTCCCGCCGGGTACCCAGCCACCCTTTATCATCCGCTTTGATGCGTCTACCTTGCCCGTGGGGCAGCTGGTGCTCAGCAGTCCGACCCGCAGCAACAATGAACTGCAGGACCTGGCCAATACATATGTCCGCTCCTCCTTCAGCTCCATACCCGGCCTAATTTCTCCCGCGCCTTTTGGCGGTACCACCCGCACCGTTGTAATCAAGGCAGACCCGGAACTGCTGCGTGCGCATAACCTAACGCCTGACCAGGTTGTACAAGCCCTGCGCGAGAACAACCAAAACTCCCCGGCAGGAAACGTGCGGATCGGGAACTACAATTATCTCACGCCAGCCAACACCACGATTAAAACGGTTAAGGAATTTGAAGACATTCCCCTTTTCAAGGGAGGCGTGCAAACCATTTTCCTGCGCGATGTAGCCACCGTGGAAGATGCAGGTGATATTACAACAAGCTATGCCCTGGTAAATGGCAAGCGCTCGGTATACATGCCCATCACCAAATCGGCTGATGCCTCTACCTGGGATGTGGTGCAGAACCTGAAAAAGAATATTCCGCGCTTCCAGAGCCTTTTGCCGGAAGATGTAAAGCTTTCCTACGAGTTCGACCAGTCGGTATATGTGATCAACTCGGTAAAAAGTCTGATCACGGAAGGTGCCATCGGTGCTATCCTGACCGGGCTGATGGTACTGCTGTTCCTGGGCGACCGCCGCGGGGCACTGATCGTAATCCTTACCATTCCGGCTTCTGTTATTTCCGGCGTCCTGTTTCTCTACCTGTTTAACCAGACCATCAACATCATGACCCTGAGCGGGCTCTCGCTGGCCATCGGTATCCTGGTAGATGAGTCGACGGTGACGATTGAAAATATTCACCAGCACCTGGACATGGGAAAACCCAAGGCGCTGGCCATCTGGGATGCGTGCAAGGAAATTGCCTTTCCCAAATTGTTGATCTTGTTCTGTATCCTGGCGGTGTTTGCACCGGCGCTTACCATGAAGGGCATACCGGGAGCACTTTTCCTGCCGCTCGCCATGGCCATCGGTTTTTCCATGATCATCTCCTACCTGCTGGCACAAACCTTTGTGCCTATCATGGCCAACTGGCTGATGAAGGGGCATCACCCTGTTCCTGCTGCAAGCCAGAATGGTCATCACAAGATGAGCGATGCAGAAGAGTATGCCGCCGCAGGCATCAATCCGGCTTCGGAATCAGATACCTGGGACCAGAAAAAGATCCTGGTGGAGCGGCTGAATGGAACCGGCACAGCCAAACTCTCGCGCTTTGATCGCTTCCGGGCCCGCTATCTGCGTTCAATGAACGGGGTGTTTCCCCGTAAAAAGCTGATCGTAATTGCTTATGTGCTGGTTGCCTTGGCCGGTACGGCGCTGATGCTGGCAACCATTGGCCGTGATGTGCTGCCAAAAGTAAACGGGGGCCAGTTCCAGGTGCGGCTGCGCCTGCCTGATGGAACCCGGCTGGAACGCACGGAAGAAGGCACGGTAAAGGCCTTGCAGATATTAGAGGATATGGTGGGCAAGGAAAATATCTCTGTTACCTCTGCTTTTGTAGGCGCGCACCCTGGCCAGTTTTCTACCAGTCCGATTTACCTGTTTATGGCCGGTCCGCAGGAAGCCGTGCTGCAGGTAGGGTTGAAGGAAGAATACAAGGTCAACCTGGATGATCTAAAAGAGCGGCTCCGGAAAAAGATCCAGGAACAGATCCCGAATATGAAGCTGTCGTTTGAGCCGATAGAATTAACCGACAAGATCCTGAGCCAGGGCTCGCCAACGCCTGTGGAGGTGAGGATAGCCGGAAAAAACAAAAAGCTCAACGAAGAATATGCCAATAAGCTGATCGCCAAACTGCGGCAGATCCCTTACCTGCGCGACGTGCAGCTGGGCCAGTCGACCAAGTATCCGGCCATCAATATCCGCATCGACCGTATCCGGGCTTCGCAGCTGGGCGTGGGTGTAACAGATATCTCGCGTTCGCTGATTGCTTCCACCTCTTCTTCCCGCTATACAGAAAAAAACTCCTGGGTTGATGAAAAAGCAGGTCTGGCCTACAGCGTACAGGTACTGGTGCCTGAATATAAAATGGCCAGCCTGGATGATATCCGTGAGATACCGGTGTTGAGCAATTCACCCCGGCCGGTGCTGGGTGACGTAGCCGACATCTCAACAGATACTACATACGGAGAGAACGATGACCTGGGGGCCCTGCCAATCTTATCAGTAACAGCCAACCTGAACAAAAAAGACCTGGGCACGGCTACAAAAGATGTACAGAATGCCATCCAGTCGCTTGGCGAACTGCCCCGCGGCCTGAGCGTTGAACCTATTGGATTAAGCATGATCCTGAACGATACCCTCAACAGCCTGCAATCAGGTCTGCTGGTCGCTATTGTTGTGATCTTTCTGATGCTGGCCGCCAATTTTCAGTCGTTCAAGGTCTCTTTTATCGTACTCTCGACCGTACCGGCCGTGTTGTTGGGTTCGCTGATCCTGCTGCGGTTAACGGGAGCTACGCTAAACCTGCAGTCGTACATGGGGATGATCATGTCTGTCGGGGTTTCAATTGCCAATTCGGTCCTGCTGATCACCAATGCCGAACACCTGCGCATGCACAATGGAGATGCCCAGGAATCGGCGCGGGAAGCAGCTGCCCTGCGGCTTCGTCCGATCCTGATGACCAGCCTGGCCATGATCGTGGGCATGGTTCCCATGGCCCTGGGCTGGGGCGAGGGCGGAGACCAAACATCTCCGCTGGCAAGGGCCGTGATCGGGGGATTGACCGCATCTACCCTGGCTACCCTGCTGTTCCTGCCGCTGGTATTTGCCTGGGTGCAGCAAAAATCCTCAACCGATTCTGTTTCACTCGATCCTGAAGACAAAGAAAGTAAACATTATATTCCATCTCTTGCAGTAACTCATGAAAATTAAACTTACCCGGATCTCTCCGATGCTGGTGCCGCTGGTGGCTGTGTCGATGATGGTAGCATGCCATCCTGATCCAAAACCGGCTGAAACAAAAACCGTTAAAACCGAAGAACCGCCCACAGAAGTCGTGGGCGTGGTAAAAGGAAAACTTTCTTCTTCGGTAAAAATACCCGGCGAGCTGACGGCTTATCATGAAGTAGACATCTACGCCAAAGAAAACAGCTTTGTAAAAAAGGTATATGTGGATGTGGGCTCTGAAGTAAAGGAAGGCCAGCTGCTGGCCAGTCTGGATGCCCCGGAAATTACCTCCCGCCTGCTGGAGGCCCAGTCGCGCCTGAAAGGGCAGGAGGCCATCTACACGGCGGCCAAAGCCAGCTACGACCGTTTATATGAAACCAGCAAAACACCGGGCACCATTTCTCCCAACGACCTCGACCAGGCCGTGGCCCGCAAAAATGCAGAGCTGGCCCAGTTGGAGGCACTGCGCTCCGCCTACAATGTAATTGCGCAGACCCGTGCTTACCTGGACATCCGGGCGCCCTTCAGTGGTGTGATCAGCAACCGCAACATTGCAGCCGGTGCGTATGTGGGGCCTTCGGGTAAAGGATCTGACCTGCCCCTGTTTGTGCTGCAGCAGCAAAGCAAGCTGAGGCTGGTTGTATCGGTACCCGAAGCATTTACCGGGCTGCTGAAGGCGCAGAATGAAGTGGCTTTCACGGTCAAATCCCTGCCCAATCAAACTTTCAAGGCAAAGATCACCCGGCTTGCCGGAAGTCTGGATGCCCGTTTGCGTTCCGAACGCATTGAAATGGATGTAACCAATCCCGGTAAGCAACTGCTGCCGGGTGCTTACGCGGAAGTAAACCTGCCCCTTCCTTCCAACGACAGCTCTTTTATTGTTCCCAGGACGGCCGTTGTAACTTCTACGGAAAAAGTGTTTGTGATCAGGATAACTGATAACAAGGCAGAATGGGTGGATGTAAAAAAGGGCCGGGAAGCCGAAGGAAAGACAGAAGTCTACAGCGATGACCTGCACCCTGGTGACCAGCTGGTAAAAGTAGGAACTGATGAGATCCGCAATGGCTCTGCCATCAAGCGGTTAAAAGTAAGTGAGCCGGCCCAGGAAGCATCTTCCAAGACGCTGTAAGCCTGAAACAAGAATAAGGTAGAAGGATCTGGTACAACCATCTTAAGTTTACGCTACAGAAAATTATCTATGCCCCGAAAAAGTGCAGGCATCCTGCTATACCGCCTGAAAACAGGCGTGCCGGAAGTTTTTCTTGTTCACCCGGGAGGACCTCTTCACGCAAAGAAAGACCTGGGATCCTGGTCTATCCCGAAGGGGGAATTTGAAGAGGGGGAGGAGCCGCTGGCGGCTGCCCGGCGTGAATTCAAGGAGGAGACAGGGGCCGAGATCGGGGGAGACTTTACAGCTTTATCACCCATCAAGCAAAAAAGCGGAAAGATCGTGTGGGCCTGGGCTGTGAAGGGCGACTTTGATGAGAAAGAACTTGTTTGCAACCTGTTTACCATGGAATGGCCGCCCCGGTCCGGCCGGTACAGCAGTTTTCCGGAAGTAGACCGGGGTGAGTGGTTTGGGGTAGAACTCGCCAGGCAAAAAATGATCCCTGCCCAGGCAGCTTTGGTTGACGAGCTGTTGCAGCTGCTTGGTAACTAACCATCCGGAACGATTAAATCTTGTTATATGCACCTCGACTATCTCAACAGCGTAAAAAAGCAGTTTGAATATTATAAGATGCTGGGTGAAAAAGCCATCCAGCAGACGCCGGACGATCAATTGTGCTGGCAGTTCAATGAAGAAAGCAACAGCATTGCCACCATCGTCAAACACCTCCATGGCAACATGCTTTCCCGCTGGACTGATTTCCTGACCACCGATGGAGAAAAAGAAAGCCGGAACCGGGATGGGGAATTTGAATGGGAGAGCGGGTGCAGCCGGCAGGAAATTATGCAGCTATGGGATGAAGGATGGGCCTGTTTGTTCAATGCCCTGGATCCCTTGACAGAAGCCGATCTCACCAGGACGATCTGGATCCGCAACATGGGGCATACTGTGATGGAAGCCATCAACCGGCAACTGGCCCATTATCCTTATCATGTAGGACAGATCATTTTTATCGGTAAGATGGTCTGCGATCACAACTGGGTTTCCCTTTCCATTCCGCGGGGAAACTCAAAGCAGTACAATACCCAAAAGTTTGCCCAGCCCAAACGGACCGAGCATTTTACAGATGAGTTCCTGAAAGGGGATCAGTCTGCCTCATAAACCACGCCGCATTGCCGCCGCACTTCGTCCATGATCCGGCTGAGCTGCATGCTGAAACTGTGCGGCAGGAGCGGGCTTTCCGTCAATCCTTCCTGCAGGCACCGCATGGCTTCCCGGATCTCATATTCGTACCCGTTGTGGTCATGCGGGAAATGGAATTCCTGCTGGCCTTCATTAAAGCCCAGGTACCGGGTAAACCGTTCTGTTTTGTACCAGGGCGCAGGCACTTCTACCCGTCCCTTTGTTCCTACAATTTCTGCCGTAAGCCCAGTTTGCATGCCGATGGAAGATAACAGACTGGCTGATTGTCCACCCGGATAGCGCAGTTGGATATTGCAATATTCATCCGCGCCGGTGGCAGCCAGCCGTCCTGTCGCGTAAATGCCGGCTGGTTCGCCTAAAAAGAGGGTAGCCAGTGCGATCGGATAGATGCCTACATCAAGCAGGGAGCCGCCGCCCAGCGCAGGGTCGAACAATCGGCTCGCCGGGTCAGCCGGCGCGCGGAATCCGAAATCAGCCCGCACAAATTGCACCGGTCCGATTTCATCCAGCAGGGCTTCTATCTTTCTGGTAAAAGGCAGGCAGCGCGACCACATGCCTTCCATAAGAAAACAGGCTTGCTTACGGGCTGTGTTGATCATCCTCGATACTTGTTCGTTGTTGAGGGCCAACGGCTTTTCGCACAAAACGGCTTTGTGGTGTTCCAGGCAGAGCAGGGTATGTTCGCAATGAAATGCATGGGGCGTGGCAACATAAACAATGTCTACTTCCCCGTCTTCCGCCAGCTGGCGGTAGTCGCTGTAAGCCCGGCGGGCTTTAAACTGGTTGGCAAAGTGCTGAGCCCGTTCTGCGTCGCGGGAGGCGACGGCAACCAGCTCAGCGCCAGGCGTATGGTTCAGGGCTGAAGCAAATTTATGCGCAATTTTACCGGGACCTAAAATCCCCCAGCGGACGGTCTTATTCATGATAGGTTTTTACCGGGTAAAAATATTGAATTCAAATTTGTAAAAAAGATTGCTGCGGCCCTCTTTTTCAGATGCTGATTTTTTAATTTCGTTGACAACAGCATATGACAATTCATTTTGAATACAACCGCAAACAGGTAATACAAGCGCTGCGTTATCATTTCTTAACAAGACCGGAAATACGGATCCTGCTGATACTGATCAATGTTTTTGCTATTTCTTCTGCCGTCTTGTTCGCCATGAAGAAGATACAGCCGCTGGCCTTTCTTATATTTTCTTTTTTGTGGTTTATGCTGATGCTGATGATCTGGCGGGTCCTGCCCCACAGCATCTACCGCAAAGCCCATACCTTCAAAGATGATTTTTCCATGAGCTTCCAGGATGAGCAGGTGGTCCTGGAAAACCAGCGCGGCTCCAAGGCCTGGGCCTGGAAATCGTTCAGCACCTACCTCGAAAGTCCTTATTTCTTTCACCTTTACTTCGACAGCCGTTCATTTTTCCTGGTACCCAAAGACGCTTTCAAAGACATCTCCGACCTCCAGCAAACCCGCAAGCTGCTAAAAGAAAAGATTAAGAAAGGCTGAATCAAGGTTCAGCCTTTCCTGTTCTATACAGCATCCAGCCCATGGCAGCAAAAAATAAAACGCCCAACAGGTAATAGCCGCCCTGGCCAATGTTTTCTGACAGGAAATGTTCGTGGTCTACAGCATTCAGGAAGCGGCCACCGGCCTCGGAGCCGGAGACAAAGGCAATGATAACACCTGCCACTGCGCCGCCGGCAACCAGGCCGGTGGCAAAAAGATTTCCCTTCCCAAGCTCTTCATCCTGGGTGCTGCGGTAAGAACGCCTGCTTTGCGCCCGGTCTGTCAATCCTTTGATCGCGCCACCCACGAAGATGGGCAGGGTCGTAGACAAGGGCAGGTAAGCACCCACGGCAAAACTCAGTGATTTGATATTGCAGAGCTCCATTACGATGGCCAGAAACACGCCCACGAAAACATACTGCCAATCCAGGTTCTGAGACAGGATGCCTTTGATAAGAGTGGCCATCAGGGTCGCTTGCGGAGCCGGGTATTTGTCTGTTCCGATGGCATGATGTATATTCTGCTGGGTCATTTCCAGCGTAGGCCGGTCAAGAAATTTAATGGTAATCCCGATAACAATCGACGATACAATAGCGCCGATAAAGAGGGCGATCTGCTGGTTGCGTGGCGTGGCGCCTACAATATAGCCGCTCTTTAAGTCCTGCGAAGTAGCGCCTGCATTGGCCGCAGCGATGCAGATCATGCCACCGACTACCAGTACCAGGGGTTCAAAATGTTGGCCCGTCCAGCCCACACCCAGGAATATCAAACTCGTTCCCATCACAGTGGCGATTGTCATGCCGCTGATAGGATTGTTGGAAGAGCCGATCAGGCCTACAATCCGCGATGATACGGTTACAAACAGGGCACCGAATAAAACGACCAGGATACCGATCAGCAGTTTTTGTCCGATGTTGTTACCAGGAATCTGCGGAAGAAGGGTGATCAGTATGATGAGCGCCAGGCTTCCCAGTCCAACTACTTTCAGGCTCAGGTCCCGGTCTGTACGGAGTATGCCTTCTCCCATCCCTTCCTTGTTTCCTTTTATGGAAGCAATGCTGGAGCGGATCGAACTAACAATAGTAGGAATGGTTTTGACCAGGGTAATAATTCCCCCGGCGGCAACCGCACCCGCTCCGATCTGCCGTACAAACGCATAGTAGATCGCTGCTGCATAGTTTTGAAACGTGTGCGTTGCAGGATCCCAGTTTCCTTGTCCGCCTGCTTTGGTAATATCTGCCAGGTAGCCCAGCTTGACCAGTTGGTTGGCGATTGTTATTGGCTGTACCAGGGTAGCCAGCAGCGGTATAAAAACCAGCCAGCTCAGCACCCCGCCAGCTACGAGTACGCCGGAAATGCGCGGACCAATGATATAGCCAACACCCATATACTCCGGTGTGATCTCCCCGCTTACACGGGCAGAGGGGAAAAACTTATTGGCCTGCCTGGTCGCGATATAGGGCACTTCCGCAATAAAGTGAAGCACTTTTTGGAGGATAGCATATACCAGCGCTACGCCGAGTCCGACGAATGCTGTCTTGGCGAAATCGCCGCCTTTTTCCCCGGCCTTCAGCACATCACCGCAGGCTGTGCCTTCGGGGTAGGGGAGATTGTCGTGCTCGTTTACGATCAGGGCCCTGCGCAGGGGTACCATCAGCAGGGTGCCCAGGAGACCACCGATGATGGCCAGGATCAGGATGGTGACATAGTTAAAATAAGCGCTGCTGTCTGAAGAAGATAAAAAAAGAAATCCCGGCAGGGTAAACACAACGCCTGCCGCAATGCTTTCACCTGCGCTGCCGGTGGTCTGGATGATATTGTTCTCCAGGATAGTGGTCTTAAAAAATTTTCTTCCCAGTGTAATGGCAATTACAGCAATGGGTATGGAAGCACTCACTGTAAGACCTGCTTTCAGGGCCAGGTACACCGTTGCCGCTCCAAAGATCACCCCAAACAAACTGCCGATCAGTACAGACTTGACCGTTAGCTCCTTCATGATTCTTTGGGGAGGAACAAAGGGTTGAAATTTTTTCTCCATCATGCCTGTTAGTTTTATCCGTCCAATATAGGGAAAAGCAGGGAGAACAGGGGCGCATCTTTCTTCCCCCGGCCTGCTTTGTTTGCTTCCTTTTGCAGGGTACGTCTAAATAAAAACAGGAAGAGGTTGCGCGCGCAGGCTGCCTTGCTATCCACCTAAATCGTCCATCATGAAAACTGGTTCCTTTTGCCCGAATGCCCAACGCAACGAAGATGCTGAATCGCTTGCAGCACAAAACCAGGTGCTCAAACACAAAGTGCCGGATGGATTGACGCTTGCTGCTTTGCAGGAGGGCACATCCCCGCTCCGCGTGGTCCGCAAATGTTTAAAGACACAATGTATTCGCTGGCAGGAAAACCGCTGTGGTGCTGCCAGAAAGATGATGGATACGGTGGTGGAAAAAAATCAGCCCCTGCCCGGATAGAGTAAGCTGTTATTTGTAACGGGGTTTGTATTTGGATGCCGTAAAAATTTCCCGGGCACTTGTTTTCATCAGCTCATCAAGCCCCAACTCCGGATGTTTGTTGCTATATGCCTGCACGATCCGCCATCCTGTCCACTGCCCGATATTGCCCGGTGAAGCGGGAGACATCTCTTGCGTGGCAGGTGCTTCGCCGATATAGCTTTTTACCAGTGCAGGTTCTGCAGTATAGAGTTCATTGCTTTGCAGAAAAAAGTCCCAGATCAGTCCTTCGTTTTCTTTGCACCAGTCCAGCTGCCGGTTGGTATAGCCTGTCTTGATGCTATCAGGTGTTTCGGGCAGCAGTTTATCAAGCAGGTACCACTGTTTGCCTTTTTCCACCATCTGCTCTACCAGCGGCCGGCCGGTGCTTCGGTCAGGGTAGATATCGTTTATGATGGCCGTCATAACGTTGGCCGGAATATACTGTTGCTCAAATCTTCTGGATATGTAGGAAGGATACAAGGCGATCCCTGCTTCGCTGGTATAGAAGGAAAAATTTTTTCCGCCAAAGAGCTGCAGTCCGACTGCGATAGCCTGGTTGGTAATCGCCACCCCGGGTGCGTTGAAGGGACCTAAATAAGTAACCAGCGGGGGAATGCGGTAGCCGGGAAAATAATATTTCAGGTATCTGAATGCCTGCGTCAGTTCGCGGGTAGTAGCGGCTTCCTGGAAAGTTGACGATACAGAATCATATATGGGCTGGGTGAGCCGGAGAAAAAGCTTGAGCTCCCTGAAGGTGGCGGCAGACCCGGAATCAGTATACGGTGGTGCAGGCGGCGGCAGCTCCAGGATATTTGTAATAAAGTCGTTGGTAAAGTAGGGGAAAGCGGATTGAAGCTGGGAAAGGGTGCGGACGGGTGTGGTTGTATCTGTTTTTTGAAAAAAGAACTGATCAAACCGTTCCAGCTTGATGTTTACAGCAATGCCTGATACATCGGGCGCATTGTTTGAATGGCATCCTGCCAACAAGGCCAGCCCGCCTGCTATCATGGTGATGGCAAAAAATCTTTTCATACGTCTTGTTTACAACGAGCCCGCAAAGGTATTGTTGTTTGGGAGAGCGGTTTGCGCACCCGGGTTATAAATTCTATAAACCTTTGCCCTTCATGAAAGTAGGCCAGCCCCATTTTTGTATGTATTTTTATTGCCCTGGCAGGATGCCCCATGCGGCCTGCTGATTTTTAAGCAGGCGTGTTGTTATTTCGTGTCAGAAAAACTTATACTATGAAGATCGCATTGGCCCAGCAGAACTATCACATCGGCAATTTCGAATCGAATACACAAAAGATCATTGAAGCTATTCATGAAGCAAAAAAAGTAGGCGCAGAGCTGGTAGTCTTTTCAGAACTGTGCGTATGCGGCTACCCACCCCGCGATTTTTTGGAATTCAACGACTTTATCAACAAAAGCTACGACTGCATCGACCTGATCCGCCAGCATGCAGATACAGTAGGCGTCATCATCGGTGCACCGCAGCGCAACCCCGTGCTGGAAGGCAAGGACCTGTTCAATGCCGGCCTCCTGCTGTATGAGCGTGAAATAAAAGGGGTAGCTTATAAAACCCTCCTGCCTACCTACGATGTATTTGACGAATACCGCTATTTTGAACCGGCCACTCAATGGAACCTGGTTGAGTTCAAAGGAAAAAAGATCGCGCTTACCATCTGCGAAGACCTGTGGAATTTGAGCGACAATCCGCTTTACCTGACGACCCCCATGGACAAGTTGGCGGAGCTGCAGCCGGACATCATGATCAATATTTCCGCCTCCCCATTTGACTACGACCATGACGACGACCGCAAGGAAGTGATCCGGGCCAATGTGCTCAAGTACCGCATGCCGATGTTCTACTGCAATGCGGTGGGTTCACAAACAGAAATTGTATTTGACGGCGGAAGCCTGGTCTTCGACGGGAAAGGAAATATCCTGAAAGAGCTGAAATATTTCGAAGAAGATTTTCAGGTTGTTGAGGTGGCCGACGAGGAACTGCGGATGACCGAAAAACAGCCTGGAGCAGAAGAGGCAGAAAAGGCGCTGTCACCGGTAAACCAGTTCGACAAAGACCTGCGGGTATCCAAGGTAAAAGATCCGGAAAGGGTAATTGCTTACCTCACAGAGGAAAAAAACATAGAGCAGATCTACCGGGCCCTGGTGATGGGCATCCGGGATTATTTTAAAAAGATGGGTTTCAGCAAAGCCATCCTCGGCAGCAGTGGCGGGGTTGATAGTGCCGTTACGCTGGCCCTGGCCTGCGATGCCTTGGGCACCGAAAACGTACGTGCCATCCTCATGCCTTCACAGTATTCAACTTCCCATTCCGTAAGCGATGCCGAGCAGCTCAGCCGCAACCTGGGCAATCCATATGATACTATTGCCATCGCACCTGTTTACGATGCATTTTTAACCGCCCTGCACCCGCTCTTCAAAGACCTGCCTTTTAGCCTGGCAGAAGAAAATATCCAGAGCCGCACAAGGGGAAACCTCCTGATGGCTATTTCTAACAAATTTGGCTATATCCTGCTCAACACCTCCAACAAAAGTGAGCTGGCAACCGGTTACGGCACCCTTTACGGCGACATGGCCGGCGGCCTGAGTGTACTGGGAGACGTCTACAAAACCCAGGTCTTTGCCCTGGGCCGTTATCTCAACCGCAATGGCGAAGTGATCCCTGATAACATCCTTACCAAACCCCCCTCCGCCGAATTGCGCCCCGACCAAAAAGACAGCGACAGCCTGCCCGATTACGATCTTCTTGATAAAGTACTCTATCAATACATAGAAAGAAGACAGGGCCCCAAGGAAATCATTGCCATGGGCATGAGCGAGATCCTGGTAAACCGGGTCCTCAAGCTGGTCAACACCAACGAATACAAAAGGAACCAGTTCTGCCCCATCATCCGCGTCAGCAGCAAGGCCTTCGGTGTGGGTAGAAGGGTACCGATCGTGGGGAAGTATTTGTCGTAGACTCCGTGTTCTTTTTGCCTTGACGCAAAAAGAACCAAAAAAGTCAAGGCTGTTTGAAAGGGGCTAAAATTTACTGCACTGCGCTACAACGAACAAGCTAGATCTGGAAGGTTGTTCTTCTTTCAGC
>JADCRZ010000046.1 GCA_015069695.1 Williamsia sp.
CACCTATGTGCCTGATGCAGCACGTGCTATGGCCTTGTTGGGCGAACATCCTGAGGCAGATAACCAGCTCTGGCATGTTCCCACCGCCCCGGCGCTTACCGGCCGGCAGTTCATAGAAACGGCTGCCCGCGTTTTCAATACAAAACCGGCCTATGGTACGATCAACAAATTCATGCTTACCCTGGCAGGTATCTTCAACAAGCTGATCGGTGAATCAGTCGAAATGTACTACCAATACCAGTACGATTATGTATTTGACTCTACCAAATTCGAACAGGCCTTCAACGTAAAACCTACCCCTTGCGATGAAGGAATCAGGGAATTTGCACCCTTGCTCCCGTCCCGCTGATACAGAAAACCGGCGCTTGTGACGCCTGTACCAAAGCAACCAAAGGAGCACGCCAGGGACGGGATGCAAAATCGTGAAAACCATTACATAGTTCTATCTCTTTTTGCTAAGCGGAAATCAGCATTCTGCCGGATTTGGAACGGGATTTTTAACGGGCTGTTTTTATCTTTGAAGAGTATGATCTTAACGCAGCCATTTCCCGGGTATGTTTCTTCTTCCAAAATCATCCGGTTTACCTTGCTTGCCGGCTTTGTGGTATTCCTGATCCTGATCTTATTCAGACCCTTTGGCATTGACGGGCCGCACAACAACTTTACCGTCTGGCATGCCCTGCTGTATGGATTGGGTACGTTCGTTACTGCCAGTCTGAATGCTTATGTGCTGCCTCTCCTGTTTAGAAAATTCTTTCTGGAAGAACGCTGGAACGTAGGAAAGGAGCTGGTGCTCATGAGCTGGCAGGTGGTCAGCATCAGTTTTATTAACCTGGGAATTACCCGTTTGCTGTATGCAGTAGATTTTACGCTTGCCGGGTTGCTGAATTTTTTATGGATCACTGCAGCCGTTGGTATATTCCCGGTAGCGATCATTATCTTATTAAAACAGCAGATCCTGTACCGCCGTTATGCACACAGCGCTGCAGAACTTGAGAAAAAGCTGCAGTACAAAACCGGCATCACAGAACCCCGCAAAACAAAGCCGGTCCAGTTGCCGGAAACCATTTTATTGGAAGGCAACAACCAGCACGAATCCCTGCAACTGGCGATCACGGACATCCGCTTTATCAACGCAGCCGATAATTATATCAAAGTACACTACCTGGAAGCGGGCAAGCCTGTGCAGACAGTTTTGCGCAGCACCCTTAAAAAAGCGCAATCCCTGCTGGAAGATCATCCACAGCTTTTCCGTTGTCACCGGGCTTATATCGTAAACCTGGCAGCCGTATCGCATATCAGCGGCAATGCCCAGGGTTTCAAACTCCATCTCCGGGACATACCCGAGCCTATTCCCGTGTCCCGCAACCTCAACGATGAAATTGCCCTGCTGATCGGCCAATACGCACCTGTTTCCCATTAGTCCCAGCAGCTTTACTGTCTGCCCCTCCCTTTGTTGTTCGTCCCAAATGCTTGCCAGCAGCCACTCCTGTTTGGAACAAGCCTTGTTTGTGGCGCATCTTCGTTCTGTCGCCGCAAGGCATTCTACAAACACAACAAATGAAACTACTGTTAAACATCGCGCTGGTCATCCACATTGCAACCGGCTTTCTTGCCCTGGTAACCGGATTTATTTCTATGCTGAACACAAAGGGGGGAAAGCGGCATCGCCTCACCGGAAAATTGTTTTTCATTGGCATAACAGGTGTATTTGTTTCCGCTACCATCATCGCTGTAGCCAAGGGACTGGCTTTTTTACTCATGGTAGGCTTTTTCAGCTATTACCTGGCCTGCTCGGGATACCGCAGTCTCTACCTGAAAAAGCTGCACCTCAAACAAAAACCGGCCTTGCTTGACTGGCTGATCAGTCTGGTAGGCGTGGTAGCCGGAGCAGCCCTGGTCTGGTTCAGCATGTATTGGTTCCGCGACCGGGGGGCCTGGGGCCTCGTTCCGCTCTTATTTGGTTTGTTTTGCGGGATAAGCGGCATTGGGGACCTGAAAAGATTTTTTGTGCCGCCAACAAACAAGCTGCACTGGATTACTACCCACGGCGGACGGATGGGTGGTTCTTTTGCCGCGACGCTGACGGCTTTTATTGTGGTAAACGTACAGATCGGTGCGTTAAGCTGGATCCTCTGGATCCTGCCGGGCCTGTTGGTGGGAGTCTGGATCACCCGGCTGCTGAGAAGATACAAGGTAAAAGCAGTTGTACCGGAAAGTGCCTAATGGCCGGAACCTGTTCTGATAATAAAAAAAATCGCCCCGGAAGGAGGCGATTTTTTTTATTGCTGCGGGAAAGAATTACTGCTTGGTTATAGGCACCAGATAGGTTTTATAGTTGCTGCCAATATTTTGACCGCTTGCATCGGTGATCGCAATGGCCAGCATATTGCTTTTTGTAAAATCTATTTTGGAACCAAAAATCTGGAACGGTACAGAAGCGTCGTTCTTGCCTGCCGGTACGGTGATCTTATAGTTCGATACTTTATAAGCATCCGCGTTCAGCATCGTCCATTTTGCATTGAACTTGGTGTTATAATCCGTCACTGCCGTAGGTGCATCTGCCATGGTGATAACCACATCTTTGCTCAGCGCATGTTCCCATGATACGCGTGCATAAAGGGTGAAAGAAGTGTCCCGGGCGGCGTTGATCTTGGTTGTCTGGGCAGTGGTAAAAGCGGTAGACCGGGGCCAGTTGGAATTGGGAATGATAACGACCGGGTCAATATTTACATAGTCCGTCAGGGGCTTATCCTTCAGGCAAGATGAAAGGGTAAATAACGTGGAAACGATGATGAGTATATTTAGAATTCTTTTCATGATACTGCTTTGGAATAATTGATTGGTTTGATAGCGGTCGCTGTTAGGGCATCCACCAGATTTTATCTGTGAACTGGCTGCCTGCGAGCCGGCCGGTCTGCGGTACGTTGGCCAGGTTGTAGGAAAGTTCCGTGCTCGGGTAGAGCAGCCGCACCGGGATCACCAGCGAGGTGCGTCCGGCGCTTTGCGATAGCTGAATAACGGGAAAATTACCGTTGCGGCGGTAATCCGTCCATGTTTCCAATCCGTCCAGCGGAACCAGGGCAAGGTATTTCTGGTAGGCGATCAGCTTCAGTTTATCGGTAGCTGCTGTCCACACTACATTGGCCTGATAAGATTTGCCGGTAGCGCCGGTATACCAGGTGTTGAACTGGGTGGCGGCAGTAGTGGAAGAGCCGCCTACATTGAGCCAGATAAAAGATTCCTGTACAGCAGCTTTATAAGCTGTTTCAGCATTGCCGGCCAGGTAACCCCTTTGAATGGCTTCTGCCTGCAGGAACAGGCTTTCGATAGAAGTAATGATCCAGGCACGCATGTCCCAGCCTTTGATGATGCCGGTATTGGCTGAGGCGGAAGCGCCAGCAGCAGTAATGCCTCCTACGCGTGAAACGTAATTGGCTGTCTGGTATTTGTGCACGGAGTTGTCGGTAGCCAGGCCATAGTCATTTCCCCGGTAGTTCTTGGGGTCCAGCGTAGGCGTAGGTTCGGCTGCACCGGCAGGCAGCGCGGTCGCAATAGCTTTGTAGTCATAAGCAACCCGCGGGTCGCTGTCTATCTTAAGGAAGTTGAGCAGCGTATTGTTCGCGCGGCTTGATGTAGGGTCCTGTCCGGCCATGGTAAATCCATAGCTGGAGTAGTATGGATTGGGCTGTGATTGAGAGTAACCGGGGTTCACAGAAGCTGTTTTGCCTGTTTCCAGAAAGCCGGAACCTTCCGCTACGATCTTGGCCATTTCTGTTTTGATATAATCCTGCCGGTCGGCCCGGTTGGCCTGGTGCATAAGCAGGCGCAGCTTAAGGGTATTGCCGAATTTTGCCCATTGGGTTTTATCTGCGGCAAACATGATGTCGACCGTTTTTGCATTGGGATTGGCAGCAAGGTCGTACCCTTTGATATACACCATGCCTGTATCAATTTGTTTGAGCAGGTCTTCATAGATCGCTTTCGGATCGTCGTATTTTGGTGTGATATAGGTTAATCCCTGCAGGGCCTGCGAGTAGGGTATGCTGTTGTAAGCGTCTACTATGCGGGCAAAATTGAGTGCTTTTATGATCTTGGCCGCACCTACATAAAAAGTCTGGCCTTTGGTTTTACCTACATTCTCTATAAACTGCAGGTCTTCGTTGATGTCGAGCGGTGTGGTAAAGGCGGCCGTGTTGAAGGTTGTGCTGATATTATACGATTCCTCTTCGGTAGAAGGCGCCACACCGGCTGCCGTTGCAATAAAGCCCATCCAGCGGAACAGGAAGCCATAGCCTGTGTTGATATTGGATGCTGTGTTGGAGAGGGCGCCGGGAAACACCAGATAAGGATCAATGTTCGCTGTTACAGCGGCGTTGGGATTTGTATTGATGTCCAGCTGTTTGGCACAACCGGCCGACACCAGCATAAAAACGGTGGCACAAGCCAGGTAAGGTGAATATTTGAACAATTTCATTTCTTTTGAACGTTTTGATTAAAAGGTCAGGTTCACATTAAAGCCCATCAGGCGGGTAGGAGGCGTTTGTGAGATGGTGGTCGATCCTATCGCATTGCCTGTAGTGCTGGAGAATTCCGGATCAGTCCACCAGTTGGTAGACGGGCGCAGCATCAGCAGGTTCCTGCCGATCAGTGAAACGGTCGCTTTCTTGATAAACTTGGTTTTTGCCATCATGTTTTTGGGAAGATCATACGCCAGCACAACCTCTCTCAATTTCCAGAAAGCAGCGCTTGTATAGTAGTTGGTATTGGTATTCCGGAAGCTGGTAGCCTGTAAAAAGTCATACTGGTTGTTGATGACCACAATGTCTTTGTTCTCGACGTATTTTCCATCCTGCAGGTATACCGAATTGGGTATAACAAAACGCTGTCTGCCGTTTGTTCCTGAAAGGCGGTCTATGCCGGTAAACGCATAGCTGCTTCCTACGGCATTGTAGATATAGTTGCCGCTCCTGTATTCGGCCACCATTCTTAGGCTAAGCCCCTTGTAGCTGAAGTCGGTTGTAAAGCCTGCAATGTATTTGGGATTGTTGCGGCCAAAAATGGTGGGCGTGGTGTTCTGCTTGGGGAACCCGCTGATCGGGTCTACGATCACCCGGCCCAGCGAATCGCGGAACCAGTCGGTGAGCTTGAAAACATAGGCAGGGTATCCCTTGATCGCGTAGGTGTTGTTCCCGTTGGATACCTCTTTGAGATCTTTGTATACTTCCAGCACTTTGCTGTCATTGATGCTCAGGTTGCCGCTGATGTTCCATTTAAACTGCCCGATCTGGAAGAGGGGCGTGAGGCGCAGGTCGAACTCAAGGCCTTTGTTCAGGAACCTGGCGGCATTAAGGGGAGCCACTGTAAAGCCGGTAGCCTGGGAAATATTTACGTTGATCACCTGGTCGTCGTTGTTCTGGTAGTAATAAGTCGCTTCCAGGCTGATGCGGTTGTGGAGGAAGTTTGCTTCCAGCCCTGTTTCGTACGATTCAACTTTTTCGGGCTTGATGAAGGGGTTGTTGATCGTATTGCTTACAGCATAAGATGCGATGGAACCGTACGGATAGCTGCCCGTCGGAGACAGCGTACTTTCCAGCGAATAAGGATTGATGGTTACGTTACCGGTGATGTTCCAGGCTGCTTTTACCTTGAGGTAGTTCAGGAACTCATTGTTCTTGATAGATGGTATGGCGTCGCTGAGCACCACGGCTGCGTTCACGCCTGGGTAAAAAATAGACCACAAGGTTTTATTCAACCTTGAATCCCAGTCGTTGCGGCTGGTAAATTCCAGGTTTGCCCAGTTTTTATATCCGATGCCTACGCTTCCGAAGCCGGATATGATCCTCGACAGGGAATAGGATTCATCTGCGCCCGGAATACCCGTGTAAGCTGATACGTTGAACAGGGTTGGTATGGCCAGGTTGCTGCCTGATACACTGACATTCTTGGAATAGCTCTGCCTGAACGAGGTACCTGCCACTACTTTCAGGTTGAAATCTCCGAATGTTTTGTCGGCGCTGGCGATCAGGTCGTTGGTGATCCTGGTTCCGAGATTGTTGTAATCACTTACAGATGCCAGCTTGTCGTTGCGGGCCTGGTAGATCGGATAGGCTTTTGCCAGGGGGGAGTAGAAGATGGCTCCCGTGGTCGATTTGCCTGTTTCGGCGCTCACTGTCAAGCCGACGCGGTTGGTAATATCCAACCAAGCAAAGGGCTTTACATTCAGCGAAATATTACCTACAAAGCGGTCGTATCTTGACTTGGCCCTTAACCGGTCAATTTCTTCGTATGGATTCGCGTAGTAGTCATTGTAGAAGTGGTTGTGATCGGCCCACTGGTAATTTTTATAATCTTTATAGCTGGTCAGCGGGATATCGCCCGGCGTATTGATCACCAGGTTGTAAATGCCTCCTGTTGTTGTATTGGAGGTTTGCTGGATATAGTTCAGGTTGGTCTGCAGGTTGAACTTGCCGAACTTCCTGTTGGAGTTGATGCGGAAGCTGGTTCTGCGGGCCTCGTCCTTGGGCATGATGCTCTTGGTTTTTACATCCTGCACAGATAAGAATATGTCGCCCCTTTCATCTCCTGAGCGGACGGAGACATCATTCTGTATGGTGATGCCTGTTTCAAAAAAGCGTTTCTTTTCATCAGGTATGTAGGAGTACTTAACCCGCTGATATTTTCCGTTCTCATCGGCTCTTCCGATGTTGACTGAATCGCCGTTGAAAGCCAGTCCCCATGACTGGTTTTCAATGGGGTCGTAGGTGCCGTCACCAAACTGGTCGTAAGCAGAACCGCTGCCGAACCTGGTTTGCAGATCAGGCATAAAGCTTATTTTTTCAAAGAAAGTAGTATTGCCGACGCTCACTTCCGGTCTTCTGGTAGTACCTTTTTTTGTTGTTACGAGTATTACCCCGTTTACTCCATCCGGGCCATAAATGGCGGAAGCGTTGGCGCCTTTGAGTACGCTGATATTGTCTACATCATTGGGATTGATGGTGTTGATATAGCTTAAAGCAACCGGTGCACCGTCGATTACCAACAGCGGCTGGTTGTTACCGGTCAAGGAGCGGATGCCTCTCAGCACAATACGGGTATCGGCAAATACGCCGTTGTTCACTGTACTGATCTGTAAACCGGAAACTTTTCCCACCAAACCATTCTGGACATTGGTCGTTCTGGCTTGTGTGAGTTCATCTGCTTTAACGGTAGCTGCGGAGTATCCCAATGAACGGGCCTGGCGCTTTATACCCAGGGCCGTTACCACTACTTCTTCCATTTGTCCGGTCCCTGCCTGGAGCACAACCGTATGGATCGCTGCATTGGAGGGAATAAGCGGGGTTTCTTTGTAACCGGAAGCAGAAACAGAGAGGCGGGTATTGGCAGGAATGGTAATCTTGAAATTACCATCTGCATCGGCGGTAGTACCGGTCTTTCTTCCGGTTATGGTAATGCTGGCAAATGGAACAGGTGCTCCTTTTTCATCCCGGACCACACCGGTGATCGTGCGGTTCTGTGCCTGGGCAAATGCGCAAGACATCAGCACCAGTAGCAGTGTAAAACATTTTCTCATGTGCATATATAGTTTAGTAAAAAAGACTACGATAGTATTCTCTCCAGCACTACAATAGTTCAGTATATCATAGGAAACGGAAGAAAGGGGATGGCGAGAGCAAGGGTTAAAGCTGCAATATTAAAAAATAATGTTAATTCTGGAAATTTTTCTTTAATTAACAGCCAAATAACAATTTTTTGGGCAAAAAATAGCTCTCCTGGGAAAAATCCTAGTCTTTTCCCAGCGTTACGGATATATATATTATTTTTTAAGGTGTGAGAAGCGGTTTAGTCAATTCCCACTAAGAACTGTGTATGGATGTAGTCAACCAGCTGCGCCATATCGCCCGTTTCGTCTACAATCTTCAACTGCCGGTCGGCGCCTGTACCTTGGTCCAGTATCTTTTGTACCAGCGGGAGCATATGCCGGCTGCCCAGCGGATCAACCACATCATCAATAAAATCAAGCAGCTCGTAAATCAGCACACGGGTATTTACTTCGGCTTCAATGCCAAAATCGATCAGGCTGCCATCAAGGCCATATCGGCCTGCCCGCCATTTGTTTTCGGTTACCAGGGCCCGTGGGTAGATCATGTAGTTCATGTTCTTGGAGCGCAGCTTGTACAGCTTGGCGCATACGCCCTGGAACAGGGTGGCAATAGCAATGGTTTCTTCTACCGTCATCGGTACATCGCAAATGCGGAACTCTACCGTGTTAAAGAAGGGATGCACCCGGAGATCCCACCAGATTTTTTTTGCGTTGTCGATGCAGTTGGTTTTGATCAGCAGGTTCACGTACCGGTCGTAGGCCTCAATGCTTTCAAAATAATCGGGAATACCGGTACGGGGAAATTTATCAAAAACTTTTGTGCGAAAAGACTTGTAGCCGGTCCTTCTGCCTTCCCAGAAGGGAGAGTTGGTGCTCAGGGCATAGATATGCGGCAGGAAATAGCGGGCCGAGTTGGCAATGTGGATGGCCATGTCGCGGCTTTCCATGCCTACATGCACGTGCAGGCCAAAGATCAGGTTGCTGCGGGCCGCTTCCTGCAGCTCGTTCACGATCTCATTGTAACGGGCATGATCGGTGATCAGCTGGCTCTGCCAGTGGCTGAATGGATGGGTACCCGAAGCACCCATCCAGAAACCCAGGTTGCCGGCAATGTCTGAAATGGTTTTGCGCAGCAGGGCTACATCTTTGTATGCCTCGTCAATATCCTGGCATATATCGGTACCCACCTCTACCACCGCCTGGTGCATCTCTGCTTTTACCTTGTCCTTGATCACCTTATGGCCTTCCTGGACGATCTTTTGTTCATGGCTGGTCAGCTCTTTTGTGTGCGGGTCAAGTACCATGTACTCTTCTTCCACACCCAGGGTAAAATGCTTGTAATTCAGATTTGGCATACGCAATTTTTATCGTGTGAATATTTCGCTCACTTCTAAAATAAATCCAGGTACAGCCCAGCTTTCCAGCTGGTCGCCGTCCGTGTACATCTTTCCGCCTTCAAACTTTCCCGCTTCTTTTTGTACGTATACAACCAGGTTTTGTTCGGCAGGATTTACAAGCCAGTACTCTTTTACACCGGCTTCTTCATACAACTCGAATTTTAACCGGACTTCCTTTCTTGAATTGCCGGGAGAGAGGATTTCTACAACCAGGTCTGGTGCTCCACAACATCCTTTATCGTCTATTTTCGACAGATCGCATATAACACAGACATCAGGCTGGACCACGGTTGTTACTTCATGATCTTTTTTCCTGTTTTGAACAGGCAGTCTTACATCCAATGGGGCAGGATACACCTGGCATTGAGTTCCCTTTAAGAACAAAAAGAGCTCACCTGAAATTTTCATTGTTAGCTGCTGGTGTACAGGATTGGGCGCGGGGCTCATCTTAAAGATCTTGCCCCTGATCAGTTCCAGCCGCTCTTCATATTTCCAAATCAGGTAATCTGCATACGTATACGTCAGCGAATAATCCGGTTCTTCTACCTGGATATACGTCTCCTGCTCTTCGTCAAAAATGGTAAACATGGCTTGTGGGGTTGTGTACTTAAATCAACGGCTGGCCGGAAGCGCTCCGCTTGATATACTTTCCCCAGGTCAGGTTGTCCTTGTCCTTTTCATACTGCGTTGCCTTTTCGATGGCGAAATTGGCAGCTGTTTCTACAACCCAGTCAAAGTTTTTTTGTCCCACGCTTTTGATCTCGGCGTCCGGCGCGGGATTGCAAAAGTCGATGGCATAAGGAACCCCGTCGCGCAATGCCAGCTCTACAGTGTTAAAATCATAACCCAGGTATTCATTGATGCGCAGGACGATGTCTGTCATCAGCTGGGTCTTTTCTTCCGTAGGAGTGAAGCCTGCTTCATAGCGCAGGTGGTGCGGGTTGCGCGGCTCATACGGCATGATGTGAACGTGCTTGCCGCCAATACAATAGCAGCGGTAGTATTCTTCAAAAATAATTTCTTCCTGCAGCAGCATCACCAGCTCACCGGTTTCTGCATGCTTGTTAAAAAAATCATCGGCATCGCTGACCCGGTACACATTTTTCCAGCCTCCGCCGGCAAACGGTTTCATATAAGCCGGAAAACCAACGTAATTAAAAATCGCTTCCCAGTCTAACGGGTAGGCCAGATTGCTGAATGATTGATCGGAAGTATCTGCCGGCAGATCCCGGGAGGGCAGGATCACCGTTTTAGGAACAGGTACATTGATCTTTGTGGCCAGACAGTTGTTGAAAAATTTTTCATCCGCACTCCACCAGAACGGGTTGTTGATCACGGCCGTACCTGTTAAAGCTGCGTTTTTCAGGTAAGCCCGGTAAAAAGGAACATCCTGCGAGATGCGGTCTATTATAACGGCATATTCTGTGGGCTCACCCTGCATGATCTTGTCGATGCGTACTGGTTCTGCAACAATTCCCTCAATGCCCTTGCTGTTTACCCTGTCTACAAATGCCATCGGAAAACTTCTTTCCTGCCCGAAGAGAATGCCAATTTTTTTCATATTGTTGTTTTTTGGTAATAGATAAATAAGGTTGGTTATAAGGGGGGACCACCTGTATAAAGGACCTGGAACAGACAATTCCACTTGCATCAAGCCATTTTACAGGTAAAACCAAATTTAATTTTTAAATCAACAATAAAAAAAATTCTTCTCTCCGGCTTGCATGTATCTTGCTGATATATAAATCAGTTTAACCTATGCGATCATGCGAACGGAAAAAAAAGGTGCTGTCAGGCTGGAAACCGGAGTGATTGAATCTGAATTGCTGCACCGCCGCGTCAGGGTCGACTACTTTCTTCCGCCTTCTTTGCGCAAATCTTCTTCTCCCACCCTGTTGCTCATCAACGACGGACAAGACATGGAGCAGCTGGGGCTGCAAGCCATGCTGGAACAACTCTACCAAGACAAAGCTGTGTCTCCCTTATTTTGCGTAGGTATCCATGCCGGTGATCGCATGATGGAATATGGTACCGCACATGCGGCCGATTACCAGGGGCGGGGCAATAAGGCCGGGCTGTATGCGAAATTTATTTTTAAAGAATTGCTGGCTGCTATCCACCAGGCTTATCCCCACATCACATTCCGGGAAAAAGCCATCGCCGGTTTTTCGATGGGCGGCTTGAGCGCGTTGGATATAGCCTGGAACCATTCAACCCAGTTCTCAAGGGTCGGTGTATTCAGCGGATCATTGTGGTGGAGGGTCCGCGGGCTGGAAGAAGGATATGAGGAAGACCGCGACCGCATCATGCATGCACAGGTGCGCTTTGAAAAGCACAAGCCAAAACTAAAATTCTTCTTTGAAGCAGGCACATTGGATGAAACCATGGACCGCAACAAAAATGGCATCATCGATGCCATCGACGATACCATTACCCTGATTGATGAACTCGTTAAAAAGGGTTATCATCCTAAAAAAGACATCCGCTACCTGGAGCTGGAGGGTGGCCGGCATGATATAGCTACCTGGGCCAAAGCCATGCCTGAGTTCCTGAAATGGGGATGGGGTAAGATGAAAAGGCCTTTGTAATCAGCCCTATGCCAGCTTGTATGGCATAGATCTTAATAAAAATCGAAAACTGGCTAAAAATAGAAAGGGGTTGAGAAAAGTTTATCACTTCTCTCAACCCCTTTTATGTTCTTTCCGGTGTTCTTAGTTGAACGAGTACCTTACGCCAAACTGTCCCTGGAAACGGGAAGCGAATGTAAGGGTCCACGGAGCTTGTCCGGGAGTAAAGTTATAACCCTTGCCGATAAACGCGCCACTGGTTCTGTTGATGGTCGTGAGCAGGTTATAAGCCTGGTTCGTAACACTGTACTGACGGCCCCAGTTCTTGTTCAGCAGGTTGGTGAAGTTGAACACATCGAAGGTAAATTCCAGCGTGTGCTTGTTTTCACCCCTTGTGATAAAGAAATCCTGGGCGAGGCGCATGTCAACCACGTGTTCCCAGGGGTTGCTGCTGCCATTTCTTTCTGTGTACTGTCCTCTTCTTTTGCTCAGGTATTTGTTGCTGTTGATATAAGATTCAAAGGCAGCTGACTGCTGGGCGGCTGTAAAGCGCACGGTGTTGTCGGCATTCAGGTAGTCAACAAACTTGATCTCGCTGGGGTTCCTGGGAACATACACCAGGTCGTTTCCAAAGCGGTTGTCGCTGTTCAGGTCGCCGTTCACTACGTACGTGATCCTTGCGCCGGAATTGCCTGAGTAGAAGAAGGAAAGCGTTGTACGCATGAATTTGGTGTAATTCAGGTTATACGACACTACGCCGATGATGCGGTGTGTAAGGGCGTAGTTGGTTGTAGCCAGGGGCGGATTGTTGGGATCGCCTACCACCTGTACAAATTCCCAGTTCGACAGGGCAGTGGAGCTGGCGCCGCTGTTTACTTCTGTTGCATCATTGTGGTTATAAGCCAGCATTGCATAACCGTGTTTCCATGTTTTGCTCAGCTGTACAGAAACGTTGTAGCTATAGCCTTTGTTGGTATTGGAGATCAGGATGGCATTGGTGATGTTCGGATTGATTCTTCTTCCGTTTGTAGACGTAGCATAAGCGATGCGTTTGTCGAAGCCATTGTTATAAGCCGGATCAACAACGCCTACCGGTGCTGTAAGGTTTACATCTTTGTAGAGGATGTTGTTGATGGTTTTTGAGTAGATGCCTTCAACGGTTACGTTGATGCCGCCGGGCAGCTTGGCATCAGCAGCCAGGTTAAAGCGGGCCACCTGCGGAAATTTGAATTTCTTGTCGATGATGTCTGCTTCAAATGTTCTGCCGGCTGTTCCGAGTGTACCTTGTTTGGCCGGGTCTGGTTCAAATCCTTTGCCGTTATTTACTTCGTTGGCGGGCGTAGCTGTATTGTCTGAAACGCTGATGGTATTCAGCAGCACACCTGTATTGGAGAACTGGTTAGAGATCCACACAAACGGTACGCGGCCTGTGAATATACCGGCTCCTCCTCTTACAACAAGGCTCTGGTTGCCGATCACATCATAGTTAAAGCCCACCCTGGGTGACCAAAGCGGTTGCTTGTTGGGGATAAAGGCCGTATTATAAGCTCCTTTAAAGGTAGAGTCAACGATCTTGTTATAAGTAGGCTGGTCGTTGATCATGGGCACATCCAACCTCAGGCCGGCTGTAAGGCGGAACTGCTTGTTGAGCTGGATCTCATCCTGTACATAAAAGCCAAGCTGGGCAGCAGAGAATTTAGCTGCCGGGCGGGGATCACCCGCAACATTTGAATAGGTAACATCCAGCTGGCGCGGGTTGTTGTTGTAAAAATCAGTCAGGCTGTTAAAGCGCCATCTTCCGTTCAGGTTGTTGATAAACAGGTTTCTGAAGCTGAAGAACTCATTGTGTGTACCAATGGTAAATGTTTGTTTGCCTTTGAAGATCTTGAAGTTGTCGGTGATCTCTGTGATGTCCTGGTCGAGTTCATTGGCCACCGAGCTTCTTTCAGAACCTAACTGAACAGTACCTGAACCTTTGGTGATTTCAATTGAAGGGAAGAGACTGCCATAAGTTGTGCGGTAATCACGGATCCTTTGCAAACTGAAGATCAGGTCGTTCGACATGGTATTGCTAAAGCGGCTCCGCAGCTCTGCTACCGTTGTGTTTTGTTTGTTGTTGAAGCGGTAGGTGTTGTTGCCATACCGGAACAGGGTACCGGTTCTGGAGATATTGTCATCAAACGCCTTGATGTAGTTGTGGCGAACAGTAAGCCGGTGCTTGTCGTTGATGTTCCAGTCGATGCGGCCGAACAGCTTGTTGCTTTGTGTTTCAGCATTGAATGCAGAGAACGTGCCCGGATCGTAATTGTATGTTTTCTTCATGAAATCGGTCAGGGTCTGGGCTTCAGCTACCGTGAGCACAGCGCCCGGGTCTCCGGCGTTGTTGATGGTAGGGGCCGTTCTTCTGCCCAGTTCACCATTCACAAAAAAGAACAGCTTGTTCTTGATGATCGGACCACCAAGACGCAGGCCGTACTGCTTGTCGGAGAAATCAGCTGTTTTAAGCCGGGTGAGCGGGTCTTTTCCGATCGTATTCTGGTTGCGGACAAAATAGTAAGCCGATCCGTCCAGTTTGTTGGTTCCGGAACGCGTTACGGCATTTACGCCGCCACCGGTAAAGTTTCCGTATGTGATGTCGTAAGGTGCCAGTACCACCTGGATTTCCTGGATCGCATCGAGGGAAATGGCCTGGGTATTGGCCTGGCCACCGGGCGTACCGGAGTTCGCCAGTCCAAACACATCGTTGTTCACTGCACCATCAATGGTAATATTATTATACCGGTTGTTGGAGCCTCCAAAAGAAGTACCGCCACCGGTCTGGGGGGCAGCTTGGGGGGTTAAGCGGGTAAAGTCGGAGATGCTGCGCGACAGGGTAGGCAGGGTAGCAAGCTGCTGCCGGCCGATATTGGTGGAAGCACCTGTTTTCTTTTTGGCTGTAGAGCTACCTGTTACCACTACATTTTCCAGGGTCGTGGAGTTGTTGGTGCCCAAAGAAAGATCCACGCGGGTGTTTTCACCCAGGGCCAGGTACACGCTGTCCTGTGTAATGGTCTGATAGCCAACATACGATACTTCGATGCGGTAAGGGCCGCCAGGTATCATGTTAACGATGTTGAACACCCCTTGTTTAAGGGAAACGGTGCTGAAAACAGTACCGGTAGGCAGGTGGGTCGCTTTGATCGTAGCGCCTGCTAGGGCCTCGTTGGCCGTTTTTACTGTCCCTGTAATGTTACTGTTTGTTACCTGTGAATAGGAAAAAAACGATAACAAAAGGACAGAAAGAGTAATAAAACCTCTAATCATCACTTTCATGTTAATTTTTTTACGCGTGCAAATAAAATAAATAATTCAGGATTTGTATAGTTTCTCCATTAACATTTTGTTAGGCAACAAGCCAGGCCTGATTGCTGCTTGGACCCGGGGAAAGAGCTGGCAAACCAAGAATAAAACTTAACTTCCCTGTAATTGTTACTTTTACAATTAAATTCTACAATACATGCTAGATACAATAGAAACTGCCATTCAGGCCATTAAACAAGGCAAGATGGTGATAGCAGTGGACGACGAAGACCGGGAGAATGAAGGAGATTTTATTGCCGCAGCCCGCAACGTAACGCCGGAAATCGTAAACTTTATGACCATCCACGGCCGCGGACTGATTTGCGTACCCCTGGTGGAAGAACGCTGCAATGAGCTGCAGCTCAGCATGATGGTCAACAAAAACACGGCCCTCCACGAAACTGCCTTTACCGTCTCGGTAGACCTGCTGGGGCACGGATGCACCACCGGTATTTCGGCCAGCGACCGCGCCAAAACGATCCAGGCCCTGATTGATCCGGCTACCACTCCTGATGACCTGGGCCGGCCCGGACATATTTTCCCCCTCAAAGCAAAAAGCGGTGGTGTACTCCGTCGCATCGGTCATACCGAAGCCGCCATCGATCTGGCCCGGCTGGCAGGTTTTGAACCGGCCGGCGTACTGGTTGAGATCATGAACGAAGACGGCTCCATGGCCCGTCTGCCCGAACTGATGAAGATCGCCCGGAAGTTTGATTTCCCCATCATCTCTATCAAAGACCTGATTGAGTACCGCCTGAAAACCGATACCCTGATAGAAGAAATCGTGCGTGTCGACATGCCGACAAAATACGGTCACTTCAAATTGATCTCGTTCCGGGAAAAAAATACCAACAACGAACACCTGGCCCTGATAAAAGGTGAATTTGAAAAGGATGAACCCGTACTTACAAGGGTCCATTCATCCTGCTTCACCGGCGACATCCTCGGTTCTCTCCGCTGCGACTGCGGTGAGCAACTGCACAAAGCCATGATGATGGTAGAGGAAGAAGGAAAAGGCGTGATCCTGTACATGAACCAGGAGGGAAGGGGCATCGGGCTGGTAAACAAGCTCAAGGCCTACCGTCTCCAGGAAGAAGGCATGGACACGGTGGAAGCCAACCTGCACCTGGGCTTCCCCATGGACAAAAGAGATTATGGCGTAGGCGCACAAATACTGCGCTACCTGGGCATCACCAAACTACGCCTCATCAGCAACAACCCGAAAAAAAGGGCCGGCCTCGCAGGCTACGGCATCGAGATCGTAGAAACAGTACCCGTAGAAGTTGCCTCCAACCCCTACAACGAAAATTATCTAAAGACCAAGCGTGATAAACTGGGACATGAGATTATGAAGTAACTTGTCTGAACCTTGATTTACAGGATTTTTGGGAGAGGATTGGAGTGATTATATTCCGGAAGACTGCACTGAAGCGGGGCTGATGCTGGTGCCATTTTCCGAAGTATCATCACTTCAATCCTCTCCCAAAAATCCTGTAAATCAAGGTTTAGACTTCTTCTTTTTAAACAGCTCATCAACCCGGTCGAATTCTTTGCGGAAGGAGATGCTGCTGCCGGAGCGGTTTTGTTTGCCGCCGGCACCCAGATAGGTATAGTTTTCCCGGTAGAAGAAGGTCAGGCGGAACTTGCCATCCGGAGTTAAGCGCCACTCGGCTGTTACATCCGGCAGAAAGGGAAAAGCAGCCGACTGGTTCTGCTGGGTGGTGTTCAGGCCAAAGTCCAGCGCGCCCCCCACAATAAACGACAGCCGCTCGTTAAAAAAGCTTTTTCCGATAGACAGGTTGAAATTGGTCCTGTCCGGCAGGGCGATCTGGTTGGTATTGTAGTTGCTGATCAGGTTGCTTCCGCTGTACAGGGTGGCATTGATGTTTACCTTCAGGCTTTTGTCCTTAAAGACGTCCTGCAGCACGTTGGAAAACTCGCTCGTCAAGATATTGGACAGGAATCCGGAAATACTGTTGACCACAATGCCCTCCAGTGCCTTGTTGGCAATATCACTGGTACTGGCACTTCGGGCACCCTCTCCTGTATAGGGACCAAACGTATTAAATAATATCAGGAAAGAAACCTGTTTGTTCAGTTCGTTCTCGTTGGTTTGTATTCTGTTCAGCGTACTCGCTATATTAAAATCATTGCGGATCGGACTGTTGGCAGGCAGTTCAATGTGAAAAGCGATCTTGGGCGCATTGAGGCTTTCTGTTATATTGGCTATCACCAATACCTGGCCCCTGTACCGTTTTACATCCTGGCTCATGATCGAGTCATCTTTGGAGCCGTTCAAGAGATCGCTGAAACGGACGTTGTTGGCCTCATACTCCGCCTCCACATCTATCACTGCATTGTAAGGATCTCCGTTCCAGGCAATATAGCTTCCTGCATCTCCCCTTAGCTTGAAGTTTCTTTTGAGGGATTGGAAAGTGAACGTGTAATTTCCTTTTTCGATATTGAAGCGGCCGTTCATGGTCATGGATCCGCTGGGTTCTACCTGCAAGCGGATGTTGCCGTTGCCAGTGGCTTCAATGATGTCACCGGTCAGCTCGTCCAGGATTACAAATACTTTCGCGTACTTGTTGGCGGTGAGGTCCAGTGCCACCGTCAGGTTGCTTTGTTCGCTCAGCCCCTGGTTCTGCATTTCCCGGCCATATACCTTCCATACAATATAACCTGCTGCACCGGTTTCCCGGCTGCTGCCGATAGGGAGATAGATGTTGGAAGTATCGGTCGGCTCGCCTTTGATGTCCATCTGCATGTCTTCCATCGGCCCTGTAAAGCTCATGTTCACTTTGCCGATCATGGTTCCATAGAACTGGTTGTTGTCTGCAGACGTGGTGTTCAGCACCAGCATCTGGTTGCTGCGCAGGTGAAAGTCGAACGACATGGACTTGAAGTTCTGGTGGTAGAGCTTGCCATTTACTATCTCGCCGCTGTTGTTGAGACTGTCTTTGACCGGGAAGCTTCCAAAATCGATCACCCCGTCCTCAAACCTGATGGTAGCGCCGGGTATCTTATAATAACATTTTGTATAATCAACCAGCAAGCCTCCGTTCTTTAGTTCAATGCTGCCCAGGTATTTGAGGTTGTTGAAGCCGCCTACTACTTGCAGAACCCCTGTTGCCTCACCCGACATGCGGCTGAAAATGCCGGTCATGTATCTTTCCAGCAAGTGAATGCTGGTATGCTGCAGGTTTATTTTCAGGTCCATGTCCTGCCGCCGGGTGCTGTCGAGCAGGTTGAACAAGCCCTCCAGGTCAAAATTGTATTGCGGATTGTCGGAGCTTACCCGGGTTTGCAGGGTTCCGGAGCCCTTTGCATACATGGCGCTGAGCTGAAGGCGGCCAATAGAATCATTGTCGAGACGGAACTGCCTGGCTTCCCCCTTCATGTCCACATGTAAATTCTCAAAAGGATCGATCACCTCCACATGGCCGTTCAACAAGCCTTCCAGCCGGTTGTCTTTGCTGAAAAAAGGTGCAAAGTCACCGATGTTGATGTTCTTCAGATCAACCAGCAGGTCGTTGGAGTTGCCGATAGAAGAAGGCGTTGAACTTAAGCGGATCTCCTGCTCGTTGTTGTAGATCTTCAGCCCATCTGAGGTAACCAGCTTTTTACTCAGCACCAGTTCGCCGCCTGCGTCAATGGTCCATTTCTTGGCGTTGATCTCAAAAACAGAGGGGTTAAAGGAAATGCGTACACCGTCTGGCAGGGTCTGCACCTGTCCGGAGATATTGGCCGAGTTCAGGGTCTGGCTTGCGCTGGCCGCGATGTTTACTTTTGAGATATCCTGGCTCGAGCGGATGCTGATGGCCGTATTGGGAAAATGCAGGCTGTCGTTTACAAATATGTCTTCGATGGTAGAGGCCAGGTTCAGGCTGTCCATGTTTCCGTCACCGGTAAGGGCTACATTGTAGAAGTCAATGTTTTTATAGCTGAACTTGGGAACGGCTGTTTTAAGGTGAAAGAGGTTTTGTTTGGTATTGATGCTGCCGGTAACAGAAGTGGTGTTGAAACCGGTGAGGTCTTTCACAAATATGCCGACATAGTTGTCGACTTTGCGGGTGGAGATCGCAAAGGTGAAATCGTCGTTCAGGAGTTTCCTGGGCGATGGATTGATATAGCTGGGAAAATAGCGGTTCAGAAATGTTTGAAAAGCTGCGGGCAGCTCTTTGATCGAAAACTCTCCGCTCAGGTCAACACTAAATTCATTGCTGCGGATTTCTACCCGCTTGCCGGCTCTTGTTGAGGTTATAAGGGACGGCGGACCTGCCCGGGCTCCGTTTTTAGCTGCCAGGGGCTGGTCTGCGGGATTTGTTGCAGGCTCGCTCTCATTGGTTGAGGTCCCGGTCAGGGAAGCAGTGGCTGCCACTGTATTGGCGGGAGAAAGAGAATCTTTTACCAGCGAAGTAGCACTGAGCGTAAGCGAATCAAAGGAAAGACGTTGTCCGTCTTTATAGATATCGGCATTAAAGACCTTTGCTGAGCCTTCAAAATTGTCTATGTCTGAGCCGGAAAAATCAAATTTAAGGTCGGCGCTGATGTCAATGTCTTCAGCATACAGCTGCAGCTTTTTCAGGTTCGATTTGCTGATAGAGGCTGCCAGGTCAAAGCGGGGTGTTCCGGTTCGCAGATCAATCAATCCCATCAGACCGGCTACCAGGTTCGAATCTTGAATAGCGGCTTGTCCATTGAACATCTTTTTGGAGAACTGTCCGTTGATGTCAATATTCGAATAGGTGTAATTATTAAACCCGATCTTTTGTACCTGTCCAACCAGGTTTGCCTGCAGGTCTTTCAGCGTAAACCCCTTTCCGTCTATCTTCCCGTTAAAGCTTACCCTGTCCAGCTTGCTATTCTGCAACAGCTTACCCAGCTCAAAATTGGTGGCTGTCAGCGTACCGTAATAGCTGCTTGTTGCCCTGGCAGGCATCTTTAAGTTCATGTCTGTAGTAACGGTACCCAAACCGGTCTGGATAACGCCGGAGGTAATAAAATCGTTGAGCAGACCAGTGAAGTACCCGCGAAATTTCATGTAGCCCAATAAGCGCAGGTCGGGCTCGGTTACCTGGCTGAGCTGCGGCACAAAAGCAACTGCATCGGCGTAAGTAGTTCTGAAATCTTTTGATGTAAGGTCTATAAAGGTTTCTTCAATATCCGGTAAACCGATCATTTTCACGCTACCGCTGAAGAATGTGTTTGCGCCTGCTTTTATCTGCACATCATTGGCCGTGAGGTTGGCAACTGTACCCCTGACGCGGCCGGTGAGAAAAAGCCGTTTTTTCCAGGTCTTTATTTCAGGCGCAAAATATGCCAGGTCACTGCTTTCCACCTCGCTCTCTTTCAAATTGCCTTCCATGTTTACCTTGTCGATAAAGTCGCTCAGGTCATCAAAGCTTCTGTACCGCATGGCAAAGAAGTTCTGCAAATGGCTTTTGCCGCCAGTCTTGAT
Source organism: Williamsia sp. (assembly GCA_015069695.1). Taxonomy (GTDB): domain Bacteria; phylum Bacteroidota; class Bacteroidia; order Chitinophagales; family Chitinophagaceae; genus JADCRZ01. The sequence goes on from JADCRZ010000046.1 coordinate 20,368, forward strand.
GTCCAGGTGGGCAAATTCCATGGCGCGTGGATGCATTTTAAAATCAGCCGAGAGAGATGCTATGTTAAAGCCGCTGCGTTCGTGGGTGCTCAGCTGCACGCGGGCACTGACAGTGTCCTTGAACAGGTTTATATCCTTGAAATGGCTTTCTATATCATCAAAAACCATGTAAGCCCCATCGAAGTATTTGTATACAGGCCGGTTGATCTGTATACTGTTTTTGAACGTGCCGTTGTGGATGACCAGGTTCCCAACTTTTCCTTTCCATCCTTCCGGATTCCATTGCAATCCGGTGGTGACGGGGTCAGGGACATCTGCCGTGTCGGGCAGGTGCGGCCGGGGTGGTCTTCTTCCTTTATAATTGTAGATGGAAAAATAGGGATTTACCAGCTCCAGGTTGGTGATGTCCATATTCTTCTCCGGTACGCTCAGCTTCCGGGCGTCCAGGTCGAGCGACCGGACAGAGAAAAACATGTCTTCTCCCCGCCATTCATCCTTTCTCAGTAAACGGATCCTGTCTAGCTCTACCGTCTTCAGATCCAGGTCAACACCACTTTTCTTTTTGGGCCCGGTAGAAGGGGAGGAAAAATAATCGGCCAGAAAGGTGTAGTTCCACACCGAATCAACCCGGTGCAGGTTGATAGTCGCATCACGGAGGCTCAGGTATTTCAGCACGATTTTGTCTTTGACGAAGAACCAGTCGGTGATCCGGACACTGAGGGCACCGGCATACAGTAGGGTGTCTTTGTTGTGATCTTCCACAAGGGTGCCGTTGAGCTGCATCTTGTTGAGCAGCACTAGGTTCAGGTCTACATGGTCAATCTTGACTCTTGTATGCAGGTCTTTGGCCAGCTTGTAGGTGGCTTCGCGTACAATCCAGTTCTGTATGGAAGGAATGTTTATCAGTCCTGCTATCAGCACTGCCAGGCAGATAATTGTTAGCAGCGCATAGCCAAATATTTTCAGGACTTTTTTCAGGGTGTAACAAGATTGTCTGTAAAAATAGGCAAACAAGCTGTATAGCCCAATTTGCCCGGTTTCGATGAAACGTTAAAAGTTTCTCCTGAATTATTGTTTTCTGATAATCAGCTTTCCCTCTTCATAAAACGGCAATACATTGGCCACATCTTCTGTAAGGCAGTACTGAATGTCTTTTTCAAGCCCGTAGCCGCTCAGTCGGTGATAGTGAGAGGCATTCTTTCTTTGCATGAATCCCAGCAGGTCATCCTTTGCTTCGTTGTACAGCGAAGCGGCGATCTGGGAAGCGTCACAGTCGAGCAGGAAATGGTCTTTTATCCGGTCTATTACGGCACCGGCAAAAAGCGTGTCTTCGATATTCACCTTGTCTTTCCAGGCTGCACATGCCAGGATCACGTTGTGTTGCTGGGCGATCAGGTAATCACAAACGGCGGATAAGTTGGGAAAAGAGCCGGTGATGATTTTGGCAGCCCCTTTTTCAATGGCCATGTAAAGCAGGCGTGTGCCATTCGTAGTGGTCAGCACCAGGGTTTTACCCGCAATAAACTCCCGGGAATATTCATAGGGTGAGTTGCCGTGCTCCAGTCCTTCGGCAATCCGGCCATCGCGTTCACCGGCCGTAACACACTCGATCTGCTTTCCCCATTCAATGCACCTGGGTACGTTGTCGACGGGAATGATGTATTTGGCGCCGTTGTACAAAGCGGTACAGATGGTGGAAGTAGCACGAAGCACGTCGATGATCACTACAATGGCGCTTCTTGCGTTGTAGAGGTGCAACAGGGCAGGCGAAAGGGAGGTGTATAAAGTTGGTTTCAAGTTTTCCTGTTTCAATAAGTGAATAATAACAGGCAGAGGCAATCGATAAAGAGGCTGCTGGCCTGTTGCTTCCGCTTTGGGCGTTTAGCAACAAGATTTTTAACTTCCGGCAACTGCTAAGCTAACAGCTTTTTCTAGTATCTCACCATATTGTGTTCGAGCAGATACTTCCATTTGTCGCTTTCAGCGTATTGGCGGATGGTTTCGTTCCGTTGTTCGAGCAATTTCTTGAGATAATTGTTCAGGTAAATTTTGTTCAGCAGCATACCGGCTTTGCCATAAGGCGTTTCAAAACTGAACAAATCGATCACAATGGTTCCGTTGTGGACAGCTTTAAAATAATGCTCGTGTTTCAGGCTTTTGAAATCGCCCATGATCTGTTCATCTGTAAAGGAGTGCGGTCTGTCCATGGCGGTGACCTTGGCGCGGAGAAATCTCATTTTTCCCAGGTGCTTTGCTTTCCAGGTGACGGTCTCCCCCAGGCCAATCAATCCGGCCGTAACCCCTGACACAGCTGTTTCTTTGTAGTGGATCATTGATTTCCGGTGAATGTCGATGCTCCTGCTCAGGTCAAATACCCGTTCCTGCGGCGCAGCAATAAAAGTCGTTAGATGAATTGTAGGCATAGCTGAACTGGATCTGTGATAAACAAATAAGATACCAGGTAAGGGGGAAGCTGCCGCTTTTCTCAGGAAAAAGGAAATTTAACTACTTTGGCCTGAACCAGTCTGTCGCGCACCTTTACGTAAATCTTGGAGTCAATTCCGCTAAAAACCTTGCTTACATACCCCAGCCCGATTCCTTTACCCAACGTGGGTGATTGTGTGCCGGAAGTGACTTTGCCAATCGTCATACCGCTGAAATCCTTTATCTCATAATCGTGCCGGGGAATGGCTTTTTCCACCATCTCGAAACCGACCAACTTGCGTGCCACCCCTTCTTCTTTCTGGTCCTGCAGGATATCCCGGGCTGTGAATTCTTTTGTAAATTTAGTGATCCATCCCAGTCCTGCTTCCAGCGGCGAGGTTGTATCATCTATGTCGTTCCCATACAAACAAAAGCCCATTTCCAGCCGCAGCGTGTCTCTGGCACCCAATCCGATGGGTTTCAAACCCTGGGGTGCCCCCAATTCAAAGATTTTATCCCAGATCAGATCTGCCGCTCCTTCCTTGTCTTCAAAATAAATCTCTACGCCACCCGATCCGGTATAACCTGTGGCGCTGATCAGTACATTGTCGACCCCTGCAAACGTTCCTTTAACAAACGTGTAATACTTTAGGTTCATGATGTCCAGATCGGTCAGGGGCTGCAGGATCCTGGTAGCATTGGGCCCCTGTATGGCCAGCAAACAGGTTTGATCAGAGATGTTGTGCATCTCAGCCCGTTCTGTATTGTGGTGGGTAAACCAGTTCCAGTCTTTCTGGATGTTGCTGGCGTTCACCACCACCATGTAAACCTTGTTTTCCTCAATACAGTATATAACCAGATCATCTACGATGCCGCCATTGTTGTTGGTAAGACAGCTGTACTGTGCTTTGCCTGCTGTAAGTTTGGAGGCATCGTTTGTAGTCAGCTTTTGGAGCAGGGGCAGGGCTCCTTCGCCCTTCAGGATGAATTCACCCATATGACTGATGTCGAAAACGCCGGCATTTCGTCTTACCGTGGCATGTTCGTCATTGATACCCGAATAGCTGATAGGCATATTGTAACCTGCAAACTCAGCCATTTTAGCCCCAAGGGCAACATGCTTCTGGTAAAAAGGTGTTTGTTTCATCTGATGTGTTTATAGCAAATTTATAGCTTGGCCCTTAGCAAACAAGCCCTGGCCCGATAATTCATGATTTATGAATAAGGATACATCCGGAAAAGGATCCGGGCTTTTGCAAGAAAGAAGCCCCGCCTGGAAAGGAGGGGCCTATCTTTATCAAACTTCAACCTGCCTGCTGCTTTGGAGGGAGCAGCAGGTAAAGTTTTCAGGGATTCATCAACACAACTGTGTACACGGCGGCATGGTGTTTTCCACCTGATTTTTTGCCGGCTTCCTGATTTTGCGTGTCTTCATTTGCTGTACTGTATACAACCTGGCGAGCACTGTCGGGTTTTACAGCAGAGCTGTCCCGTTTTTCCCCTCGATTATTTTTGTACCGGTAACCGCGGTTGTCATTGTTCTGGTTGTCTTCTTCATTATTGCCTTCACCCTCATCATCTTTGTTGTCCCTGCGAGGACGGTCTAATTCTGCTGTTTCCTTTAAGCCGTCCTGTGTCATGGTGTACTCCTTATTTGTATTGTAGCCATATGCTCCGTCCCATTCTTCCCACTCGGTATTCCAGTTTCTTCTGCGGTTTACGTTGATGGTAAACCAGCCGTATCCGTCTACACTCCTGTCTACCTCTACTCTTTTACCTACCGGAACTTCTATGGTAAGCAAGAACTGCTGGTTGCGGAACTTGTCATTGCGGGTAATAGTAAAGCCTTTGGGCAGGTACAGCAGACTGTCATTTTGTGCAACCCGGAAGCTGATCCGGTTGGCCAGGTTTTCAGCAAGTCCCGGGTTGGAACCGCTGCTGATTTTTACGCCATAGGCATGATAAAGGGAATCCGGGCTTTTCCGGACCCTCACCCGCACCGTATTGATCAGGATGCTGTCCTGGTTTTTGCTGAAAAAGGGCAGGTCTTCGTCGTCAAATCCAAACCAGTCGCTGTCGTAATATTTTACCCGGCTGTCTGAAACTTTTACCAGCAGTTTGCCCGTAGGCGGCTGGCTTACAAAGATTTCTTCCCGTACGCTGGTGCGTGAGCGAAAGTCGCGGGCAATTGATACGGCCAGCAGGATGGCACTTACCAGTCCGATGATCCACAGGCTTCCGAATGCGTATCCAAGATAATTCTTGCGTGAGCGTACGCCTGTGATGCGCCTGATCAGCCATGTCAGCAGGGCAATGATGGGTACGCCAAGAAACAGCAGGAGGGTTAACCAGGCCAGCAGGTTTTCACCAAAACCATCCAGCACAAAATCTTTGAAAGGGAACGCTCCGATGCCACCGAACAAAAGGGTAATCAGCACCATGATCAGGCCAAAGGCAATGGCTCCTGCAATAAATAAAAAGAAAGCTTTGAACAGGATGCCCAGCACATGTCCGATACCGGATGCCGAACGGCGTACCACCGGACCTGCTTCTGTGGCAAAGTTCTGTGAGGTTGATTTCAGGTCGGCGCCAATCGCCTGGGCTCTTTCCTTTAGTTCACCGCCCATGGTGGCAGCTTTGCCGCGCAGGTTTTCAAGGTCTTCCTTCACTGTTTTTTTGATCGTTTCCAGGTCAACCCGTTCGCCGCGCATTTCCAGCTTTTCGGTGGAACTGTTGGCTTCCGGCAGCACGATCCAAAGAACGATATAGGTCATGAAGATGGTGCCTCCCAGTCCGTTAAACAGGAAATCGTCAAAATCATGTCCGATCGATCTGTGCAGAATGCCTTTCAGCACGCCTAATATAAAGGGAGAAAGAAAGATCAACCGGGGTATCCATACTTCGATGTTGAAGTAGGCAGCAATACCTGCTGCCACGCCGCCGACCATCTTGTTCTCCGGGTTGCGGTACAGGCGTTTGCGGATATTTGTTGCCAGGTTGTGGATAGGCAGCACGATCCATAATATAATGTATATCAGCAATCCGCCTCCACCGATAAAAAAGAAAAGCACAAACAGGACCCTGGTGATAGCCGGGTCGATGCCGAAATAGTTGGCCAGTCCGGCGGCTACACCACCCAGGATTTTGTCGTTGGCCGAGCGGTACAGGCGGCGCGAGCGGGTGCCGTTCTGCTGCTGGTAGCTGTACTGGTTCCCTCCGGCTGCGGTGCTGCTGCCGGCAGATTGGGTGCCTTCTGCCTCGTCAAAGTCTTCCGGCCGCCCGATGCTGGCAATCACTGTATTAACATCTTCATCGGTGATGACGGAAGTGGCTTTCAGCCGGTTGGAGAAAAGCTCCCCGATACGGCTTTCAATGTCGTTGATGATTTCATCGCGGCCTTCTTCATTGGCAAAATAGCGGCGGAGACTTTCTACATATTGCATCAGGATCTCGTACGCCGTCTCCTCAATGGGGACGATTCTTCCCTGAAAGTTTATGTTGATAATTTTTTTCATTGTTAATAAGTTGAAAGGTTGAAGTAGTGTTGGTTAGCTTGCTGAACTGATGTCTTTTTTACTGGCCAGGGTATTGACAGCACTGGCCAGTTCATTCCAGGTTGTCTCGAGTTCACGGTAGAATTCTTCGCCTTGAGGTGTTAGCAGAAAGTATTTGCGGGGGGGACCGGAATTGCTTTCTACCCAGCGGTAGTTTAACATAGAGGCATTTTTGAGCCGTGTGAGCAGCGGGTAAAGGGTGCCTTCCAGGATATGGAGGTTGGCGGCTTTCATTTCTTCGACGATATCGCTTGGATAAGCTTCTCCGCGCCGGATGATAGAAAGGATGCAGAATTCCAAGATTCCTTTGCGCATCTGGCTTTGCGTGTTTTCGATGTTCATAAATCGTTGTTTTCAGGCTGTTTTCTGTAAGCGGATTTAGGAGCTGGTAAAAGAAAACGGCCGATGGATAATCACTTGACAGATCAAATATAGAGACAAACACAGTACTATGCAAAACAAAGTACCATTTTTTTCAAGGTAACTAACATAGGATACTAACGGGTTTAGCCCGGAATGCAGGTTGAATAAGGCTTTCAGCCTATTTCTTGCACCCGGAAATATTTTTTTGAAAAGGACAAACGGAAAAATAAGCAGATGAGTGGAGGGGGCAGGAGCAGCTTCAGGCCAGCTCAGGACTGCTGAGCGGCAAAAGACTTCAAAGGCTCGGATACCCTAACCGATCAGGAAGTGATCAGCGTAGAGGCAATCATCAAAGGTCCATAACCAGCCAGCTTCTCTGCACAAGAAAACAATGGGGGTAACGTTGGTACAACTTTACTCAAAAGCGGGGACACAACAATTTATCCTTGGAAGAATTGTCGCGGTTTAAAAAACCGATGTAGGAAACAGATAGTTCAAATCCCCCGCGCCCCTGGCTGGCAGTTTTGAGCTGCGACACGTTTACATCGTAGCTTAACCCGATGGCCAGCGGTCTATAATCAATTTTCAAAACAGGGATCAGCGCATCTTTCCAGCGCAAAAATGCGCCTGCATGCAGCATATAGGCCGGGTTTTCCGGCTCTCCGCCTACTCCAAACGAGTACAGGGCTCCGCCAATCGTTTCATTAAAGCCGCCTTGAACAGACTGGTCGGCCTGCAGCGTAAAAGAAGTATAATCATCGATGGCGAACTTTACGCCTCCTGAAAACACGTATTTGGGATGCAGGGCAGCCGAGGAACGGTAAAAAGAATTGGCGGGCCGGTGCATGTGATGAAATCCCACACCTGCAAACAGGCTGTTTTTCTCATCTTCTCCAAAACTGGTATTGAAGCTGGCGCCAAAACCGGCATCCAGGTAGCTGTAGCTGGCATTCAAAAACGTTTCTCCATCGGCCAGTGATGGGTTAAATGCCGCCCCGTCAAACTGGTTGTTGGTGGTGATCTTTGAGCGGTCTATGCGCTTTTGAACCAGTCCGCCCATAAACCCTACAGCCAGGTACATGGGTTTTTCATCGCTGAGTGATTTGTGGTAGTTGAATGCCGGCAGCAAGTGGGTAGTGGTCAATCCGGCTGTGCCAGCCTTGTCGAACAGGAGCTGCATGGCTGCGGTGATAAAATCATTGCCTTTTCCTACAGGCATTTTGTATTCGCCGCTCAGCGAACCCGAGCGGTAGGCATTGGTAAAGCTGTTCCACTGGTCGCGGTAGATGCCTTGTACCCTCACGTCGCCGGTAAAGATGCCGGCGAGGGCGGGGTTGCGCAGCAGGGGTGCTTCAAAAAACTGTGAGAAATGCAGATCCTGGGAATAGCCGTTTACTGCAAAACAGATCAATCCCATGCACAATATCCGCTTCCATCCGTTTATCTTGCTTTTTCTCATATCAACCTTGTTTGAACTAGCGGCACTCATTTATCTTACCAGGGTTATATTTCCCTTGTAAGGGATGATGGTGCCGTTCCCGCAAATAAATTCCATGATGTACACATAAGCATCTGCCGGAGCAGGCTTGCCTTTGTACATGCCATCCCAGCCGTTTGCAGCACTGTTGGCGGCAAAATTACGCTTCTCAAAAACCATTTCACCCCAGCGGTTAAACACCCGCAGCGATTGAATCAGGTGAATGCTGGTGCCTCTTGGATAGAATACATCATTGTTTCCATCCCCGTTTGGTGTAAACAGGTTGGGAACAAAGTAATTGTTTTCATTGCACGCTACGTTCACGGTAATCTCTCCTGAATTGGTGCATCCGTTGCTGTCTGTTACATTGACCTGGTACGTGGTTGTGCGTACGGGAGATGCGACCGGTACAGCACAATTTGTACAAGACAGGTTGGTAGCAGGCGTCCAGTTGTATGTAGCTATATTGTTGCTGTAGGTAACAGGAAGCGGGATGCTGGCACCCAGCGGAACATAGGGGTTGTCTGCCACAGTGACCACCGGCAACGGTGTAATCGTAACTGATTTGCTTGCCGTGCCTTTGCAACCCTGCGGGTTGGTAACTGTTAGCCCGATGGTATATCTTCCTTCTTTATCATATTTTACCGTAGGACTGGCAGCGGTAGAAGTTGCTCCATTGCCAAAGTTCCAGTTCAGCACTACAGCCGTGTCGGTTGCGGAAAGCTGGGCTTTGAACGTAAGGGTTGAGTTGATGCACACGGAACTGTCGCTGATGATAGCAGGCGCCGGCGTCCCATACACGCGGATCGTATCCGTAATGCTCTTCGAACATCCATTCTGCGTGTTTACAGACAGGGAAACAACATACCTGCCCGGACTCATGAATGTATGAATCGGATCTTTATCTGAGGACGTGCTGCCATCGCCAAAGTCCCAGTTGTATGCCGTTACCGGATCGTTTCCGATCGTATAGTTGGTGAAGTAAACAGTTCCGGAATCACAGAATGCTTTCTTGTCGGGAGAGAATAAGGGGTCGGCGCCGATCACCTTGATCACATCCTGGCCGCCGACTCCGGCCAAACATCCCGCATTGTCTGTTAAGACCATGTAAGGCGAGTAAAAATTCGCCGTGCTGTAAAAATGCTGGAAGCTGGTCTTTTTTGTTGTATCGGCAGTTCCATCTCCAAAATAGAACGTGTAATTGATGCCAGTAGGGGGCTGAATGGTGAAGTCGACAAGCAATGAGTTACAATTACTCAACGGACTGTATTTGATGGAGGTAGCATATGGGTCGGAAAGAGTAATAACATGCTGACTTGAATCTATGCATCCGCCAAAGCCGACTGCATAAAGCTTGGCTATGTATGTACCATAAGCGCCATAAAAATGGGTTGGGCTGTCGAGTGAAGAAGTAGAGCTGTCACCAAAATCCCAGGTAAACGATTCATAGTTCTTCGACTGGTTGTAAAACTTGGTTGCCAGCGGCGGACAAATAGAGGTTGAATCTTTGATGGAAGACAGGGAGGTAGGCACCTTCACCTGGATGTACCTCAATTTGGTAAGCGAGTCGGTACATCCGGTTGAGTCCTGCACGCTAAGCGATACCGAGTACGCAGTGTCTTTGCGGGGATAGGCATGTGTCGGGTTCTGCAGTGTGGAAGTCGTGCCATCGCCAAAGCTCCATGTGTACTGGAAAGGCTTCAATCCGCTGGTTGAATCTGTAAACTGAAGGGTGCTGCCCGGGCAGGAAACTGTTTTATCTGCTTTGAAGTTTACAACAGGTACAGTAATCCTGACCATGTTGTTGACCGTGTATGTATCGCTGCAACCTCCTTTATCCTGGATCGTGAGTGCTACCGTATAGCTGCCGGTATCCTTATATAAATGAGTGAAAGGCGGTGCTGTAAAGGATTGCGTGGTGCCATCGCCAAAGTTAAAGGTCCATTTTACAATATCCGCTTTCGGTGTAGAAGCGTCATTGAAGGTAACGGTGGTGTTTCTGCACCCTACTGAATTTGTGGCTGTAAAGTTGGCCGTAGGGCCTATCACAGTAACCAGTTTGCTGACCGTATCTTTGCAACCGCTTTTATCACGGATGGCCAGCGTGAACCTGAATGTTCCATTGGTATCCAGGGTATAAAAGCGGTCGGGGTAACCACCAAAGAAGGGGCCGTTGTCCTGTTTCCACTCATATAGTTCGATGTTATCATACACATAAGCAGTACACAGCAGCCGGATGGTGGTGTGCTTGCAGACGGTATCTTTTGGCGTGATGGAAAAGTCGGCGCTGGTAAAATTGAGCGAAACGGTTTGTGTAAGGGTATTGGTACAACCGCCGTTGGTAACCGTAAGCTTCACTGTATAATTGCCGAAAGAAGGATAGGTAAATGCCGGATCTTTCTGCGTGGAAGTAGAATTGGCCGCATCGCCAAACTGCCACAGGTAAGAAACCGGACTGTTCGGGTCTATGCTGGACTGGTTGGTAAATGAGACCGTCAATTGCGTTGTACAATCGGTTTTATACGAGAAGGCGGCAATAGGCGGAAGTACGGTGATGTACTGGGGTTTCTTGATGGTACTTGGACAGCCATTGTTGGTAGTCGTCAGCGTAACATCATAGGTTCCATCTTTTTTGTAAGAGTGGGTGGCGTCTGTGACCGCAGAAGTCGTGCCATCGCCAAAGTCCCAGGTAGCGGTTCCGATGGGGCTCGACAGGTTCTTGAAGGTAATAACGGAATCCACACAAGATTGTACCCTGTTGGCTGTAAAATCAACGGTTGCTTTTGTGCCAGTTACGACTGCATTGGCAAGCGTAACAGAATCTGTGCAACCACCCTGGGTCGTGATCTTCAGCTTCACCGTGTAATTGCCGGGGTTGTTGTAGGTATAAGTAGGGCTATAAGTTGTGCTGGTAGCTCCGCCTTCTCCAAAATCCCACAAAACAGAAGCGAGTCCATCAACTGCATTGGTAGCAGGGTAAGGATTGAATACAAAGGGAACACACCCTCCTGCCGGGGCCGTTCCGATGCTTACCGTAGGCTTGATGATCTTTACAAAGCTTGTTTTGCTAACTGTATTCTGGCACCCGCTTGCAGTGGTGATTGTCAAGGTAACTGTGTACTCGCCCGCAGTTGTGTAATTGTGGGAAGGGTTCTGCTGTGTAGAAGTGGCACTGCCATCACCAAAATTCCAAAGCCATTGAACCGCACCGGCGGACTGATCGCGGAAACCGACTGACAGCGGAGCTTTACAGGCCACTGTAGTGCCCGACGAGTTAAAATCAGCAGCCGGCGGTGCCGGTATTCGGATGGTCCGTGTTACTGAGTCGACGCAACTTGAATAGGTGTTTACGAGCTTTACCTGGTAAGTACCGGGAGCCGTATATGATTTTGTAGGATTGGTTTGCTGCGATCCTGTTCCGTCGCCGAAATTCCAGGCTGAAGATACCGGGATAGGTGCAGAGGTGTTGCGGAAAACGACCGGACTGTTGATACAGGCACTATCGGCACTGGTAAAGCTGGTGTTGGTAGTACCAATGACAATAGATCTTTGTACGCTGTCGGTACAACCCAAATCACTCTTTGCGCTCAGCTTTACTGTATACGTTCCGGGGGAACTATAAGTCGTATTTGCATTGAAGGTGGTAGCTGTACCGCCATTGCCAAAACTCCAGTTGTAAGTAAGGGTTCCGGGACCGCTTGTCTGGTTGCTGAAGGAGGCGTTAAAAGGTGGTTGGCATACCCTGGTCACGGTATCTTTGAAAGCGGCTTTCACGCCTTCCAATACCCTTATGTACCTGGCTTTGGTATTGATGTTTACGCAACCCGTGCTGCTTGTTACTTTCAGGGTTACTGTATAGAATCCGGTTGCTGTATAGCTTTTCGAGGGGTTCTGAAGCACAGAACTGGTGCCATCACCAAAATCCCATTCCCATTTTGTAAGTGTGCCTGATACAGGTTTGGATAGATCCTTAAACTGAATCGTTACGGGAAGGCAGGCGCTGGTAAAATCTGATGTAAAATCAGCCTGTGGCGCCGGATCAACCGTGATGTACCCGGTTTTGGTAACCCCGTTGGTTCCATCTGCATTGCGTACCACCAACGATACGGTATAGGTACCAGGATTGAAATAAACGGTGCTGGGATTTTGCTGGTTGGATAACTGTCCATTGCCAAAGTCCCAGTTCCAGAACTTGGGATTGCCTGTTGACACATCCTTGAAACTGACTGATAAAGCAGCACACCCTTGTGTGGTGTTAGCGGAAAAGTTTGCAACCGGAGCCTGAGACTGAACTGCCAAACTAAACAGCAAACAACTGACTAAAAATAAATATCGCGACAATACCTTAAATTTTTGGGTCACCAAATTTTTCACCGGAGAATAGTCCATCCGGTTTTACCTGATCAATGCCACATTGCCCTTGTAGGTAACAACCGTACTATTCTCACATACAACTTCAATGATATACACATATACATCCTGCCCTGCATCTTTGTCTTTATACCTGCCGTTCCATCCTGCGCTCGGACTGCCATCGTTTGCCTGAAAATTATACTTTTCATACACCTGTTCACCCCAGCGGTTAAATATCTTAAAACTTCTGATACCGAATATGCCTCTTCCCCTTGGATAAAATACGTCATTAACGCCGTCTCCGTTGGGTGAAAAGGTATTGGGCATGTACAGATTCCCTTCTTTACATACTACAAAGAGCGTTACTTCATCTTTTGCCAAACAACCGCCTTGATTGTAGACGCTGATTGAGTAAGTGGTGGTTTGCTTAGGTGCAGCTACCGGTTCCGGGCAATCAAGACAGTTCAATCCTGTGAGAGGTTGCCACCTGATACCAGTTACGTCTACAGAGAGTTTTGGCGTAAGGGTAACGGAGCTTCCTGCAAGGATGGTTTTGTCTTCACCGGCATTCACCGTCGGATATGGATAGACTGCCAGCGGCACATGCGCTGTATCGGCAAAGCATCCTTTTGAATCTGTTCCCACAACCGTATAATCTGTTGTTTGCGAAGGACTTGCCTTGGGTCTTGCCGATGCCGGATTGTCTAATCCGGTTGCTGGCGTCCACCGGTACAACTCTGCTCCGCTGGCCGATAAGGTCAGTGAACTGCCTGCACACAAGGTGTCTGCCGGGCTGACCCGCAACTTAAACGGTTGCTTTACCTCAATTATTACTGAATCTTCCGCTTTGCAGCCAAAAATAGTTTGTCCCTGCAGTTTGTATACGGTAGTGGAATCGGGTGTGGTTACCGGTGCCGCACAAGTTGTACACGAAAGCTGCGCAGGGGAACTCCACAGGTAGGTATCTGCATTGGCGCCCTGGAGCTGGTAGGTAGCCCCTTTGCAGATGGTAGCGTCTTTTCCGGCATCTACCAGCGGAACAGGATGGATAACAACCCTTTTTACCGATGTATCCGCGCATCCCGCCCCATTGGTGGCAATGGCCGAAATCGTATAGCTATCAGCACGGGTATAAGTAGCTGGTAGCGGACTTTGCAGGTTGCTCTGCTGCCCGTTGCCAAAATTCCAGCGCCACTGCAACGCAGCCGTATCCTGCCTTGCCACAACACCCGTGAACCGGATAGTCGCCGGCGCACAAAGGGCCGAATCACCCTGTATGTCTATTACAGGGCTCCGCACAACCGCCAGCGCTGTAGCTTTGGCGATGGTATCTGTGCAGCCAAACCGGGTGGTAACGGCCAGACTCACCGGGTATCGGCCTTCCCTTCTGTAAAAGTGAACCGGATTGGGCTGGGTAGAAAAACTTCCGTCACCCAGGTTCCATAAATACGTGCTGATGGTGTCGTTGGAAACCGACGCATTGCGGAACTGGACCTGGCCAGAATCGCAGACAGTCAACTGGCTGGCGGTGAAATTGGCGGTTACACCCAGCACGTGAATGGTGTCTTTCCCTACCACAGGAACTTTGCACCCTTGCGGGTCTATCAAAATGATCTTTGGTATGTAGCTTCCGGGTATGGTATAGGTGTGCGAAGTCGAGGAGTCGAGGGAAGATTCGGTAGAACCATCATTGAAATCCCAGAGAAAGGATACTTTGTCTTTTGTACTGGCCCTGAATTGCATGCTCACTGGCGTACAGCCTGTTGTTTTAAGATAGGTAAAATCTCCCTGCGGGCCCCGAACCACCATTGTTTTGGTAGTTGAATCCATACACCCTCCTGCGCTGGTGATCACCAACTTAGCAATAAAAGTGCCGGAACTGTTGTAAAAATGCGTCGGGTTATCCACCGCGCTCCTGGTTCCATCTCCAAAATTCCAGCTGTAACCAACAAAGTTCTGCGATGTATTTTTGAAGGTGGTCACCAGCGGCGGACAGGTAGCCACGGAATCGTTCACGGTAAACGCCGCTCTTGGGTTCCGGATCCTGATATACTGGGGCCGGCTGGTTGAATCCAAACATCCGTACTGGTCCTTTACCACCAGCTTAATGGAATAACTGCCTTCATCCGGGTAGCTGTGCACCGGCTGAGAAAGGATGGAGGGAGAGGCATTGTCACCAAAATCCCATACACTGCTCAGCCCTGTTCCAACCGACTGGTTGATAAAGCGGATAGGTTTGTTGTAGCAGGAAAGGGAATCGGGTGAAGTAAAAGCAGCGGTTGGCCTGGAAATAAGCACCGAGCCGGTTTTGGCAATGCTGTCCGTGCAACCGTTCTGATCGGTTACGGCAAGCTGTACCGGGAAGTTGCCCGCTGCAGCATAGGTATGCTGGAAAGGCGCTGCGGTCAGCACCTCGCCGCTTCCATCCCCCCATTTCCATCTCCATTCCCTGATGGCACCGTTTTCATCAGGCACGGAGAGATCGGTAAAGACGATTGTTGAGTTGAGGCAGCCGGTTTTGACCGGTGCGTTGAAATTGGCTGTAGGGCCGGTTATGCGGATGTACTGCTGTTTTGTCAATGTATCTGTACAGCCGTTGATGTCGCGGATAAATAGCTGTACGCTGAATTTTCCATTGCTGGTATAGCGGTGCGAAACCGGCGTAGTGCCGCCAGCGTAAAACCCATCCCCAAAAAGCCAGATCTGCTGGCTTATATTGGCCTGATCCATGTTGCGGGTTTGAAAAACAACATTGGCGCCTTTGCAGGCTATCGTATCGGTTGCCGTGAAATCAGCCTTTTCCGCCACGATCTGCACCTGCCTGTTGGCGGTATTCTCACAGGAATCATTTCTGACCGTGAGCTTTACTACATAAGAGCCTGATTTTGCATACGTATGCAGGGGATTTTGCTCGGTAGAACTAGTGCCATCCCCAAAATCCCATGTCCACCCGGTAGCGCCAATGGAACGGTCAATAAATTTTCTTGCAAAAGGATTGGTGCATCCTGCCGAATCCCTGAAAATGGCAATAGGCGGACGGATATTTATGTAATCCGGGATTTTGAGGGCAGCCTTACATCCGTTGTTGGAAACCGTCAGCGTAACGGTAAACCGGCCTGTGTCGCTGTAAATATGCGCAGGATTTTGACCGGTAAAAACACTTCCATCCCCAAATTCCCAGTACCATTCAGCCAATGCATTGCCTGTAGTTTGATCCGTGAATTTTACGGGCTGAAAAGCACAGGTGGTTGCCGGCGTAGCTGAAAAATTAACGACCGGCGGCACGCCCACCCTGATCTGGTCGGTATAAACAACCGAGTCCCTGCAACCGCTCCTCGTAGTGAAGAAAAGCTTCAGGGTATACACGCCCGGGTTGGTATATACATGCGTTGGCTGGGCATCCCCGGAATTTGTTCCATCTCCGAAATCCCATTGATACCCGGTTATCGGTTCTACCGAATTAACCAGGGTTGAGGGGGTAAACGTAAGCGGGGCACAACCCTGCTGCGGCAGGTCTTTTACTTCTACCCGGGCGGGTGTGATCTTTACAAAACCCTGCTTGATGATGCTGTCTGTGCATCCGTTTTGGCCGGTTACCACCAGGGTTACATTGTATTCGCCGGATTGCTGGTATGTGTGTGCCGGCTGCTGCTCGGTGGAGCTGCTGCCATCCCCAAACAGCCATCTGTAGCTGACGACACCGGTTGATCCGTTGGTGAACGAAACGGTGAGGGGAGGCCGGCAACTGGCGGCATTGGGCGCACTGAAATCAGCCGCAGGCTTGGGCAGAACGGTGATGGCTTTGCTAATAGAATCTTTGCAGGCCCCGAAATCGCTTACCAGCTTAATGGTATAATTGCCGGGGGCTGCATACGTTTTCGCAGGTGTAAGCGCGGTAGAAGTGCTGCCATCGCCAAAGCTCCACAGGGCGCCGGAAGGAGCAGGGGCAGAGGTATTGGTCAGGGGCACCGGAACGCCGGCGCAAACCCGGACCGGACTGCTGAAACCGGCCGTAACCGTACCGATAGTAATGGCATTGGCTTTTTCCATTGTGTCGCGGCAGCCGGCGTTGTTCTGCACGATCAGCCGCACGGTATAGGTGCCTGCATTGTTATAGCTGTGGGAGGGATTGGCGGATGTAGCAATGCCCCCGTCGCCAAACGACCAGCTGTATGCCAGCGTCCCTGTACCTGTGCTGAAGTTGGTAAAGCTGATACTGGTAGGTGGCCGGCAGCTATTGGGTGCGGTAAAGCTGAACCCGGCCAGTACCCCGCTGGTTACCCTTACATATTCCTGCTTGGAAAGCGTGGTAATGCACCCGTTGCTGTTGGTCGTGCGCAGGGAAACATTGTAATTGCCCAGGGCAGTATAGCTATGCACCGGGTTTGCCTCGGAAGAAGTAAAGCCATCGCCAAAATCCCACTCCCAGTTGGTGATACTGCCGCTTCCAGGGGTGCTGAGATCGGTGAACTGTACATTCAAGGGAAAACAGCCTGTTGTATCTGAGGCTTTGAAGCTGACCAAGGGTGGCGCGTATGCAGTAATGTATTGTGTTTTAGTAACAGAATCTGTTTCACCTGCGGCGTTGCGGACAAAAAGCTTGACCGTGTATTGTCCGGCATTGAAATACGTGGTGGAGGGATTCTGGTTAAAAGAGATGGTACCATTGCCAAGT
The DNA here is from genome assembly GCA_015069695.1 of Williamsia sp. Lineage (GTDB taxonomy): Bacteria > Bacteroidota > Bacteroidia > Chitinophagales > Chitinophagaceae > JADCRZ01. The sequence goes on from JADCRZ010000046.1 coordinate 37,214, forward strand.
TCCCAGCGCCAGTAAACGGGATTACCGGCAGACTGGTCGCTGAATCTGATGACCAACGGAGCGCAGCCCCGGATGGTGTCGGAGCGGAAAGCTGCGGTTGTTTGCGCTCCGACTTCTACTACAGGCACAACAACATACAGCAATAAACATATAGAGAGATATCCCTTAGGCTTCATAAATAGATCCCTGTTCCAGTGGTTTGCTCCAGCGGTCGTCTAGGTTGTGTTCCTGTTGGTTGAAAGGGTAAAAGTACGGTTATAAAACGGATCTGGTGAAGGGAAGACAGAAGCCTGTAGTATCACTTTTTACGCAGCAGGATGGAAGCAAGTCCGTTGGAAGTGGTTACCTCCGCAAACACGGCATCAACATAGTAATCTGTTACTTTCCATGTTTGGTTAAGCCGTTTTACAGGTTCTTGGGCGGAAGGGAAGTTGGAGGTCATGGTAAGATTGCTTACATCGCCCTTCCAGGTGCCGTTGGTTACAGAGGAGCCGCTGATGGCATCTACTTTCTCATCTTTGTAGAACTGAAATTCGTAAGAAGCAAACAGGTAGGAATAATCGATGCCGCCTTCTGCATAGGTTTGCAGGTACCAGCGCCCATCGGTCATGATGCCCAGCAGGTAGTTTTCTTTTTGTTTGTCAATGAATTTTTTGCAGGATAAGGTGCCTAACAGGCTGAAACCCAGCAGAAAAAACAACGCCCACTTTTTCATGGGAGAAGATTTAGTCAGTGAAATTATAAATGTTGTGGTACTTCTTGGCAGCATACTCCAGGAAATATACGCTATTTAAGGATTCGCCGGTAATGTTTTTACAAAGTTCGTCACTGGTCCATTTCCGGCCATGTTGGTGTACCTGCTCCCTCAGCCAGGCCAGCAGGGGGGTGGTATTCCCATTTTGAAGGTCCTGTTCAAGCCCGGGAATTTGTTTGAGGGCTGCATCATAGAACTGGGCTGCATACAGGCTGCCCAGGCTGTAGGTCGGAAAATATCCGAAGCTTCCATGGCTCCAGTGCACATCCTGCAAACACCCGTTGCGGTCATCGGGCACGCCGATGCCCAGGTATTTTTCATAGAGCTCGTTCCAGAAAGCAGGAATGTCATGTGTTTTCACCGATCCCTCGATCAGGCCTTTCTCCAGTTCGTAGCGGATCATCACATGAAAATGATACGTAAGCTCATCTGCTTCGGTGCGGATCAGCGAAGCTTGCACGCGGTTGATGGCTTTGTAAAAATGGACAGGGTCAGTACTTCCCAGCTGCTCCGGGAAATAGGTAAGCAGCAGGGGAAAATGGTGCTGCCAGAAACCCTGGCTCCGCCCTACATTGTTCTCCCACAACCTCGACTGTGATTCATGGATGCTCAGGGATGAATACTCGCCCAGCGGCAAGCCGTACTCTTCTGCAGGCAATCCCTGTTCATAGAGCGCATGACCGGTTTCATGAATACAGCTCCAGCACATATTGCTGAAATCGTTTTCGCTGATCCGGGTGGTTACGCGTACATCGGTGCTGCTGAAGCTGGTGGTAAACGGGTGCTCGGATATGTCCTGCCGCCCGGCCTCAAAATCAAATCCCAGCTTTTTGATGATCTCCAGCCCGAACTGCCATTGCAGCTCACGGGGATAGTGTTTTTGCAGGAAAGCATTATCAACCTGTGGCTGACGGGCAATGCTGGACAGCAAGGCCGACAGCGGGGGGCGCAGTCCGCTGAATGCTGCATCCAGAAAGGAAACGGTGCAGCCGCGCTCATAGTCGTTGAGCAGGGCATTGTAGGGATGGCCTTCCCACCCCAGCTGGCTGGCTTCCCGCCGTTTTAAATGGATCAGCTTATCGAGCGGGTCTTCAAATGTTTCGAATGAATTGGCTGCTTTTGCGTGGGCCCAGTACTGGTAGCTCTTGGAGACCGCTTCACTCATGGCCCGCACAAATGTGGCAGGCAGCTTCTTGAGCTTGTTGTAATCGTACAGGGAGAGTTCGATGTTTTTGCGTTCTTCTTCCGACAGGTCGCCGCTGCCGGCCAGCGTTTCCAGCAATTGTCCTGTTTTCTTTGCCGTGAACAGCTTGTGCGCCGTTTCGCTTAAGGTGGCGATCTGGCGGGCCCGGTGGCCGATGCTCCTGGCGGGCATATACGTTTCCTGATCCCACTGAAGCACCGCTGCAGCATAGCGGATGTCTGCTATCTGCTGCATCTGCTCTTTGTACTTGCTATAAAGTTTCCGGGTAGAAGCCATGTTAACCATTTGATAAAAGTAATATTAAAAAGGAGCAATTTCAGACTTTCGCAGAAGCACAAGGTGTAGATGCCGGCATGCCTGGTAAAACCATCTCCAAACAACAGCTTATATTTATATTTACACCGTTTTGATATAAACAGATCCTAATTGTAACCAATGAAGATGAATACTCTTCGCTCATTACTCCTTGTATCTTTTCTGTCGGGCTTGTGTTTGGCTGCTGCTGCGCAGAAAGTAGATTCTATGATGAACATATACCGCGACAATTTCCCTCATGAAAAAATATATGTTCAGTTCGATAAAAGTTATTATACCGCCGGCGACAAGATCTGGTTCAAGGCTTACCTGATGAACGGGCCCTTTCAATCAGACATCAGCCGTACGGTATTTGCCGAGCTTGTTAATGAAAACGGAACAGTTGTACAGCAGGCCACCATACCGGTCCTGAATGCCTCTGCTGCTTCCAATTTTGAGATACCGACAAATTATTCGGGCCGCTCGCTCTACTTCAGGGCATACACAAAGTGGATGCTGAATTTTGACACCGCTTTTCTATTCGAGAAAAATCTCCCCCTGATCACGACTGCTTCCACAGCCGCCACCAAGCCGGCGGCAGCCAATGCAACCAGCTTCCAGTTCTTTCCGGAAGGAGGCGACCTGGTCAGTGCCCTTGAATCTGTGCTGGCTTTTAAGGCCAATGATAAGTACGGGTTGCCGGTAAAAGTAAGAGGCTATATAAAGAATGCAGCTGGCAAAAAAGTAACAGACTTTGCGACCGGCCACGATGGCATGGGTAGCCTCAAGTTCACCCCGGCAAAAGGGGAAACCTATGCGGCTGTGTGGAAAGATTCTACCAACAAAGAAACCACGACCGCCCTTCCACAGGCAAAAGAGACAGGTGTGGTGCTGAACGCCATGGGCTCAACCGGTTCTGTGGTATACACCGTTAAGCGCAGCGAGGAAGGCGGGAATGATTTTAAACAGCTGATCGTGGAAGCCCATATGGACCAGCAACTGGTATACCGGGCAAAAATGAAGCTCGAAGAAAGCAGTTCCAACAGCGGCCGGATACCTGTGGACCAGCTGCCCTCGGGCATCCTCCAGGTAACTGTTTTCACGGCCGACTGGAAGCCGCTGGCAGAACGGGTTGTTTTTGTGAACAACAACGATTATGTATTCGATGCCCAGTTCAGACCCTTGCTGAAAAACCTGGCGAAACGGGGAAAAAACGTGATCGAAATAGAAGTGTCTGATACCTCCCTCTCCAATCTTTCCGTAGCAGTAACCGACCTCAATGCCAATGCACCGCTGGAAGGGGAGGACAATATTTACAGTCACCTGTTGCTGGCCGCTGATCTAAAAGGATATATCCACAACCCGGGTTATTATTTCAACTCTTTCGCCGACAGCGTTGTGCAGCAGCTCGACCTGGTAATGCTCACACATGGCTGGCGCCGGTTTAAATGGGAGGATCTCGTACAGGGCAAGCTGCCCCAGATAAAATATCCTGTGGAAGATTATATCACACTCAATGGTACTGCAGTTGGTGTCGACCCCAGCAAACTGGGAAAAGACAACCAGATGAACCTGATCATCCAATACAAGGACTCCAGCAAGCAGTTTATGTTTGTGGATGTGAGCAAGGGAGGCAAGTTCACCCTGCCCGGTTTAGTGTTCTATGATACGGCAAAAGTTTATTATCAGCTCAATGGAAAGAACCGGCAAAACGGAAGTCTTTCGCTGAGCATGGACAATGATCTCCTGAAAGGATATCCTTTTTTGCAGGCGCTGAATGCCAATAAAAATGTGGGCCTGCTGCCGCCTGCTGACGTCATAGCCAAGAACAAAGCCCTGCTAGAGCAAAGCATCCAGCAGGAAACTGAACGCAGCAAGAAAGCCAAGATGCTGGAGGAAGTCGTTGTGCGGGCAAGAACAAAGAGTGCAGAGCAAAAGCTGGACGAACGCTATACCAGCGGCCTGTTCAGGGGGGGAGATGGTTATAGCTTTGACCTGACCAGCGACGTCGCTGCCGGCGGGTATATTTCTCTTTTTAATTATTTGCAGGGCAAGGTTCCCGGACTGCAGATCAGCAGCTCAGGCCCAACAGGCGCTACCCTTAGCTGGCGGGGCGGATCTCCGGATCTGTACCTGGATGAGATCCGCACAGATGCTTCTGCTATTTCTTCCATGTCCATGTCTGACATTGCTTATGTAAAAGTAATGCGCCCTCCTTTCTTTGGCAGTGCAGGCGGCGGAGGCAACGGAGCAATTGCCGTGTACACCAAAAAAGGCGGTGATGCGACCGGTGGTGCTGATTTCAAGGGCATGAGCCAGGTAACTATCTCCGGCTATACCCCTGTCCGCGAATTTTATTCGCCCAACTATGCACAGGACAATCCGCTAAACGATTTAACTGATCTGCGCACAACCATTTATTGGGCGCCTTACATATTCCTGGGCAAGGAAAAAAAGAAGATCTCCCTCAATTTCTACAACAACGACATCAGCAAATCTTACCGGGTTGTTATAGAAGGCGTGAACGATGCAGGAAAGCTGACCAGGGTAGAAGAGATCGTAAAATAGAATCGCAAATAAATCGCGCATGCCAACCATTCACGAGATTACCACGTTCCTCGAATCGCTGGCGCCGCTTCCATACCAGGAAAGCTACGACAATGCGGGCCTGATAACCGGTTCCGGGCAGTGGACGTGTAAAGGCGTGCTGGTAACCCTGGATGCTACAGAAGAAGTGGTGCAGGAGGCCATTCAAAAAGGATGTAACCTGGTGGTGGCCCATCATCCCATCCTCTTCAGGGGATTGAAAAAGATCAATGGGAACGATTATGTAGAGAAGTCGATCATCCATGCCATCAAAAACGATGTGGCACTCTATGCCATTCATACCAACCTGGACAATGTAAAACGGGGTGTCAACAACCGGATCGCTGATCGATTGGGATTGGTAAACCGGTCGGTGTTGCTGCCCAAGGGAGGAACCCTGAAAAAGCTGTTTACGTTTGTACCGCTGGAACAGGCGGAGGCTGTAAAGAATGCCCTCTTTGAAGCCGGTGGCGGACAGATCGGTAACTACAGCGAATGCAGCTTTTCTGTACAGGGGGCCGGGACGTTTACAGCAGGCGAACATACAGATCCTTTTGTAGGCAGGAAGGGGGAGCGGCATACGGAAACAGAGATCAAACTGGAAATGGTCTTTCCTGAGTACCTGGAAAAGCGATTGGTGCAGGCCCTGATCAAAGCACATCCGTATGAAGAAGTAGCGTATGATGTAGTGTTGCTTTCCAATGCGCATCCCGGTGTGGGCGCAGGTTTGCTGGGAGAGCTGCCCCAGCCGGCAGGGGAAGGCGACATGCTCCGCCTGCTGAAAGAAAGGTTTCAACTCCGGGTCATCCGCCATACCCGGTTGCTGGGGAAACCCCTTAAAAAGGTGGCGGTTTGCGGAGGCGCCGGCAGCTTTCTTATTTCTAAAGCCCTTCAAGCCGGTGCCGACATGTACATCACCGCCGACATTAAATACCATGAGTTTTTTGATGCCAATGGCCGGATGGTCATAGCAGATATCGGTCATTATGAGAGCGAACAATATACGGTCGACCTGCTGCTTGAACTTTTAAAGCAGAAATTTAGTACTTTTGCCCTCCTTAAAACTGAAGTAAGCACCAATCCGGTCTGTTACTTTACAAGTTAACGCGGTATGTAATACAGGTTTACGGCAGTTTACACATCACCAAATTGTTTTAGATTCATGGCTAATGTCAAAGACTTCTCAGTAGAAGAAAAGCTGACCGCCCTTGTCAGGCTGCAAAAAATAGAATCCAAGTTAGATGAAATCCAGATCCTGAAAGGTGAACTTCCCATGGAAGTAAGCGACCTCGAAGATGAAATCCAGGGATTGAATGCCAGGCAGACCCGTGTGGAAGAAGAGATCAATGGCATCAAGGAATTTATCGAGCAGAAAAAAGAAGCGATCAAGGAATCTGAAGGCCTGATCAAAAAATACGACAAGCAAAGCACCAACGTAAAAAATAACCGCGAGTTCGAGGCGATCAACAAGGAGCTGGAAATGCAGCAGTTGGAGATCAAGTTGTCTGAAAAGCACATCAAGGATGCCAACGAGGAAATTGCGGAGAAAGCTGTTCTGCTTGAAAAGGCAAAAAAGAACGTAGCAGCCAAGGAAAATGTGCTGAAAGGAAAAAAGGATGAACTGGAAAAGATCATCGGCGCAACGGAAAAAGAAGAAAAGCATTACAACAAGCTTTCTTCGGAAGCCCGCGAAAAGGTAGACGAGCGCCTTCTGCTTTCTTACGACAGGATCCGGAAAAACTACCGCAACGGACTGGGGGTAGTTCCTGTTCTGCGGGATGCCTGCGGTGGTTGCTTTAACGCCATCCCGCCCCAGAAGCAAAGCGAGATCAAACAACGCAAAAAGATCATTATTTGTGAAAACTGCGGCCGCATTCTGGTAGATTCCGAGCTCAATGATGCTGTAGAGATCGGATAGTTTAGCGGGCGGTTGATATGTTATCAGAAGGGTGTTCCGGGGGAACACCCTTTCTTTTTTAATAATTTATCCGTAAACTGCAAGAGGAATTTTTTGTTAGTAAGAAGCTGCTTAAACCTTTATTTTTATGGCCATTTTCCGCGCCAGTTTCCATGACCCGGAACTTATTTGGCAGCGGGTAAACGGGCGGAAAAAGATCATTTTTGTAAATATTATACGGCCGCCGGCCGATCATTATGCTTCAGCAACTTTACATACAGAACTACGCCATCATTGATGAGATCAGGGTTGAATTTTCCGGTAAGCTCAATATCATAACCGGAGAAACAGGGGCGGGAAAGTCTATCCTCATTGGCGCGCTGAGTCTGATCCTGGGCGACCGGGCCGATACAGGCGTGCTGCTCAACCGGGATAAAAAATGTTTTGTAGAGGGTTATTTCAAGGTCAACGGAAAAAAAGAGATCCTCCGGTTTTTGAAGGACAATGATCTTGACATAGAAGACCAGCTGGTCATCAGACGGGAAATTGCTGCCAGCGGAAAATCGCGGGCTTTTATCAACGACACGCCCGTTAACCTGGGGCAGCTGCAGCAGCTCAGCTCTTCCCTGGTGGATCTGCACCAGCAATTTGATACCCTGGAGATGCAGGAAAGCGATTTCCAGCGTGAAGTGGTGGATGCGCTGGCTAACAATACAACAGGGCTGGCCAAGTACCAGACAGTATATAAACAACTGCAAGCTGCCAGAAAATCGCTGGCTGCCCTGCAGGAGCAAAAAAGCAGCTTCAACAAAGAATTTGATTACACCCAGTTCCTGCACCAGGAACTGCAGGATGCAAATTTCACCCCCAATGAACTGGAAGATGCAGAGGCAGAGATCAAGCTGTTGAGCAATGTAGAAGGGATCAAAGGCGCGCTGTCAAAAGCCCTGTTCCAGCTCAAGGAAGGCGATGAGCCTGTAGTGCAGCAGCTTAAAACCCTGGTCCACCAGCTGCAATCGTACGCCGATTTTCATCCTGATCTGTCTGCCGTGGTGCAGCGCCTCCAATCGGCCCAGATCGAGCTGCAGGACATCTCCAATGAAGCTGACAGGATCAACGACCAGATCAATTATGATCCGCAACGCATTGAAGAAATCAACGAACGGCTCTCGCTGGGCTATAAGCTCCTGAAAAAACATGGGCTCCAAACAACGGATGAACTGCTGGCCCTGAAGAACTCGCTTGAACAAAAACTACAAGGCGTATTAAACATTGATGAAGCGCTTCAAAAAGGAGAAAAGGAAGTAGAACAGCTGCAGGCACAGGCTGCGCGCATGGCCGAGGACTTATCAGCAAGGAGGCAGAAACAAGCCAGGCCGCTGGAAGAAAAGGTGAATGCCCTGCTCCGGCAGGTGGGTATGCCCAATGCCCGGTTGAAAGTAGAGATCAAGCAATTCAACTCGTTGCAGCCATTCGGAACGGATAACATCGAATTCCTGTTTGATGCCAACCGGAGCAACCAGTTTGCCCCGATCAGAAGGGTGGCCAGCGGCGGAGAGCTGAGCAGGTTGATGTTGTGCATCAAATCATTGGTTGCCCAGTATGTAGACCTGCCCACCATGATCTTTGATGAGATCGACACAGGTATTTCCGGTGAGGCTGCCCGCCAGGTCGGCTTTATCATGAAAGACTTAGCTGCCAGCCGCCAGATCATCTGCATCACCCACCAGCCCCAGATGGCCGGCCGTGCAGATGCCCACTTTTATGTCTACAAAAAAGCCCAACAAAACACCGTAAAAACCGACATCAAACTGCTCTCCCCCGACGAACGCATCCTCACCATCGCCCAAATGCTCAGCGGCGAAAAACCCACCGCCGCCGCCCTGGAGAACGCAAGAGAACTGGTAAACGGAGGATAAGCTGACGCAAGTTTTGCCATCTTCTTTCTTCCTTACAATTTCTTACTCCCGGCCTTTCAAAAATGGCGTGAAGAAATTTACGGAACGAAGCGTTAAGCAACGAACAGGCCTGGTATTATTCTATAGCCCCATCCATGCGATGGCTGAAACATATCCCTCCGTATGGATATGGCTTGTTCGTTGTAGCATAGTGCAGTAAATTTTAGCCATTTTTGAACAGCCTTGATTTTTTTTGGTTCTTTTTTTTATCAAGAAAAAAAAGAACAACCCTACTTTTACAATAAAACAACCGCTTATGCCGTACAACCTGTTACAAGGAAAAAAGGGAATCATCTTTGGAGCGCTGGATGAAAAATCATTGGCCTGGAAAACAGCCCTGCGCTGTTATGAAGAGGGTGCCCAGCTGGTGCTTACAAATGCGCCTGTTGCACTCCGCATGGGAGAGATCAACAAGCTCGGAGAAGCTGTGCATGCCCCGGTGATCGGTGCTGATGTAACCAATACAGATGATGTAAAAAAGTTGCTGGAAGAGTCTATGCGGCATTTTGGCGGACAGATAGATTTTATCCTGCATTCGGTGGGCATGAGCCTCAACGTACGCAAAGGACGGGCTTATACAGAGCTGGACTATGGCTTCACCCAAAAAACACTCGACATTTCATCGCTTAGCCTGCACCGGCTCCTGCGCACTGCCTGGGATATGGATGCCATCAGCGAATGGGGCAGCGTGGTAGCCCTGACTTATATTGCTGCGCAACGTGTGTTTCCCGATTACAACGAAATGGCCGATGCCAAAGCCCTGCTGGAAAGCATTGCCCGGAGCTTTGGGTATCATTTTGGTGTCAAGAAAAAGGTTCGCATCAACACGGTGTCCCAATCTCCTACGCGTACTACAGCCGGCAGCGGCGTCAAAGGCTTTGATGCTTTTGTAAGCTATGCGGAGAAGATGAGTCCGTTGGGCAATGCCACTGCCGATCAGTGTGCAGATTATATTGTAACACTTTTCAGTGATCTGACCCGGATGGTGACCATGCAAAACTTGTTTCACGATGGTGGGTTTTCCTTTACAGGCGTTACCCAGCAGGTAGTGGAGCAAATGATGCAGTCGGAAGTTGGCGGAGAGGAAGTGCAGGAAGGATAAGACAGCTGTATTTACAACGCCCGGAGCTTATAAAACTTCGGGCGTTGCCATGTTGTGATTTTTGAGATAAAGCTGCCTGAAATGGGCGGCGAAGAAAGACGGTGTCAATACTCGTCCTCGTTAAAAAAGAAGTCTTCCTGGGAGGGGTAATCAGGCCATATATCATCTATTCCTTCAAAAATTTCACCTTCTTCTTCAAGCTCCTGCAGGTTTTCAATCACTTCAATAGGAGCGCCGCTGCGGATGGCATAATCTAGCAGTTCATCTTTCGTCGCGGGCCATGGAGCGTCTTCCAGGTATGAAGCCAATTCAAGGGACCAAAGCATTTTTTACTCCTTTAATTTGTTTGTAATAATGGTTGTATCTACAATCTTTTGTCGGAAATAGTTTTATATTATCCAACTTTATTACCAGACCTTGATTTTTCGCAAATGTAACAGTAAAATCCTAATTGCCAAATACAAGCCGTTAATTAACAGCCTGCTATCAGAACAGCCTGTTCAAGGGCCGTTTCAGGATATTACTTGTTGCAAATATCAGTCCTGTATACAGCAAACATTTCCTATCCGGTCGTGGTTGTAGTTAACGGTAAAATCGGTAGGTTCGTATTTCATTTTTTATTTTAACGAGAACAAAGGCTGCATGTTAAAAGCGAGGGATATTCACAAAACGTATGGCAGTTTGCTGGTGCTGAAAGGCGTTGATGTAGACATCGGAGAAGGAGAGATTGTAAGCATCGTCGGATCATCCGGGGCAGGTAAAAGCACTTTCCTGCACATACTCGGCACGCTCGACAAACCTGACAGGGGTACCATTGAACTGAACGGTGTGCCGCTCCATACCCTGCGTGGCAGAAAGCTGGCCGCTTTCCGCAACGCCAACATCGGCTTTGTATTTCAGTTCCATCACCTGCTTCCGGAATTTACCGCGCTGGAAAATGCCTGCATTCCCGGCTGGATCGCAAACCGGAGCAAGAGTGAAGTGACTGATTATGCCACCAGCCTGCTGCGTTCCCTGGGATTGGGAAGCCGGCTCCACAACAAACCCAAAGAACTTTCCGGCGGCGAACAGCAACGCGTTGCCGTAGCAAGGGCACTGATCAACCAGCCAAAAATCGTTTTCGCTGACGAGCCAACCGGCAACCTCGATTCAGCCAGCGCCCAGGACCTGCACGAGCTGTTCTTCGACCTGCGCCGCCAGTACAACCAAACCTTTCTCATTGTTACCCACAACAATGACCTGGCCCGCATGAGCGACCGAACCCTGCACATGAAAGATGGCAAAATGCTGATGGGGAGTTTGGTGTGAGACTCCGTCTTCTTTTTGCCTTGATGCAAAAAGAAGCAAAAAAATCAAGGCTGAGCGGGGACTCCGTGTTCTTTTTGCCTTGACGCAAAAAGAACCAAAAAAGTCAAGGCTGTTTGAAAGGGGCTAA
>JADCRZ010000047.1 GCA_015069695.1 Williamsia sp.
CAGCGTACTCCAGTTACCTTCGTAGTAGCTGTAGTGAAGTCCGGGCTTGGTGGCAGCGAAGAGGTTGAGAGTGCATGTAAACAGGAACATGAGGAAAAGGGGCAAGTAGATCTTTTTCATTGGAAGCACGTTTTATGTTAGATAATGGATGTCACATGGACGGAAGATTTCAGGTTCCGGCTGATCTGGGTACACCAAAGACCATCACGCTGTGATGAAGCAGCAGCCCTTTTAAATTTGTAATAATTATTATGACCATAGAGTCAAAACAAAACCACGTCATGCTTGAACGCTGACGGAAACAACATTGACTTCTACTATATTTTAATATCACTCAATCAATTCAGAAAGGTTCTTTGCTGTACAGTTTCTTAGCCTGCACAATAAGTATATGCGGTTCCCTGATTTTACTGAGTGCAAAACATCTAAACCTGTCAGGTCTTAAGTTTAATAAAAAACTTGACAGATCGATTCTGACACGAACAGTGTAGGAGGCAATAAAGCTAGGTTAAAATGAAAAGCTTCCACACCCCATTTATGGGGTTGTGGAATGTAAAAGCTGTGTTTGCCCTCGGGGCAGGTTGAAAAAGCAATTGTAGGCGCGGGAAATCAGCCGGGATACTTTGGAGTTAATGTTTGTACCCGATAGCTTCAGCCGGGACGTGTACATAGAGCTGGTACATCTGCTAATCTTGGAAGTAAAATTATGGTCGTGCATGCAACAGTTCTGCGGAAGGTCATGTCAGAATATAAATTAATTAACTAACTCAAACAGTAATGTTATGAGAGTGCTTTTCATTGCGATGATGATAACCTGCATATATCTTTCATCTTGTGCGAAAGATCAAACAGGCGCAAGCAAATCCTGTTATAAAGGCAGATATATTGGGAGTGGTTGCTGGCCAATTGTTCAGGTCTTGGAATCATTGGATGCTGATTTTGCCAAATCACACTGGCAAGACAGAGACAGCGTATACAAAAACGTTTTCGGTGTAGGCTATATTCCTGAAAAGTACAAAGATGGAAGGTCTTTTTATTTCACCATAGATAGCGTTCTTCAAAACCCCGTTCATACCATGAACTGCAACACTGCTGGATACTTTGCAGTTATAAAATGGTATTCTGACAGTAGCTGTGCGGTAGTCAATCCATAATCATCAGGTGTTGCCTGATCATGTTTGAGGTGTATCGAAATTGCCGGACAAAGTAAGTAACCCAAACGAAAAAATAATTAAAAGACAGCATAAGCCAATTTGCATTCAAGGTAATCCGAAGCGGAAGCGGCGTACGCGCATCAAAAGCGTTTATTTGCACTGCTCGTTAACCTGTTTCACACCTCCTATTTACAACACACTACAGATGAAGGAAACCACATCCAGTCATATCCTCCGTCTTTCTTCATTCTGATTTTTTTATTTTGCCGAATAAATAAAAGCAACGCAAAGGTTAAAGTAGTTGTCAAACTGAAAAACAGGATGAAGAAACTGCTCTTGACAACAATCTCAATCATTAGTCTGACATTTGTATTTGGACAGAAGACTGAATACAGGTTCGGTTTCAGCTCGGGTCTATTTTCCTTTTCGGGTAGATCTTCAGAAGCAATTTCGCACATAAATTATTCCAAGTATTTGAATACTGCTTACACGAACAATCCCTATGGATCAAAACAGGAACTTTGCTATGGAGTTTCGGGAACCATGAAGAGGATTTTGAAAAACAACCTCGTCTTCGGTCTTGACTTAGCCTACGAACAATTAAGAAGCAAAACATCCATTAATTTAATTAGTGATTACAATGGCACATCCACTAACTCGTATAGCGCGAACGGGAAAACGCTTTTAAATTTCGATATCATCAATCTCGAACCGTTTGTGGGATACAGATTGGCGTTGAATTCTCTGAGTTTTGATATCACTGGCGGCGTTGACGTCGGATATTGTCTGCACGCTAATGAGAAGGGCAAGGCAACAGCAACGGATGGAAAAGTATATAAAACTTCGTTAGATAGAAAAAACATAACCACAGACGCCAGACCTAGACTACAATTTTCATCCAATTATAAGAACTACGGTTTTTACGTGGGCTATTCTTTTGGTCTAGTAAATTTTAAATCAGGGTACATTGGCGGCATCAATGAATGTTACTCACGAATATTTCGGTTTGGAGTAACTTACTTAATCCATTAGAGATTGCACAGATGAGAGGCATACGAGCTTTCAGCAAGCAAAGTTCTTAAGATGCAAGGCGCTTACACAGCGTGATACTTACATCATAGGCCGGGGGAACAAACCTTCTCTTAGCATCTGGTATAATCACGACCTATGAGATTCAAAATAATTTGTACGGGAAGGAGATAAAAATTTGTTTTCTACCGGCATCTATCATACTTAGTTAATCCGGTTTCGGCGTACAACCCTTCTGTTAGCTGGAAGGCATGTGCAAACAAGTGTTTCATCAAAAGCATTTTGGTACAATACTTTTCAGTGAATCGAATTTCATAAATTGAGGGCTAATACAAAAAGCTATACACTGCAACTCTCTCAGAGGCTAGAGAGCAGAGAGGATTGAGGAATTTGTGCAGGCCGAAACTATGATTGACGAAAATCAAAGATATTGTAGATCGTGGCATTTTTGCGGGTGAAAAGAAAATTTATGTAGGCTGTAGTTTCTCCTTCAACACTTCGTATGGCGTCTTCCCCTTTAGTGCTCCATTAGGCCGGTGACAGTTGTAGAACGTTTCCCATTCCCGTAATTTTTTAGCTATATCTATGTCATCGGTATACTCTACGAGCTGATAGAATTCATGCTTGTCTGTGAGATGCAATCGTTCCACTTTGCCATCGAGATGAGGACTGGCTTTTCGGATGTAGACATGGCGGATACCCAAATCATCGCAGTGCCAGTGGAATAAGGCTTGGAACTCATGGCCGTTGTCAGTCTGTATAGTGTGGATGCGAAGGAAAGCGGCTGACTACGTAATCGACGAAGTCTACTGCACATTTTTGGCTATGTCGTTCGTAAATTTTTAGGGCCCTGGCCCTGGTAGCATCATCAATGGCCGTGTACTGGAAACGTTTAACCCTGTTGCCTTTCTTGTCTGTGAAGAACAGGAACTTCACGTCGATCTGGATGCGGTGGCCGGGCACTTTCTTCTCATAGCGTTTAAACTGCTCCATAGATCTTTTCCGCTGGTTTTGAAGCAGTTTATTCAAGCCACAGCGCTTCAGCACACCATAGACACCCCCAGGAATACTTTCATATTGTGGTAACGCAACAGGTACCAGGATATGCGCTGTTGACCCAAGTGACAATGCTTTCGTAAGTAGAGAATCTTTTCCTCGATGTCAGCAGCTACTCTGATTTTTGGTTTTTGAGGGCAAGGCTTGCTGTTGATGAGAGCCGATTCTCCGTTGGCCTCGTAAACACATTTCCGCTGGTAGTAAGTTTCGCGGGATACACCGAAATGGCGACAGGTTTTAGAGATGTTCCCCAATTCTTTTGCGTGATTGAGGACCTTCAGTTTTCTGCGGATGTCTGATTGTTCTTTGGCGGTCATGTGCTAGATTTAGGTGACAAGTTAAAAATTGTCACCCGTAGTCTAGATTTCCACAGAGCAATGCACCAATACCTGCTACTGCAAAAAAACACCAGGACAAATTTGTTTTATACTGATAATTCTGCAACCATTCATGCATAAAATAGTAAGCAACCGGAGCTGCAATTAAAAATGCAATGCTAACCAGCAATACAAATTCTGTGGCAAGCAACCGCCACACACTGAGTACGGATGCATCTAATATTTTCCTTATGCCGACTTCCTTTGTACGCTGTTCTGCGATAAAGGAAATCATCCCGAAAAGCCCAAGGCAGGTAATAATAGCCAGCATGGCAAATATGGATGCCAGTTTTTGTACTCTTTCTTCCACAGAAAACTTGGCAGCATATTCATCGTCAGCAAATTTGTAATCGAAGGGTGCAGAAGGGATGAGCTTTCTAAATACAGCTTCAATTTTAGGTAATGCTTCGGCAGTGCTTAAATTGTGCTTCAGGCGCATCAGTATCCAGTTTTGATCTGATTCGCCTTTCAGATTTTCCCCTCGAATCAGGTGCTACCATTTGGTACATCAGCAATCCGTTCTTTGTATAGCAAACGAAGCGATTTTTTGCGTATTGAACCTGGCGATAGACAACAAGGGTACAGATGATAAGGGCAATGGAAAACGTAAACTGTATAACTACCAGTTCCTTGCGTGGTAAAAAAGCGAATTTACTCACATGGAACGTACCCTTTAAAACTTTTCAGCAAGCGATTGCGCCAGTAAGACAGAATACATGTCGTTCAATCCCTGACTGCTTCCGCTTATTATTTTCAATGAAAACATATCCGCAGCTTCCGGCTGCATGTATACACCTTTTTGCGTAAAGGCATTTTTACCGGAAGAAACAATGTAGCTCCATGGATGTGTTGACCCTATTACATGCTTAATCATCAAGGTAAGCATTCCTGAGTTGAATAGCCATCGGCATAGGCTGCGATGCGTTGGCTCCTTTGCCTTTTTGCCACTTCACCATTACTTTGCCAATGCTGTTATAATTTTTGAAATAATGATTAAAAGAAAGCTCATCATATATCCAGAAAGCTATTATCATAGCTACCGCCATGCCTACGGCAAGACCGCCGATATTGATGAAAGAAGAAAATTTATTCTTTGATAAACTGCGCCAGGCGATTTGAAAATAATCTTTAACATGAGCTTACATATAGAGTAAAAAGAGTAGATCTCACACAATACAGGATTATTCAGTCCTTAGGCTCTTCACCGGATTGGCCAATGCGGCTCTAATCGCTTGGAAACTGACAGTGGCCAAGGCAATTGTGATAGCCAGCATACCAGCGGCTGCAAACACCCACCAGTAAATGCTTATCCGGTACTCATAGTTCTGCAGCCAGTTGTGCATTATCCACCATGCTACCGGAAACGCGATCAGACATGAAAGCACGACGAGCTGTAAGAATTCTTTGGATAATAAACGGGCAAGACCGGAAACCGAAGCCCCCAATACTTTGCGGATGCCAATTTCTCTTGTGCGCCGCTCGGCCGTATAGGACGCCAGCCCAAACAGACCAAGGCACGAAATTAAAATTGCCAATGCAGCAAATACACGTGCCAGCTTGCCCATCAGCTGTTCACTCAAAAACATTTGATTAAACTGCTCATCCACAAAACGGTAATCAAAAGGATAGCCGGGATTGTTTCGCTTCAATACCGCTTCGATCTGTGCCAGTGCCTGCTCGGGACTGCGTTGCGGCTTGATGCGGATGTACAACACGCCGGCATATTGCTGTGGCAGCCACATGAATACAACTGGGTCCGGCTTGCCATACATATTTCCGTAAACATAATCCTTTACCACACCCACCACATGCAGGCTCAAACCTTTGCCATTGTTGTTCTCCGGCCACAGCAAAGTTTTACCGATGGCCGGTTCCCTGCCCAACAGTTTTGCCATTGATTCAGTGATCATGACATTCCATTCGGGCGTCTCCGGCGAGCCGTCCTGCTTCACGCTTATTTCATCCGTTGCTCGCAGGTTCCGCCCCTCCATCAGTTGCATACCGGAAGTCTGAATAAACTCAGGACTTACAGCCCGTGTAGAGATGAGGATTTCGCTGCCGGGTGGCTTGTCAGGCCATGTGATGCCGCCAGTATTGTTGCCCCTGTAGAGAGTTTCATAACTTGACAAGGCAGCATTTTCAACGAAGCCGGTGTTGATCAGTTCCTGCCTGATAGCGGTAAAATGCTGTGCCATTTCGCCTTGTACATTCATTTTGATCAGGTTGTCTTTATTGAATCCTAGTTGCCGCGACTTTACATGCTGGATCTGCTGGAAGATGATAATGGTGGAAACAATAAGCACGATGGAAATGGTGAACTGCAGCACCACCAACCCTTTTCGGATGATAACAGCACTACCCGTTTTCAACCGGATGCCTTTCAGCACAAAAACAGGCTTGAAAGAAGACAGATACAGCGATGGATAGCTGCCCGCTACGAAACCGCAAACGAGAACAATCAACACCAACGCCGCAAGATGCACCGGGTCGTTCAAGCCTAGGACCAAACTTTTAGACACAAGGAGATTGAAAGAAGGAAGCAAGAGCTGCATCAACAACATGGCTGCAAGCGCTCCCAACAACGAGATGAAGAGCGCCTCCCCAATGAACTGGAGAACCAGTGAGCCTTTTCCGGCTCCCAATACCTTTCGAACTCCTACTTCGCGGGACCGATTCTCACTTCGGGCTGTAGCCAGGTTCATGAAATTGATGCAGGCAATCAGCAGGATGATCCAGGCAATGATAGAAAACAGCCGTACAAATTCGATACGGCCATGCCCCGTCTGCTTCCCATTTTCAAATTGATTATACAGATGCCAGTCAGACATACCGAACAGAAAGAGTTGGGTAATGGATTTTGGATACCGGTGTTGGATGAAGTTGTGCAGTTGCTTGTCGATGGCTGCAGCATTGACATTCGGTTTTAACTCAACATATGTAGTCAGCGAGTTGTTGCCCCAATCCTTTAGCCAGGGATTGCTGTCGAAATAGTTCTGGAACGGCGCCACCCACTCAAATTGCAAGCTGGAGTTGGCCGGATGATCTTTGATTACACCGGAAACCACATAATCCTGTTTGTTGTCAACACGCACTGTACGGCCAACCACGTTTTGCGCTGTGCCGAAAAATTTTAGCGCGGCTTTTTCTGTCAGTACCAACGAATGCAGTTGTGAGAACGGATGCTGCACCTGACCTTCTGCAAACGGTAGCGTAAACATGCTGAACAGCGAAGGCTCAACATAAAAACCTGAAGCATAAAGCGAGTTTTCACCAATGGTGAACAGTTGCGAAGTTGATGATCCGGAAGCACGGCAGGTGGCTGCAATACCCGGCAGTTCGGTTTGCAGTGCCGGACCAAGCAACCCTGGTGTCGACGAATGGGTCAACACATAAGCATCGTATGGCTGATTTTCCATCATCAGAAAGATGCGGTCGCGCTTGGCATGGATACGGTCGAAGGTCAGCTCATTTTCTACCCACAAAAATATCAATCCGGCGCAGGCAATGCCGCTCGCTAATCCAAAGATGTTGAGAAAGCTGCTGCTTTTGTTTTTCCACAGATTGCGAAAAGTTGTTTTGAAATAGGTGGAGAACATCAGGTGTTGATTTATAATGTTGAGTACAAGAAGATTGAAAGTTTTTAAGATCTCCCTGTCATTTGTGTGCAATTACCCCGCTGCGCATATTGCGAATAAACGCATGATGCATTAAAATCGCATTGACAATGCCGAAAACTAAAATGATTGAAAGACAACCAATTATACTTGTGACTAGGGTATGTAATGTACGTTATCGGACACATACTGTACGGCTCTGAAAAGTACCAGTGTTTTGAGTTATTTCTTTTTAGATAAAACGGGATTACTCCAGAAACAGGTTTAGATAAAGTTGCCGACCGTGTAAGTTCTTGAAATTTACAGCGTTTGCTGTTGTCCATCGCGAACCCTTTATCTCATTATCCCATATCGTTGCAGATCGGAACGCTCATCTTTTTAGGGGTGCCATTGCCCCGGTTGCATCTCTGGTGTATGCGGTTTTGTTTTTCATAAACTGAACAATCTATACAGCATTTAAACGAAAAGGAAAAAGCCTCAGAAGAGGCCTTTTCAAGTTTATGCTTTTGTATATCACAGGTGAACGGTAACAAAACTGGCGTGAAACATTCCATCAATCATCAGGAAAAGCATAACTAACCACAATTTAGCCAAATGCTTACTTAACCAACATAGGGGTTTTCCTGTATTGCAGAAAATTGGCTGTTTATTTGCGTATAATCCCCGCAATTTTTCACCTTTAAATTCCCTGATAAACGCTCTGGTAAAGCCCTCCAAACGGCGCCTTTCATATGGCATCTCATGGGAGTAGGCGCTGACTCACCAAGTGAGTCGGGTATGAAGTCAGATACATTTCCGTGAGCCTGATCGGCTTGTTTTCATCGTTCAGCCATATATATGGCCTTGCATGCAGCACAGACTCATAAGGGCTATCCGGAGGCAGCCAGTCTCTGATTCTGCGATCGCCAGCGCACCGTTCAGGTAAACATCCCGGATATCACGCTGAGGCCCTATTGGCAATACCCAATTAATAGCAGGCATTTGCAAGGCCATTGCTTTACCGGTTCACCGGCTATGTATAAGGTGAGGTGCATGGATAAGGTTTTACCAGTGAGAATTTACTGTGCATTAATACATGTTTTCCGGTAGACACTTCTATAAATGCTGCTATCTGAGCCTATCACAAAATCTGTAAAATGCACAAGTGTTGTACAATAAACCCGGTAGCATATTCTAAGTGTTTTCATTCGTAATGGATATATAAATTCCCTGCAAATTCTTCTATCTGCAATGTTGTGTACTTTGCTACTTAGATTCATTGAACAATAACAGTTTTTTAAAAATCCGATTCCAAATGAAAGAGACTTTTGAATTTGTTGTACCTATGGTACATACCATGGCCAGTGCCACAGCACACAAGATAATAACTGATAACCATGTATGTTTTGTTGTTTATCTAAGTGATCCACGCATCCTGTCTTTCACCCAATCTTCTATAATTCAATTTCAATTTTCAAAAGAGGATCAGTGCTTAACCCGCCCCAGTACTTCATACGCCAAGATGCTCATCACCTTTAAATCACCCAATCACCTGGCTGAGAAATGGATTATAAAAGGATTACGAATCAGAGAAGAACAATGTCTCCTGTTCACATGATTCCTTATTTAAATAACGATAGCGGTCATTGTCCGGTAATTCTTCCCACAATATTTATCAAAGTTGGGAAACCTTCCTCGTTTTTTACTGGGTGACTGGATTATGACAGGCAAACTGTATCGAACCCTAAAAAATTGGACCGATTTATGAAACGGTTTAAGCGTTTCGAAGACGACAAGTACCTGTTTACTGCCCTCAATTAAAGAGAAAGGTTAATCGAAAAGTTTGGCTGGGTGTGAATTATAATTTGCCTTCGATATTTTTTCTCTTTTTCAATAGCATTTTATTGCAGTTTGGATACACTAAAACCAATGACCAGGTGTATCCTAATCTGTGCCTTTCACGTTGATATAATTTGATCTATTTTGACATTCCTGAAACAATAAAAGCTCTCAAACCAATTTGATTTGAAAGCTTTTAATACGTTTTGATAGGATTTTCCAGCGGAGAGTGAGGGATTCGAACCCTCGATACCCTTGCAGGCATACACACTTTCCAGGCGTGCTCCTTCAACCACTCGGACAACTCTCCGGATAACAACCAATGGGCTGCAAAAATAGGGTGCCAGGTTTTAGGTTCCGAATATTTTTTCTGCATTGGCTGTCGTAGCCGCTTCTACCTCTTCCCGGGACAGGCCTTTTACTTCGGCCAGCTTGGCCAGGATGTGCGTCAGGTAACTGCTTTCGTTCCGTTTGCCGCGCAGGGGGACCGGACTTAAATATGGCGCATCTGTTTCCAGGACCAGGTACTCAAGGGGGATATCTTTTATGGAGGCGGCCAGCCCGGCATTTTTATACGTTAATACGCCGCCGATGCCCAGGTAAAAACCGGCGGCTGTAATCTGCCGGGCTTGCTCATGGGTTCCGGTGAAACAGTGAAAGATGCCGCGCAGACTGCCGTTCTGGTATTGCCTGACGGATTGGATACATTGATCAGTTGAATCCCGCGAATGAATGACGACAGGCAGATTGTACCGGATACCCCATTCCAGCTGCCGGTGGAAAGAATCATACTGTTGCTGTTCAAAGCTGCGATCCCAGTAAAAATCGAGGCCTGTTTCACCGATCGCGGCAAAAGGCCGGCGGGTGAGCCAGCTTTCCACCAGCGCCAGCTCTTCCTCATAATTTTCTTTTACAGAGCAAGGATGCAGTCCCATCATGCAAAAACAATTCGAAGGATAAGCCGCTTCCAGCGCCATCATATCAGCGACCACCGTGCTGTCGATCGCAGGCAGATAAAATTCCTCTACGCCGGCTTCCTGCGCTCTATCCATTACCCCCGGCAGATCATTTTTAAACTCAGGCAGGTACAAATGACAATGTGTATCTATCAACATATATTATTCTGCTATCAATTCAACTATACCAGACTTCCCGGCGCAAAGATAGCCGGCCTGCCTATATGGTTCCGGACACCCACTGTACCAAACAAGCAACAGAGGCAGATGTGACAATTCTTCACCTTCACGTCGACCTGTCTTATCATTGCGAAGATAGATTCCAGGCAAGTTCAGCTTTCAAGCGCGTCTTCGCAACAGATTATTGCACTTGCAAGTTACCAGCGTGAGACTTTCCCCAATCCCATGTATCAACGGTACGCGCTGGTGCTACGGTGAATGCTGATGCGGATTTCTCCATTTAGTATTGTTCTGCGAAGATATATAGCTGAAATATGATGTATAAACAGGCAATTAGCTGCATCGTACAAATCCTTTACTTTATCAACAACGCTGCTATCTCGCTAGTACATCATCTTTCTTAATAGAACCTTCTTTGCAGCAAGGATTCTGAACTGACCCAATATATCTTATTATGTAAAATAATATACAATTCGACTTGCCATAAATAACATTCAGTTAAATAAAATCAGACATAAAGTTCTTATTAACCTTTTTTGAATTCATCCGATCTACTAAATTCCGCAATTGAAGCAATTAGCTCAATTCGTAAAAATACTTAGTATAATCTAAGTATAAACACTTAGTAAAATCCCCCCCAATCTCATTAATAATTAATGGTTTAACCTCACAAATACTTTTGGATGAATAAATTTTTTATTTACCTTTAATTCAGTTTTCATAGGGTACGGATTAAAAACGGGCCAGGGTTTCTACCCAGGCCCATACTTTTTTCACGGTCTATTTTTTTACTTTCGCTTTTTGTTTATCAAATAAAGATTATAAGTGTATAGGCTTAAACAAAAAGCCCTTTTCCCCGTAATGCTCCAGCACCCGCGGCAAAGCATACCGCATCCTGCTAAACGCTTTCTCACTGTCGTGGAAGACTACAATAGCACCTGGTCCTGCTTTTAATCCATTGGTCAAACATCCTGCAGGAGAAAGCCCCCTGTCAAAATCACCGCTTACGACCGACCACATCACAATGTGTAATCCCAGTCTATTTTGCAGCTGCTTTGCCTGGCCACGCGTAATCCTTCCATAAGGCGGCCGGTACAGCGTAGTTGCTATCTGCTGCGCAGCCTGCGCCACGTCCTGCACATATGCCTCCTCCCCTGTTTTCCAGCCATTGAGGTGGTGATGACTGTGATTGCCTACTACATGTCCTTCAGCTAAAATCTGCCGGTAAATACCAGGATGCTGCACGACATTTTTACCGATACAAAAAAAGCTGGCCCCAGCCCCAAATTGCCGCAAAGTCTCCAGCACAAAGGGCGTAATCTCCGGATGCGGACCGTCATCAAAACTCAGATAAATCGTTTTGTCTGCCCCCGGCATGCTCCACACATAATTTGGAAACAGGACTTGCTCAATTAACCACGGAGTTTTAACCAGATAGAACATGGGGAGCGGCTAGCCTCTGGCCCCGGCTGCTAGCAGTCAGCATTTTGTAGTTGTTCACAACAGCAACCAACGGCCAGACGCCGGCAGCTTGTTCAAAGATACAAGCATTTAGTCCTTGCCCATCCAAGCTGCACGTTTCCATTGCGTGCCGGGGAACTGACAGATGCGCATTGTCTCTTCCGGTTTATTTTCTGCAGCCTGTTTAGAAATTTCGTGAAAATTTTAGCTTGAAGGAACTTGGCTGTTCTTTCAAAATTGCCACCTCGGCCCCGCTTTCAAAGACAAGTAAAACAGAACGCGAAAACCGATTCCCCTTCCTGCCCTATCTTTACACCATGAGCAAAAAAGTGAGGGTCCGGTTTGCACCCAGTCCAACGGGTGGCCTGCATGTAGGCGGTATGCGCACAGTCCTGTTCAATTACCTGTTTGCCAAACAGCAAGGCGGCGATTTTGTATTGCGCATCGAAGACACAGACCAGAACCGCTATGTGCCGGGCGCAGAAGAGTACATCATGGAATGCCTGCAATGGTGCAACCTGCTGCCGGATGAAAGTCCGTATAACGGGGGCGCCTATGCGCCTTACAGGCAAAGCGAACGCAAAGCCCTCTACAAGCAATACGCTGAACAGCTCGTACAGGGGGGACAGGCCTATTACGCCTTCGACACACCGGAAGAGCTGGAAGAAATGCGTACCAGATACCGGACAGCTGATAACCCGCAACCCCAGTACAACCACATCCTGCGCGAACAGATGCGCAACTCTCTCACGCTGGGCGATGATGAAGTGAACCGGCTGATGGGAGAAGAAATGCCCTATGTAATCCGCATCAAAATGCCGGCAGGTGAACAGGTACAGCTGACCGATATGATCCGCGGGGAAGTTCATTTTTCCACTAGTGAAGTAGATGATAAAGTGCTGCTGAAAGCGGATGGCATGCCTACCTACCACCTGGCCGTTGTGGTTGATGATTACCTGATGAAGATCACCCACGCCTTCCGCGGCGAAGAATGGCTGCCCAGCTCACCCGTGCATATCCTGCTCTGGAAATACCTGGGCTGGGAAGAAGCGATGCCCCAATGGGCCCATCTACCGCTTATCCTCAAACCCGATGGCCACGGCAAGCTCAGCAAGCGCGATGGCGACCGGCTCGGTTTCCCGGTCTTTGCCATGGACTGGAAAGATCCGCGCACAGAAGAACTCACCAGGGGCTTCAAGGAAAGAGGGTTTCTGCCAGAAGCCTTTGTAAACATGCTGGCCATGCTGGGATGGAATGATGGCACGGCGCAGGAAATCTTTACCATCGAAGAACTGGTCAGCCGTTTTTCCATGGAGCGGGTACACAAAGGCGGCGCCAAATTCGATTACGAAAAAGCCAAGTGGTTCAACCACGAATGGATCAAAAAGCTGCCCGTCGAAAACTGGCTGCCTGCAGTAAAAAAGATCTATGAAGAGAAAGGGGTAATGATAGCAGATGACAATAAATTCATCCGCGTACTGGAACTCATCCGCGAAAGAGCTACCCTGCTTTCTGATTTCTGGGAACAAGGAGTATTTTTTTTCCAGGCGCCTGCTTCTATCGATGCCGCTTCCATTCAATCAAAGTGGACCGAAGGAAAGACTGCCTTTTTCAATGCATTTATAGCGCTTGCCGACCAGCTGCCAGACTGGAGCGCAGCCCCGCTGGAAGCAGCTTTTAAAGAGCTCGCAGCTTCTCAAAATATAAAAGCAGGTGAAGTTCTCCTGCCCCTGCGCATCATGCTGGTAGGTGGTAAATTCGGGCCAGGTGTGTTCGATATCGCCGCCATCATTGGGAAAGAAGAAACGGCCGGGCGCATACGCCATGCGTTACAATTGCTTTAGCTGCCGTATATTAGAGCTATGCAGAAAGCCAATCGTTTTTTATACCTCCTGGCCCTTATAAAATTTCTTCTGCCCCTCTTCCTGCAAAGAGGCTTCTATCAACCGCACCGGGATGAGTTCCTGTATCTCGCTGAAGGGCGGCACATGGCCTGGGGTTATCTGGAAGTACCACCGCTGCTTTCTGTATTTTCCTGGCTTACCAACCACTTGGGTGGAGGCCTGTTCTGGATCAAGCTCTGGCCCAACCTTGCCAGCGTATGTGTATTGTTGTTAGCAGGCAAAATCATCCTCTCATTGGGCGGGAAACGGTTTGCCCTGTTGCTGGGATGTCTGCCTATTATGATCGGCGGCTACCTGCGGCTGTTTTACCTGCTGCAGCCTAATTTTCTGGATGTTCTTTTCTGGACCCTCCTCTTCTTCAGCATCGTTCGCTATATCCAGTTCCCGCAAACTAAATGGCTGTATGTTTTCGGTGTTGCGGCCGGACTGGGCATGCTGAGCAAATACTCTGTTGCCTTCTGCATGATCAGCATCCTTGCTGCGCTGCTGCTCACTCCGCAGCGACGGATCTTTCTCAACAAACACCTGTATGGTGCAGCCCTGCTGGCCGGACTCATTTTTCTTCCCAATGCCCTCTGGCAGTACAACCACAACTTCCCGATTGTAAACCACATGCAGGAGCTGCATGACCAGCAGCTGCATTACAACGGTCCGCTCGATTTTATCAAGGGTCAGCTCCTGATGAACCTGCCCTTTCTCCCCATCTGGCTGTCCGGACTCTTTTTCGTCTTCTTCCATCCCGGCGGGAAGCCATACCGCTTTGTTGGATGGTCATGGTTCTTCATTGTCATCATTCTTACCGTGCTCCAGGGAAAAGATTACTATGCAGCCGGCGCCTACCCGGTCTTATTTGCCCTGGGTGCTTTTTTCCTGGAACAATTAACCACCCGGTTGATATGGGTCCGCTACCTGCTTGCAGGCACAGCAGTGGCCTTAAGTCTGATAGCTTTACCCCTTATACTGCCCATTGCGATGCCCGACCAGTTGGCTGCTTACTACCGGGCCATCGGCTTGGAAGGATCAGGTGTATTAAAGTGGGAAGACCAGCAGCAGCATCCCCTCCCGCAGGATTTTGCCGATATGGTGGGCTGGAGAGAAATGACGCAGCAAGCAGCCCGCATCTACCACAGCCTGCCTCCGGAAGAACAAAAGCAAACCATGATCTACTGCCGGGGTTACTTTACTGCCGGTGCCCTCAGCTACTATGGCAAACTATACAACCTGCCCGAAGTCCACAGCGACAATGCTTCTTTCTTGTTTTGGATGCCGGATACGTATAACATCCGGCATCTCCTGTTCGTAGGCCACAACATACCCAAGAAAGACGACCTGGTCTTTCAGCAGTTTGAAAAACAGACCGTGGTTGACTCGGTGAACATGCCCCTGTTCCGGGAAACAGGTACAAAGTTTATCCTCTACGAGCGGGGAAACGATTCAGTGAACGGAATGATCGGAAGAATTATCAGGACCAAAAAAGAGAAGTTCAGCAGATAAGAAAACGTGTGATAAAATCAGATACATTTGGCCTACAATCTGCCGCCAGTATGAGCGCTTTATTTCACCGTCCTATCAGGGTACTGATCGCGAAAGTTGGCCTCGACGGGCACGACCGGGGTGCAAAGATCATTGCCACGGCCCTGCGTGATGCCGGCATGGAAGTGATCTACACCGGACTGCGTCAAACCGCTGAGACCGTCGTCAATGCCGCCCTGCAGGAAGATGTGGATGTGATCGGCATCAGCATCCTCAGCGGCGCGCACAATACCGTCTTTCCCAAGATCCTGCGCCTCATGAAGGAAAAGGGGATGGATGACGTACTGCTGACCGGCGGAGGCATTATACCGGCAGATGACATGCAGGAGCTCAACAAGATGGGCGTCGGTAAATTGTTTGAACCCGGTGCACCCACCAGTGAGATCGCCACTTATATCCGCGATTGGGTACAGCAAAACCGGCCGTTCTGACCCGGCCATCCCTGCGTGTAACCAACGTATCCAAATGCCGAATAAGAGCGGCTATAAAAGCTTTAAACAAATCTTACAAAACAGGAAGGGCCTGCCCTTCTTACCAAAAATATCCTTTATGTATACCAGCCTACTTACCACCCTCGACAACCACATCCTGACCATTACCATCAACCGGCCCGATAAGCTGAATGCCATCAACGCAACTGTTATGACAGAACTGGATGCGGTGCTGGATGAAATCTATGAGAACGACGCGATCCGTTCGGCCCTGATTACCGGTGCAGGACAAAAAGCCTTTGTTGCAGGTGCCGACATCAGCGAATTTATGCAGGTTACCAGCGAAGGCATGGCCCTGGCAAAACGGGGACAGGATGTTTTTTTCCGGATCGAAAATGCTCCAAAACCCATCGTAGCAGCTGTGAATGGCTTTGCGCTCGGTGGCGGCTGCGAACTGGCCATGGCCTGTCATTTCAGGATCGCGGCAGAGAATGCAAAATTTGGCCAGCCTGAAATCAATCTGGGACTGATCCCGGGCTATGGCGGCACCCAACGCCTCACGCAACTGATCGGCAAGGGCCGCGCCATGGAACTGCTCATGACCGGCAACCTCCTCGATGCAGCTTCGGCACTTCAATGGGGACTGGTCAACTATGTAGTACCCCAGGAGGAACTCCTGAATAAAACCAGGTCAATTCTTGATCTCATCAATACAAAAGCACCGCTGTCAGTAGCCAAAACCATCCGGGCCGTCAACACCGTTTACAACTATGCCGTAAGCGGCTACGACGTAGAAGCAGACAGCTTCGGCGAATGCTTCAAAACAGAAGACATGCGCGAAGGCGTCAGCGCCTTTCTGGAAAAAAGAAAGCCTGTTTTTTCCGGGAAGTAGTCTTGAACCTTGATCGTCTTTTCCGCTACCTTTGAGCGTAAACTATCAGCTATATGGACTACCGCATTGAAAAAGATACCATGGGTGAAGTAAAGGTACCCATCGACGCTATATACGGCGCACAAACACAACGCAGCATTGAGAATTTCAAGATCGCGCAGGATATCAACAGGATGCCCAAAGAGATCATCAAAGCTTTTGCTTACCTGAAAAAAGCCGCCGCTATCACGAACTTCGAAGCGGGCGTGCTCTCTAAAGAAAAATCGGATCTGATCGGACAGGTATGTGATGAAATCCTGCAAGGAAAGCTGGATGCTTCCTTTCCGCTGGTGGTATGGCAAACCGGCAGCGGCACGCAGAGCAACATGAATGTAAATGAAGTGGTTGCTTACCGCGGCCATGTAATCCATGGCGGACAGCTGACCGACAAGGAAAAGTTCCTGCACCCCAACGATGATGTCAACAAATCGCAATCATCAAACGATACCTTTCCGACAGCCATGCACATCGCGGCTTACAAGATCCTGCTGGAAGTAACCATTCCCGGCATCGAAAAGCTGCGCAATACGTTGGCAGAAAAAAGCAGCCGGTATATGCGGGTGGTAAAGATCGGGCGGACCCATTTCATGGATGCTACACCACTTACCCTCGGACAGGAGATCAGCGGTTATGTATCGCAGTTAGACCATGGTCTGAAGGCCATTAAAAATACCCTGCCCCATCTTTCAGAATTGGCACTCGGCGGCACAGCCGTCGGTACCGGCATCAACACACCTGCCGGTTACGCAGAGAATGTGGCCGGGCATATTGCCGCGCTGACCGGTCTTCCTTTTGTTACCGCAGAAAACAAGTTTGAGGCCCTGGCTGCTCACGACGCCATCGTGGAAGCCCATGGCGCGCTGAAAACCGTGGCCGTAAGCCTGATGAAAATTGCCAACGACGTGCGCATGCTGTCCTCCGGCCCGCGCAGCGGCATCGGTGAAATCATGATACCCGACAATGAACCTGGCTCTTCCATCATGCCAGGAAAGGTCAATCCGACCCAGTGTGAGGCACTCACCATGATCGCGGCGCAGGTACTCGGCAACGACGTCGCCATCAACATCGGCGGTGCTACCGGCCATTTCGACCTGAACGTATTCAAGCCGGTCATGATCTACAATTTCCTCCATTCAGCCCGGCTGATCGGCGATGGATGTGTCAGCTTCAACGACAAATGTGCCGTAGGCATTGAACCTATTGAGGCCAATATCAAAAAGCACCTGGACAATTCACTGATGCTGGTGACCTCGCTCAATACCAGGATCGGCTACTACAAAGCCGCCGAAATAGCCCAAAAAGCCCACAAGGAAGGAACCACCCTCAAAGAAATGGCCGTAAAACTAGGCTATGTAAAACCCGAAGAGTTCGACCAATGGGTTGTACCAGAGGAGATGGTGGGGAAACTGTCTGAACCTTGATTTACAGGATGGGAGGGATTCGGGGATTGGGTGCTGGTGTGAGACTACTCCTTGTTTAATTTGTCATTCCGCCGGGGCGCATGCTGCTGGTGCAACCGTGGTATGCTAATGCGCCCCGTGCGGAATCTCTGCGGCGCAGGGTGCTGCGATGATGGGCCAGCGGCTTACTGAATAGTAACTCGCCGCTCCGCAGGGATCCTGTAAGGGCGCGGCATCAGCCTGCATGTACATACTTGATAGCGCCCTTACAGGATGACAAAAAAATAGATAGCATGACAAATGAAATAGGATGACACATCAACCCGCAATCCTGCGAATCTCTCCCATCCCCTAAATCAAGGTTCAGACAACTAAAAACATCTATACCTGAACACATACTTCTCTCCCGAGAAGATGTATCCCTCGTCAAAATCATCGCCTGTAGTTACGAAGCTTTGCACGTAGTTGTTGGCGTCGATGAGGTATTTGGTGAAGTTGCAGATGTAGGAGCCGGTGACAGCGCCGGTGCCGGTTATGTCATAGTACTTGGAGGTCGTTCGTGTCAGCGGGTTGGTTGGAACGCTTCCTGTGTTGATGGCTGATTGGAAAAAGCAGATCTCGTAGGCATACGCCGGCAGCTTGATAAAGTTCTTGGCTGTTTTGGAATTATCATACTCATAGGTCACGTCAAAAAGGGTGATGGCTATGGTTGCACTGGCCTGGTATTTTGCGGTTGCCTTGGTCAGGTTATTGCCCGTCCAGGTATAGTCGATGGTAAGAACAGTCTTTGTTGGTGCCGTGTCGTATGCCAGTTTGCGCTGGGTAAGCTGGCCGGCCGCACTGTAAGCATACGTGGCAATGATCTTTGGTGTTGTATCTGATGTAGGGTCAAAAAAGCCATGGTATTCCGTTGCCCTTCCATTGGCATCTGTTACGAAATATTGTTTGCTGTCAACCTGTACCCTGTTGGTAGGGAAGGTAAAGCTGAAGGTGTTAAATACCCTGTTGTTAACGCTGTCCAGAAACTCTACTTTGTTTACGATGTTGGAAGCATTGTAAGTAAAGGCGGTAGTAGGCCCTTGTGCCTGTCCGGAAGTATCAAACTCTACAATCTTTGCGATCTTGCAGTTTGTAGAGTTGGGAGGAGTGGTTGTGGTCTTTTTGAAAGAAGCAGAGAACCGGCCACTGGCAATGGTTTTCGCCGCCGAAGCTGCATCCTTTGCATTCCCGCTGAACGTGCCTGTTACACCCGTGCTGTCAAACTTGGTAATGGTCAGGGTAAAACCGCCCGCAGTAGAAACGTCGTTTTGATAAATGATGTTGGAAGCCACATCCGTGTAAGTAAATGTTACGGAGGGGGAGGAATAGGAACCTACTCCGATGGTCGCTCCGAAAACTGTTATTGCCAGCACCTGATTGCTGCTGTCGGAAATGCCATGCAAAGTTAGGTAAGCAATGCCTGCCACCGTATCCACATGGGCAGTATCCATGCTGCCCTTGAACTGCACACTGCCTTCTTTAAAGGACCACTGAGATGTTCCGATGCCGCCCAAGCCGCCTGTTTCTACACTGTACTCTTTTTGGCAGGCAACAAAGATCAACGCGCCAAAAAGAAAAAAAGATAAAAGCTTGACAAACTTCATAACAAACGAATTAAATTTTAAAAACTTTCAGCAGCAATCTGGTTGGCGTCTGGCGGTTATTCATGGCAAACAAATCCTTTTAAAGAACCTGTATATGATCGTTTACACTGGTATTGGTTTCAACAACAGGATGTGCGGGAGCTGCAGGGTGACTTTTAAAGAAATGCTTCTGAAAAATCAGGATGGCAATCACACCTGTTGAAATAGCGGCATCGGCTATGTTGAAAATCGGACTAAAAAACTCAAACTCATCTCCACCCACAAACGGTACCCAGGAGGGGTAGTGCGTATGGATCAGCGGGAAGTACAGCATGTCCACCACTTTTCCGTGCAAAAATCCGGCATATCCTTTCAGGGGAAATATTTTGGCTACCGATGTAAACGTACTTTCTTCAAATATCAGTCCATAAAACATGCTGTCGATCAGGTTGCCAAGGGCGCCGGCAAATATCAGCGAGGCACAAACAATAAACCCTTTGTGGTAGTTTTTGCGGATGATGCTCCGCAGGTAGAACACGCCGAAAATAACGGCAAAAAAGCGGAACAAGGTAAGGGCCATCTTGCCCCAGTTTCCGCCAAATTTCCAGCCCCACGCCATTCCTTCATTCTCAACAAAATAAATCTGAAACCAGCTGTTCTTCCACCCAAAAGGCCGGATGCCTTTATCGTACGGCGTGAGCATGGTATGGTAATCTTCCCAACTGTAACTGAGCGGCATGTGGGTTTTTACCCAGATCTTCAATGCCTGGTCTGCTATGATAATGAGAAGTATAAATAAAAACACATGGATAGCCTTCACGCAGTAAAATTTAACAGCAAATATAACCGGATTGAACGAAGTGACAATTCCGGCCAGAGTGAAAAAACACAACGCTTTGTTATATACCGTGTATCGGGGAAAATAGTTGGCTCTGCACCGAAAAATGCTTTAAACAGGCAACGATCCAGCCCTGGCGGCTGTTTTACGACTCTTCGTAATAAATTCTTTTTACCCGTTGCGACACGCTTGTCATGATCTCATAAGGAATGGTGCCGGCCCACCGGGCCACCTCGCTCACGGGCAGTCCTCTTCCAAATACAATCACTTCATCGCCTGGCTCAACACCGGGGATGCCGGTGATGTCGATCATGGTCATATCCATACAAACGCTTCCTACCACCGGTGCCAGCTGACCTCTTACCAGCATCTTCCCAACCCCGTTCCCCAGTCTTCTGGAATACCCATCGGCATAGCCCAGCCGCACCGTGGCAATTACAGAATCGTGGTGGGCCCTCCAGCGGCGCCCGTACCCGACCGATTCGCCTGCTGCAATGTATTTGACCTGGGCAATGGTGGTGATCAGGCTGGACACTTCCCGCAGGTCGAGGCGGCGACTGCCGGCTGTGCTGTCGATGCCGTACAACCCGATGCCCAGCCTTACCATGTCCAGCTGCAGCCCGGGATGCCGGTCTATGGCGGCTGAGTTGGCAATATGCCGGATAAACGGATACCCAAGTGCTCCTTCCAGTTGGTTGCAGGCCTGCATAAACTGGGCTCCCTGCTGCCGGGTAAACCAGTCCTGCTCCGGGTCTTCGCTGGCTGCCAGGTGACTAAACACGCTTTTTACGTAAAACGGACTGCCAGGCAACTGTTCAACCAGCGTGGCTATCTCAGGCAAGGCAAAACCCAGGCGGTTCATACCGGTTTCAATTTCAATATGAACAGGAAAATCAACCAGCCTTTTTTGCTTTAAGAAAAGATCGAAGGCCTGGAATAACTGGAGCGAATAAATATCGGGTTCCAGTTTATAGTGAACAATGGCTTCAAAGCTGTCTTCTTCGGGGTTCATGATCATGATGGGCAGGTTGATGCCTCCCTCCCGCAGCTCGATGCCTTCATCGGCATAAGCCACCGCCAGGTAATCAACCTGGTGAAACTGCAGCAGGTTGGCGATCTCGTAGCTGCCGCTGCCGTAAGAAAATGCTTTAACCATCGCCATCAGCCTGGTCTCCCTCTTAAGCAGCCGCTGGTATTGTTTGAGGTTGTGCACCAGGGCGCTTTGGTTGATCTCCAGCACCGTCTGGTGGATCTTTTCTTCGAGCAGGTGGCTGATCTGCTCAAACCTGAACACCCGTGCTCCCTTCAGCAGTATAGCTTCATCATCAAAATCGATCCTGTAAAAATCTTTTAAGAAATCATCTGCCCCATCATAGAAAATGGTCTGACCGATCCCCTCGAACAAGGACCGGTGCCGGGAGATCTGATGGCCGATGGCAATCAGCCGGTTTACCTGTCTTTGCTTCAGGTATCCCGCCACCGTTTCGTACAGGTCGGTTTCGCTCCGGCCGCTTTGCAGGATGTCTGAAAGGATCACCGTTTTTTTTGCATGCTGTTGCTGCTGGGCAAGAAAGTCCAGTGCAATGCGCAGCGAGTTGAGATCGGCGCTGTAGCTGTCGTTGATGACCGAACAATTGTTGATACCCTTTTTCAATTCCAGCCGCATGGCCAGCGGCGAAAGCCGGGATACCTGCTCCTGGATATATCCGGGTTCAAGCCCCAGGTAGAGCAGCACGCACCAGCAGGTAATCGCATTCTGGATCGAAGCATCGTCGGTAAACGGAATCAGGAGCGATCCGTCCTGCTCCCGGTAAAGTGCAGATACAAAAGTGGTGTGCCGGTGTTTGTTTACAGATACAATGCGCAGCGTAGCCTCCATTTCCGATCCCCAGCTAAACAAATCGATAGGGGTGCCTTTGCCCTGCAGCTCCTCCGCAAATAACCGGACCTCCTGTTCCACCAATGGATCTGATGTTGGATAAACCAGGGTTTGCACCTGTGTAAAGAGCTGTAGCTTTTCCCGCAGCTTCTGCGTCTTGCTCGCAAAACCGGCGCTGTGTGCTTCTCCGATATTGGTGAGCACGCCGATGGTTGGGCGGATGATGGCCTGCAGCTTTTGCATTTCACCCGTTTCGGAAATACCTGCCTCAAAGATCGCCAGTTTATCCTGCTCCCGCATCTGCCACACGCTCAGCGGCACGCCCAGCTGCGAATTGTAGCTGGCCGGGCTCCGCACAATCCGGAATTTTTCTTCCAGCAGCTGGTTGAGCCATTCTTTTACAATGGTTTTGCCATTGCTGCCCGTAATACCAATCACAGGAATGGCAAACTGCTGCCGGTGCCACGCAGCCAGGGTTTGCAGTGCACCGAGCACCTCGTTCACCGCAATAAAATTTGCTGCAGGATAAAGGCTCCGGTCTGCAGGCAGAAAATTTTTTTCCACGACGAAATTGCACACGCCCTGCTTATACACTTCCGGGATAAAATGGTGGCCATTGCGGCGCGGACCCGTCAGCGCGAAAAAAAGAGAAGCAGCGGGAAAAGCAATCTTCCGGCTGTCGATCAGCAGGTATTCTATGGCAGCATCGGGCTGGTGCGCATACAATTCTCCCTCTGCAATGCCGGCTATATCAGTAATGCTGTATTTCAAGTGACGGGTTATGGTTGGATGCGGGGATGATCTTTTTTACTCCGGTTGATGGAGTAGACGATAGCAAAAGAAATGCACAAACAAATCACGATCAGCGATACATAAATCGGTATGTGAACGCCGATCAGTTCGGCAAACATCTTTAATCCGACAAATACCAGCACCACGGCAATACCCTGGGGCAGGTAATCAAATTTGTCTACCGCATTTTTTAACAGGAAGAAGAGGGAGCGCAGTCCCAGCACGGCAAAGATGTTGGAAGTATATACAACAAGGCGCCGCTGCGAAATAGCAAACACAGCAGGTATAGAGTCCAGGGCAAATAAGATATCGGTTGTAGCTATTACAATGATCACCAGAAACATATTCGTGAAATAGCGTTTGCCGTCCACGCTGATGGTCATCTTGGGACCGGTATAATCCGTCTTGACCGGCAAGAAGCGCAGGAGCAGCTGGTAGATCTTATTACTGGAGACGTCCTGTTCTTCATCGTGCTTGGTAAAAAACATCCTGGCTCCCGTAACAACAAGAATACCGCCAAACACATAGAGTAACCAATGAAACCGTTCTACCAGCTCGATACCCACCGCAATAAAAAGGATGCGCAGTACGACAGCCATCAGGATACCAATCAGCAGGATGCGGGCGTCATACTGATCCTTGATGCGGAAAAAAGAAAAGATCAGGATAAACACAAAGATATTGTCGATGCTCAGCGACCATTCCATCAGGTAAGCACTCAGGTACTCAATGGCAACTGTGCGGCCATTTTCAAACCATAAAAAAACAAAGAACCCGATGCCAAGCAAAACCCAGAAGCCGGTTTGCCAAAGGGCTTTTTTCAGGGATATGGTCGTGTTTTTTTTGCTGAGCAGTCCCAGGTCTATAGCCAATGCCGAGACAAGGATAATTCCAAAAACCAAATAGGTAAGCTGCTCACGTGTCATAGTTTTCTAGTATTCCGCAAATGTACCTCTTTCCTATCCCTGGTATCTTCTTTTGCGCGTCTGTTGGTAAATAATGGTGAACAGGATAATAGCAGCAACAGGCAGCAGGATGTTGATGAGCTGCCATTGTCCTTTTTTTTCTTCTAGTTTTTTCTTGTCAAACAGGCGGAGCGTATAATCCTTGCTCCGTGTTTCCATGATACCGGAATTGTCTGTCAGGTAATCGATACAATTGAGCACAAATTCTTTGTTGGCGTACTGGTAACCTGTATACAAATTCTTGCCCATGGGGAGCGGACCGCTTTTTTCACTGACGGCGTTCAATGCGATGTCTCCGTCTGCTACTACAATCATTTTGTTCTCTATCCCCGAAGGACGGAAAGGCTGCCCGTGTGCAGCCAGCGAATCTTGTGCAGCGGTTGGGAGCCTGTTTGCAAAAAGCGAAGAAAACTTTCCCTCCAGCAGGAGGGCCACCGGTATGTTGCTCCGGGTAAACGTGGCCGCATCTTCCTGTGTGCGCACAAAAGACCAGGCCACTTTGGCGGGACTCGCCAGCACCTTTGAAGCGTCAGAGCTGGCCAGCAGCACCGTTTTATGGATGCCTGCAGCTTTTACCGTATCGATAGAACCCGGGAACTGCGACAGCACATAATCCAGGTTTTTCGCAACCG
This sequence comes from Williamsia sp., assembly GCA_015069695.1. Lineage (GTDB taxonomy): Bacteria > Bacteroidota > Bacteroidia > Chitinophagales > Chitinophagaceae > JADCRZ01. The sequence continues at coordinate 24,573 of JADCRZ010000047.1, forward strand.
GATGCCCGCTCGTATTGGTAAGCAGGGGAAAATAAGGCCAGGGTAACAATTCAATTTGTGGCTTATTGCCCACGGTGCCGATTACAGAGGGCAGCTGGTCGCAGGTCAGGTCCTGTACCAGGTCGAGGTTGATGCGGACTCCGTAGCGAAACAGCTGGTCTTCCAGGTTTAATCCCCTGTCAAAGGCGATGAATTCATTTTGTGAGCGTTGCAGGCTATCATATTCTGCAAATACAGGGTCGATCATCCACATCACCTTGCCACCGTTCATGATATACTGATCGATCTTCAGCTTCTGCGCATCTGTGAACGGACGTGTAGGCTTTACGATCAGCACGGCATTGAACTGGGAAGGGATCGTAGCTACCGTATCAATAGGCAGGATCCGGAAATTATAGTTTGTATGCAGGGTGTTTTGCAAATCGTACACATTGTACCCCAGCGGTTCGCCATTGCCGATGAGATATGCAATGGCTGGCACGGTATCACGGGTAATGTCGCGGATGGCGGCACCGAGTTTGTACTCCAGCAGGGCCTCTGCCTTGTTGAGCGATTCAATGCCGTTCACTGCGCTTTGTCCCTGCAGCAAATCAACCGCCAGCACCCGGTCGCCATAGGTAAGGAGGGCGCCTGGATAAATATATTGCTGCTCTTGCCCTTCGCCTTCCTTTAGTTGCGCTTTTACATTGATGGGGTTTAGCCCCAGCCGGTGCAGGGAGTCGATAAAGACCCCTTTGAGGGAATCAGGTAAACCGGCACCCGGTTTTTGAAAATTGTAGTAGATATTTCCTCCCCCCACTTCTTTGAACTGTTGCAACAGCTCGCCGGAACTGTTGGCCAGCTTTTTAAAACCGGCCGGCATATCACCTGCCAGAAACAAGGTAATGCCTACGGGCTCCCGCAGGTTGCCCAGCATCTTTCTGGTAGAGGCAGACAGGGTATATCTTTTCTCGCTTGTAAGGTCGATGCGGAAATGAAAAAGGGAAGCCAGTACATTGATGGCAACAATGATCAGCAACAACCCGATCAATCCGTATGACCTGCGTCTTATCATGGGAGCAAAAGATTTACCGGCGTACCAGTTTATAATGGATTAAAGAAAGAAAAAAAAGGACCAGGCTCAAAAAGTAAACCACGTCCCGGCTGTCTATCAGTCCGCGGCTGATGCTGGTGTAATGAAAGTTGATACCAAGCATTTCAAGGTAGTAATCGGCCCCTGCATGAAAAACCGGGATCCGGCTGATGGCATCAAAACCGTTGTAGAGCAGGAAACAGGCAAAGGCGCTTACGATAAAAGCTACCACAGCATTGCCTGTAAAACTGCTGCTGCAGATACCGATAGCTGTAAACACGGCTGAAAGCAGCAGGAGTCCGATGTAAGAACCCAAGGTAGCACCTGTATCCAGGCCTGCATTCTCCGACAAGGCTTGCAGGGAAATCGTGTACAACAGGGTTGGCAGGAGGGCAATCACCGCAATCAGCAAACTGCCCACCCATTTTCCCAGGATGATCTGCCAGCGGCTCAGCGGCTTTGTTTGAAGAATTTCGAATGTACCTGTTTTAAACTCATCGGAGAAGCTGCGCATGGTCACAGCGGGTATCAGCAGCAGGAGCACCATGGGTGCCAGTGAAAAAAATTGCTCCAGCGTTACATACCCGAAATCAAAGATGCTGGAATCAGGAAATACAAACAGGATAAACCCGTTGAGCAAGAGAAACACGACTACTGCAATAAGTCCGGTAAGACTGCTAAAAAACTGACTGAATTCCTTTTTGCAGATCGACCACATGTTTCAAAAATAAAAGATAAAGCGGAGAGAAAAGTATAAGAATATGGTAAGATAGCGCAGCGGATTGTTGAGGTGCTACAAGCTATTGTATAGAGAACCACCGGGCAGTGATGCTGTAGCGCGGCGAAATAGAAAGCGTATACACAAGAAAGCCCCTTTGTTCTGCAACAGAGGGGCTTTCTTTATAAATAGATGGATTATACAGCAAAGCTTTCTCCGCATCCGCAGCTGCGGCTTGCATTGGGGTTGCTGAAGTAAAAGCCTTTTCCGTTGAGGCCGTCGCTGAAATCAAGGGTGGTGTTTACCAGGTACAAAAAGCTTTTCAGATCGGTGACCACTTTCACATCATTGTCTTCAAACTCCTGGTCCATGGGCTTTTTCTCATTGTCAAAATCCAGCTTGTAGCTCAAACCGGAACATCCTCCCCCCACCACGGATACGCGCAGGAAATAATCCTTGGCTTCTACAGAAGCATCCTGCATCAGGTGCTTTACTTTTTCCTTTGCCTTATCGCTTACATAAATCATAGCTGTAGTATTTAATGTCAACAGGATAACAGCCGCATTAATGAACCACGCCTTCTTCAAACTTGATCTGCTCCAACCCGTTTTTAACACGGTAGTCGTTAATGGCGGCCTTGATGGCATCTTCTGCCAGTACGGAACAGTGGATCTTTACCGGTGGCAGGTTCAGTTCTTCCACGATGTCCATATTGTCTATTTTCAGCGCCTCATCAACTGATTTGCCTTTCAGCCATTCAGTAGCCACAGAAGAAGAAGCAATGGCAGAACCGCATCCGAAAGTTTTGAATTTGGCATCTTTGATCACACCGTCATCGTCCACTTCGATCTGCAGCCGCATTACGTCGCCACATTCAGGCGCGCCTACCAGACCGGTACCTACGTTTTTGCTGCTTTTATCAAGTGTGCCTACGTTCTTTGGGTTCTGGTAGTGATCTATTACTTTTTCTGAGTATGACATAGTTTTAAGTTTATAAGTTTTTGTCGGTATTCCTTGGTGATATTGGAGTTTTATATTCTTCCTGCTCCCCTTAGTGGGCGGCCCAGGCAATGCTGTTCATGTCGATGCCTTCTTTGTACATTTCCCAGAGCGGACTCATATCGCGCAGCTTGTTGACCGTATTGGCCACCTGCTCGATGGTATAGTCAATCTGCTCTTCTGTTGTAAAGCGGCCCAGTCCGAAACGCAGGGAAGAATGTGCCAGATCGTCGCCCAATCCGAGCGCTTTCAGCACATAAGAAGGTTCGAGCGAAGCAGACGTACAGGCAGAACCGGATGATACGGCAATGTTCTTATTAAAGCCCATCATCAGTCCTTCGCCTTCTACATATTTAAAGGAAATATTGGAAACATGCGGCAGGCGGTGTTCCTTGCTGCCGTTTACATAAGCTTCTTCCAGCTTAAGCAGGGCGGTTTCCAGCTTGTCGCGCAGGCCACTCAGCCTTTTTGCATCGGATTCCATTTCATTCAGGCAAAGTTCACAGGCTTTACCAAAACCAACGATACCGGGAACATTCAGGGTTCCGCTGCGCATACCCCTTTCGTGGCCGCCACCGTCCATCTGGGCAGTTACTTTTACACGGGGATTTTTGCGGCGGACATACAGGGCGCCTACGCCTTTCGGGCCGTACATTTTGTGCGCGGTGAAAGTGAGCAGGTCAATGCCGTCTTTGATTACATCTACAGGAATTTTTCCTACGGCCTGGGTTGCGTCTGTAAAAAGCAGCACCCCATGTTTGCGGGCAATCGCGCTGATTTCACGGATGGGCTGTATAGTGCCGATCTCGTTGTTGGCGTACATGATGCTGATGAGGATGGTCGTAGGTTTGATGGCAGCTTCCAATTCGGCCAGGTCGATCTGTCCATCTTCTTTTACTTCCAGGTAAGTTACTTCTCCGCCTTCTTTTTCAATGTGCTTACAGGTATCCAGCACCGCTTTGTGCTCGATATTGCAGGTGATGATGTGATTGCCCTTGCTGGCATACATTTCAAACACCCCTTTGATGCCCAGGTTATCACCTTCGGTGGCACCGGAGGTAAAAATAATTTCCTTGGGATCAGCGCCAATCAGTTTGGCAACCTGCTCGCGGGCGTAATCAACAGCTTCTTCAGCTACCCAGCCAAAAGGATGGTTGCGGCTGGCGGCATTGCCGAAGTTCTCTGTAAAATAAGGTATCATTGCTTCCACTACCCGTGGGTCGCAGGGTGTAGTGGCATTGTTATCAAGATATATAGGGAATTTTATCATGGTCGAAATCTTGTTTTTCTATCTACAAATTTAATCCTTTTTAGTTGATTATATTGCTGCTATTTTCATTATCAAATCTTAAAAGAGAACCAGCCCGTGCACTCCGTTGAACATATAGGTATCGCAGTAAAGAGCCTTGCTACATCCGTGCCACTGTTTGAAAACCTGCTGAATTGTCTGTGTTACAAAACCGAGCAGGTAGAAAGCGAGCAGGTAAACACCGCTTTTTTCCGCACCGGTGATACAAAAATAGAGCTGCTGGAAAGCACAGGAGAAACCGGTCCCATTGCCACTTTCCTCGAAAAACGCGGGGAGGGCATCCACCACATTGCTTTTGAGGTGGAAAACATCCGGGAGGAAATGCAGCGGCTTACTTTGTTAGGATTTACGGTATTGAACGAAATACCTAAAAAGGGGGCCGACAACAAGCTGGTTTGCTTTCTTCATCCCAAAACAACAAACGGTGTGCTGGTGGAACTCTGCCAGGAAATAAAATAAGGACAGTTATCAATCACTGACCACATCGGCTTCCTTGTTCAAGCCTAATTTTTCTACTGCCTGCTGGGCAGCGATCTGGCTGGCGTCTTTCTTATTGTATGCCTTGCCCTGGGCAATCAAGCTGCCATTGATGAGGGCACCCATGGTAAACAGGCGGCGGCCATTAACCAACTTTTCCTCCAGGGTTTCAAATTCAAGGCTTTTGCCATTTTTATTGGCCCAACCGTAAAGTTTGTTCTTGTGATTGATCTCCAGGTTCTCCAGTTCTTCCATAAACAGGTAAGGCATGATAATCCGTTCAACCACCCATTTATTGGTAGAATTATAACCCCTGTCGAGGTAGATGGCGCCCACAACAGCTTCCAGGGTATTGCCAAATATCTGGCTGATTTTAAGGGAATTGTCGTACTTGTTGTAATTGCAGATCTTTTTCATCCCCATTTTGATCGCAATTTCGTTGAGGGTGGCACGGTTCACCATCTTGCTCCTCATTTCCGTCAGGAACCCTTCTTCTTTGTAGGGGTATTTTTTAAACAGGAAGTCAGCTACAATGCTGCTCAGGATGGCATCACCCAGGTACTCCAGCCGCTCGTTGTTTTCCGCAGCCCCATCTTTTACAGAGCGGTGCGTGAGCGCAACTTTGTACAAGGAAACAGCCCGCGGGGTAAACCCCAGTACGTTTTTCAACTGCTTCTTATACGAAAGCGTCTTTGAGCCGGAAAAAAGTTGTAGAAACCATCCCATTCGATCGCAACTGTATTAGTTCAGCCTAAAATTAGGCTTTGTTTACAAGAACCCTCACCGCAAGAACGACAATTCTTGAAAAAATAGTATAACAGCCCGGTAAAGGCCGGCGCTGATCAAAAAAGACCAGGATTTATTGCACCAATAAATCCTCCTCATCCATCGTGGGAGGAAACAGAAGAAATGGCTCGTGTACAGGACCTGTCCAGGTGTCCTTACGGTACCCACTTCTTAACGATCACCGCCGCGTTGTGGCCCCCAAAGCCAAACGTGTTGCTCAGGGCAGCACGTATAGGACGTTGCTGGGCCTGGTTGAACGTAAAATTCAGGCGGGGGTCCAGTTCCGGATCGTCGGTAAAGTGATTGATGGTAGGGGGAACAACATCGTTTATGACGCTCATGATACAGGCGATGGCCTCTATTACGCCGGCGGCCCCAAGGCAATGGCCGGTCATGGATTTGGTAGAGCTGATGTTGAGGTTATAGGCATGCTCGCCAAAAACTTCTGTAATCGCTTTTACTTCGGCGCCATCGCCCAGGGGTGTGGAAGTGCCATGCGTATTGATATAATCAATGTCGGTGGGCTGCATGCCGGCATCTTTCAGGGTGGCGATCATTACATTTTTTGCGCCCAGCCCGTCAGGATGGGGAGCGGTAATATGGTGGGCATCTGCACTGGCGCCCCCGCCGGCAATTTCGCAATAAATCTTGGCCCCTCTTGCCAGGGCATGTTCCAATTCTTCTACCACCACTACACCGGCCGCTTCACCCATCACAAAGCCGTCGCGGTCTTTGTCGTACGGGCGGCTGGCTGTAGCAGGATCTGAATTGCGTTCACTCAGGGCCTTCATGGCGTTAAAACCGCCTACCCCGGCCTCGCTGATCACGCTTTCGCTTCCGCCGCTCACGATGATGTCGGCCCGGCCCATGCGGATGTTGTCGAACGCATCAATGATGGCATTGGTAGAGGAAGCACAGGCACTCACCACCGCGTAGTTGGGTCCTCTGAAACCATGCCGCATGGAAATATGCCCGGCGGCAATGTCGAGGATCATCTTGGGAATAAAGAAAGGATTAAAGCGGGGCGTGCCATCACCCTTGGCAAAATTGGTCACTTCTTCCTGAAAGGTAATCAGTCCGCCGATGCCACTGGCGAAGATAACGCCCACCCGGTCGGGGTTTACGTTGTCTTTGCTGATGCCGGCATCTTTAACGGCCTGGTCGCTTGCGATCAGGGCGGTTTGTGCAAACCGGTCCAGCTTGCGGGCTTCTTTCCGGTCGAGAAACTGGGTTGGTTCGAAGTCTTTTAATTCGCAGGCAAACCTGGTTTTAAACTTGGTAGCATCAAACTGCCTGATGAAATCGGCGCCCGATACTCCTTTGAGCAGATTGTTCCAATAATCATCCAGATTATTTCCCAATGGCGTTAGCGCACCGATGCCTGTCACGACAACCCGTTTTAATTCCATATAGCTCGCCGGAATTTTAAGAAGTGATAAATCCGCCTTCTAAGCCTGGAACAACTTAAGAAAGACGGATTACAAAGATTATATGCTTATAGGGCAGAGTTACGCGTTACTTGGCATGTTCTTCCAAATAAGAAACAGCCTGGCCAACCGTGGTAATGGTTTCAGCCTGTTCGTCGGGGATGGAGATGTTAAACTCTTTTTCAAATTCCATAATCAGTTCGACAGTATCAAGCGAATCCGCACCGAGATCATTTGTAAAAGAAGCCTGATTGGTTACTTCTGCTTCTTCTACTCCTAACTTGTCAACAATAATTTTTTTTACTCTTGCTTCGATGTCTGACATTTTGGTAAAATTTAGTTATGGCTGCAAAAATATACTTTTTGAATTAAAAGCAATGGGGAAGCCAAAAAAGTGCAGGAGGAGAATTTAATTTATATTTTTAAAGCCCTGTATGTAAAATCCAGATTATAAGCAGTAATTTGTAAACCGGAATACAGACCATCAAATTTTCCCTGCAATGGCATTAAAGTTAATTGATTATGGTACCAGCGAGTACCAGCAGATGATCACTTTACGCAATGACATCCTGCGCAAACCGCTTGGCCTGCATTTCACGCCGGAGGAACTGGAAAAGGAGAAGCACGAGATTATGATCGGCGCTTTTGAAGAGGACAAAATGCTGGGTTGCTGCATGCTCGTAAAAGAAGAAGCAAAGACCTGCCGGCTGCGCCAGATGGCAGTTTTAAACAATCTCCAAGGCAAAGGAATCGGCCGGGCGCTGATGCTGTTTGCAGAAACCATCGCGCGCGACCGGGGCTTTAAAAAAATTACCATGCATGCCCGCAAAACCGCTGTCGGCTTTTACGAAAGACTGGGCTATAAAATAAGCGGAGAAGAATTCAAGGAAGTTACCATTCCGCATTATGTCATGGAAAAAAGCTTATAGGCGCGGCTCCAGGATCTCTTCCGCGACCCGCCTTGCGATGCCTCCCAGTTCCTGCACCTGCTGCGCAATTTTGCGCTGGTAGCCCCGATAGGTCCCCTCTCCTTTGTGCTGCATCCAGTCATCAATGATTTGCAGGTAGTCTTTTACCTCCTCTACCCCATCCAGCGATTGACCGATCCGGAGTCTCTCCAATGCCCCTACATTCCACTCCTGTTCAAAATGACTGGTACTGCATAAAACCGGAATGCCATAAAGCAGGGCCTGGTAAATGGTGCCGTTGCCGCCATGGCAAATCACCAGATCGGTAAACGGAAACAGCTCGTGAACATTTACAAACGGAACCCGGATAATGTGACTGGCGCAGAGAAAGGATTCCTTGTCTGCCGCTGTTACAATATTGTACCGCCGAAACAGGGGATCGTTGAGAAACCGGAGCTTCTCCCAATCGCCGCTGCTTCCCATGCTTACAAAGATTGTTTTTTTGTTCTTGTCGAGCTTATCCGCCACCCGGTTGGATGAACGGGCTGCATCATAATACAGGGGCGCAATTTGTTTGTAGTTGGGCGGACAATCCCTTTGCGGAAACAGCTCCTCCAGGTCACAGATCAGATTGAGGTTTCCCTCCAGTTCATCGAGGTAATCCTTTTTGGAAGAAAGCTGGTGCCTGCGCCTGATTTTCCTGAAAGGCCGGTGCACCCAGGAAAATACCAGGGCCTCGCCCTGCCGCGTAAGTCTGGATGCCAACGGAGCCGGAAAGTTTTTCATGAACTTATACAGGGGATGGGTTCTGGAGAGGGGACGGGGAAAAGAGTAGTATTTACTCATATATCCGTTCATCAGGGAGATATACGGCACACGGGTTTTCTCTGCGGCCATCTTTAGGGTAACAGACGTATCGCCCAATACAGCAGCCGGCTTTAGCAAACGGATGGCCCGCACCTGGTCCAGGTAAACCGGTTCCAGGGCCGTTTCATTGATCCACGAGAAACTGAATTTTTTCACCTCCTGCAAAACTTCTGCAGCATCCAGTGAGCGGCAGCTAAAGGTCTGAAACCCTTCCCGGGTTACAAAATCAGCAAACTGCTCATTGTATGCAAAAAGGACCTTGAAATAGGCTTTAAAATGACCTGCCAGCATTAAACAACGCAGGTAATGCGACAAGAGGCCAAAGGGAAATACCAGCAGCAGCGGTTTCCTTTCTTCTTCTGTATTCATTCGGCTACCATTGACATGATCAACTACATAAAATCATATGCCATTGTTTAAACAAAGAAAAGAGCGCCGGCTCACCCCATCCATTGCACAGAACATACATTTTTTATATATAATAAATAATAATTGATTTTAATCTATTCACTTAATTATCTTCGCAATATTAAATATTAATTAATATTTAATATTGCGAAGATCCTAATCCACCTGTTTGCCAGACTTTACCAAACTGCTTACCCACACAATGCAACTACGTTCCTGCACGGAGAAGAAGGTCGGTTTTATTCATTATTTGTTCTACACTGAAAACCTATGTTTATGAGAATCATCTTAGCAAGCCTATTGGCTGTGTGTTTGACTATTCAATCATTTGCGCAAACCAGAACTGTTACCGGGAAAGTGACAGATAAGGATGGCGCCCCGCTGCCCGGCGTCTCTGTTGTGGTAAAGGGAGAAAAAGGAGGCGTATCAACCAACGAAAGCGGCCAGTTCAGCCTGCCCATACCACCAAAAGGCAAAAAGCTGACGGTTTCATCTGTTGGCTACGCCGAGCAGGAGGTTACCCTGGGTGCTGAAAACACCGTTTCCATTCAGCTGGAACCTACCAACAGCGGTTTGGATGAAGTGGTGGTGGTAGGCTACGGCGTAAAATCGGTGCGGGAAAATACCGGCGCCATCGGCAAAGTAGCCGGCGAAAAAATCAGCAACGAACCACTGCCCAGCTTCAACGAAGCCCTGGCCGGCAAAACGGCCGGATTACAGATCAGCATGAACGGTGGTGCCCTGGCCGATCCTACCAGCATCCGCATCCGGGGGGTAAACTCAATCTCCTCTTCTGCCCAGCCCCTGATTGTAATTGATGGTATTCCGCAAATACCCGAAGGCAATACCAACCGGATCCGTACAGGTGCAGGCACCCGTTTTGATCCGCTGGCACTGATCAACCCGAACGACATTGAGTCTATTGAAGTGCTGAAAGATGCCGGTTCTTCTGTTATCTATGGATCCCGTGCATCAAATGGCGTTATCCTGATCACCACCAAGAAAGGAAAAAAAGGAACGATCCGGGTAAGTGCCGATTCAAAATTCTCCTGGTCGCAGGCTGCCAAAAAGCCGCCCGTGCTCAATGCCGCCGATTACATGAAAATCCAGAATGAAAAAGCCTCCAATAAATATGGTACCGGCTCTGCAAATGCAGTGATCGCCCTGCCAAGCGATATCGATGGCGACGGAAAACCCGATGATGTAAACTGGATGGACCTGCTTTACCGGACAGGTTCGGTATACGACAACACGATTTCGTTCTCCGGCGCAACAGACAAACTTTCTGTTTACGGCTCGGCCCGCTACTCAAGCCAGGAAGGCATCGTGCTGCCCAATAAACTCACGACCGGCCAGGCCCGGCTCAACATGGATTTTATTCCGAAAACCTGGTTCAAAAGCGGGATCAGCCTTTCTTACAACCGCACCTTAAATGATGGCGTATTAACGGATGGCTATGTACAGGGCGTGAATATTTCCGGCTGGCAAGCTCCTTCCAATATCTCGCCATATAGCCCCAGCGGTCCTTATGGCTTTAACCTGAATTCAACCGGTTACCTGGGTGTGGGGAACAATGTAAGCCAGATCGGAGGTTCCAGCATCCTGACCAACAACTGGTTTAACATGATGGCCATGACAGACCTCACCCGAAACCAGAACACCGCGCAGGATACCCGGGCCAATGTGTACGGAGAAATTACGCCGGTAAAAGGACTGACATTCACCTCGAAATTCGGGCTGCAGTACCTGAGCAATTTTGAGAACCAATACACCAATCCAAGCATTGGCTTCTGGGGTGTTCCTTATAACGGCCTCCTGTTCTACTATACCTCTAACTGGTCGCAGTGGGTATGGCAGAACTATGCCACTTACAGCAAAACATTCAAGTCTAACCACAAACTGACCCTGGTAGCAGGCTCGGAGTACCAGCACAACCATTTCCAAACCTACTCCATGGGTGCAGCCAACCTCGCCGACCCCTTCTTTAATGAAGTGATCGGCGGTTCGTTTACCAATATTCCCGTCGGACAAACAGCCACCTACGACCAAACAAACGGCGATGTGACCAGCTCGGCGCTGATCTCTTACTTTACCAGGGCCAGCTATTCGTTTGCCGGCAAGTACCTGGCGGAAGCTTCTTTCCGGGCCGATGCCTACTCCGCCTTCGGTGAAGACCACCAATGGGGATATTTCCCCAGCATTTCACTGGGATGGGAGATCAGCAAGGAAGATTTCATGAAGGGGATCAAGTGGCTCGATTACCTGAAACTCCGGGGCAGCTACGGACAGGTAGGCAACTCACGCGTAGGTATATACGCAGCCAGGACCCTGTACAGTGGCGCTGCTTACGGCACGCTCAACGGATTTACCGTTTCGCAGGTCGGCAATCCGGATCTGCGTTGGGAAAGCGCCCGCAAAACAGACGTCGGGTTTGATGCGACCATTTTCCGCAAATTCAATGTAGTGGCCGACTTCTTTAACAACAACATCAACAATTTAATCCTGAGTGCGCCGGTGATAGCGACTGCAGGTGTACCCGGCAACTCGATCTCCACCAACATAGGTGATATGCGCAACCGGGGAATAGAATTTACCCTGAACACTTCGCCTGTCTCTACCAAACATTTCAAATGGACTACTTCCTTCAACTTTACCCGCACCTGGAACAAGGTCCTGTCGCTGGTAACCACCAACAACAATGCAGACATCACCAGCGGCAACAGTGTGGCAAGTGTGGGCAAACCGCTCGGTACTTACAAGATGATCCGCTGGGCTGGTGTGGATCCCGCAAACGGCAATCCCACCTGGTATGCTGCCGACGGCACCATCAAGGAATATCATTTTGGCGCTTCCGGCAGTGGGTTGTGGACAGACCTGAAAGGCAGTCCGGTTACGGCCATCACTGCTTCCACCGATGCAGTTTATCTGGACAGGAGCGGCATCCCGACCTGGTCAGGCGGATGGGACAATACCCTTACATTCAAAGATTTTGACCTGGGCTTTAGCATTATCTACTCAGGAGGCAATTATATCTACAACTCTACCAAAGCCTCCATGCTGAGCAACAACGTACAAAACAATTTTACGGCTATACTTGACCGTTGGACAACGGCCGGTCAGAAAACAGACGTACCGAGGGTTTACCTGCAGGATAACCAGGGAAACATTGCTTCAACCCGCTTCCTGGAAAAAGGCGAGTTTGCCCGCGTGCGGACAATCACAGCCGGTTATACCGTCAACAGGTCACTGCTGAATAAAGCCGGCTTTACCCGCGCCCGGGTGTATGCTCAGGCATTTAACGCCTTCCTGTTTACAAATTACAGCGGACTTGATCCGGACATCAACACCAGTGTGCGGGGAGGCAGCAATATTGCAGCCGGCACAGATGCACTTGGTACGCCGCAGCCCAAAACCCTTACCCTTGGCCTGAACCTGTCATTTTAAATCTATCTAACTGAATACCATGCAACGCAGAACTATACCGGCCGTACTGGCCTTCCTTTTTGTTCTATTCACATCGTGCAAAAAAAGCAATTTGTTTGAAGAGCCGCTGGATGCCATCTCACAGGCCACGGCGTACAGCACACCCGACCGCATTACAAAAACAGCAACAGGCATGTATGCCGCTTTGCAAAATCCCAACTGGACCTGCGGCAGAAATCTGATCTATGCTGATGTGATGGGATTGGATGCCAACCCGGCACCCTATATTGCGCAGGTTGGTTATTTTGATAAAATGCGCGCAAATGACGGAACCGTCTCTTCGTCCTGGAGCGCAGCATACAATACTATCTATGCGACCAACTTATTTGTAAAAAACTTTACCCCGGTACAGAACCTCGTAACAGCTGATAAAGCCAGCCAGTACCTGGGGGAAGCTTCTTTTATCCGGGCATACAATTATTTGAACCTGGTGAATTTCTGGGCAAAGCCTTATCTCGATCCTGCCGGGCCGGATAAAAATCCGGGTGTTCCCCTGGTGCTTACTGCAGCAGACGATCCGTTTGCAGCTTCCTCGCTGATTCCCCGTTCTACCGTTAAGCAGGTGTACGACCAGATCGAAAAAGACCTGCTGGATGCGGAAGCCAAGCTGTCCCTCAATTACCCCGGCGATCTGTATACAACCGTTTCGCGGGCAACCAAAGGTGCCGCAAGGGCCTTGCTGATGCGGATGTACCAGTACGAAGGCAACTGGGCAAAAGCCGCTACCTATGCTGATCTGGTGATCAATTCAGGTTTGTATAAGCTCAACGCTACACCCGAGGTTGCTTTTAAGAATTATACTACGCAGGAATCTGTTTTCTCCGTTGCTTTCAGCGGCTCTAACAACCCGGGAAGAAACAATGCCCTGGCAGCCCATTACAGTCCGGGTATCAGGTCCGATGTTTCTGTCAGCACGGCTTATCTGGCCCTGATGGATACGGCTGTTGACCTGCGTTATAAAAACCTGGTCATCAAAAGCAACAATTTATTCTGGACCACCAAATACATCAGCCTGGCCGATTGGGCCCCGGTGGTCAGGTACCCGGAAATACTGCTGGTGAAAGCGGAGGCGCTGGCAAGGCAGGCTGCGGGTGTAGATGCCACTGCCGTCGGACTGGTTAATTCCCTGCGTACCCGCTCAAAAGCAGCCCCCATCAATCCGGCTACAAAACAAGATCTTATCAATGCCATCTTAAAAGAAAGAAGGATTGAGCTGGCTTTTGAAGGCCTGGCTTATTTTGATTTCCAGCGCAACCTGCTTGATCTGCCGGCACACGCTACGGTATCGGCACAGCCTTATGGATCAGACTTCCGGATCTGGCCGATTCCGCAGCGGGATATTTTGATCCAGCCCACGCTGGAGCAGAATCATAACTATTAAGACAGTGCAGGCTTCAGCACATAGAAATACAAGCTTATTTCAACAAGAGGGGAACAGTCGTTTCCCTCTTGTCTTTTGTGACAATCCTTACTGTGTACAAACCGGCACGCAGGGCAGACAAGGAGTACCTGTTATCAGCAGCCGGTACAAAGCGCTTTACCAGACTGCCTTCCAGGTTAACAACATCGATTTGAAGAATATCACCTGCACCTTTTACCGCGAAGTAATCAGACACAGGGTTGGGATAGAGCGAGATTGTTTGGCGATCTGTTACAGTGTATTTTACGACGCTGCTGTAGATGAACGTACCATCTTTGTTCACCATTTTCAAGCGGTAGTAATAAGTATTTCCCTTTGTTACGGCATCGCTTAAAGAGTAATCATTTCCTCCGGTTCCAGCCCTGGCTGATACTTGCGTGAGGGAAATAAAGTTGATGCCGTCGTTGCTTCTCTCTACTTCATACCGGGAGAAATCGGTTTCATTCTGACCGGTCCATTTCAACAAAGCTGCACCACCATTGCCGGTAACAGAAAAGGCATCCAGGTGCACCGGCAAGGTAGCGTTATACAGTTGTCCAACCTGCGTAGGTGTTAAAGCAACATTATAAATGCGGATGCCATCGGCCTTGCCGGTAAAATATTCACCTGCAGCAGGTGTGGTCCCTGTAAATGCTTCTGCGCCTATCAGCAGGTTGTTCCCAATATAATCTATGGCATACGTACCACCTGCATCATTGAAATCAGCCTGCTGTATGCCATCCATGTAGATTCTGGTATAGCGGCCATCATACGTACAAATAAATTGGTGCCAGCCATTGCTGATGGAAGCAACCGGAATATTGATGGTAGCATAGGCTCCGTTGCGGTGTATCCAACCCTGTACGTTTGTACTTGTAATATACAATTCATAACCGGCACCTTCTGTACAGCTCAACATGCCTGCACTACCGGAGGTCGTCCAGCTGTCGCGATAGAACCAGCCGCCGAACGATATGGCAGCAGTTGGTTTCAGGGCGGCAACGTTTCCAAGATCGATGTACTGATTCGGCACAAATTGATAAGCCCGGTTGGCAATATTGCTCCGGTCAGTTGTAAGTGTGGCACCATACACAACACCATTGCGGCCATTGCCTGAGGCGTCATTTGCATTGCCATCTAAAGGATAATAGCCAACAGGAGTTTGCGCCTGAATAAAATCAATAAGCAGTATGGTTGACAGGAAGAGGAGAGTTTTTTTCATAAATGATGGATTTGGGAATGGATGTAAAAGAAAAAGACCTGATATCTATAGCTAAGATATTAGGTCTTTTTCTTTTACATCCATTTGACCGGCCTTATCCTCTGTCCGATTTACTCCTTTACTGTCAACTACTTATAAAGGATTGGTGGAACCACTTACTGCTGCGCCCCATTTCTCTGCGGGGTAGCAGCCGGCGGGTTGGCCCCATTTTGTTGAGGGCGTCTTGCAGCAGAAGGCACTACGGGAAGTCCTTCATTGCCGTCATTGCTCACAGATTGGATCGCAAAGAAATAGTTGTCTTTCGAATAAGGCAGTTTTGCTTGCAGGGCTGTTGTAAAGATTTTTTTCTGCCATACCGGGCTGGTGGTTTCGCGCATCATGATATAGTATCCCTTTACCGTTCCTGATGCGGGCGCCTTCCAGGTAAGTGAAGTGTAATTGCTCTGCGACATAGCGATTGAAACCTCCTGCGGCATGGCGGGCGATTTGGCCAGGTTGGCCAGGTTGCTGAGGTTCAGGCAGGTATTTTTTCTCAGGTATTCAAAATCCATGAACTCGGGCAGATCACCATACTGGATGCCATTTTCTACGCGTACATTCTGGTGCTGGTGGTAATAGTTTTCGTTCATCTCTGTAATCCGTACAGCTGTATAACCTCTTTGCTGGTAAGGCTGATGATCACCGCCGCGGCCAAAACGGTCAGGACGGTATACCATAAACACTTCCAGGTTGTCGACATAACGTTCGCCCACTTCCTTGATATAACGGGCCAGCTGGCGGGATGGTCCGTCGTTTTCCAGTCCGGAAGCACGGATGGCGGCGGCTTTGGCAGCATCTACCTCAAAGGCAGACAAGCCTTCGCTGAAAACCCGCACTTTGGTGTTTCCGATAATGTTTGTCTCGTTCGTATTGTTGCTGCCCATGATGTCGTTGTTGAGCACAGCCCCGATTTCCCAATTGTTCTTTTTTGCGTTTTCTGCCATAAAGCCCGCTCCAAGCAAACCTTGCTCTTCACCGCACACGGTTACAAAAATGACCGTAGCCGGAAAATTTTGCTTGCTCATTACGCGCGCGCATTCTATTACGGCAGCCGTGCCACTTCCATCATCATTGGCGCCCGGTGCATCACCGGTTCTGTCCATTACACTGGTGCGCATATTGTCCATGTGCCCGCTGATGATAAATATCCTGTGATCATTGGGATCGGTTCCTTTCAGGGTGGCCACTACATTGGCCAGTACAGTAGTTACATCTACCCTGCGGCCATCGGCCACGTAGGTGCTGGTATCTATTCTGGCACTGAGCCTGCCACCTGATGCTGCAGCAAAAGAGTTGAACCTGGACAGGATCCAGTTCCGTGCAGCACCGATGCCTCTTTTTGGATCTGTGGTTGTGCTAAGGGTGTTGCGTGTACCAAATGCCACAAGTTGTTTGATTGTAGCCTGCAGTGAATCGGCTGACACTTCGCTCACCATCTTTTCGATCTGCGGATCTTTTTGGATGATCGTCGTTGATTGTGGAAAAGCCTGGGTAACACAAAATACAGCCAGGGCTGTCAACAAACCTCTTCTCATAAGCATAAAATAGTTTATATGATTTTTTTACCTGCCGGAACAAAAAAGCAGGTCAGTTCAGGTGCAAAGGAAATAGAATTATACGATATATAGACAGAATGCAAAAGGAATTGAAGGAGAACAAATAAAATTTTATCGGAAAAAGTTTACACCGCTGCTGTTGACATAAAATTTTTCTATCATCTTATACGCCAAACTGCTGCAGGTGATGATCTGTATGTTTGTATAGCAGTGCAGCCCATTCAATGCCGGTCAGCTTGCCAAAAAAAGGATGTGTTCGGACTTCAGTTGCCCGGGCAGTACGGGAGAATTGCTGAATCATTTCTTTCAGCTTATTGCTTTCCTTTTGCAGATCGCCCCGGAGTGTGATCCTGAATTCTTTTACTGTAGGCAGGTTCCGGGGAAAAGGTGCATCGGAAAGAAATTTCCGTTTGGCCATGCCGCCAAACAGCCAGCCGATCAGTCCTCTTTTCAACTGAATGGTTCCGAAATACACATCCAGCGGCTTCTGGCAATGCTCCACCATTTGAAACACATCCATCTTGCCCCACAAGGGCCGGCTGTCAGCTTGCAGCTTGTCGATCCGGCTCATCAACTGAGAGGCATCCTGTTTATCCAGTATATTTTTCATAGCAGTATTTTACGGGAAGTTACCAAAAATCGCGTGGCATAATAACTGCAACTGCTGATCTGTAAACCAAAAAATCCAGTTATGTCAGGACGTGGAGACAACAACAAAAAGGGCTCTTCAGGACAGGGCAGCAGCAATCAAAGCAACCAGGGTATCGGCAGCAAGGAAAAACACCCCAAGTCGGACCACGGGCAGCAAACAGGTGGAAGCGCATCGGAGCCGCAACCCAAGACACATGACCAGGACGCGAACAGGAATGAGAGCCTGCAGAACAATTCAGGCAGCTAGTTAGGCAGGACTTTTCAGGCAGCTGTTCACAAAAAAAACTTTCAGTTATGGCCAAAACGGTCGGTGAATTTCTTGTAGGGAGATTGACAGCCTGGGGCGTCAGGCGCATATTCGGTTATCCGGGAGATGGGATCAATGGCATCCTTGCAGCCCTGAACGAAGCAGATAACACGCCGGAATTTATCCAGGTTAGACACGAAGAAATGGCCGCCTTCATGGCATGCGGCCACGCAAAGTTCACCGGCGAAGTAGGCGTTTGCCTGGCCACTTCCGGACCAGGCGCCATCCACCTGTTAAACGGCCTGTACGATGCCAAGCTTGATCACCAACCTGTGGTAGCAATTGTTGGACAACAGGCCAGGAAGTCGATTGGCGGGCATTACCAGCAGGAGGTAGACCTGCTATCCTTGTTCAAGGATGTAGCCGGTGAATACGTACATGAGTGTACCGATCCCAGCCAGATCCGCCACCTGATAGACCGCGCTATTCGCATTGCCCTCTCGGAGCGGGCGGTGACCTGCATTATCATCCCCAACGATGTACAGGAACTGAAATACGAGGAACCCAAACGGGTGCATTCTTCTATTCATTCCAGCATAGGTTATTCCAAGCCCAGGATACTGCCGGCCCAGGAAGACCTGCAGCAGGCGGCAGCTATACTGAACAAGGGTGAAAAGATAGCCATCCTGGTGGGAGCTGGCGCACTTGATGCAGCAGCTGAAGTGATGCAGACGGCAGAGTTGCTGGGCGCAGGCGTAGCCAAAGCCTTGTTGGGAAAAGCCGTGCTGCCTGACGATCTACCTTATGTAACCGGCTCTATTGGCTTATTAGGAACCAAGCCCAGCTGGGACCTGATGGCAGACTGCGACACCCTGCTGGGCATCGGGTCCAGTTTTCCCTACTCAGAATTTCTTCCCAAAGAAGGACAGGCAGCAGGCGTACAGATAGACCTGGATGGCAAGATGCTGGGGATTCGTTATCCAATGGATGTGATGCTGCAGGGTGATAGCAGGGAAACTTTGCGTGCCCTGATTCCCCTGCTTGAAAAGAAAGAAGACCGGAGCTGGCTGCAGCAGATTGAAAAAAGCAAACTGCAGTGGGAAGAACTGCTTGATGCAAGGGCCATGAACAAAGCAAATCCCGTACATCCGCAACGTGTGTTCAGGGCGCTTTCCCAGCGGTTGCCCAACAGCTGCATCCTTGCCGGCGATTCAGGTTCCACGGCTTTCTGGTATGCGCGCGATTTAAAAATACGGTCTGGTATGATGGCTTCGCTCTCCGGCACCCTGGCTACCATGTGCTCAGCCGTTCCGTATGCCATTGCAGCCAAATTTGCCTATCCTGATAGAATGCCCGTAGCTATTGCAGGCGATGGTGCCATGCAGATGCTGGGTATCAATGAGCTGATCACCATCGCCAAATACTGGCGCCACTGGCAAACGCCTTATTTTCTGATCCTGGTCATCAACAACCACGACCTCAACATGGTAAGCTGGGAGCAAAGGGCGCAAACAGGCAGTCCTAAATTTGATGCTTCGCAAAACCTGCCTGATTTCCAGTTCGCGGAATATGCAAAAATGCTGGGCCTGGGAGGTTATCGCATCAGCCATCCCGGCCAGATCGAAGAAGTGCTGGACCTTGCCATGACGGCCGACAAACCGGTGGTGGTGGAAGCCGTCACCGATCCGAATGTGCCCCTTCTTCCTCCGCATATCAGCGCCATGCAGGCAAAAAACTTTTTTACCTCCCTCATCAAGGGTGATAGCAATGCCTGGGACATGGTAAAGCAAACCTACAAGGATGTGGTAGATGAGTATTTTCCCGGCAAGTAATTCACCGGCAATAAACTTCCCGTGATTTGCTTACTTTCATTCTTTTTGAAAGTAAATCGCATGCATCGTTTCTCTATTCTTGTATTGATGGTGATGGGAATTAGCGCGCTGTATAACTGCAGCCCCAATCCTTACGCAAAAACAAACCGGCAGTATACAAAACAAGCCAAGGCCTTTGCCAAAACGCTCCGCACGCCTCCCCAGGCATTCACAACAGATTCTATTCCACCCGAACGCTGGTGGACCGGCACTACAAATTTCAGCCTGCGCAAACCCAATTTTGTAATTATCCATCACACGGCTCAAAATTCCTGCGAGCAAACACTGAAGACCTTTACCCTGCCCCGCACGCAGGTAAGTGCGCATTACGTGATCTGTAAGGATGGAACCGTTCACCACATGCTCAACGATTATTTAAGAGCCTGGCACGGGGGCATCAGCAAATGGGGAAACCTGACCGATGTTAATTCTTCTTCCATCGGCATCGAGATCGACAACAACGGGTTTGAGCCGTTTACCGGTTACCAGATCAGCAGCCTGCTGAACCTGCTTGATACGCTCAAGAAGAGATATGCCATTCCCGCTGCCAACTTCATCGGGCATGCCGATATCGCGCCCACCCGCAAGAACGATCCCAATATTTATTTTCCCTGGAAAGTGCTGGCGGATAGAGGCTTTGGGCTTTGGTACGATACAGCAGGCGTAGTAGTGCCCGAGGGCTTTTCCGTCCTGCAGGGTCTGCGTCTTGTTGGGTATGATGTGAAGGACAGCACGGCTGCCCTTCTTGCATTCAAAAGACATTTTGAACAGGATACGACAACCGTGATGCAGGATGCAGACCGGAAGATCTTGTACAACCTCTCTGTGCGTTTTCGCTAAGTGGCCATATTCAATAAATTCTTTGTTCCTTAGTTAAGGTCAGGTGGCCCTGTCTTTTGTGTTACGGATCAATCCTATACCCGAGAAGAAAAAGATAGCTCCCAGAACACCATAAATAAGAATTTCCTTGATATTCCTGTTACCGGATCCTCCGTTCATAAAGTTCACGGCGGCCATGATCAATCCTACAACTCCCAGCAGCGATAAAATAATTCCTAAGACTCTTTTTTCCATGTCATGTTGTTTAATAGATGAAATACGAGCGATGTGGGCTCCAGGTAAGATATAGGTACAGGTTTTTCGATGTTGGATACCTGTTGTACAGGAGGAGCCTGCGAAAGATATGGTTTTATGCCTGCCCCTGCAAGTACCGGTTAAAAAAATTATACCAATAATGTGCCGGACCCGCTGCTCCTGAAGGAGAGGCAACGAAAAAAATTACGCACAACACTTGCCGTTCACCCGCCTATAAAACCGCTTATAGCAAATATCAGCACATCATCCCTTTTGCCGGTAATTTGCGCCCCGAATAACCCCAAACCAATGTACAAAACCCTTCTGCTTTTGTTGTTCGCAACAATTGCGCAACAGCTCAGCGCACAAAAAATATCCGGCACCATTAAAGACGAACAGGGGAAGCCTATGCCGGGCGCTTCCATCACCCTCAAAAAATCAAAAGATTCTGTCATCGTCAAGCTGCAGGTAACCGATAATGCCGGACAATACCATTTTGCCGACATCCAGCCCGGCAGCTATTTTATCAACAGCAGCTTTGCCGGCTATGCTTCCGCCAATTCCGGCGCTTTCCAGGTAAAGGAAGGTGAAGCTGCTACCAGTGTTCCATCTATTACTCTATCCAAGCTCACAGGCAATCTCAAGGAAGTGGTTGTTGCCGCAAAAAAGCCGATGATTGAAATCAAGGCGGACAAAACCATCCTCAATGTAGAAGGCAGTGTAAATGCTGTGGGGCAGGATGCCCTGGAACTCCTGCGCAAATCGCCCGGCGTGCTGGTCGACAAAGACGAGAACCTGAGCCTGAGTGGGAAAAGCGGCGTACAGGTGTACATCGATGGACGGCCAACGCCCCTCTCGGGTGCCGACCTTGCGTCTTACCTGAAAACCCTGCAGTCTTCTTCTATCGAAGCAATCGAGATCATAACCAATCCATCAGCCAAATACGATGCAGCGGGCAATGCCGGTATCATCAACATCCGACTGAAGAAAAACAAATCTTACGGCACCAATGGCTCTGTAAATGCCAACTATGCCATCGGAATTTATTCCAAGTACATAGCCGGGTTCTCGCTGAACAACCGGAACCGGTTTGTGAACCTGTTTGGCAACTACAATTACAACCAAAGCCGGAACGAAAGTTATATGAGCCTGTACCGGACAGTCTTTGATACCTTGTTCGACCAGCACAGCACCATGCGCTTTACCAACAACAGCCACAACTTCAAAGCCGGTTTTGATTATACCATCAACCGGAAAAGCACGGTGGGCATGATGGTGAACGGGAACCTGGGAGATAATAGCTTAAGCAATAACAGCCGCACGCCTATTTCCTACATACCTGCCAAACAGGTCAACCGCATTCTTACTGCCAACAACAGCAGCCAGTCAAAAAGAAACAACGTCAACGTAAATGCAAATTACCGCTACGCCGATACAGCAGGCCATGAACTGAATATCGACGCCGACTATGGTTTGTACCGGATCAAAAGCGATCAGTACCAGCCCAATTTCTACTATGGTCCTACCGGGAATAATTTACTGGAGAGCCGCATCTACAATATGCTGGCACCTACGGACATCGACATTTATACATTTAAGACTGATTACGAGCAGAACTTTAAAAAAGGAAGACTGGGTTTTGGCGGCAAGATATCTTATGTAAACAGCGCCAATGATTTTCAGCGCTTCAATGTAATTACCAGTTACAAAACCCTGGATACGTTGCGCAGCAACCGCTTCGACTACAAGGAAAACATCAACGCACTGTATGCAAACTACAACAAGCAGTTCAAGGGTTTTATCGTGCAGGCAGGTGTGCGGATGGAAAACACCCATGCAGAAGGCACATCCAACGGGTTTAGAAGAAACAGCCAGCAATACCAGGTGTATGATTCTTCCTTCAAAAGAAACTATACCGATTTCTTTCCTAGTGCCGCTATTACATTCAACAAAAAACCCATGAACCAGTTTGGCATCCAGTACAGCCGCCGCATCGACCGGCCTGCTTACCAGGACCTGAATCCGTTTGAGTTCAAGCTGGATGAATACACCTTTCAAAAAGGCAACACACAGCTCCGGCCGCAGTATACCAACAGCGTGTCTCTTACCCACATGTACAAGTTCAAGCTGAACACCAAATTAACATACAGCCATGTAAAAGATGTTTTCACGCAGCTGACAGATACCGCAGAGCGATCCAAAGCCTTCCTCACCAAGAAAAACCTGGCCACACAGGATATCGTGAGCCTGAACATCAGCTATCCGTTCCAATATAAATGGTACACGGTATTCTCCAATATCAACACCTACTACTCCCATTACAAAGCCAATTTCGGAACCGGCAGAACAGTTGATCTGGATGTGTACAGCGTGAACATTTACCAGCAGCACACAGTTGCTTTCAAAAAAGGATGGACGGGAGAAATGACCCTTTTCTATACCTCCCCTTCAATCTGGCAGGGCACTTTCAAGAGCAAGGAAATGTTTGGCCTGGATGCCGGTCTGCTTAAAACCGTCATGCAAGGCAAAGCAACCGTAAAAGCTTCCGTCAGCGACATTTTCCATACCATGACCTGGTCAGGCATCAGCAATTTTGCCGGACAGTACATGCGTGTTGGCGGAGGCTGGGAAAGCCGCCAGCTCAAATTAAACTTCACCTACCGCTTTGGCAGCAACCAGGTAAAAGCCGCCCGCCAGCGCAAGACAGGATTGGATGAAGAAAACAACCGCGTTGGAAGCCAAGGTGGCGGAATCGGGAATTGATGTGTTCCTTCGGAGACTCCGTCTTCTTTTTGCCTTGACGCAAAAAGAACCAAAAAAGTCAAGGCTGTTTGAAAGGGGCTAAAATTTACTGCACTGCGCTACAACGAACAAGCTAGATCTGGAAGGTTGTTCTTCTTTCAGC
>JADCRZ010000048.1 GCA_015069695.1 Williamsia sp.
AACACCCACAACTGCATGGACATAGCTTGTTCGTTGTAGCGCAGTGCAGTAAATTTTAGCCCCTTTCAAACAGCCTTGACTTTTTTGGTTCTTTTTGCGTCAAGGCAAAAAGAACACGGAGTCCCCGCTCAGCCTTGATTTTTTTTTGCTACTTTTTTTTATCAAGAAAAAAAAGTAGACGGAGTCTTACTTCTTCCCCTCCATAAACCCTTTTTCCTTCAGGATTTGTTTTAATATCTTCAGCCTCACGCTCGTCATATCAAAATCCCGCTTAGGCGATTCGATTTGCAGAACGAAGAAGTAGGGATGAATATTTTCTTCTATCCAGCCTATGATCCAGCCCAGGGAATGGCCTTTTTCTGTATGCCCCCAGCCGGTTTTGTAGCTCAGCGTGTAGTTGGCGTTTTTTTCCTGCTGCATCATGGCTTTTACCAGGTCCTGTGTGCGGTTGAAAAAGGGCAGCTGATCAAAATACAATCTCTTGACCAGTCCGAGCTGTTCATCGGCCGTGATCTTGACGGAGTTATCCAGCCAGAACGTATCGATTTGTTTGATGACGGCCCGGCTCTTGAGGGCAGCATAGTGCAGGGTATCGAGCCAGTGCTGCATGGTGTCTTTGCCGATGCGGCGGGCGAGCGCCTGGTACCAGGGTACCGCCGAATAGCGGAAAGCCTGCGCCATGGTAAGATCCTGGTTCCATTCTTTAATAGGCCTTACTACTTTATCCCAAGGGATGATGGTAGCCGTATCATTTACACGGCCTGTTTGCAGACCAATAAGCGAATTGACGATCTTGAACGTGGAAGCCGGCAAATAAGCGCTGTCGCGGTAGCGGGGGAGGTTGTAAATGGCAAACGTTCCCTGCCCGTTGTCTAACAGGGCAAAACACCCATTTACCCCTTCTGCATCAAAATATTTTTTCGGGCTATTATCGGTGGTAACGTTGTTGGGCGAGCAGGCGAGCAGTAAAAAAGGAAGAAAGAGACATCCAAACAATTTTCGCATGCGGAAATTTTCGCAAAGGTATTATTTCTGCTGTTCCTGCGGCTGTTCAATTGCATCAAGCAGTTCCTGTACCGACAGGTTTTTGTAATTGCTGATTGTTTTGATGACGTTGGGAAAGCGGGCAAAATCAGCTTCCTCCTTAGCGGTCAGCACAGCCACCGCTTTCATGTTGGCTTGCTGGGCGGCTTCTACCCCCTTGGGCGAGTCTTCAAACACGATGCACGCAGAAGGCGATGCCTCCAGCTTTCCGGCCGCCAGGATAAATGTTTCGGGGTCGGGTTTGCTTCTGCGCACGTCTTCATCGCTGATAAAGGCATCAAACAAGCCACGCGTTTGGGTATGTTCAAGAAGAAAATCAACGTTCATGCCAAGTCCGGCCGTCGCAATGGCTATTTTAACGCCCTGGCTGCGGGCTTCTTCCAGAAATCCTTTCAATCCCGGCAACAGCTTTACATGCTGAGCGTATAGTGCATGATAGTGCCGCTCTTTCTGCAGCGACATATCTTTTACTTCCTCTTTTGAGAACCTTTCTTTTCCAAAAATGCGTTCTATTACTTCACTGTTTTTACCGTATAGCTGGTTCATCAGCGCCTCGCCCTTCAGATCGGACCCTGCTCCACTTACCACTTTTTCCCATGCCTGCAGATGATATTGCATGTTGTCTGCCAGGGTACCGTCCATGTCAAATAAGAAAGCCACAGTTCTTTTCATGTGCACAAAAGTAAAAAACATGTGCCAGGCCACAAGAAACTGCTTGCCTGGCTGCATACCGCCGCTGCCATAGTTTCCTTATTTTTGCTAACAATCGTTCGTAAGCCAAACCCATGAATACACCCGGATCCCGCATAAGAATGGTTACTGCAGCTTCCCTGTTTGATGGACATGATGCGGCCATCAATATCATGCGGCGCATCCTGCAGGCTAAAGGGGTAGAAGTGATCCACCTGGGTCATAACCGCTCGGTAGCCGATATTGTAGAGTGTGCAATTGAAGAAGGGGCACAGGGCATTGCCGTTACATCGTACCAGGGCGGCCATCTTGAGTTTTTCAAATACATGAAAGACCTGCTTGAAGCCAATGGTTCCGGTCATATCAGGATCTTTGGCGGAGGTGGGGGTACCATCCTGCCGGCAGAGATCCAGGAGCTACATGAGTATGGAATTGCCCGCATCTACTCGCCCGATGATGGCAGGCAGATGGGACTGGAAGGAATGATCGAGGATGTGATCCAACAATGCCAGGCGGTTTTAACTGAGAAACAGGAAGTTCCGGCCCCCTGTTCATGCCAGGCTCAGCCCGATGAAAGCTTGTTGCTGCACAAAGTAAAACCTGTTCAAAAGATCGCACATGCTATTTCCCTGGCAGAGAACAGGGAAGAAACAGCTCCGCCCTCTTCCCAACAATCCGGCCCGGTGGTGATTGGTATTACAGGAACCGGAGGAGCGGGCAAATCATCGGTAACCGATGAGATCGTGCGGCGCTTTCTGCATGCGTATACAGATAAGACCATTGCCATTGTCTCAGTGGATCCATCCAGAAAGAAAACAGGCGGTGCCCTGCTGGGCGACCGCATCCGCATGAACAGCCTCCATTCTCCGCGCACCTACATGCGCAGCCTCGCTACCCGGGAAAGCGACCGCACCATCAGCAAACATACCCAGGACGCTATTGACATCTGCCGCCAAGAGAACTTTGACTGGATCCTCCTCGAATCGGCCGGGGCCGGACAAAGTGATGCCAGCATTGCGGACCATTGTGATATATGCCTGTATATCATGACGCCTGAATACGGGGCTGCCTCACAGCTGGAAAAGATCAACATGCTCGATTATGCAGACATCATCGCCGTCAACAAATCCGACAAAGGTGGTGCATTGGATGCCCTGCAGGAAGTGCGCAAGCAATATAAACGCAACCACAATTTATTCACGGCGCCCAACGAGGCCATCCCTGTTATCGGCACCACTGCCTCCCGCTTCAACGATGCCGGCATGAACGAACTGTTTCACAAACTGGTGCAGGCAGTGGATAAAAAAACAGGCATCTCCTCCAGCCTGCAGCTTGCTTCTGCCTCAACGATCCATTCTATCATCCCTGCCCAGCGGGTGCGGTATTTAAGCGAGATCGCAGAAAGCAACAGGAATTATGACCGCTGGGTACAGGAGCAGGCTGCCCTTGCCACGCAACTATACCAGCTCTCAGGTGCCATAGCCATCATAAAAGACCAGGGAGGTGAGGCCGTTGACCAGCTTGCAACAACCAAAGCCATACTGGAAGCCAGGCTTGCTCCCTCCTGCAAAGACCTGCTAACGGGATGGCCCCGGCTGCAGGAAAAATATGGAGCCGAGTTTTTTGAATACCAGGTCAGGGACAAAATCCTCCGCCAACCGCTGACTGCCACTTCCCTGAGCGGTACAAAAATCCGGAAAGTGGTGCTGCCGGCTTACAAAGACTGGGGCGATCTTCTGCGCTGGCAATTGCAGGAAAATGTTCCCGGTCTGTTCCCGTTCACCGCCGGTGTGTTTGAACTAAAAAGAGCAGGTGAAGATCCCACCCGCATGTTTGCCGGGGAAGGCGGACCGGAACGCACCAACAAGCGCTTTCATTACCTGGCCCACAACCAGCCGGCCAAACGCCTCTCCACTGCCTTCGATAGCGTAACCTTGTACGGCGAAGATCCGGACTACCGGCCGGATATATTTGGAAAGATCGGCAACGCAGGTGTCAGCATCGCCACCCTCGACGACGCCAAAAAGCTATACAGCGGCTTTGATCTGTGCAGTCCGGATACATCGGTCAGCATGACCATCAACGGTCCGGCCCCCATGTTGCTTGCTTTCTTTTTAAATACCGCCATTGACCAGCAGGTGGAAAAATGGAAAAAGGAGAATAATTACACCGGGGAAGAGCTGCCGCCGGATAGGTACCAGCAATTAAAAGCCGCCACGCTTTCTGTTGTACGGGGAACGGTACAGGCCGATATTTTGAAAGAAGACCAGGCGCAGAACACCTGTATCTTCAGCACCGAATTTGCCCTCAAGCTGATGGGTGATGTACAGGAGTACTTTACCCGGCACAAGGTGCGCAATTTTTACAGTGTATCTATCAGCGGCTATCACATTGCTGAAGCAGGCGCCAACCCGATCACCCAGCTGGCATTTACACTGGCCAACGGATTTACTTATGTAGAGTATTACCTGAGCCGCGGCATGCAGATCGATGATTTTGCCCCCAACCTTTCTTTCTTTTTCAGCAATGGGATGGATGTGGAGTACAGCGTGATTGGCCGGGTAGCCCGCCGCATCTGGGCCAAAGCCATTAAAAGGGTATACAAAGGCAACGACCGCTCCCAAAAATTAAAGTACCATATCCAAACCTCCGGCCGCAGCCTGCATGCCCAGGAAATAGACTTCAACGACATCCGTACCACCCTGCAGGCCCTGTTTGCAGTTTATGATAATTGCAACAGCCTGCATACAAATGCCTACGACGAAGCCATCACTACGCCAACAGAAGAAAGCGTGCGGCGTGCAATGGCCATTCAGCTGATCATCAACCGCGAGTTGGGCAGCGTAGCCATAGAGAACTTCACCCAGGGCAGCTTTGCCGTTGAACAGCTGACCGACCTGGTAGAAGAAGCCGTGCTGGCCGAGTTTGACCGGATCACCGACCGGGGAGGCGTACTGGGGGCAATGGAACGCATGTACCAGCGCAACAAAATACAGGAGGAAAGCCTTTACTACGAAACGCTCAAGCACAGCGGTCAGCTACCGGTGGTAGGCGTGAACACGTTCTTGCATTCCAATGGGTCGCCTACGGTATTGCCGCAGGAAGTGATCCGCAGCAGCCGGGAAGAAAAAGAAGCGCAGATCAGTAACCTGCTGGATTTCAAGCATCGCCACAAAGAAAAATCAGCCGGTGCATTGAAGCGGTTGCAACAGGCAGCCATCAACAATCAAAATATTTTTGAAGAGTTGATGGAAACGGTCAAATTTTGCTCGCTGGGTGAAATTACGCATGCTTTGTATGAAGTAGGAGGCCAGTATCGCCGAAGTATGTGAAAAATAAAGTATACTGCAATTGATTTCCTGTTATGACAAGAAAAATCCAGCTTGATACGGATACCCTGCTTTTTTTTGCCTCTATTTTCAGCAATGCCCACGAGAACTGCATCCTCATTATGAACGAGGAGGGCATGGTATTGGGTGTCAGTTCATCGTTCACCGCTTATTTTCATTATACGGAAGATGATCTGGTGGGAAAATTCCCAAGAATGCTGTTTACCCCCGAAGACCAGCAGCAAAAAAAGTTTGAACGCGAGATAGAGAATGTCAGGACACAGGGTTTTTCATCAGACGACAATTACCTGGTCAATAAGAACGGTGTGTATACCTGGGTTTCGGGCGAAGCTGTGCTGGTTGAAAATAACCGGAAAGAAAAATTTATTGTCAAGATCGTCCAGAGCATTCATGAACAAAAAACCCTGGAAACTTCCCTGCGCAATTCCAGCAATTTTGTTGAAAGCATCTTTAAATGCATGCGTGATGCACTGGTGGTGGTAAACGGTTCTTTTACCATACAGAAAGCCAATACTGCTTTCCGCAGTATATTCTGGCCGTCTCATCAGCAGGTAGAAGGAGAGAACTTGTTTGAAATAAATCCGGTATTCTCAACTGCCAGCGGTCTCAGACAAAAAATACAGGATCTGACGACGGGCAACGACTGCATTCCGGATGGGGAAATCGAGCTGGTTGCTCCGGATGGAAAGCGAAGAAATTTCAAGAGTACCCTCAGCCTGATAGAAGATGAACCTGCAACAGAA
The DNA here is from genome assembly GCA_015069695.1 of Williamsia sp. Classification (GTDB taxonomy): domain Bacteria; phylum Bacteroidota; class Bacteroidia; order Chitinophagales; family Chitinophagaceae; genus JADCRZ01. The sequence continues at coordinate 5,828 of JADCRZ010000048.1, forward strand.
AAACGCGTCCTGATTGCCTTTCATGAAACTACGGCAGAAAGGGAAGCCAACGAACAGCGGGACGACCTGATCGGGTTTGCATCGCACGAGCTAAGAAATCCGCTGGCCAACATGGTATTGTGTACCGAGCTGCTGCAAGACAGTATAGAGGAAAACAACCCGGAGGAAGCACAGGATTATCTGAGCCGGATCAAGTTCAACATCAACCGCCTGAACACGATCATCTCCGAGCTGCACGATGCCACCAAAGCGGGCTCCGGCCATTTGCAGATCGAAAAAAAGCCTTTCATCTTCGAGGACATGGTGAATGAATCGATTGAAACCGTGAAGCTGCTTCATCCTGCCTATACCATCATTAAAACCGGCCATGCCACCATCCAGATCAATGCCGACCGGTACCGCCTTGTGCAGGTCATGAACAACTATCTTTCCAATGCGATCAAGTACTCGTTTGAATCGCGCAAGGTATGGGTGCACCTGCAAGCAGAGGCAGGCCAGGTCATAACCGAAGTAAGAGATGAGGGTACGGGTATCGCAGAAGACCAGCTTCCCTTTATCTTTACCCGTTATTTCAGGGCAGCAAAAACAATGAATGTAGAAGGGCTGGGATTGGGTTTGTACCTATCGAGTGAAATCATCAAAGCCCATGGTGGCAGGGTATGGCTCAACAGCAAGGAAGGAGAAGGCAGCACATTTTATTTTTCTATTCCGCTTGCGTAGATTTTACAAGCCATGCAAGCGCAGTACACGATATTGGAATATAAGTTTTAAAGCCGCCTTCTTTCAAAAGTAAAAACCGTATGAAAAAAGGATTTTTCCACCGCAATGGACTCTCCATTGTTTTTGCCGTACTTTTTTTGTTTTCTATTGCCGCACAGATAGCCACCGGCTGGAAAGAGCACAACGAAGAACTGCAGGAATACAAACAACCCCCTCTTTCTCTCTCCGGCTATTTTCGTTCCGGCCATTTTATAGAAGCCACATTTGAAAACTGGGAAAGCGAGTTTTTGCAAATGGGATTGTTTGTTGTCCTGACCATTTTTCTCCGGCAGCGGGGATCTTCGGAATCCAAGGGCGATGAGCCGGAAGATGTGGACCGCGAGCCTGATCCCTTTGCCAAAGACGCCCCCTGGCCGGTAAAGCAGGGCGGATTGGTTCTGGCGATCTATAAACATTCCCTCTCCATAGCCCTGTTCTCTCTTTTTCTTATTTCGTTTGTTCTGCACTGGATCGGCAGCTGGAAAGACTATAACCTGGAACAACGCTTAAAGGGATTGCCAACCGAAACCTCCTTGCATTACCTCGGCAACACCAAGTTCTGGTTCGAGTCGTTCCAGAACTGGCAAAGTGAGTTTTTGTCCGTGTGGGCCATCATCCTGTTTTCCGTTTACCTGCGTCAAAAAGGTTCCTCTCAATCCAAACCCGTGGATGCGCCTGATGAACAGACGGGGGATTAACTGTCTGAACCTTGATTCCAGGGATTTCCGGATTGAGAGGATTGGGTACTTAATATATCAGTGTGATTGTAAACAATTATGCTGTTACTACCTGCACCAAATCTTCTCAATCCGGAAATCCCTGGAATCAAGGTTCATGACGGAAAATTTCAGGACATTTGCACCAACGTATGAATCCTTTTTTTCAAACCATCTTCAACCGGCATCAGCAAACCGACTATGTTCCTTCCAATGCGCAGATTGCACAGTGGGTGTTGCGGGTGATCGGTTTGTTGTATCCGGAGCAAGCGAAACAGGTTTTTTCTTCTGTTGAGCAGGTGCAGGAAGAAGCCTTTCTCCTGGAACGCAGCCTCAAAGAAATGATGGATACAACGGTGGTTTGCCAGGATTGCAACACCGGCGCCATTGCAGCCAATTTTTTCCGTCACCTGCCTGATTTATACGATACCCTGAATACCGACATCGATGCCATCCTGCAGGGCGATCCCGCCGCCAGGACTGAATTCGAGGTTATCAAGGCTTACCCCGGATTTTACGCCATTGCATTTTACCGCATTGCGCATTTTCTGCTTACGCAGGATGTACCGCTGCTACCCCGCATCCTGACCGAATATGCCCATTCAAGAACAGGCATCGATATTCATCCCGGTGCCGAGATAGATGAATACTTTTTTATTGACCATGGTAGCGGTTTGGTCATCGGCGAAACCACCAAGATCGGAAAACATGTGAAGCTATACCAGGGAGTGACCCTGGGCGCTTTGAGTGTTGATAAAAGCATGGCGCACATCAAACGCCACCCCACCGTAGAAGATCATGTAGTTATTTATTCCGGCGCTACCATCCTGGGAGGAGAAACGGTTATCGGCCATCACAGCGTGATTGGCGGCAATGTTTGGCTAACCCGGAGTGTTCCGCCGGGTTCGATGGTGTACCACAACCCGGAGATCACAGTGGTTGAGGGTAAATTCGCAAACTATTAAGCAAAGCAAAGAGATATGCCAACAGTACTGGATTATGTGGGCAATACGCCCCTGGTAGAGCTTCAACAATTAAACACCAACAAGGGGGTGCAGGTGTTTGCCAAGCTGGAAGGAAACAATCCTGGCGGGAGTGTAAAAGACCGTCCTGCTTTGAATATTATCCGGAGTGCGCTGGAAAGAGGTGAGATTCACCCAGGTAGCAAGCTCATCGAAGCTACGAGCGGCAACACCGGTATTGCAATGGCCCTGGTGGCCCGCCTGTTTAAGCTGGACATTGAGCTGGTCATGCCTTCCAATTCCACCCGCGAACGCGTGCTGACCATGGAAGCTTTTGGCGCCAAAGTAACCTTGCTCGAAAGCATTGAAGCTTGCCGGGACTATGCGGAAGAAAAAGGTGCCAGCGGTGAATACTACCAGCTCAATCAGTTTGCCAACCCGGATAATTACATGGCGCACTACAAATCCACAGGTCCTGAGATATGGATGGACACAGATGGCGGCATTACCCATTTTGTAAGCTCCATGGGTACAACCGGAACCATCATGGGCTGCTCCCGGTACCTGAAAGAACAAAATCCTGCTGTACAGATCGTCGGCTGCCAGCCTACAGAAGAATCATCTATTCCCGGCATCAGGCGATGGCCCCCTGCTTACCTGCCCAAGATCTTTGATCCTTCGCGGGTAGACAGGATCATGGATGTTTCGCAGGCGGATGCAACGGAGATGACGCGCCGGCTGGCCCGGGAAGAGGGCATTTTTGCCGGTATGAGCAGTGGGGGTGCTGCCACTGCAGCCCTGCGGCTTGCTGAAGAGTTGGCTACCGGCGTGATCGTCTTTATTGCCTGCGACCGGGGCGATCGCTATTTGAGCAGTGACCTCTTCGGATAGGTTCTTCTCCTGCTGCGATCTATTTACTGGAACAGCGTTCCGGGAATGGGAAAGAACAAAAGGCAGAAAGAGTTTTAATTTACTGGTTTTGAGTGATTTATTTTCCAGGCATACAGGTTGTCTACTTACCGGCATCAGTATAACCTACTTAAATCACAAAAATGAAAAAACTCTTTTTATCAGCTGTAATCGGACTTTCCGCCTTTGTTGCACATGCACAAACTTCTTCTTCCGTTAGCCAAACAGTTACACTTACCCTGGTGAACGCCATCAATATTTCCATTACATCAGCCACAGGAACCAACTTTACATTTGATGATGTAAGCAAATACCAGAACGGATTGACCAACCTGAATGCTGCGACCGTTCAGATCAAATCCAACCGCCCCTGGATCGCAACAGTGAAAACAGCTACTGCCAACTTTGCCGGCCCGGCCAATTCACCCGCCATGCCGGCCTCGGTCCTGGGCATTCGCCAGAGCGGCACCAACAGCGCTTTTGGTTACCTCTCCACCACCGGCTTCACCTATGGTACCGGCGACCGCGGGACCAGCTCCTACAGTGTTGACTACAATGCAGTACCGGGCTTCAATTATGATGCAGGTACTTACACCATCTCTGTCGTGTTCACTGCTACGCAGCAGTAATATCTCCTTCGGCCTACAAACAAGGTGTCTCCTGTTCCGCCAGGAACAGCTATTTGTAAAGAACTTTCCCATAAAGGCGTTCCGCACGGAACGCCTTTATGGGTTTCAGCAGCAGTTGAACTGACTGGAATGGTATTGTATGTTCCTACCGGAACATAGAATGCTGTTCCAGTCAGTTCAACTGGTATATTCCCCTGCACAGGTGCAGGGCGTAATGCTGGGGGAGCATTATCAGAATATAAAACTGCTGGTAAACTGGATCCGCTTTAACACGAATCAGCCCATCTTTCCGGCGCGCGCGTTTCCATCTTCCACAATCAGGTATTCCCGGGAGGAATCCAGCGTATCGATAAAGTAGTAACGGTCTTTTACGATCTCGATCTTTTCTACCCGCGTATGCCCTACTACTTGCTTGATGGATTCGTATTTGTAAGCATTTTTTTTCAGGCTGGCCGGGCGTACCCAAATAGGCGATTGGGTTACATTGTCGCCGTATGGGTTCCAGCCGTTGAAGCTGAATTTTTCAGGCTGGGTTTTGAACAAGGCATTGATAAAGGTACTTACTTCCCCCTCAACATAGCCTGCGTTGTTTAACCAGGTATGGGTAAGGCCGGCATGGCTAAACAAGTAATCGCCTTCCTTGTAACACATCTGCAAAAACCGCAGATTTTCTTTGATCAATTCACCAATCTCGGCGGCATGCCTATCCTGAAACCCGGAGTAAACTTCCCCCCTTTGCCTGGCGACAGGAAGATAATGGAAATCGTGGTTGCCAGTAAGCAGGATGATTTTTTCAGGATAAGCCTTTTTACAGGCGATGATGTCCAGAAAGTTACTGATCTGTTCAGCGGCATCGAAGAGGAATGAATCAAAATAATCACCGATAAATACAAATTTGTCGAAGCTTTGTGTATCTACCAGTTTCTTCCAATCCCTTTTTCCGTGTGTATCGCCAATTACAATGAGTTTCATATAGCTGACTTGAGAGATACTGTTACATGCATCTGCTTGGCATCCTGTGGTAGCGTCGGTAGCTGTTACATAAGCTTTGTTCCCAGGTAAATTTCGCTTAGTGAAAGCTGAAAGCCAACAGTACGAATTTGAAGGAACTCATCTCCGTTCTTGTATTCTTCCAATTGCCAGTGTCCCTCTTTGTTCAAGCGAAACACTTCTACACCGATGATTTCAGAATCAACCAGTATGTACTCTTGTAAAGATGGAATATCTCTGTACAGCTTGAATTTTGTACCCCGGTCATAGTTTCGGGTGGAAGGAGATAAAATTTCAATCAACACGGAAGGTTCAATGAAATTATCTGTGTCTGCTCCATCCTCCATAATATCCCTGCAAATAATAGCAATGTCAGGGTATGTATACAAGGTATTTTGGGGGATATGAATTCTCATATCACTTCCGTATGGCTGACAAGGATGCCCCTTTAAGCTGTATGCAAGCGTTCCATATAAATTTTTAAAAATCACATTGTGCCTTAGACTGGCACCAGACATAGCGAATATTTCTCCCTGAAAATATTCATGCTTTCGATCGCCTGCACGCTCCCTTTCCAGGTATTCCTCCACCGTAAATTTCCGGTTGCCGTAAGCGATGGCTGGTTCCTTTGTTTCCATTCCCAAATATACCCCTGTTTTGGAGGAGTTTAAAGCGGTGTTTTAACTGTAAATTTCCCCTGGCTACTGCCTCTGGTCCTGCGGTAATTTTTATCCAGCCAACCAAAAAAGGGTTTGTATGTTTGGGTAAGAGCAGATCAAAAAACACAAGCTGAGATATGATTCCTAAGGTTTTTGGCAAAACTCCATCCGGCAAGCGGCTGGCCCGCATCATGCAGTCGCCCAATTATAAGAATGGTTCATTCCAGAATATAGAACCCACCGAGGTTCTGCGGGAAGGCGCTTCTTACATGCGCATGCTCAGGAATTTTTTCAACCGGCCGGTTACCGTAAAGCCGCCTGCCGCATTGCATCCTGTAAAAACAGACCTGCGGCAGCCTGCCGGCGAAAGGCCCCTGGTGACCTGGTTCGGGCATTCTTCGTATTTCATCCGCTCGAAAAATTTCAACATACTCGTAGATCCCGTGTTCAGCGGTCATGCTTCACCGGTTTCTTTTTTTGGCGCTGCCTTCAAAGGCACTGATGCATACACACCGGAAGATTTCCCTTCCATAGATGTATTGCTCATCACCCACGACCACTACGACCACCTGGATTATTCAACCATTCTGCGGCTCGCTCCTATGGTGAAGCAGTTTGTAACCTCCCTTGGCGTAGGTGCCCACTTAGAGTACTGGGGAATCGATGCAGCCAGGATCACAGAACTGGACTGGTGGGAAAATAAAACCCTTGCCCCCGGCATCAACATCACGGCCACGCCTGCCCGGCATTTCTCCGGCCGCATGTTTGTCCGCAACAAAACCCTCTGGTCTTCCTTCGTGCTGCAGTTGCCCGGTTACCGTCTCTTCCTCGGCGGCGATTCTGGCTATGACGCCCAGTTCAAGCAAACCGGCAAAACCCATGGCCCCTTCGACCTGGCCATCCTCGAATGCGGCCAGTATGGCGACGACTGGCCCTCCATCCACATGAAACCCGAAGAAACCGTCCAGGCCGCCCAGGACTTACAAGCCCGCGTGCTGATGCCCGTACACTGGGGAAAGTTTGTACTGGCACTTCACCCCTGGAATGAACCCGTGAAGCGGGTAGTTGCGGCGGCGGAGAAAGCCGGGTTGCCGGTAACAACGTTGCAAATTGGAGAAACGTATGGTGTGGGTGATGCGGTTAGGATGGAGAGATGGTGGGAGGTATTCTACCAATAGCGGCATTTTTTCAAGGCCGCCCTGGTATAATGGCACAATATGTTCCGGCTCTTTGAGCCGGGAATTGTCTTTAAACTGGATGCAGGTTCTGCCCTACTTCACCAGCAACACCGTCCCTTTCTTAAAAATATTCGTTGCACACGCCGATACAGCTTTGATCATATACACATATCCGCCTGCATCCTGCACTTCGCCCCTGTATCTTCCGTCCCAGCAGGCGGAGGGACTGGTAGAGTAGTAGATCCGCTGGCCGTAACGGTTGAAGATAGAGAACTCTACCTTGGTAAGCCCCTGCCATTGGGTGATGCCGAAACAATCATTGCGGCCGTCTCCGTTGGGGGTGAAAGCGTTGGGGAGCGCGTATACGGCAGCGCCGGTTCTTGATACCCCTACTTCGACTGTAGCGGATGCGGTGCACCCGGCGGTATCGGTTCCCTTTACGGTGTATGTGGTTGAAGTGCCAATGGTGGCAGTTGGGTTTCTCAGCGTAGTGTCGTTCAATCCTGTTGCCGGGCTCCAGCGGTAAGCTGATGCGCCTGTGGCATTGAGCCGGGTGGAAAAATGGGAGCAGTCGATATCATTGGATTTGGAAGCTGTTATGACCGGTAGTTCATTGACGGTAACGCTGACAACAATGGTGCTGTCTGTATGGCAAACATGCTCCTGTACCCGTGCTGTGTATTGGATAGAAGACGCTGGTTTGCAGACGGGATCGATCGCTGTGGCGCTGCTTAAGTATGTTGCCGGCGACCATACTGCTTCGTCAGCATGCTGAACACTGAAGGTAACCGGTTCCCCTTTGCAAACCTTGTAGCTGGAAGCAGCATTGAAAACGGTTTTCGGCCGCACGGCAATAAATACAGAACTGGTATCTGTACACCCCAGTGCGCTCTTCACCGTTAAAAAGAACCGGGTGCTGTTTTGCACAGTAGCAACCGGGGATTGGACCGTGCTGTCATTCAGCAATTTTCCCGGCGACCAGCTATAGCTGCTGGCGCCGCTGCTTCCGCGCAGTGCCACTGACTGGTTCCGACAAACAACTGTGTCACTTCCTGCACTGGCAGCAATGCTGCTTACGGCTATTGGTTTTGTGATACTATCCCTGCATCCTGCGGAGGACGATACCACCAGTTTTACAGTATATGTTCCGGGTGCCCGGAATGTATGGGAGGCAGGCTGTCCTGTGGCAGCTACGCCATCCCCGAAACTCCATTGATAACTGCTGACAGTGCCAGCAGTTGCAATGGCCTGTGTTCTGAAAGATACCGTGCGGCAAGCTGCCAGGCTGTCCAGTATGTTCAACGATTGAATTCTGCATACAGGTGCCAGGCCACATGAATCAATTACAAAGCTGCTGCACGCCGGGTTGGACTGGTTGATCTGCGCATTGCTGTTTAACTTTCCATTCCAGGTTGCATTGCCCTGCTTGTTTTGCAGGTCGTTGAATACATAGTACGCCAGCAACCCGGCCTGTGGGGAAGCGGGCAGCGAACTGCTCATGTAGGCTCTGATCTCATCCTGTGTACGCGCCACATTCCATATTCTTACTTCATTGATATACCCTACGAATCCTTCATTGGAGAGCGTGCCGGAATAATGACCGATGAGCGTTGACAGGTTATTTTGAAAAAGGTTGCCTGAAGCAGCTATCTGGCTCATCAGGAAACCGTTCCGGTAGAATTTCAATACAGTTCCATCGTACACCAAAGCAATATGGTAAGTCTTGTTTAATTCTACGGCACAAATGACTGGTGTTTTAAAGTAGCCGTTGGTTGTAGTGATTTCTGCACTGCTTGGCCGCAGCAGGTAATTGGCGTCCGCCGGACTTGTATGCTTTGAAACCACATCGCCCGCATACAGATCAACTCCTACGTAAGGCGCGGTTCGGTTGATAACCGCTTCTACGGTTACCTGTGTGCCGGTCACATCCAGATCACCCACATTTACACAGGAAGGCACACTGGGCACAAACAACCAGTCGTTGCAGGAAAGCTGGCTTTGTGCGCCTTGTGCTTCAGCACTGGTGGCCTTGTTCAGCCTGCCCATGCCGGAAGAAGATTGCAGGGGGTTTACAGGTCTTTTATGACTGACTTCGCGGGAATAGGCAACTGCTGTATTCTTGTTATCCTGTCCAAAACCTTTGATTGCAAAGATGGCCAGAACAGGTATGAGGAGCACACGTATAAGTACAATACAACAGTCTCTTTCCATCACAAATTTTTGTAGTCAGCTCTTTCAACGCAAAGAGCTGACTACAAATTATAACATCGTTGAGTAATCTAATAATACAGGACGCAATCCTGATCCATCTCAATTTTACTTGATAGCTGTACTCTTTCCGCCCTTTTCATCCCGCGAAAATGAATATGGATAGGCAGCTTCGGTTGCTCCCCGCTGTTTGTTGGGTGAAGCACCCATCGTGAAATTCAGCACACCGCCTTTTTGCAGTTCAACATGGCTGAGCCAGTTTTTATCCCAGGCTTTGCCGTTGAGCTGAACCGATTGGATATACCGGTTGGCATCGGTGCTGGTGGGAGCATTGATGACCAACTGTTTTCCGTTGGCAAAGCTGAGGGTCATCTTCTTAAAGAGCGGGGTACCAATGACGTACTGCTCGGTGGCCGGACAAACAGGATAAAAGCCCATAGCTGAAAAGATGTACCAGGCAGAGGTCTGGCCGTTGTCTTCATCGCCGCAGTAACCATCCGGCGTGGGTTTGTACAGGCGGCTCATGGCTTCGCGTATCCAGTACTGTGTTTTCCAGGGCTGGCCGGCATAGTTGTACAGGTAGATCATGTGCTGGATCGGCTGGTTGCCGTGCGCATACTGGCCCATGTTCATGATCTGCATTTCGCGGATTTCGTGGATCACGCCGCGGTAGTAGCTTTCGTCAAATACAGGCGGCATGTTGAAAACAGAATCGAGCATGCCGGTGAAAGCTGCATTGCCCCCCATCAGGTTTTTGAGCGATTCAATATCGTGAAACACGCTCCAGGTATAATGCCAGCTATTGCCTTCGGTAAACGCATCGCCCCATTTGAACGGATTAAAAGGCGTCATAAAACTGCCGTCTTTGTTCTTGCCCCGCATCAGCTTTGTCTGCGGATCAAACAAGTTGCGGAAGTTTTGCGAGCGTTTGGCATAGATGTCAATTTCTTCTTTCGGTTTGCCCAATGCTTTTCCCAACTGATAAATAGTAAAGTCATCATAAGCATATTCCAGCGTACGGGCGGCGTTCTCATTGATCTTTACATCGTAGGGAACATAGCCCAGCTCATTGTAATAAGATACCCCCTTGCGGCCGACTGCTGTGAGCGGACCTTCGTTGGCTGCACCATGTTTGAGTGCTTCCCACAGCGTGTTAATATCATAACCCCGCAGGCCTTTGATGTATGCATCAGCGACTACAGAAGCGGAGTTGTTACCGATCATCACGTCTGCCAAACCCGGGCTTGACCATTCGGGCAAAAAGCCGCCTTCTTTGTAATCATTCACCAGGCCTTCCTGCATTTGTTTGTTGATGTCGGGATACAGGAGGTTCAGGAAAGGATACAGCGCACGGAAGGTATCCCAGAAACCGGTCCCGCCAAACATGTATCCAGGGAGGATTTGTCCGTTGTAGGGGCTCCAGTGTACAATTTTCCCGGATGCATCTGTTTCATACAGGCGCTGCGGAAATTGCAGGGCGCGGTACATACAGGAGTAAAAAGTTTTTACCTGCTCCTGCGTACCACCTTCCACGATCAGTCTGGACAATTGCTTGTTCCAGGCTGCTTTTGCTTTTTGTTTGGTCGTTTCAAAATTGTCCTGCCCGATTTCTTTTTTCAGGTTTGTTTCAGCTTGCTCGGTGCTGATAAAAGAAGATGCAATGCGCAGGTGCACCTGCTCCCCTTTGGCTGTTTTAAAACCAATTACAGCACCGCTGTGGTTGGCCTTCATTTCCAGCGAATCCTGCACCAGCTGGTTGTCGCGCCAGGTATAGGAAAGGGTGAAAGGCTTGTCGGCATAGATCACAAAATAATTCTTGAAATCAATGTTCCGGCCGTGGCTGTGGCGGGTAGAATAGCCAATGATCTTTTTTTCCTGCGGTATGATCTTGATATACGATCCCCTGTCGAGCGCATCCACTACCACGAATGAACTGTCTGAAGCAGGATAGGTTAACTGAAACTGGGCAGCTCTTTCTGTTGCGGTGATCTCTGTTTTTACATCATGATCTGCCAGGTACACGCTGTAGTAATAAGGCTTTGAGATCTCTGCCTTGTGCGAGAACCAGCTGGCCCGGTCATTCTCGTTGAACGAAAGTTTTTTGGTAACAGGCATGATGGCAAACTGACCGTAATCGTTCATCCAGGGTGAGGGCTGGTGCGTTTGTTTAAACCCGCGGATCTTATCAGCACTATACTGGTAAGCCCATCCATTGCCCATCGGACCGGTCTGCGGCATCCAGAAATTCATTCCCCAGGGTACGGCAATGGCCGGATACGTGTTGCCATTTGACAAACTGGGTTTGGAATCTGTTCCCATCAGGGGATTTATCCATTCTACCGGATCAGTTACTTTATCTACCAGCTGTGCCTTACTGGCGATACAGGCAGATAAGGCAACTGCGATAGCCATCATTTTTCTCATACTCATGTAAATTTATTTTTTGTCTGTTTCTATTTTGAATATTCTTTATCACTTCATAAGGGTGCTTTAGTAAAATAACGTAGCACCTTTCCTGCATCACTTTTCTCCCTTCGACAACGAAAATGGTTTGTCTTCCTCTCCTACACCCCTGGTAAGAGCAGGTTGTTTGTCCATAGAGAATTGCAACAGTCCACCATCCGTGATGTCTTTATAAGTTATGAAGTTATGTGTGTATGGCTTGCCATTCAAGCTGGCCGATTGAATGTACACGTTCTCGCTGCTGTTGCTTTTTGCTTCAATCACAAACTTCTTTCCGTTCTCCAGGGTGATCGTTGCTTTCCGGAAAACAGGACTTCCCAGCACATACTGATCTGTTCCCGGACAAACAGCATAAAAACCCAGCGCACTGAGCACATACCAGGAGGAGGTTTGTCCCTGGTCCTCATCACCGGGGTAACCATTTTCCGTGGCGTTGTACAATTTGCTCATGACCTCACGCAGGCGGGCCTGCGCTTTCCAGGGCTGACCGGCATAGTTGTACAGATAGATCATGTGCTGGATCGGCTGGTTGCCGTGCGCATACTGGCCCATGTTGGCCATCACCATTTCTGTCATTTCATGGATCATATTCCTGTAGGTGCCTACTTTCACTTTGTTGGGTTCAGAGAACACAGAATCCAGTTTGGCTACAAAAGCCCTATTGCCGCCCAGCAGGTTGATAAGCCCCTGCACATCATGGAACACCGACCATTCCCAATGCCAGGCATTGCCTTCCGTGAAAGGACCGCCCCATTCAACAGGGTCAAAATTAGGGTTCCAATCGCCGGCAGCATTCCTGCCCCGCATAAATTTTGTGGAAGGATCAAACACGTTTTTGTAGTTGTACATCTGGCGGGCAAAAATCTTCTTGTAAAAGTCGTTGCCGGTGGCACCTGCCAGCTGGTAACCGCAAAAATCATCGTAAGCATATTCAAGTGTTTTGGCGGTGGCCTCTCCATACTCCGGGTAGGGCACATAACCCAGCTGGTAGTATTCCTTCCATCCATGCCGGCCATTGGAAGGCCCCCAGGGTCCTTTGTTGGTGGCTTCTTTCAGGTAAGCGCCCAGGGCTTTTTCCGGATCGAATGTGCGGATGCCTTTTACCCAGGCATCGGTTAAGAGCGAAATAGCATGATTGCCGATCATGCTGCCCCCTTCGCCGGGAAACGACCAGGAAGGCAGCCAGCCGCACTGCGCCTGTGCATCCAGCAGGGCCTGCACATAGCGGCCATGCATGGTTGGGTAAAGAATGGTATTAAGGGGGAACTGTGCCCGGAAGGTATCCCAGAAACCGGTGTCGGTAAATAAATAACCTTCGTGCACTTTGCCATCGTAGGGACTAAAATAATAGGACTTGCCATTCTCATCCAGTTCATAAAACATGCGTGAAAACAGACTGGCCCGGAAAAAGCAGGAGTAGAAGGTGGCTTTTTCCTCGTCTGTTCCGCCCTCTACCAATACCTTGCTCAAATGCTTGTTCCATATACCGGCAGCGGCATTCTTTGTGTCTTCTAAATTTTTAAAGCTGCCCAGTTCACGGTTAAGGGTAACCGTAGCCTGATTGGAACTGATATAAGAAGAAGCAGTTTTTGCCTGCACGGTTTCACCGTCTTTGAACTGGAGGTAGATACCTGCTGCCCTGCCTTCGATAGTTGTTTGTGCGCTCAGGATGGTATCACCCTTGCTCTTCCAGGTTCCGTAAGCAACAAAGGGTTTATCGAACCGGATTTCCAGGTAGCTTTTGATCAGGTTACCCCGGTTGTTTTTGTTGTTGCTGACCCAGCCGGTGATCTTTTGCTCTTTGGGAAAGATGGTAAGTTCACTCAGGCCGGTATAGCCGTCGAGCACCAGGAAGCTGGGTGATTTCTTGGGGAAGGAAAACCGCAGGTGGGCACCGCGCTCTGTAGGTGACATTTCAGTTACAATGCCATTGTCGAGCTTGACGCGGTAGTAATGCGGCCGGGCCGTTTCGTTTGCATGGGTAAACCCGGTGGCGCGCGCATCTTCATTTACCACCAGCTTGCCCGTAACCGGCATCAGGGAAAATACGCAGTAATCGGTCGTCCACGAGCTGCACTGGTGTGCCTGCTGAAAGCCGCGGATGGTCGTTTTGAAGTACTGGTATTTCCAGCCGTCTCCGTTTTTTCCGGTTTGCGGCGTCCAGGTATGCATGCCGAATGGAAGGGCAGTCGTAGGATAGGTATTGCCCCTTGTGAGCTCGAATTTGGAGTTGGTACCTTGCAGTGTGTTGACCCAGTTTACCAGCTGGGTCGTATCTGCGGCAGAAAGCGCACAGGTTAAAAACTGTAGCAGACAAACAAAAATGATTTTCTTCACAGGCAGCGTTTTGTTTTCACCCCGTTCTAAAAAAGATTAGCGGGCCCAATTTCTACAATTTTACTACAATGCGAAAAATTTATTTTGAATGCATTTCAGGATAGAGCCTGACAATCAATCATGTTCTGCATAGATCGGAGAGCAGATACTTGTGGTGGCGTGAAAGGCTTGCATGTGCCCGAGACCCTGAGTATATTTGTTTCTGATCCGTGCTCATGAGGATTGTGTGAGTACGAGCTTACAAACAAAGATAAAATATGCTCAAGAACCCTGTTCTTTTCTCATTTGTTTGCCTGTGTGCTTTTTTATGGAGTTGTAAAAAACAGGTTGAAAATCAAGTACCAAAAGCAATTGCCGGCATAGCCCAGTCCATCACCCTACCAACCGACACGGTAACACTTACCGGAAGCGCTACTGATGCCGACGGAACTGTGGTAGCTTATCTGTGGAGTCAGGTATCCGGCCCTTCCCAAACCACGATCATCAATCCCGGCTCACCTTCCACCTTGATCAAAAACAGCATAGCAGGCAGGTATGTTTTTCAACTGACCGTCACAGATAACAAAGGGGCTACAGGAAAAGATACCACTTCAGTTCTTATCAACCCGGCTGTTATCAAAAACCTGACGGCCGAACCAGCCAGAAATCCCAACGAAATACTGCTGGTAAACAGCAACGGGCAAGACCAGAGCTCGAATGGCACAATGGACATACCTGTGGAAGCCTGGACAAGAAACAACGGAGCGTTTACGACCAGGGGATTGATCAAATTCGACCTCAGTACCATTCCCGGCAATTCAACTATTGTGAGTGCAAACCTATACTTGTATTCTTATCCTTCTCCCACTCTCAATGGAAATTTTACTGATGCCAACTTTGGAACGAACAATACCATGCTGGTACAGCAGGTGACTGCAAACTGGTCGGCTTCTTCCATCACTTGGTTTAACCAGCCGGCAGTTTCAACGTCCAATCAAATCACCATTGCGACTACGCCCCAGTCTGTGTATGACCTGAATGTTGATGTAACCGAGATGGTCGGCTCTATGATAAAGAACAATTCCAACTATGGATTTATGCTAAGGCTTCAAAATGAGCAGTATTATAACAGCAGGATATTCATCTCCAGTTTCAATACTACTTACAATACGAAACATCCGAAGCTGGTGATCCAATACAAATAAGCCGGTTTTCTTTTATCATAGCTGATGTTGCCACAGGAAATCCGGAATGCAATGAAGTAGCAGTTATTCGCAGCGTAAGTGTTTATTTCACAGCACTACCAATCGCGCCGATTGTTCGCAGCCAGCCCTCGGCAGCTGCCGGCCAGTTGTAAACGCCGGTTCCTTTGTTGCGCAGCCCGTACCCATGACCTCCTTTGGCATACAAGTGCATTTCAGCCGGAACTTTTTCTTTCTTGAGGGCAAGATAATAAAACAGGCTGCCCTCCACGCGCACCGGATCGTCTTCGGTCTGGATGAGCAGCGTGGGTGCCGTGGTACTGTCTATATGCAGTTCGGGTGCAATCTGGTCGCCCTGGTCTTTTAGAGTCAGGTAAGCGGGGTAAACAAGCATCACAAAATCCGGGCGGCAACTTGTTTTGTCAGCCTCATCCACCGGCTCATACATCCGTTTGGCGCAATTGGTACTAACGGTAGCGGAGAGGTGCCCGCCCGCAGAGAAACCCATGATGCCGATTTTTTGCGGATCGATGTTCCATTTACCGGCATTGTACCGTACGAGTCCCAGGGCCCTTTGTGCATCCTGTGCCGGTGCTTGGTACCGGGGCAAACCCTGCCTTGCAGGAACACGGTATTTCAGCAGAACGGCCGTAATGCCCAATGAGTTCAGCCATTCACATACTTCTGTTCCTTCCAGGTCCATCGCAAGGATGCTGTATCCGCCACCCGGACACACGATCATGGCAGCACCTGTGTTCTTGCCTTTTGGGGCCGGGTACACCGTAATGGCCGGGTTCCCAACATCAGTCAGCCGGATCGCCGGTCGACCGGCTATTTTGTTGTCAGTAGGTTTGGTATTGTCCCTTTCAACCAGGGTACTGTTGGGTTCACCCGGCACGCCATGGGGCCACAAAGGAATGGGGGTGGGGGGAGTTTTATTTTAAGCAGAGAGGAAGACAGGCACAAACACCAGGAGAAAAGCAATCAAAACGACTGATTTCATATGCAAAGCAGATTATGCTGCAAGATAATATAATCCTATCCGGCTTTGCAGATCCTCCTGTTCATCACATAAAACCAGGCGGGTGGTACCAGGGCGAGCAGGATCATGCCGGGGTATCCGGTGGGCATCCGGGGAGCCGTGTCGTGGTAGCGCAGCACCTGGTATTTGCGGCTGGCCATGTAGTGGTGGTCACTGTGGCGGGCTACTTCAAGAAGCAGGAGGCGGCCGATGATGTGGTGACTGTCCCAGCTGTGTACCGGCAGCACTCTTTCAAACGTTTGGCTGCCGGTCTGTTTGCGGATGAGCCCATAGTGCTCTATATAGCCAACCGATTGCAGCAGCAAGATGCCCATCAACGCAGCCAGTATATAATATGTTAGAATCAGCGGCCCAAAGAAACAAAGGATGGCAGCTACATACACGCCTTCAATCAGGTGCATTTGTATCATTTCGTTCCGGATGCCCAGAACCGGCTGTCCCTTTTTGCGCGTTTCTTTGTTGGCTATCTTCCAGGCATGCAGGTAAGTGTAAACAGTGCAACGCAGCCAGAACCTGTAAAGCCCTTCTCCATATCGCGCAGTAGAAGGATCCTGGTGCGTGCCTACATATTTATGATGTCCCCTGTTGTGTTCAATGAGATTGTGCATATACAGGGAGATCAGCAGCGATGCTTTTGCCAGCCCCTGTTCAAACGGGTTTACCCGGTGTCCCAGTTCATGGCCCACATTGATCCCGCAAGTGCCGCAGAACAATCCCATGGCTGTGATGCGTCCGGTCTTCTCCATCCAGCTGAGTGTTTCGTCCTGCATTGAGTAGAGGAACAAGAGCAATACAGGCAGCTGCAGCAGTACCATCATGTAAAGAATATAATCATAGGCCTTGTTGTGGGTGGCATGTTCTTCTTCCGCAGATGACAAATTTCTTTCGTCCGGCGCTATGAATAACTCGGCGACCGGAATGATGATCCAGGTTAGGATCATGGGCACAAAACACAACCAGCCCCGGCTGGTGAGGGAGAAGATGGTGCCCGCATAAATAACAAAGGGCGTGATGTGCATCATCACACCTGTGTTGAAAAGAGCCAACCTTTTGGGAAGGATGGTGAGGGGACGGGTTTGCTGAACAGACATGCTCAATAGTTTATTTGTAAATGGCTGCTTCCTGCACGCTTTAGATATCGCTATTTACCGTCTGCGCCACTGCTTCTCTTTCACGGGCAAAATAAAGTTCGTTCATTTTTTTCCGGTTTGCCATGATTTGTCTGTCGAGATGGGTGAGCCGCCAGCGGCTGCCATCCTGTGCTTCTGCAGGAGCAAATTCCGCAATATCACCATCCGCTTCAATCTCAAATTTTGTGATCAGCATCGTGCTCCATTTTAAAACAGGTGATAATATTTTCAACCATTTATTCCTGATGGCAATCTGCACAAATACGATCACGTTCACTTCCTGCTCGTTCACCGGCACCAGGAAGCTGGTCACGATAAACGATACGGGCCGCTGCCGGGTTCCGTCTGCAGCTGTCCAATAGTTTTTGTAAGAACCATGAAGCGGATTGAATTTAAAGACCCAATCGTTGTGATACAGATCGTTCTTCCGGATGCCGAAAAAACGGTGCAGGGCAAGCGGCAGGCCCCGGTACCTGCACGACATATAACCAAAGGTTTTTTCTTCCTCAATATCAACCGAAAACTTGACCGTATCAAGCACCTGCCTGGAAGGACCAATAAATGTATGTACCTGGAACGCATGTTCGATTTCACCAAAATTATCGAGCACCACGGGTAACGGCGCTTTAAACAGCGAAGAAAATCCGCCCATCAGTTCATAGTCCGGATCAATGAAATCAGGGAAGCTGCTGTCCGGTACTCCGGCATTGGCGATCCAGATAAATCCATACCGCTCCCATGTTTTCAGCAACTGCAACCGGCAGCTCCTTTTAGGAACAGACGGACAGGTCACGTTTCCATCCGACCTGATGCGCCAGGCATGGTAAGCACAAACCAGTTCGCCCGCTCCGTTTACTTTGCCCTTCGACAACTGGGCACCCCGGTGCGGACATACATCCGGCAAAGCGGCTACCTTTCCGTCCGCATCGCGGTACAGCACCCATTTTTTGTCCATCAGCGTAATTTGCCGGGGCCGCTTTTGTAAATCCTTTGACCGCAGCACCGGATGAGGGTACCGCAGTATGCCGGCGCTGTCAGCACAATTATTTTTCACGGAGATGTTTTTTAGTGTGGAGATCTGTTGTTGGTTTATTTGTCGGTTTTGTGTGGCAGCGGGAACTGTCTGAACCATGATTTACAGGATTTTTGGGATGGAGGGGATTGGGTGTGTTCATGGTTCAGACTTTCCGCGCATGTGCCATCCTGATATGCCCAAAAGTTTTTCCGTAGAGCCCGCCTTTGCTCGTTTTCAGGTACATCCTTTCAAAATCTTCCGGTCCATGGTCAGACACCAGCTCCAGGTGGCAGTTGTGCAGAAAGCCGGCAGTTTCATCGGGATCTATGCCAAACAAAAAAGGCTCTTTGATCTTTTTCAACCAGCTGGCCAGCTGCCTGCCGCCGTATGTGCTGTGATCGCCATTGACAAAACTTTTTATGCAGTAATCAAACAGGATAGAACTGCCCGGGGCACAACTGCTGACAAATTGAAGCACCTGTTCCACCACTGGTTGCGGCAGGTAATAAGAAACCCCTTCCCATAAAAAAAGGGTTTTCAGGCGCGGCGAGAACCCATTTCTGATCAGGGCCTTGTCAAACGATTGCTCATTAAAATCTACCGGAATATAGGTAACCGGGGAAGACAGGCGGCTGTCGGTCTCCCTTATGCGCTCTTTCTTGTAAAGCTGGGTGCCGGGAAAGTCTACCTCAAACACAGCCGTGTTTTGAAGCTGCGCAGCAAAGCGAAATGCCCGCGTATCGTAACCGGCGCCGAGCACCACTACTTGCTTTGCACCTGCTTCAATTTCTTCGAGCAAAACCCGGTCGAAATGACGGGTGCGGGTAATCATAAAGCAATAACTGCCGGGGGCCCTGAAGTGAACAAAGGATTTCAGGAAGCGGTGGGGCAGCAAGCCTACGAAAAGGGAATACTTGGGCGTTAGAAAATGCCTGGCCAGGTAATCGCTGCCCCGCACCGCCGGGTCTTTTTCTTTTACCGCAATGGCCCTGAGAACAGATACGGTATGGGCGGACTGGATAGATAGTTCTTTAGAAGTACTCACAGGAGATTGTTTTACAAACCATTGACTGTTCTGAAAGCCAGCAGCACAGCACCTTTGGAGCGCCCGGCCCTTTCATCCTGGTAACTGATTTTTGTATACACAAAAGCTGTCTGCGCCGTCCACATGATCCGGTGGATGGTTAACCGGGCCTTGAAGTTCTTGCTGTCGAGCGGCCTGAAAAAATTGCCTTCTATCTTGGCGATGAACATAGAAGAAAGCTGGTACCTGAGAAAGCTTTCATACGATAAGTTCACCCTTTGCTCCCAGTCGAACACGATCCGGTGGAAGATGCCCGACTGGATGCATTTGCCAAACAGCACATAGGCCAGCTGGTTAAAACAGATGTTGAACTCTACGGCATTGAAATGACCTGTATCATCAATATAACAACTTTCAGGAATGGTAAAACTTCCTTCAATCGTTACCAGTTCATTGTGATCTTTTGAACCTTCCTGCCCGCAGGAAGGTTCAAAATAATCCAGGATGCAAGCTGATTTAAGATACTTCGCGTTTTCCCTGTACGGCTTCAAGATCCTGGCAATAAAAGCAGCTGAAATCTCCATAGGCATAGGGATGCGTGGACCGGTATTGAGGTCGGGATACACGCTGCTGGCTGCAATTTCCATAGTGGCTGATTTAAAGGGTTATGATGCAAATGCTTCTACAGCTTCTGCTTTGGCTGCATACAGCGGATGAGCATCTTTCATGGTAATGCGGTACATCATGGTTTCTTCTTCCTTGGCTACTGCCTCGTGTATGTTGTCGGTAGGCGCTTTGGCCCGGCCTGAGCTGTGTACAAGAAAGCGGTTGTCCCAGATAATCAGGTCGCCCATTTCCCACTGAACTTCCTTGACAAAATCGTTTGTTTCGGCAAAGTCGAAAATGCTCTTCAAGATGTTGTGCTGTTCTTCCCTGTCTTTGTTGCTGATGCCAATGGTAAAGCCCCTGCTTCCATAGATGATCTTTTCACCGGTAACCGGGTGCTCGATCACGGCAGGATGATGAACGGGCGGTTGGTAGTAATCGATCAGCTCCAGGATTTCAGCAATGTCCAGACCGGCATCTTCCGGACGGACCTTGTATCTGTAACGGCCGGAGTGGATAAAGTCTTCTTCTTCGATTTGTTCCAGCAGCTCAGCTGGCAGGGCATTGTATACAGCGCTCATGTCGATAAAGCGGGTCGTGCGGCGGGATATTTTGGGAAGCACTTTCGGCATCAGCATGGTAATTATCTTGGGCTCCTTTTCAAAAGCAGTGTCTGAATGCCAGTAGCCTCCCGTACGTGCCACGCCCAGCTGCCGTCCGTCTTCTTTTTTTACATTGGAGGAAACAAAGATCAGGGGATAATCCGGGTGGTTATAATGGCTTTGCAGATACGCTTCCGGAAAACCAAATTTATACGCAAAATCTACATAGTCCTGTTCTGTAAGACTTTGATTTTTGACCACAATGATCCGGTTTTGGTACAGCAGTTCCTGCAGCTCTTTTATTTCATCCTGAGAAAGGTTTTTAATGTCAATGTCATAAACATTGGAGCCGATTTCGATCTTTTTTGTTTTCATGTTTGTATGTGGTTTAAGTTTAAGTGGAGAAGATTTCCGGTGAAGAATTCGGTGGGTTTAAATAGCCTGAAGCGCTACATAGTTGGAGGCCATTTTTTCCTGTATAAGGCTGATGCAGTTGCCCACGGTTGACATTCTTCTGATAGAGTCGTTGTCGATCTCAATGTTGAAGTGGTTCTCAATGTCGATCACGATGTTGACAATATCGAGCGATTCAACGCCCAGGTCGTCTGTCATGCTTGTGTGTTCATGCAGGTTTTCCAGGGCCTTTGCGCCGGTACCTGAAACATGTTCGACCAGGATGGTCTTAAACTCTCTGAATAATCTCATTCTTTCCATAAGGGTAATTTTTAAAGGTGAGGGGTTTCAATTATTGTATTTTGATAAAACAAGACACGCGTTTACATCGCCAAAACCAAAATTTGCCTTTGCTATATTGCGGATGGCAGTTCCTCTGCTACTAACGGGAATGCAGGCGGGATCAATGGTTCCGGCGATTTCGGGATGAATATCTTCACAGTTCAGGTTGCCATGTACAAACTGGTGATAGAGTTGTAAAACTGCAGCTACACATTCGATAGAGCCCGCAGCACTCAGGCAGTGCCCGATCATTGATTTCAGTGAATTGATGAGCGGAAATTGTTCTTTTTTCCGGTTGAGGGCAGTTGACCAGTTGTCCACTTCGATCTTATCTGCAATTGTGGCGGTGAGGTGGCCACAAACCAGGTCGATTGATCCGGGATCTGTTTCGGCATTTTCCAGGGCTTTGGTAATACACCGGATCACACCTTCCCGGTTGGGTGCCGTCATAGAACCGCCGTTGCGCTGCGCACCTGAATTGATACTGCCTCCTTTTAGCTCGGCGTAGATCCGGGCACCCCGGCGCTTGGCTGTTTCCAGGTTTTCCAGCACAAGGGCACCTGCACCTGAGCCGGGTACAAAACCACCGGCGCTGCTGCTAAAGGGGCGCGAAGCCTGCTCGGGTACATGGTTGTATTTGCGGGGCAGCAAGCGCATGTTGTCGAAATTGGCCCAGATATATACACTGGGTGCTTCACAGCTGCCGGCTACCATTCTATCAGCATAACCCAACCTGATCTTTTCATATGCTACCAGGATCGACTCTGTTCCTGTGGCACATGCAGCACTGTTAGTAACAGGATGGTTGCCGATGCCCAGCAAGCCGGATATATAAGCGCTTACACCACTTGTCATCAGTTGTTCTATATTGCGCAGACCCAGCTTTTTTAAGTCGGCACTATCAACTGCTTGGGTAACTTCTTTGATCTGGTTCACATCACCCACACAGCAGCCGATAACGCAACCTGTAGCCCAGTCAACCTGATCTGTGTTAACCACTAATCCTGCGTCTATCCATGCCTGTAAGACGGCCGTGCAGATATATTTTATAGGAAGGCTGTTCAGGTATTTGTAGGTGCCGGGAGAAAGGTATGCTTGCAGCAGGGTGTCGTCGAAGGAGGGAATGCCGCCCACCTGGCATGCCATGCCGGTATCTTCCAGGTGTTTGTGGTGCCTGATGCCGCTGCGGCCTTCTTCCAGTGACAGCTTGAATTCAGCTAAATCGGATGCATTGGGCGCGAGTACGCCCATGCCGGTAATAACGACCCTGTTCATAGGTACATGATTTGCGTTGCGAGCAACCGTAAAACAATAAATATGGAACGCGATTAATTTTTGGCGGCAATAAACCCGGAGATAGATCCTTCAGCGGCCGTACCTCCCTGGCTGTTTTTGAGCTTTACTTTACAGATAAGCCGTCCGTGTCTGAAGAGGGTTTTTTCTGCTCTTACAAACACCTGTTCGCCGGGTAAAACCTTTTTTGAAAACTTTATATCTACTGAAGTCAATACGGGCAAACCGGTTCCAATCAACTGATGGAGCGGTTCGGTTTTGTTAAGCAGGTAAAGACCAAAAGCGACCAGTCCGATCTGTGCCATTACTTCAATCAGGATCACACCTGGTGTGAGCGGATGGCCGGGAAAATGCCCTTCATAAAATGCATGGCCGGCATGCAGAAAATAATTTCCTTCTACGCTGTCATCATCTATATACGTTATCTTGTCGATAAACCTGAATGGCTCCCGGTGCGGGATCATCTCTACAATTTCATCCAGGGTATGGGCTTCGGTTGTCATATAGAAGGAACCGTTTTAGCGTGACGACTATTTGTGAATGCCTTGTAAAAAAATTAGTCGCAGAATGTTTGGGGAGGGAAGCAGCAGGAGGTGAAATTATATCACATTATATATCAGCCATTTTCTCAAACAGCAGTGCCAGCGCGCTGTGGTCCAGCTCTCCATTGCCTTGTGCAATCAGGGCATCCATGTGGGCGGCTACCAGGGCCGATCCATAGAGCGGCACACCGTATTCTTTCCCTGCTTGCAGAATGATGTTCATGTCTTTTCTGTGCAGCTTGATCTTGAAGCCGGGTTTGAAGTTTTGATCGATGATGCGTTTGCCATGCAGGTCGAGGATGCGGCTTTGCGCAAAGCCGCCCAGCAGCACCTCACGCATTTTTTCCAGGTTCACGCCTGCTTTTTTTGCCAGGGTAAAAGCTTCCGCTACCGCCTGGATGGTCATGCCCACGATCATCTGGTTACAGGCTTTGGTTGTTTGTCCCGCACCGGCTTCTCCGATGTGGACAATATTTTTTCCCATACACTGGAAGAGGGGCAGTGCCCGGGCAAAAGCTTTGTCGCTTCCACCTACCATGATCGACAGGGTCGCAGCTTCAGCACCTACCTGTCCGCCCGATACGGGTGCGTCCAAAGCGCCGACTGCCTGCTGCTGAAATACCTCATACAAATTCTTTGCAACTGCCGGCGCAATGGTCGACATGTCAATAAACAGCGATCCGGGTTTGATGCCCTGCAGGATGCCATCTGCGCCAAATACAACTTCCTGCACATCCGGCGAATCAGGCAGCATGGTTATAACAATATCTGAATTTTCCGCCACCGCACTGTTGGTTGCATATGCGTGCGCTCCTGCTTCCACCAGCTCGGCAGCAGCCTTGTTCTTTTCCAGCACAGCCAGCGGGTAACCTGCCTTCAGCAAGTGCAGCGCCATCGGCTTTCCCATAATACCTAATCCGATAAATCCGATCCTTTCCATGTTGAATGTGTTTTGGTAAATATCAGTATTTATGAACCATGATCTACAGGATTTTAAGGATTCGGGGATTGTAGTGGATCGATCAGCTTACAAATAAAGACTTGACTGGTTTGAGAATTGAACCACTACAATCCCCGAATCCTTAAAATCCTGTAGATCATGGTTCAGACGCCGCCTGCAGCAGGGCCTTGATGTAGCCGTATGCAAATGCAAATGCCTGGTTGCTGCTGGCGGGGTCAGGATGATGGGGCACATGGTCGGGCATCACCATGTAGGGATAGCCCACATCCCGCAGGGCTTTGATGACCTGGTAAAAGTCCATGTCACCATTGTCCGGGTATACTTCCTGGAAATAATCCCATCCTCCTTTTATGTTCCGCAGGTGAATGTTGAATATCTGCTTTCTTTCACCGACCCATTTGATGATAGGGAGGATCTCGGTGCGGGGATTTTTCAATCCTTCGGCCGTGGAGCCCAGGCAAAGATTAAAGCCATGGTAAGGACTCTTATACAATTGCGCAAAGCGCTTGATGCCTGCAAACACATCCGGACTGTTCCACCGCGTAATTCCACGGTACCCTGCGTGTGTAGGCGGGTCAGCAATGTGATTGGCCAGCCTGACCTTGTACTCTTCTGCTACAGGTAGCACCCTGTCCAGAAAATAGGTGATGCGTTCATAGATCTGATCAACGGGAACGACGCCGGCAACCGTAAGCGGCTCATTGCGTTTGATGGCCTCCTGATAATCCCAGGTGGTGTAAGACGCATTGCCCCGCTTGGGATCCAGGGTTTCGCCGGTACGCAGGATGGGGAGGATGATGGTATTGTAGTTCAGGCAATGCACACCGGTTTTACCCGCTACGGAGATCATCTGCTGAATGATCCCGATCTCCCGGTCGCGCTCCGGGCTTTTGCCGAGCATGATATTGGGTGTCGTTACTTTGTCGATCCCATCTGATGTAAGGGGAAGGTGATAGGCATCGAGTGAAATGCCATACTTTTCACAGGCTTCCTTTTTTGCCATCGAATCTGCCAAATCCCATCCTACACCCGGTATGTATTTCGGCGCACCGCCGTCTAAATTGAACACGCCATGGCGCGCTTTGAACTCCAGGTTTTCTTTGGTGGTACCCCCCGATTGACAGCCTACTTTCATCAGCACCTTTTTCTTTTGCTGGGGAGGCTGCGGCGCTGTTCTTTCATGGCCAAAGACCGCCTCACCCATTCCGCCTGCTGCCACGGCTGCTCCTACAACGCCTGTGGTGATGGACCTGACGAAGCTTCTGCGTTCCATCTTTTTATTGTTCTTTTCACTCCTGTTGTCCATGATACGACAAATTAAAATTTCTAAAGGTCATTTAAATTTCGCCTGTCCATTGGGGTTACCCTGCTCAGATAAGCGGAAAAAGCGTGGCGGCGATCAGGATAAAAATAAGGCCGGCTACACCCATGATCACATTCATGGGCGCGAAGGTTTTCATCGCCTCCTGTTCGGTCAGGTTGCTCATTTTGCATACGATCCAAAAACCGGCGTCATTCATCCAGGGCACCAGTTTTGATCCGCAGCCGATGGCTAGCCCTAAGTAGAGGTGGTGATAAGGAAGATGCCCGCTGCTGGCCAGTCCGGCCAGAATACCGGAAGTGGTGATCAGGGCTACCGTAGCCGAGCCTTGTGCGGTGCGTACAACAGCAGCGATCAGGAAGGCCAGGGGTATCAGGGCCATCTGGTAACCCCTTGTGAGATGCGTGATGCGTGTGCTGATACCCGTTTGCTGCAGCATGCCGCCAAAAGCGCCGCCGGCAGCAGTGATCAGCAGGATGCTTCCTCCGCTCAGCAGGGCTGCCTGCACAAAGCCGGCCATATCATATCTGCCTTCTTTTTTCTGCAATGCAAGCAGGATCAGGGCCAACAGTGCGCCGGTAACCAGGGCAATGTTCTTATCACCCCAAAAATGAACAAGCTTCGCGAAGGGAGAATTTGCTTTCCCGGAAGAAATATTGAGGAAGGTATCGGCGCAGATAAATACCAGGGGTACCAGCACAGGCAGCAGGGAAAACCAGAGCGGAGGAAGTTGCGCATCAGACTTTGCTGCCTGCAGGCGGATGTCTTCCAGCTTCGCATCCATCGAATCCCTGACAGGTACCGGCGCCCTCCTGTTGACCCACAAAGCAAACAAATAACCGGATGTGCTGGTAAGTATACCCAGGATACAGCCGGCTATCATCATCATCCCGATAGGGATCTGCATGGCGCCTACCAGAAACAGCGGGCCAGGTGCAGGCGGTACCAGCGAATTGGCCATTACAGCACCAGCCAGAACGGCCAGTACAAACAACAAGTAATTTTTGCCGATGCGCATCGACATGGCTTTGGCGAGCGGCATCATTAAAAAAATGACCGTATCAAAAAATACAGGGATGCCGATAAAAAAGCTGCCGGTTAAAAAAGCAAGTGGAGCCCTTTTTACGCCTGTCACCTGCAGGATAGAGCGGATGATGCGTTCAGCCGCGCCACTTTCCAACAGGCATTTGCCAATGATCGCAGCCATGGCGATCAGGATACCGATCTTGCCTGCCGTGTTCCCGAACTCCAATGACACTCTTTCGCCGATGCTTTTTTTTGAGGCCTGCAGAGCGGCTGCCGGCGTGGCTCCTTTTTCAAGGGCAAACTGTTCAAGCGCAGAACCAGGTGTAAGCCATGCTACCACAAAAGCGCCCAGCAGCAAGGCCAGAAAAGGATGCAGCTTCAACCCGATAATACCTCCCACCACAATGCATACGCCGATGAATAGAATGAATAAAGGATCTGTGAAGAACGTTGGCATGGTTTATAGTTTACACATGATGCAGCAATTTTCCCTGAACCAGTTTACACTTTGCCCCGCAGTCTTCCGATCATGTTTCTTGCTCCTTCTGCTACAAAAGTGCCGTCTGCTCCGCAGGCAATTACGCGGATGCCCATGTCTGCGTACACTTTGTGATCATCCGGGTTAAACAGGAGAATACCCGTTGCTTTGCCGGCTTTCTCGGCTGCTGCAACAATGGCTTTGAGCGCATCTTTGAACAGGGGATGATCAAACCGGCCAAAGATGCCCAGCGACATGGTAAGATCGGCCGGACCAACGAACAGCACATCCACCCCATCTACCGCTGCGATCTCATCAAGATGCTGCAGGGATTCAGGCGTTTCAATCTGAACAATGCCGACCAGCTTGTCTTTGGCGGTGCCGGCATACTCATCGAAATTTTTTCCAAAGCCGCTGGCACGAACCATCTTAGCTACCCCCCGGCTTCCATGCGGCGGATAAAACATGGCGCTCACGATCCCGGCAGCTTTTTCTCCGGTGCTTACGTGCGGACACATAATCCCTTCAGCCCCCAGGTCCAGTACGCGGTGGATCCGCTGCCGTTCAGCACTCTCTACCCTGATCAATGCGGCGGCAGACGTATGCTCCAGGGCCTGCAGCTGAAACAGGACGTCTTTTTCTTCTCCTGCCCCATGTTCAAGGTCAATCAGCACCCAGTCGAAGCCTGCTTTCCCTACCATCTCTGCAGTTAAGGGACTGCCCAGGTTCAACCAGCAGCCAAATACCGTTTCACCTTGTTTGATTCTTTGCTTAAGATTTTTCATGTGTTATGCTGTTTATATTTCTAAAGCTGTAAATCCCGGACTCATTCAGCAAGCAAAAGCAGAAGTTACTCGCCTGTCAGCTGACCAGCTGAATGATTTTAAATATTTATGGAGATGGATCGCTGAAGCTTTCTATACAGCAAAACGCTTTTGCAGAAAGTGGGTGAAGAACAAGCATATCGTAGTTTTAGTTTGGTGAGGATGTCAACAAAACTGATTCTAAGATAAGCTTATTCCTGTGGTAAGAACACACCATCCTTTTATTAGCCGGATTTCCTCTATGCCTATGCGCTTGTTTTGCTACCGCTTTTTCAGATTTACCCTGAACCGCATGGTATCTTTCACCAATTCCTTGTCTTCCTTGTTAAAAGCTTTCAGCTCGGATACTACAGATGGGTTAACAGCAGCCCCGGATACAATTACTTCGTATGCGATCTCTTTTATGAGCGGAGAAAGTTCCTTGTGTTGGTCATACTGAATTTTCAATACCTGCAGAAAGGTTTCCCCGTTTAAAGTGGTTACTTCCTTCTCATAAACATGCCGCAGTTCATTGCTTAGCTGTTTTGTATCCGGAATACCAGCAAAATAGCTGCACAGGCAATTGGAAGCATCCTTGTTCAAACGCCATCCTTTCAACAACAAACTTTGTGAAGTTTCCGGATTGTTCATTTTGTTTCTGTACAGCTGCGATGCTTTTACGTACTGGTGGTTTTGCACATAGCTATCAGCTACTTTCTGGTAACAGTTCCGGGCTTCGGCGGTATGGAGAAGCAGGCTGTGCAGGTCACCGGCCTTCTCAAACTGGTTGAGCTCTTCGTACACTTCAATGGCTTGCGAGATCAGGTTGCCCCGTTCAAAACATTCCGCTGCTTTTATTTTGTTCCGGCAATACTTCAAATAAATTGTTCCCGCTTCCTGGTAAAAGCCCCCTTCTTCCAGAACTTGCGCTGCCATGTAATAATCTCTGAGCAGCTTCATATAAACAAAAGCAGCTTTCTTATAATCTTTTTGCTTGATCAATTCCTGGGCCGTTTGCCTGTATTGTGCCTCCAATTGACGGAACGCCTTATCAGGTAATACAGCCATCCCATTCCCGCTCCTGGTTCTGGCTGTATTGAACAAAGAAAAATCAGTCCATCTTTTTTGCAGCTCAAGCAGGGAAGGATTTGATGAGCCCCTGCCCACACCATCTGTGTCAAGGGGAATGGCATATTGAAGGGCTTCGTGTGGCTTTTCTTTGAGCAGTTCCATCAGCCGGTCAACCCGCTTCTGGTTACGGCGTTCCAGTTCCTCATACTTTAGTTGGAGCTGGCTGATCCAATTACCCATCCTTTCAGGGAACAGGTTCTTGATCGATTCAAGCCGGGAAAGCAGCCATGCGTGCGCTGCAGGGTCCTGGCCTGTTTCTGAATGAGCTGTTTTTTTTGTGAAGAGCGTACGGTACAAGGACAACTTCATCTTCTCAAAAACACTGAGCGGCTTGTCTGTAAATTCTTTTGGTTCAGGAAAGTCTTTTTCCAGTGCGTCCAGTGTTTCTTCCGGGGAAGAGGGTTTTATATGCAATGTTCTTACCAGCGTTGGAATAAACGGAATAGGTGCAGGTTCATAGATCGCAGGCTTGATCTCAACCAGCAACGCTATCAACCTCTTCCAATCAACCGGTTCTTCCAGCTCTACCAGGCCGAACTCCGGATGGAGCACATGTTTCTTTCCTTTAAACAACTGATCGGTTTCAGCGGCAGACAGCGTGGGATACAGTAAAGATCGCTCCGGAATGTACAGTGTTGTGCTTATCAGTTGGCAGAACATGTTTCTGCCGACATCGGTTTTGGCAATGTCAGTACCGGAAGTTAACAGGCAACCCCAAACCGAATTGGCGCTATCACCGGGAACAGGATACACGGTCAGTCCATCCAGTGAAAGTCCCATTTGCTGGATTTCTTTTATCCAGTGTCCCGGCGAAGGACTTTTTATTAGGATGCCCGCCAGCGGATAGGCATTTTTAGGACAGGGTTTTAGCTGTAGTTCCATGTTTCACGATTGTGTCTATAAAAGGCTCCATGTACCGCTTCCAGAACTGCACCCGGCTGATCGGGTCTTTTCGTGCTGCTCCTTCCGGATAGTAATAGTAGTTTCCGGCAATATCATGTTCCGTAGCTGCACTCAGATCGGCATCCAGCACGGATGGAATGTAGATGGTATCAATCAGCGGATTGCTGCTTTTCAGGATCAGCATGCCCGCTCTGTTGATGGTAATTGCACTTCCATCCGGAAAACAGAATTCGTCTTTCCCGTGTGCTGTTGCCACAAGCCGCCCGTCCAGAAAATGTGTTCTTTCCAACTTGATAATGCTGTGATCTGTCAGGCGCAGCTCATGCGCATTGTTAAACACCAGATTATTGACCTGATTGATGAATACAGCAGTAACATTTTTAAGCACACTTTTATCCCATTTCTTATACTGCACTTCTTTGAGCTTTTTCTCTCTGTTCTTGTAATAGTCAATCATCGTACTGGGTAAATTCTCGATTGATTCTACCACAATAGTTCCCCACTGCTCAGGTCCACCATGTTCCTCCAGTTCAAACAACCAGTGTTTACTGGTGTAACCCAGGGAACAATAAGTAAAACGGCCGTTGTAAAATATAAAGTTCTTGTATTCTGATTTTCTGGAATCATTAAAATGAATGGAACCTCCTTTACCGGTGGCCAGATTAAGGATTATTACTTTACTGTTCGAGACATTAAACAACAGTAACAGGTATTCACCATTCTTCTTTTGTCCTATTTCTGCCTCTGCGTTGGGGTATGGCAGATTTTCGTACACCATCTCCCATCCTTTGACATGAACGGATTGATGATTCGTTGAGCGCAGCAGTGCTCCTTCGGCTGTAATCGCGAAAAGAGTTCCATCGTCAGCCGGCAGTATTTTTTTGGCGTTTGATACAGCCGGAAATAAGATGGGATATACAGGTCTTTTTTCGTGTTTTTTATCCGCCCCGGCTGCAGGCTTTTTCGGTTCCTTTTTCCAATGCTCATCCAAATCGAGGTGGATATGCTGGACATGCTTTTGGCTACGCTGCTGCCTCCTGTAAACATCCATGTTTCCCTTGTTATCTGTTTGGATCAGGTAATTAAATGCCTCCTTGTGATCGCTTAATGTTTTGCACAGCTGCGGCTGGTCAAACACCTCCTTGGCTGCAATAAAGAAAATCTCCCTGTCTTTCGCAACATCCTTCCTGTTGAAAAAAGCTTCCAATCCCAGCGCAGGGTGCAGACAAGGTTCCAGTACCTGCAGACTGGTAATAACTTCCTCTATAGAATGGAAAGCCACAGGATGACATTCTTTGCCTACTGCAAAAGCTGAACAGGAGATAGCTGTTTTTGGATGCCGCGCGATGGCGAGCAGCAGCGCATAAGCAAGGATCTTGGGCGTTCCCCAGCTTTTGATAGATACGTCGATCAGCATCACACGCTCCTGCCTGTTTTGCTGCGGAGGCATTTCCCGGTTTACATAAAGTGCTTCCCCGTTTGCCAGCCGGGAAAGAAAAAGAAGTTCATCATTGGCAAATTCCGAAAGCAGCAACCTGTCGAACCCGCCCCTGTTTGTCAGATCGGAGATGCCTCCTACAGGATGCTGGCTGGGCAGGTGATGATGATAAGGAATTTGCAGGCCGCTCCACAGACTCTTGATGAGAGAGCCCACATGAAATGTCTGGCTATGGTTGATCAGCTCCCGGATGAAATCTTTTTTATCTCCTTGTTCAGAGAGCGGCTCTTCCAGAATAAGTTCCTGAACAGCCGGCAGATCAGCCAGTCCTGATATGATGGTCTCTACATCCGGGAATTTGCCGGCTAAAAGGCTAACGGCCCGGAAGTCATTATTATAGGCGTTAACATGAAAGCTCTTTGTGGCGAGCCACACGTTTTGCGCTTGCTGGTGCTCCAAAAAAGCATCCAGCATTTTTTTAGCCTTCTTTTCCCCCACGCCTCTATGCGTGTTGGCAAACAAGGTTTGCAGTACCAGGAACCTGTTTCTTCCCTGCTTGTACTTCTTCGGCAATTGGGCTAAAAGCAGCAGGAATGAAATAGCTGATTTTAATGGCTCTCTTGTACTGTTCCCCCCTCCAAGCTTTGCATCCATCAAGGCGTACACCTCATTTAACGCGCTTTCGCCACCGGGGTTGGTAGCAATTATACAAAGAAGCAGGGCACCAAAAGGAGGAAAGCCCTGGCTGCTTAAGTGTTCAAGCACTTCGGTCACGAATGCCTTATAGGCTATGGTACTGCCCCCAGGAACGGCAAGCACCTCTCCGTCTTCTTCCCATCGCCAGAAATACCCCTCATAACCCTGAAAATAATCAAGCCAATCCATACAACTGTTTTAAGCTTACCCGGAACGAGCCAATAGATAAAGGCTTAAGAAGCTCCTTGTCCAGTTTCCAGTATTCTCCCTTTTTGTTCCATACAATCCAGTCTTTTCCTTCCGGGTTCACCAGTTGGTTGATTGTACCCGTGAGTGCGTGTAATTCAAAGTTGTATCCCGCAGGTAATAAAAAATCATGATGGCGCCAGCATGCTTCTCCCTTAAGAGGAAGAAGCGGCGTTCCCAGGATGACGGCCCTGTCATATCCTACCAGTGCCCAATGCAGGTTCTTCAACCTGACCGCGGGAGCTGTTTCGATGTACTTTTTCAGGTCTTCTGTTTCTACCAGTAAAGCACAGACGGCTTTCTCCTGGTTGGAAGAAACCAGCTTAATCTCTATCTTGCTATGAATGCCGAAATAGTTGTGGTTAAAGGCCGGCAGTTGAACAGGCAGGCCCTTCTCGATAGAAGTCCAGTGCAGTGCCGGCATGTCTCCTGCGGGCAGCATGCTTCCCATCGGAAACAGCTGTTGGTCCAATGCGTAATACAGTTCTTTGTAGGGAATGCTTTTTACTTCAACTGCATCAACTTGCTTTTGGGTCAGATCTTTCACCCAGATCGATGCCTCGTGAACAGCCATTTCCAGCTTATCCCAATGCCGGATAGCACCCAGATAATCTTTGTGTGCTGCAGCTATACACAGAAAATAAGTCATGCTGTTTGAAGGATCGACTGCCATAAAGATTCTATTTCCTTTTGTATGTACTGCTGGTGTTCCCCATTTTTTATCCAGCTGCTGCGGGTTTGCACATACCGGAGCTTGTCTTTGATCACATTTTGCTCTTCAAAAGAAAGCGACGCTCCATTCCATTTTGTCTGGAGCGAACGAACTTCCCGGATCAGTTCTTCCGGATCAGGCGCTTTGTTGAACAAAGCCTGGGGGTGCATTTGCGGACTGGTATCTTTCTGGATAACATGATCGATCATACCAGCCAGTATCTCGATCTGTTCTTCCGTATCCCAGATATATTTCAGGACCCAAAAATCAGACAGGGTCGCTGCCATGCGGTTAGATATGAGCGCGCTGGCAGCAACCAGGTTCTGGATTTTAACAGCCCGCCTGTCAGAAACTTTGATGCCTGTACTGCGCAGGTTGTGAACCAGGTCAACATATTGCTTTCTGACGGGTGAGAGGTCAACTGTTTTGGCGGTTTGCTGCAATAGTTTGATTTCATCGGGTGCGATCGAGGGCCGCTCAACAACCACCCGGTTTTCCAGGGCCCAGCCTGCCAGCAGGAGTTCACCCAGCAGGTCAGGATCAACATAATCGCAACGGATGCGGATCAGGAACCGGTCGAGCAGGGCATGCAGGGCTTCGTCTTCAGGTAGTACATTGCTGGCGCCGATGAACATCAGTGCGGGAAGCTTTTTTGTTTCTTTGCCGCGCCTGAAAACTTTTTCATTCAGTGCCATGAGCAAACTGTTTAAAATGGCACTGTTGGCATTAAAGATTTCATCCAGAAAGACAAGTGAGGCTTCCGGCATCATGCCTTCGGTATTGGTTACCAACTCACCCTCTTTTAATTTGCGGATGTCGAAGGGCCCAAACAGCTCTCCGGGCTCTGTGAACCTCGTCAGCAGGTATTCAAAGTTTTTACCGCCTTCAATACAGGCAGAGAGGTGCTGCGCAAGGGCGCTTTTGGCCGTTCCCGGTGGGCCCAGCAAAAAAGCATTTTCCCTGGCTACTAACCCAATGCCCAGCAGATCAATGATCTCATCCTTTCCAATAAAAGCGCTTTTGATATAGGAAAGCGTCCTATTCAGTTTCTCAATTGCATTCATCTTTTTGGATCACTTGTTGAAATTCGTTCCAATATACGGCAGCAAACATTCCCAAGGAAGCGCGAACACCGCTTATTAGTTGGGGATGTTCCGCCAGGGGCAGTCTCCTGTATTCGATTACCCTGTCTATATAAAGCTGATACAAACAAGGATGGGAAACCACCACATCAAATGACAGTTCATGTACCGGCAAGGAATAATTAACACCTGAGTAATGCCATGCTTTCAGATGGTTTTCCAACACTTCCACAAGTCCGTCCTCCGGGTCATAGACTTTAAGCTGGTTGATGAGGGATGGTAAGAAGCGAAGCAGCAGGTCTGCGGACAACATAGCTGCAGCACCGGGGGCTTTGCTATATGCCGGGAGAAGCTGTGCAAGTTCAGTTATCCCATGCTTTCTGTATAGTACAAGCTGTGAAGCCGTATAAACCGTTTGGGCAGCCCACAAGGCAGCTGCCTGATCAAATACAGGAACCTGGAATGGATAATTTATTGATTCATGCTGATACGCTTCAGCCAGGTATTGAGCTGCTTCCTCCCTTTGCTGCACTGTTACTTCAAGCAGGTTGTTAAAAAGCAGCACTTCTTCCTGCTGCCGGAGGTGCTGAATCGTATGGAGAAAGTAATTCATTTAAACGGGATTGTTTGCCTGTAAAGCAGCCATAGTGCCATCTACACCAGTATTGGGTCAGTGGTAAAAATAGTGCGCCGGGTCTTAATACGATTGCTTCTTTATAAACTGCTAGCAGAACTGCTAATAAACCATTGATGGTTAACTATTACCGCTCAAAGACTTTGTTCAATACTTTTCTGTTTAACTATGCTGTCTTCAAAAAGTTTTACTAGTTTCATTCTTTGAAAACCTCTTAACCAGATCAGAAAGACAGTCTGACTATCCACCGTTAACCCATATCCAAGGAGATAACACCCATACCCATAGAAGCGCACGGACTATTTCTTAAACCTTAGATTATGAAAAAATCTGTCTCTGAAACCAGCGATCTCACACTGCTGGTTTTT
Organism: Williamsia sp.; assembly: GCA_015069695.1. Classification (GTDB taxonomy): domain Bacteria; phylum Bacteroidota; class Bacteroidia; order Chitinophagales; family Chitinophagaceae; genus JADCRZ01. The sequence goes on from JADCRZ010000048.1 coordinate 40,607, forward strand.
GCCGCCATCAACAATAAAAGAATCTTTTTTCTGCCCCTGCTGTTTGCATTTCTCTATGGCTCTGCACAAACTGCTGGTGATGATAACAAGATTGATCCTGCTTTCCGGACTATACTGACAGCCAGAAAAAACGGGCGGGATACGGTAACCAGTAAAAGTATCCCTGCTCATTACAGAATAGCGCCTACAGAAAGGTTGGTAGCAGGAAACCTGGAGCCGGTAAAAAGATACAACTGCATCGTATATACGAAAAACACGCAGGCTTTGCGCGACAGCGGCATTGTTGTGAACGCGGTACTGCCAAATTTTGTAACAGCCTGGGCCACCCTCGACCAGCTCACAAAAATGGCATCCATGCCCGAAGTGGCATACGTGAAAGCACCGCATACCATCAACGTGCAAAATGATATAGCAGTAGGAAGTACGGGCGCCTCCCTGTTGCATGCCGGGAAATTAAACAATACAGTGTACAAGGGTAAAAATATACTGGTAGCTATCTTCGATACCGGCATTGATTGGGACCATCCTGATTTCAGAAATCCATCCGACACCACCAAAAGCCGTATCCTGCGCATCTGGGATCAAACCCTTACACCCATTGCCGGAGAAAGCTCGCCCGCCGGATACAATTACGGTGTTGAATATACGCAGGTGCAGCTCAACGACGAGCTGGACGGAACGCCAACCAATTACGTGCGCGAGAAAGATATTTACGGCCATGGAACGCATGTGGCCGGTACGGCTGCCGGAAACGGATCTGCCCTGGCTTCAAAGAAATTCATGGGCATAGCTCCGGAGGCCGACATTATTATCGTGAAAGGCGGCGACAGTACATTTTCAAGCGTGAACGTGATCAATGCAATCAGCTACCTGCAAACGCTGGCAACAACCCTGGGCAGGCCGATCGTGATCAACATGAGCTTTGGCTTCCTGCTCTCGGCACACGATGGCACGGACCCGGAAGAAGTGGCCATCGACCAGTTCACTGCATCTGCGCCCGGCCGTGCAGTCGTGGTAGCTGCAGGAAATGACAATGGGTTCAATCTTCACAACCGGCTCAGCCTGGCAGGGAACGGGAGTGTTTCCTCCAACTTTACGGTTCCGGCAGTCAGCACCGGCACTGAAATCTTTTCATACAAGGTGTATGCGAACAACAACAGCAGCCTGTCAGCTATGCTTACCGCGCCGGATGGCAATACCCTAACGGCTGCTGCCGGACAAAACCCGACCGGAACAGTCGTAAACAATAATTTCACCGTTGCACTGTACAACGGCGTGGATGCCGGTAACGGGCACCGGTATGTTGAGCTTACCGTAGCAAGGAACGGCACCAATACTTCCAGTCCGGCCGGTTCCTGGTCGCTGTCGGTTACCAACAATACGGCCTCTCTCCTTACGCTGGATGGCTGGCTGCGCAAAGGCGCCGGTTTTACCAATATCTTGCTGGCAGGCGCAGACAGTAATTATCTGGTAAACTCACCCGGCAATGCTTCGTCTGCTATTACGGTCGCTTCTTATGTAGGCAAGCTGTCTGCGCTAACCTCTACCGGTTCTCTGTCGCGGGACTTGTTCCAACGCCAGGACAGCATTTCTTCATCCAGTTCCCGCGGCCCGAGAATAGACGGTGTGATGAAGCCTGATATTTCGGCAACGGGTCATAGCGTGGTTTCCTGTTTATCGTCGGATGCGCTTTCCAATTACACGCCTATTATTACCAATGCAGGATTGTACCAGCTGTTGCAGGGCACCAGCATGGCGGCACCGGTGGTCGCCGGCTCAATAGCCTTGTTATTTCAGGCCAATCCCGCCACCAGCGCTGCCCAGGCAAAAAACCTGCTGAATACCACCGCCACCAAAGATGCGATGACCGAGCTTCCGGGCGCCACGCCAAACGCTACATGGGGATATGGCAAGACGGATGTATTCAAAGCGGTATCAGCTTCGTTCAACTGCTCACCGGTTGTGAGACGGACTTATCAGTATGACAATTCAAACCGGTATGCTCAATACTTTGCGTATTATATGCCGGGTACAAACCACCGCTTAGCCGTCAGGTTTACACCGGACGCCAGTGGGAAACTGGCCGGTGCCTATTTTTATACTTACCCGATTGTAACAGGATTGTTGCTTGAAGTAAGAAGCAACAACGCAGGTTTCCCCGGCACCCTGTTGGGCACGCTTGGTATCGACAGCAGCAGTGTAGCCAAGGGAGCCTTTAACTATGTCGACCTGAGCAGCCTCAACATATCTATCACCAACGCAACAGACTATTTTATTGTGCTGACAAGAAATCCTACCAACAGCAGCAACTGGGGACTGATCGATGAAAACATTTCGCTGGATAATCGCTCGGTGGTATCAACGGATGGGGGCGCAAGCTGGTCAAATTATCCTTATGATTTTGCGATCCGCTCAGTAGTGTATGCAAACAACCAGACCACAGGCAATATCGCGGCAGCCAGTTCGGTTGATATAAGAGATATCAGCACCAGCAACAGCTTTATCAATAGCGCCTGTGCCCTGATAGCACAGCTGGTTCCCGGCGGGGCCAGTCCTGTAACAGGCCCTGTTACCGGCAATGTATGGATCGAAGCCGGGGTTCCGCACTATGGCCTTGATCCCTTTGTTTCCCGGCATTACCAGCTCACGCCCGCTTCCAATGCAACAGGCGCCACCGGAAGAGTAACCCTGTACTTTACCCAGCAAGAATTTACCGCGTTCAACAACGATCCGTACAGCCTGTTCGACCTGCCGGCCAATCCGACTGATGCAGCAGGCAAGGCCAATTTACGTGTAGGCAAATACCCCGGCACCAGCAGCGATAGCAGCGGCCTGCCGGCCAGCTACGGCCAGGCACCCATTATCATCGATCCCAATGATGCCGACATTGTATGGAATGCAGCGTACAGCCGCTGGGAAGTCAGCTTTGATGTAAGCGGCTTCAGCGGGTTTGTGCTGCAAACAAAAACTTCTGCCCTGCCTATATCTGTTGAGTATTTTAATGGAAAGAAAGCCAGCACAGGAAACCTGCTGAACTGGAAGATCAATTGCGACCAGGCCTCCGTGCTGTTCCAGGTAGAACGCAGCGGGGATGGTTTCCATTTCGACAGCATCGGCAGCCAGCTTGCTACACCTGCCAGCTGCTCAAAGCCCCTGAGCTTCACGGATCCTTCTCCAGTATCCGGTGTCAACTATTATCGCATCCGCATTGCAGAAAGCAACGGAGCCATCCGCTACACAGGTATCGTATTGTTAAAGGGAGCTGTTGCAACCAGCACATTATACCCCACGGTACTGAACCGGAACACCAATGTGCAGGTAAACTATACAGGTACGAAAGGCAGTCTCTTTATAACTGATGCCGCCGGAAAACAGGTATACACCCATGCACTTATCAATGGCACACAAAGCCTTGCGCTGCCGCTACGCGAAAGTGGTATTTACTTTTACAGCATTAAAAACGATGAAGGAAAAATAGCAGGAGGAAAGATTGTGGTGAAGTAAGCCAGGGTAATCCAAAACCATTTATCCAGATAGTTGAACGGGATAGGGTTAATCGGCAGATGCTGGCAAACCCCATCCCGTTGCAGAAGATTCAATCCATTAAGACAACAGCTTGTTTACATACGCGATCTGGCCCAGGTGGTAGATTGTATGTTGCACCAAGCCATTTAAGAGGTAACGGAAATTGTATTCGCGGTAGTCGACTTTTTCTTCCAGTAGCTGATCATCCTTGGCTTTCAGCAATTCAATGATGGAATAGATGCAGGCAGCAAATTGTCTCATGCCTTTTTCGAGGCTATGTTCAGCCGGGTTGATTTCTCTCCAGTCCATCGCTTCTACTTCCTGCATGTCCTGCGGCTTTTTTTCCAGCCTGTACCGGGTAAAATCAGCCCAGGTAATCATGTGGTACAGAAGATCAGCCACTGAGTGGGAAGCAGTATTTGGCTTACTGTAAAATTTTTCTTCCCCTACCTCATTCAACAGCTCTGAAAAACATTTTCCGTACCACGGCTGGCCAGCCAATACCTGCTGCAAATCCTGCGCAATCGCTTCGGTTTCTTTTTTCATATGGTGAACTTATGGCCGTGTTATTTACTCAGGTACATACTCCTGTCCTTATACAATTGCCGGAAATAAGGATCGCGCAGGTCTTTGATAAAGCGGATGGCTTCTCCGGTCGATTTCATTTCTGGTCCCAGTTCCTTGTTCACACCCGGGAATTTGTTGAAGGAAAAAACAGGTTCCTTGATAGCAAAGCCGTTGAGCTTTTTCTCGAATGTAAAATCCTTTAGCTTGTTAACACCCAGCATAACCTTGGTAGCAATGTTCAGATAAGGAATCTGGTATGCTTTGGCAATGAAAGGCGTTGTACGGGAAGCACGGGGGTTGGCTTCTATCACAAATACTTTTCCGTCTTTGATGGCAAACTGGATGTTGATCAGGCCTTTGATATTCAGGGCACGCGCGATCTTTTCGGCGTAGTGCTCCATGGTGGTTACCACCAGCGGAGTTAAGTTGAAGGCGGGCAGCACGGCATTGCTGTCGCCACTGTGGATGCCGGCAGGTTCTATGTGTTCCATTACACCCATCACATGAAAATCTTCTCCGTCAAAAATGGCATCGATCTCTGCTTCCTGGCAGCGATCCAGAAAATGGTCGATCAGGATCTTGTTGCCGGGTATGTGCTTGAGCAGGCTTACAACAGCTTTTTCCAACTCATCATCATTGATCACGATCCGCATTCTTTGTCCGCCCAGCACGTAACTGGGGCGTACCAGAACCGGGTAGCCCACTTTGTGTGCTACTTCCACCGCTTCGTCAACAGTATAAGCGGTGCCATAATCAGGATAAGGAATCTCGAGCTCTTTCAGCATGTCGCTGAACCGGCCACGGTCTTCTGCAATGTCCATGTCATTGTAAGAAGTGCCCATGATCCGGATGCCTTTCTGGTGCAGGCGTTCTGCCAGCTTGAGGGCTGTTTGTCCGCCCAGCTGTACAATAATACCTTCGGGCTGTTCATGTTCTATGATCTCCCAGAGATGCTCCCAGTAAACAGGCTCGAAGTAAAGCTTATCGGCAATGTCGAAATCAGTTGATACGGTTTCAGGATTGCAGTTTACCATGATAGCTTCATAGCCGCATTCCTTGATGGCCAGCAGCCCGTGCACACAGCAATAGTCAAACTCAATGCCCTGGCCAATCCTGTTAGGGCCCGAGCCCAGCACGATGATCTTTTTCTTCTGGGAAGCACTGTTGCTTTCGTTGGAAAGTTCCGCTTGTCCATTCCCCCTGTTTGCTTCAAAGCTGGAGTAGAAGTAAGGTGTTTTGGCTTCAAACTCGGCAGAGCAGGTATCTACCATTTTGAACACGCGCCGGATACCCAGGGCTTTTCTTTTTTCGTAGATCTCATCTTCGCTTCCATCGTTTATGATGCGACAGATCTGCTCATCGCTGAAGCCGTATCTTTTTGCCTGTTCCAGCAGATCATCGGGCAACGTATCAAGTTTGTATTTTGCCAGTTCTTTTTCTGTGTTGCACAGCTTCTGGATTTCAAACAAGAACCAGCGGTCGATGCCATTGGTGGCTTTGGAAATGGTATTTACCGACACACCTGCCATCAGCGCATCCTTGATGCGGAAGATACGGTCCCACTTGGGTACTTTGATGTACTCCAGCAGCTCTTCTGCGTGCATCATGCTTTTACCATAATAGCCCAGTCCAACGGCATTGTTTTCCAGGCTCTGACAGGCTTTTTGCATGGCTTCTATAAAGCTCCGGCCAATGGCCATTACTTCACCCACGCTTTTCATCTGCAGCCCCAGCGTGTCATTGGCACCTTTGAATTTATCGAAGTTCCAGCGGGGCATCTTTACGATCACATAGTCCAGCGCCGGTTCAAAATAAGCAGAGGTATTTTTGGTGATCTGGTTTTCAAGCTCATCAAGATAATAACCGATGGCCAGCTTGGCCGCGATCTTTGCAATGGGATAACCGGTCGCTTTGGAAGCAAGAGCTGAGGAACGGCTTACCCGGGGATTGATTTCTATCGCAATAATTTCTTCTGTAGAAGGGTTCAGGGCAAACTGTACGTTACAGCCGCCGGCAAAATTTCCCAGGTCGCGCATCATGCGGATGGCGGTGTTGCGCATCAGCTGAAAAGCCGTATCGCTAAGCGTCATGGCAGGGGCCACGGTGATAGAGTCGCCCGTATGGATGCCCATCGGGTCGAAGTTCTCTACCGTACAAATGATCACTACGTTGTCGTTGGCATCACGCAGGAGTTCCAGCTCAAATTCTTTCCAGCCCAGCACAGCTTTTTCTACCAGCACTTCATGGATGGGGGAAGCTTGCAGACCCCTGTTCAAGGCTTCGTCCAGGTCGTCCTTGCTATGCACGAAACCGCCACCGGTTCCTCCCAGGGTAAAAGAAGGCCGGATCACCAGCGGAAAACCGACCCACTGGGCAAACTCTTTTCCTTCCAGGTATGAGTTGGCTGTTTTCGCGGGCGCTACCGGAACCCCCATCTGGATCATCCATTGCCGGAACTTCTCCCGGTCTTCGGCTTTGTCAATGGCTTTGATGTCAACCCCGATCAGCCGCACGCCGTACCTTTCCCAGATGCCCAGGTCGTGTGCTTCTTTGGCCAGGTTGAGGGCGGTTTGACCGCCCATGGTAGGCAACACGGCATCAACTTTATTCTCTTCGAGAATTTGCTCAATGCTTTCCACCGTTAGCGGCAAGAGGTATACCTTGTCTGCCATCAGGGGGTCAGTCATGATCGTAGCCGGATTGCTGTTGATCAGGATAACGTGGATCCCTTCCTCGCGCAAACTTCTGGCGGCCTGCGTGCCGGAATAATCAAATTCACACGCTTGTCCAATAATGATGGGACCAGAACCAATAATGAGAACCGATTTTAGAGACAGATCTTTTGGCATCGTACAAACAAATTGCGCAAAAGTAAGGGTTTGTTTGAGACCCTGACTTCTTTTTTCCTTGATGAAAAAAGAAGCAAAAAAATCAAGGCTGTTTGAAAGGGGCTAAAATTTACTGCACTGCGCTACAACGAACAAGCTATCATTCAACAGTTGTGGGTGTTTGTGCCGTTGCATGAATGAGCAG
>JADCRZ010000049.1 GCA_015069695.1 Williamsia sp.
CATGAATGAGCAGTTGTACAGTACCGTGCGTGTTCGTTGCTGAACGCTTCGTTCCGTAAATTTCTTAACGCCCCTTTCAAAAGGCCGGAGGGAAGAACGTCTGAACCTCGATTTACAGGATTGGGGGGATGGAAGGGATTGGATGGAGAGAAGAATAGAGAGGAGAGAGGAGGGTAGCTGAAGCAATGTGAAGGAAGAATAGAGAGGAGAAGAAGAGAGGGTGATGGTGAGCGGGAAGGAATATATCCCCTTTTTTGTCATCTTCCTTCAACTTTTTGTCATCCTGTAAGGGCGCAGCATCAACCTGCAAGGGCAACATCGATGCGCCCTTACAGGATCTCTGCAGAGCGGAGAGGTTCTGTTTAGTAAGAGGCTGGCCTATCATCGCAGCACTTTGCCCCGCAGAGATTCCGCACGGGGCGCATAAGCATACAGCACGTGCAACACCAAGAAGCGCCCCGGCGGAATGACAAAGAGAAAAGAGTGGCAAAGGGAAAAAAGAGAGGCCTATGTACCCAAAAAATCCTGTAATCCCCTCATCCGTGTAATTCTGGTTCAAGACAAAAAAGACCGGGCTGAGAGAGCAAAGAAAATAGGGAGAGGTTGTGAATGCAGCTTGCCAAAGACGTATCCCCTCCCGGAAGGGGCATGGGTGTGTTCAAGACAGAGCATGCATGAAACCCGCTACCAGCAAAGCTTTCAGCCTAACACCCAATCCCCGTAATCCCTGGAATCAAGGTTCAGCCTTATTTAAAAACGCTGTCCTGCAGTCCTTGGTTTATCTTGTAGTCTTTGTAGGTGATTTCTAAAGTTCCTTTGTTGCTGTTTACCTGGGTGTTGTCGGTTTTCTTTTTGCTGCCGTCGTCGTAGTCGAAGGTAATGCCTTTGGGGAGTTTGTATTCGCTGATGTTGAAGGTGAAAACGGCTTTTTCGGGTAAGGCATAGGCAGCCCATTTTCCGTAGTTCATGACCAGTTCATACGTGCCGTTTTCCCGGGTGGTGGTGCGGGCTTTGAGGATCAGCGCGCGGGCTTCGTCAATGTACAGGGTGGAGAGAGCGATCTGGGCATTTTCGTCAACAGGTAAGAGCTTGATGATTTTTACGGGAATGCCGTTCACATTGTCCTTGCCTGCTTCGATGGCGGTGAAGTCCTTGTTGATCATCAGCTGGTTCAGGCTCATGCTCAGGGCTCCTTTGGGTACCAGCGAAATGCCCTTGTCATTTTTGATCTTGATCTTGTCCGGGTTTTTAAAATAAACCGTTACATCCGCTACCGGCACCTTCATAAACGGTACATTGGTTTTCATCACCCCTGCTGCCTGGTAGTCTTTTACTTTCTCGATCTTTTCCCTTACTTTTTGCAGCAGCTCAACAGCTGGCTGGGCATGGATTTCCATCAACAAGCCCATACAGCAACCGATTAAAACAACGATCTTTTTCATCTACGATAAAATATCTTTCTTTTTAAAAATTACAACAGCAGATCCTACAAACAACGTGATGTACCCAAGCAGGATGCCCAGGCTGCGCATAATAGCAGGCAGGTTCTCAATGCTGCCCCTGATGGCTTGTCCCTCAGCATCCGATTTGGAATAAAAAAATCCTTTCCATGCCAGCATGTGGGAAGTAAACAACCAGGGCTTTACCGTGGTATCGTAAATTGGTATCTGCATCTCGGAGAGAATGGTAAATACAATTACGATGCTGATGGTGGAAACGATCGGACCGATTGAATTGTCGGCAAATACAGACAGCAAAAATGCCAGGGCCGCCACAGTTGTGAGTGCAACCGCTGCATAGGCAAAAGCGGCAATGTAGCGCCAGAGCACATCGCTGCGCTGGATCTGCTCTACCACATCATTGCGGGTAATGACCATATCGTTCGTGCCGAAAAGAAATATGCTCAGCAGGAGGGAAAGCAGGGCCATCCATACCAGCAGCAGGATGGTATAAATAACACAGGCCGTAAATTTGGTGAGCATAAACCGGGTCCGGCTTACGGGCCGGGTCAGCAGCAAGCGCAAGGTGCCCATATTGGCCTCGCCTGCTACCGCATCGCCCGCCACCAGCGCCACCAGCAGGGGCACGTGGATCAGCAGCAGGTTCAGGATGATAAAGCAAACCAGGTAACCGTTCAGCACGATCTGGTAAGGAATGTCGATCGAGTCTTTGAGACTGCCCATCAAAAACTCCAGGTACGATACTCCATCGGCTTTGAGCGCTACCTGCACAATGGCGACCATGGCTGCAATGGCAGCAAAGCTGATGTAAGTCCGCGGCTTTTTGAATATCTTGAATACTTCAATCTTTAAAAGTGCCCACATATTGCTTTCCTGCTGTAATGTGTAAAAAATAATCTTCCAGTGAATTTTTTTTCTGCAATGAAAAAACAGGTATACCGGCCTGCACCAGTTCCTTGTTCAGGGCCGGTATTGCTTCCTTGTTTAGCTGCAAAACAACCCTGCCTGCATCGGAGCCGGTTATGTAAGGGTGCCACGGGCTTTCCTGTAACCATTTCAGCAACTGTGTACCATCAGCTGTTTCTATTTCAAGCACCGTCTTGGCCGGATCAAACAATTCTTCCACAGTGCCTTCCACCATTTTGCGGCCCCGGTCGATGATGATCATGCGGGTGGCAACCTGTTCAATTTCACTGAGCAGGTGCGAAGAAACCAGCACGGTCTTTTTCAGGTTCCTGCTCAGGTGCAGGATCAGGTTGCGCATGTCGGCGATCCCCTGCGGATCTAGTCCGTTGGTAGGCTCATCCAAAATAATGAGCTGCGGATTGTGCACCAGTGCCACAGCAATGCCTAAACGCTGTTTCATGCCTTGCGAGTAAGTGCGGACCCTGCTCTGTGCCCTGTCAGCCAGGCCCACCAGTTCCAGCTGTTCCATCAAGGCCCGCCGGGATGAATCTACGCCGTTCATTCTGGCAAAGAGGGAAAGATTTTCATAAGCGCTCAGGTAGGTGTACAGATCAGGGCGTTCAATCACCGCACCTACCTGTCGAAGAATTTCTTTGCGGTGGGTGCGCAGGTTCATGCCGAACAAATTGATCTCCCCGCTGCTGGGTGCTATCAGGGTCAGCAACATGCGGATGGTAGTTGATTTGCCAGCACCGTTTTGTCCTAAAAAGCCGTATACATCTGCTTCCTGCACGCTGAAAGATAATTTGTCAACCGCTGTGATGTCTTTAAACTGTTTACTGAGGGAAGAAACCTGTATGATTGCTGACATGAGCCGGTAAGTTAATCCAAAAATCGGGACCCACATTTAACAGGAAGAGCCAATTATTGTTGTGAGAAAGTTCGTTAAGAATACCGGTGTAAAAAAATTTTAGCGAAATGATTGCAGCATCGAAAAATTGTGTATATTTTTGAGCGTTCTCCTGTGAAATCCCTGCCTGTAGCGCAGATAAGCGCTATCTGAATTCCAATCCTACACATTTCTTACAGGTCCATGTATAGCATTGGCTAAGCGCTGCTGCGTTTTCCCTGTTTGCTGCCACTCATGCCGCCTGTCTATCCTATCCTATCCTTTGAATGCCACGTGTTTAGTGCTTTAGTTTTTATACCCGAAACCTCATAAAATGAAACCGTATTCTACCCGGATCCTTTTCGTGGCCGTGTTCTTGTTTGCGGCCTTCTCTTCCTATTCCCAATTAACAGAAAACTTTAATTCCCGCACAGGCGTAACTGCAAACCAGGTAAAAGCTTACCTGCAAGCCAATTGCTGGCAATTCAGTGGATTTGTTAGCGGCCCTAACGCCGGCGCCATGGAGGGTGATGGATCGCTGTTCCTTGATTCTGCCAATTCACCCCAGACAGCCACCCTGTATACGCCTGTCTTGAACGGACAGGGATCAACTTCGATCTCCTTCAGCTATCAATTCAGCAAGGGGGCAGACTATACAAGGTGGATCAAACTGGTTGTGGTAAATGCCCTGAACCAGCTGGTGAAAGTGGCCGACAGCATAGAAATAAAAAACACGGCAGCACAAACTGTTTATACATACAATAAAACCGTTGAAACAGGCACAGGCGTCTACAAAATCGGGCTCCAGTACAGCGATGCAGTCCGCTCCACCACGCTGGCCCTCGACCAGCTCCAGATCAGTGCCAGCAAGCATTATGCATCAGGTTGCAACGGGGCACCTGTTGCTGTGGCAGATGCTTTTTCCGGTGGTGCCCCCGGCAGCCCGGTATCCGGAAATGTGCTGCAGAACGACCGTGACCCCGATGGGGAAAACCTGAGCGCTTACCTTATCAGCGGCTCTGCTGACGGAACTGTCAATCTTTTGTCCAACGGGGCTTTTACATTTGTGCCGCGCGCCGGTTTTAACGGCAGCTCTACGAGCTTTGCCTACAAGGCATGTGACGATGGATACGGACAGCTCTGCTCCCAAACAGCCTATGTTACTATCTTCTTTTCGCCTGGTAATATTGTGCCTATCCGTTTTGTTGAGTTTACGGCAGCTTACGAAAGCAGTGAAGTAAAGCTGAACTGGGTAACTGCCTATGAAAACAGCACAGAAAGTTTTGATGTGGAAAGAGGAACCGACAGCCTGCACTTAAAGAAACTGGGAACCGTGAGGGGATACGGAATGCTGGGATCCATCAATTTTTACAAATACAGTGACGCGCAAAGCCCGGAAATAGACAAATACAAAGACCTGTACTACCGGCTCAAATCAACAGATGCGGATGGAAAGATCGTCTACTCAAAAATCCTTAAAGTGCGCATTGAAGGCATCAGCGGGCTCCGTTCAGTAAAGGTGATGCCCAATCCTGTTGTAGACAATATCAAGCTCAGCCTGCAGCTGAACAGGAGCTGTGCTGTTACAGTGAAAGTAATGAATGGCACCGGAAACGAAGTGTACAATGACGTGGTGCAAGGAGAGCCCGGCCAAAACAGGGTTACACTCACGGGCACGTCGCAGCTTCCCAAAGGATTGTATTTTGTTCAGGTGCTGATAGATAAAAAAGAAAAGCTGCTTACAAAGCTGATCAAAAATTAATCGACTGGCCGTCAATAGGTGGTAAAAGGACTGTCTTTGAGCATCCCGCTCATCAAGGCAGTCCTTATTTTTTGAGGGAAAGATAGGTCTGCAAACTTTTTACATACTCGTCAAAAGCGTCAATGCCCTTGGGCGTGATTTTGCAGATGGTTTGCGGATAGTTGTCTTTGAATTGCTTGATCACATCAATGTATCCGGCTTCTTTGAGCTTGTTGATCTGTACGCTGAGGTTGCCGGCCGTAGCATTGGTTTTTTCTTTTAAAAAGGTAAACTCTGCTTCCTGCACACTGATCAGCAGGGAAACGACAGCCAGCCGGAGCTGCGAGTGTAATATGGGATCCAGTTCTTTAAACATGCATGCAGGTCAACAACAGGTTTTTACTCAAAATTTACTTCATTGTATTTTTTCCTCAACAGATATCCAGGAATAATCCATGCCACAATCACGGCTACACCCAAAAGAAGCACCTGGTAAGGAACGGGTACAAAAGGAGCCAGTACCGACAAGCACCAGCAACAAATGCCTCCTATGATCAAGGGCCTGAACCGCAGGATGAGTCCTGACAGAAAAGTAGGGACTCCATACAACGCAAGCAAGAAAGAGTTGAAGATTTTGTTTGCATTAACACCCTGCACATTTCCCAGCGAAAAGGCAAATAAGATCATGGTAATTACAAAAGACAGCCATACACCGCCCAGGATGCCTTCCGTATAGGTGCGTACCTTGCGATTCTTTTTTCTTCTCGCCAGATAAATAAGCTGGTAAATAACAGCCAGCCAGGTTACCATCCATACCAGATAACTCTTGTTGTTGTGCAGCAGTTCCGATAACACAAACTGGCCAATGCTGCAGACAAGGATGACCCAGCCCCACAGCAAATAAAGATGACCGTTTTCATTGAACTGGTTCCTGGCTTTGTTGATCATCGATTCAATCAGCTGAATGCTCTGCTGTTCTGAAAAAGAAGGTTCTGTTTGCATACAACAAGATTAAGAATGAGCGTATCGGGTTCTGAGCAGGTGGCCGGGAATGATGTAACAAAACAGGAGGGCTGCCGCCGCAAAGAGGATCTGTATATCAAATATAAACCATACCGATCCAATCGCGAGCAGCGAACCGATCAGCCCGCCAACAACAAGGGGCGTAAAGCGCAGGATCCTTCCGGATGCAAATGCACCTGCTCCATACAACGTGATAAAAAACGGGTAACAGTATAAAAAACCGAATTTGATAAATATCATATTCAGCACAAAAAACGTGATCGCCAGGGCAGTCCAGATATTTGCAAGGTTCTCTCTTACATAGGTCTTTACCAACGGTTTTTTCTTGTCCCTGATGTAAAAAATGATTGTAACAACCACCGTAAAAGCGGTGACCCACCACACCAGGTAATGCCGGGGATAGTCGTAGACAGCCTTCAGGATGTACTGGCCCAAACACGCTACCAGGGCACTCCATCCCCACAGTAAAAAATAATGGCTTCTGTCTGAAAAATCTTTCCTTGTCCGGGTAATCATTGTCTGGATTACCTGGAGACTTTCTTCTACAGAAAAGGTTTCCTTGCTTGCCATAGCTGAAGGTTGAAAAGGCCTGCCGGAAGGGTTGCTTGCCGGCAAGCTGTAAACAGGTTAATTAATTGCACTGCGCCAAAAAGTACTGGGCCGACATTTTACCCCATGTTGGGTCCAGCTCACTTTGTGGTTTAAATGTATCGAATAGTTGCAGGGCTTTTGTAAACAATTCTTTGGCAGGTGCTTTGCCGCCGCCAAAGGCTTCCGGCGTGTAAAACTTGGCCTGGCCCTCCAGGTAAACAGGGCGGGGATTGCCAGGGTCAAGCGACTTGGCTTTGTTGATGTTTTCGGTTGATGCCTGTCCGTACTGCTGCCAGCGGCTCTGCGGGTCAACCATCATGCGCGATGAGGCGATCATGCTCCTGATTACATAGATTTCCGAACTTTCTTTTCCGTACAAACCGGCTGCTTTTGATACAAGCGCGTCTGCCTTGTCTGCCATGGGGTCTACCTTTGATTTGTCTTGCTGCATGTAAGCGTTCATCACGGTGCAGTAAGCTGCATAATAATAGGGGAGCCATTGTGTTTTCTCCACTTCACCGATCCGTTCGAAATTGTTGGAGAGCTCGCCCAAGGTGTTTTTTGTAATGGCTGAATCAAGCTGGCTGATGTTTTTTTGCATGGCTGCCTTGTATTTATCACTCTGTGCAAATAAGCTCAGGGTCGTGATTGTCAGCAGCAGAACAGTGGTTAACTTTTTCATGTGTTTATAGTTTGTCATTTTATAAATTGTTGTTGATTATATCTTCGCTCCGGTCTACACCAAAGCTGAGGAAGCAGCCCAGAAAAAAGAAGCGGTTTGCCGGAGGTGTCACGGCATCCTTGACTCCTTTGTACGAATAGTTGTATCCAAACACCTGCTTGTTGCCCAGCACATTTGAGACGGAAAAAACAAATACGGTGAATTTGCTCGCTCCTTGCTTGTTCAGGTTGGGCAGGTAATTGACGCTGAAACCTACGTTGTTGTAAGAGATGGTTTTACCCTGGTCAAAAATGCGGTACTGGTTTTTGCCATAGTCATATTGAATATTGTAATAGGGTCTTCCGGTGGCAAATGTATAGGAACCGTTGAACTGCGTTTTCAAAGGGGTGATAAACTTTTTCACGACCAGGGATGCCGTATGACGGGCAGCAAAATTGGGCTGTATAGAAGCAGGGTAATTCAGGTAATCGCGCCTGGTATCCAGGTAAGAATACGATACCCAGTAGTCCAGGTTCCTGATCGTTTTTTTGTCCCGCCAAAACAATTCAAACCCTTGTGCAAACCCATAACCTTTGTTGTTCAGCAGGCTGTTGGTGGATGACAGGTAAACTGTTTTGACCAGGTCTTCATACTTCTTGTAAAACAGTTCGGCACGCAAGGTATAATCACGGCTTACCTTCTGGAAATTGGCAATGTAGTGGGTAGCCTTGGTATAGCCAAGATCGGTAAAGCGGTAGTTGCGGATAAAAAAGCTGTTATCGGGTTTTTGGTAAAACACGCCGTAAGCCAGGGAAGCCTGTCCGGCGTTGCCCAATTTGTAAGCCAGCGAAACCCGGGGTACCCAGTCTGCTTTGCCCAGCAGGGAAGAGTGTTCAACCCTGGTTCCGATCTTGGCAGCCAGGTCGTTGGTGACATAGATATCTGTTTCTGCAAAAGCGGCCTTGAAATGGTCCGCTGCCCGGGCAATTGAATGGGTGATAGAGTCTGCACTATAATCGCTGTTGTCCCTGTTGTACGTATACTCCCCGCCCACGAGGAACATGCTGATGCCTTTCAACCTTCTTTCAAATACAGCACGCCCTGTCGCAAGCTGGCCATTGGAGCGCACGGAAAAATTCTTTTGACTAAAGGGATAAATAGCAACTGTTTGTTTGCTGTTCCCGGCATCCTGGAGTTCATTCAGGATCTTGTCTGTATTGGTGCTGTAGCTCATGCCCAGGTTCATTCTCCAGTGCTGGCCCAGTTTTTCTTTCCACGACAGGTTGCTGTAAAAGTTGATGTTCTTCAAATCAAATGCATCTTTCAGCGCAGCAGAATCTATGTCGGGCCGCCGGAGGCCCAGCCTGCTCGCATTGAAATAACCGTAGAACTTAAGCATACCGGTAGCAGAGGTTTTTAGCCGGTAGTTGAAGTCGCTGTTGTGAAATTCAGGAACCTGGAAATAATCGGGTTTTTGTTTGATGGCTTTAAAGGAAGGAAGCAGGTTGGTATAGTTGTAGGTAATTCCCCAGCTGGACTTTTTGTTACCGGCCAGGTGCTGATAACCGCCGCTTAATCCAACAGATGAAATACCCAGGTTGGCCGAGCTTTTTTCCGGCAGGTCGATGCTTTCGAGCAGCAGCACTGATGAAAGGGCCTGGCCGTACTGGGCAGAATATCCGCCCGAGCTGAATACAGTGCCTTTGAACAAGAAGGGGGAGAAGCGCCCGCGCTGCGCGATGTCAGGTACGCTGCTGAAGAAGAAATTGTTGACCAGCGTACCATCGATAAACACCTTTGTTTCTCCGGCTGTTCCGCCACGAACAAACAAACCCTCTGATTCACCTACCTGCTGCGCACCAGGCAGCGTTTTAATGGCTCCCGTAACATCGCCATTCGCACTGGCCGTTGTTACAATATCAATCGGGTTCAGCACTGTGGTTCTTTTTGAATCACTGGCTTCAAATGTTCCGGCTGTGATGGATACGGCGTTGAGTTCATTGGGTTCTTCCTTGAGCACCAGGTTAACGGTAAGCAAGGCTCCGGTAAGATTGATCTTTTGTTCGGAAGCGGTGAAGCCGATAGAGCTTGCTACCAGGAATTTATCGCCGGTTTCGGTGGTTTTAAAAGAATATTTCCCGGTCGAATCTGATGTGCTGCCGTCGTACGAGTCTTTGATGGAAATGGAAACACCGGCGACCGGCCGGCCCTTGTTGTCTTTTGTGTAGCCGCTGATAGTGGTCTGCGCAAAGGCAGAAAGGGTAAAAAAGAGAAGCAGTATAGAGGTGGTAAGAGCTTTCACGATTGTAAATTTATCTCAAAAATAAAGTAGTTTATAAAATAAACAAGAATTTTCTAAAATATTTTTGCCATAAAAAAAGCTGTGTTGGTAACACAGCTTTCAACAGAAGATTGTATAAGGAAACCCGGCCTTTACGAAAACATTTCTTTCACCTTGTCAAAAAAGCTCTTGTCAGTCTTGTCAGGATTGGGTTGAAAATTGGATGAATCGTTCAATTTTTCCATCATGGCCTTTTCCTCACTCGTCAGATGCTGTGGTGTCCATACATTCACATGAATCAGCTGGTCGCCTTTCTCGTATGAATTGACTGCGGGGAAGCCTTTGCCTTTCAAGCGGAATATTTTCCCGCTTTGTGTGCCGGCCGGTATTTTTATTTTGGCCCTGCCATCAATAGTGGGTACTTCTACATTGGTGCCGAAAATAGCATCCGGGATAGAAATATAAAGATCATAAGCCACATTCAATCCTTCCCTGTGCAGTTCAGGATGGGCTTCTTCTTCGATAAGGATGATCAGGTCTCCATTGCTTCCACCCCGCTCACCGGCATTTCCTTTGCCGCTCAGGCTCAGCTGCATGCCTTCCTGCACGCCGGCTGGTATATCGATGCTGACCGTTTCTTCTCCATATACCCTTCCTTCCCCTTTACAGGTAGGACATTTAGCGGTAATAGTAGTGCCCTCACCGTTACAAACCGGGCAGGTGGTAACGGTTTGCATTTGTCCCAGAAAGGTATTGGTTACTTTGCGAACCTGTCCGCTGCCTCCGCAGGAGCTACAGGTCTGTACGCTGTTTTTGTCTTTGGCACCGCTGCCACTGCAGGTTCCGCAGGGAACGTATTTTTTGACCTTGACGCTTTTGGTAACGCCCTTGGCGATTTCCTCAAAGTTCAGCTTGAGCTTGATGCGCAGGTTGCTGCCGCGTACACCCTGGCTTCTTCTGCCACCGCCCCGCCGGCCACCACCGCCGCCAAAAAAGCTTCCAAACCCTTCATCACCCCCGAAGATGTCGCTGAACTGGCTGAAGATATCATCCATGTTCATGCCGGCACCGCCAAATCCACCCCTGCCATTGCTGCCGCTTACACCGGCATGCCCAAAACGGTCGTATTGTGCGCGTTTGTCAGCATCGCTCAGGACTTCGTAGGCTTCTGCCGCTTCTTTGAATTTTTCTTCTGCAGCCTTGTCACCCGGATTGCGGTCGGGGTGAAACTGCATGGCCACCTTGCGGTAGGCTTTTTTGATGTCGTCGGCCGAAGCGCCTTTGGCAACACCCAGTACTTCGTAATAATCTCTTTTAGACATATAAATATTTATTTCCCTACCACCACTTTAGCAAACCGGATGATTTTGTCGTTCAGGTAATAGCCCTTTTGAACTTCATCGAGCACCTTGCCTGCCAGGGCCGGTGTAGGGGCCGGCACTTCGGTAATCGCTTCATGAATGTCGGGATTGAAATCAGTATGGATGGTTTCCATGGCTTTCACACCTTTTGCCTGCAGGATGTTCCGGAACTTGTTAAAGATCAGCATCACCCCTTCTGCACCTGCAGCTGCCGCTCCGGCAGATTCCAGTTGTTTTTGCGCCCGGTCACAATCATCCAGCACATCCAACAGGGAAACAATGATGTCCTTGCCGGCTGTCTGGTTTAATTCGATTCTTTCCCTTGCGCTCCGCCTGCGGAAATTGTCAAATTCTGCGGCCTGGCGCAGGTATTTATCTTTCAGCTCGGCAATTTCAGCCTGCAGCTTGTCTGTTTCTTTTTTTTCGAGCGGATCATTGAGGTGTGAACTGCCCGGTACATCAGAATCTGCGTTGATGTCGAACAGGGGTTCGTTTCCGTTTGCTGAGGTTCCTACTTCTTCCTCAAAATTTCTTCCTTCGTTTTCCATATTAGAATTAGTTGTCAGTTTTTCTTTTGTAGCCTTTCGTTTCCAAAAAGCCCATTTGTCTGTATTCAAAACTAGCCTTAGTTGGAACTATCTCTTACCAATTTATTTGCCAATGCGGCTAAAAAGACAAATTGTCTGCTCTTACTGAAATGCTGATTCTTCCAGGCTGCCCGCACTGCCGTATCTTTACCCGCTATGACAAAAGTTTACCTGAAAGCAAAGATCAGCCGGCGCATAGAAAACGGTCATCCCTGGATATTTCAGAACGAAGTAAAAACAGTGAGTGATACATGCAGCGGGGGAGAAATTGTGGAAGTCGTGACTGCCGATAACAAATTTGTTGGAAAAGGGTATATCAATCCCAAATCCCAGATCCTGGTCCGCCTTCTGACCCGGAACAGGAACGAAGAGATAAATGAGCAATTCTTCTACAACAGGATCAGGGAGGCCTGGGAGTACCGCAAAAGATTGGGCTATACCGAGAACTGCCGCCTGGTATATGGAGAGGCCGATTACCTGCCGGCCCTGATCATTGATAAGTTCAACGATTATTTTGTTTTGCAGACCATGGCACTGGGGATAGATCAATGGAAGGGCGCTATTGTAGAAGCCTTGAACAAGATCTTTCAGCCAAAAGGTATTTATGAGCGCAATGATGTACCTGTGCGCGAATTGGAAGGCCTCACCCAGCAAAAAGGATTTCTTTCTGCACCGTTTGACCCCGCTATTATCATCAAGGAAAACGGGCTCCATTTTCATGTGGACCTGGAAAACGGGCAAAAAACAGGCTATTTCCTGGACCAGCAGGACAATCGCCGGTGGCTCCACGCTATTGCGAAAGGGGCGGAGGTGCTGGAATGCTTTTGCTATACGGGCACTTTTTCGGTGCATGCCGCCTCATACGGAGCCAAATCGGTAAAAGGAATTGATATTTCCGAGAAGGCTGTTGGCCAGGCCAGAAGAAATGCTGCGTTAAATGGTTTGGATTCTGTTTGCTCTTTTGAAGCGCTGAATGCTTTTGATGTACTGAAACTGTGGGCCCGGGAGAAAAAAGGGTATGATGTGGTGATCCTGGATCCGCCGGCCTTTACAAAAAGCCGTGAAAACATACAAAAGGCGATCACAGGTTATAAAGAGATCAACCTGCGGGGCATGCAGCTGGTGCGGCCCGGAGGGTTCCTTGTAACAGCTTCCTGCACCAACCTGATTGCTCCTGATTTATTTTACGGAATTATTGAACTGGCGGCCAAAGACGCCCGGCGGAAACTGAGACAGGTCACCTTTCAGACCCAATCAGGCGACCATCCTATAATCAAAGGCATTGAAAACACGCAATACTTGAAGTTCTTGATTGTACAGGTAGAGTAGGGGAGATTACCGGCTTACCTGGAATTTACCGGAGTCTACGACTTCTGGAATTTACCGGAATCTACAATTTTACCGGTCTTGTCGCGCAGCTGAAAGATATAGATGCCCCGGTAAAAATCATTTAAATTGACGTTGGTAATGGGCGTAACAGACTGAACTTCGTAAACTTTTTTTCCAATGAAGTTAAAGATTTGGAAAGAAAGATTTCTGTCAACGTCTGCATTAAAAGTGAATGTGATCTGGGTAGTGGCCGGATTCGGATAAAACTTGAGCACTTTTGCGGTGGCGGGCTCGGTAACCGCCGGAATACGCTCCTGGCTCCAGGCTGGTAGTGCAATCAACAATATGAATGAAAAAATGTAGAAAATTTTCATGTTTGCTTATTTACTAACAGATGTAACAAGATATTCCGTTTAACGAAAGGTACAAACAATTTGCCAAAGATTTAATCCCCTGCTAATTGATTCCCCTTATTGAGATTTAATTATAAAATCTTTAACTCACTTTATGTAATAGATGATAAGGTTGTTTGGATCGCTGTGAAATCAGGCACATGCCCTGCATTTTCCAATACTTCCTTGTATTGCACAACGCCGTTTGTATCGATCACATAAGCGGCCCTTTTGGAAACGCCTTTCATGTCGAAAGCAAAATTATCATACAGCGCATCATACTTCTTCGACACTTCTTTGTTGAAATCGCTGAGCAGCGGAAAATTCAGCTGTTGCTCTTCCTTGAACTTTGCCAGCGTGTAAACAGAATCTACACTGATGCCCAGCACGGTTGCATTGGTATCGGCGTATTCAGTGATGTTGTCACGTACGTTACACAACTCTTTCGTACAAACACTGGTAAATGCCAAAGGAAAAAACAGCAACACGACTTTTTTACCCCGGAGGCTGTCAAGTGAAACCTGGGTCTTTTCTGTATCGTACAGGGTAAAATTGGGTGCCTTTTGTCCTACTTCCATCATACGTGTTTTGTTTAATTAAAATATAATAAGAGCCGCTTCTACAGGGCGCAATGCTACAAACAATTAATCAAGCGGAGCAGATATTTTTAATACAGGGTCATTATTTTTTAGGGCCTGGTAGTCGGCCACTGTGCTTGCATAGCTAGTCCAAACAAGCAAAGGCAGATAATAGTAAGCAAGCTTTTTATCGATCCGGCGTGCAGTGAGAAAACTGGCGATGCTCAGTCCTGCATCAGCCATCGTCCAGGCAGCAGCGAGCAGGGGACTTTGTTTGCGGAAGTATACAAAGCCAAATGAAAAAAATATAAGCCAGATCGCTCCCTGCATGATCAGCAGTTTTTTTCTTTCCGGGATTGGTTCAGCCCCCAGCAGTTCCTTCAATGCGAGCAGCACAAAGAAATTATTAAGCGGCCAGGCTACTCCGAAGAGCCAGGCAGGCGGTGCCCACGGAGCTTGTTTGAGCTGCACATTGTACAATCTTTGCTCCTTTTTTCTGGATCCTCCTGTGCTTAACTTTCCTAACAGTGAAACCCCCATAGAAATTAATGCAATCTGCCACCAGTTCAGCTTGTAAGCTGCTGTAGCAAACCTTCCCTGTTTTGGCATTGCCATTCAATTTGGATTATACCATAAAATAGCATGCCAGGGTTCAGGTTGGTGGCGCATTCAGGCGTTCAGGAGCATCTTCATCTTCTCCACCATCTTGAAGGTGGCGGGGCAGTATTGTATGTTTTGCTTGTGCACGTGGATGTAATCGGTCATTTTTTTCTTGGTAAGATGGGGAAAGCCGGCGCAGTCGGCAGGCCGGACCTCGTAGATCGAGCACATGTTGTTTGACAGGTTGAGGAACTGGCAGGGCTGCTGTTTGTTCATCCAGTCATTGTCCTTTTTCTCCAGGTACAGGTATTTTTCGCGGAATGCAATAGGGTGCATGCCCAGGTGCGCTGAAATGCGCTTGATGTCTTTGGGCGTAAAAGTGGGCGACATGGTTTTGCAGCAGTTGGCGCAGGTAAGGCAATCTACTTCTTTCCACACATCCCTGCTCACCAGTTCAGTCATCTTGTCGAGCCCCGCAGGCGGATCCTTTTCAAGCCGCGTAAGAAATCTTCGGAACTTGTTTTTATAGATAGACACCTGCTGGCGGAACAACCGAAGATTTACTTTCATACTAAAGCTTGAACAAACGTATATTGATGTCGAAATTAATATTAATAGAGGATATAATACCTATAATTTCTAATCTCTCAGGCCATGTGGGAGCCGTACAAAAAAGGATTTAAAGCATACTTGCAGCTGGAGCGTTCGCTCGCTGATCATTCAGTAGAGGCGTATATGCGCGACCTGGATAAGTTTACGCAGTTTTTGTTGACACAGGAAGCAAAAGCTCCGGCAGACATAATGCTCAGTGACCTGCAGCAGTTTGTAAAATGGATTGGCGAGCTGGGCATGACGGCCGCTTCGCAGGCCCGCATTATCTCCGGACTGCGCAGCTTTTATAAGTATTGCCTGGTGGAAGGCATCGCAAAAACCGACCCCACCACTTTACTGGAAGCACCCAAGCTAAAACGGGCCCTCCCTGATGTGCTTTCTTTTCCCGAGATCGAGCAAATCATGGATGCCATTGACCGGAGTACGCCAGAGGGAGAGCGCAACCGAGCCATCCTGGAAACCATGTACAGCTGCGGCCTGCGGGTAAGTGAGCTGATCAACCTGCGCATCTCCGGGTACTATCCTGACCTGGGCTTTATCCGTGTTACAGGCAAGGGCGACAAAGAACGCCTGATCCCGATCGGCAGTACAGCAATCAAACACATCCATATCTATAGAACCGGGGTCAGGCGGCACATCTCCATCAAGCCCGGCAATGAAGATTTTCTTTTTCTCAATCGCAGGGGCACCAAACTCTCGCGGGTCATGATCTTTCTGCTGCTCAAGGACCTGGTAAAAAAAGCAGGCATCACCAAAAGGATATCTCCCCATACCTTCCGTCATTCTTTCGCGACCCATTTGGTAGAGGGAGGCGCTGATCTGCGCGCCGTGCAGGAAATGCTGGGTCATGAAAGCATTACCACAACAGAAATCTATACCCACCTGAACCGCGAGTACCTGCGGGAAACCCTGCAAACTTTTCATCCGGCGTTTCAACAATAAGCTGGCGGTATCTTTCATACTTCGTCTATATTTGAGGCCCTAATTAACCTGTATGAAAAAAGTTTTGCTTTCTGCTGTCCTATTATCCGTCATCAACATGACGGCCCCTGCGCAATTAAGAACCCCATCGCCCAGTCCGACCCAAACGATCCGCCAGGATTTTGGCCTGTCGCGCATAGAACTTTCTTACTCCAGACCAGGTGCCAAGAACCGGAAAGTAATGGGCGATCTGGTGCCTTATGGAAAGGTATGGAGAACCGGTGCCAATGGCGCCACCCTGCTCCAGTTCGGTGATGATGTGATAATTGGCGGAACGACCGTACCGGCCGGTAAGTATGGACTGGTCAGCATACCGGATAAAACCAGCTGGACCCTGATCCTTACCAGACTGCTCAATGTAACACAGCCTGCTGCCTATAACAAGGACAGTGATGTTGTACGGGTGAATGTAAGGTCGCTCCTGGTAAAAGACCGGGCAGAAACATTTACCATGCAGTTTGTCAACATTGGCCCCTCTTCCTGCGAGCTGCAGCTGATGTGGGAAAACACCGTTGTGAGCCTCCCTATCAAAACAGATATAGACAGCAAGGTTATGAGCCAGATCGCGGAAGCTATGTCAAAAGACAACCCGCCTTATTTTGCAGCAGCATCATATTATTTCGACAACGGCAAAGACCTTGCAAAAGCAAAACAATGGGCCCAAAAAGCAGTGGAAGCAACACCTGATGCTTTTTATATCGTGCACCTGCTGGCAAAGATCCAGGCAAAAACTGGCGACAAAAAAGGAGCCATTGCCACGGCACAGAAATCTATCCAACTCTCAAAAGAAGCCAAGAACGACGATTATGTGCGGCTGAATGAAAAGCTGATTGCCAGCCTGAAGTAAGAAGGAAGCAGCCGGGCTAGAAAATTCCCGGAGGGAAGTTTACCTGCATTAAAAACAAGCCATGACCAGGCACAGAAAAATCTGCCTGGCGGTTGTCTTTTGCAAGCAGGATGGTCTGCAAGCCATCCAGTTCCAGCTTTCCTCTTCCGATCAGCAACATGGTAGCAGTGAGTCCGCGCACCATGCCGCGTAAAAAACGGTTGGCCTTTACGCGGTACACGAGGCAGTCTTTTTCCTGGGCCCATTCACTTTGTTCAATGGAGCAAAAAAAAGTTTTGACCTGGGTGTTGCGCTTGGAGAACGAAGTAAAGTCTTTGTGCGTCTTGATCAGCCGGGCAGCTTCCTGCATCTTTTCCAGCTCGAGCGTATAGGGATAATAATAAGCACGGTCACGCAGAAAAGGATTTTTGCTGCGGTAGATATAATAAGCATACTCACGGCTGCTGGCATCATAGCGGCAATGCGCTTCCGGGGATACAGGATAAAGCTGGCTGATGACGATATCAGGTGGCAGAATGGCATTCATCTTATAAACAAACTGGGGATGGATAAGACCTGTGTAATCAAAGTGAAAATAATTCTGCATGGCATGTACCCCGGTATCTGTGCGCGAGGAGGAGGTCAGCTCAACCGGTGATTTTTGCAAAACAGAAAACGCCTTTTCAACTTCCGACTGGATGGAATTGGCATTGTCTTGTCTTTGAAAACCGCTGTAAAGGGTGCCCTTGTAGCTAAGCTCCAGGAAATAGCGCTGTGTTGTCATGCAGAAGGGAGCTTATTGCCGGATCATGGCCCGGAACCGGTTTTTGTAGTAATCGTTGCTGATCAGTTCTTCCAGCGACAAAAAATTTTCTGTGTCAGAAACAAACGGATAGGCTGCATCAAAGAAGCGGTATTTGCTTTCATCGCTGGGGAACAGCTCGGTCAGTCCTTTGATCTGCTTCACGGAATAGCATTTTGTTTTGAAATACTTTCGCGCTACAACCAGTTTATCGTCGATCGCATTTTCCGCCAGCAGCTTAACGCGCAGCTTGTCTACATCACTGTCTGAAGCAAAGTTTTTACAATCTGAATTGGTGACCACCAGTCCTGCTTTCTTCTTCGTAGTTGTATCTGCCGATGAGGGAGAAGCCTTCTTCGTTGCAGAATCCACCGAAGCAGGCGGCGCAGGTGTAGATACACGCTGGGTAACCGTATCAGGTGATTTCTGTTGTGGTTGGGTAACTGCAGGAGGCTGGGAGACAGGCTGATTCGATACGGATACAGCCGGTTCTTTCAAGGGAATCTCCACATCAACGGTATCGGTTGAGTAGATATATTGTTCAATAAATACAGCTTTGTATCCTTCTTCTGTTTTGGATTCTGATATCCTGGTGATAAAAGGCTTTTCAGCTGCATCCTGCTTTTTAGGCGGGGTAGTTACAGGAGGTTCCTGTACCGGCGGTTTTGTGATGGTTACCTGCTTTTCAGGCAGGGGAACAGAATCTTTTTTCTCCGGTGGCGTTTCCTTTTTTTCTTCCCTCTTGACCAGTTGCCCAGCGGCAGAATCGGTTTTCTTTTCAGCCGGTGGTGTGGTGGTTACAGCCAGGGCGGTGTCTGTTACCACTTGCTGGGGCGGCTCAGTGGTTGCCGGCTTCCTGCGGTCAGGAGGCGTAACAGGTTTTGCTGCTGTGTACAGGATTGATGAATCATTGACCACATTGGCCAGCATCTGGGAAAAGGCATCGCTTTTCCGTTCGCCCGTATTCTCCGCTTCTTGTTTCTGTGCAGGCAGGGTAGCCTGTATCATGGCCCCATTCTGCAGGTTAAACAATCCCCAGCCTTTATCTCCCAGGTTTCTCAGCTCAAATCCCTGGTCCTGTTTGTTCATATCTACCAGGAAATGCTGCTCCGGAAAAAGGTTGCGGGCAAAACGGATGAAAATGTCGTACGTGCTGTCGCGCAGCTTGGGTACAATCATATAACCGTTCTCGGACGAGCTGTAGATGCCGTTCTGAATGCGTGCATAAAAAGGCTGTGAGGTGCTGGATTGTAAATACAGGTAATATTGCTGCTGTGCCAGTCCACGTGTTCCCACCAACACAAGCAAAGCAAAAAAGATGATTTTCGGTAGCGACATAGTCATGTTCCGGACAAACCCGGGTAAAGTGTAAAATACGGTACAAGCAAGATACAAAGGTAGGTGATGGTTTACAATAGGGGTCTTTTATCAAATTATTTGCATACAGCAAGCTGAACCTCGACTATCTTTGCCGCCTGAAAAAATCATATGAAGCGCTTTACTTTCCTGTTGGCTTGCCTGGTTTCCTTATCCCCCCTTTTCTCCCAAACCCCATCCACCCCTACCGATACAAGCTGGATGAACGTGTACCGGGCCACCTACCCACGTATCAACGACCTGGTTCATACCAAATTACAGGTAAAATTTGATTACGATAAATCTTATCTCTACGGCAATGCCTGGATCACGCTCAAACCGCATTTCTACCCTACGGATTCCCTGACGCTGGATGCCAAAGGCATGGACCTGCACAAAGTAGAGCTGGTGAATGGATCAACAAACAGCCCGCTTAAATACGATTATGATGGGATGTTGCTCAGGATCCACCTGAACAAAACCTACAAGGCAAGCGATAAGTACACCGTATACATAGATTATACCTCCAAACCCAATGAGGTAAAAGTAAAAGGAAGCGCGGCCATCAATGATGCAAAAGGCCTGTATTTTATCAACCCCAAAGGGGAAGACAAGGATAAGCCCACCCAGATCTGGACACAGGGAGAGACCGAAGCCAACTCTGTGTGGTTTCCGACCATCGACAAGCCCAACCAGCGCTGCACGGAAGAAATTTACATGACCGTTCCGGATAAGTACGTAACCCTCAGCAATGGTTTGCTCACCAGCCAGAAAAAAAATGGGGACGGCACCCGGACAGACTATTGGAAGATGGACCTGCCGCATGCGCCCTACCTGTTCTTTATGGGCGTAGGTGATTACACGATCATCAAAGATTCGTACAAAGGCAAGGAAGTGAGCTATTATGTAGAAAAGGAGTATGCATCGGAGGCGCGTAAAATTTTTGGTCTCACACCTGAGATGATGGGCTTTTATGCACGCATTACAGGTGTAGAATATCCCTGGGCCAAATACAGCCAGATCACCGGTCGCGATTATGTGAGTGGTGCCATGGAAAACACCACGGCTACCCTGCATACCGATGCCCTGCAGCAGGACGCACGTGAACTGGTTGATGGCAACAAGTACGAAGAGTATGTTGCACATGAACTGTTTCACCAATGGTTTGGTGACCTGGTTACAACCGAAAGCTGGAGCAACTTAACCGTGAATGAATCTTTTGCCAACTACAGCGAAGTGTTGTGGAACCAGTATAAATACGGGAAAGATGCAGGGGATGAAAAGAACTATGAAGACATGGAAGGTTATCTGCGCAGCAAAAGCGAAGCAAAGGACCTGGTGCGTTTTCATTATGCAGACAAGGAGGATATGTTTGATGCTGTAAGCTATAACAAGGGCGGACGCATCCTGCACATGCTGAGGAATTACCTGGGCGACAGTGCTTTCTTCAAAGGCCTGAATTTGTATCTCACTACCAATAAGTTTAAATCAGCCGAAGCCCACCAGCTCAGGCTGGCGATGGAAGAAGTCAGCGGCAGGGACCTCAACTGGTTCTTCAATCAATGGTATTTTGGCAGCGGCCATCCGGTACTTACAATCGATTATCAATACGACGACAATGCAAAAAAAGTAAAGGTCACCATCAGGCAGGTGCAGCAAAGCAACACTACTTTTACGCTGCCCATCGCCATTGATGTATACAACGGCGCCCACAAGGTAAGGCATGATGTATGGATGACCGACCGCGAGCAAACATTCACGTTTGATTACCAATCGCACCCTGACCTGGTGAATGTAGACGGTGATAAAATTCTGCTCTGCGAAAAGAAAGACAACAAGACCCTGGATAATTATGTACACCAGTACAAATATGCCGGCAACTATTTAGACCGCCGTGAAGCCATCGAAGCCTGTGCTGCACAGCAGGATGATCCAAAGGCGCTGGCCCTGTTGAAGGAAGCCCTGAAAGACAAGTTCTATGGCATCAGAAATGTGGCCCTCGATCAGCTTGACATGAAAAAGGCAGGCGTAAAGCAGGCTGTTGAAGCAACCGTAGCAGACATGGCAAAGAACGAACCCAGGTCTACCGTGCGCGCCAAGGCCATCACTGTACTGGGCACCTACAACAAACCCGAGTACAAACCGCTTTTTGCTACTGCCTTGAATGATTCTTCCTACAGTGTAGCCGGTGCTGCACTGGAAGCCATCAGTATTGTAGATGCACCCACATTTGTAAGTGAGGTCAGCAAGCTGAGAAACAAGCCGGCAAAAGGAAAGCTGGGTGAGATCATGAACCAGGTGATGATGGAAACCGGTACGGAAGAAGATTTCAATACCATCTCTAAAAATTTTGACAGGCTGCCCCTCAGCGATGCCAAGATAGAAGCCATGCAGCCGTTCAGCCAGTACCTCGCAAAGATCAACGATACCGAAAAGTTCAAAAAGGGCATCAACATGATCGTTTCCCTGCGCGATGCCATTCCGGCTCAATACCAGGCACAATTCACGCCCTTCGTCAACAACATGATCCTGAAGGGGATTGTCACAAAGAAGAAAGCCGAGCTAAAAGGCGATCGCGAAGCAGAAATACAAAAGCAGATCGATTATGTAAATGCGGTGATAGAAGGAAAGAAAGGGTTTTAAATATCGTGTTCCGTATATGTTAGACAATCCTGTTTTCATGTCATGAAAACAGGATTGTTTCATTTTACCAACTTCCGCTCGCACCGCCACCTCCGCCGCTGCCGCCACCAAAACCGCCGAAGCCGCCTCCACCGCCACCTGACCATCCACCTCCGCCTCCTGAGGACCAGCCACCGCCACTCCCTCTGCCTAATTCACTGCCAATCATACCACCCAGGAAGCCACCCCAGAACGAACCTCCGCGCCCGTAGCCGCGCCGGCTCATCATGCCACCGCCGCCACCGCCTCTTCTGGAGAAAATAAAGATGAGAATAATAATCAAGATGATAAACCCGATGCCGGCTCCGCCGCCTTCTGCGCTCCGTCTTCCTCTTTGTGCATACCCTTCGGGTGCTTTGTACTCGCCGCGGGCTGCTTTGATGATGTCATCGATGGCCTGGTCGAAGCCGCGGTAGTAGTTGTCCCGGTCGCTGCCGCGGAAATTGGGAATGATTTTGCTTTGTATGATCTGGTTGGCAATGGCATCCGGAATAGCCCCTTCGAGGCCATAGCCTGTTTCAATGCGGACTTTCCGGTCCTTGATGGCCGCCAATATTACAATGCCGTTGTTGTTTTTTTTGTTGCCGACACCCCATTTGCGAAGGATGGCCAGGGCATAATCTTCTATCGCATAATCGCCGGTTGTGGAAATGGTAACAATGGCAATCTGGTTGGAGGTGCTGTCGTCGTAGGCAACCAGCTTGCTTTCCAGGGCCTGGATCTGGTCGTCCGTTAATGCATGCGCAAAATCATTGACCAGCCGGGGCGGATTAGGCCGGTCCGGAACATTTTGGGCGCTGACAGCAAGGGTAAAAACGAAACAGGCGAGCAGCAGCAGGAACTTCTTCATAATATATGATTCAGGATGGGGCCGCATACCAGGCGCGAACCTTTAACGGCCAAACACGATGTCGTCCGGCAATTCGTTCTTGTCGGTTTCACCGTTGTACGGAAAATGCTGGTGCAGGGCTTCCCCGATTTGTTTGACCACTGCTTCAATGCCCAGGGAATAATTGCTCGTGTTGAAGTGGGAGAGCATCAGGGCAACTTCTTCTTTCCAGAACTGCTGGCCTGTTTTTGCATGAATGCCTTCATCGGCAAACAGGGCCAGCTGGTGATCTTTGATCGCCACATACACCAATACAGCATTGCGTTCGGCTGTATTGTTCATCTTGAGCGCATAGAAAATTTCTACGGCACGATCCAGCGGGTTAACGTATTTACAATGGCTTTCTATGTAAACACGCACTTCCCCGCTGGTCCGTTTCTCAGCTTCCCGGATGGCCTCCACGATAGCGCTGCTTTCCTGGTCGGAAAACAGCGCCTTCGGTTTAAAAGGGGAGAGGATGCCCATGATAATAAAAGTTAGAAATTGACGGATGGTGCTTTCTGCGAGCCAGGTTCAGCCTCAAAATAAGGCCGGGGCGCAAAATGGAAAATGCCGGCATACAGGCTGTTGGGAAAACGCCGGATGTTTGAATTGTAATCCTGAACAGACGAGTTAAAGTCGTTGCGGGCAACCTTGATCCGGTTTTCAGTGCCTTCCAGCTGCGCCTGCAGGTTTTGAAAGTTTGCATTGGCCTTCAGGTCAGGATAAGCTTCTACTGTTGCCAGCAGCCGGCCCAGGGAGCCGCTTAACTGTGCCTGTGCCTGCTGGAACTGCTGCAGTTTTTCAGGCGTGAGGTCATTGGCATTTATTTGAACAGAAGTGGCTTTTGCCCTTGCTTCCACTACCTGTGTGAGTGTGGTGGTTTCAAACTTGGCAGCTCCTTTCACCGTATTCACCAAATTAGGTATCAGGTCTGACCTGCGCTGGTATTCGCTTTGTACGTTACCGAACTTGCCTTTTACATTTTCATCCAGCTGTACCATATTGTTGTAGCCGCTGCAACCGCATCCGCCAAGCAGCACGATTACAACCAGAATAATAATCAACGTGAGATTTTTCGAGTTCATTTTTTGAGTGTTTAGTGTGAACAAATCCCTGCCGTGGTCGGGCAGGTGCTTGTTTGCGGGCGTAAAGATAAGATTCTTCCCCACATCAAAGCCCGGCTCTTGCATGGGCGGACCTACCTCTTTTTCGCCAGCAAAAATTCCTTGAGCAGGGAGTAAGCAGGAGCGATCTGCGAACGATGTTTGTTCCTGCCCATCAGGGCCTGAACCGGATCGGGCAGGGAGATCGGTTGGTTGATAACCGGCTCCACTACATCATAAAACTTGACGGGGTGGGCCGTGCCCAGCAAATACCCCTTCTGTTCTGCATGGTGTTGCAGATAATCTTCCAGGGCACGATAGGCAACAGCGCCGTGCGGATCCAGCAGGTAATGAACTTTTTCATAAACGGCCCGGATGGTTTCGCGGGTCTGGCTGTCTGACACACTGGAGCTGGTCAATGCTTTTTTGAGGGAAGAGAATTGCTGCTGAAAAATTTCCAGGATGCGGGAAAAATTACTGGGATCTCCTACATCCATGGCATTGGAAAGCGTAGCTACAGCCGTTTTCGGTGTATAGCTGCCGCTTGCAAGATAAGCGGGCACCGTATCATTGGCATTGCAGGCAGCAATAAATTGCTGCACCGGCAGGCCGGATACCTGGGCAAGCATACCCGCACAGATATTGCCAAAATTGCCGCTGGGTACACTTATCACAGGCGGGTGGTCCTTATCGGGCCATTGCTGGTAAGCAAAAAAATAGTAAAACTGCTGAGGCAACCACCGCGCTACGTTGATCGAGTTGGCGGACGTGAGGAAAAGTTGATTTGTTAGCTCCTCATCAGCAAAAGCCTGCTTTACCATGCGCTGGCAATCATCAAAATTTCCTGCTACTTCCAGCGCCGCAATGTTTCCTCCCCAGGTAGTCAGCTGCAGTTCCTGCACGCTGCTAACCTTGCCAGCCGGATAGAGAATGACCACATCCACGCCTTCAACTCCGTAAAAACCACCAGCTACTGCCCCGCCTGTATCGCCGGAAGTTGCCACAAGCACCGTTACTTTTTGCGTGTTGTCTTTTACAAAATGGGCCAAACAGCGGCTCATAAAACGGGCGCCTACATCTTTAAAGGCGAGCGTAGGCCCATGGAACAATTCCAGTGCAGCTATCTGTTCGTTGATCTTTACCAGCGGAAAATCAAACGAGATGGTGTCGCGTACAATTTCCTGTAAACGGTTGGAGGGAATGGTATCGCCTACATAAGGCTTTATAACTTCAAAGGCAATTTCTTCGCGTGAGCGGAACCCGAAGTTGTCGAAAAAGCCTTTTGGCAGGAGGGGAATTTGTTCCGGAAAATAAAGCCCCTTGTCGGGTGCCTGTCCGCGGATGGTTGCTTCCCGGAAATCAGCCAGCGGTGATTGTTGGTTTGTACTGAAATATTTCATGGAAGAATGGAGTATGATTTGGTTAGCCATCAACAATGGTTACACCGGTTGGGTTCACGGTTGTTACATGGGTGTGATAGGCAATGCCGATCTGGTTAAAAACCTCTTGCATCACTTTTTCTACTTCATGGGCAATCCCTTCCTGTTCACAAAGCATAAAGATAGAAGGCCCCGAGCCGGAAATGCCGCCACCCAGGGCGCCTGCTTCCTTGCTGCCTTTTTTTACTTCTGCAAATCCGGGTATCAGCATGCTTCTCACCGGCTCAATAATTACGTCTTCCAGCGAGCGTCCGATCAGGCTATAGTCGTTTTTCAACAAACCGGCTACCAGCCCGGCGATATTTCCCCATTGCTTGATGGCATCTTTCAGCAGCACTTCTTTCCGCAGGATCTGGCGGGCATCGGATGTTTTTACTTCGATCTGGGGATGTACAGCTACTACAAACAACCGGGGCGCCGGAAGCGTAACAATGTCCAGCGGGAAAATAGAACGGATCAGTGTAATGCCCCCGTAAATGCAGGGGGCAATGTTATCGGCATGTTTTACCCCCGATGCTACTTTTTCACCGGCCATCGCAAACCGTACCAGGTCTTCTTTTCCAAACGGTGCACCCAGGAGGTGGTTGGCAGCCACTACCATACCGGCAGCACTGGCTGCACTGGAACCCAGGCCACTACCGGGTTTGATACATTTTGTAATGGTAATATCAAAACCCGCCGGCCGGGCGTACTCATGCAAGAGGGCCAGCAGGGCCGCTCCTGCCACGTTTTGTTCGGGCGCGGTAGGCAGCTGGTATTCGTCTGTATGCCGGATGGTAATGCCGGTGGCATCGGTCCGTTCTACCTTCATCAGGTCGTACGGGTTGCTGAGCGACATACCCAGTACATCAAAACCGCAGACAAGATTGGCTACACTCGCGGGTGATTGAACTGTGACAGACTTGGGCAGGTTTCCGGTAGATTGGTTCATGCGATGGTTACTCGATTTTGTATGGTGAACCGGGTATGTAAATGACCCGGGTTTGTTAAGGGTAAAGCTGTCTTATCTGGCTGCCCGGATGATGTCGGCAAATACACCGGAGGCAGTTACTTCTGCGCCCGCCCCGGCACCCTTCACCACCAGCGGCTGTTCTGGATAGCGATGGGTGTAAAACAACACAACATTGTCCTTACCGTAGAGGTGGTAAAAATCAGACTGCGGATCGATCCATCTTAATCCGACAGCAGCTTTGCCGTCTTCATAGCTGGCCACAAATTTCAATTTTTTGCCTGCCCGGGCAGCCTCTTCGTACAACTGTTTAAAATGGGCTTCTTCTTGCAGCATCTGCGCGTAAAAATCTTCTACGGTTCCCTGCATACAGGAAGCCGGCAAGAAAGGATTGTTGGTGATGTCTTCCATCTCCAGCCGTTCCCCTGATTCCCTGGCCAGGATCATGATCTTGCGCATCACATCTGTTCCGCTCAGGTCGAGCCGGGGATCCGGTTCGGTGTATCCTTCGTTCTGTGCCTGGCGTACTACATGCGAAAAAGGCTGCTCTCCATTGTAGTGGTTGAACACAAAGTTGAGCGTGCCGCTCAGCACCGCTTCGATCCGGTTGATCTTATCCCCGCTGCGCAGCAGGTCGTTCAGCGTGCCGATCACGGGCAGTCCGGCGCCTACATTGGTTTCAAAAAGATAAAGCGAGTTAAATTCCCGCGCCAGGTCTTTGAGCTTTTTGTAATAGGTGTAAGTGGAAGAGCTGGCAATCTTGTTGCAGGCTACCACCGAAACACTTTTGCGCAAGAGGGTTTCATAGCACAAGGCAACATCTTCATTGGCCGTAACATCAATGAATACTGCATTGCGGAGGTTCTCGGCGCGGATGGTATCCATAAATGCCGGCAGGTTCATGGGTTGTCCTTCCTCCAGGACTGCTTTCCAGTTGCGCAGGTTGATGCCGCTTTCCTGGAAGGTCATTTTCCGGCTGTTGGCTATGCCGATGAGTTTGATCTGGAGCAGAAGGTTTTGCTGCAGGTATTCCTGCTGCTGCTCCAGCTGGGCAATCAGCTTGCTGCCTACATTGCCCACGCCGACGATGTATAAATGGATTTGCTTATAGGTGGTCTCAAAAAATTCTTCGTGCAGTACGTTCACTGCTTTCTTTACATCGCGCGAAGATATCACGGCAGAAATGTTCCGCTCTGATGAGCCTTGCGCTATGGCGCGTACATTGACGCCGTTGCGGCCAATGGCACCAAACATTTTCCCGCTGATGCCGGGATGGCTTTTCATGTTGTCACCTACCAGGGCGATAATGGCCAGGTCATTTTCCAGGATGAGCGGCTCTACGCGGCCTGTTTCTATTTCGTGTGCAAATGCAGCATCAACGGCCTGCTTGGCCATTGGTGCTATCTTTTGTTCCACGCCTACGCAAATAGAATGTTCTGATGAGCCTTGTGTGATCAGGATCACGTTGATCTTGTGGTTGGCAAGCGCTTCAAACAGGCGCCTGGAAAACCCGGGAATGCCGATCATGCCGCTGCCTTCCAGGCTTAGCAAAGCCACTTCGTTGATGCTGGAAATGCCACAGATGATGCGTTCATGCTCCAGGCTTTCAGCTTCAATCACGGTTCCTTCGTCAGCAGGCTTGAAGGTGTTCTTGATCCAGACAGGAATGTTCTTGTCCATCACTGGCTGGATGGTAGGCGGGTAAATTACTTTGGCGCCAAAATGGGAAAGCTCCATGGCTTCCTGGTAAGATACCTGGTGAATGACCTTGTGGTTAGCAACCAGCCGCGGGTCGGCTGTCATGATGCCCGATACATCTGTCCAGATTTCCAGGCTGGAAGCAGGAATCGCTGCAGCAATGATGGCCGCGGTGTAGTCGGAGCCGCCCCTGCCAAGGGTTGTTGTAGCGCCGTTTGCATCTGCCGCTACAAAGCCGGGAATAACAAACAAGTTTGCTTCCCCTGTTTCCAGGTAAGCTTGTATGCGGTTATTGGTGACCGTGAAATCCACGGTGGCGTGTGTGTAGTTTGAATCTGTCCGGATCAGCTCCCTTGCGTCTTTCCAGGTGTTTTCTACGCCGGCTATGCGCAGCCGTTGCGATAAAATGCCGGAAGAGATCAGCTCTCCATAGCTTACGATCCGGTCTTTGCTTCTGGCCGAAAGTTCGCCCAGCAAAAAGATGCCATTGCAAATATCTTCTATTTCATTAGAGAGTTTTTTCGTCCAGCTTAAGACAGCGCTTTGCTGTGCAATCGGAAAAAGAGACCGCACCGTTTCCAGGTGCCGTTGCTCCAGCTCCTTTAAAACTTCTTTATATGTTTCATGGCCGTCAGCTGCAAGGGTACCGCAACGCAGCAGGGTGTCTGTTACACCGCCCATCGCTGAAACAACCACGGCGCCTTTTTCCCCTCTTAATGATTGTTGAATTATTTCTACCACCCCGTTGATGCGTCCTGCATCTGCGACCGAACTACCTCCGAATTTTAAAACCTTCATACTGTAAGTTTAATAAATGATTGAGATGCACGAATAGAAATTGCTTGTAAAAGCGGCAGAATGCCCAAGGTATGATATAAACATGTTTAACCCTTAACGGGTTAAAATAATGGAGATGGTGGTCAGCAACTGGGTGCAGATTGCATTACCGGGAATAATATGGTCGTGATGAGATGACACTTTGTTTATGGCCGGCCGAAGGTATGTAAATTGATGCAAACAGTAAAATGGATTTATCCAAAATGCGTATTTTCATTTTTCATTCTGCGATTGCTGCCGGCCGTATCTTGTAACTTTTAAAAAATTATTTTGCGTATGGAGATCCCTTCAACCGATGGGCTGCAGCAATTCAAAAGCAATGTGGCGCTGAAGTTCCAGTTGTACAACAGTTTGTTTACCTCCCTTCCTTTTCACCGCATCGAACGCACCGGCGTGCTGCTTTCGCTGCTGCTTACCATTTGTGAAGATGGTTATTATAAGAAGAAGTGGAGCCCGGTGCAGATCCTGGAAGACTTTTTTTCAAAGCATACTTCGCTGACGACCGAACCCGAAAAGCTGGATTTGCTTTTCCGGTTTACACAGTATGTGGAAAGGCAGGTCGTGCTTTTTGATGCGCTGGAAGATGCAGCTTTCCACGAAATAAAAGATGTGTCAGGCGTGGGAAGCCTGAAGCAGCTGGAGTCCGACGTGCTGCAATCGGGCAAGCAGGCGCAGCTCGCCGAAAAGCTCAAGGACTTTTCTATCCGCCTTGTGCTGACAGCCCATCCCACCCAGTTTTATCCCGGTTCCGTACTGGGCATCATCAACGACCTGTCGAATGCGCTCAAGGAAAACGATACCAACCAGATCAACCTCTATCTGCAGCAATTGGGTAAAACCCCTTTCCTGCAAAAAAAGAAACCGACCCCTTATGATGAAGCCATAAGCCTGATCTGGTACCTGGAAAACATCTTTTACTTTGCTGCAGGCCGCATCATTTCTTTTCTCAAAAACCAGTTTCCCGAGGCCGTGCCGGATAACAATCCCATTATCACCATGGGCTTCTGGCCCGGCGGCGACCGCGATGGAAACCCCAATGTAACCGCTGCCGTTACCAAAAGTGTAACAGAAGAATTGAGGAACAGCATCACCCGCTGTTATTACTTAGACATACGCCGCCTCAAACGCCGCCTCACTTTTAAGGGGGTAGATACCCTTGTGGCGGAGCTCGAGAAAAAGCTTTACAACAGCATCTTCGTGCCCGACCAGGAGTCCGGCCTTACCAGGCAGTACCTGATCAACACCCTGCAGGAGATCAAGAAAATTATTATCTACCAACACAATGGCATGTTTGTGCACCTGGTGGATAACCTGATCAACAAAATTCATGTGTTCGGACTGTACTTTGCTGCACTGGATGTGCGCCAGGAAAGCTCCGTGCACAACCAGGTGCTGGAAGCAGTAGCTGCCCGGGAAGGACTGCTGCCCGGTAATTATGCTGAGCTATCCGATGCACAAAAACAAGCGCTCCTGTTGCAGGCAAGTGGCGATGCAAACCCCGACCTGTATGAAGAACCGCTTGTAAAGGATACCCTTCAAACGATCAAAGCCATCAGGCAGATCCAGCAGCAAAGCGGGGAAGAAGGCTGCAACCGCTATATCATCAGCCAGTGCAACAGCGCCCTCAATGTGCTGGAAGTGTACGCCCTTTTTCTCCTGGGGGGCTGGAAGGCAGAAGAGCTGACCATCGACATTGTGCCGCTTTTTGAAACCGTGGAAGACCTGCAGAATGCAGAGCGCATCATGCTGGAATTATACAGAAACCCTGTTTACTGCGCCCACCTGAAGCGGAGAAACAACCGCCAGACCATCATGGTGGGTTTTTCCGATGGAACAAAAGACGGCGGGTACATGATGGCCAACTGGAGTATTTACAAGGCCAAGGAAAACCTGACGCAGATCTCTTCGCGGGAAGGCATTGATGTGGTGTTCTTTGACGGCAGGGGAGGTCCTCCTGCACGGGGTGGCGGAAAAACGCATAAGTTTTATGCATCGATGGGAAAGAATATTGCCAGCAAAGAAATCCAGCTTACGATCCAGGGACAAACGGTAAGTTCTAATTTCGGTATCATCGATTCGGCACAGTATAATATAGAGCAGTTGTTGAATGCCGGCATATCAAACGGATTGTTGTCTGCACGCGGGGTTACGCTGGAACAAAAAGATGAAGAGCTGCTGCAGGAGCTGGCGGCGGAAAGCTTCAAGGCTTATACGGATTTAAAGAACCATCCCGAGTTTATGAACTACCTGCTGCATGTGAGTCCGCTGAAGTTTTACAGCGAAACCAATATCGGCAGCCGGCCGGCAAAACGCAAGGGCTCATCGCAGATCACGCTCAAAGATCTCCGCGCTATTCCTTTTGTAGGTGCCTGGAGCCAGATCAAACAAAATGTAACCGGGTATTATGGTGTGGGTACGGCCCTGCAGGCCATGGAAAAGGCCGGGAAACTGGCCAGTGTCATGAACCTGTATAAGAAATCGCCGTATTTCAAAACCCTGATGGATAACTGTGAGATGGCGATGAAAAAGTGTTTTTTCCCGCTTACAGAATTTTTATCCGGTCATCCGCAGTATGGAGAGATCTGGCAAATGATCTGCACGGAATACGAGCTTACAAAGCGTTATATATTCAAGCTATCTGATAAAACAGAACTGATGGCCGATTATCCCGTTGAGCAGCTGTCGATCCAGATGCGTGAACGGATCGTGCTGCCGCTTACAACCATTCAGCAGTACGCCATTACCCGCATCCGCGAAATGGAAGAACAGCTTGTTACCAGTCCGCTCAAAGATTCGTATGAAAAGCTGGTCATCCGCTGCTCATTCGGCATCATCAATGCAGGAAGAAATTCAGCGTAGAAAATAGCTGCATGGCTAAAAGCAGAAAACGTTCCGTGGGGAACGTTTTCTGCTTAACCAAGCATACACAATAAACCGGTTTGTTGTTCGCTGTTAAAATACATACACTGCTGCAAGCAACAGGTTTGCATCTGTTTTGGCACCGCGGCCGTTTTTGTTGGTGAAAAGATTTTTGTCTGCCTGGTCTATCCTGAGCTCGGGGATCAGGATCAACGATTTGATCTTGACATTGGCAGAGAGGGTAGAAGCAAATACAGAGCCGCCACCCAAATAGCCGCTATATACCTTCAGGCTGTTCTTGTCACTGAAATACTCTTCCCGCAACGTAAGGCCGAAATGATCGGAGGCATCCAGGTTGAGATACAGGGCAGAACCCCACCAGCTTTTCCCATCAGCCAGTTTTCCCTGCCCGATGCTTGTCTGGGTATTGTTGAGGGTTCCATTGTAGCCCAGGCTGAATTTGCTGCTGATCTTGGATGTGATCACCACATCAAACTGGTGCGTTTTTGAAGTATCAACACCTTGTCCGCCTACGTAATTCAGGTAGAGCTTAAACTGGTCGCTGGGGGCAAAGCTGTACTGCGCCAGCAAAAACTTTTTGTTCATCCTGCCATCCGGAACGTATTTGAAATCGGTGGGGTTGGCAATTCCCAGCATAAAACCGCTCTTGCCTTTTGTAGCTTCTGCCTTAAAGCCGGTATGGAAGAAGGGCCCGTTGGTAAACATGTACGACATGCTGTAGTTCCTGTTGGCATAGGCATCTACAAGTTCATAGCCCACATGCGTGGCCCAGCTGCCTGCCGTAAACTTGATCCAGTCGGCAGGTGAATAGCTGATGTAAAGTTGTTTGACGGCTGCCAGGATGCCGTTGTCGTTGTAGGCAAATTCGGTGGCGCGTTTGCCGAAACCCAGGTCAGCCACCACATCAAATTTGGAAGTTTTGTGCTCTAGCTTTACGGTAGCCATGCCAAGTTCAAAACTGTTGTGCGAGTTGGTGAAGCTGGTTTTGTTGTTATACTTTGATTCGGAAAAATCATACTTGTAGTACACATCCACCGAGCCGGTGATAGACAGCGGCGTGGTACTGGAGTCTGTTTGGGCGTGCGCGGTCACGAAACATCCGAAAGCGAGCAGTAAGAGCGCGGTTTTCTTCATGATAAAAATATTGAGGGTTTAAAAATTACCATCGTGTCAGGAATTGCGAAAGCAGGACTGCTATCAGCCTATGCCCGCATGAGCAAGCTGAAGTAGCTTGAGCAGAAGCCGGACGAACCAGCCAGCTTTCAACTGGTTTGATTGTGCAGGAAGCCACCGGCGAATAGCCGGTAAAAAAGGAATCTGAGAAACAGGCAGGCAACAGATGCGGAAAGAACAGGCTAACTTTCGGTGTTATATACACAAGAGATATTTGCAGAAAATATCTCTTGTGTATAGTAAGCAGCCGCTTATGGAGTGAAGTAAACTGTTTTTATCAGTTGTTGATTACAGCTGTTCAGCCAGGCGCTCTTCGTAACCGTTCTTGCTGGTAGGAACCAGGAGCGTACCTTGTACATATTTTTCATTGTGCTGGGTTGCATCCAGTCCCATTTCTTCTTCTTGTGTGCTTACGCGCATGGGTACCACCAGGTTGATGAATTTAAAGATCAGGTAAGATACCACAAAGCTGTAGGTAACGACGATGAGCAGGGCTTTGAACTGGGTGAAGAAGAAAGAAAAATTTCCGTAGAACAGCCCGTCGTTACCGGCGCCATTGACAGTTTTGGTAGCGAAGATTCCGGTCATCAGCATACCAACCATACCGCCGATACCATGGCAGGGGAATACGTCAAGGGTATCGTCCAGGGTAGATTTTGATTTGTAGTAAACAGCCAGGTTTGAGATGATAGCTGCTACCACGCCGATAAAGATACTCTGTGGAATGGCTACAAAACCGGCTGCGGGCGTAATGGCAACGAGGCCAACTACCGCACCAATGCAAAATCCAAGTACAGATGGTTTTTTGCCTCTGAGTACATCAAAGAACATCCAGGAGCAACCGGCGGCGGCGGCGGCGGTGTTGGTTGTTGCAAAAGCCGAGACGGAAAGGGGAGAAGCGGCCAGGGCACTGCCTGCATTGAAGCCGAACCAGCCAAACCACAGCAAACCGGTACCGATCAGTACGTAAGGGATATTTGCAGGCGGAATTTCTTTGTGTTCCAGGTGAACCTGGCGGCGTTTCAATACCAGTGCACCGGCCAGGGC
This sequence comes from Williamsia sp., assembly GCA_015069695.1. Taxonomy (GTDB): domain Bacteria; phylum Bacteroidota; class Bacteroidia; order Chitinophagales; family Chitinophagaceae; genus JADCRZ01. The sequence continues at coordinate 33,656 of JADCRZ010000049.1, forward strand.
AGCGCAACCGGCAGAGATATGTACTACGGTACCACCGGCAAAGTCAAGCACGCCCATTTTATACAGGAAGCCTTCCGGGTGCCAGCTCCAGTGTGCCAGCGGAGCATATACCAGCAGACTGAACAGGGCAATAAAAAGGATGTAGGAAGTAAAGCGGATGCGTTCTGCAACGGCGCCTACGACCAGGCCGGGCGTAATGATCGCAAACATCAACTGGAACAGGGAAAACAGGAGCAGGGGGATGGTGAGGGCTGTACCACCATGCAAAACCGGGGCCCCCGAGGCAACACCTTTAAAAAACAGAAAAGTGGACGGGTTTCCGATCCAGCCTCCGATTGAATCGCCGAAAGAAAGGCTGAATCCAACCACCACCCATAAAATGCTTACAACGCCGGCGGCCACCACACTTTTGATCATCGTAGAGATCACGTTTTTGCGATGCACCATACCGCCATAGAAAAATGCAAGTCCGGGTGTCATTAAAAATACCAGGGCAGTTGCTACAATCATCCATGCAACATCAGCGCCATTGTATTTGCCCTCGTCGAAAAGAGGCAGGGAAGGAACAAACATAGCAACAACGGCAACAATTGCCAGAATCACAAAGGGAGCTGCTTGTTTAAAGGTCATTTTTGCCATAACAGAACTTTTGCATTAAAGAATTTACTATATAAAATATAAAAATAAAATTAAGACAAAATTATATTGTAGAAACATGTCCACACATATTTTAATTTCACTAATCACATGTTATGCCCATATGAAAATTTATTATGTATTGTAATGAAGGAATTGAAGAGAAATAATCTTCATGAAACCAACCATGGTGGCGCGTTGGAGTTGAAGATGTGGGTTTTAAATGCAGAAGGCCTTTTCTCAAAATTAGAGAAAAGGCCTTCAACTGATGAAGAAAAAATTAATTTGATTGGTGGCTTAGAATGGCTGCAAATTTGCATGCCACCGTTTTTAAACTGCAATCAGGTTCTGGTCTTTTGTTTCCAGGGCTGATTTGCCCCCGCTCAGGTACTCATCCACCTTGCGGGCGCATTCCCTTCCCTCACTGATGGCCCATACCACCAGCGACTGGCCCCGGCGCATATCACCGGCAGAAAAGATTTTGGAAATATTGGTCTGATAAGATTTTTCTGTCGCCTTCACATTTTTCCTTTCGTCCCGGTCGATCCCCAATTCGGAAAGCATGCCTTCCTGTTGCGGATGTAAAAAGCCCATAGCGAGCAGTGCCAGTTCGCAGGGCATCTCCACTTCGTTCTTGATCGAAGGGCGGCCGTTTACCAGGTTGTCATAATCCAATTCGGCTACTTTCAGGGCGCGGAGGTTTCCGTTTTCATCACCCAGGAATTCCATGGTCTGCATAGCCCAGTGCCGCTCAGCGCCTTCTTCGTGGGAGGAAGAGGTTTTCAAGGTCATCGGGTAAACCGGCCAGGGCATTTCTGTTGTCCTGCGTTCGGGCGGACGGCGCAGCAGCTCAAACTGGGTCACACTTTTGGCGCCATGCCGGTTAGAAGTACCTACGCAATCGCTGCCGGTGTCACCCCCGCCAATCACTACCACGTTTTTGCCCGTGGCCCAGATGTCCTGCTCCTGTATGGAACGGCCAGCCACTCTTTTATTTTGCTGTTTCAAAAACTCCATGGCGAAATAGACACCTTTCAACTGGCGGCCCGCTACGGGCAGATCACGCGGAATGGTACTGCCACCCGCCAGCACGATCGCCTGGTATTCTCTCAGCACATCGTTCACAGCTATATTTCTGCCTACTTCTGCATTGCATTTAAAAACAACCCCTTCTTCTTCCATGATCTTCAGGCGCCTGTCGATCACCCATTTTTCCAGCTTGAAATCAGGAATGCCATAGCGCAGCAATCCGCCCGGCGCATCATCGCGCTCAAAAACAGTTACCGAATGCCCGGCATAGTTCAGCTGCGCTGCTGCTGCCAGTCCGGCCGGTCCGGAACCAATCACCGCTACTTTTTTCCCTGACCGTACATGCTGCCGGCGGGGCTGTACATATCCTTTGTCAAACGCGATCTCGATAATGTGTTTTTCGATCTCTTCGATGGTAATGGCAGGCTGGTTGATGCCCAGTACACAGCTGGATTCGCAGGGGGCCGGACAAATGCGGCCGGTGAATTCAGGAAAGTTGTTGGTGGAGCGCAAGATCTCGTAGGCTTCCAGCCAGTTCTTGCGGTACACGGCATCATTGAATTCTGGAATGATGTTTCCGAGCGGACAGCCATGATGACAAAAAGGAATGCCGCAATCCATGCAGCGTGCTGCCTGCTGGTTCAGCTTTTCATCCGGAAAGCGCTCAACAAATTCATTGTAATCCTTGACCCTTTCCTGCGGAGGCCTTTTTGCCGGCAGCTCCCGCGTAAACTCTAAAAAACCTGTGGGTTTACCCATAATTGTAGACCTGATTAACTATTAACTGAATGGAATGATGAAATCATAAATAATGCTCTGCTTACCCACCCCTATCACTCCCAGGAGGGGTAGGGGTGGGTTGCAAGGCAGCGTGCGAAAATTCATAGACCTTTAAACAGTCATGCATTTTGCTTCACCGTCTCGCTCTTTAGCTGCAATACTTTTTTGTAATCTTTGGGGAATACTTTTTTAAAGTTGCGCAGTTGGTTCTCAAAATCTTCGAGGATAAAACTAGCCACCGTACTCCGGGTAAATTGTGCGTGTTTGCTGATCATTTCCTGCAGGAACTGGCTGTCTTCTTCGTCGAGCGGATCATTGATGTCCACCATTTCGGTATTGCACAGCACAGAGAACTGGTTATTTACATCGTAGACATAGGCAATCCCGCCGCTCATGCCAGCTGCAAAATTTCGGCCTGTTTCCCCAAGTATAACCACCCGTCCGCCCGTCATGTATTCGCAGCCATGGTCGCCCACGCCTTCTACCACTACGCGGGCACCCGAATTGCGGACACCAAAACGTTCGCCGGCTTTTCCGCGGATAAACGCTTCACCGGAAGTTGCCCCGTAAAGGGCCACGTTGCCGATGATAATGTTTTCTGCCGGAACAAAACCTGCATTGCGCGAAGGGTAAACAGTTAACCTGGCTCCGCTCAACCCCTTGCCGAAATAATCGTTCGAATCGCCTTCCAGCTCCAGCGTTACACCCCTTGTGTTAAATGCACCAAAGCTTTGTCCGGCTGTACCGGTGAATTTAAAATGAATGGTATCATCCGGCAGTCCCTGCGCCCGGTATTTTTTTGAGATCTCGTTGGAAAGAATGGTTCCTGCTGTGCGATCCGTGTTCTTGATAGAAAATTCTGCATACACTTTTTGCTGGTCCCTGAGGGCCGGTTGAGCAGCTTCCAGCAGTTTCCAGTCCAGCACCCCGTTCAGGCCATGATCCTGTTCCTCTGTTTTATGCAGACCAGTGTACAGGGAAGCAGGCTCTTTGTAGATGATCGGAAGAAGATCCAGTTTTTTATATTTCCAGTGGCTGATGCTGTCCTTTGGCTCCAGGAATTCTACCTGTCCGACCATTTCGTTGACGGTTCTGAAACCCAGCTCAGCCATGATTTCGCGGAACTCTTCGGCCAGAAATTTAAAGAAGTTGACAACATGATCGGCTTGTCCGGTAAACTGCTCCCTGAGTTTCGGATCCTGGGTGGCTACACCAACCGGACAGGTATTCAGGTGGCATTTGCGCATCATGATACAGCCTTCAACTACAAGTGCCGCAGTGGCCACACCCCATTCTTCTGCACCCAGCAGGGTGGCAACAGCAATATCTCTGCCTGTACGGAGCTGCCCGTCGGTTTGCACCACTACACGGCTGCGCAGTTTGTTTCTTACCAGGGTCTGGTGTGTTTCAGCCAATCCCAGTTCCCAGGGCAACCCGGCATGTTTGATCGAGCTTAAGGGCGAAGCGCCTGTACCGCCATCATGACCGGCAATCAGGATCACATCTGCTTTGGCTTTGGCCACGCCGGCAGCAATGGTGCCTACACCCGCTTTGGAAACCAGCTTTACATTGATCCTTGCCTGGCGGTTGGCATTCTTCAGGTCGAAGATAAGTTGCGCCAGGTCTTCAATAGAGTAAATATCGTGGTGGGGAGGCGGCGAAATCAACCCAACGCCTGGTGTAGAGTGACGGGTCTTTCCGATCCAGTCATCTACTTTATGACCTGGCAGTTGTCCGCCTTCACCTGGTTTAGCCCCTTGTGCCATTTTGATCTGCAGCTCGTCGGCTTCGGTCAGGTAAAGACTTGTTACGCCAAAACGGGCAGAAGCAACCTGCTTGATGGCCGAGCGTTTTGAATCGCCGTTTGCATCGAGGTTGTACCTGATCTCATCTTCTCCGCCTTCACCGGTATTGCTCTTGGCTCCGATCCGGTTCATGGCTACTGCCAGCGTGGTATGCGCTTCCCAGGAGATAGAGCCAAAGCTCATGGCGCCTGTAGCAAAGCGTTTCAGGATGCCTTCAATGGGTTCTACCTCATGAAGCGGAATAGAAGGCCGGTTGCGTTTAAACTTAAACAAGCTCCGCAGGGTGCAGGCTTTTTCATCCTGCTCGTTGATGGCTTTTGAATATTTTTTAAACACCCCGTAATCATTCATGCGGGTAGAATGTTGCAGCAGGTGAATGGTCTGCGGATTGAACAGGTGATACTCCCCTTTGCGCTTCCACTGGTAAACGCCGCCGGTAGTAAGGCGGTCGACCGGGATCGTTTTTTTACTGAATGCAAAATGGTGCTTGGTAAGTGTTTCGCGTGCGATCTCATCCAGTCCCATGCCTTCAATGCGGGAGATGGCGCCGGTAAAATATTTGTTGACGACATCCTTGTTCAACCCAATGATCTCAAATATCTGGGCACCCTGGTACGATTGCAGGGTAGAGATCCCCATTTTAGAAAATACTTTGAGCAGGCCGTCGCAAACAGCTTTGATATAATTCTTTTTCAGGTGATCAACTTCCATGTTTGTTTCCAGCTTGCCGGATAGTTTCATATCGCGGATGGTGGAAAGCGCCAGGTAAGGATTGACGGCGGTTGCGCCAAATCCCAGCAGACAGGCAAAATGGTGCACTTCCCATACGTCGCCGCATTCTATGACCAGTCCGACTTTTCCGCGGAGTCCTTTGCGGATCAGGTGATGATGAACAGCAGCGGTGGCCAGCAGGGAAGGAATAGCAGCATGATAAGAATCGATGGCGCGGTCAGAAAGGATCAGCACCTTAAATCCATCTTCCACTGCATCTACGGCATAGCGGCAAAGCCTGTCAAGCCCTCTTTGCAGCGAGCCCGGTTTTTCATCCGCAATAAAATAGAGTTGCAGGGTTTTGGCTTGGAAGATTTGCTTGTCGATCGAACGGAGTTTTTCCAGTTCGTGGTTGGTGAGCACCGGGTGTTGCAGGGCGACGCTGTTGCTCACGGTTTCATCTTCTACCAGCAGGTTGCCGCTGTTGCCCGCAAAGGTTGAAAGCGACATCACGAGCCGCTCGCGGATCGGATCGATCGGCGGGTTGGTAACCTGTGCGAACAGTTGTTTGAAATAACTGCTGAGGTGCTGGGGCTGGTCGCTCAGCACGGCCAGCGGAACATCCGTGCCCATGGAACCGATCGGCTCTTTGCCGTCAAGTGCCATCGGACTGATGATCATTTCCTGGTCTTCTGATGTATAGCCAAAAACCTTTTGATAGGTAAAGACCTGCTCGTGTTCCAAATGGGTAAACGATACACGGGGCTCGGGCAGTTCTTCGAGCCTGATCTTATTTTTATTCAGCCATTCGCTGTAAGGCTTGCGCGAACAGATTTCTTTTTTTAGTTCTTCATCGCTGATGATCTTGCCTTGTTCCAGGTCAACCACAAACATTTTACCGGGCTGCAGGCGGCCTTTTTCTTTGATGGTGGCGGGATCAACCGGCAGCACACCAGTTTCCGATGCCATGATCACGCGGTCATCTGTGGTAACACAGTAGCGGGAGGGACGAAGTCCATTGCGATCAAGCGTAGCGCCGATCATTTTCCCGTCTGTAAAGGAGATAGAAGCCGGCCCGTCCCAGGGCTCCATGAAGGAAGAATGAAATTCGTAGAATGCTTTTTTCTCTGCATCCATTTGCTCATTGCCATCCCAGGCCTCGGGGATCAGCATCATCATTACATGAGGCAGCGAGCGGCCGCACATGGTAAGCAGTTCGATCATATTGTCAAGGCAGGCAGAATCTGATTGTCCTTGCGTAATGATCGGCAGTAGCATGTCCATTTCCTGCTGTGTGAAGTAGGGAGAATGGAATCCTTTTTCGCTGGTGCGCAGCCAGTTCAGGTTGCCCTGCAGGGTATTGATCTCACCGTTGTGGGCGATGTAACGGAAAGGCTGGGCCAGTTTCCAGGAAGGAAAGGTATTGGTCGCAAAGCGGGAGTGGATCAGCCCAAAAGCCGATACCACCCGTTTGTTGCTCAGGTCTGTAAAATATTCGCGTACCTGCAAACTGGTGAGCTGTCCTTTGTATACAACAGTTTTGTATGAAAGTGAAGCCACATAAAACCCGATCGCATCTCTTCTCACGGTACTTTCGATGGTGTGATTGGCATAATTGCGCAGCACAAACAGCTTCCGTTCAAAATCTTCGGGGTTGTGGATGTGATCAGGACTGGCGATAAAAACCTGCTCTATTTCAGGTTCTACCGAGAGGGCTGTTGCGCCAATATCGGATTGGTTGACCGGTACCTTGCGGTACACCAGGATTTCGAGTCCGAGCTTTTCCGCGCAGCGGTTAAAGATGTCGCGGCATTCTTCACGCAGCCGGAGATCTTTGGGAAAGAAGACTACACCCACACCGTATTTGCCAAAAGGTGGCAGATGAATACCCAACTTGCTGCATTCATCAAAAAAGAATTCGTGGGGTGTCTGGATCAGGATGCCGGCACCATCGCCTGTGTTGTTTTCGCAGCCGCAGGCGCCGCGGTGTTCCATGTTTTCAAGAATGGTAAGTGCATCACTGATGATCTGGTGTGATTTGTTTCCTTTAATATTGGCCACAAAGCCAATTCCACACGCGTCGTGCTCAAATTGAGAAGAGTACAAACCGTAGTTACTTGCCATCGTTGATTAGATATTTGGTGATTTTCAATACAGAATAATGCCTATAATAAACTTATAGGCATGTAATAGACTTTTTAGGCATGACAAGCAACTTTTATAAAAATACAGAAAATTCATACAAGAAAAACAAAATGGTAACAATAATCTAAGCATAATATCGTATAGATCAGTTAACTAACGGTTGTTAGTATTGTTGGTGCTTTTCTGTATTCAGCATGAAAAGAGCTGCTTTGCCATGGGGTGTGTGGCCAGGGATGGTACAGGGGGCAGTACTTATTTAAATGAAAAATAAACAGCTGCAATCAGGAATAAAAATACAAGCAGGTGGTTAAAGGTAAGGGCTTCTCCCTTGAAAAAGATGCGGGAGAATACAACAAAAACCGTCAGCGTAATAACTTCCTGGATCACCTTGAGCTGGAACAGCGTAAACGGGCCTCCGTTCTCCTTATACCCGATCCGGTTTGCAGGCACCTGGAAACAGTATTCAAAAAAGGCCAGTCCCCAGCTGATCAGCACGATAATAAACAAGCCTGATTTTTTCAGCCAGCCCCATTCTTCAAATTTGAGGTGTCCATACCAGGCGAGCGTCATAAATGAATTGGAGAGAATCAATAAACCGATCGTGAAAAATCCTTTCATGTTTGCTTTGCTGTTTCGTCATCAAACCAGGTAACCAAATAAATCGTCGCTCTTGTTGAGTTCCGTATAATTGATCTGCAGCCGCTCCATGTTCTGAAGCAGGCTGGTATAATCTTGTTTGTTTTTTAACTCGATGCCTACCAGGGCGGGGCCGGTTTCCTTGTTGTGTTTTTGCATGTACTCAAAACGGGTGATATCATCCGTGGGGCCCAGTACATGGTTCACAAATTCTTTGAGGGCACCCGGCCGCTGTGCAAAACGGATGAGAAAATAATGTTTCAGCCCTTCATACTGTAACGAACGTTCTTTTATTTCCTGCATGCGATCAATGTCGTTGTTGCCACCGCTCACAATGCACACCACATTCTTGCCCCTGATCTCAGCCGCAAAATCATCCAGCGCCGCAATGCTCATTGCACCTGCGGGTTCTACCACAATGGCCTCTTCATTGTAGAGCTGCAGGATGGTGGTGCAGATCTTGCCTTCTGGTACCAACCGGACATCGTCCAGCACTTCCCGGCAGATAGAGAATGTCAGATCACCCACGCGTTTTACAGCAGCCCCGTCTACAAAGCGGTCGATCTGATCAAGGGTGATGGGCTTGCCTACTTTTATAGAGCGGTACATAGCCGGCGCTCCTTCCGGTTCCAGCCCGATGAGCTTTGTTTGGGGAGAAAAAGTTTTGAAATAAGTACCGGTGCCAGATGCCAGGCCGCCGCCGCCAACCGGTATAAACAAATAATCTACCTGGGGCTCTTCCGCCAAAATTTCCAGTCCCACGGTTCCTTGTCCCTCAATGATGCGCGGATCTTCAAAGGGCGGAATAAAAACCATTCCGTGTTCCTGCGTGAACGCGCGGGCTGCTACCAGGCAATCATCGAACGTATCGCCTGCCAGTTTTATATCAATAAAATCTTCCCCGAACATTTTTGTCTGTTTGATCTTCTGTTTGGGCGTGATGATGGGCATAAAGACTGTACCGCGGGCACCCAGCTTTTTACAGCTATAAGCAAAACCCTGCGCATGGTTGCCTGCGCTGGCGCATACCACTCCTTTGAGCAGCTGGCTCGCCGGAAGATGGCTCATCATGTTATAAGCCCCGCGAATTTTGTATGAACGCACCACCTGTAGGTCTTCCCTTTTCAAAAAAACATTGCACCCGTATTTGCGGGACAAGCTGATGCTAAGCGCAAGCGGCGTTTTTACAACAACTTTTCTTAACCGCTCTGCAGCAGCCTGAAAATCGAATCCGTGCGTAGTAGACGCTGATAGGCTCATGGTATTGCTTTCTTTAAAATGTAAAAACCGTTTCCAGGGAAGTAAAAATAAGCGAAAGGCGCCAGACAGTTGCATACAGGTTCCGTGAACCGGGTGTGCAAACCATCTGGCGCCTTGTGTGCAAAAAGGAGAACGAGGGAACGAACTAGTTTAGTTTTTCGTATTCAACCGTTTTTCCATCATACACATCTTCCTGGAGATACATCTTGTTGCTCTGAAACCTGACCAGGGTCCTGACTCCGTTGCCCGCATTGTCAAAGATGATCCTGGACGCGGGCTGGTGCAGTACATAAGATGAGTCGGAGACAATCTTATACGTTCCGGTTTTGCTGAGCTGGCCGTCGGTGTACTGTTTGTACGTGCTGCTGCTTTCGAATAAATATGCGTTTCCATTTCCGGATTTATAGGTCTGTGTTTGACCTGCCAAGCCTCCGGACTGGACTCTTAATTCATATTTCTGGTTGTAAGCAGGATAGTCAACGGCACCCAGATCGTTTTCTTTGTCACAACTCGTGGTCGCCAGGGAAGCTGTCAGAAGCAGCGATAAACAAATGTTTCGCATAAAGTTAAAGGGTTTTTCTACCCTGACACGGCACATTTGAGAATCGTTGCAATGGCTGCAAGATTCTGGCTGTTAAGCTTCTGTTACAACCTCCTGACCCTGTTTCTCGCTGCCAGCGTGTTGTTCTTGTTGTCCCTGGTTTTCCGGACGCAGGCTCCGCACTGTTCTGCCGGCCTGCCACATTTCACTGTCGCGCAGTTCGGCCAGTTCGGCATTCAGCTTTTCGCGGTAATCGGGTTGGCTGTTGCTGTCGATCGAACGTTGTGATTCTTTGCCGGCAGCTACGCTGTCGTACAGTTCGTTGAATACGGGCAGGGTCGCATCGCGGAATTTTTTCCACCAGTCGAGCGCACCCCGTTGTGCGGTGGTAGAGCAGTTGGCATACATCCAGTCCATCCCGTTCTCGGCTACCAGGGGCATCAGGCTTTGCGTAAGCTCTTCAACTGTTTCGTTAAACGCTTCTGAAGGAGAATGTCCGCGCTTGCGAAGCACTTCAAACTGGGCGGCAAAAATGCCTTGAATGGCGCCCATCAGGGTCCCGCGTTCACCGGTGAGATCGCTGAATACTTCTTTTTTGAAATCTGTTTCAAACAGGTATCCGGATCCGATGGCAATACCAAGTGATACGACCCGCTCAATAGCGCGACCGGTCGCATCCTGGAAAATGGCATAGCTGGAGTTCAGTCCGCGGCCCTGCAGGAACATGCGGCGCAGCGAAGTGCCGGAACCTTTGGGTGCCACCAGGAACACGTCTACATCCGCAGGCGGTATAATGCCGGTTTGTTCGCGGTAGGTGATGCCGAAACCATGTGAAAAGTACAATGCCTTTCCCTTGGTCAGGTGTTTTTTTACAGTCGGCCACAGCTTGATCTGTGCCGCATCGCTGAGCAGGTAACAAATGATGGTTCCGCGCTCCAGCGCTTCTTCTATTTCAAAAAGGGTTTCGCCCGGAACAAATCCGTCGTTCACCGCTTTATCCCACGATTTTGAATTGGGCCTTTGCCCTACAATTACGTTGATGCCGTTTTCTTTTTGGTTCAGGGCTTGTCCGGGCCCCTGTACCCCGTAACCGATGACCGCCACCACCTCATCTTTCAGGATTTCCTGTGCTTTTTCCAAAGGAAATTCTTCTCTCGTCACTACATTTTCTTCGACGTCACCAAACTTTAATTTTGCCATGTTTATTTGTTTTAGTTAGTTGTCTGAATTTGTTTGTCTTGAACCAGGATTGCACGGATCCACGGATTATAGGATTGGGGGTTGATAAATTAATCTTTAAAGATGAGTATCGATCAACTCCAAGATGATCCACCTTCAAGCTGCAATCCTATAATCCGTGGATCCGTGCAATCCTGGTTCAGACAAAACAGTTACATCGTAAACACCTCATCCTGTTTATTAAGAAACTCGTTTTCAACCAGCTTTGAGCCGGGCTGCATTTCTTCGAAGTCTTTGAGTTTTTCGTGAAAACCATGACTGGCTTTGATGATGGCCACGCGGGCCGTGCGCACAAACTCGATCATGCCGTATGGCTCCAGTACCTTCACCAGCTTGTCTGTTTCTTCGCGGTGGCCGGTGGTTTCAAATATGATATAATCCCTTCTGATCACAACCGCCCGGGCGCCGTACTCACGCAGCAGCCGTTCAACTTTTGCTTTTTCGGTGATCTGGTCGGCTGGCACTTTGTAGAGGGCCATTTCCTGCCAAACGATCTCATCGTTGGTATTGTAGTATGCCTTCAGCACTTCAACCTGCTTTTCAATCTGCCGTGCCAGCTTGCGCACCACTTCTTCGGTCTCGTCTATCACGATCGTAAAGCGGTAAATGCCATCGATCTCCGAAGGAGAACTGTTCAGGCTGTCGATATTGATCTTTCTACGCGAGAAAATAATGGCAATCCTGTTCAACAAACCAACGTTGTTCTCTGTATAAATCGTTATAGTATATTGTTCCTTAGCCATTGTCTGAACCTTATTCAAAAATGAAAAGATATAATTCAATTCCTGTAAACTGAACCCTGGTAAATGATGATAAGAGTGGAAGCACTGGATTTGATTTATGGTTGAACCACTAACGTCCCCGAAGCCCTCCCATCCTGTAAATCAGGGTTCAGACAGCTACTTCAACCTGATCTCGCTTACACTGCAACCCTGCGGCACCATGGGGAATACATTGTTTTCCTTGCCTACCATGATTTCCAGCAGGAAGGCGCCTGGATGGTTCAGCATGGTTTGCAGAGATTCCCGCAGGTCATTCCGGTCGGAGATGCTTTTGCCGGCAATGCCGTAGCCTTTGGCTACCATCACAAAATCAGGACTGGTGATGTTTACAAATGAATAGCGTTTATCATGAAACAGCTGCTGCCATTGCCGCACCATACCGAGGAACCGGTTGTTGAGGATAATGATCTTTACATCCACGTTGCTTTGCATGATGGTACCCAGCTCCTGGATCGTCATCTGGAATCCGCCGTCGCCGATGATCGCGATCACTGTGCGGTCAGGTGCACCGAACTTGGCGCCGATGGCCGCAGGCAGGGCAAAGCCCATGGTACCCAATCCGCCGGAAGTAACATTGCTTTTTGTCTGGTTGAATTTGGCATAGCGGCAGGCCACCATCTGGTGCTGGCCTACATCAGTTACCACGATAGCGTCTCCACCCGTCAGCTCGTTCATCACATTGATCACTTCACCCATGGTCATTTCGGATGTAGTAGGATGCAGCTCATCATGAATGACCTGTTTCTCCTCTTCCTTCGTGCAATCATAAAACCGCTGCAGCCATTCCTTGTGCGATCCTTTTTCAACCAATTCAGTAAGGATGGGCAGGGTTTCTTTGCAATCGCCCCAGATACCCACATCCGCTTTTACATTCTTATCGATCTCTGAAGGGTCGATGTCGAGGTGGATGATGGTCGCTTGCTTTGCGTATTTGTCAAGGCGGCCTGTTACCCGGTCGTCGAAGCGCATACCGATGGCGATCATGACGTCGCATTCATTGGTGAGCAGGTTCGGGCCATAGTTGCCGTGCATGCCCAACATGCCTACATTCAGCGGATGATCGGTTGACAGGGCACTGAGTCCCAGGATGGTCCAGGCTGCCGGAATGCCGGTCTTTTCGATAAAAGCCCTGAATTCCTGTTCGGCCTTGCCGAGGATCACGCCTTGCCCCCAGAGCACGAAAGGACGTTTCGCTTTGTTGATAAGCGCGGCGGCCTGTTCGATGGGTTCTCTGCGCACGATCGGCTTGGGCCTGTAGCTGCGCAGGAATTTGCAGGGTGTATAACCTTCAAAATCTATTTTCTGCAGCTGGGCATTTTTGGTGATGTCGATCAGCACAGGACCGGGTCTGCCGCTGCCGGCAATATGAAATGCTTTTGCGATCGCCGATGGAAGTTCGCGTGCATCCGTTACCTGGAAGTTCCACTTGGTAACAGGCGTCGTAATATTGATCACGTCTGTTTCCTGGAACGCGTCGGTCCCCAGCAGGTGGGCAAACACCTGTCCGGTGATACACACCAGCGGGGTGCTGTCGATGAGCGCATCGGCCAGACCGGTGATCAGGTTGGTAGCCCCCGGGCCACTGGTGGCAAACACCACACCTGTGCGGCCTGAAGCGCGGGCATAACCCTGTGCAGCGTGGATACCACCTTGTTCGTGACGAACCAGGATATGATTCAGTTGTTGCTGATAATCGTACAACGCGTCGTAGATAGGCATGATAGCGCCGCCGGGATAACCAAAAATGGTATCGACCCCTTCCGCGATAAAAGCCTTCAATAAGATTTCAGAGCCTGAGATGTTCTCAGTCTTCGTCCGTAACGCATCCTTCTGCGGCAGTTTTAACGTGTTTAGCATATTTATAAAGAATTCCTTTTGTTGCTTTTATTGCAGGCTGTTTCCATTCAGCGCGTCTTTGTTCGATGACGTCGTCGCCTACTTTCAACGTCATGGTTTTTTTTACGGCATCGATCTCGATGATGTCATCATCGTGCACCAGGGCAATCAGGCCTCCGTCGATTGCTTCCGGGGTAATATGACCTACCACAAAGCCATGGGTGCCACCGCTGAAGCGGCCGTCGGTGATCA
>JADCRZ010000050.1 GCA_015069695.1 Williamsia sp.
AGATCTAGCTTGTTCGTTGTAGCGCAGTGCAGTAAATTTTAGCCCCTTTCAAACAGCCTTGATTTTTTTGCTTCTTTTTTCATCAAGGAAAAAAGAAGACGGAGTGCTACATTGCAATCTCCTTCACCTTGTTCATCATCTGTACACCGTGCACCAGCGACGCGCCACCGCGGATGGCTGCTGCTACATGAACAGCTTCCATGAGTTGGGATTCGTTCCAGCCTTTTTCGTAGGCATCGGAACTATAGGCATCAATGCAATAAGGACATTGAACGGCATGGGCTACAGCAAGGGCAATCAGGGATTTTTCCTTGGCTGAGAGGGCACTGTCTTTAAATACTTCTCCGTACCAGGCAAAGAATTTATCGGCCATCTCTTTTTGAAACTCTCCCACGGCGCCGAATTTTCCGAGGTCTTCTGCATTGTAATAGTGATCACTCATACGATTGGTTTATAGTGAACGGATTGTATGTTGTAAAAGCTTGGATAGCTTTTGATCTGCACCGGCAGCGGTGGCGATGATCTCCTGGATGTTGACCGGCTCCAGGTGATCGGGATCGCATTCATCGGTGATCACTGATATGGCAGCGCAGGGCAGCTCCATGTGCGCGGCAGCGATCACTTCCGGCACGGTAGACATGCCCACCATGTCGGCACCAATGATTTTTAAATACCGGTATTCGGCCCGGGTTTCCAGGTTGGGACCGTTCACCGCTGCATACACACCGCTTTTCAGCTCAACGTTTAAACAGGCCGCTTGTTCAAACAAGAGCTGGTTCAGCCGCTCACTGTAAGGCCGGCTCATATCAGGAAAACGCGGTCCAAGCCCATCCCAGTTTTTGCCGGTGAGCGGATTGGCTGTTTGCAGGTTGATGTGATCGTTGACCGAAACCAGGTCGCCTTTTTTGAACTCAGGATTGATGCCGCCGGCTGCATTGGTGATCAGGAGCTGCCGGATGCCCAGCACCCGCATTACACGGACAGGGAACACCACTTGCTGCATGGTATAACCTTCATAGTAATGAAATCTTCCCTGCATAACCAGCACCTTCTTTCCTTCTACTGTTCCCCAAACCAGCTGGCCTTTGTGAAACTCAACCGTGGAAACAGGAAAATGGGGGATCTCGGCATAAGGGATGATTTCCTGATCAGTTACATAGTCAAGAAAACGGTGCAAGCCGGTTCCCAGGATCACGCCTGCATCAGGCGCATCCATCCCTCTTTGCCGGAGGTATTCAACGGCTTTATCCAGTTGATCTGTTTGCATAGCTATATCATTTCTACCATGGCTTTGATAACACCATTGGCCGGATCGAGCCAGCTGCTGAATGATCCTTTTACGCTGTCGAAGGAAACCTCGTGCGTAATATAGTTGGTAGGATTGACCCATCCCCTTTTCATGCTGCTGATCACATGCTCAAAATCAGCACGGATGGCGTTGCGGCTGCTCATTAATGTCGACTCCCGTTTGTGAAACTCGGGATGGTTGAAACTGATGGCTCCTTTTTGCAGCCCGATCAGCACATATCTTCCGCCATGCCCCAGATACCCGAAGGCTCCGTTGATAGCAGCCAGGTTGCCTGTGCAGTCGATCACCACGGTAGGCATATCGCCGTTGGTGATATCCTGCAACTTCTCGAGGGCAGGTTCGGTTCCGGGATTGACTGTATGGTGAACACCGAGCTTGTTGCGGCAGAAATCGAGCCGCCCCCCGTTGATGTCCATAGCAATCACCTGCGCGCCGGCGATGCGGGCAAATTCCATGGTGCCCAGTCCGATCGGACCAGCGCCTACCACCAGCACAAATTCATCCGGCAATACATCGGCCCGGCGGATGCCATGGGCGCCGATGGCCAGCGGTTCAACCAGGGCCAGCTCGTTAAAGCTAAGCCCCTCGCCGTGAATAAGTGAGTGATCGGGCACGGAGAGGTATTCCTGCATGCCCCCGTCCACATGTACACCACATACCTGCATGTTGACGCAGCAATTGGGTTTTCCCATCCTGCAGGCAATGCA
This sequence comes from Williamsia sp., assembly GCA_015069695.1. Lineage (GTDB taxonomy): Bacteria > Bacteroidota > Bacteroidia > Chitinophagales > Chitinophagaceae > JADCRZ01. The sequence continues at coordinate 2,017 of JADCRZ010000050.1, forward strand.
ATGACCGCAGTTAAAATAAGGTATAAACGTAACGGTATCGCCCTGCGCAAATCCCGCAGCTTTTGTAAAAGCAATCTCGGCGGCCAGTTCATGGCCCAGGATGCGGGGATACTGAAAAAAAGGCTGTGTGCCTTCAAAGGCATGCAGGTCGGTGCCGCAGATGCCAATGCGTTTTATTTTAAGCAAGGTGGTTCCCTCTGCAGGCTGCGGCATAGGGGTTTCTTTGTATTCAAATTCACCCGGCGTGGTGCAGTATAAAGCTTTCATCCCGTTAAAGATTAAGTGGTTGCAATACAGCTCTCCTGGTCATTCATGCGCAATCTACACGATATATCTTTAGCATGACAGGAGTAAAAAATCAACTATTCACATTTTGTGTTTCTGTTTCATTTAAATAGTCTACCTTGCGGCCCATTCCGGCAGACAATAACTTTGATCATTCCGGACCGTTAACCTCCTCTTGCCTATTCCGTATCATATTAATTTCTGAACTAGTACTATGTGGTTGATTTTATCTTTCTTTCTTGTGCATTGGTTTCTCTCTCTTTTCTTTCATTCGTTCTTTCTGCATCGCTATGCATCCCACCAGATGTATACCACCAGTAAGGGATGGGAAAAAACAATTTATTTCATGACCTGGTTTGCCCAGGGCTCTTCTTACCTGATTCCGCGGGCTTACGGCGTGATGCACCGGATGCATCATACCTACAGCGATACGGACAAGGACCCGCATTCTCCGCATTTTTTCAAAGATGTGTTCCAGATGATGCTGCATACAGCCAACATCTACAGCGGTTTTGAAAAGGGTACCCATTTGCCCGAAGAGCAGTTTACCCGCGATTACCTGCCTGTATGGGAAAAGCTCGACCGGATCGGACATAGCATGATAACCCGGGTCATCTTTGGCTTGTCTTATGTGGCTTTTTATATCTGTTTTGCACCCAGCTTGTGGTGGTTCCTGTTGCTTCCTATCCATTTCCTGATGGGACCGATACAGGGAGCCGTCGTAAACTGGTGCGGACACAAATACGGTTACCGCAATTACAAGAACGGCGATCATTCAAAGAATTCCACTCCTTTTGGTATCATATTGATGGGCGAATTGTTTCAGAACAACCACCACTACCAGAAAGACAATGCAAACTTTGCGCGCCGCTGGTTTGAGTTTGATATGACCTACCTGATCATGCGTGTCCTGAACAAAGTAAGGATCATCCGCCTGATACCGGTTACAGCGCAAAGTACGCACCAACATCCCGAAGCTGTCGAATCAAAGAAGAGGGCAGCTTTCGTTCAGTAACCGGGCTGAAGTTCCCGGTGTTTATTGTTTATGCTTATTCCTACTTTCTCCTGATCAACCGCGCCTGTATGATGCGCACATCCTGTACGGGACGGTCCTGCTGGGTTTTCACGGAGGCAATGCTGTCGACCACATCCATACCGGACACCACTTCGCCAAATACCGTGTAATTGCCATCCAGGTGCGGAGCGCCTCCAATGGTTTTGTAAATCCTTCTCCGTTCTGCTGAAAAGTGGTAGGCAGGAATGGCATTCATTTTACGGACGGTCAGCGTATCGATCTGGTCGCGGATCAGCTTGGCGCTGTCGGGTTGTTTGGCAGCGGCATAGGCCTTGAGCTTGTCAAGCATCCATGCATTGGCGGGGTCCTGCAATACCAGCTTGTAAGCGTTCATGCGGGTAACCCGCTTTTCCGTCACATCGAGCAAGCTGTCTGTAAACAATTTGCCCTGGATCATGGTGAACTGGGTGCCGGAAGAAGCTTGCAGCGGATTGGTTTCTTCGCCCGTGCGGGCCGCATTCAGCGCACCCCGCTTGTGAAAAAGTTCCGGGTCAAATTCAGCCGGTATGGTATAAGGAGGCTTGTCACTGTTTTGCAGCGCAACGGGTTTGGTTCGCTGATCACCCGTTTGCACCACAAATCCTTTGATGACCCGGTGGAACAGGATGCTGTCGTAAAAATGGGTTTTTACCAGGCGAAGAAAGTTGTTGCGGTGCCCGGGCGTCTTATCTGAGAGGCGCAGCACAATCCGTCCCTTGTCTGTTAGCATCTCTATGTCCTTCCTGGTATCGCTCCGCCTTACCCCATCGGCAACCCGGGGATTGCAACAGTAGCTGCCGCAAACAGCTGCAGCGAAGAACAAGACTTTTTTCAGGCAGAGCGGGTTTTGCAGCCTTTGCATATATTGGTTTATAGGTGAAGATAAGTTTTATTGCGGGCAGAAATTCCAGGGGATGGCGCACTCTAAACCAGGGAAGTCCGGCGGCAATGGCATGATTTTGATACTTATAAGGGGAAATCGTTTTACTAAAGCTCCTATTTCTATTTCCATGCAACAACTTCCCATTACTGTCAGGCGGTCCATCGAACTGGTAGGCTTATTTGTATTAGGACTGATCCTTGTTTCGGGCAGCGGTATTATTACCCCTATCGTACTGGCTTTTTTTATCAGCATTGTTATTTTACCCGTATACCGGTTTTTTATGCGGATAAAATTTCCCGAAACCCTGGCTATCGCCATGTCAGTGCTGACGCTGCTTGGATTTATGGCGCTGATCGTCTGGTTTTTTTCCAACCAGATCGGCCGGCTGATAGCCGATATCCCGACCATCCGTTCCAACGTGAACACACACCTGAATGCACTCAGTGACTGGATCAATAAAAAAACACATTTCACCCAGGAACGGCAGCTGGCCATTTTAAATGAGCAAAGCAAAAGCCTGCTGAACTCTGCCACGAGTCTGTTGGGAGGAGCAGCTGCCTCACTCACGTCGGTCTTTATTTTTGTGGGCCTGATCCCCATTTATATCTTTCTGATCTTGTTTTACAAAAACCTGTTGCTGCGTTTTGTATTTCTCTGGTTTCCCAAAGAAAGCCATGAACGCCTGGAAGATGGCATGCGTGAAATGCAGGTCATTATCAAAAGCTACCTGGTCGGTTTGCTGATCCAGATCACGTATATAACCATCTTGCTGGGTGGCACACTGTGGATCCTCGGTATCAAGCATGCCCTGCTGATCGGGGTCATATTTGCCGTATTGAATCTGATCCCGTATATCGGTGCGCTGATCGGGAATATCATTGGCGTGCTGCTTACGCTTACCTCCTCTACGGAACTTTGGCCCATCTTTGAAGTGCTGATTGCGATCGCCGCCGTTCAGTTCCTCGACAACAACATCCTGATGCCGCGCATTGTAGGATCCAAAGTGAGAATCAACGCGCTGGCGAGCATCATCGGGGTGATTGTAGGCGGTGCTATAGCGGGCGTATCAGGGATGTTTCTTTCGCTGCCTGTTATCGCCATCCTCAAAGTCATCTTTGACCGCTCCAACAATTTCCGGCAATGGGGTGTGCTCTTTGGCGACGAGCGGCCCAAGCTCAGTCCCATGCAATTTCCCATCTTCCGCATGAAGAACAGGGCGGTCCGGAAAGTCATTGAGCGGCAAAACAACATCGATTCGGATGTAAAAAAGTCCGACACCTGATCCTGCCCATTTTTTGGACACCGGCTTTGGAGTCGGAAAGTTCAGCCTATCCTGTGCTTAGCATTTATTGCTTTTCAGCAAGGTCAAGGCAGGCTGAACTGAAAAGAACCGGCTTGCTGGCCGCGGATAAGAATGCTTTTTTCTTTATCCAGGTTGGCTTTTGTTCTGACCCTGATGTTCAAAATGGTCAGTGCAGGAAGGGCCTGCAGGTACTTGAAATCTTTTGTATTCAGCAACTCGTACTGGAAGATATAGGAGGAATCGATCAACACTGTCTCCACATCTTTTACAATCTCGTTGTCGATCATAAACAAACAAGGCGTGCCGGCAGGGATTCTTTTTTTGGCAATCTCCTCCAGCGTCAACAGGTTGAGGTCGTGCGGCTTTGACAGGGTGATGTAAATAGCACTGTGCCGGTTTTCCTGCTTTGGATCATCCTTGATCACATCGATGGCAGCAATCTTGTTCGGATCAAACAAGGGCATGGAACTTACTTTGACAGAATCAATGTAATAGGCAGGAAGCAATCCCAAGGAAGACTTTTGCTGGCCATATCCAAGAAGGGTGCAAAATAAGAGCAGGAGGCAGGTAACATACTTCATATGGGAAAGCAATTTACAGGGTATCAAAGTTTACACTATTCCCGCTAAAATCAAAATATCCATTCCAGGGATCCCTGCATTATTTTGCAAGATCGTTTTTCCCTTCTTACCTTCAGGCAATAAATCGATTGTACGCTGCCCCATGACTTGCCTGCACGCTTCTATAAAAATAATTATCAGCCTACTTGCCATGACTGTTACTGCATACAGCCAATCTGCTCCTGATTCGGCCGGTTGGATAGAACAAGTTGACCCCGCCCTGCAGTCGCTCGTAAAAAAGGATGCGCGGATACAAATTATCGCCGGCGGACTGGACTGGAGTGAAGGGCCGCTTTGGATAGAAAGCAAAAAGATGCTTCTTTTTTCAGATGTTCCGCAGAACATCATTTATAAATGGACGGAAAAGGGCGGAAAAGAAACCTATCTCACGCCCTCCGGCTATACGGGTACAATCCCCCGCGGCGGAGAGACCGGTTCCAACGGGTTGGTGCTGGATCCGGAAGGCCGTCTGGTCATCTGCCAGCATGGCGACAGGAGAATGGCCCGGATGAACGCACCGCTCGACAAGCCCCAGTCTGCCTTCACCACCCTGGCCGACAACTACAAAGGAAAAAAGTTTGACAGTCCGAACGATGCCGTATACCACCGCAACGGCGATCTGTATTTTACCGATCCGCCATACGGGCTGGAGCAGAAGGAAAAAGACCCGCGCAAAGAAGCCCCCTACCAGGGCGTATACCGGGTATCCAAGGGGGGACAGATCACGCTGCTAACGGACACCCTTACCCGCCCCAATGGATTGGCCTTTTTCCCTGGATACACAAAGCTGCTGATCGCCAACTCGGATCCTGAAAAACCGTATTGGTACTTGTTCGATGTAAATGGGGAAGGCCTTCCAACCAACCCCAAAATCTTTCACGACGCTACAGCCGCCAGCAAAAAAGCCGAAGGCCTTCCCGACGGATTAAAGATCGACCACAACGGAAACGTATTTGCCACCGGTCCCGGCGGCGTCTGGATCTTCAACGCCGCTGGCAAGCTCCTGGGAAAAATCAGAACAAAAACCATTGCTTCCAATTGCTCCTTCTCCACCGATCAAAAGACCTTGTATGTTACGGCGGATGAGTATGTGCTGAAGGTGGGGTTGAGGTGATAAATCAAGGATCAGACAAGGCACGGATTTTCTTACATTTGGCACAAATTCCTACTACATGAAACGATTGCAATATGACCGCCGCCGGTTTGTGAAGGCAGCAGCAGCAACGGCTGCCGGTTTGGTGGTGTCTTCTGCAGCACACGCTCATATACCAACAACTACCAGTAGTCATCATTCGGAGGAAACCAAAGAGCCTACCTGGGACGAGCCACGCATAAAGTTTTCGGTGATCGGGATCAACCACGATCATATTTACGGACAGATAGAAGCTGTAAAAAGGGGTGGTGGACAGCTCATATCATTTTACTCCAAAGAGCCGGAACTGGCAGCGGCTTTTGCCAAACGCTATCCGGATGTCAAGCAAGCAGCCGCCGAGCAGGAGATCCTGCAGGATAAATCTATCCAGCTGGTACTGAGTTCTATCATTCCCAACCAGCGCGCACCGCTCGGTATTGATGTGATGAAGCACGGGAAAGATTACATGTCAGACAAGCCGGGCATTACTTCACTTGAACAACTGGCTGAAGCACGCCGGGTGCAGAAACAAACCGGCCGCATCTACTCCATTATGTACAGCGAACGGTTTGAGAACCGGGCTACCGTAAAAGCCGGCGAGCTGGTAAAGGAAGGCGCTATCGGAAAAGTGATCCAGACCATCGGATTAGGACCGCATCGCATGAACCCGAAATCAAGGCCTGCCTGGTTTTTTGATCCCAAACAATTTGGCGGTATTATTACCGACATCGGTTCTCACCAGTTTGACCAGTTTTTGTTTTTCACCGGCAGCACCAAAGCAGAGGTGGTTGCATCACAGATCGGCAACGTGCATCATCCGCAATACCCCGGCTTTGAAGACTTTGGAGACATCATGCTGCATGGAAACGGCGGTACGGGTTATATCCGCGTAGACTGGTTTACACCTGATGGCCTGGCTTCCTGGGGTGATGGAAGGCTGACCATCCTGGGAACAGATGGCTTTATCGAGATCCGGAAAAACGTTGACATTGCCAGCCATCCCGGCGGCAATCATCTATATTTGGTCAATCAGAAAGAAACAAAATACATTGATTGCAACAAGGAACCGCTCCCCTATGGTACCCAACTGGTAGATGACATTCTGCACCGCACGGAAACAGCCATGACCCAGGAACACTGTTTTCTGGCAACCGAACTGGCCCTGAAAGCGCAAAAAGAAGCAAGAAAGATCAGTAACAAGGTATAGTCTTGCAGCATTTTCAGATTTTCTGTTGTCATCTTTTCTTTTTCATTACCCGGTCTGCCGTCAACCTAGAAAGATTTACTTATCCCAAATGCGCTTTTACCAGCGAATGGGAGAAAATTTTTCAAAAACTTTCGAAAGAACAGGTTCTTTTACTAGTTTCGGCCGGCCGTGCAGTTGAGTAACGATGCAGATGTATCTATTCCTGTTTGTAAACAAATAATTGTCGTATGAAAAAATACTACACTTTTCTTTCTACTGCATAACTGCAGCCCTGGTTATCCGGTCCAAGGCCCTTAAAAAATTTATCCAATCCATTTGAATATGCTGCTGTGATGATGCATGCAGCCCTTGTTGTAAACGGGCTGGCTGTTGCGTATCATCCAATGCTTACCACCAAAAAGAATTGTTTTTTGACCATATTATATAGCATCTAGTCTGTTATCTATTTATCAAACTCAAACATTGCAACGTATGAAGTTTTCTACTTTAGTCGGGCGCAGGCGCTCAGCACGCACCGGCAGCAGCATGCTGCCTGATGCGGAGCAAGCTGGTGTGGCTGTTCTGCACAGTGCAGGGAGCAGCATCCGCCGGCGGGTTCAGCTCACGCTGGTTTTGCTCCTGGGCGTTTTTCTTCAGCTGGCGCTGGCACAACAGGCCACTGTTACCGGTAAGATCGTGAATGAAAGAGGTGAGCCGCTTTCCGGCGCCAGTGTGCAGGTAAAAGGCAGCGCTTCGGGCGTTTCCACCAACGACCAGGGCGTGTATACGATCCCCGTGCCCAACCTGAACGCCTCCCTTGTTATTAGTTACATCGGCCTTTCTACACAAGAGATTGAACTAAAAGGACGCCGGTCGCTGGATGTAAAGCTTACAGGCGGCGATGCCAATTCCCTGAACGACGTCGTTGTTGTTGGTTACGGCCGGCAGAAAAAAGTAAACCTGGTGGGTGCCGTATCTGCCGTAAACGTGGATGAAAAAATTACCAGCCGCGCCCTGCCCAATATTTCTTCCGGCTTGGAAGGACTGGTGCCGGGTTTGGCAGTGACACAAAACTCCGGCATGGCCGGCAGCAATGGTGCCGCCCTGCTGATCCGCGGTTTGGGAACGGTCAACAATGCCAATCCGCTGGTGGTGGTGGATGGCATGCCTGATATAGACATCAACCGGATCAACGTCAACGACATTGAAACCATTTCTGTTTTAAAAGATGCGACCTCGGCATCCGTATATGGTTCACGCGCTGCCAACGGGGTTATCCTGATCACAACCAAATCAGGCAGGGGACAGAAAAAAACCAATATCACATTCAACAGCACGGCATCTATCGTAGAGCCCACCAAAGCATACGATTTCCTGGCCGACTATCCGCGGGCACTTACCCTGGAGCAACGCAGGGCCCTGACCAATACCCTGTATTCCAACCTCCTGTTTAAAAACGGCACCATCGACCAATGGCTCGCCCTGGGTATGATTGACCCGTTGCGCTATCCCAATACAGACTGGTGGGATATCCTGACCCGCCAGGGTGCTTTTCAGAACTACAACTTATCTGCATCCGGTGGCGATGAAAAATCCAACTTCTTTATGTCCGCCGGATACAAGAATGAAAAAGGGTTGCAGATCAACAATGATTATATCCAGTACAATGCCCGCTTCAGCTACGACTACAAGCTGCGCAGCAACATGAATGCAGGTGTTAAGTTTAACGGCAACTGGTCTAAAAATACCTACGCCCTGCTGGAAGGCTTTACTGATCCGACTTCTACCAATACCGCAGGCTACGATATGCAGTACGCAATTGCCGGTATCACACCTTATGATCCTGCAACGGGGCTTTTTGGTGGCGTCATGGCCTATAATGAAGACCCGCAGGCATACAATCCTTACACTGTATACACAAACAACCTGAACCGCCAGAATCGCCAGGAGGCCAATGGAATTGCTTACCTGGACTGGACACCGGTAAAGGGACTTACCGGCCGCGTTGATTATTCGGTCAATTATTACAACCAGTTTCTCTACACGGCCAATACACCGAACCAGGCCTATAATTTCCAGACCGGTGCATATGGAAGCCGTGTGTATGTAGGAACCAACGCTGCCATTACAAATGATACCCGTACGGGCTACAAAACACAAATGAGCGGAAGACTGAACTACCATACTGTTATCAATACCAACCACGACATCAGTGCCCTGGTGGTGTACAGTGAAGAGTACTGGTACGACCGCATCCAGTACGCCGCCCGCAATGACCGGCTCTATCCTACCCTGCGCGAAGTAGATGCAGCGCTGGTAGATGCCAGCCAGGTTACAGGAGGCAGCTCCAGTACGGAAGGACTGGCTTCTTACATCGGCCGCCTGAACTATACGGCATTTAACAAATACCTGTTCGAAGCCAATTTCCGGGCAGATGGTTCCTCTAAATTTATCAAGGGAAGCCAGTATGGTTTCTTTCCTTCCGTAGCATTGGGATGGCGTTTTACAGAAGAAGGCTTTCTGAGCAAATTCACCGATCGCTTTCTGAACAGCGGTAAGTTGCGTGCTTCTTATGGTGCACTCGGCAACAACAGTGGTGTGGGCCGCTTTGAACAACAGCCTACGCTGGCCGCCAACCTGTATATCGTCAACGGCAGCATCATCAGAGGATTTGTAAATACCAAGCTCATCAACCAATCCCTGACCTGGGAAAACACCAAGGTGTTTAACGTAGGTACAGACCTCGCCTTCCTGAACAGCAGGCTGAACGCTTCCATCGATTATTACGATCGGCTCACAACCGGAATGAACCGCCCTTCCGACCTGTCGCTCCTCATCAGTGGCGCATTCAACCCGGCCCCCCGCAGGAACATCGGTAACATGCGCAACAGGGGTATAGAAGGTGATTTTTCCTGGAGAGATAAAATAGGCAGGTTAAACTACGGCGTCAGCATCAATGCCTCGTACAATACAAACAAGCTTGAAAAATGGAATGAGTACCTGGGAAGAGGTACTACTTTCATCGGCATGCCTTACAATTTTGTATACACTTACCAGGACAGGGGCATTGCCCAAACCTGGCAGGATGTTTACAATGCCACACCCCAGGGAGCACAGCCCGGCGACCTGCTGCGGGAAGACCTCAACGGCGACGGACGCATTGACGGCAACGACATGAAAGCCTACGCCAACACCAACCGGACCCGTCCATCTACCTATTTCGCCCTGAACTCCTATGTGGCGTTCAAAGGATTTGACCTGGCTTTCCTGCTGCAGGGATCGGCAGGCCGCAAGGATTTCTGGTTGAACAATTTCAACCAGTTAAACTTCAGCACAACCCGCTATGCCGTCACACAACAGCATCTGGACAATCCCTGGTCGGTAGAGAACCGCAACGGCTTGTGGCCCCGCCTGGGTGGCAGTGGCAACAACACCGCCCAGACCACGTTCTGGCTGGATGACATGAGTTATCTGCGCTTTAAAAATGTACAGTTGGGATACACCATCACATCGGGCTTTATGAAGAGAGCGGGCCTCAACAGCCTGCGCATTGTTGGCACAGCAGAGAACCTGTTTACCTTTTCTTCATTCCGCGGGTTAGACCCCGAGAAAGCAGGCGACGCCAATAACCTGTATCCGTTAAACAAATCTTATTCAGTAGCCGTAAACCTCGGCTTCTAAAAATATTGACATGAGAAAGAGAGACTTTTCAGTAAAAATAGGAACTGCCCTTGCATTGGCCGGATTGATGCTCGGGGTGGGCGCGTGCAGAAAAAATCTGCTCGATCAAACTCCGACAGCCGATCTGGAAACGGCTGTTTTCTGGAAAACAGAAACAGATGCAACCTACGCGCTCATGGGCGCTTATGCTTCCATCAGGCCCTGCTTTGACCGCGATTACTATTTTGATGGCCAGGCAGAATACACCAGGGCGCGGGGTACCAGCACCACCAGCGGCAACCTGCGGCTGGGTGATGCCTATAACGGAGGCAATTACAACCCCAGCGGTTATGCATCCAGTTTCGACAAAATGTACCGCTACCTGTTTGGCGGCGTGAACCGCGCAAATTATGTGATCGATAACATCAACCGGATCCTGCCCGAAGCCAATACCACTACGGCAGCCAATTTTCAACTGATCCTGGGCGAGGCCAAGATGCTGCGTGCCTTGTGCTACTTCAAGCTGATCTCTATGTGGGGTGATGTGCCCTATCTGAGCCATGTGGTCAATGCGCCTTCAGAAGTGACCGGACTGGTAAGGATGCCCATCGCACAGGTAAAGGATTCTATCCTGGCCGATCTCGGCTATGCGATCGACAAGCTTCCTAAAACCGCTGCCCTTGGGCGCGCAGCCAAGCCGGGTGTACTTGCGCTGAGAGGCAAGGTACTGCTGTACTGGGCAAGCTGGAACAAGTTCGGCTGGCCTGAACTCGACACGTTCAAGCCGGACGCTGCAGCTGCAGATGCTGCTTACAAAGCTGCTGCGGCCGATTTTAAAAGCGTGATCAATGATTACGGGCTTACGCTGTACATGAACGGCGATCCGGGTGAAATTGATGAGCTGGGAAAAGCCGATAAGCTGCCCAACTATTACAACCTTTTTACCCCCAAGGCAAACGGCAACCCGGAAGCGCTGCTGGTGTTCACCCACGGTGGCACAGGTACCAGCCAGGGTGAAGAACTGATGCGTGATTTCTCCGGCCGTTCGCACGAAGGATCCCAGTGCTGGGTTTCTCCCCGCTATGAAATTGCCGACCGCTACCAGCTGACCACCACCGGTGATTTTGCACCCAAGCTGGTACAAATGAACCCGACCACCAATGCCGCTGCCAGAACAACACTCAATTCAGCGGTTAACCCTGCCAGTTATGCCAACCGCGATTACCGCATGAAATCCACCATCCAATGGGATTATGAAACCAGCATCGGTATGATTTCCCTTGCGTCTACAGGATGGTGTCCTTTTATTTATCAGTCATGGGCCCAATCGGTTACCATCGGCGGCGTAAAATATACTACTTACAATACAGACGGATGTAACTCTGGTTACGTGTTCCGGAAGTTTGTCCGCAACTATGCAGGACAAGGCCGCAGCGACGGCGATTTCGCCTGGCCGGTGATCAGGCTGGCGGATGTTTACCTGATGTATGCAGAAGCCACCAACGCCACCAGCGGTCCCCAGGCCGATGCGATCGACCTGGTGAACAAGATCAGGCGCCGGGGTAACCTGCCGGCACTCAAAGCAGACAAAACAGCCAGTGCGACTGCATTCTTTGATGCCATCGAACAGGAACGCATTGTAGAGCTGATCGGTGAAGGCCAGCGCTCCTTTGACCTGCGCCGCTGGAGAGCCATCGAGAGAGTATGGGGGCAGCCCAATGGTGTAGGCGTATGGCGGCAAGATACCTGGGGAGCCAACCAGGAACGTTATTACCAGAACACCTCGCAGCTCACCTATCAGCAAAACTATATCTTCCGCATCCCGCCGGAAGAACGCGACCGCAATCCCAAGATCATACAAAATGTGCCCTGGAGATAGTGCTGCCATCAATCACAATCATTCTTTTTTAGACAAACACGTATGAAAAAATACATCAAAGCCTTTGCAGGTGCAGCGATCCTGGTGATCGCCCTGGCGGCCTGCAAAAACAATTTTCCGGTTGACGAAGACGGCCTGCTGATCACCACGCGGCAGGAATGCTATGTGAGCAACTTTGAGCTGCTGGGTACCGATTATGTAACCGTCAGAACAAAAGCAGCGGTGATCGACACCACCGCCCAGACCATCAATGTGGAAGTGCTGTACGGTACCGACCTGAAGAATTTATATCCACAATTTACGCTGGTCACCGATGCAAAGCTGGACCCTAAGATTACAGGAAAAGTAGATTTCTCAGATCTGGCAAATCCAAAAGTATGGACCGTTGTTTCCGGCAACCGGCAGATCAGAAAAGCTTATAAAGTGATCGTCTCGGTACAGAAAAAATAAGCTGCTATCTGCAAACAGCTAACATTCACCCGTTAAAACCAAAGTATGTTACAGCAACGTTCAATCATTACAAAATATATATTCTATATGCTGCCGCTGGTTCTGCTTGCTGCAGCCTGCCAGAAAGAAAAACCTTATGCACTGCCCACGCCCAAGGATGTGCTTCAGAACGATGTGATCAAAAGAACACTCGGACCTAACATTGTGGGACAAACGATCGAGTTTGCTTATGCCATGGCCATCCTCCCCAGCAAAGGCAAGCTGGTATCTGCACAGGTAGAAGCTTCTATTCCCGGCGCCGGTGCCACCTACCTGGAAAACCGTTCATTTTACACCGGGAGCGGCGGCGCCGATGTAGGCGTGCAGGTTGGCTCAGCTTCCGTTAACAGCGGCAATACAACCACGGTTACTTTTACCAAAGACACCATGGCTTCCACCCTGCGTTACTACTATGTGATCCCTGAAGCTGCCCGTGGCAAAACCGTGAGCTTTACCTTCTCCGCCAAAAGCAGCGACGGTGAAACCGTTTCTTTCAAGGCGGGTCCTTATACCATCGCCCAGATGGACATGGCAAGGCTCATTACTGTAAAGGATGGGGGTGCCTGTTATCTTTCTATCAGCGATACGACAGCCTATACGGCCGCCCAAGCGGTCACCAACGCCTCTAAGATCGACCTGGTATACTTGTACCGCGCCCTGCCCACCGTTACTTTTACGCATGCCCTGGTAGCGCCTGCAGCCGACACGCAGTACCTTCCCGGCATCACCCTCCCGGCAGGGGTGAACCGGTCTGTCAAGATGAACAAAGTATTCAACCTGCAGGATTTCAACCTGGCCAGGCTGCAGTATGGTATTTATATCGATGACCTGGATTTTCAACAGCTCAACCTTACCAACGCGCCCAACTACGCCCTCAACTTAAAAGCGGAAGCAGGCGTATGGGTGGAAACGGCCGATGGCAAATACAGGGCATACATTTATATCAACTCTATTGACAATACCAACAGAAGCGCTGTGATCAGTATCAAACGATACACGATGCAAGGAAAATAGCATGAAAAAAATCTTTTACTCGGAAATGATGGCTTTGATTGCCATCATTTCTTTTTTACTGCCTACTGTTCTGCAAGCACAGAAATTTGTTCATCCCGGGATGAACCAGACAGCGGCTGACCTGGCTTATATGAAGCAACAGGTGCTGGCAGGCACGCAGCCTTACAAGGCCGCATTCGACCGGCTGAAAGCAGCCACGGACACGACTTTCACGGCAAAGCCCCATGCGCATGTGCTGCGCGGTCCTTACGGGCGGCCCAATGTCGGAGGCGATGACCTGTCGAGAAGCGCAGAGATGGCTTATAACAATGCGCTTGTCTGGTACATCACCGGCAACCGCACATATGCGGATAAGGCCATCGGCATCATCAATACCTGGTCGCCCGTGCTATGGGATTTTGATTACAACGATGCCAAGCTGCTGGCTGCGTGGACGGGCCACCTGTGGTGCAATGCCGCAGAGATCCTGCGGTATACTGGAGCAGGCTGGAAGCAGGAAGACATAGACCGGTTTACCGGTATGCTCCTGACGGTTTACTATCCCCTGCTGCGTTTTTATTTTCCGCAGGCAAACGGCAACTGGGATGGTGCCATCATTCATTCTATCATGGCCATCGGCATCTTCACCGATAACCGGACCATGTTCGACAATGCAGTTGATCATTTTCTGCACGGACCTGTGAACGGCAGCATCTTTAAATACATTTATCCCAGCGGACAGTGCCAGGAAAGCGCCCGCGACCAGGGGCATGTTCAATTGGGTTTAGGCGAGTTCGCCGGCGCAGCCCAGCTGGCTTACACCCAAGGCGTGGATCTTTTTTCTATCGGCAACAACAGGATCGCACTCGGCTATGAATACCCCGCCGGTTTCCTGCTCGGCCGCAAGCCACAGTGCTACGGCACTATCTCTGAACGCGCCAAGGCCCTGCGCGATGATTATGAGTATGTATACCGTCATTATACCGCCCAGGGAGTAGCCATGCCTTTTGCCAAGCAAGCAGCCGATTCCATGCGCGCCAAGGCGGGCAGGAGCATCCTGAGTGCAGTTCGCGTTCCTGTTAGCAAGCCGGGTGGAGGGCCAATTGTGCCAAAGCCTGATACCACCGGCTATATCGCAGGAGCCGGTTCAGGCCGGGAACCGGTAGCTGCTCCGGGGAATGCAATTGTAGTTGAGCCCGGCCAGTCTATTCAGCAAGCGCTTGATGCGGCAGCTGGTACCGGCCGCTGGGTGCTCCTGAAAGCCGGTATCCACACCCTGCCAGCTGCACTCAAAATGCCATCGGGTATTACGCTGGCCGGACAGGGCTTGGGCACTGTTCTATTTCTTGATCCGTCGGCGCAGGGCGAGCGGGATGCCATCGTAAATGCAGGCGGCGATATGCATGATATAACGATCCGCGATCTGGTAGTGGAAGGCTCTGCCAAAACCGATCCCGGTACCGATCCAAACAGCAACCGCTCTTTCCGCAGCGGGGCCAACAGGGGCGGCATTGTGTTCCGCTCCCAAACAGAAGGCGGGATGAAAAACATCAGCCTGGTAAATACAACAGTACAGAACTGTACATACAACGGTGTCTTTATCAGTGGCGCTGCTGCCATCCGGATCATCCGCTGCGATTTTACGGAGAACGGTTCCAGCATTGTACCCGGACCGAAGCTGCAACACAATCTCCTGCTGTCGCATTGCACGCAGGCAACCGTACAGGACTGCCGGCTCGACACCTCTCCTTACGGCAGCGGTGTTGCGCTTGACCACTGCACCAGTGCAACCATCGCCAGCTGCGAAATCGCCCGCAATGCGTATCACGGCATACTGGTCATGGAAAGCAACCAAATCTCTATCGTCCGCAACCTGGTGGAAGGCAATGACCAGAGCGGCATCATGCTGGAGTTCTTACACCAGGGATCATCCGTTATCACCATAAGCCAAAACCGGATCTGCTACAATTCAGGTTATGGACTGGAAGCCTACGCAGGCAAAGAGATCCGGTCAGCAGGCAATATATACCGGGGCAACGGTCGTGATAAGATACAGGAAAAGATAAGCGGAGAGAAATATAGGGTAATGGAATAAGCCGGGTGAATTGACCTGAAAGAGAAGGCATATGAGTTAGTAGCTTGTTACATGAATGAACACTTTCATGTTTATATAGCTGCAAATAAAACAAGAACCGTCCTGTATACGGGAGTTACCAATAACTTACCTCAGCGGATTATTGAACATTATCTAAACAGAGGAAACACAAGGACTTTTACAGGTAGATATAACTGTTACCACCTGCTCTATCATGAGAGCTTTCAATACATCAATGGGGCAATAGCCAGGAAGAAAGAAATCAAGAACTTGTCGAGGAGAAAAAAGAGCGAACTAATCAGCGCTTTTAATCCGCATCGGCAATCCCTGAATCAAGAGTTGTTTGACAAATGGCCGCCAGATGATTTGTTTCACAGGAAAGACCTTGAATGAACTTCCTTTTTCCGGACTCATGATTATTCATCCATCTCACCGCTCCACAGAGATTCCGCACGGGGCGCTTAAGCATAACGATAGTGCAACAGCAAAAATGCGCCCCGGCGGAATGACAAAATAAAAAGGAATCTATTTCTATTCTGTATACAATTTTAGGAATTTTATAGAGCCCTGAACTTCAAATGAAATCTTTCCTCTTTTGAGATTAGAACTTTATAAACAAAGAACTTAAAAAGGTTATCTTTTCTTTTTGTCCATAAGACTTTACAGAATTCAGCAAACAAAACCGCTACTCTTTTTTTTGTCATCCTGTAAGGGCGCAGCTCCGTTTGAAATTGCAGGCTGCCGCCGCGCCCTTACAGGATCTCTGTAGAGCGGCCAAACTATAGTTAATCAAGCTTTCGCCTTAATCAAGTAAGATTCGTTTTTTTCTACAAACAAAAAAACAACCCGCTACTTCGCCGCCACCGTAAAATCTATTTTGTCGTTTGCTTTCGGGTTGATTGCTTCAAAATTGATCCGGTAAATATTGTCTCCCCATTTTTCAAGGATGCCTTTGTCTTCGGGGGTGGCAAGTGGGACCTTTTCTACTGAGGGGCGCAGCTGGGATGCATTGTACTTGATTACAAAATCCTTTGCTGCTGCCCCTTTGGGTGCATAGTGGATGGTCAGTTCTCCCGCTTTCCCCACTTCTGCGGGGTAGCAGGTCATGATATGGTGTGTGATGGAATGGGTCTTTCTCAGCGACAGCACATCCCTGATCTCTACGTTCTTTCCCCTGTTCAGGCGGATAGCGCGTTGCCAGCTTTGGACGCCGGCGCTGTCTGGGTAGGCGGCAGCGATGTTGAGGGAAAGTTGGGCCGATGAGGCGTCTTTCTTATAAGCCACGTCACTGGCTTTGAAGCGGGCACCCGCGAGCTGGTCCACCCCGTTGATGGTAGGTTCGTTGTGGTAATTAGAGCAGTTAAACCAGATCTCATAACGGCGGTTGCTGAATGTTTTCGCCGTATACGACCCCCTCCCAACATCGATGAGCAGCGGGAAGCCATCGTAGTAAACAATGTAGTTGCCAATGTCGTTGTGGTTGTGGCTTTCATCGTTGTTGCCCCCTTTGGCAGCTACAAAAAAACCTTTGGAAGAGCCTGCCACATCGCGCGCGATCATGACCTGTATATCGGGCAGCCATACATCCTGCGGCAGGGGCAATCCCTTGGTTGCCTGGCTGTACTCATCCTGGATGAACAAGGAGTAAAAATTGCGGAAATAATGAGAAGAGCTGATCCGGCCCGGTTCCGGGCGGCGGTAATAGGCACCAAACCGCACCATGTCTGCATCTCTGATGTCCTTGCCAAACCGGTAGATCATATCGCCATCCGGATTGGGTTGCGGATCGGCATCAGCAAAATCAAGAAAGTATTTTTCGCTTATCTGTGCCCGGTAGATAAAGCGCGCCATATTTTTTATCTTCTCATCATCATACACATACTTGAAAGCGCCTTCAGTGGCCTGGTTGAGCATGGCAATATTATCGTACAGCGAAGCAGCGGCTGCACCCCAGTAACCCGGACCTTCATCACAACCACCATCCTGCGGGTAAGGCGTAAGAAACTCATCCAGCACCTGCAGGATCTTATATACATGGTCTGTCCGCTTGGCCTCATCGCGTTCCAGCAGCAGCGCGGCGTTCAGCCAGTTGGAGCAGATCCAGGGATTCCAGTTGTTGGGGCGACGGCCATTGGCGTTGGATGCCATCCAGCCATGCGGTTTGGTAAGGAGGGGTTGAAAGATCCGGTAGTTGACCTCGGAATAAATGCGCTTTCTGATCTGGGGAGAAACCTTGTCAAGCTCATCTCCGAGAAAATAATCTACCCAGGAAAGAAAGGCCGCCGTTTCTGCACTGAACAGTTCCACAAAAGGCTGCGATACGTCCATGAGGCCGGACAACTCTTTTGATTTCGGAAGATGCGCAGGTGAGCCCCAGAAAGTTTCTTCACAGATGGAATACACACCATCGATGACCGGATCGATAAAGCGGCCCTTGTGTTCAGCCACTTCTGCCATCAGCAGGGTGCCCAAGACCCGCCGTTTTTCAAAACTGATGGCCTCGTATTCACTCCGGTTCCCGTTGCGTTCAATGTTGAGCGATTTGGTAGCCGGTACGGAAGGCCAGCTGTAATGCACCCATTTTTCTGCTTCCTCCAGCGTTGCTTTCATCATTGCCTGATCAGCACGGGCCCAACCGTTTCGATCGGCCAGGCGGGGGAAAGGCTGCCAGGTGGCTTGCGGAACCAGGACTTTCCGGAGCTGCTCTTTTGAAAACTTGCTGCTGAGGATTTGCTTGCCCTGGGCGGTCAGCTGCAAGGCAGCACAAACCAGCAAAAAGAAAGAAACTATCCTTTTCATCGTGTTACAATAAGTGTTTAATTAATTCAGTTTGATGGCTGCGTTCATAACAGCCGGAACCGTAAAGGACAAACCATTTTTTTCCCGCACAACAGGTAGCGATCTGCTGCCCTCCGCCCCGGTCAGTACAGCCCCCTGCAAACCGGTCCGGTGAATGGTGATCACCGTTTCCTGGTTGCAGGAAACCCGGAGCGAGGATCCGTGTATTTCTACATTGGCAGCGCCATCTACCTTGTTGGTCGCAACAGCATACTGCTGGTACGACAGCTTCCCTCCTGCGCCCACATAGAGATACACAGGCTCACCGGCCTGAACGCTGACCACACCAAAGCTGCCGGTAAAACTCCAATTGCTGCCGGCATGTTCTTTTGCACTGTCTACCGACTGCAGAACAAGCTCCCTGCTTTTATCCTTGTGAACGACTTCTACCGCTATAAACTCTTCCCTTTTTTGCTGACCAGCAACAGCAATTTCCTGCACGGTAAAATTGTTCTCACCGCTGAATGGCTCATACACCGCTACAAACGGACGCGACCGCGCTTCTCCCTCCTGCCTGCATACTAGGGTAGGTGTGGGCAAGTTGCGGTAAGGCAGGTCGGCTGTGCCGGATGGTGGTCCGCTGCCAGCCCAGAATGCACGCCCTTTTTCAGGGGCAAATAGGACCTGCATGAATTTCTTTTGATCATCCAGGCTAAACAAGGCAACCGCACCCTTATCGGTATTGCCCGATGTTGAAAAGGGATTGATGTACCGGAGGCCGGGCGGATCAGGCGGGTTCTTGCTGAGCGGGAAAGAGGCCGGCTGCATAGACAGGGCTGTTCTGTTTGTCTGCAGGAACTTGAGCTGGTTGCCTATGTTATGATATACATACTCGTTGCTGCCCGTATTTGCAGAGCGATAGATGTCGAGATAATAACCGGAACGTTCGCCAGTCCGGATAATGGCCAGGGTCCGTTGCTGTGGGGTGTTGGTGGAAGGGTCCGTATAACGCGTATCAGTAAACGAACAAGAGGGAGAAACAGCAGGCTTGTCGGCCAGCGGCTCCATGGCTTTCAGGCTGATGGCGCCGATATTTTTCATGCCTCCCCCTCCCTTGAAAAAGGGAACCGAGCCCGAAGCAGCACCGGCTATCACCGTATTGTGCGCGGCCCATTGTGCATAATAGTTGACGTGCATCGGTGCCTCATATGTCAGGCCCTTTCCAGGATCAACTCCCATTACAGTGCCGGCTCCATACAGCTCTACGGCCATGCCATTTGCATGGTTGTGGTTATAGCTGGCCCCCTGCACTACATACATCATCCCGGTTTCTTTATCTGTCCCGTTGCGCTGCAGGTAGCATTTGGCAAAATCAAGCTCACCGCTGCGGGGCCAGCTATAGCTTATAGTTCCCGCCGGGATCCGGGGGAGATAGCAAAGCAGGCCCAAGTAATCACTTGACTCCCGTTTGTACCCCTTTTGCCGGATCATAACATCCATGGCAGCAAGCAGCTGCGGCGCGATCGGATCGTTGTACTTTTTTGCCATCAGGATACCCATCTCAAGGCATTCGCCGCTTTGAGACACCGGACCCGTATCTCCCATGGAGGGTGCGCTGAAATTGGGAAAAGAGTATTTCAGCAATACGTAGGATGATTTGAAAAGAGCGGGATATTTACCAAATACATTGTAGCCGTTGTTTTCCATGGCCAGCGCTGAGGTAAGCAGGCTGCTGATGGGAAAATTGTGGTAACCGCCTGGTTCTTTCCAGTGCCCATCCGGTGTTAGCCATTTGCTGACAACGGAAGCGAGGGCAAGGTGCCCGCAGCTGCCATTGATGGTGTCTCGGTTCAGGTAAAAGTCCAGGTAAAAATCACGGCGGGTCTTGTTCTCCAACGATAGGGCGGCAAATATCATGGCAGGTGTTTGTGCCGCGAACCAGTTGTTGTTCCAGTAGCCGCGGAAAGTCATGGTACGGGCGATCTTTTCAAATACGCCTTCGTACCAGCCTGTATCATATCCCTGTTCCCGAATATAATTGTACAAAAAATCATAGGCCAATGCAAGCGTTTCGTAACGGGCGTCGCCCAGGGTTTGTATAGAAAGAAAACCGGTGCGGCAGGGTCCTTCAATGGGCTCTTGGTAAGAAGCACCCCGGGCCCACTGGCTGAGCACGTCGGCAGCAAAGCGGGCATACGCTTCCTTGCCGGAGAGCCAGTAAACAATGGCTGCATCCAGCACCAGCTCATTGATCCTGCCATTGATATTTTCAACAAAAGATTGCGGATCGATCCATTCCTTTTTTGCCCCCGGTGCATTGCTCTGCAGCCACATCTTCATGGAAGTATCATTGGGAACCAGCTCCTCAATAGAAGGTACTTTATAACTGTACCCGTCAGCTGTAATAGGCTGCCGCTTATGGGGCGAAACGCGGACGGTCGGGAAGGGCGCATCGCCTGCATAGCGTACAAGTGCTGTACCGTCTTCATCGGAGTAAAAGCGGGTGTAATGCTTGCCGGGTGCCCGGTTCATGAGGTAGCGGCTCAGGATCCACTGCGGATCTGTCTTATGCCGCTCCACATAAGGCGTCACTTTGGCCATCATCTCCTCGTACACCTTTTTTGCCCAGGGCTGCTGGCTGATCTTTTGAAGAACAGCTTGTTTGTCACCCGGCTTTACCAGGATATGCGGATGGTCATTCTGCGCATAAGCGGCGGCGTGAGACAGAAGAATGCATGCAAGCATCGTTGAGATAAAAAACAATTTTTTCATACAGTTTTCTTAACTGGTTGCAAGAGCTGATGTGTTACAGCCTCTATCCTACAGAATTTTACCCGTTCAACATCCCTCCAGATGCAGCCATATCAAACCCCTATAAAGCCAATATCAATCAAGAATCACGTGATACTTTCTTGGCTTTGCAAACTCCTCCTTCATATCATAAGGTAACACCCAAACCTCTCCTTGCTTGTTGCAGAAGTACAGGCGGGAAGGCGAAATATTGTCCGGGCTGCCATCAGCCCAAAGGGAATAAAAATCAGGATGAGCATTCAAGGGTCTTCTTGCATAGCCGTGGTTGTAAGGACTGTGCCGGGTAAGCTGCTTTGTCTTCTTCCAGCTTTTTCCTTCATCCCGGCTTTCCCACAAGGCTATTTCCCCGCCTGTGCCGTAGTGTTGCGGCCCCCTTTCTGTTGGACCGATGATGCGCCAGCGGTCTCCCTCCACATAAAGCGAGCCCATGTCGTAGTTGTGGGTTGATTGGCACACCGGATAAAAATTCCAGCGCCCCTCCTTCCAGTGGATCACCGTCCATTCCCTGGGATCTCCTTTCGGACCGGGCGCAAAGCCGCGGCTGATCACGGCCAGGATGATCGGGTTTCCCTGTGCGTCGAAATTGAGATCGTTCAGGTATACCAGTTTGCCTTCGGCCTGGTAATCGTGCACCAGTGC
Organism: Williamsia sp.; assembly: GCA_015069695.1. Lineage (GTDB taxonomy): Bacteria > Bacteroidota > Bacteroidia > Chitinophagales > Chitinophagaceae > JADCRZ01. The sequence continues at coordinate 23,824 of JADCRZ010000050.1, forward strand.
AGGTGACGCGGGATCGGTCAGGGGTGTTTGCAGGACCTTTCCGTCAATGGTTGTCCAGGTTTGGCCCCTGTCGGCGGATTGAACCAGGTAGAGGTTGGTGCGTTTGTCCACATCGCCGCCGGGGTGGTAGTTGAAGGTGCTGAAGATCTTACCGTTCCAGGTGTTGGAGACCTGGTAATGACCGCCCATGCCGGCAAGTTTCTGATCGGGTGTCCATGTTTTTCCATCGGCACTGGTTGACCAGTACAGTTCCCTGCCTTTGGTATACTTGGTAAACAGATAGAAAAATCCTTCCTGCTGCCACCAGGGCTGCGGATAGGTCATCTCTCCGGTTTTGATCTGCTCAAAACCATCGACCTGATAGGGCGCCCGGCTTTTAAAGATCAGGCCCGGCCTCGATGTATTTCTTCCGCTTACAAAAACCCAGATAAAGCCCTTGTTGTCGATCGACAAGGCGGCATTGTCGTGCGGATCATCCACACCCTGTTTGTCATAAACAATCACCGGCTTGGGTACAACGCCTTTTGCATGATCGTAATAGGAAAGCATGATCAAAAGATGTCTTTCCTTTTCGCCGGTCGTTCCCCCATAAACAAAAAATGTTTTGTTTACCTGTTTTGCATAAATAGCGATGGGTATATGACTGGACGTATAAGTGCCCAACCCGCCTGAATATTTATCGCCCCATTCCGAAAACTGTCCGAGCGTAAACCAGATGCCTTTGTATCCATCTGCCCTGGCCTGTTGTGCCGATACATTGCGGACGATCAGCAACGCGCCTGCTACACAGAACAGTTTTAAAAAAATCTTTATCATAGCAAGTTCAGCGGAGTTGAACGGGTTACATGTGATCGGATAAACGTCCCTGCTTCTAGCGGCTCCAGTTCTTCAGCGGCTGTGTTTTCTGTACCGATGAGGTGCTTACACCTTGCGGCACAAGGGCTACGCTCAGAACTGTTTTGGTACCCGCCGGCACAGTCACTTCAAAACCGGTCAGTATGGTGCCGGGGTTCGGGGCATCATAGCTGTGCGGCGGATCGGTGGACCAGGTTTTCAGGCTTACGGTAGCAGGCTCCTGTACCAGCAGGGTCAGCTTTTTTCCGTCCTTTGTAAGTTCGATCGAATTTTTGCCGGTTACCTTGGCCTCCGCTGGTGTAAGCAGGGTCCAGCGAATGGTTGTTGGTGCAGCGCCGGTTTGGATCTCATCCCGCACAACAACATACCGGCCACCCACAATGCCTACGCCCCTGGTTGCCTGCTGGAGCTGGCCTTTGTATATTTCAGAGAGGTCGGCAATGGCGTGCATAAACTGCGGGTTGGAAGAAGAAGCAGTGAGCGGTGCATAGCCATCCACCACCTGGTGCTGCCCGTTTACTGCGAGGGTGTTGTGCACCAAATTGTCGTACCGGAAGATGGTCCAGCGTTGTGCATTCTGCCCTTTTCCAAATACTTCTATTCCTTTTGATTCAAGTGATTCATAGTCCTGCATCCCGAAGTCCATGGCCCAGCGTACGCCCTGGGCTTCCATTACAAAAGAGCCCGCATCCATATGGGCATGGTTAACCGAAGCCGAGCCGGCCTTCATGCCTACCCAGACCGCACTGGAATCAGACCAGGACGTGCGCATCAGCGCCACCGGGTTCTTGCCCTTGCCGGTCCACATGGTGGATCTGGGCGCCGTGATGCTGTTCATGCCTGCGCCATGGCTCCAGAGCATGACTGCCGGTAGTAGACGGTCACGTGTAAACGATTTTGGATCTTTCGACAGGAGCCGGCTGCGCTCAACCCAGAGCAGGGAAGGGTCCTGGGTTTTGGAAGCAAACCAGAACATGGCCACCTGGAGCCCGCCCCCGGTTCCGGCATCGGAATAATTGAACGAATTGCCCGAGGGCCCCGTCATGTTTTCCATATAGCCGGGTGTTTTTAAAAAACCCGGTTGGGCACTCAGGCCGAAATCTTTTCCGAACAATTTCTCGATGGCGGCTATGAACATCACATTGAAGCTGGTGCCATAGCCCCAGTAACCATACCCCTCCGGGTAAGCACCGTCCGGCTTGTAATCGCCCATGGGCAATCGGATAGATTTGATGGCCCGGTTGATGATGGTTCTGGAAAGTTCGGGATGGTCTTCAAAGGTAACGATGGCGCCATAGCTCATGCCCGCATTGCAAACCTGGTTCCAGTTGTTGGTAACGGTGAGCCAGCTGTTGTATTTCGGATCGAAGGAAGGCTCCAATCCTTTTTTCAGGATGGCTTCTTTGATAGTAGCGCGGGAAGCAGCAGGCAACTGGCTGTAACACCAGTCGTACCCGATAGAGACAGCCATGGTCATTTCGGCCACATCCAGAAAATGCGACGGGTTCCAATCGGTGAAGGCGGCGATGGCCAGCATTTCTTTTTCGGCGCGTTGCAGGTATTTCTGTTGCTGCGTCATGCGGTAGGCATAGGAAAGAAAGAACAACCTCCGCAGCGCTTCGCGTGATTTATCCAGCAGGCGCCGGCCGATCTGGATCCTTTCGATCGGCGCCAAGGTGAGCAGGTTATCTGACTCAGCCAGAATGGCCTGGTGCATCCCGTTCCATACCTTGTCTGCCCCGATCGTTCTTTTGATCCCTCCCTCCTCTTCCGCCAGCAGCAACAGGCGCGGGTGACCGATGAGCTCTGTCATACGCACAGAATCTGTTTGCGCAAAAAGAGAAAGCTGAACAAACAACAAGACAGGGAAAAAAAGCAGGGATCGTTTTAACAGGTACATACGGCTGTGCATCGTTTTAGGATGAAAGAAAATGAAAGTAAAGCTTTTTGACGATTCTAAAAAGCGGCTACAAAGTACAGCTGAAAATGGAAAGAAGAGTCAAATGGAGGCAAAGTCATAATATTGTTTGATAAAAATTTCAGCAAGCACAAATCCTGTTGATCATGAACAAAGTTTTTCTGTTTCTGGCCAAATGTTGTCTTCTTTCTCTCCCGTTCTTCTCTACCCGCAACGACGATTACAAACTGGTATGGTCGGATGAATTCAATGGCGACCAGGCGCCGGACTCGGCCAGCTGGCGGTACGAGCGGGGCTTTGTGCGCAACCATGAATTTCAGTGGTATCAAACAGACAATGCCCGTTGCGCGAATGGCATCCTGACAATTGAAGCACGCAAGGAGCACAAACCCAATCCAAACTGGGAAGAAGGCAGCACGGACTGGAGAAAAAAAGACCGTTATATAGAATATACGTCTTCCAGCATCAATACGGCAGGCAAGCGGAGCTGGCTGTATGGCCGTTTTGAAATGCGTGCGCGGATCGACACCAGCATGGGTTTATGGCCGGCCTGGTGGACGCTGGGTGTTAATCGCCGCTGGCCTTCCAATGGAGAGATCGACATCATGGAATATTACCGCAAGGACCTGCTGGCCAATATCGCCATCGGCACCACCGTGCCTAGCAAAGCCCAGTGGTTCAGCAACAAAAAACCCATCAGCAGCTTTGCCGATCATGCAGACTGGGCACAGAAATTCCATGTATGGCGGATGGACTGGGACGAAAAGGAAATCAGTCTCTGGGTAGATGGAGAGCTGCTAAACAAACAATCCATGGGCAACCTCTCCAACCGCGATTCCACCCATTTCAACCCATTCACCCAACCCCACTACATGCTGCTCAACATGGCCATCGGCGGCGACAACGGCGGCGACCCTGCCGCCTCACCTTCCGCTTTTCCGAAAAAGTTTGAAGTGGATTATGTAAGGGTGTATCAGAAGTCTGAACCATAGTCTGAATCATGGTTCAGACTTCTCCCTTATAGAAACCCCCAAGATCTTGCTTGCCAACTGATCCAGAGAGGACGCCGAGCCGGTAAAATGAAATACTGCATGATTGTGTGCAAGTGTGCCGCCGGGTTGGAGGAAAGCGGCGGGGGATACGCTTTCCAGTTCGTAGAACGGGCCCATCTGGCTGCCGTTCTGGAGCGGACCGTCGTTGTAGGCGTTGACGGCATCGCCGCTGAAAGGCGGCTTTTTGGTGTTCCATTCCTGGTTCAGGTAACGGCCTGATGGATCCAGGTCGTACTGGATGATCGTGAGCACTTTGCCGGCCGCATCATAGCTTCCTGCCAGGTGGGTAGCGCGGTGGGGGTCAAGGCCGAGCTTGCCCCTGCTTTTTCCGTCGGCTTTGAATAAGAGCACGCCGTTGTGATACTGAATCCGGTCTGCCGCGATTTCTCCGAAATAATCCGTTGTAGCAATCTTTGCCGAAGCATCTTTTACAGTTTTATAGGGGATGGCGATCACTGTTTTCTCAGAGGGGTTAAACATGTCGAGCATCCAGATGCAGGGCATGCCGGTCTTTTCGTTCCAGGCTTCCTTTCCCGTGTTGGTGATCTGATTGGAAGCCAGGTAGCCGACGCTTTTTACATCTGCTGCCGGCACTATGTTAAGCTGGGATGCGATCTTTTTTTTATCCAGTATAGCAATGCTTCTGTCGACCTTGAGCTGCAGCGTGGTGCCTGCATAATTTTTCAGGCCCATCTCTTTTTGCATCGTTACTGAAGCTGGCTGGCTGCTTACCACCGTCCAGGGTTCGGTGTCAAATGGCGCAGGCGTTTTCCAGTTGTCGAACACCATGTCCTTACCGGGTTCAAAATAAAGAGAAAACCGGTTGCCTTCGGGACCAAGCCAGAAGCGGTTTTCACCCCCGTAGGCGTTCATGTGCGCATCTACAGGAGCAGTGAATGCCTTATAATTGATCCATCCAAAACTTTTGCCTTCATTGCCCTCTGCCGTGGAGGTAAAGACCTTGCCCTGGTATTTGGGCGATACCAGTACCTGCCCCGGCTCACCTTCCACAGCCAGGCTGATCACACTGTCGTGCTGTTGTAAAAACGCGAGGTCATAACCAAACGTTCCGGGCTGATAGGTGGAAGAAGTTGCTGTTGGAGACGAACTGGTTTTATTGGGATTGTTTGTACAGGAAGCCATGATTGAAGTAATAAGGATTGTGGTATAGAATCGATGCATGGTGAAAGAGTATTTAGTGTTACTGTGGGCAACTCATCATTAAATAGCAATGACCTTCCATTACCGTATTGCTTCCAGGTAATCTTTGGACGGCAGTTTGGGAAATGGTGCATGGGGTTGTTGCTGGTACCAGAAGGCAACCGATGAAATATCGGATTGCTGCGCATAATAATGGCCATCTTGCCGCCAGCCCAGGTCCTGGATCGTTACCTTCAGGTCTTTGTCAAAGCGGATCGGGTCCATGATATGCCAGCGGTAAAGACCGAAACACTGCTGCGAGCGGTAGAGCCCGTCCGGGCGGAGCACCTGGGGCAGTCCTGCATAGGCGGTTGAAAAAGCTTCGTACTGGTGTGTCCGCTGGTTCTCAAAATTGTAAGAGCCGCAGAAATAGTCTTCCGTGCCGGTGCCGTTGATGGTGGGGAACTGGGTGTCGCCGTCCATGTAAAATTTGATCTCTCCTTCGCCCCACCAGCCCCCATTGTTCACTCCCCAGGCCAGGTAAGTGCCTACATACTGGCCTTTGCCTTTTACGCCGTCGAGGATGGTATAAAGGGAACCGGTCGTAGGATTGCTTCTTCTGAACTGGGCATGAAAATAACCCTCATCTTCTCCTAATTCCGTGAGTGTGTAATCGATCTGGTAATACAACCGCATGGCTTCCCTGTTGTTGATGTTCTGAAGGGTGATCTTGCATTTTTTGCGGAAAGGCATTTTCCAGTAACAGTTAAAGGCGCTGCCGGGGTTCACCGTTACAGCCACCGAGTTGAGGGGTGCATACTCTCCCCAGCCCATGCCAAAGAAATCACCGACTGGAACTTCTACGGATGGTTCTTTTTCATCATCCCAGTAAAAGCGCAGAATAGAAAAACGCCAGTTGCCCGTGGGTGTCATCCAGATATGCTGGATAGCCCCGGGTCCTTCTATTTCAGCAACCGTAAATGTTTCACCGGAGCGCACTTCAATAAAGGGATTTACTTTCCATCCTGCGCCCAGGTTCTGGGCCTGGTACCAGGCATTGGCCACATTGCGTTTGCTACTGTCCTGCTTGGGATCGGCCATGCCTCCCTTGCCTTTGGCACCGGTGTAATTTTCCGGACTGATAGAGCGTGTCTTTGCGTTTGAGAGGCGCGACAGATTGCCTAGGTTCATGTCCAGGCCGTTAAAGGAAATCTTTTGCGCAAACGTGGCAGTAACAAATAGAAGCAAAAAGAGGGTCAATGGTTTTTTCATATGTTTATTTTAGCAACTGAAATCGTTCTTTCCCAAAGCAACATGATGGCAAGGTATGTTTTTGATGCCTGGCTTCTAGCTTGGCACCCATCCATAAACCAGCTATGATATGTTCCTGTTCAAGGCAGGTTAAGAAGGCTGCAGCGTTTCGATCTAGCCTGGTGCACCTTGGTATTTTATTGGCACCGGCAGAACAGGATCAGGTTGAATGAGCTATAAAAAGAAAGCAGCTCAATACATTTTTTCGTCGTGAACAGATTTGTGGATTTCGACGCCTTTCATAAATTCTCCGATGCGGGCATCCGCATACGCACCATAAGCATCCACCAGGGTGCCTTTTCTTCCGTCGTGCGTTTCGATGGCATAAAGGATAGACATATCATCGGGGTTTGACTCACCCTCAAAGCGGTAGAAATTTGCAGCGGTTACGTCCTTTTTTGTGTATACCTGGTCGTTGGTAAGACAGTGCAAATTGCCTTCCCTTACCTCGTATTCATCTGTATAGCCTTTTTCTTCCAGCAGCTGCATGCATTTTTGCAACTCGGTCATCTTATAAGAACTGTTGTTGTTCTCAAACTGTTCCATATAGCAGGGTGTTTTAGATGTTCTAAGATAAGTAAGATATGATGAAATGCCCCAATCAGGTTCGCAGAAAAAGAGAGCAAAGAATGAAAAAGAAAATTTGAAAATTTGTCTGTTAAAAAAGACAAATAAAGACTTTTAATATGATGAATTTAGATTAGCTTTGCACCATTCATTTGAGTACTGCACTTAGTAATTAGGTTACTTCAGCTGAATTTGTTTCTGTTAAAAGTTCCTTTCTTTACAATGTTCCTTGTCTCAGATATCATTCTTTAATTTATAGTTACTATGAACATTTATGTTTCCAACCTGAGCTTTCAGATCGAAAGCGAGGATTTAAGATCGTACTTTGAAGAGTACGGTGAAGTTACATCAGCCAAAGTTATTACCGACCGCCAGACAGGCAGAAGCCGTGGATTTGGTTTCGTAGAAATGGCCGATGACGATGCAGCCAACAAAGCGATCGAAGCTTTGAACGGTGCTGTTGCTGATGGCAGAGCCATCAACGTTGCCGTGGCAAAACCAAAGGAAGCCACCAACAACAACCGCAGCACTTCCAACAGCTGGCGTTAATCCTGATCTCAGGTACAAATAAAAAAGGGAGAAATTTAAACTTCTCCCTTTTTTATTTGAATAAAGCAGCGCCTCTCATCAGGAAAGTCCCCTGATTTCTTTTCCGGCTTTTTGTTCCGTCACGGAAGCGTGCTTTTTTTCAAGAAAAGGCTTGCGGTATTGTTGTATGAACTGCTTTTTTGAATCGTGGTATGAGCTTACGCCGCCGATCAGGCTGAGCAGCTTGATATAATACCAGGCCAGGTCTACCTGGTGCCTTAAAAAACCAGACCGGGCGCTCACCGGATACAGGTGGTGATTGTTGTGCCACTCACCGGCTACGATGCCTGGCCAAAGCTGGTTGATAGACATGTCGTTCTCATTGTAATCGGTCCCTTCCTTTCTTTTGTCCTTTCCTTTTCCATGGCCTTCGTAATTAAACGTGCGCACACCGAGCGCCCAGATAAATGCAGCGGTGAACATGGCCGCTGCCAGCACCGGGCCGCCCAGCAAGTAAAATACCCCGTACCAGAATACCCAGTTCAGCACGGTAGACAGGGCTGTTTTCCAGGGAGATGCAATGGAGCCCCATTTCAGGTATTCCTGGTATGTATTGGCCGGCACACCTGTATGCTGTAAAAATTTGACTGCCCTGTTGTAGTCTTCTTCGCTTAAATTTTTTGCGATCGGCTGGTGGTTGGCATCCGCCAGGAAACAGTACAGAAAACCGGCCTGGGCATTGTACGGGTCGCCGGGCTGGTCAGACAGGCAATGGTGTACATGGTGCGATACCACGTACAGCTCTTCCGGCACAACTTTGATCACCAGGTTCTGGGTGATAAAGCGCCAGAACTGATTGCGAAAAACGTAGGCCTTGTGCGTGCAATAGCGGTGATACCAGATGGTGCCATGGGTACCCATCAGGATCATGCTGTACACAAATACAGCCACCACAAGTCCGAAATGGAAATCCCTGAACAGGTTGATCAGGAAGTAGACGATCAAAGGCAGAAAACAAAGGGGAGAAAACCAGGAGAAAAAAGGAAGCCAGTTTTTTCGTGTCTTAAAGACGTTTATTCTGGAAAAAAACTCTTTCCAGATCTGCCTGTTGGTAGGCTTGTACAAACTACCATCTATATCCTTCCAGCCATAGGAAGGCGGATCCAGCACATTTTCGATGAATGACATATAAAGGTTTATTTAGGCAATAGCAACATTATCAAAAGAAAATACAGAATAGTTCATTGTAAAGTGTGGATCATCGGTCTTTTACATGTTACGCCGGGAAAGGATAAAGGGGACTGGTTTACAACAGCTATTTTCAGCACAATACTCACCAGCTTGCCTGATTCAGGTGGCCAGCTGCTCCTGTTATTGGCTTAAAGGCTGAAAATAAGGTATTTGATCCGGATTGAGCTTATTTACACGCTTAATCTTGTTAAAATAAGTGATAACTCCGGAAAACAAGCCTGTTTTGGCTTTCAGCATCAGCACTTTCCTAAGGAGCTACTGTATTGCGGCGGGCTTTTTTCTTCGGCGAACGCTGCTGTAAAAAAGCATCCAGCTCTGCAATATGGTCTGTGTTGATGTAATCAACCCCCAACTGGATAAGCTGTTGCCAGGCTTCCCTGTTGTCGGGCGCATTCCAGAGCCTCGCCGGTTTGTGGTGTTGCCTTGCTTCCTTGATCACCGATAAAAGCAAAGCCTTTTCCGGCAGCCTGCCCTCTCCCCTCCACCGCGAGTACCGGGCAAAATTATCGCTCAGCATCGCGATCCTGCTCCAGGCAGCAGCGCTGTACTGTTTTCGCAACTCTGCATCAAACCAGATAAAGGGGGGATAAGAACTAAACAAGTCCGGGCTGGGCCGGTTCCCGGAGATCACCCACTTGATGGTAGGGGTGTTTGTCAGCGCAGGATATACGCTGATCAGCTGGATCAATTTATTAAGGGTGCCAATAGAATCTGTTTTGATGTCGATCAGCAGCTGCAGCTTTTTGGTGCTGTCGGGATAGGCAAAGCCTCCGTTTTTCTGCAGGCAAGAGAGCAGCGGCTGTATATAATATTCCTGCAGGGTGTGATGCTGCCTGAGCTCCTGCGTATCATGCGCAACAAGCAGCTCATTGTCCTGCAAAAAAATATCTGCTTCTATAGAACCAAAGCCATGCTCGTAAGCCGTCCAGAATGGGACAGCCTGGTGATAATCATTGTGCGAGTGGGCATTGGCGGTGGTGTAATTAGCAGGCTGGGCCTGGGTATGCAGGTAACAGAAGAGCAGCAGGATAAAAAGCTTCATGCGCAAATATAGAAGATTGGCTGGTACGCACTTGGAGTAAATCCCTTACAGAACTGTTATAAATAAAAAAGCTCCCTATGTGTATAGAGGGAGCTATTATTCACGGGGACAGGATCAATACCATTTTTTTACATCTTCATTTTCATAAGTCCAGGATACAATCTTATGTACAATTCCAGTGCCAAAGGTGTCTTGCCATAGAGGCTATTTAATTTTTCTCCGGTTTTGTAGAACGTGAATTGGCTGCCACCGGCCAAGCGGGTTTGTCCAAACTTCAACAAATCATAATTAAATCCGGCGGTCCAGGCATGTACAGGAAACAAAACGTCGTGCCCATACCGGGTTTCATCAAGGGCCAATTCTTCTGTAGATTTTTGCACCCACTCATACCGGGTATGCAATGTCAACCGTTTCCGGCTCCAGGCACCTTCTACCAGTACGGCGTGTTCTCCGTTGTGATGGGCTGTTTTGTTCATGCCCCAGACAGCTGTTGCATTCACCCTGTTGCCCTCTTTTGTTGTTTTGCTGTATTCGGCTGAAGCTGTGGTCCGGTTGATGTCCTCATCCGGGTGCAGCAGCTCGGGACTCCTGATGCTTGCATGCGAAACCTGCAAGGCCCAATGGCGGTCAGGATTATAAGAGAACCGCGCACTCCGCGAATCAAAGCGGGGCTTGTCAAAATCGTACCGGTGCTCGTCCGGTTCCCGGCCTGTAAAAGAAGAGCCTTCTAATTTTACTTTGCCAAAGCGCCAGCCTACCGTAGCTACGCCAAACGCAACGTGTGTGGCATCTACCCAATGATGCGAGATCGGCGCATCGGGATTGCTGAGGGCAGAAGGACGGTGCATAAAAGCCACCGGTCCCAATGCAGGCTCACCCGGGTAGCCGATATATGCAAACACATCAGCCTTCCCGGACAAAGCGTGTGCGTAACTGACAGACAGTTCAGAGAACAGGTCGTGCGGATGCTGGCGGTCTACAATAGGTTTTCCCTTGTATGCTTCGCCGCTTTGAAACAAGAGCGGATAGCCTGCACCGCCACCGATGGCAGCGTCAAGCGACGACATGATGTTGAAATGAAACAATCCGTTTTTTCCTACCCCCCTTTGCCCCATCAACATCACCCAGTTCGGGGCATCCAGCTTTTCATCGCCCCGGCTGCCCTGCTTGGTAAAGTCCTGGTTGTTGTAGCGCGGAAAAATGTTTCCGTGCAGCATATACATCCATTTGTTTGCATGGAACATATAGCCGTACATGGGCGAAGCATCAGGCAGCCAGCCCGTTCCCGATCCATTTCTGTTCATGGGCAGGTTGCGGGAATAAGCATGGCTCATGCTCATAGGTTGATCCATTTCTCCCCCCATCTCTTCCATGTCCATGTCCATATTCATGTGCTGCATGCCTGTATCTGCTTTTCTTTTACCAGCAGATGTATCCTGCATCATATGGTGCTCGTGCTGTGCTTTCGTGGTGAGGCCAAGCAAACAGCCGATGATCAACAAACCAGCGATCTTTTTCATGTCTATTATTTTTCCTGTCTGTGATTATTACAAAATGGCCGCGATCATTGCTATGCTCATCCCAATCATCAGCCCATCTTCTATCACGGTAACCGTGCTCATGGGCAGGTTGAATACATCTCCCAAACAAGCACATTGGATTTTGCGCTTTTTAAAAAGTGTTTGCAGCACACCTGCAATGCTCACGCCCATTACAAGCAGTGTAAGGGTACCGGTAAAGAAGGGAGCCCAGTGCAGCAGGTAAGCAATGCCAAAACCCAGTTCTACAAAGGGATATACATAGCCCCAGCCCCGCCATTTCCGGGCAACCACATCATATGCGGAATAGCTTTGTGCAAAGCCTGCCAGGTTCAGGAGTTTGAAAAAAGAAAATACCAGAAAAAAGCCGGCCATGAAATTTCCCATCCATTCCATCCACATAAAACGGCCCCTTGCCGCTTCAATCAGCAAGGTTGTGCCCAGGATAAAAGCAAAGACCAGCAGGATGGGTTTGTAGGTGGCCAGCCAGGACTGCGTTGGAGCAGCGGTTTGATGGCCCTGATGCATGCCGCCATCAGCTTCCTGTATCGTGTAGTTACCGGCTTTGTGCAAAGCCTGCTGCAGGGTTTGAACCGGCACATGCCGGAGCATGCCCAGGGTTGCCTGCGGTGCCTCCAGCTGTACCTCGGCATCAGTAATATCGCCGATGGTCAGCAAGGCGCTTTTTGCCTTGGCCACGCATCCTTTGCAGGTAAGTCCGTTTATATTATAGGTATGTGTCATAAAATTATTTTTATGACACAAAGCTAGCTCCGGCCTCCTGCACTGCTCTTACACAATCTTGGAAATAGTTTACAAGATTTTTGGGTCAGACTGAATCCAGCGTTTTCCGGGGACCGCCCCTTTGCCTGAAATAAGAAGGAGTTAAGCCAGTTACTTTTTTGAATTGGGCAGATAGATGGGCCACGCTGCTATAGCCCATCTTGTAAGCGATCTCGCTTAAGCTTTGTTCATCGTACGCAAGCAGTTCTTTTACCCGTTCTATTTTCTGGCTGATGAAATACTTTTCAATGGTCGTGCCTTCTACCTCGGAGAACAAGTTGCTGAGGTAAGAATAATCTTTGTGGAGCGCAGCCGAAAGCAATGAGGAGATAGTAAGCCCCTTGTCATCCATGCCGTAATGGACCTGTTCAATGATCAGGGTTTTGATCCTTTCGATGAGTTTATTGCGCGCATCATCCAGCAGCTCGAAGCCCAGCTGCTCCAATCCCACCCTGAGCTGCTGTTCCTTTTCGGGCAATAGATTTTCTTTCAGATCTACTTCTCCCAATCGAACCGCCTCCCATGCAATCCCCAGCTTTTCCAGCAAAGCTTTTACTGCCAGGATACAGCGGTTGCAAACCATGTTTTTAATATAGAGCTGCATATAAAACAAAAATCCGGATGTGGATCCGGATTGTATGCTGTTTGATCTTTTACAATTTATTTCTTCAGGTACATCACTTCTTTCACCAGCTTCACTGTTCTGGGCACATCCGGAAGATAAGCTGCTACCAGGGTAGGTGCGTAGTGCATGGGTGCATCGGCACTGGTAATGCGGCGGATGGGAGCATCCAGGTAATCAAAACCTTCTTTCTGGATCTGGTAAGTGATTTCGGAAGAAACAGAGGCAAAGGGCCATTGCTCTTCCACAATTACCAGGCGATTGGTTTTTTTAACAGATTCCAGGATGGTCTGCCAGTCCAGCGGACGGATCGTTCTCAGGTCGATCACTTCTGCGCTGATGCCTTCTTTTTCCAGTTCTGTAGCGGCTGCCAGGGCAACCTTCATCATTTTATTAAAAGAAACAATGGTCACATCGTTGCCCTTTCTTTTGATGTCGGCTTTACCGATCGGGATCAGGTACTCTTCTTCCGGCACTTCTCCCTTTTCACCGTACATCACTTCGCTTTCCATGAACATGACGGGGTCATTGTCGCGGATGGCGCTTTTGAGCAATCCTTTGGCATCGTATGGATTGCTGACAGAGATCACCTTGATACCGGGTATATTGGCGTACATGCTTTCAAATGCAGTAGAGTGCTGTGCTCCGAGCTGACCGGCAGAACCGTTGGGCCCTCTGAAAACGATGGGGCAGCCTACCTGTCCGCCGCTCATGGCCAGCATCTTGCTGGCGGTGTTGAGGATCTGATCGAGGGGGAGCACGGCAAAGTTCCAGGTCATGTACTCTACGATGGGGCGCAATCCGCTTTGGGCCGCACCTACGGCAATACCTGTAAACCCAAGCTCTGAAATCGGTGTGTCGATGATCCTTTTGGGACCAAACTCATCCAGCATGCCCTGGCTTACTTTGTAGGCACCGTTGTATTCCGCTACTTCTTCGCCCATCAGAAAAACCCGCTCGTCCCGTCTCATTTCTTCACTCATGGCCTCTCTCAAAGCTTCGCGGAAAGCAATTTGTCTCATACTAGCAATTTTAAGAGGGGCAAAAATATCGGTTGTTGTGCATACGGTAAAAAAATCTTCTGGCGCCCTGCACGAGCGGGTAACAGTTATTGCAAATTCTCAAGGTATTTATAGCCGCTGCCTGTATTGAGCAGCAGGATTTTATCGGCCGGATCGATCAGGCCCCTGTTGCGCAGCTGCAACAAGGCCTTCCATACAGCAGCACCTTCCGGCGCTGCCAGGATGCCTTCTGCGGAAGCAATTTCTTTTACACCGGCCACAATGTCTTCCTCGCTTACGCTTACAACGCTGCCGTTGGAAGCCTGGAGCACTTCCAGCATCATGTCCATTCCAAAGGGGTAAGGAACGGCCAGTCCGTTGGCAAGGGAGGGCTGTGCGGTGAAATGGTCTTTCCAATGCAGCGGATCCCGGAGGGCCACTTCGATGGGGGCGCAGTTAACAGACTGGACGGCGATCATCCGGGGCAGCCGGGCTTTGATCCAGCCCATGCGCAGCATTTCCTGGAACGCTTTCCAGATACCGATCAAACCGGTACCACCCCCGGTGGGGTACAGGATCACATCGGGCAGCTGCCAGTCGAGCTGTTCGGCGATTTCGTAGCCCATGGTCTTTTTGCCTTCGAGGCGGTAGGGCTCTTTCAGGGTAGATACGTCAAAATAAGACTGGCTTTTTTTAAGCTCTTCCACCTTTTTGGCGCAGTCGCTGATGAGTCCGTTTACCAGGATCAGTTCAGCGCCATAGAGCAGGCACTCCTGTTTAAAGATCTCCGGTGTATGGGCAGGCATAACGACCGTACAGGCGATGCCTGCCTTGGCACAATAAGCCGCCAGCGCGCCGCCGGCATTGCCTGCGGTGGGAACTATACAACGCTCCACGCCCAGCTCCTTGGCTTTTGACACGGCCATGCTGATGCCTCTTGCTTTGAACGAACCCGTCGGATTGAAGGATTCGTCTTTCAGCAACAGGTCGGCAAAGCCGTGCCGGGCAGCCAGGTTTTCCAGGGGGAGCAAGGGCGTCATTCCTTCGCCCAGTGATACTATATTCTTGCGTTCAAAAACAGGGAGCATTTCATAATAGCGCCACATGGTTTTCTCACGGAAAAGCAGGTCTTCCTTGAAAAAACCCGGCATGTAATCATATTTAACAACAAGCGGCTGGTGACAGCAGGTGGCGAAATTCTGCAATTCTGCAAGAGAGTACTCCCGTTTACAACGGGCACATTCCAGGTAAGCGGCGTACGAAAGGGGTTGGGGTAAGGCGATCATGGAATAAAAGTAGCACTCGCCTATAACTTATGTTATTGCAAAGGGTTATAGGCCATAACTAGGGGTTATAACCGATCTTTGCAAAACGGATAAATGCCTTATTCAATCCGTCGTTGTCGGCGCCCTGGCGCTGGATAAAGAAAAAGTCGCGGATAATCTGCAGTTTATCAATCTTCACGGCTACCAGCTCGCCGCTTTCCAGTTCCCTTACAACAGACCGCTTGGGCAGGAAGCCCAGGCAAAAATCTTCGCGCAGAAAATTTTTCAGGGCCTCGGTACCGGCCAGCCGGATGCCTACTTTTAATTCGGAGAGCTTGATATGGTGCTTTTGCAGGGCATATTTCAGGGCAGCCAGCGTACCTGAACCCTGTTCCCGGAGGGCAATCGGAAAATGGCGCAGGTCTTCGATGCTCAGGCTGGGCTTTTGGGCTATATCGCTTCTGGCCGAGCATACTGCCACCACTTCATCGGTCATAAACGGCTGGTAAAAAATAGAAGAGATCTTGTTCTTGCCTTCTACAATGCCCACGTCAATGTCCTGATCAAGCAGGGCTTTTACAATGGTATCTGTATTGCGGTTCAGCAGGCTGATCTGTACATCAGGAAAGGTTTGGTGGAAGGAAGAAAGGATTTTCGGAAGGATGTACAGGGCTACGGTGGTACTGGCTCCTAATTTCAACTGGCCCTTGGCCAGGAACTGGTCTTTGAGCGTGCTCATCTCAAACTCCAGCTGCTTTTGGATCAGTTTGGCTTCCCGCAGGCGTTTGTTCAGCACTTTGCCTGCTTCACTCAATACAATATTGCTTCCTTTTCTGACAAAAAGAATGGTTTTGTAAAAATCTTCCAGCGCCTTGATGTGCTTGCTGATAGCAGGCTGACTGATAAACAGGGTCTGGCTGGCTTTGGAAAAGCTTAAGTGGGAGGCCACTTCTAAAAATATTTCATGTCGAACCGAAAGCATGTACGCTCCTTCGCCGCAAAGCTAGCACAAAACATTTCTTCCGGAACGCTTTCTCATCCTGCGAAATCTTAAAAACTGGCTCTATTTGTTCAACTTATTCCTACTTTTATTGGAATTCCGGTTTTACAGGCAGAAAGCCAATTCTAATTCTGAATAATTATATTTGCGCGATTGAACCAAACTCGTACATGGACATAAACTTTAATGTTGACAAGCAGCACACACTTGTTTCCCCTATCAGCATCTCAGGTACAGGCCTGCATACAGGCGAACTCGTGAGCATGATTTTGAAACCTGCAGAACCTGGCACCGGCTTCCGGTTTCAGCGAACCGATTTGCCAGGCACACCCGTTATCAAGGCAGACTGCGACCTGGTTACCAGCACCGACCGCGGAACTACGCTGGAAGACAAGGGTGCAAAGGTGAGCACGGTGGAACACATCCTGGCTGCTTTGGTGGGTATGGGCGTTGACAATGTACTGATTGAACTGGACGGACAAGAAGTTCCGATCATTGACGGTAGCTCACAGCCATTTACCGACCTGATTGCTCAAACAGGGGTGGCAGAACAGGATGCCGCCAAAGTGTGGTATACACTGGATGACAATATTTCTTTTACAGATGAAAACAAGCGGGTCGAGATCATGGCCCTGCCATCATCCAGCTATAAGATCACGACCCTGATCGACTTCAACTCGCCGGTGCTTGGCACCCAGCACGCCGATCTGAAAAACATCATGGATTTTCAAACCGAGATAGCACCCTGCAGAACATTTTGTTTTTTGCATGAACTGGAAATGCTGCTCGACAACGACCTCATCAAAGGCGGAGACATCAACAATGCCATTGTGGTGGTTGACAGACCTGTTACAGCGGAAGAAAAGGACAGGCTGGCCAAGGCTTTCGGCCGCGATAACATAGAAGTAAAAAGCGAAGGCTATCTCAACAACCTGGAACTGCGTTTTCCGAATGAGCCGGCCCGCCACAAGCTGCTCGATATTGTAGGTGACCTGGCCCTGATCGGCTATCCGGTAAAAGCACAGATCATTGCCAGCAGGCCCGGACACAATGCCAACGTAGCTTTTGCCAAAAAGATCAAACAGATCATCCGGCAAAAAAGCAAAACGGTCCAGGCACCTGCGTACGATCCCAACCGCCCGCCGCTTTACAATGCGCAACAGATAGAAGCGACCCTGCCGCACCGCTATCCGTTTTTGCTGGTCGACAAAATCATCGAATTAACCGACAAGCACATTACGGGCATTAAAAACGTTACTTTTAACGAGCCGTTTTTTGTGGGGCATTTCCCGGGAAATCCTATTATGCCGGGCGTGCTGCAGATAGAAGCGCTGGCGCAAACCGGCGGCATCCTGGCCATCAATGCCTTGCCGCAGGGTAAATACGACACCTATTTTTTAAAGATCGACAATTGCAAATTCAAGAAGATGGTTGTGCCGGGTGATACCATGATACTACGGATGGAACTGACTTCACCGATCAGGCGGGGTATCTGTGAGATGAATGGAACCGTTTTTGTAGGCAATAAGGTCTGTACGGAAGCCACACTCACAGCCCAGTTGGTAAAGCAGCAGTAGGTTCTGCACCGGGAGCAAGGATGGTTCACCGGAAGCGCAGGCCTCAGCATATTCACAGGGCATTTCTAAAAATCTAATTACAAAATTTTTGACATCCGATGCCAATTATTCAATCAATCAGAACATGTCTGATGAATGTTCCGACATAGCCAAAAATATATGATTCATCCGCACACGTATATACATCCGAATGCCCGGTTGGCTACCAACGTTAAAGTAGATCCGTTTACAGTAATTCATCAGGATGTAGAAATTGGCGAAGGCACCTGGATCGCCTCCAATGTAACCATTATGGAAGGCGCCCGCATTGGAAAGAACTGCCGGGTGTTTCCGGGTGCGGTCATTGCCGCCATACCCCAGGATTTAAAATTCAAAGGGGAGTATTCAACCGTTGAAATCGGCGACAATACGACGATCCGGGAATTTGTAACGATCAACCGCGGAACAAAAGACCGGGAAAAAACGGTTGTAGGCACCAACTGCCTGATACAGGCCTATTGCCACCTGGCACACGACTGCATTGTTGGCAACAATTGCGTGATGAGCAACAACACGCAGGTAGCCGGCCATGTGATCATTGAGGACTGGGCCATCCTCGGCGGCATGTGCGCCCTGCACCAGTTTGTGCGGATCGGGCAACATTCTTTTATCAGCGGCGGCTCCCTGATCGGTAAAGACGTACCGCCTTTTATAAAGGCCGCCCGCAACCCGTTGAGCTATGCCGGGGTTAATTCAGTGGGGCTCAAGCGCCGCGGCTTCAGCAATGAACGCATCAACGACATCCTCAATATTTACCGCTATATCTACAACAAGGGCATGAATACGACCCAGGCGCTTGAATACATTGAAGAAGAGCTGCCGGCCAGCGATGAGCGCGACGAGATCGTCACCTTTGTACGGGAAAGCGGCCGCGGTATTATCAAACGCTTTACGAAAGGCAGCGGTGATGAAGATTAGCTGCGCCAACGCAGGCAAACGTTTCAACCGCGATTGGGTCTTCCGTCATATCAACTATGAGTTCAGTCCGGGAAACCGGTACGCTATCACCGGTCCCAACGGTTCCGGCAAATCAACCCTTTTACAGATCCTGGCAGGTGCAGTAACAGCAAGTGAGGGAGCAATCGGTTATGCGTTGCCGGTAGACAAAGAAGAATCGGCGGCCCTTTCAACCATCGGTCCGGATCATGTATACCGGCATATTTCGCTGGCAGCACCTTACCTGGACATTGTAGAGGAAATGACGCTGACAGAATTTTTTTATTTCCACCAAACCTTCAAGCCTTTTCTGCCCTCCATAACTGTCAGGAACATTGTTTCCAGCATCGGGCTGCAACAAGCGGCAGGCAAGCAAATCCGCTATTATTCCAGCGGCATGAAGCAACGCGTCCGGCTCGCCCAGGCCATCTTCTCCCACACCCCCTGCCTCCTCCTCGATGAACCCTGCTCCAACCTCGACCTGGCAGGCATCCGCCTCTACCACCAGCTCATCAGGGAATACGCCCAAGACCGCCTCATCATCGTCAGCTCCAACGACGAACAAGAATACTCGTTCTGCGAACATGCGATCAATATTCTTGATTTCAAGCTGTCTGAACCTTGATTTACAGGATTGATGGGATTCGCAGGATGGGAGGCATCGGAGATTGAAGTAAAGAACTTTGCCGGCAGCGGGTTTTATGCTTTTTGAAGCGTTGCATTCATGGGCTCTTTCTGCTTTCTTTGCTTTCTTCTGTTCGGAATTATTTTTGTCTCGAACCAGGATTCCACGGATTAGGAGATTATGGGATTGCAGCTTGAGAGTGGATCATCTGGAAGAAGTACTAGCCTGTATATCTTTCTTTTTTTGTTATTCCGCCGGGGCGCTTCTTGGTGTTGCACGTGCTGTATGCTTGCGCGCCCCGAGCGGAATCTCTATAGGGCGGGATGGTATGATGATCTGCTAAAGTCTGACTAAGCAGAAACCAGCCGCTCCGCAGAGATCCTGTAA
>JADCRZ010000006.1 GCA_015069695.1 Williamsia sp.
CGTTGGCAACCGAGGAGAGCAAGAGAGAAGCGATGAGCAGAAAACGGGACAGTTTCATAGGAAAAGGATGATTTGGATGAGAGCAAGCAGGAAGAAAGGATCTTGCCTTGTTGCAGGTGTAAAATTAGTTTGCGGCAGAGCGCAGGAAGATGATGTGGAGAGAGGTGCAGGGTGATAGTTGTCAGCCGAACACTGATAAATGTCAGCTGGACACTTAACAACAAGGAGCAGCAGGGCTGAGCAAGAGAGAGGAGGTGTATAGCGGCTTGCAGATCAGCGGCTGGAAGGATCAGCAGCCTGGCAGAGAAGGGCTGACGAATGTCATGATGCAGGAAATACCAGGCACATTTTTTTATCTCTTCAAGTTATCAACAAAGAAAAGCAGCGATGGACACAGAAGAGCACTACCACCAGGTAAATGGCATGACCCTGCATACGGTAGAAGCCGGCGATAAAGAAGGCGAGCCGATCCTGTTTCTGCACGGTTTTCCGGAGTTCTGGCATGGATGGAAAAACCAGTTCTCTTTCTTTGCACAAAGAGGTTACAGGGTCATCATGCCGGATCAGCGAGGGTATAACCTGAGCAGTAAACCCCCGGGTACCAGGCCGTACTGTTTACAACACCTTGTTGCGGATATAGTGGCGCTGATCAGCCGGTTAGGCAACAGAAAACCAATACTTGTAGGGCATGATTGGGGAGGTGTTGTGGCCTGGCAGCTGGCCATGCATCATCCCCAGCTCCTGCAGCAGCTTGTTATCATCAATATGCCCCACCCGGACGTGTTTCATCAAACGCTGAAGAAGAATATTGTGCAGATGGCGCGCAGCAGCTATGCGGCTTTTTTTCAACTCCCCTTTCTCCCTGAATGGCTCAGCCGGATCTTTTGTTTTGCCCTGCTGGAGCGGAGCATGCTAAAATCATCAAAGAACGGCGCTTTCTCAAAAGAAGATATGGATGCTTACAAGAGAGCCTGGCAGCAACCCCATGCCTTAACTGCTATGATCAATTGGTACCGGGCTTACAAATACAATACACTTTCTTCCGCAGGTATGATAGACCTGCCCACCTTGCTGATCTGGGGAAAACAGGACAGGTATTTACTTCCTCAGATGGCACAGCAGAGCATTGACAGGTGCCTGAATGGTAAGCTGGTGATGGTAGAAGATGCAACCCACTGGGTTCACCATGAACAACCCCAATTGGTAAACACGCACATTCATCAGTTTATCACCAGGCATTATACTGGCAAGGGAGGATAAGCCTGCCCCCTGCAACAGGCAAATAAAAAACCCCTCCTGGAAAGGAGGCGTTTAACTTATACAATATGTGAAACCTGTTTTCATGCATGGCCGGTCTCCACTTTTTCAAACAGTTCCGGCAAATCATATTATAGTGGCCTGGATTTGATTGCGTATGGGGTGAGGCGTGGTGTTTTCCCCGATATCGGAGAATAGGCCCCGGATATCGACCCTGCGAATGTATCTCATGATTTTATGAAAAGACTCCCCCAATTTGGGGGATTTTTCAGGCATCTCAGCAATTTATGCAGGAACCTGCCACAGCATGTCAGGTTTGCTTATTTGTCTACGGCGGACTTTCCCCACTCACTGGGTGTGATGCCGTAGAATGCTTTGAAGGCAGTGCTGAAGTAGTTGCGCGTTTCATAGCCAACGCTCCAGGCCACTTCCGCTACCGGCTTGCCTTCCTTCAGCAATTCTGCAGCCCTTTTCAGGCGGTACTGCTTTACCAGGTCCGCGGGTGTGATCGCGGCGATGGCATTCAGCTTGCGGACCAGCGTGCGGGTGCTGACAGCAACCGAAGCAGCCAGTTTCTCTACCGTAAATTGGGTATCATCCAGGTGTTTTTCTACCTGTTCATACACCTGCTGCAGAAAGAGATCTGTTTTTTCTTCCCGCTGCAGCGGCTCCCCGGCAACTGTCAGCTGCCGGTTGTAAAAGCTGCGCAACTGCTGCTGCCGGTCAAGAATATTTCTGACCCGGAGCTGCAGCTCATCTGCATGAAACGGTTTGCCGATATAATCGTCTGCCCTGCTTTGCAATCCCTCTAACACGCTTGCCTGCGAAGAGCGGGCCGTGAGCATCACAAAGGCAATATGACTGGTATCCAAGCCAGTTTTTACCTTCCTGCAAAACTCCATCCCATCTCCTTCGGGCATCATCAGGTCGCTGATGATCAGGTCGGGCAGCTCCTGCTGTGCCAGCTGCCATCCTTCCTTTCCATTCCTTGCCTCCAGCACCCGGCAGCTGCCATTAAAAACACCGCATATAAAAGCCCTGAGTTCATCATGGTCTTCTGTTACGAGCACCAGGGGTTTGGTATCGCCTGGTTCATGGTGGGTGATTGCAGGTTCTGCGGGTGCTTCCTGGTCAACCCGATCCATTATATTATTACCTGCGGATGGCAGTCCTGTTTCTTTACCGGTGGCTGTGGCCACGGGCAGCCACAGGGTAAACAGCATGCCTGTTTTGTCCTTGTTGTTTTCTGCCTGGATGGTTCCTCCCATCATTTCGGTCAGTTCTTTTACCAGGGCCAGCCCGATGCCTGTTCCGCTGTAATTGCGGGTATGGCTGTCATCCACCTGGTAAAAGCGGGTAAAAATATGGGGCAGCTTGTCGGCGGCGATGCCGATGCCGCTGTCTTCGATACAGATCTGCAGCCCATCCGATCCATGAGGCAGGGGCTGCAGCTCCACGCGGATGGCGATAGAGCCACCGGCGGGTGTAAACTTGATTGCATTGCTGAGGAGGTTCTGCATGATCTTGCGCAGCTTGTCTGCATCAAAAGCATGTTCTCCCCAATTGCCAGCGGGCAGCTGGCAAGTCAGTATAAGTTGCTTGGTCCGGGCAGAAAATAAAAAGCCATCGGCAATGTCCTGTATGAACAACAAAAGATTACCCCGGTGCAGACTTACTTGCATGTTGCCGGCTTCCAGCTTGGCCATGTCCAGCAGCTGGTTGATGAGCTGCAACAGTTGTTCTGCGTTTCGCTGCACACTGCTGAGCTGGCGCTTAAGCAGGGGTTCGGTAGTGGCCTGCTGCATTTGTTCTACGGGTGCAATGATCAGCGATAAGGGGGTCCGGAACTCATGGGTGATATTGCTGAAAAAACGGCTCTTTATCTGATCGATGGCTTTGAGCTGCTCAGCTTCTTTTTGCTGTAGAATGATGTGCTGCTTGTCTCTGGCACGCACCAGCCAGTTGCGGTACAGGGCCCATGCAATGCCTGCAGCAACAAGCAAGTACAACATATAAGCCCACCCAGTTTTCCACCAGGGAGGAAGGATGGTTATGTCCAAGGTCTTTACCTGATTGCTCCACATGCCGGCTGTATTGGAAGCATTGACCATGAATGTATAATGCCCGGGAGGGATATAGGCATAGCGGGCACTGGCATCCGCTCCTGCAGGTATCCATGACGCGTCAAGCCCCTGTAGCTGGTAGCGGTAACGGATTTCTTCGGGTGCATTGTACTGAAGGCCGGCAAAACCGACAGACAAAACGTTCTGGTTATACGCAAGCGTCAACTGCCGGAGGTTACTGAGCAAACGATCTTTCAGGCGGGGAAGGACTTTCTGCAGGGGCAGGTTATTGACCTGGATACCGGAGATGATGACGGGTGTTTGAAAATGGTCGGTGGAAACGGAATCCGGATGAAAGATGGAGTACCCTTCCGTACCCCCGAAAACAAAGTGGCCATCAGGTGTTTCTACAAAATGATAGCGGTTGAACTCATTGCCCTGCAGCCCGTCCTTTGCCAGAAAGGACACAGTAGCTCCTGTGGCAGGATCAAAGCGGAAAAGGCCCTTGTTGCTGCTGCACCAGAAGAATCCCTGTTTATCCCGGGCCATATAATACACCGTATTGTTGGGCAATCCGTTTGCTTCCGTGTAACGGACTGTCTGGTAGGTTTCAATGTTCAGCCGGATGATGCCCGAACCTTTTGTGGCCAGCCACAAGATGCGCCTGTCGTGCAGATCGGGAAGGCCCATCAGCAACATACTGCCGGACCCCACTTGTTCTTTAGAAAGGACCGCGCAGGCTCCTGTTGCCGAATCATACAGCCGCAATTTATTCTCTGTCACTACGCAGATTTTCCTGCCAGTACAGGTCAGGTACCAGTTTTCAGTCAACATGTCCGGCAGTTGGGCAAAAGGCGTTATCTGGCCGGTTTGTATATCTGCTTTTACCAGCTTGTTTTCAGCACTGTCTAGCGAGGTAATTGTCAGCCAGCATTGGTTGCGGCTGTCGAACGCCATATTCGTGACTCTCCAGCCCGGCAGGTTAAAGGGCCGCTTGGATGCGCTGTTGCCAGCCAGCCGGTACACGCCGGGACCCGACCAGGCCGTGTTGACCGTTCTTTTCTCCACTCTTTTTGTTCCTTTTCCTGTTCCAAGGGTATATAAATTGGCAACTGACCAGTAATTTCCATTGCTGTCTTTTGCGCAGCGCCCCATGTATGATCCCCAGGCAACCTGCTCCGGCGCCAGCGGGTTGTGCATCCAGGGCTCCAGCACATCATGTAAGAACCCGTTTGAGTAATGATAAGATTGAAAATTTAAAGGCTGCAGGTCAAACAGCCGCAGCCCTGTTGCATTAGCTGTAGTTGTCCATAATACACCGGACTGGTCTACCAAGAGCAGATCAGTCAGGTGCAGATCAGCTTCCTTTACCAGCCGGTTAACCTGGCCTTGTTCATCAAAGCGGATCAGGCCTTCGGAAGCTCTGGCGTAGGCATAGCCACCAGCCTGTACAATTCCCCATGCCATTCTACCGGTGCCGATTGGTAAGGAGTTCAGGCTGTGATTTATTTGATTATACAGGTAGATAGCTCCAACCACCGGGATGATCAGGGCACCGTCCGGGTTCTCCAGGATCCTTCCAGGCGTCCGGCCGTGAAAATAAACCGCCTGTTGTAACACTTCTCTGTTTTCTTTTGAAGGAGCGGGAAAATCGATCAGCTTAAAAAGCCGGTTACCCCGGATCTCATACAAGGCTTTGTCTGTTGACACAACCTGCCGGCTGCGCCGTGTAGTGCCAATGGCCAGCAGGTTTTCTCCAGGTGGCAGCGGGATCTCGTCCTTGTAGGTGCCCCAGGGATCAAACGCTACCAGGCTGGTCAGGTTTGCCCTGAAATACCGTCCTCCTTCCTGGGCTATGAAGTAAACATCCACTGCTGCGGAATTCAGCCACTTGAAAGCTTTTTCGGTTGAGATGTGACGGACCCGGCCGGTAAGGGTATTAAAAACATCCACCTCACGGGAGGCATGGATTATCCAGAGATTGTCCTTGTCATCCATGCGCATGTAATCAGCGTAATTGCTGGTCAGGGATGATGTGTCGCCGGCAATATGGCGGAAATGGACAAAGTTGCGCCCGTCGTAGCGGCTGAGCCCGTCTGATAAGATCCAGATAAAACCCCGGCTATCCTGGGCAATACCCGCCACCGCACCCTGGGGCAGCCCTTCATTCACACTGAGGGCATGCATGCGCAAACCGGCGTTGATCCCTGTTTGGGCAACCAGGGCCGAACACAAGAGGATAAGGGCGAAAAAAAGCCGGCAAGCTTTTGAAAACATACCGGAAATTAGGGTATTGGCAGGGGAATTATACCTTGATGGCAGAAAATTATACAGACGGAAACCGGGCCCCTTATTTCCCCCATTGTACATTGGGCTCACTGCCCATTACCAGTTCCAGTACCCCGCCCTTCATGATCTCCTGGTGGTCGATAAAGCATGCTGTGTAAGCCTTTCCATTCAGCGTGGCACGCTGAATAAAAATATTTTCCGGGCTGTTGTTGATTGCTTTGATGATAAACCGGCCGCCTTTGCTGTAAGCCGGATCCAGCAGGATGGTCACGGAATTAAATACGGGACTGGTGATCTCGTACCGGGTATCACCGGGACAAACCGGATGGAGCCCGCTGGCGGCCAGTACATACCAGGCGGACATCTGTCCGACGTCTTCATTGCCTACCAAACCTTCCACTGAATTTTTATAGGCCCTTTCGCAAATGGCCCGGGTCCATTTTTGCGTCAGCCAGGGAGCCCCCAGGCGGTTGAACAAGAAGGGCACATGGTGCACCGGTTCGTTTGCATGGTTGTAATAATCGTTCCACATCATGTTTTGCGGCATCTTGCTGAAAAATGTGTCCAGGTCGGCGATCACCCTTTCCCTGCCACCCATGAGGGTGGCCATGCCTTCCACATCCTGCGGCACAAACCAGCCCTGCTGGTAGGGATTGCTTTCTATGGTGCCGTATCCTTGCTTTAACCGGCCCGTAGCCGGCCAGGGCTGCCAGCTCCCGTCCTTTAACTTCGGACGGAACCAGCCCACCTGGGGATCAAAAATATTTTTATAGTACAAGGCGCGCTGGGCATAGTTTGCTGCATCCCCACTCTTTCCCAGCGCCTTTGCCAGTTGCGACACGCACCAATCGAAATAAGCATACTCCAGGGTATAAGAAATACTCAAGGGATTGGGCGTGTACCCGTTTTCCCCGTTGCCAAATCTCCGGACGGAGCTCACCGCCAGTTGATACGCTTTTTGGACATCAAAATTCCGAATGCCTTTTGCGTACGCATCTGCAACAACAGAAACGGCCGGATTGCCGATCATGCAACCACTGTAGGCATTCAGCAACTCCCATCGTTCAAAATAATCCTTGCCTTTTTCATCGGCAAGTGTAATGAGCGAATTAACCAAGTCATTTACCAGTACCGGATTGATCAGGGTTTGCAGCGGCATTTGGCTGCGGAAAACATCCCAGCCGCTAAAGATGGTCCGCTTGGTAAAGCCCTGCGACTGGTGTGCCTTGTTGTCGCCACCCGGGTACTCTCCGCTCACATCTTCCAGCACGCGCGGGTCGATCATGGTGTGATAGAGCGAGGTGTAAAAAACAGTTTTCTGCTCGTTGGTACCGCCCTGGACCCCTATTTTGGACAAGGCCTTGTTCCACAAAGCACGGGCCTCCTGGTGTACTTTTTCAAAATCCCAATCCCTTATTTCCGCCTGCAGGTTTTTTTTCGCACCTTCCAGGCTCACAAACGAAATCCCGGTTTTCATCAGCACCTGTTCATTCGCGGTGGTAGCAAATTCGGTATAGAAACCCAGGTGTTTGCCTTCTTCCGCCTTTGCGCCTTTCAGAACAGGTGCCTGTGCAATCCGCTCCTGGTATTTTGCGCTTTCGACCCCCTCCCGCCTGCGTTTCCAATCATCCGGAATATCGGCTTTCCAGACACCCCAGTTTTTCAAGGGCTTGCTGAACTGTGCCCAGAAATAAACGGTGTAATCCGCATGTCCATCGCCGTTGCCCCAGCCGCCGCCATCCGGTGTGCATTTCATCCAGCCCCGGATGGTATGGTCATCTACCACTTCTACCCTTTGCAGGGTGGATGTACCTCCTACCCTTCTTGCCAGATCAATTTGAATGCGCGACTGCTGGTGTGCGGGGAATGTAAACCGGAGCATGCCGCTGTGCGGCGCTGCCGTCATCTCTGCTTTGATGTTGTTGTCTGTTAGCAGTACAGTGTAATAACCGGCAGATGCCTTTTCAGATTGCTTGTCGTACCGGGAACGGTAACCTTCACCCGGCCTGTCTGGTTTGCCTGCAATCGTTTTTAACGGCCCCGCCGTAGGCATTGCCAGAAAATTCCCCAGGTCGCCATACCAGCCGATGCCGCTCATTTGCGTACAGGCAAATCCTTCGATCGTCGTGTGTTCATAACTGTAACCCGGGCCATTGTCGCCCCCGGTGATGGTGTTGGGACTTACCTGCACCAAACCATACGGCGTTGTGGCGCCTGGAAAGGTTTTACCAAGACCGTGATAGATGCCGGCAGCACCGGCACTGGTACTGGCTCCAATAAAGGGATTGACCCAGTCAACAGGCTGCTGGGCTGCAGCATGAAACAAACAGGCACATGCACCGAAAAGACCAGCTAATACTTTATACTTCGTCATTGAAGTAACGCTTGAGGGAGTTGTTGAATAAGGTTGAAACGGTACAATGTTATTTTAAAATCAGTTTGCTTTGAAATTTTTCAGCCGTACCGTACGCAGGCCAAACCGAGGCATGCCTATCGTTAACTCCGTGCCTGTTTTGCCCTTTTGCATGCCGAGAGATTCTTTTACCGAACCATTTAACTCGACCAATGCAGCACCTGCAGCTGTTCCGCCAATTTTTATCTTCTTGGGTTTACCATCGCCTTCGGCATTGAAAAGCCGCACCAGCAGATCATTGCCTTCTGTCAAAACGGTTGGTACCTGGAGGCCGGTCCCTGAAACATCTACCAGCGACTTCATGGTCTCTCCTGCTGCGTCTTTAGTTGATACAAGCAAGGGCTCGTTCCAGTTCATCACTTCTGTAGGAATGCCTGCTTTGTCCCATTTGCCTGCATGCGGCACCAGTGCATACCTGATTTCGGTTGAACCGGTAAGGGTATGGTTGCGCCCCCATAAACCGGCACCGGAGTATTGCACGTTCAACCCCAAAGGAAAGTTCTCGCCGTGTGCATAGGTAGTAGTTTGATCCGTGAGCAGGGCAAGGCCCAGGTTATTTTTATCATCGTACACATCAACCCAGCTTATCAGGAGGCTGTTCTTGATGCTGTCCCAGCGGGAGAAAAATGTATTGGCCAGCTTGCTTTCTGTTACATCCAACGGCGCATCTTTGTAAATTTTCTGGGAAGAAAAAGGAATCGGAAACAGCGCCAGCAATTTCTGGCTGTCGTCATAAAAAGGCTTCTGGTAATCTTTTGAATCCAGTCCGCCATGCTGCTTGTAATCACTGCCAATGCCGATATTCCCCTTCCAATCGATCCGCAGCCTGCAATCGATCTTCCGGTCGCCTTGCTTTAAGGTGATCCATTGCGTGTAAGGATGTGATAATATCTCACCTTTGATTTCTGCCTTTACCACTGCCGGTCCGCTTTCAACAATCGCAACAGTAACGGCTTTTTCAGCAGTGGAGTGAAAGCCGCCATCATCAAAAAAGTTTCCCCGCAATTCATTAAAGCTTCTTTCATTTTTTACATCTACGAATTCCCTGTTGCCCATCGTTTTGGCCACCAGGCTTTTGATCGTGCCGCCCTTATTTTTATCAAGCACGAGTTTATACAGATCGGTTTCCAGCAACACGCTTCCGTCTGCTGCCAGGGAGGCCTGTGCACCTTTTGCAGAAACAGGCTTTTTGCTTATGATTTTGTACGTATTAAAACCAAGAGCCGGAACACTCGCATTGAAATACACGGCTGATCCCTTGCCGTCACCCGTTGAGGCAACTTGCATGATTTGTTCCTTTCCCTTATCATCTACAACACTGATGGCATTTGCATCCTGGCTTGCAGGCAATACCAGTTTCGCTATTTCATTTCTGGCACTGCCTGTTGTGTTGTAAACACGGATAGCATTGCCTGATGCAGTTGATTTACCCAAAGACTGAAACGCGCTGTTGATGATGCTGTCGCTGATGCGGTTGGTACTGCCGGTCCATACCACAACCTTATCGGCCCAGGTATCACCCCTACGGCCGTTGTAGGGCACGATCCAGCAATCGTGGTGCTGAGAAAGGAGGAGCGTACGCCAACCTTCGTCTATGCTTGCCTGTGGCCAAGCCTCATTATGATATACTTTCGACAGGGAAGCCATCTTTTCCGCCATCACAATTTTGTTTTCTGATACGCGCACCTGCTGGGCGATCTTCTGCAGGATCTGCGAGCCCCATACAAGACTTACCTGCATGTCTTCCTGCGAAAATTTCCAGTCTTCCTTCGGCGTTTTGATGGAAGCATTGGCCACATAGTCGCGCCAGGTTTTATATTCCGTTGGCTGATAGCCCCGGTTGCCATTGCCTACCCAGGGACCGTTCTTCCACCCGGCATCCTGCAGGGTCATCGCTACCGGATTTTTTATACCATAGTCCAGCGCTTCTTTGATGTATTTGGGAGAATTGGACCAGCCTTCGGTTTGCCAGGTAGAGTTGGGAAGCAGCCCCTCCGTAGCGTAGCGGGGTACGGTAATCAATTTTGTTCCGTCCGGGCCAATCCAGTTTACCAGTTCTCCCCCGTACGCTCTTGTATAACCGCCCCAGCAGGTATTGGGATTTTTCAGGGAAGCATATTTATATCCGTAGGAGGCGAGGATTTGCGGCAACGCACTGGTAAAACAAGGCTCTTCGGAGGAGTAAGAGGTGAACACCGCACCTGGAAAATAATGCCGCACTTTTTTCATGCCGTATGCAAACTGGCGGATGATGCTCTCGCCGGAAATATTGTACAGGTAGCTTTGTCCATACGCCGGGCTCACGTACTCGATGCGGCCGGTCAGCGATTGATCAGCAAAAAGCCCCTGCAATTCTTTCAGGTCGGCTGGTTCCCGCACCAGCACGGAATCCCAGGTTTCAGGTTCTATTTCCAGGTTGATTTTCCAGAAGGGGTTTTTCTTTAATTGCTCCACAATAAAGCCGGTATAGCCCCGGGGATAGTGGCCATAAACGCCGCCGTGAAAACCATCAATAAAATAAGCCTTTTGCGCTGCACCGGCAAGAGCCAGCAGCAGGAAGCACAGGCAAAAAAGGGTTCTGAGCCGGGACAGATTTTTGTACACAGGTGCAGCTTTCATCATAGAAAATTCAATGAGTAAACAACTTAGCGTAAGCTAAGTAACCCAAACAAGGCCCTCCCTCTATTCAAGAGGGACTTTTTACATGAGCATGGGTGTTTATCACTGAACGGGGTACCGGATTAAAAGAGTTGTAAGGCAGCTATAGAGGACTTATTTACTTCGGTGCGAAGGCACCTTTTTCAATCCAGGTATCCCAGGCTTTTACAAATGCGGTGTAGCTGAGGGGAGGCAGTGCCCTGCCCTCTCCGGGGTTCCAGCCTGCTTTTACCAGTGTATCGCGGGCATGTTCAAGCAGCTGTTCCTTGTTCTTATGACCGTTCCGGTCGTAGTCCATGATCTGGATGGCCAGTTCATGCGCTGTTTTTCCCTGGAACACCATTTTCATATCCGCCGGCGGCAAGGCCCATTTCGGGTTGCCGGGAGGCGTGTGTACGCCCGGTACGTTCTTGCTCTGGTGGCAGTTGGTACATTTTAAAGCATAAAGGCCTTTTCCATCGGTACCGCGGTGGACATTCATGGTGTGAATATGGCTGTCCTCACCCTGCAGGGGCTGGTCGCCGGCAGGGTGGCAGTTCATGCAACGCGGACTCATCAGCACCCTGTACACCTGCGTGAATGCCTGCACAGATGCCAGGCTGTCTGCGTTGACCACAGGTGCCTTCTTACCGTGGTCGTTGGTAAAAGAAAAAAAAGCGGCGCTGGTTGTTATCAGCAACAAGAGGGTGATCACGGTGGGGATCACCGGAATCCGGTATTTCTTCTGTTGGTTCGTTACATTCATATCCTTGTGTTAGGCCTTGTTGAAATGGTGCATAATAGGCAGCTGATAAATGCGTTTACCCGTTGCTTCAAAGATGGCATTTGCCAGCGCAGGTGCTGTTGGCGGAACGCAAGGTTCACCGGCCCCGCCCATCTCTTCCCGGGAGTCTGCAATATGTACATCGATCACAGGTGTTTCATGGATGCGCAGTACCGGGTAATCATAAAAATTGTTCTGCTGCACTTCGCCTTTTGCCAGGGTCACTTCGCTGTACAAGGCCATGGTCAAACCCCATACAATGCCGCTTTCCATCTGGGCTACAACGCCATCCGGGTTTACGGCCAGGCCGCAATCAATGGCACAGGTTACTTTATGCACTTTGGGTTTGCCTTCCACCATGCTGATCTCCACCACCTGGGCTACATAGCTTTTAAAGGCCTCGTGCACGGCAATCCCCTGAAAATGCCCGGGGGCCAGGTTTTTCTTCCAGCCGGCTTTTTCTGCTGCCAGATTCAAAGCGGCTAAATGCCGCGGATGCCCTTTCAGAAGTTTTCTGCGGTACTCCAACGGATCTTGTTTGGCGGTATGTGCCAGCGCATCTATCATTACCTCCATAGCATAAGCTGTGTGCGTATTGCCAACGGAACGATACCATAGTACAGGCATCACTTCTTTGGGACTGTGCAGGCCAACAAAATGATCAGGAATATTGGTAAGATAGGGTGAGTTGTTGACGCCTTCAACGGACGTATCGTCAGCCTTTTTTTCCTGTCCGCCGCCACCGCCGCCAAATATTTTGCTGGCCCTTTCCATGATAGACTGGCCAACCAGGTTGTGGTGCCAGGCAACGGGCATGCCATCGCTGCCCAGTCCTACCTTTATTTTGTGGATAAAGAAGGGCCGGTAATAACCGCCTTTCATATCATCTTCGCGTGTCCATACCAGTTTGATGAACTCTTTGGATGCCTTGGCGATTTCCACCGCTTCTGAAACAAAGTCAGAATCAGGCGTGGCCCTTCTGCCGAAGGCGCCTCCTAGGAAGGGGGTATTCAGGGTAACGTCTTCCCTTTTAAACCCCAGGATTTTTGCGGCCGCTGCCTGGTCAAGTGCCGGCATTTGCGTGCCTGTCCATATCTCGCATTTGTTTCCGGTGATGCGCACCGTACAGTTCATGGGTTCCATCGGTGCATGGGCCAGGTAGGGAAACACAAACTCGGCTTCGACTGTCTGGGCTGCTTTTGCCAGGCTTGCTTTTGCATCCCCTTTCTTCGCAGCCTGCAAGCCATCCTTCAGCGCTTGCTGCCTGTACCGCTGTGTTTGATCGGGGGTAGAAAGACTTGCGCCCATGCCCCTGTCCCAGGTTACGACCAATGCATCCCGGCCCTTTTTGGCGGCCCAGAAATGATCAGCTATCACGGCCACGCCCCTGGGCACCTGCACAACTTTTCTGACTCCCGGAACCTTCAGGGCTTTTGATGCATCAAACGATTTGACTTTTCCTTCAAATACCGGAACATGCGCCACCACGGCGGTCAGCATACCCGGGTATTGCACATCCAGTCCAAACTTGGCAGAACCGTTGACCTTGGCTGTTGTATCGAGCCGCTTTACCCCTTTGCCAATATATTTCCATTGATTGGGTGCGCGGAGCGGCACTTCTTTCGGCGCAGGCAGTTGGGCCGCTGCTGCTGCCACTTCGCCGTAGCTTAGCTTTTTATCGCCCGAGATCACGCAGCTGTTCTCTGTTTTACAGGAGGCAACAGAGACGCCCATCTTGGCGGCAGCGGCCTGCGTAAGCAAAATGCGGGCTGTTGCACCTGCCTTGCGATAGCGCTCAAACTCTGACCAGGTGCTGGTAGAGCCGCCTGTGATGATCAACGGCATCGCCGTATGATTATACGCGGGGTTGGGCGGACAGTGCGCGACGGCAATGTCCTTCCAGTCGCAGTCCAGCTCTTCCGCTACCAGCATGGGCAGGGTGGTCCATACACCTTGTCCCATTTCAACATGGGCCAGGATGATCTCAATGGTATTATCCGGCTTGATATTTAAAAAGGCATTGGGAGCAAAAGAAGTAAACGGATCATCCT
Source organism: Williamsia sp. (assembly GCA_015069695.1). Taxonomy (GTDB): domain Bacteria; phylum Bacteroidota; class Bacteroidia; order Chitinophagales; family Chitinophagaceae; genus JADCRZ01. The sequence continues at coordinate 13,495 of JADCRZ010000006.1, forward strand.
GCACCCTTTTGCCTGCTTTCAACGCAGTAAAAGGAACAATGAGCCCGCTGCTTAAGATGGCAGCATTCTTTAAAAAATTGCGGCGGCTAACAAGGTTTTGTGTCATGCGTTGCTCTTTTGTTTTTGGATTTTGGCGGCGTCTTTGATAGCCTTGCGGATGCGGGGGTAGGTACCGCAACGGCAGATGTTTCCCGACATAGCCAGGTCGATGTCCTCATCTGTAGGGTCCGGGTTTTGCCGCAACAGGACAGCAGCCGACATAATTTGCCCCGACTGGCAGTATCCGCACTGGGGCACATCATGCGCCATCCAGGCCTGTTGCAGGGGATGGGTGGTATCTTTCGACAGTCCTTCAATGGTAACCACCTGCTGGTTTTCTGCCCGGCTTACAGGTGTAATGCAGGAGCGAACGGCTTCTCCGTTCAAATGAACCGTGCAGGCACCGCACTGGGCAACGCCACAGCCAAATTTTGTACCGGTGAGGTTGAGCAGGTCTCTCAACACCCATAGCAGCGGCATATCAGGTTCGGCGGAAACCTGGTGCGCACTGTTGTTTACATTCAATGTAATCATGAGAATAAGTTGATAAGATAAAAAGGTCGCACTGGCCGGTCTGGTTCAGCCAGTGCAGCGAAAGGGAGTCACATTTGCATCACTTCAGGATCTGAACACAACAGGAACGGCCTGCTTGGTGTGGTTCAGATCTATCAACCCGTAAAGTTATAGAAAGAGATCAGACATTAAGAAAAAAATAATCCTTCAATTTATACCCCCCTTGTACCACGATTTAGCCCAAAGCTCCCTTATAAGCCGATTCTCATAACAGCAACAGGGATTCTGTACCAAAATCGCACAGCAGTCATTTACACAATTGTGCGCAGGATGATTTTGACCGGGAGAAAAAATGCACCGTGCGGGCAGACTGACCAGGATGGCTATTCAACTGCAATGACGGATATTTATCCGCCAAATTTTAATAACAGCCCACGTGATTCCATATGAAAAAGATCTTTTTAGCTGCCCTGCTTTGCACGGCGCACATGGTGTTTGCCTCCACTTTTTATGTAAGCCCCGACGGAAACGACAACAATGACGGCACAAAAGCCCATCCTTTTGCTACCGTGCAAAAGGCACAAGCGGCCGTTAATCCCGGTGATACCGTTTACCTGCGCGGCGGCACCTACCACATGACCGAAGCACAGATGGCGCACCAGGAACGCGGCTATGCCTGCATGACCTATCTGAACAAAAGCGGCAGCGAGGGCAGCTACATTCACTACTTTGCTTACCCGGATGAGCGCCCCGTATTCGATTACGCGACCGTAAAGCCGGCCAACCTGCGCGTGGCCGCATTTTACGTGCAGGGCAGCTATATCCACTTAAAAGGTTTTGAAGTAACGGGTGTGCAGGTAACGATCAAGACACATACCCAATCAGAGTGTTTTGAGAACAGGGGCAGCCACAACATCTACGAGCAACTGAGCATGCACGACGGCATGGCCATTGGCTTGTACCTGATCGCCGGCGGCGACAACCTCATCCTCAACTGCGATGCTTACCGCAACTGGGATTACTTCTCGGAGAACGGCCGCGGCGGCAATACAGACGGCTTTGGCAGCCATCCGAATGCGGGTGGCAAAAACAATGTTTTCAGGGGATGCCGTGCCTGGTTCAACAGCGACGATGGATACGATTGCATCAATGCAAGCGAAGCTACCACCTTCGATCATTGCTGGGCGTTTTACAACGGCTTCAACAAAGATTTTGAAAGCGAGGGCGATGGCAACGGATTCAAAGCAGGTGGCTATGCGCGCCGGCCGGCCAGTGAGGTGCCCAGGCCTGTACCGCAGAACCTGGTTCAGTTCTGCCTGGCCGTGCGCAATAAATCGAGCGGCTTTTACTCAAACCACCACATCAACGGCAGCTTCTGGTACAACAACACCGCCTACCGCAACACAAACAACTACAACATGCTCAACCGCCTGCTTGATAGTGTGATGGGCGATGTACCGGGCTATGCACACAAACTCCGCAACAACCTGGGCTATAAGGGCGGACAGGAAGTAACCCAGCTTGATTTCTCCAAATGCGATGCAGCCAACAACTATTTCGACCTGAAGCTGGCCGCCGGAGACGCCGATTTTCAAAGCCTCGATGAAGCCCAGCTGACCGCATCCCGCAAGGCAGACGGCAGCCTGCCGGACATCAGCTTTATGCACCTCAAACCGCAAAGCCAGTTCGTAGACAAGGGACAGAACCTTGGCTTTCCATTCAAAGGCAAAGCCCCGGACCTGGGCTGTTTCGAAAGCGGCCAGTAACAATCAAGATTAAATCATAAACAGGTGATAAGATGAATATGCATAAGATAATGAAAAGCAGTCTGGCCATGTTGCTTTGCCTGGCAACCCTTTCTTCCGATGCCCAGCAGGAAAACATCGCTTTACAATGGCTGAACGGCACGCCCAACAAAAAGACAGGCGTGAGCTGGGGCCTGCCCTGGGCGCAGGGACAGGTAAAAAAGACAACACGGTTTGCTTTGGCCAAGGCCGATGGAAATACGCTGCCCGTGCAAAGCTGGCCCCTGGCCTACTGGCCCGATGGTTCCGTAAAATGGACCGGCTTTGCCGCCGTGGCAGATTCGGGTGTTCATGATCTTTCGGTGAAAGTGGTCACCACAAAAGAAACACAAGTTGGTGGCCCCACGCTGCAGGTTACCGACGACGGACAAGCCGTGCACATCAACACAGGCTCCCTTCAATGTGCGATCGCACGGACGGGACCATCGGTTATGCCCTCCCTGGTCCTTGATGGCAAGCCCATTGCGACCGATGGACAGCTCACCTGCCTGCTGCAGGACAAAGCTGATGGAGATCCTGCTATAACCACCTCACCGGTCAGGCAAAAATATACCGGCAGCATATCAGCCGTTGCTGTTGAACAGAATGGCCCGTTGCGCGCCGTTGTTCGTGTGGAAGGCTCCTTTAAAGCAGCGGATGCGGGCCGCAGCCTGCTGCCTTTTGTTTTACGCTTTTACTTTTACGCCGGTGTGCCCACTGTCAGGCTGCTGCATACCCTCTTGTTTGATGGCAACGATCAAAAAGACTTTATCAAAGGGCTGGGCATTCAGTTCAATGTGCCGTTCCGCGAGCAGCTGCAAAACCGCCATGTGCGTTTTTCAGGTGAAGCTGATGGCATATGGGCCGAACCCGTGCAGCCGCTGAACGGCCGGCGGCCAAGTCCGCTCATAACAGACCAGGCTGCCGGCAGGCGGATACCCAACAAGGAAACCCTGCCCGATCAAAAAGCCCTGTTCGACAACATGGCCAGCTGGAACGATTACAAGCTTACACAAAACAGTGCCGATGGCTTTGGCATACAGAAACGCACCAACGGGGCCAGCAGTTGGCTCCATGTAATTGGCGGTACCCGCGCAGGCGGACTGGCATTTGTGGGCGATGCAAGCGGAGGCCTGGCCCTGTCGCTCAAAAATTTCTGGCAATCTTATCCTGCTGCCCTGGAGATCCAGGGTGCCCGCACAGCGACCGCTAAACTGGCTATCTGGTTCTGGTCGCCCTATGCCGATGCGATGGACATGCGGCATTATGATACCGCCGCGCACGATCTGAATGTAACGTACGAGGACGTGCAGCCGGGTTTCAGTACGCCTTACGGCATTGGCCGCACCAGCGAGGTGATGATCTATCCGTATGCCAGCATACCCTCTAACGCGCAGCTCGCTGATGCTGCTGCAACAACCAATAACACAACGCTGCTGGTTGCCACGCCGCAATACCTGCACCAGGTGGGCGCGCTGGGTCTGTGGAGCCTGCCCGACCGCTCAACAAAGGGCAAGCAATGGATCGAAGACCAGCTGGACAAAGCCATTGCCTTTTACCAGCAGGAGATCGACCGCCGCGAGTGGTACGGGTTCTGGAACTATGGCGATGTGATGCACAGCTACGATGCGGCGCGCCATAGCTGGAAGTATGATATCGGCGGTTTTGCCTGGGACAATACCGAGCTTTCAACCGATCTCTGGCTTTGGTACAGCTTTCTTCGTTCAGGCCGCGCCGATATATTTAAAATGGCCGAAGCCATGACCCGCCATACCAGCGAGGTAGACTGCTATCACCTGGGTCCGATGCGGGGATTGGGCTCGCGGCACAATGTGAGCCATTGGGGTGATGGCTCAAAAGAAGTGCGCGAAAGCCAGGCCATCCTGCGCCGTTGTTTTTATTACCTAACGACGGATGAGCGCACCGGCGATATCATGCACCAGTCGGCCATTTGGGCTGATAGCGGACTGGCGCACGTAGATCCGCTGCGGGAGATCCTGCCGCCCAGCAGATACCCTACCCATGCCCGCTATGGACCTGATTGGGTGGGGCTTGCAGGCAACTGGATGACCGAGTGGGAACGGACCGGCGATCCGAAATGGAAAAACAAGATCCTGGTTGGCGTAAACGATTTTGCCAAGCTGCCGCGCGGGTTTTATTCAGGCCGGGGCAAAGATGCCGGCATGGGGTACGATCCAACATCCAACCACATGTACCAGCTTGATCAAAATGACATCGGGAGTTCGCACCTGGCCACCCTGATGGGCGGCATGGAGATGGCTTACGAGCTAACGCCCCTGCTGAACAACAAGGACTGGAACCGCTTGTATCTACAATACTGCTCGCTCTATGGAGCGCCTATTGAGGAAGTGCAGGCCGCTTTTGGCCAGGATGCAAAAGTGCGCCTGGGAGATCCGCAGGGAGATTATGCCCGGCAGCCGGCCTATGCTTATGTGATGAGCAAAGACCCCAAATTTGCGCAGCGTGCCTGGGAATATTTCTTACCCAAGCAACAAGGGGGCTTGAACAGCGGTGCCCGGTTTGATTCGCAGGTGCTCAAAGGTCCGCAAGTGGTAAAGCCGCTTCAGGAAATCAGGAACGTATCAACCAACAGCACGGCCCAATGGTGCCTGAACGCGATCGAAATTCTGCAGATGGCAGGCGACCACATGCCGGAGCACCATGCTGCATGGGATGGAAAGTAAAAAAAAAGCAGGTGATGCAGGCCGTTAGCTGGCAGCCTGCATGTGTATTGTATCTCCTCCCCGGAGGGGCAGGGGTGGGTTAAAGACTGCTTACGTACCCAGCATTTCAATTTGGTATAAACTTATCTGCATGAAAAAATTGTTCTTTGTCCTGATCCTCTTTCATGTACGTGCGCAGGCTCAGCCATCCGGCAAGCTGATCTATGCCGATGATTTTTCCAAACCGCTTGATTCGAAAACGTGGGTGGCAGAGATCGAGTCCAAGCCTGGTGCGCACTCATCTGTTTACACCAAAAACGGGGCACTCATACTGGATACAAAAGGCGGTGCAACGGTGTGGCTGAACAAAGTGCTGAGCGGCAACCTGCAGATTGAATACGACAGAAAAGTGCTGGTCGACAGCGGGGAAAATGACCGGCTGTCTGATTTCAACCAGTTCTGGATGGCGACCGATCCGCACAACCCGGACTTATTTACACGCAACGGCAAGTTTGAAGATTATGACAACCTGGTGCTCTATTATGCAGGCATGGGTGGCAATACCAATAAAACCACGCGCTTTCGAAAATATCTCCCCAACGGCACCAAACCCATTATCAAAGAATACCTGGATGCGCCGCATCTCTTAAATGCCAATACCGTTTACCACATCAAAATTCTGGTGCAAAACGGCACGACCAGCTACTGGGTCAACGGGGAATGTTATTTCATGTATAATGATCCTTCTCCGCTTACCAAAGGATACTTTGGATTCAGGTCTACCTGGTCGAGGCAGGCGATCAGCAAGCTGCGGATTTATCAATAGAGTATAGTAGAAAAATCACATGGCCTTTGTTTAGCAAACCCTGTTTTACAAAGAGGCCCTGATCAGATCTTTCCAAACAATACGACCATCTCTCCGTTCACAACCTGCTTCATGGCACCTGTATTGATATTGTACAGTTTACAATTGAACTGGATCTTTACCTTCAGATAATAAGTCCCTACCAGATCGTAGTTGTCTGTTACGCTGATGATCGTAAAGCTGCTACCGGTTTGATCCCCGGTTCCGGCCTGTGTATCCCATTCATTTCCATCGGGGTCGGTCCAGCCAATGCTTGCTCCGTCGGGCGTTGGCTGTGCGGCAGGCGCGTACGGATAGCTGCCGGGTTTGAAAAAGGCTTTTACTGCAGCATCCGAGGCAGACAGATAGTGGTGCATAACCCCCAGGGATGCGCCGATTTCGGTTGAGCCTTTTGGCAGGGGCGGATTCATGTAATTGATACCGGCGCCGAAAACAACATCATCGTTTCCGCCCAATCCTGTGCCTGGCTCATACCCGTTGGTATCGGTTACAGTCTGCGCGTAATTTACCCCTCCAATGGTTGCCTTGTAGTAATACACGCCGCTTTGGGAGCCTCCGGAACCTGCCGCCGTAACCGTTACCGTTGCGCTGCAATTGGCACCGGCTATCTTTAAAGGGATCGTGGTGCTTCCGGCAGTTACCGGTTTGCCGGATGCCAGCAAGGCAATGGTTTGCTGGCCGGCAGCGGTGAACTTGCCTGCGCCGGAGAAACTGATCCCGTTTGTGGCGGGTGTTGTATATTTCCAGTTGCCTGTTCTTGTAACATTCACTGTTACCGACAGGCTTGAGGCGGCCGTCAATTGGCTACCCACCTGAAAATCACCCGATACGCTTGCATCTGAGCAGCTGGATCCAACCGGCACCAAGGTAAAAACAGCATCCGAGTCTGTTATTACCTGCGTGCCATTTACTTCGGTAGAAAATTCTTTCTGGCAGGCCAGCAGGCTTATTGCAGCTACAAAAAGCAGGCATGCCTTTACACAATCTTTTGCTTGTTTCATGATAGGGTAGGTTTACGCAACTGAGCTATTCAACGCAGCGGCTTCACAGGTATTGTGATCTTTCTTCTTATAAACAGAAATGAAGATGCGGGCGACAAGGAGATTGTCATCAACGCGAAAAATCACCCATTTTGGGTGATAACCTGTTTTCGATAACCCGGTATCTTTGAATTATCCAATCTGCCCCTATAACGACTCCGTTTACTACCTTTTTATGAAAGCAGAAAGAAAGGCTTTTTTGCTTTAGAAAAAACAGATCCAACATATTTTTTCTGCGCAGCCCTTTGCATGGGCAGCCGGCTGGAAAGCATTGGCTGCTCAGGGGATCGCCGTGAAAATGATTTTTGATAACATAATTTTTCGTAAACAATCATACCATTTTACTTATGCCGCTGACACCTGCATTCTTTAGCACTATTTCCAATGTGTTTTTTGATGACGCTTCAGACGTGGACAATTACTTTGTCACAAAGGGCGGAAAAGATTTTATTACCTGGTTTAATACCCGGGCTGCCAATAAAGACAACTGGGGGAAAGTCGGGCTGCGCGACGGCCTGGCGATTGCCAGCGACAGCATGGCGCACAGCCGCTTCAACAGCTTGTGGAGCAATGAATCTATCCAGGCTGTTTTTGGAGCCGGCAAAATTTCCCTGTTGCAGTTCGCCGCGCTGCAAAGTATTATCATCAACGAAACCGGTGGCAAGCTCCTGCCCCTCACCGAGGCTGTAGGCAGCGCCGGGCATCCCGGCATTGCGTATGCCTTCGACAAAATACCCGGCATCAAAAAATCGTACAATACACTACCGGGCAACAAAACCTGCCTGCAAAGCTTCAATGATGCCAACTACAACAAAGCGTTTGGGAAACTGCCGCTGGCTGATAAACTGAAAAACACCGCATCCACAGTATGGGCGGGCGAAGTTTATCCGCAGGCAAGCGTACCTTCTTCTGCCAATCCTACAATGACCGGGTATGTACTGGAAGCAGATTTTTTTAAGTTCAGGGGGAGAGGGTTTATTCAAACAACAGGCCGGAGCAATTATGCAAAGCTGGTGAGTTATGTAATGAGCTATACGGGCAAAGATCCTGTTATCACCAATGTAAAAGCATCCTGGAGCAACCTGTCGCACGATACAGACACGCTCGCCAGCATGAGCACAAATGCCAACTGGGACGACCTGTTCCAGAAAAGCAGTTGCCTGATAGCGGGACGCGCCATCTGTGTGCACAATGAATCATGCGGCCGTTATGTTCAGGCAATCAGCGCATCAGATCAATCAGCAGCCGAAAAATCACTCTTCAACATGGGCTTGCGGATCAGCGGCGGAAAGGATTACGCACTCCTTTTCCAGAACAGGGTGATGCAGCTGCTGAACCTGCTTGCTTAGAGCAGGTTTGTACAGGCTTTCAATATTTTCTGTAAACCACAACTGTTTACCGTGACCCTTCTTCAGGCAAATGCAGCAACGGCCACAAAAGAGCTAGAATGGTTCTCGTCCTTTATAACTGCCCGCGGTGCCATTTCCTTTGACAACGATCTTAACCAGCCTTTGCCTGAAACCATTGCTCCGCCTGATGCAACAGCTGATCCATCGCCTTATGCAGCCATCATCCGCCGGTTCAATATGTCGTATGCAGAACGGTTTGTGCTGATCTTGTCATTGGTCCCGCACCTGCAGCCAGACCTGCTGGATATGCTCCTGCTGAAAAACGAGCGCACCGGTCACCCGTTCACGCAGCTGGGCGGACAGAAAGGAGCCCACGGCGTTCATGTGCCAACCGGGGAAACGGCTGTGTTCCTGCTGGCCGGTAAAGACCTGGAAAAACGCTACAGTCTTCTCTGCCTGTTTGAGGATACGCATTTTTTTGCGGCGGAGAACATGGTGAGGCTGCAACCTGTTGCCCCGCACGAGCCCCGCCTCAGCGGCCTGCTCACACCCTCCGCCGAATACCTCACTGTGCTTACCACCGGCGGGCGGTTCAAGCCCTCTTTTTCCGCCAACTTCCCCGCAAAACAATTGGCTACCGGGTTGGAATGGAGTGATCTTGTTGTATCCAATGAAGTGATGAACGGGTTGGAAGAAATAAAGATCTGGCTGAAGCATGGCAATACCTTGTTATTTGAATGGGACTTCGGCAGCAAGGTAAAACCCGGTTTCCGCGTGCTGTTTTCCGGTCCGCCGGGAACAGGCAAAACGCTTACGGCCGCGCTGCTGGGCAAATGGGCGGGCATGGATGTATACCGCGTAGACCTGTCGATGGTTGTATCAAAATACATCGGTGAAACCGAGAAGAACCTGGCGCAGGTGTTCGACATGGCGGAGAACAAACACTGGATCCTTTTTTTTGATGAAGCCGACGCCCTCTTTGGCAAGCGCACCGCTGCCGCTGATGCGCACGACCGCTACGCCAACCAGGAAATATCATACCTGCTGCAGCGCATAGAAGACTATGCCGGACTGGTGATACTGGCCACCAACCTGAAAAGCAATATTGACGAGGCTTTTGCCCGCCGCTTCCAGCTGGTGATCGACTTTCCCAAACCGGACGAGCCGCAGCGCCTGCAATTGTGGAAAAAGGCCTTTACTCCGCCCTGCCGGCTGGCACCCGAGATCAGTCTCCCGAAGCTGGCAGCCGAGCATACCGTTACCGGTGCCGCCATCATGAATGTGCTGCGCTGGTGCAGCCTGCGTGCGCTGAGCCGCAACAGCACGGAGATCACCCTTCCCGATATAAAACATGCGATCCGCAAGGAGATGAACAAGGAAGGAAAGATTGTGTTTTGATGTAATAAAATAACGCGACAATCGCTTTTTCACCCACATGTATAAACGAAAAACATGAAAACCACTGCACCATTGCAACAAAAAGCAGAGAAGACGGCAACCAGCTCCCCGGAAGTGAAAGGCGTGCAAAACCCGTTGCAACCAGGAAGCAAAGAAGCGCCCCTGCAGTTCAAACAAAATCCATTGAAGCCCCTACCGAACAAGCAAAATCCATTGCAGCTTTTGCGTAAAAGGGACGCGTATCCAAACAACAACAACCCGCTTCAGCTAAAAGAAAATAAGACAGGCCTGCCTGACCGTTTAAAGGCTGGCGTAGAAGCCCTCTCCGGCTACTCGATGGATGATGTAAGCGTACACTACAACAGCAGCAAGCCGGCGCAGCTGCAGGCCCTGGCTTATGCGCAAGGCACGGATATACACATCGCACCCGGGCAGGAAAAGCACTTGCCGCACGAGGCCTGGCATGTGGTGCAGCAGAAGCAGGGAAGGGTGCAACCGACGGTGCAGATGAAAGGCAGCATTAGCTTAAATGACAATATAACATTGGAAAGAGAGGCAGACGTAATGAGTAATAAACTAATTAACAGCGTGCCAGCACCAGTACTAAATACCAGATTAACCTCAACAAAAAAATTTGTGATACAACGAAAGATTACAGATGAAAAAGATATACAAAAAATTAACCAATATCTGATAGAAACAAAAAAACTTGATCCTTCATCGGGTGACTTCATTAAAATACTTCATTATTGTATAGTCAATTTTTGGGATTTTGAATCAGCGATAGATCACATTAATAGCATTTTGCAAACCCCGCACGATACGTCTAAAGATGAGGTGAAAAACTTGTCATCAAACAAGCCATCCTGGAACCCTTTTGGCAGTTTAAGTAACAATAACTCCTTAAAACAAGAAGAAGGCATGGTCGATGGAATGCCTATATCAGAATACCTCAAAGCTCTTGACAAAAATGCATCAAAATCATCTAAACCTTTAGGTGGCCCGGCAATTATCCGGTCGAAAGATAAAACAAAACCTTCTGGATGTGTAACATCTAAAACTGTTTCTGGACATAATAATGACTGTGTACTTGCCGCTTTTAGAAGTGCAAAACAAGGAGTAAATGATAAGCACTTAATTCATGAGATGACCAGTACAAGAGAGGGAATTGCCAAGGTTGCATTAACATATGGAATGAGTCCCATTCAGCCCAAAGATTTACCATCCAAGCTATCACCTACAAAGCGCGCGTTTATTAATGCTCCAGCCAAAGATGGCGGGAACTACCATGCATATACTGCATTTGGGGTTGATGTAGAAACCGGAAAAATAAAGGCATGGGACACTGACGATAATCATGCTGATATAAAACTTATTCCGATTGAACTGATTTGGCTAGCATATATATAGTATAAAACTCCAACGTTTTAATTTACCAATCTGCAAGCAACTAAGCATATTTTCTCACTGGTCAAAAACCATCCCACACAAAAATTCTCAGAAAAAAGTTCATCCTATAAACCACTGATCATTTTTACACCAATCTCAATGCATTTTAGTTTTTCACAACTCAGCCAAAATCCACTGCAATTAAAACAACCAGCTAACAATCCGTTACGATTCCTAGCAGCAGAAACAGCTGGGCTGAAGTTAAAGAAAAACAGAACCGGTCTGCCTGACCAATTAAAAGCCGGGGCAGAATCACTTTCCGGCTACTCGATGGATGATGTAAGCGTACATTACAAGCTTGTATTTCATAAGGATTCAAGATCAGCGATAATTGGATTGAGTCCTGCCGGGACTGCAATTCCACTCCATTTAGGTTACATAAATGACAAAAAAGAGTATAACCTGCCGCAGTTAGGACCAATCTACCAGTTATTGTTCTCTACAAATGATCAAAGTTTCATTTTTGTAAAACAAGAACTGCATACTGGCACATCACGGTTCGGCGCACCTACTTATTCACCAAAAAAATCAAACTCGCCACCCCCACTCCCACCGCAAACCCGCTGATCGCCACTTTGATCTTCTGGCCATTCTGCTTCTTCAGCTTGGCCAAAGCATCATCCAGCAGGGATTTTATATTATTGATTTCACCGCCCACATTTAAGAGGGACGTATTGATGGCTTTTACGTTTACATCTGTCCTGTCCGCAAAACTGCTGGCGGTGGATGAGAGTTGATCGAAATTGGATTTCAGTCCCTGGTAATATTGTTCTTTTGCGCGGAGCATGCTGTCCTGCAGGTTGATCAGGCTTTCGTATTCGCCGATGAGTTTTGCGGAGGAGGGGTCCTTGCTTTGCATCCGCTGGTACGTGTTCTTGTACAGGGCAAAGGTCTTTTTGTTCAAGAGAAAGGCGGAATCATAACCGATAACAACCGTATCTCCGCGGAGGACCGAATAAGCGTGCAAACCGGTCGAGTCTTGCTGGGTGCTGATTGCATTCTGCGCGTGTACGCAGCCGGAAGAAAAGATAGCCAAAGCGGCCGCTGTAATAAACAGGAGAAAGTTTTTCATGATCAATTTGTTTTTTTAACGGGAAGTTCGTCAATGGGTGGAAGAGAGTCGTACTTGAGGGTTTCCCTGAGCACGAGAATGCTGTTCTTGATTTCTTTTGCCCTGCCTGTATTCTTTTCTTCTTTCAATCTTTTTTCCGCATCGTCCAACGCCACTGTTTTCTGGATGCTGTTGATATAAGCTTTGAAAACAACGATATCGTTCCTGATGGAATCGAGCTTTTCCTTGGAAACTTTTAGTTCGTTCAAAGCGGCATCGGCACTTTGCTTTGCATGCTCAAGGTCTTTGCGGATGCTTTTGACATTGCTGTTGCCAAAGACCATGAAAAATACATTCAGGCATAAAACGCCTACGATGATGTATAAAATGATTTTGAGTGACTTGTCCATATACATGATTTATTGCTGACTATAAAGAAATCCCATTTCATCTGAACCAAGGCTTCACCCGAAGCCTTGGTTCCATGCGAATTTGTTTACCACTCCACAAAAATCAGCCGCTCCATCCAGGGCAGTTTTACGATGCGGGTGGTCCAGGGCAGGCGGTCTACGACTACATCGTAGGTTTCACGCTTTACCTGCAGGAGCCAGTTGCCGTCGCGCGTGCTGATCAGGCCTTCCCGGTTTAAATACGCCTGCCGGAAACCGGGTATCGACAGGGTTTTCCACAATGTGCCATGCTGAATAACGGCCAGTAAAAAATTCTCTGCCGCCGCTACTTCATCGGGTTCAATGATCTGTTGTGTGTTTACAGGCTGCCGCCAATCTATTCCGCACAATATTTTGTTCAGGGGGAGCTGTGCTTCAAACATGGATCCGGCCGGCGTGCCGGTCAAGTGTTGCAGCAGCACACAAGCTTTTTCTGCCGCGCTGCTATCGGTAAATGCTTTTTCATCTGCCAGTCCCAGGTTCCGGAAAAACCGGTGCAGAAAAGGCCAGGTCAGTACCAGTCCGGCGTTGCCGATACATATTTTTTCTGTTTCGCTGAAAGGATCCATTGATTTTCCGGCTGGAAGTCCAGGCTGTTTTCTGCGGCGCGACTTAAACTCAGCAATACTGGCTGCTTGCCGTGTCAATCCTTCTTTGTATTGGGAAAGCGCTGCCAGCAAAGCTTTCACAGGATCCGGCATCTTGCCGATCTTTGCAAGGGCAGCCTGGTAATGCTCATCATCAGTCCTCATTGCTTCTGCAAGCAGGGCCCTTATTTCATGCAGCTGTTCTTCCAGCTGGTTGATGGACGGATAGCCACCTGGCGAATGGGAGGCCTGCCTGGCAACTGTTCCTGCATACAGGCTTTTCAGGATCTTTAGCTGTTCAATGCAGTTGTCTATGATTCGTATGCCTGTACCGGCTGCCGCATGATCTGCACCGTTTGCTGTTTCGCTTTGCGCTGCAGGCAAGTGTCCGGGAAGAAGATCAGCTACCAGGATACCAACGATCTTGTTAACAGCTTCCTTCAGCTTTTGCGATCTGTTTACAGTCTCTTCTTGCGCTTGCCTGCTCTCCGGCACTTGTTCTTCTGCAAACCGTACCTGGTCGATGATCCTTCTGATCATGACAAGTCCCTGGCTGAGCTTCCGGATTGTTTGATGTTCTGCAGCGGGCAGCTCATTGAACAGTTTTTCAACCGTTGCAAGAACCGCTGCTAATTGATCCTGCAAAACGGCTGTCTGAACACCCGCCTTTTCACCGGCTGTTTGCACCCAGCAAAGAATAGCTTGCCTGGCATGCCTGCCGAGTTCTTGCAGGAGCTGTTTTCTTTGTGCAACGGGCAGTGTATTTACCTGGCTGATCTGTTGCAGGAGGGTTTGCATGACCAGCACATGTGCTGAAAACGCCTGCCCGTCTTTAGCTGGCAGCAGTGTACCGGAAAACAGTGATGCAAGCTGGGTCTGGATGGTTTCTATGCCTTTTGTAAGCTGATGCAAATGGGTAGACACCTCCGCTGCCTTTTCACCTGCCGGTGAAAAGGCAGCGGCGACCTCTCTATGCTTTGTAAACAGCGCGGCTGTTCTTTCAACAAATCCGTCTGCAACCCGCTCTTGGTCGTAGAGCGCTGCAGTGAATACAGCCTGCCACCAGGCCAGCCTTATCTGCCTGGTCTCCGCCTTGTTCTGAACAGCCCCGCTAAGCCTGGCCTGTAGCTCTTTTATTTCAGGAACGGCATAACCGGCACTAGATCGAATGATCCGGTACAACAGGGCATCCTCGCAGGAATAGATCAGCCTTTTCAGGACGGCTTCCTGCCGGAGCAAGGTATGCAGCAGATCTTTCAACCGGACAGGTTGATGCAGCAGCGCTTCTTCCAGCGCCTGTCCGAATGCACCGGAAGCTATCTCTGTTGCCCACCAGGGGAATAAGCCGGTATGCAGAAAATAAGCGATCATGTCCAATGCTGACCCCTGTTCCCCTTTTTTCTCTTTCTGCTTTTCAGGTGCAGCAGCCGCATTTTTTTGGTTGGTCAGCTGCAGCTTGTTCTCCAGTTCGGCTGTTGCATGCTGTACCAGCAGTTCTTCCAGCCGGCTCACAGGAATAATGCCCAGGTCAAGTTCAAGCCGGTCAATTTTTTCAACCGTTCCGGCAGCACTGTGCTTGCAAAGGACCTGGTCCATCAGGGGCAGCAACTGCTCCCTTACAACCTGTGATGTGCGCTCATGGATCTCCCGGCTGTTTACACTGCCGGGGATCTGCAGCTCAATGACCTGTTTCCTGATAATATGTTTCTGCCAGCTCATGCGGATGGTGTTACCTCGATCGTTTGCAGCAATTCGGCTTCCAGCCAGGTTTTTTTCTTAACCTGCCCATTATTTACAAGTTCGGTTTCCGGCCATGCGGTTATTTTCCTTGCCAGTACTTTAAACAGTGTGGGCTCTTTCAAGGGACCGGTAGGCAGGTATACGGAATCATCCTTGAATGTGTCAACAACAAAATCAAACCCGATGCAGGCCTTCCTTTCCGGGTGACCGGCTGAGCCATCAATGCCCCGGTTCTTGTGGTGGTACACCGGCTTTCCGATGTCCTGGTTGTCTGCCCCTCTTTTTAACTGATATAGTACGCCCCGCTGTGTATTGCTGACTTTGATGGTAGCACCGTTTTCATTGACGGCAGCGATGCTGAGCGTTTTGCTTGTATCCGGCTTTACAGGAATAAAAACCAGGGCAGGCAGCTGCTGCTGTATCCCTGTTTGAATTTTGGTGACCAGGATGCCGACAGTAAGATCTTCCGTTAATTGGCTTACAGGCAACCTGATCGTGCCGCCGCCAGGCACGGGTTCTCCCGGGAGGAGATCTTTCAGCCGGGTCTTGTCGGCCAGATCGTCGTCAATATCTGTAAACTTTACCTGGTAAGATGCGCTTTGCTGTGTACCTTTTAGTACGATGTAAGCTGTTCCGCCATAATCTGCCGCTCCTGTTTCAAGCACCGGCTGCAACATGGTATTGGGCGTTACCCGGATGGTTGGCTGGTGGGTAAGCGTTCCGTACTGACCGGTTTTGTCGTTTGTCGACTTAACGGAAATGACCACATCCTCGTACAAAACGTCGGTTGTGCTGATGTTCAGGTCACCGCCATCGCCACTCTTTGTTTCCCCGCTGAGCTGTTTGTTATCCGGCCCGAACAGCTGGTAAGTTGTGCCGCTTTGCGCCGCTTTTATAGTTACAACAGCTTTGCTGCCATAGGCAACAGGATCGTTGACAAGCTGTACGGCCAGGTCCTGCTGAATGCCGACCTTAACTAAAACGGTTTGCAGAAGCTGCGTGCCGATGCGGGAAGCAGGCTTCTCTGCTACTACGCTGAAGACGTAATCTTCATTCGTGAGCATGGAAGTTTCAATGGAAATGGCCTGTCCGTTTCCCTGGATCGCCTTGTTCTCTTTCGCAGCCATTTCCATCGTTTGTTCTTTCGTGTTATAAAAGACAACATTGTACAGGACATCAGGCTGACTATAAGACAATGTGACCAATCCCTCCTGTTTGTATTGCACTACGGGCTTGGGTGTTGATACCGGAATATCGGGGAGGGGATAAGTACCCAGTGAAAGCGGGAGCATATCGATCAGGCGGTTTCTGCAAGCCCTGAATTCTATTTCATTTGCAGCAACGGTATCAGCTAAAACTAGCTTCGTCGTTGCGTTATCAACTTGCCGGTCCATACTTCTTAGCTTTTAAGTTTAGACAGGAATAACCTGAAAAATTTCTCAAACTGATCCATCTCCGGTTGACCCAGCCAGCGTACGTAAACGGTCAGGTGCACCGGTGTTTCTTCCCTGATTGTATTTTCAACAAAAACACGGAAGTTATCATCGCTGAAACGGCCTATCCAGGCAGGGAACATACACGTGAACTGCAGGGAATAAGGGTCGGGATGTATACCGGCTTTTACAAACCTGCCGGCGGTTTCCTGCCCGGCAAATGGCTTGTGTATTTCAAATAAATCAGCAGCAACAGGGCCGGAAGCAACCTTTGAAATAGTATATGTACCGTTGTAGTTTTTTGTTCCGCTTATTTCGATGGTATCTCCTGCTACCAGTCCGTGCGCAGGCGAAGTACAAACAGTCGTGCGGCTGTCATTTTCTTTTCCGGCAAATGAAATGACAGGTTTTGTAAAAGTCAGTACGGAGGCGTTTATGCCTTGTATATCGCGCTGCCACTGCGCCTGCTTTGCTTCCTCCGGTTCTTTGCCTGCTGTATCTGCCGGCACTTCGTGGTAGTTTGCCTGGATCTGAAAACTGTCAGGCAGCACACTGATCACCTGATAGATGCCATCATAAAAATTTGATCTGCTGATAATGACCCGGTCGCCACTTTGCAGCCCGTGTTTTGCCGAATCGCATTCAACGAGTCTATCTCCTGCCTTCCTGATGGCGGTTATATCATGCGGAATGCGGTAAGGCGTCAGCACATCCACATCTTTTTGAACAGGCCTTAGCAGGATGTGTTCAAGCAGGTGAAACCCTTCCTCCGTATTGTTCCCAGAGGCAAGGCAGCGCCTGGTGCAATTGCTGATGCCGAGTTTGGCCGCTATCCGTTTCTCCAGCCCGGATACATTGTCTGTTTTCCAGCTTTCTTTTTTATAGTTAAAAGCCTGTCCCCTTTCATTGCTGATGTGCGGGTAATTTGCCAGAAACCTTAACTTGCCGTTTACCATATCTTCCAAACCAGCTGTTTCCCCGTTGCTTTGTTGATTGTCCGGCAACCAGCGTTTACCGGCATGATTGGCATAATAGCTCTGTAAATGCATAGTGGAGTTGGTCACACTTTCGCCAAAGCGTGCAAGCAGGTGATCCAGCAGCCGGTTTTTTCTTACCAACGCTTCTTCCCCCGATTCGGTTATACCGGCAAGTTGCTGGCCGGCACCTGCCTGGCAACAGGTAAATAATTCTTCTGCACCCGGCACAATGTTGATGATGGATTGGTGGAAATACGTATGTTCATTAGCAGGGGAAAAAGAAAACAACTGTTTCAGTCCGGCCGCCTGTGCGCAATAGTTGGCCAGTATCTGCTCAAACAACAGCAGGTATGCTTTCAGTTGTTTGGCCTGGGCCTTTCTTGCGGGAGAAGCAGACGCAGGTAACCCGGCCTCCCCAATGCCGTATAGTTGCGGAAAATGATTTTGGATAGAGTAATAGGTATGAAGACGGCGGTACATGCCTGCCCTGGGAACAATGTCCTTGTCTTCCGCTTTCAACGATTGCCGGTGCGGATCAGTCTTCAAAGCTTTGAAAAGATCCCTCACCCGGTCCCGGTCAATACGCAGCTTCACCCCGTTCTTCCTGAACACAAGCGTCTGGTCTGTAGTGGGGGGTCTGTCGGACTGCACTACAGAGGCCTTGCCTGCAGCAGGCAAGGGTGCGGCTGACAGCAATGTTGTGTCATGGTCGTAGTCCAGCACAGGCGTTTTGCCTTCTTCCACTGCAAGAAACCAGTTTTCGGCAGATAGGGCAGAATTGTAAGAGATACTGATGTTGCTGACGTATGATACGCCTGGTTCATCCATGATTTCGCGGATGATATCGGACGTATGCAGCGCTGTTTTGCGGGTGTAGGTGTTCAGCTCATCCTCATCTATAAAACCATGCACAAGAGCTGGTCCTTCAAATATCTCATCCCCGCTTTTTCCTTTCTGCAGCATGTCTGCCAACGTGTAGAATTGCAACTGGGGTGAAATAAACTGCGCGATCCGGAACAACACACCCGCGGCCAGCATGTCTATATCGGCTGTCTGCCCTACTTCAACCATGCCTGAAACCGTAACCAGGGCCGTGTCAAGGATCTTAATCTCGTCAAAATCTTCGCACAGGTTTCTGCCCGCATGAAGGCGGCTTACCACATCGGCCAGCAATGTTGTACTGGCGGAAGACAGTTCCGGTTCGATCAGTACCCGGTACATTCCCTGTAAAGAAAGCTGTTCCATCTGTTTTTCACCGCTTTCAAACAGGTTCAGGGTTTTATCATCGGGATAATAATACAAGGCAGGCTGGCTCTGTGTTTGTTTCTCTATCCACGCATTTCTTACGCCTTCCACATCGATGAGCGCTTTTCTGAGGTCGGTGAGGGTCACGGGGTTTACAGAGAGGATGTTTGCCGGACTGAACAAGCTCTTGTATGGATCACCTGTTTCTGTGGCCAGCAGATCCGTGATATCGTGATCCAGCCGGTAGCTCAGGTCGGTAATGGCGTAACAGAGCTGGTCGAGAATGGTGATACCCGGGTCATGCACGTTGTGGTCCGTCCAGGTTGTGCCGGCCAGCTGCTGGATATGCCGGATGCCTTCCTGCCGCAGAAAATGGAAGTCTGAGGCAGGATTTACCGGAGCATCGTTGGATATGGTGAGCGGAGTGGTGGTGTTCATTTTATAGTACTAAGTCTGTAGAAGGGCAGTGCGATCGCCGGCATACCTGTCTTGTTGCCATCATGCCGGCAGCAAAGTGGCCGTTAACTGATAGCCAGTTTACGCAGGGCTGTTTGCTTTAATGCCGACAGGTCGTCCTTCAGCTGCTGGATTTGTTTGTACAGTTCCTGGATGGCGCTGATGCCTAGGCTGAAAATAGCATTGTAGTTTACAGTGCGGAAATCATCTACTTTTTTACCGTATACAAATACCTTGTCAGCTTTTTCTTTCCAACCATGCACTTCAAAAGTTTTATCATCCAATTTCAGGATGGCAACTTCTTTTGCTCCTGTAGAAACAATGAGCCGTACGATATCGCCGGATTGCAAGCCATGGTTTTCATGCATGCTTACGGTAAGTACAGTTTCATGTACAGCGATTGATGATGCCAGTGTATACAAATCCGGAATAAAATCGGCATGGGTTGATACGGCTTCCGGCATCACTTTTTCAACTTCCTGCGCTATAAAACCTGTTTGAACAGCATCCCCGCATTGGATTTCGTCTTTATAGCAAAAGTCTGTTACGGCAAGCTGATTCAGCTTTTCAAGGTTTGCTGCAGGATCGCTGGCGGTAAAGCCTTTTTTTATTCTTGCATCAGAACTTGCATCGAACTCGGTTGCCACAATGCGGTCTGATGCCCTGATTGATATGGGAATACGATCACCAACAAATCCTCCTGTCCTGACCGCAGCCGTTACAGCAGCACGTGGAGTAGCATTGACAACGTTGGTTGCCTCGGAAACAGCAGCAGTGGCCACAGCAGTGGCAGTCTTGGCATTCGCCAATGATGCCGCCAATTGTGGTTTAAGCATACCTGAAGCATTATCAAATTGCGACTGTACCTGAGCCTGGTTTGCCTGGGCTTGAGCCAGCGCCGCTTGGGCTTGGTTCAGGTTGGCTTGGGCCTGCGCTAACTGAGCATCATATGCGTTCTTATCAAATGCCAGATATGCGTATGGTCCATAGTTGAAACTGCCGTAGCCGGCTACATCAAGTTTGGCCAGGGGCGCTGTTGTGCCAATGCCTACATTGCCTGAAGGCATCAAAGCGATGTGATCGTCAGCGTCATTAGAGGTCCCTATCTCCAGTACAGTGTTATCCACAATTGTATTACCACTTGCATCCTTCCTGGCGTAATAACGCATCCAGGCCGCATCTCCGCCTCCACCTGCCGGATCACCGGGAAACAGGATCCCGTTATCCCTGGTACTGCCAAGGGAAGGTTGTATGACAGTGGCTTTCAACATTCCGTTTACATCCAGCCTGGCTGAGGGTGTGGACGTACCAAGGCCTACGTTGCCAGTAGCTACCAGGTTTGAAGTAAAAGTTTTTACCCCTGCAATGCTTTGGTCGCTTGTAAGATTAACCACATTGGCAATGCCCGTCAGCCCGCTTCCATCGCCGCTGAAGCTGGTGGCTTTTACTGCGCCAATTACCTCAAGCTTTGCTGAGGGGCTGATTGTACCTATCCCCACGTTGCCATCTGCCCTGATAAACAGCCTGCTTACATCGCTGTTGGAAGCAGTATTGTAAATGCCCAGGTCTGCCGGGGTAGCTGCGCTCAGTTTTATTTTCCAGTCTGCCGCCTGGGCCGGGTCGATCTTTGTTTTGTACAAATGCAGGACTTCGTTCTGGGCGCCCTGCGATTGCAGGGCGATCGGCCCTGAGTCCAGTTTCGCAATACCGTCGTCGTTCTGGTTGAGCCCGGACTCTATAAGATCGTAAAAATTCCCCTGTGTCGGGATGCTGTTGGTGACAAAAAAAGTTTTCAGCTTGTCTTTGTTCTGTTTCATACCGGATGATTTTATGATAAGGAATAATGATGATGATAATTTGCTCAGGCCACGCTGAAATCCTCCCCAATCCGCATATATCCGATCCCCTGGATATCTTTCTCCTCATAGCCCACTTTAAAATCCAGCTCGATCCTCATGTACCCGATTCCTGTGTAAACCTCCTTCGAACGTTCTTCCCTGATAGAATCTATCTGGTGGCTGGTTGCAGACACCAGCACTTCATTGGCGTTTCTCGCCTGTACGAAATTTTCATTGTTGATGGGGCTTACCATCTCTTGCTGGCCGCCCTCATCCAGCCGGAAAAGTTTGATCGCTGCCACATAATCCACATACGGCCTTTCTGCCGCAAAATTCACGATCATGTCGGCGTCTATCCTGCCGTTCAGGAAAATGTCGGCCCCTTCGTCGTAAGCCCAGGGAGCCAGGTACCGGATCAACTCCTCCTGCAGCTTGGCCAAAAAGAAATTTTCATTGTACCCCTCTTTGATCTTGACGGCAAAGCGTGTTTTCACCTGAACATACGATGCGTTCTTGACCGTAACCGCCGCCCATGCAGGAACGCGCTGCTCAATAAACCTTTTTATACTGTTGATGCCGTCGACAGGCAATTTGGGTTCAAAGGGGTTAAAAGGAAACTTGCCCCTGATGTTCGGGATCACGATAATGTCTACACCGCCGGGCGTACCGGCAGGCACGCATTTAACCTTATAAATATCAGGGAACTGTTCCAGTATCAGGTGTTCATAATCCCAGATGGTAAGTGCCCGGCCCTTGTGGCGCAGCCGTTCGCTTACACGCGTGTAGAACTGGGCTTCGGTCTCTGCCGGCTTGCCTTTGGAAGATGAAAACGGCTGCGTGATCTTTTTTACCTCGGATATCTTTACGACCGGTTCTTTGATACTTTCCGGAGGCAGCAGGTAAAGAAAATGATCGGCTGCATTGTCCTGGTCAGTAAAAACAGCACTGATCCCCTGCGCGAACACATCCACTGTATCCGGTATGGCATCTGCGTTGCCGGTCACGCTGGCGCGCAGCCAGTAAAGATCTTCCTGGAACAGCGTATCACCGGAGGTGGCATCCTGCGGAACGGCCAGTTCGATGATCCCTGTGTTTAACAAGCCGTTGGTTGTATCCGAAACAATGTGCGTTTGTACCAGCTCTTTCCATTCGTTGTTGCTCAGATAATGCCAGTTCACCTTTGGAGGAGCAAGATCAGGATTGGCGCTTCCATCCGCCATTTTAAAAAGAAGGGAAAGATTTTGCGGTACAGGCAAGTCATTGATACCCAGATAAAGCTCCCCTGCATTTCCAAAATAAGGCAGCAGATACACCGGGCTGTTGGGGGGATTTGCAATGTCCAGCTTCTTATAGCCAAAAGCAGTGATATGGTATAGGCTGTTGCCCGGGCCGGTAGCGCCACTGCCAATATCTATCCGGGAAGAAGCCGTATAATCGACGGTAAACGAGGCGAGTTTAGGGGTATAGGGCGGATCAAGCAGCGGTATATCCTTTAAACCTAGGCCGCCTGGCGTTTTCGCCTTCGAATCTTTGTCAACAGGGGTTTCCCCCTTTAAATCTTTGTCGACAGGCGTTTTCGCCTTCAAATCTTTGTCAACAGGCGTTTCCTCCTTTGAATCTTTGGCGACAGGCGTTTCCGCCTTTATCAACATCTGCTTGGTTAGCAGAACAGGATAAAGGGCATGTTGAAAATCATGGGGCTTTAACTCAAGCCTGAAATACCGTTTCCAGTTGATGGCTTCTTCATCCGGATCTTCGGCAGCGCGCTCATATAAAGAAGATACACGTGCATTCCCGGGCGCATCAAAGTACACCACCTGGTTGTGATCATCCGCAGAAAACGGTTTTATTTCAACTTCTTTTATGCCTCTCCTTATCTCCGTCAGGCTCCCCTGTTCAACCAGGGCCAGGGTAGCTGTAAACGCCTCATTGTCGGGCATCTCAGCCTTTGCATCAGGGTCGCCGGTCCTGATCTTGTCGTAGTTGGCATAGTACAGGTTGAAATTACCCGGTGCGTTCATCCACCCGAAGTGCAGCTGGATCTTATCAAGTTGCTTGCTGCTCAGTTCCCGGTGTGCAAAGTAAAAATGGCTGCCTGCTTCCGGCCTGTAGCCAAACGGCTCGAACGGCTTTTTGTAATTGATGACCGTATCATCATTCTGCAGCACCAGTGCCTTTATGTTTGAAGCTGCCACCTCTATTGTTGCCTTTTGCAGCTGCAGGTCTTTTACAAGGGAATAGCCGTAGGCCGCCTGGCTTTCTCCGGGAGAGTACATCAGCAGGATCTTCAGCACCGGATAGCGCTGGCCGGCTGAAAACCGATCGGCATCAGCCGGTGCTACGATTGCGGGATCGGTTTCGGCGAGTTGGAAAGACAGTTGTACGGCATTCAGGTGCACATAGGCAGAAGGATATTTTTTTGCCGGAATACCGGCAGCTCCGATGATTATTTTCTTACCCTCTTCTTCCCTGGGCAAATGCACCTTTCCCTTGGGTATAACCTTTACACGTTGCGCAGATGTAAACTCGCTGATCAGGTACAGGCTCTTGTCGCTCAGGAGCACGAGATAATTTCCTACGTCCGAAGCTGAAAAAATCGCTTTCATTGTTGTTTCTACAACAACAGGTTCGCCCTTGGTATCAACACCGGGCAGGCGGTTCAGCACAACAGTATAATCTTCTCCGCTGCCGCCTGCAATGTAGCTGCCGGGATTCAGGGTTGATCCTGCTTTTAGCTCTATCCATCCTTTGCTGCTGCTCAGAAAAAAAGAGAACGGCTGAAAGGGGGCGGGCAGTGCAGACAGGGGATTGTCTTCCCTGAACGAGAGTGTCAGCGTGATCGTCCGTTCACCTTCCTGCAGCAGCAGCACCGGAGACGCAATGGCAAACCCGATCTCTACCGGCTGATCATCTCCCGTATCTGTTGCACCGGGTTTGCTGAAGGTGTTAAACTGGTGATGCTCACCCCGGGCAGCGGCCTTTTTCCTGGCATCCCTTGTTGCAACCGGATTTTCCCAGCTTTCCAGCAGGGGTTCCGGAACCTGGCCGCCCCTTTTTTTCAGCTGTGCATCTTCGATATCTGCATACACAATGATCCACTTCGAACTATCGGCAGCCAGGTTATCACGGGTTTGAACAGCGTTCCTGAAACCGGCTTCCGTAAGGAACAATCCATTCTTTATATAATTTCTTGCTGCGCTCTGTGTAGCGGCATCGCCATGCAGGAGGTCCTGGTTCAATGCTGTTATATCAACTGTATTACCGTTGTAAAGCGGCAATGGACCGCCGGGCACAGGTTCACCAAAAGCAAAATTGAACATATTCAGAAAACCGGTTGCAGCATCCTGTTCCTTTTCCCGGATTTGTTTCAGCAGCTTTCTCCTGTAAGCCCGCTGGAGCAGGTCAATAATTTCCTCCCACTGTACAGCAGTACCGCTTTTAAAGATCCGGACAATGCTTTTGAACTCTTCTTTTAAAAGCATCAGCAGGCCGCTTATATATGCCAGCGCATGGGTACTGTCCGTATCGTTGTCAATGTCCCGGTAAAGCAGGCCGGTAAGCATGGCCGTATCTGCTTCTGTGGACAGCTCTTTGTAGGGAGGCAGCTTGTAACCCTTATCCGGGTCGCCGACAGCCAGCTGCCATATCTCCAGCAGCCCTCCATCTGCCATCCGGCTGTTCTCGCGGACCTGCTGAAGCGTACGCGTGTTTTTGCCCGTATACAAGGCGTTGATAAGTTGAACAGTTGCCCGGTTAACAACGGCATCTTTTTCTGTTTTGTAGACAAGGTCCTTTCCCAGGCTGTCTTTTCCTGCATACAGCCCGGTCCCTTTCTGAAAAAAGAAGCCCTGTACATCATCGGCCAGCTCTACCACTACATTCACCACATCCGGCACAGGTTTCTTTTTGGTGAGCCCGAGCAGGTCCTTGTAATAAAAGTCAAGATGCCGTTTGGTAAATCCGTTTACCTGGCTTTTGACGTATCCGAGCAGTTGCAGAAAGCTGACGAACAGCGCCAGATGCGGCCTCGACAGATCCCGCATCTTTTCAGGGTCGTTCGCAAAGTAGCCGGGGTTATCCATGTAACGGATAAGGTCAGCAATAAAACTTTCGTTGCCGCGCGCCGTGCCATCACCCAGAAAGGTTTTCCAGGTACCAGCATCGGCATTGTCCAGGCCAAAAAACTTAAGCTGTGTTGCATACGCCTGTGCAAACCGGATCCAGTCGGCTATCCCCCGTTCATCCAGGGAAACAAAGCCGGGATCCAGCGCTTCCGGGGACCGTTGTGCCTGTCCGGTACCGTCCCTGTATAGGGTTATATCTGATGATGAGCCTGTCATTCTTCTCTTCGCTAATTATCAGCTTGCTGTGAATTTCAGATTGGTGGTGATAAAGTTCCCGGAACCGGAATACATCGGGGTGGCATCGGGAACAGGCCCGGCTGGAGTGGGCTGCTGCGCCGGCGTCTGCACCTCAAACTTGGCGGTGAACAGGCTTCCTTTCAGGATGATCGCCTTGTTGCCGCTTTTTGCCTTCTTCGAAGTCTGGTTACCGCCCAGCGCATTTATCTTTAACGTTCCTACACCTGGTATGGAGTACTGTGGGGTCATGTACCCACATCCGGGCACCGACAGCTTGCTTTCATCGCCCTGCAAACAAATCTTCTTGCCTGCAAGCGTGGTTTGCCCGGATGCCTGCATCACACCCGGCTGCACCACTACGATGGCGGCCCCGAATGCAGGCATAAACACAGCCTGGTCTCCTTCCACAATTATATAATCGCTCATGTAGTCATCATTGATAAAGGTTAAGCCACCGGCACCGAAGCTTCGTTGATGTAAAACGGAAACACCAGGTTGTAGCGGTTGTTGGTTGCACGGACCGTGTAGTAAACAGCGATCAGCAAAAGGCCTGCCTCGCTTGGATGCTGGTCTACTTCCACGCTGTCTGTTTGCACCCTGGGTTCGTTGTTCAGGATCGCATTGCTTACCATACTTTTCAAGCCGTTGACGAGCTCCTGGTCTATTTCCGCAAACTGGTACCGGCGCAGGTCGCACCCGTAAGATGAGAACATGGTCCTTTCATCTATCGAGGTCGACAGCAGGATAGACAGGCTTTGCTGGATGTCTTCCTCGGCTGCTACCATCGCCACTTCTGCTCCTCCCCTGGAAAACCAGGGAGGAAAATTCCAGCCCTTTCCCAGGAATGCTTCGTTGTCGCTCATATGTTTTGTTTTATGCAGATCATGATACCGGCCGCAGATCAGCTTGCATGCATTTCTTCTTTGACCTTTACAGCTCCATTGTTTTCATGGTTCCCACTGTTACCATTAAGCGCAGCTAAAACTTCCAGCTGTTCGTTTGCCTGGAACCGCATATGCTCGATCATTTCATACACGCGTATGTAGGGCATGTTACCCAATGATTCCAGTATGGTGTTCAGCTCCTTGACCGTTAATCGTATGGTTACTTCTTTCATAGCATTGTTTTCAAAAATGTTTATGTGATGTCTGTTTTCGTTCCCTTGATCTTTACATTCTTGGAGGCTTCCATTTTTATATCGCCCGCTGCCTTGATAACGATGTCTTTGCCGCTGTCAAGCAGGATGCCGTCGGCGCTTAGCTTGACGGTGTTGTTGTTGGCATCTTTGATCTCGATAAACTTGTCCTTGTCGTTGATGGTAATAATGTTCTTGTCTGATGTAGACACGCTGAGGAGTTTGTTCTCATCATCCAGTAAAATCCTGATACCCTGTTTGGTCACAATCCCTTTCTGCGGATTTTTGTCGGCAGGTTTCAGGGGAGAAGGATTGGCAGAGCTGTTGACAGATCCCAGGATAACGGGATGCCGCGGATCGTCGTTTAAAAATCCCAGGATCACTTCATCGCCGGGCTCAGGCCAGAAGAATACACCGCTTTCCTTGCCTGCGTATATGGATGCAAGCCTGGCCCATACAAGCCCGTTTTTTTCATCAATCGCGGGCACCTTTACCTTGACCCTGCTTTCTTTATCCGGATCGGCTTCATACTTGTCTACAATGCCTATTTGCAGTCCGTTTACACCGGGCAGCAAACCGGCGGCTTTTGCATCGGTGATATTTGCCTGCGAAGAAAAAGGATCGGGTGAAAGGCCGAACTGCAGGTCGCAGAACCAGCCGCCGGTGTCAACCTGGTGGTGAACGCCTGTAAGGATTGTTTTTCCCGAGAATCTTTTGCCCACCCCTTTGATCTCGATAACATCTCCCACGTTGTAGGCGGCGGAGCCATTTACCCGGAAGCGGCCTTTGAGCATGGAAAGCCTGGTCTTGGTCATCCTGGCATCTGCCCATGCCTGCGCTTCCCCATCATCTGTGGCAATGGCGGAAACCAGCAGATCCCCTTTTTTATTGACTACTTTCGACAATTTATCTGCATCAAAATTGCCCTGTACAATTTTGAATGCTTTGGCTTCTTTGGGAGCAATCAGCTGTTGCTTTTTCTGATCCCATACCTGGCTTTTTACAGCAGCGTATTGGTTGCGCGCGTCTGCCTCGAAATCAAAATCGTAGATCTCGTCTATTCCCAGTTCAAAGGAATGGGCTGCGCTGCCGCTGACTGAAGGCTTTGCGGCAGAGATGGTTCCATTTTTAACTGAAACCAGGAGGCCGTTTGTTTCTGCCCTGCTGAGCATAAAGTCCCAGTCGGAGCTGTAATACTGAATTAATTTTTTGTGCTGGACAGCAGTCGCTTCTACGGTACCGGTTTTTGCGCCGCTGCCGGATATGAGCTTTGAGATGACCTCACTGTCTTTGACATTTTCAAACAAGCTGCTTTTCCGGCTGCCCGTCATGTTCACAGCAGCATCGCTCAGCTCGGCAATAAAAACAAATCCGTCTCCCTTGAGTTGCAGGGAATGCTTGAGTACAACGCCTTTGAAAACTGTTTTTTCGGAAGAAGCATCGCCTTCGTACCGGAGTGCGATTTCAATTTCCCTGCCCGGCTCAAACAAATCGCTTTCACTCACCGGGAAATGCTGGTTTGCAACATCCCCGTCAACATACCCGATCTCGCCGGAAGGTATCCTGTTGTATTCCACCCGGAGGTCGATATACAGCAGTTCCAGTTCAGGGCTTACCACTTTGCCATTGCTTTTTATTGTTGCCGTCACTACGCTCATTCGCTATTTTTGAAGGGGAGGAAAAAACAGTTCCTGTCCGGGCACCAGGTTCCTGAAATCGTCCAGCCTGTTCACCCTGGCTACCTGCAGGTAATATGATCCGGAGCCGTAAATTTCTTCGCACATCAGCGGCAGCGTGTCGTATGCTTTTACAATCCTTTTGTGCGTCAGGTCAGGAGATGACATGTTTGCTTTCTTCATCCTTTGAGAGGTTTCGATGTCTTCCACAAAGCTAACATCCAGCTCTGCCCGCAGCGGTTTGCCACTCTCATCAAACAGGGTATAGGCAATCTGAACGCTCTCCAGCCTGCATTCAAAATCAAGTTTACTCCACGACAGCTTCAGCACATTGGGCTCATGTTTTTCCCCGTTCATCCAGGTGGTCATCTTCAGAAAATGCTGCACCTCTTTGTAAACATCCTTTTTTTTGTTTGCGGAGATCGTGGGGTCATACTCCGATACACCCGTACCATCCAGGATCAGTTTAAAGGACATGGAAGCGTTTTCACTTCTGGAAAACTTGGCTTCGGTACCTCCTGTGCCCACCGCCGCCAGTTCCCGGCTGTAAGTATTCTGGTACCCAACTGTATAAGACTCCGGATTGAACATCGCCTCGAAACTGCCTTGGAGGGACGACCTTTTTTTCGGATCATATGCCTTGATCTTCAGCTTCTCCAGTTTGCAGAGCTCCCATGTTTCCATATTACCTGTTTTTATTTTTCCGGATAATTTTAAGTACCTGGTTTACGCATTCCTGTACAAGTTTGCTTTCCTGTATACCCGCAGATGGTCTTTGCCGGGAGGAAGAGGGTGTATGGTCCTTGTCGTTTACCACCAATGCCCTTATAACCAGTTCTCTTATTTCTACTGCCATGTTACGGTTTTATGAGTTGAAATCTTGTATAAGCGAGTTCCATTGTTTCTACCAATACCGTGTTGGCCTGTGCATCAAAATCAGCGATGGCCCATTTAACGGGATATGCATTTATAAAAAGCCACCCGGCCAATGGATGGCCGAACTCACCCAAAAGCGTGACCATTACATGCGAGGGCGCAAACTGGAACAATGAAAATGTTGTGTCGAGCTCACTGTTCAGCGGTGATGCAAGCAGCAACCCTCTTTCAAGCACCAGGTTGTTGTAGTTTATCTTTTTGGGCAGCCGGTGGGAGAAGAGATTCCGCCCCCCTTCATTGATGGTGTCCATCGTAACCTCGGCACTCAGCCCCGACACTTTCTGGAACCGGATGTCAATGGGATTGGGAACAGGTCCGGCAGGAAAAAAGAACACACCAAACCGGTGGCTCAAAGGGGGATCGGGACTTATTGCATCCGATACAATCACTTCCGGAAAACTCATAGCGCTGGATTAAAAATATTCTACGGTCAGGTTTTGTGCGATCAGTTCAAGGCTTTCAAAAGCCAGTTCATTGTTGGCCGCATTAAAAGAAGGTGCGTCCATTTTCAGCGGCATGGCCATGTGTACTTTCCAGCGCACCACAGCCTCTCCCTTTTCATCACAGAGGTCAATCATAATGTCTTTTTTCGATTTGTCTTCCAGCCAGTTGAACAGCACGCTTCTTTTTGCCACTACGCCTCTTTTCAGGGTAAGGGTAATATCATTCTGCTGGGCGCGGATGATATTGGGTCCGGCCAGGAAGCTCATTCCATGCTTGTAAACAATTTTTTCGTATCCCACCTGTAAGCCCGAAACTTCCGAGAAAGACAAGGTATCCCTGCCGACCGTTACTTTGTAACTGTAAGCCGGCAAGGGATAAGAAGCAGCGATCGTATTTTTGGTTAGTGCCATACGCTTGTTGAAAAAACGCTGTAAAAAGATCTGTTTTGTTAACCTTCACTCATCTCCAGGCTGCTGGCGGTCAGTTCGATTGTTTCAATGGCAACTTCGGTAGAGGTGGCGCTGAAACTGGGGGCAGTCAACTTTGTAGGAAATGCGTCGATCACTTTCCACCTCACGATGGAGTCGCCGTTCTCATCACACAAATGAACGGTGATGTCTTTTTTGTCGACCCTGTTCAGCTGGATGCTGGTGATCCAGTTGTTCAGCACGGGCATGCTCTTGGCCTTTACATACCCTTTTTTCATGGTAATGGTAAGTGGCTTGGGTGCGCCGGGCATGTGCATGGTGTTCGGACCGGCTTTGCCGGGTGCCGTCTGGCTTTCGCTGTAATGGATGGGGTCCATGCTCATCTCCAGCCCGGAGACTTCGGAGAATGCCACGGTCGTTGAATCGATGTCAACTTTGTAGTTGTAGGCAGGCAAGGGATAGTCAGCTTTTATCTGATCTTTTGTCAAGGCCATGATAGGTATATTTAAAAGTTAGTAGATGGATTATGCTTCCTGAAGTTTGTGGGAAAAACGAAGTACAATAAACTCGGCCGGCCGCACGGCTGCCACGCCGATCTCTACAATCATTCTTCCTTCCAGGATGTCTTGCTGGGTCATGGTAACGCCCAGGCCCACGTGCACGAAATAAGCCGCTTTGGGTGTTGAACCGGCCAGGGCCCCCTGTTGCCACAAACGGTACAGAAAGCTTTCGATCATGCCTTTTACCTTGAGCCAGGTGGTGGCCGTATTGGATTCGAACACGGCAAAATAAGAAGCTTTCTTGGTGGATTCTTCTATCATGTTGAACAGCCTGCGCACGTTCACGTATCTCCATTCGTTGTCGTTTCCGGCCAGGGTTCTCGCGCCCCATACCAGGGTTCCTTTTCCGATAAAGCCGCGTATGGCATTGATGGATTTACCGGTGTCATCCACGTTTAACCCTGTTTGCTCTTCGGTGCTGATCTTTACGGTGGGTGCGATCACCGAACTAAGCGCAACATTGGCGGGCGCTTTCCATACGCCCCGGTCGCGGTCAACGGCGGCATAAACCCCTGCCATAGCCGGTGATGGCGGCAGAATGATCCTTTGTTTGTTTATTTCCAGCTTGATCGAATTATAGAGTGCTGTCTGGGTTTCGCTGATCGCGTCGAGCGTTGTACCGGTTTTTATATCAACCTGTTCTGTAACTTCTTTAAGTGCGGCCTCTCCATTGTCCTGTAACGACAGGACAAAATATTTTTTCCAGGAAGCTGATAATTTATTCCAGGCATCCTGAACATTTTTCTGCGTCGAATCGGGAGGAAATACAACAGTCAGTTTGTCGCCGGCAAAGGAAATATCCATAGCTGTTCCTGGTTCCCCTTTCTTTGCTTCGAACCCGAACTGTTTGTAAGTACTGCCGGAAAAAGAGATTGTGGAAAAATCCAGCACCTTACTATACTGACCGGTATTCCCCTTGTATCCTTGAAAGTCCAGTTCAGTAGTTTGTAAAGCCTTTACCTGTGCATTCCTTTTGTTCAATGGAACATCCATTTCAAATCCCTCTTTGTCTTGCACCCCGTTCCATGCCGCAACCACTTCTTCCCATTTTTGAGCAGGGGCATTGGGTGTCTTGGATTTGATAAGAACAGTCAGTTTATTGGAAACAATATCAACAGCGATTGAGTCATCAGTAGCTGTTTCAATTCTCACCTCGATTGCAGGTTTGTTGGTCGGCACTGCAGCGGCGGTGATCATCAACCCGCCCCATGAATAGTTGGGAAGCTCTACGGATACCTGCTTTTCATCATACAGGTAGTTCAGAGTTGTTTCCAGGTAAGGGTAGTAAGCTGCACCATAGCTCAGCTTTGAAGAATCGCCGCCGACACCGGTGCGAAATTCGCCTACGTTTGTCACATCAAAGATGCAAAACCTGTCCATCAGCTTCTGGCATTGTTGCAGCGCCCGGTCGCAAAGCGAAAAATAATCGGGATCGGGCAGGGTGGCAGCTTCTGATAAAATAATAAGTGTAGGCTCATCTTCCAGGAGCAGTGCATCGATGCCGGCTTCGAATGCGGCTGTTGTTTTGGTTTGGTAGGTACCCAGCGTAACGATATAGCAATCGCCGCCCCCGTTCCTGAAATAATGATCAAGCGAGTAGTAGAGATTGTGCTCGCCTTCAAGCGCCGCCTTTCTCACAACGGTCATGTTGTCGCTGTCGTGAATGGTCACATCAAATCCGGCCAGAAGCGGGTAGCCGAACATGGTTTTGAATTCAAGAAAGCTGGCTATCCGGGTAGGAACATTGGTAAGCAGCTTGTTGTTATAAGTTACTTTCTCGGTATACCCTATAAAAACAGGGATTGCGGTCGCCACTTCTGCTACGGATGGTGGCAAGGTGGATATTTCTTCCACATACACATCGGGTGTTTTGTACACGGCCATGGATAACGTTTTTATGTTTTCAATTAAATGCCAGGTTGTTTGAGGCATCAAGCCTTGGTTGCCAGGTCCGCATGTTGATGATCTTGATGCCATTGTCTCCCAGGCCCGGGTTAGGCAGATGGGGCAGCAGCACGGCATCGTTGTTCATCAGCTGAACGTTTTTCACGCCCTTCTCCTGAAACTGTATTTCACTTGCCGATACATACAGCGATACGCGGGCATCCGGAAAAAGATCCATCAGCGACTTCGCCACCCCGTCCGGCAGGCCGGCCACTGCTTGAAAGCTGGCAACGCTGCTGGAAATTGAATAGGCTGCAGGCGGGTTTTCAGCCGGCTTGTCCATGAGCAGGTAGTATTTCCATATACAACCGGCTGCATCAAAAGGCAATAAGAACCGGGTACCGGCCAACCCCCTGTTGTAGATGGCAAGCAACCCGACCAACCGCTTCCCGGTTGTCCGGTCCTGAACGGACGGGTTGGGAACAGAAGACCGGTAAAGCGTGTCTGACATGTCTCCGGATGGAAGCTTGTTGGAAAAAAAATAAATCTCATCCGGCCATTTTTGGGGCTGTTGCGTGTATGCTGCAAAATCCGGATCGTTTGCGCAGATATAAAAATCAAATGCAGTGTCTGTATCTTTCCATACAGGACCATCCTGGATGTCTGCAGGCCAAACAAGCCCATCTGCTTCATGGGTCTGCTTGTACAGCAGACCAGTTTTTCTCAGCAGCCGGGTACAGTCCGGTGTTGGCTCCACAGAAAGGGCATTGCATTTTCCATTGCTGAAATAGCTGTGTTGAACAGTGACAGAAAAAAGCAGTTGTGGCTTCATGTTATTTTCCTTGTATGCTGCCTTCCGGTTTGGTTACAGTATGTACAATCTCAAACGACTCATCATCCTGAAACGCAATAATGCCAACTTTATATGACACCGATGGTATATACGCTGACCTGAGAGCACTCCATATTTCGTTTTGCTGTGATACAGGCAGTGTGATCAGTTCAATCTTAAGCCTGTCGATTTCAGGATCCAGTTCAGGTGTATTGCTATGATCCAGCAATTGATTGCGCTGAAAGAATTTTATGATCAATGACAGTGACCGCAGTGATTGTTTGTAGTCTGCAAACCTGCAAACAAAAAGCACCAGCAGGTTAATACAAATGGTAGGATTGATATGCGTTTTCAGGCCGTTCGCAATTTTGCCTTCAAACCTGTCAGCCTGCCTGAGCGATTTGTCTTCCTCCACATTAACCAGGATGGGCGCGACTTTGTTAACCGGGATGGACAGGTTGTCTGCCTGGCTGTTATCAACAAATGCCACCACATCTTGTGAAGTACCGGTTTTGAATTTAAAATAACTGTTCAGCCTCTCCAGCAACAAAGTCAATACGTCGTCGATCATATAAGTCAGTTGGTTGATGCGGATCCCTCTAAAAGGAAATCTACTCTGTTCTTTTATATACAAACTTCAAGGGTATAGGCAGATGGTGTGCAGAGATTATGTACGCTGAGGTTGTAAACAGTTGCAATAAACCCTGGGAAAAAACATACCACCAGAGATCTGATAGGGAGGATTGATACAGCAAATCTATCTTAAGAATTTCAACAAGTCAATCCCCCAGATTGGGGGATTTTTTTAAAAATCGTATACAAATCCCAGGCTCACTCCATAAGCACTGTAATTCGATTTTGCATTTCCTTTGTAGATCGATTGGTATTCATCGGTCGTTCTGTCGATCGGCTTGTACTTTGTTTTAGCAGGCAGATAGGAGGCGTACACGATATGCGGTCCCAGTTTAATGGTTAAGCCTTCTGAAACTTTGTAATGAAAATCTATATTCAGGTTTGCAGCAACGGCAAAGCGCGTCATGTCCTGATTTCCGTTAAAAGGTTTGTCGCTGGCGAAATCCAGGTATGAAAGTCCGCCGGGGGCAAGATATTTGATCGAATCTAGCTTGTTAAAAATATCATTGGGGGCATTGGGGGAATTGTTTCCGGCCAAGCGGTTTCTATCCCTGATATAGGCTGAAGTAAAATAAATATTATAGGGAGAACTGGAATCGTAGACAAGTGAATACCCATTTAACTGGTACAAGCCACCGAAATCGATAATAGCATTGTAATAGGAAGTATTGCGGAAAACCATCAGCGATGGACCGGCGCGCAGGTTCAGCACCAGTTTGTGGTTTTTATCCAGGTTCGACCTGAAGTTGAACATCACCGGCAAATTGAAAATGCCATACTTGATTTCCTCTATTTTTTTCCATTTACCATCAACCGTTCCTCCCCCTTTAATCGTGATTTGCCTGCGGTAATCCTGGATGCCGTCTGATGTCCTGTAAGTGTATACAATGGAGTCTTCTAACCAATAATCTGCACTCACTGCTGAATAAGTAAGTCCGATGGAAATCCCGATCCGTTTTCTTTTTTGCCCGAAGTAATGGGTAAAGCTTCCTCCTCCATATACCGCCAGCCGGTTGCCCGGATTTCTCAATGTTCCTTTGTTAAAAAGCACTGGGTTTGCGTCTACAGCATTTGCGCCCCCATAAAGGTATCCGAGTCCTTCGGGCCCGGGCAAGGCGATATTTACCGGACCCGACTGCAGACCGAAAAATCCTTCGAAGCTGTTTTTTGTCAGGAAGTAAGCAGCAGGACAGCCATGGTTTCTGGCATCTCCGTAAGTAACCTTGCATTTGTCTGATCCGTCTGCCACGCCGTCCAGATCGGAATCGGGCTTTCCGTTTGCTGTAAAATCACCGGGTTTATTTTTCAGGCTGTCGTCCTGGTCTAGAACCGCGTCCTTGTCGGCATCATTGATGCACACCACTTCATTTGCCAGGCTTTTAATGCTTGTGATGAGCACTGCGGAGTCCGGCCCGAAGCTCATTGTAACAAGCACGGTATTAAAAGATTGAAACGCATAAATTGCCTGCGGATTCTGCGCCGCTTTTTCTTTCAGGTTTGACACCATTTTTAATGAATCGTTCTTGCCTTCGAAGCCAATTGTGCGGCCGCCCAGCACCTCATTCACGTAATCATCCGTCAGTACATACTGTCTTGTTTTTTGAACAACAACCCTTCTTCCCAACCTGTACTGGATATTTCTCCGATCGGCCATATTGGAATCAATGACGGATACGCTGTCGATTACAAGGCTTCTGACCTGCAGGGCCACATCGTGCGCATACACATCAAATGATTTTGGCCCGGCCTCCTTCTGTACCTGGTAAGCACCTGATCTTTTCTGCGCATCGTACAGGAAGAAAACATTGAAGTCGTCGTCAATGGTTGCTCCTGGAGCAAAAAAGCTTTTGAACCTGTTGTAAACTTTTATATCGGTTTCATTGCTGCTGTCGACCCCCAGCGTCCAGGAGCCGATCAGCTCATTGAGCACGCTTCTGGCCGTTGAGTCAACGGTTGCTTTGGACTGGGCAAACGCAAAAACAGGAAACAACATGCAGATCCATCCTATTGTGTGTTTCATAACCGGAGGTTTAATTGGTAATGACAAAGCGGGTAACAGCCGTTTTCAGCTCACCGCTTTGCAGCGTCAGGAAGTATACACCGCCGGGTAAGTTACCCGCACTGAAAACTTCCGTGATGGAGGGCGCAGCTTTGACAAAGCTTTTGGCAAACACCAACCGCCCCACCGCATCATGAATTTGGGCTTCGATCTTGCCGGAGATGTCCCCGCTTACTGCAAGCTTGAAAGATCCCTTGTTTGGATTGGGTATGAGCTGCACCTTGATGGTATCCGAAACAGGTGTGATGGTTATTACCCGGTTGCCGCGGTATTTTCCATAATAAACACGGGTGTAACATGATTCATTGTTCTGCAGCTGTACCCAGAAAGCATTATGTGCAGTATCCAGTACATGATTCACCTGATCTATAAGGTTGGAAGGCGGCACAAAGTACTGATAGATCTGCCCCGGAAGAGGCACCGAACGGCCATAGATGGTGTCGATACCGGGTGAAAGCCGGATAATGGGATCGTACCCCCATTGGTATCCTTTTAGTGACCTGTCAGGATAAATAAGCAGGTTACTGTTAAACAGCTGTATACGCTGTGAAGTTATTTTTTGGCCGGTACCAACGGCCACTACCTGGGTAGCGGTGTTTGTACAGGTTGTTGTGGTGTTGGAGTCAGTAAGTTTGATGATATAACTGCCGGCATTGTCAAAGTTGATCACGGTAGCGGAATCCTGTGGTCTTTTGATGGTTACGCCATTCTGAGCAAGTTGATCCACTCTTTGGTAAGTCCACAAGTATGCGAGGTTTGTCACGGGCGTGTTAACATGAAAATCAACATTCTCATATCCCTGGCATACACTCAGCGGATTGCCATCGGCGTACCGCGACAGCGATGTGAAGCTTGGTTTAGGTGGTGAGGGTTTGACCGTAATTGTAAATCTCATGCTGTCTTTGCTTGGGCAGCCGGCGTCCTTTGTTGTAGCAAAGACGGCTACGTTGGATGAGATATTAGCGTTTGTACTGTTCTGTGCAACAAAAGGAAGAAGGAGTCCACTTCCGGTGCTATCCTGCAGGCCAATACTTGTGTTGCTGTTTTTCCAGGTATACAACAAATCGGGAGTAGCGCTGCTGAAATTGATGCCTGGTACAGAGGCCGAGCTGCAATACTCAGGAACAGAAACCTTATCGATGACCGGTGTGGGATTTACTGTTACCTTTATGGAATCGGTACCCGGGCAATCTTTGCCGACAGAAAGAGTAAATCTGTACGTGACTACGATCGGCTGTGTGCCGGTATTGACAAGCGAATCAATGATCACAGCACCATCACCGGTTGATTTGGCGAAGCCAATGCCTGTTGCCGGCTCTCTTCTCCAACTAAATCCTGTGCCGCTAACTGAGCTCTCTACCGGGTACCTGAATGTTGGCGTACTGCAAATACTCGTATCCTTTCTGCCTGTAAGATAAGGAGCCGACAGCACGGTGATCTTGAACGACCTTCCGGTGCCC
The DNA here is from genome assembly GCA_015069695.1 of Williamsia sp. GTDB lineage: Bacteria > Bacteroidota > Bacteroidia > Chitinophagales > Chitinophagaceae > JADCRZ01. The sequence continues at coordinate 50,800 of JADCRZ010000006.1, forward strand.
TTGCAAACGCCGGAACCATTTTTTATGCCGGAAGTGACCGTGATGTTGGCTGTAATTGCATCCTTTCTATCATTTTTTGCAACAAAGGGAGGAATATTTCCCGCTCCGATGCTGTCACGCATGCCGATCGCTTTTGTGTCGCTTATCCAGTTAAATAATGCACCAGGAATAGTGGGCGTAAAAATAACGCCCGGCATAAGGGTTGATCTGCAGTATACAGAGTCCCCGATCGAATCGATGACCAGGGTAGGATTTACGGTGAGCTTTACAGAATCAATGGCCGCACATCCTGATTTATCAGAAAAAGCAAGCTTATAGAGGGTTTCCCGCAGTTCTTTAACTGTGTTGTAGAACGTTTCATTAATGGAGGTGCTGCTCGAAGAGTCTGCTGGGTTGCCAAGGCCATCAACAAAATTTCTCACCCATTTGAATGTTTCTATATTATCAGGTAATTTTATCTCGTACCTAAAGGGAGTACTATCGCATACAGCTTGATTCCTGTTCAGTTCCACCAATGCAGGCAAAGGCTTCACCGTCACATTCACGTTAGTTATGGTTGTAGCACACCCCAAGCTATCTGACAAGGTAAATTTATAAATCACCTCTCTAGAAACAGAACCATTGTTATGAAGCGTTTCTCTGACGTCAGGACCTATCCCGCTGCCAGGCCGGTTGGTGATGCCCTCGACCGAATCTCTTGCCCATTTGAAACTGATTCCGTTCGTATAGCTGCTGGCTTTATAGGTGAATAGCTGATCGCTGCAAATGCTTGTATCGCTGGTGCTCGTGAGAAGTGCTGAAGGAAGCACCGTAATCCTGAACGTTCTGGCTGTACCGCTGCACGACATATTGGAGCTATTCTTTATCAAGGGAAGAATCTTTATATCGGCCTTCAAAGAATCCTTTGTATCGTTCTTCGTACTAAACTGGATAGTATCTCCGCTTCCGTCGACTGGCAGACCAATGTTTGTGTTGTTGTTTGTCCACTCAAAGGTTGTGCCGGGAGAACTGCTCCTGAACTTGATGGCGGGTGTCTGGATCGATTTGCAGAATACAAAATCAGGGATCGAATCGACGGCCGGGGAAGGCATTACGGTCAGCTTTATTGAATCGTACGAATCACATCGGCCATCAAACAGCTTAACCCTGTATGTAACCACTTGGGGCCGCGAACTCCAGTTATAAAGTATATCATTAACAAAAAAATGGTCCGTCGCACCTGGCACCTTGCTTGTAACGCTATCAGCGGCGTCTCTCACCCACTTATAACTTACTATGTTACCCTGGCTTTTCGGCTCATAATAAAACCCTGCATTGTTGCATATACTGAAAATTTTATCACCCGACAGCGATGCTTCCTGCGAAACAACAACATTTACTATTTGCTGCACCTGGCTGCTGCATGCATTGCTATCCCTGACGGATTCCAGCTTATACTGGACTTTGCCGGGCTTGTTTGTCGGGATGCTGACAGTGGCTGAATACTGGGTCTTATCCAGGGTATCGGTCTTGAGGATTTGCATCAGGCTATTGTCTACAGTATACGTAAATGTATAGGGGGGCGCCTTGGGCATGCCCTCCGGACTGGTGCCTGTAAATTTGATTACCTGGTCAGATGCGTCCTTGCATACGGTATCCGGGTAGTTGATAGATACCCCCGGCAAAGGATTCACAACCACCGTTACCGAGGATGTTGCGCTGCAGCCGTTAAGCCCTTTTACGGTCACTTCATAGGAGGCGGTTTTTTGAGGAGCTATATAGATCGGATTCTGGTAGGAGCCGGGTTCCCATGAGATGGTATCAGCACCCCGCGCCGTGGCCAGGAGCAGGGTAGAATCGCCGTAGCATATAGTTGCAGGACGTGCCCGGATGTCAATAGCCGGCGGGTTTTTATCTGCAGTAATGATCGTGGAATGTGATGTTGTGCACAGCGGACCATCAGGATTGTCCGGGTTGATACCCGTTACCTGAACAATATAAGTTCCAGAATCTGAAACCTCCAGTGTTGAGGTGGTAGAAAGCGTTGCATTGTTTCCTGTTTTTTTCCAGGCATACGTAATGAATCCTTCCGTTGCATGAAGGGTGATTTTTTCATTCTTACAGTTCAGCTGAGAGGTACCTGTGTTTGTTGAGATAGTTACCAGGCAACTCTGTGCAGATAAACGGCCGGTAGCGAGCAGCAGGCAAACCTGAAGAAGTAAGCAGTACAGTTTTCTCATCCTAATAAAATTTAATAGCAGGTTTATCAATCAGTGATTTTGTTTGTGCCGTTGAAGGATCAAATCTTCTGATTGCTTTCAGTCTGTCCAGCAGGCTATAGGTAAACGGGTTCCAGGCATACGTGCCTGTGGAAGTGACCAGCGTTACCAGCCCTGTTTCCTGGCTAAAGGCGGCCTGGTATATCTTCCCATACTGCTTTTCCGTGTAGGGCAGTATATTTCCAAACAGGCGGAAGTCCGGCCTTACCGTATTGTCATCCAGTTTATATACCCTGGGTTCACTCCTTAATCCGGTTGCCAGCAAAAACGTTTCGGGCGCGTCGTTGGTCCGCCTGTCTTTGAGCGCATACCTGAACACCTGAAGGGCGGTGATCTCGGATTCCAGCTTGTTTTCAAAAACCGGCTGGTTTTTTTTGTCGCGGCCGTAATCAATGTATCCGATGTCCCCGCCCGCCGTTCCGAAATAAATGATGCTGCGCGCTTCGTTGAAATCAAGCGCCGTCACTTTCGCGCCCATGTTAATCACATCAATTTTATTGAGCCTGTTGTCCAGCACCAGGATGAGGTTGTCGGTGGTGGAACAGAAAATGCGTTGCTGGTTCCTGCTTACCGCGAACGAGATAAATTCCTGGTCTGTTCCGGACAAGGCATCTGCAGTGCCTTTGTTCGCATTGCTGAATCCCGCGATGGTCAGCTTTCCCCTTTCGTTTATCCTGGCTCTTTCTTTTGAAATATTGATCGCAGAAAGCTTTCCGTCAATATCCGGTTTTAAGTTTTTGTCTTCCCGGATCACTTCCCTGCGCCTGTCCATCTTGTCGAAGTCTTCGCATATCCTTTGGTAGAGATCGTTGTTGTAATACAACTTGTTCTTCAGCGATTGGTAAGCCGCCATGTCTTCTGCTGCAACCAGGTCTTTTAACTGATCAAAATGATACTGGTAAGCCAGCATGTAATCGTTTCCGTAAAATTCTGTTTTGTTTTTGTTCTCATCGGCCGGACCTTCCCGGATCAAACGGGCGTACTCGTTGGCGGCGATCTTAAGCTTTTGATCGTTTGTTTTTCTGAGCAGGTTATCGGCCTGTTGTTTGGCGCTGAGTGCTTTTTCAGTTTGCTCGTTGGCAATGACCGCACTGCTGTCGGCTTCCCTTTTCTTGGTATTGGCTATGGTGGCGCTGATGTTAGCTTCTTGCTGCTTTTGTTTGGCAATATCGGCGCTGCTGTCGGCTTCTTCCTTGCTTTTTAATGCATCGGCGAGCGCCACTTTTGTTGCGCTGTCGCTCCGCCGGGCCTGGAAGGTGGCTTTGTCCGCAATGTCTTTTTGTTTGTAGGCTTCTGCTTTTTGCCTGTAGGCTTCCTGCTTTAATCCGTTGAAATAAATAACCAGGATAAAAGATGCTATCACCAGCAGGCCCAGCATCATGAAGATGACGGTTATCAGCCGCCTTCTGGTAGCTTCTTTTCTGGCCAGCAGCCTTTTTTCAGCCCGGTCTGCCTTGCGGCTTTCTTCCAGGTATATCATGGCCTGTTCAAAGTTGACCTTATATCCTTCGGCCCATTTTTCATTGGGCTTGTTTTTTTCCTTCCACCTCAGCGCGATCTCCAGTTCCGGATTTTTGAGCAAGCCCCTTTCACCCTGTTCATTGAGTTTGGCCGAATGCGCCAGCCGCAGGTATATGTCACCGCTGCGGGCTTCTTCTTCCGTCCATTTAACCAGCCGTTCCCATACACGCATCAGGCTTTCGTGCGAAATATCCACGATCGATTCAGCGGTCAGCTGAACACCGAGGGGTGGCATCAAAAAAGTGCGGCCGGGTTTTCGGAAGATCTCTACCTGGTTGATCATCTCGGCCTGTGTGCCGCCTGTGATCAGGACAAGGTCGGCAACGCTGCGGGGCCTGCGGATGCCGCGTATATCGGCAGCGCTGTCTGTCAAGGCCTTGAACATCAGTTCGCATAAGTGCTGCTCTCTTTCTGTTGCGAGGTCTGCATAAGCTTCGTCTGCATGCTGCGAAAGAGCCGACTCCATGGTCCCGATCTTTTCATAATCTTCAAAATCGATCGGCGTGCCGGGTTGGTTTCTTTTGTACCAGGCATCCCAGGTGCGCATCATGGCGTGCTGCAGGATGGGCAGTTGATCTGTGTCGTTGTTGACGTCGTTCAGCAAACGGGTAACCAGCCGCTGGGTAATGGTTGCCGAGCTAACGGCTACAGGCCCGGTGATCGCCTCCCGGATCTCGTCGCGGATCATGCGGGGCACCAGGTACTGTCCTTCGTTGATGGCTTCCGGCAACCCGCGAAACTCAGCACAGTCGCCCAAAAAATCAGAGCGCATGGTAAGCAGTACATATACAGGATATTCTTTTTGCCGGATAGCGGTCAGGAGTATCTGGATAAAGTGGATGGCATCGCTCTGCCCTGGTTTGTGGTCTTTTTCATACCGGCTGAACCGGAACAATTCTTCAAACTGGTCTACTACAATCAGCAAATTCTCCCGGGGGTCCAGGCGGGCATCCCTGTATGCCTGTACCAGGCCGTTCTCGCTTCTTCGCAGACTGGACTCAATGATAAATTTATAGGGAACGTAACTGGTTTGCGTACCGGTGTACAAAGTGCCTTCACTTGCCAGCTCTTTTGCCAGGTATCCGACCGGATCTTCTCCGGGCCGCATCAGCGCAACACGCCAGTTGCTTCCTATTGTCATAAAACCGCTGTATATCGCAGGCAGCAGTCCGGATTTGACCAGGGATGATTTGCCACTGCCGGATGAACCGATCACAGCCAGAAAACGGCTTTCCCCGAATTTTTTCAGCAGCTCGCTGATTTGTTTGCTTCTGCCAAAAAATAAGTAGTCCTCCTTTTCTTCAAAAGCACGCAATCCTACAAAAGGATTGTTCAGACTGATAGCCCCTGTGTTATCCATGCAGGACTTTATTTAATCTTTTGAATAAAGGCTTTAAATAAACCAGGATCAAAACCGGCAAGGCCGTTTATGGCAATAAAATCATTTGCCCTGAATGTCTCCTTGTCCTTGTCAGACGGGCCTGCTAGGTAAATGGCTTTGCTCATGAGCGGCTTGGTGCGCCCAAGCGCGGGCAGCCGCAATAAATCGCTTTTCATGCTGGACGTCCAGCGGTAGTTGCCTGTGCCGTAGTAAATGATCACGGCATCACACATCTTCAGGTTGTCGAGATGTGCCTGCCGCAATTGCGCCTGGTCGCCATCAAAAAGCGGCAGCAGGACCTCATGTCCATTGTCAGTTATCAGGTCTTCCAGCGGACGTGTCTCATCCAGGTCGCGCGGGTCGCAGATCAGGTACACCAGCCTGGGAACCTGTCCTTCAGGATCTGCATCAGATGCGCCCTGGATGATCCCGGCCATTTTTGCTTCTCTTTCCTTTGCTTCCTGCCGGGCTTTTTCTTCTGCATCCATTCTTCTGATGGTATCGAAGATGGCTTGCTTGAATTCTTCCAGCGACCCCTCCAGTATATCGGCGCCTCTTTGATGGTCTGTATTGTGTTTGAGCTCTTCTACAAAGGCCCTTTGCAGGCTGATCATTTTCTGGTTGGTGCTTGCCTCTGCCGTAACCGGTGGAATCCATATCAGCCTGTTGAAATTGCGGGTGGCACTTTTGAGGGCGGCAATTTCATTTTGCAAAATGACCGTTGATTTGTCAGATCCTTCAGGCTGGATGGCGTAATTGGTTGAACTGATCAGGTGGAGCGACAAGATGCTTTGATCAATAAACCCTTCTACATCTGCGGTAAACCGGTCGATCACGTAGGGCAGGTTCTTGCTGGGTAAAACCATGAACCCGGCTTCCTGCAGCTCCCGCACCAGGTTGTCGCGGTAGCTTTGCAGGTCGTAGGTGGTCTCGGCCAGGTAAATCTTTCTTTTCACCTCACGGGTGTTTTCGGATTTGTCTATTTTTTTGATGAGATTGGCCATATCCTGTACTACATCGTCCAGCTTGTTCATGAACTCCTGCTGGATGGCATTGTCTGTCCATTTTCCCCGCCCCAACTCTTTGAACTTACCGGTTGCCGCTTCCTGGATGTAGAATTTATAATCCAGGATTTCGTCAAAGATTTTGTGCAGCTCACCGGGCAGGCTTTCGATCACGTCTTTGTCGATCGGCGTTTTTACGACTTTAAAAATGCGCGACTTGTTGTCGATGCTTACCCCGCCGTTCCGGGCAGCCGCTTTGTAAAACTCATCCAGCTCACGCTTGCACCAATCAGAGTTCACATACCGGGGCGTGATGATAGACACCATTATTTTCATCTTAGGAAACTGCGCAGCGATTTCAGGAGCGAAAACCTCGTTACCGGACAGTCTTTCATCGCGCCATATATTCAGTTCATGGCCGATCGTTTGCTCAAGCCGTGTCTGCAGCAGTTTGTGAAAATCAGTGATCCAGCCCCTGGTACCTTCATCCAACGGTTTATCATCTAAATGGGCGTAGCTGATAAATACGTCCTTATCAAATTTCATAAAGTAATAATGCGAAACAGGTTTTCAGAAAATCTGCAAGCGCCGGTAGCAAGAAAATTACCGGCTGCTTGTCAATTCATTGAGCAAGTGTTTACATGGGTGTGATCCGGTCAAATGTAGCAGTTAATTATTTTAGCGGCATCCCCCAGATTGGGTGATTTTTGGATGTGCATCTATAAAAGCACCAGGAAGCCTGGGGGTGGAGAAGTTGATTAGTCATAAGCGATTGTTTGATAGATGAAGAAATAAATAAACCTGCCATGCCGGTAGGTGAACGGTTTGGCTGTCAGCGTTCCGGTTGTGAATGTCGCTTACAAACTATAAAAGGACTATAAACGGGGTCGCAAATACTATAAGCAGGGTCGCATGACGATGAAAACAGTTTTTATTGCAGGAGATGCATGGGAGAGGAGCATGATGGGTTCACTTTTCCGCTATGCGGTTATGAATGGCTTAAGCTTTCACTTTCACCTTTATGATCATGGCACTGGCCGGCTATGATCATGGCACTGGCCGGCGGGATCTCTGTATGGATCATTCCTTGTGCAGCTTTCAGGGGCTTCCAGGAATTGCCATCCCATTTGCCATCGGGAGTGATCCCTTTGCCCCCGAGCGCGATTCCATTCTTAACGGAAACATCACCGGCAGGCGCTTCGAGGAGCAGGCATGCCGCCGTTCCGCTTATTTGCGCCGCTCCGGTAAATGAAAGGTCGAGCATCCTGTTTTTTGCTCCAGCTCCGTACTCTTTGTTGATAAGCGTAATAAAGAATGTCCCGTCTTTTGCTTTTGTCGCGTATGCTGTTAAGTTCTCCGCCCGGCCAGGAAGCGATACCGGCGCAAGCTTGCCAGTAAAACCCAAGTCAAAGGCCTTGATCGCATAGCTGAGCGGACGGATCTCATAACCGCTTCCTTCGGTCACGAATGCAGCGTAGCGGGAGGGCAGCGATTTATCTCCCCCTCCTACTTTGTCTCCCGTATGAAAATTGATGCCGAAGGCACCATGAGATGCCCACCAGTACATATAGTCGAGTCCCCATAGGGCAGCAGCATAGGTGTTGCTGGCGCCTTCCAGTCCGCCGTACCAGATGCTGTTTGTTTCAGAAAGCCGGTAAGGAAAATGGGCAATCAACGGTTCCATCTTACTGTATATGCTCTCATACTCAGTGGTCAGCTTGGCTGACAGCAAGAGCTCCCGTTTTTGTTTTGCATCGTTGGGGATCAGGTCTTTTACGGCTACGGTGGCTTGCGGATTTTTGTAAGCGCCGCCTGCCGGATAGCTGTGCACGGTGACAAGCGATACAGGTCCTTTCGGCGCGCCAAAATCATGCACCATCCTTTCAGCCAGAACAGGATTGGGATTGTCATCCGGTGCGCAGAAACGGGCTTTGGGAGCCACTTCCTGCATGGCTTTCACAATGGATTCCCAGTATGGCTTTAGCTGCCCCTCATAATCCTTGTAATACCCCGGCTCATTTCCCACGGCAAAAAGATCCAGCAGGTCTGCATAATTCTTATAGATATGCTTTGCCAGTCTGGCGGCCGATTGCGGATCACCATCATGGAGGCGGACAGAATAAATCACTTTCACACCGGCTGCCTTCGCAAAAGCAAAAAGCTGGTCGATGTCTTTTTCTGTGGGAATGGGAACAGTGGCTACATCCACAGAATTTCCGCCGATGCGCAGGTTTTTTATGCCCAGTGTTTTAAATACTGCAACCAGCGCTTTGTTATCAGCCCGGAAATAATAATGTCCGTTCTCATCAGGCAACAACACTTTTGTTTCATAGCTCAGCCCGATATAATCAGCCGGAATGGTTTTACCATCTTCCTGCGCATTGATGACCAACTTTACCGGCTCTTCATTACCGGGCGGGTAATTGGCAGATGTTAATACAAAAGGCAAAAGCCCCATGAGCAGGATGGCTGTGATCTTGTATCGTGGATTCATATTGCGTTCAAGGTAGTCGAAAAAATGCTATCGCTGTACGGTTACCTTCGCAATTTGCACGCCTGCTGTTCCTGTTACTTTTACGTAGTATATGCCTGTTGCCTGGTTATGCAAGCTGACCCGGAGATAATAAGAAGTTGCTTTACCAGGTATGTTCACTGTTTGCTTTTTTATTGCCTTGCCATCTTCCCTGAATATCTCTATAGTAGCCACAGAACTTGTAAGCCCCTGCAGCTGCAAGGTAAATTCTCCCTGTGTCGGATTGGGATACACCTGCATGGCTGCTTTTTGCCCGTCGGCTGCTGCAAGCAGGCTGTTTGTAAAGCCGGTTGCAAGACTCATGGCTGATGGCGTGTTTACTTTTAGTACAGAGACAGCACTGCTGCCTGCGGCGGCGGCGGCCAGTTCCGGAATACCATCGCCATCCAGGTCACCGACGGCCAGGCTTAGCGGATAGTTACCGGTACCAAAATCTGCTTTAGAAGCAAAAGAAACAGTGGTAATGCTACCCATCGTAGCAAGGTTGCGGAGTACGGAAACATTGTTGGAACCTGTGTTGGCCGTTACAAGGTCAGGCTTGCCATCACCATCCACATCTCCCAGGGCTACAACAAACGGATTGCTGCCGCTGGCAAAATCAATCTGTGTTGCAAACAGGGCGGCACCGGCCTCAATTGAAGTATTGCGGAGCACTGATACAGTGCCGGAGCCATAATTGGCCACCACGATCTCGGGCCGGCCATCACCATCTACATCTCCCAGGGCTACGCTGTTGGGGTTGCTGCCCGCTGCATAATCTATCCTGGCAGCAAAGGAACCCGCATCGATGCTGCCGTAAACGGCCTGGTTGAGCAGCAAGGAAACACTATTTCCTTTTTCATTCGCCACAACAAGGTCGGGCTTGCCATCACCGTTCACGTCACCTACGGCAAGAGCGCGGGGAAAATCGCCGGCCGCATAGCTTACAGCCGGTGCAAAGCTGATCTGGTCAAGGTTTCCCGGCAGGGTCGTATTGAGCATTACTGACACGGTTCCTGTATATGAATTGGCAACCACCAAGTCGGGGCGGCCATCGCCGTCTATGTCAGCTACGGCAAAAGCGGATGCATAACTGCCCGTTGAAAAATCTTTGCGGGCATCAAAGGAGCCCACATTGATCAGGCCACCGTTTGCCCTGTTTTGAAATACGGACACCAGATTCGCGGCAGGACTCAGCACAATAACTTCCGGCCGGCCATCGCCGTTTAGTTCGGCAAACACGGCGGCACGCGGGTCCGGCGCTGTGGCAAAGGATACCGGGGCATCAAAAGAAGCAGCCGTGAAACTGTTTCCTGCAGCGATGTTTCGCCTGATGTCGAGCAGACCGGATTGCTGGTTTAAAGTGATCAGGTCAGCCTTGCCATCCCCGTTGATGTCTCCGAAAGCAACACCATAGATGAGCGGCCCGGTGAATGATACATCCACCGGCGGCTTGTAGTAGTTGGCCGGCACACCCGTGCCAAGCGGATTGGCAAAGGTGGTTACAAATGCAGCGGATGAACGGGCGATCAGGCCCCCGTTGTTCTTTACCACCGTGATCGGTTCATAGGTGGCGCCTGCAGGAACTTTTACCTGCAGCATCGTAGCAGTGCCGGCTATCACTTCTGCTTTCACGGCGCCGAACAGGACCTGGTTAAGGGAATAAACAGGATCAAAACCGGACCCGTTGATAGTGACGGTGGTGCCTGCCGGCCCAGCGGCAGGACTGAACGAAGCAACAACAAAGCGCTGCGTTGAATTAACCGCCAGTGCAGATACCACTGTTCCGGAAGCATCTGCAGTTACCAGTTCTGCAATACCATCCGCGTCCAGATCGCCGATGGCGATGCTGAGCGGATAATTACCTGCCGCGAAATCTGTTTTGGCAGCAAAGGAAGAAGGCGTGATGTTGTTGAGAACGCCCGTATTGCGGAGTATAGACAGGTTGGTAGAACCGCTGTTAACCACTCCCACGTCAAGTTTGCCATCTCCATCCACATCACCGATGGCGGCAGAGAAAGGCTGTGAACCGGCAGCGAAATCCACTTTGGATGCAAAAGCGAAGGGACCAAGGCTGCCGATGGCTGCCGTATTGCGCAGCACGGATACACTGTTTGAGCCGTAGTTGACGACTACCAATTCCGGTTTGCCATCACCGTCTATATCACTTGCACCCACAAAGTTGGGATTGCTGCCCGTGGCAAAACTGCTTGTTATTTCAAAGGAGTACGTATCAAGATTGCCGCCAACGATCCCGTTTCGCAGCACAGACACCGTATTGGAGCGCTCATTGGTTACTGCGATGTCCGGCTTGCCGTCTCCGTCAAGGTCACTCACTGCTATAAAGCGGGGAGAAACGCCGGCGCCGTAGTTGGCTTTTGCGGCAAACGAAGCAGCATCGACCATACCATTACCACCTATGTTGCGCAGGATAGAAATGGTGCCGGACCCCAGATTGGCGGCGATCAGTTCCGGTTTGCCATCGCCGTCCAGGTCGTTGATGGCTACAGAAAAAGGCAGTGAGTCGGTGGCAAAATCCACTTTTGTACCAAAGGAAGAAGCGTTGAAGCTGCCGGCGACTGACAAGTTGTGCAGCACAGACAGGCTGTTGGAGCGGGCATTGGCAACCACCAGATCGGGCTTGCCATCGCCATCCACATCGCCAATGGCCACAGCGCGGGGATCATCGCCTACAGCGAAATCGACCCTGGAGGCAAAGGAAGATGCATTTACACCGGGTCCTGAAACGTTGCGCATAACGGATACGGTGTTGGCGGAAGCATTGGCAACTACCAGGTCTGTTTTGCCGTCGCCGTCCAGGTCGCCCAGGGCAACGGAATAAGGAAGAGCACCGGAAGGGAAATCCGTTTTTGACCTATAAAAATCAGGTGGAATGCCGGGTCCGGAAGGATTGCTGAAAGTAGCAACAAACGGTCTGGCGGCATAGCCGGTAAGCCCGTTGGTCTTGTTCAGCACGGAGGGGGGCTGGCTGGTAGCACCCGGCGGAACCAACACGGTGAGGCTGGTGGGGGAGCCGGTAATTACAGTGGCTTTCACAGCACCGAAAAAAACCAGGTTGTCTGCAGCCGCCGGCCCAAAGCCGGAGCCGGTGATGGTAACAGCGGTACCTACCGGACCGAGGGCAGGGGTGAATGCATTGATCCGGGGAGCGGAAGAAGAAAAGGGGCGGGCAATCTTTAAGACCGCAATGCCGCTTGAGAGATTTGCGAGTGCTACTTCCGGCATACCATCACCATCCAGATCACCCGTGGCCACATTGATGCCTGTACCTTGGCCGGATAAAAAAGCTGTAGCGGAAGCGCTGATATTTCCCGGCGTAGACGTATTGCGCAGGATATTAATCCCACCACCGGGGTTTGTCAGGATATCGGGCTTGCCGTCCCCATCTATATCATTCAGCGCAAGGATGTAGGAGCCTGGGCGGCTTTGTAAGGGTACAACCGGGTCAAAAGAAATACTATTTACTACTCCTGTTGTAGAATTGTTGCGCAGTACATTTACAACATCTGGGGCGTTGAGGCCTATGCCTGAGCCTGTGGCTACTATGTCTGACTTGCCATCACCATCTATGTCACCGATCGCAATATTTGCAACGTATTCAAAACTTCCAAAAGGTCCAAACGCCGAAAATGAGTTTTCATTAATTTGTCCTGGTACTGACTGGTTACGAAAAACTAAGATAGCGCCTCTTCCGCCGGTATATTCAAGTGTGTAGGACATTACCAGTTCGGGCTTCCCGTCTCCGTTCAGATCACTGATAGCAATAGAATTGAGTATGCTGTAGGAGACCGGGATCACTGTTGAGCTACCACCAAAAGGTGGGGAGCCGTTGACGCTTCCATTTCTAAATATCCTCAAACGCTTGAAGTTCCTGCTGAGTATAACCAGGTCAGGCTTGCCATCACCGTCTAAATCGCCCACTGCAAGCGAATGCGTTGAAACTATGGAGGATTCAGGCCCGTCTATTGGTCCACCACCTCCAAAAGTCATAAAAGAACCGGCTGAAATATTACCGGGGGTGGACACATTCTTGTAAACAACCATGAGGTTGAACACAGTTGTTATTATATCCGGTTTGCCATCGCCGGTTACATCACTTACGACAAAATTATCGGCACTGCCGTTGTTGCTCGCGATCGTTACAACAGTTACGGCCGGTGCAAACGACGAAGGAGACAGGCTACCGGTTGGTGAAATATTGCGCAGTACAGCAATATTGCTTCTGTTGCCAACTACCATATCCGGCTTACCGTCGCCGTCTATGTCGCTGAATACGATGTAGGCTGAACCGCCGGCATTATAGGTTGCTTTAATTTCCAGGAAGTTGTCCGGTGTACCCGTACCAAAAGGATTGGCAAAAGTAACCAGGAAAGGGCTGGATGAGTAAGCAGTAAGATAAGTGGCCGTATTCAAAACTGAAACAGGTTCATAAGTAGCGCCTGCCGGAACTGTTACTGTCAACGCAGTGGCGGAGGCGCTGGTTACCACAGCCTGTACGGCACCAAAAGAGACGATGTTGCCGGCAGGAGAAGGATTGAAGCCTGTACCTGTAATGGCAACGGTGGAACCTGCAGGGCCACTGGCAGGATTCAGGGAAATAGTTCCCTGGGCAGCTACACCGGACGCTGCGAACAGGAGCAGGAGAAAAAGGAGTTTACGGAATGATGATAAACGGGGCATGCTGGAAATTTTTATAGATCAGTGAAGCATAAACTTTGTGTGCGCTGTCTCTTCATCATGCGTTTGATGTGCAAATGCATGAGAAAAAATAACAGGCAGATCAAACAGCCTGCTTGCGCTTTTGCGAACCAACAATAAAATCAGTGGTAATAGTTTTCCGGACAGGAATTGTGCTTCAAATCTAATGTATATTACTTACAGAAAGCTCCCCCAAATTGGGTGATTTTGCATTTATCTCTTATCTCCTTGCCACCGTTGAGCCTGCTCACCTGCAAGTTAATCAGGATGCTGAGGTTACAATCCCAATTGTATCCAACCTTACTGCTTAACAAACCTCTTTGTTCCGTTAAAATTCCGGGATCGGATATTTACCAGGCAAGCACCTTTTGGTATGGTTTATTGGAATGGAACAAACTGAGCTGCCTTGATGTCCCCTGTGTTCTTGCCCGATCAATAAGGCCCCGTTCGCTCTTTTACTTGCAGGGGCAAGCTAACCGATTTCCCTATCGGAGGGAAGAAACTATCCTGCGCAGAATAATCACCTAACACATTAAAAATTTATAACAATCAAATTTTATTCGCAAATTTTTCATTACTCCTAAAATAATATTCAGTTTTTAACAAATCATTTTTATTTTCATACAAGGTTTACCAAAAACCTGTCAAAATTAACATGAGAAAAACTGCTTTCAGCCTCGTACTGGCCTTGCTATGCTTTGTCCTGCCGGGTCAATCACAGGTTGTGACCGTATCCGGCACAATCACAGATGAAAAAGGGATGCCCATCCCCTTTGCCTCTGTTGTTATCAAAGGAAAAACCTCCAAAGGCTCTACTTCAGACGCCCAGGGTAATTTCAGCATCTCCGCATCAAAAGGAAATGTTTTGGTCGTATCCAGTGTCAGCTTCGCTGCCAAAGAAGTGGCAGTAGGCTCAAGCGCTACCCTAAACGTTACGCTTGTTCCGCCTGACGACGTACTCTCCAACGTAGTCGTAACAGCCATGGGCATCAAACGCTCCGAGAAAGCCCTGGGCTATGCGGTGTCTAAAGTTGATCCCAGCGCCATGCTGCAGAAATCCGAGCCTAATATTCTGAATACACTTGCCGGTAAGGTGCCGGGTGTGGACATCAGGGCGGGACAGGGCGCGCCAGGCGCAGCTTCCCGTATCCAGATCAGGGGCGTATCTACTTTCAGCGGCGGTGAACCCCTGATCGTAGTGGACGGCGTTCCTTACAGCAATCCGCAGATCAATACCACCAACCCGTTCAGCGGCGGGGGCACCTATGGCTCCGGGCTGGGAAACCTCGACCCCAACGACATTGAATCGATCAATGTATTAAAAGGCGCGGCAGCTGCCTCCCTGTATGGCTCAAGGGCCGCCAACGGCGTACTGCTCATCACCACCAAATCCGGTGCGCCCAAAAAAGGGGCTAAATCGCTCAACGTAAGCTACCGGGCAGGCTATAGCATCGAGAAAATAGCGGACATACCCGAGTTCCAAAACCTGTACGGTGCAGGCGCCAATTTCCGGACCCAGTCTTCCAATGGCTCATGGGGAGCCAAGTTCGGGAAAGGGGTGATTTATGATGCCGCTGGCCTCGTCACCGGCCCCTCTGCTTCCGGCATAGATTCTATTCCTGCCACCACCTGGGCAACCATGTATGCATCTTACCCGGAGCTTTTTCCCAACGGGCGCATTGCTTACAAAGCCTATCCCAACAACGTTTCTTCCCTGTTCAATACCGGCAACCTGATGGAACATTCGATCGGCATGAACGGAGGACAGGGAAACGCGCTCTTTAACGTGACCCTTTCCCGCGTTGACCAAAAGGGTTATATCACCAATTCAAGCTATACAAAAAATAACATCAGCGTAGGCGGCCAGACCTCTGTTGGTAAACTGACCATCGGCGCAAGCATCTCCTATGCCAGGACCAAACAAAAAGGCGGCTTTATCGGTGCGGCGCAGAGCTTTCTTTCCCAATGGGGCCGCACCTATACCATGGCCCGGAACTGGGACATCGTAGGCTGGCCTTCAGAAGACAGGACAGGAAAGCAAATCGGCTTTAATGACGGGCAGTATACAAATCCCGTATGGGGCGCCTACCACAACGTAATCACTTCTTATGACGACCGGACGGTGGCCAACGTAAGGGCTTCTTACAAGTTCACCAACAGGTTCAGGATCGACTTTAATGCCGGCGTAAACAACTACGGACTTTTCAGGGACCAGATCATCGACAAATCTTCTTTGGGAAGTGCCGATAACGCCCTCGGAACAATTACCGAAGTGGTGAACAGGCAACAGGAGATCCAGGGTAAAATCATCGCCGTATTCAATCCCAAAATTTTTGACGACTGGAGCCTGGATATAAACGTAGGCAGCGATGTGAATGAAAGAAACACCCGCGCCCAACAGGTATACGGCGTTGACTTTGTAATACCGGGCCTCTACAATCTTACCAATACACGCAGACAAACCTTTACTTCCGATAACCGGACAAAAAGAAGGCTGGTAGGCTTCTTCGGCGATGCCTCGCTGGGATATAAAAATTTTGCCTTCCTGAACATTACCGGAAGAACAGACCTTACTTCTACCCTTCCTTACAAAAACGCACAATATTTCTATCCCGGCATTTCAGGTTCGCTGGTTTGGTCGGATGCGTTTAAGCTCCGGTCCGACTGGTTCGACTATGGCAAGGTGCGCGCAGGTTATGCGCGGGTAGGAAATGACGCCGCGCCCCACAACGGCGAACCGATCTTCAATTTGAATGCAGCCGGTTTCCTCGGCCAGCCGCTGGCAACAAGGGGTGGCTCTAGCTACGACCCGGAACTGACGCCTGAGTTCACAACAGAGCTGGAACTCGGAACCGATATGCGCTTTTTTAAAGAAAGAATAGGACTGGAACTCACCTGGTACGATAAAAGATCCACTGATCTTATTTATCCAATCGACCTGCCCCAGACATCCGGCTACAGCTCATTT
Organism: Williamsia sp.; assembly: GCA_015069695.1. Classification (GTDB taxonomy): domain Bacteria; phylum Bacteroidota; class Bacteroidia; order Chitinophagales; family Chitinophagaceae; genus JADCRZ01. Next base: position 67,163 of record JADCRZ010000006.1, read on the forward strand.
TATACAAACCTGGGCGAGATCCGCAACACCGGCTGGGAAGCAGCCCTCAACCTAACACCCATCACTACACGAGATTTTAACTGGGACATAAGAACCGTATTTACAAAGAACAGGAATACGGTAGAGAAATTAATCGCAGGCCTTACAAGAAGCCAGCTTGGCGGCTATAACTGGATCGAAGCAGGAAAGCCATATGGTTACCTGCGCGGTTCTTCTTCTGCCAGGTCGGCCGATGGACAGCTGTTGATCAGCGCCGCATCCGGCATGCCGCTTCTTGATCCCAACCAGGGCATGGTGGGAGACCCTACGGCCGATTACAAGCTGGGCATCACCAATAGTTTTTCCTACAAGGGAATCCAGTTGAGTGTATTGTGGGATATCACCCAGGGTGGCGACTTCTACTCTGAAACCATCAACAATATGCTGGGCCGGGGCGTAACCATGGATACGTATGACAGGGAAAAGAATGCCGTCATTACAGGCATATACGGGAATGCCAGCGCAGTTCCCGGTCCCGACGGACTGAACCATTACACACCGCTGCTGGTAGGCGGCAAAACAGTCCCCAACCAAACAAGGGTTACTACCAACGACTTGTTTTTCACCGCGGGTACAGGCGCCAGCTTTGCTACCAATGGTGCATTTGAATACGCTGTGTTTGATGGTACGATATACCGGTTAAGAGAAGTTGTGTTGGGTTACAGCCTGCCTTCTTCCCTGGTAAAGAAACTCAGGTTAACAAACCTCACCTTATCCCTCAGCGGGCGCAATCTTTGGTTCCTGGCACCCAACATACCAAAGTACACCCATTTTGATCCGGACATCAACTCCGTGGTTGGCAGCGGCACGCAGGGTGTTGAAACCGGCGGCGCTCCCAGTACCAAAAGATACGGCATCAACTTAAACGTCAATTTCTAACAACCTGCAGCAAAAACCCGATTATGAACAGAAAATATCTTATCTATTTTTTTACGGCAGTTTCTGTCCTTATCCTGGCAGGGGCCGGCTGTAAAAAATTCCTGGATGTAAACAAAAACCTCAACAATCCCACCCCATCCTCGGTGCAGTTGTCGATGGTGTTGAGCGCTGCCGAACGCAACATTTCAGGCAACCTGGCCTTGGGAACCGGGCTGGGCAATACCATGGCAGTTTACACGCACCAGGTCACGGGGCGCGTGGGTGCCGACAGGTATGGCGCGGGTTCATCCGGATGGGAGGGCCTGTATGCAGCCATCTCCAACCTGGATGTGATCATCGCAAGGGGCGCAACTGAAAACCGCTTTGTATATGCGGGCATTGCAAAAATACTGAAAGCATATACTTTCAGCATGCTGGTTGATGTATGGGGAGATGTACCTTTTTCAGAGTTTGATAAATTTGGAGCAGGCGTCACACAACCCAAATTTGACAAGGGCATTGAGATCTATCCGCAACTTTTTAAATTACTGGATGAAGGCGTGGCTGATCTGAATAATACGACCATCAACCCTTCAAAGCCGGGCGCCGACGATTATATCTACAAAGGAAATATCACCAACTGGACCAAAGCGGCCAATACAATCAAGCTAAAACTGTATACCCAGGTAAGGCTGGTACAGGATGTAAAAGCACAGGTAACGGCCCTGCTGGCAGCGCCCAATTCACTGATCAATTCACAGGCGGAAAGTTTTATGCTGCCTTACGGACCGATCGGCAGCACCGACGACAGGCATCCTGCCTTTGGGGATTACAATGCTACCCAACGTGGCGGGCAATTGTTCAGTCCCTGGTTATATGAGATCATGAAAGGAAGAAACGCCAATATTCTGAAGGGCGTTGCAGATCCACGGATTCCTTATTATGTCTACAATCAAAAAACAGCCACCGGCTTACCGGAGAACTGCACTGATTACCGCGATGGCGGGTTTATCAGCATTGTGTTTGGATCGACAGGTCCCTGCCGCGACGGCTCTAACAGCCAGACCTACTCGCTCCTGGGCATTTACCCTGCAGGTGGCCGTTATGATGCAGGCGCCGGCGTAACCATTAACTCCATCGGCGCACAGAATGCAGGAACAGGCGCGCTTCCCCACCAGTTCCTCACCTATGCCGACAGGTTGTACCTGGAAGCAGAACTGATCAATGCAGGACTGGCGCCGGGAAATGAAACGGCTGTTTTCGGCAAAGCATTGGATGAGTCGTTTGCCCAGGTGGATTACCTGATTACCAATTACGTTAAGCCAGGTTCTGCAGGCGCTGCGCAAACTGTTCCTGCCATTGCCACGCTGCCGGCCACTGCTACCTACAAGTCAGGTGTATTGGCAGCATATGAGTCAGCGAATGGAGCCAAGAAGCTGGAATACATCATGACCGAAAAATGGATCAACCGGATCGAGAACCCTGTCGATAATTATACCGATTACAGGAGAACAAAATTTCCCGTGTTGTTTGCCCCTGCTCCGGAAGGAACCGTTACCAGTGTAACCAGTCCGGACGGGAAAGTAACGCCGGTCGCAAACGACAGGAAGTACCCGTGGTCGTTGCCCTTTAGCACCGGCGAGATTGCGCTGAATGCAAACGCACTGCCGCAAAAAGTACCTGAATCCTATAAAGTATTCTGGCAACCTTAATCCAACCGCAACAAATTAAAGTAACTGATCATGAAACAGAAAAAAATAAACTTACTTACCGCATTTGCTTTCAGCACACTTGCCATATTCTCCGGCTGTTCAAAAGATGATGGTCCGATCCCAAAGAACATCAGCATCGAGGATGTGCCTGCGATTTCAACCAATATTGAAACAGGCGGTACGGCTGCAACCATCACCTTTACGAGCCAGGCTTCTTTTCAGGGTAAATTCAAAGTAGCCCTTTTCTTTGCCGGTGCAAAGCCACCCACAAAGGTGGACGTTGTTGTAAGGAAAAATACAGCCAGCGTAAAACAATTCAAAGCAGATGTTACCGCACTTCCGGCCAGCTTTACCGTAACCGCTGCAGACATTGCAACTTTATTCGGAGCGCCTCTCACGCTGAATGACACGTATGATTTTGCACCGGATATTTGGGTCGGCACAAAAAAATATGAGGCTTTCCCTGCAACCGGCGTAGGTTCCGGACAAGGCATAACAGGCATGTCTTCCATCGGGTTTGGAGAATATGTGCGTTATTCTGTGAAGTAGCCTGTACTGCATGAGTTAGCAGCCAACCGGTTTTCAAGAAAGCGGGTGTATCACGGGGTTGATACACCCGCTTTGTTTCTCTATCTGCCTCTTTCCGGTAAAGAGATCAAGTGTACATTTGAAGCTGAAAGCGTGTCCCATGGCAAGTATCCTTTTACTGGAAGATGATGTTAAGATGGCGGCGGAATTAAAAACGTTTTTACAGAACCAGGGGCAGGCCTGTGATGTGGTGTATGATGGCCAGGTCTTTTTCAAGCAAACACAGCTGGCCGCTTACGACCTGTTTATTCTCGACATCAATGTTCCCCTGCTCAACGGACTGGAGGTCTGCAAAAAGATCAGGGCCAAGGACAACCAGGTTCCGATCCTGATGCTGACGGCTTACAGCTCCGTGGAAGACAAAGTAGAAGCACTGGAATGGGGAGCCGATGATTACCTGGTAAAGCCGTTCCACCTCGATGAACTGATGGCCCGGGTAAAAGCCCTGCTGCGCCGCAGCATTACGCCGCAAAAAGAAGCTGACCTGATTTATACGGTTGCGGATCTCGTGATCAATGCCACGGAAATGAGGGTGGAACGGGCGGGCAAGCTGATTACCTTAACGCCGAAAGAATATAAACTGATCGAGCTGCTGGCATCGGCCAAAGGAAGAACGGTTTCCAAGCAAACCATCGCGGAGCAGGTATGGGATATCCATTTTGAAACAGGCACCAATACCATTGAAGTGTATATCAACCTGCTCAGGAACAAGGTAGACAAGAATTTCAGTACACCACTCATTCATACAAGGCCCGGATACGGCTATTACCTGAAAGACACCAAATAAGATGAACCTGAAGCTGCGGTTTTCCCTGTTGTTCAGTTTGCTGTTTTCTATCATACTGGCATCTGTAATGCTGGTTGTATATACCCTGTTCGCCCGGTTCAGGATAGAAGAATTTAAAGACAGGCTGGAAGAAAAAGCCAGAACCACCATCCGGCTGCTGATCAAGGTAAAGGAAGTAGATGATCAGCTCTTAAAGATCATTGACAGGAATACGATCAACCAGCTGTACAACGAAAAGATCCTGATCTTTAATGACAAGCTGGAACTCGTATACAGCAGCATCGACGATGCCCCGGTAACCTGGACAAAAAAAGAACTGGAAAAGATCAGGCAGGAAAAATCCATCCTGCGGAAGAACGGCGAGTATGAAGTGTACGGCATGTTCTATGACACAAGGGTAAAAGATTACTATGCGCTGGTTTCTGCAGAAGACAAGTACGGCAAAAGCAAATTAAGATACCTGCGCATCCTGCTCACCTTTGCTTTTGTTGCGGGCTCCCTCCTTGTTTGGTTTCTTTCCTATTATGTAAGCAAAAAAGCCCTGCTGCCGCTGGATAAGTTCAGGAACAAGATCATCACCATAACAGAGAAAAACTTAAACGAAAAACTTCCTGCATCAACCGGTAACAATGAAATCGGCGTATTGTCCAACGCCTTTAACCAGATGCTCGACCGCATCAACACCTCCTACAGCCGGCAAAAAGAATTTACTTCCAACGCCTCCCACGAGCTGAGAACGCCGATCACCCGCATTGTAACGCAGTTGGAAAACCTCATGCAAAACCCGGCCACCCCTCCTGCCACAAATGAGATCTTGAGAGAAATTTCAGCCGGCTGCTACCAGCTTTCAGACATCATCAGCTCCCTGCTGATCCTCTCAAAAATGGACAACAACCCGCAGGCAAAAGGCTTTCAGCCGGTAAGACTGGATGAGGTTATTTTTTATGCAGAAGAGCAGCTGAAAAAATTGTATCCTGATTTCAAATTCCAGTTTGAAATAGAAAGCACGGCTGACGATATCAATATTGAGCTGAACGGCGATGAAACCCTGTTGCGGATAGCTATAGGCAACCTGCTCAAGAACGGCTATCTGTATTCTTCCGACGGCATCGTACAATGCGTGATGAAACCCCGCGCCGGGATGATTGAACTGCAGATCACCAACCGGGGAGAAACACCGCAGGTTGCAGACACATCGCTCCTTTTCAACACCTTCACAAGAGGCAAAAACGTACAGCACAAAGCCGGCAGCGGCTTAGGGCTCAGCCTGGTAAAAAGGATCCTGGACTATCACCAGGCCCACGTGGAGTACAGGACACCGGAGATGGATGTGAATCAGCTTGTGGTTAGGTTCCACCTGTGATATCAACCTGCCCCGGGTTGTTAATCCGGGGCAGGTTGATATTGTTTACAGTTGCACTTAGTGTTGTATCAAAACTTTTGCTGTTTGTACACCTGTTGCACTCACTATCCTGATCCAGTACATACCCGGTGCTTTATTGCCCAGATCCAAGGGAACAGTCAGCGCCGGCGTTTTGCTGTCAAGCGTAAGCGTTTTTACGGCTATCACCCTGCCATTCCAATCCATAATCTCCAGGCTGAGGCCGGGACCGCTAAAATGGGACAGTGATACATTAAACGCTCCGCTGCTTGGATTGGGATACACACTCAACTCTGACGCTTCCCGGGAAACGGCCAGCTGCTGTGGGGCGGATGCAGTTCCGGTTGTTACAGGTGCAGTTATGCAACTGCCCGATTTGCTGACAAGGGTAACAGGGGCGGTACCAGCCGATACGCAACCACCACTGCTCCTGGCAGTTACCTTGTAGCTCCCTGGCAACACATTGCTGAAAGTAGTGCTTGACTGGTAAACGGCCCCATTGATGCTATAGGTGATCCCACTGCCGATCGGAGTTTTAACGGTGATGGTACCGGTAGCCACACTGCAAGTGGGTTGTATAACACTTACAACAGGCGTTGCAGGTGTGTTTACCGCAACGACAGTTGCTGCCGAAGTTGCGCTGCATCCCGATGCACTGGTGGTTGTTACGGTGTAATTGCCTGCAGTGCTGACACTAATGGACGCGGTTGTTTGTCCTCCCGGCTTCCAGGCATAGCTATAGCCCGGATCATACTCCCAAAGGTCTTTTTTATAGCTGTTGTCATTCCCGATGCCGATATAGCCTTTGTTGCCAATGCTGAACCCTGTAGCCTGTCCTCTTGCCGTACCTCCAAAGTCTGCTTTCCGCGTCCAGCTGTTGGTCGCGGGATTGTACTCCCAAAAATCTCTTGTATTGCTGTTATTGACGTCATATCCGGTACCGATATAGCCTTTACTGCCGATACAATAACCTACAGCCAGCTGTCTTCCCCCGCCGCCGAAATCTGCTTTCTGTACCCAGGTATTGCTGGCAGGATTGTATTCCCAGAAGTCTTTTCTTCTGCTGCCGTCGTATCCCGTACCTATATAGCCCTTGCTGCCAATGCTGAAGCCTGCAGCACCGTCTCTTGCTACACCGCCGAAATCTGCTTTCTCCTTCCAGGTATTGCTGGCAGGGTTATACTCCCAAAAATCCTTTTTTCTCCGTTCAGTGTTGTCATATCCGGTACCGATATACCCTTTGCTATTGATGCTGAAGCCCGTAGCACGGTATCTTGCCGTACCGGCAAAGTCTGCTTTCCTTGTCCAGGTATTGCTGGCAGGATTGTATTCCCAAAAATCTTTTTTAAAGCTGCCATCAGTTCCGGCACCGATGTAGCCCTTGCCATCAATGCTGAAGCCTGTGGCCCAAATTCTTGCGGCACCACCAAAGTCTGCTTTCTGCGTCCAGCTGTTGGTGGCAGGATTATACTCCCAGAAGTCTTTTCTATAGTTGTTGCCGGCTGCAATGCCGGTACCCATATAGCCCTTGCTGCCAATGCTGAAGCCCGTGGCACCGTCTCTTGCCAAACCGCTAAAGTCTGCCTTCTGCGTCCAGGCATTGCCGGTTGGAGCGCTCAGCGTTACACTGCCGCCGGAGCATAAAGAGGTAGGGCCGCTGGCCGTAATTACAGGAGCAGTACATTGTGCCAGCACTGCCTGCCACAGGGACATTAACACAAACGAAAAGAAGAAATGTTTCATGTGATTCTTGTTGATTTGATGAATAGGAAAAGAGGAAAAGTCTTGCAAATGGTTTGCTGTCTTTGATCCCGTAGCATGGGCTATATCACTTTCAGCTTTGTCAGTTCTTCCGGGCTGATGGCAGGCAGCGATTCACCTTCTTTCATTTTTCTGATAGCCAGTTGCGCTACCTGTGCCGCGGCCGCTTTGGTTTTGAAACCTTTGTTGCCCGGCATGGCGGGTATGGAGGGCTGGTGCAATTTTAGCCGGCCATCAACGTACACATCATACCCGAAAGTGCCGTTAGCCCCCTCTATGATTGTATATGTAAACTGTGGTTGTGCTTTTTCCAGAACAGGGGGGCTGGCAGGCGCCGCTTTTTGCGCATATGCGGTAGCGTTACACAGGCATAGCATCAGCACCGCAGCAATAAGAATGGTGAAAGAAATTGTGCTTTTACGGGCAATAGCGGGCAAACAGGCTTTTTTCATAATTGAAAATGGATGAATGATTTGAAGTGCCCGGACGATTTGTAACGGCCTGTCCGGGAAGCGAAACTGAACTTTTAAGAAGGAGGATACAGAAATGATCTACGGGTGATCTAACCCGTGCCTGGGTTTAAATGGACCTGCCTGCCGGGGGTGTCAGCACGGGTTGTATTGCTGATGCCCGACCGGAGCTCTTTTAGTTCCTGGAAATCATTCGGACAGTTTACACCGCTTTTTACGCTGGCGTGTGCATGTACCATTTGCCTTATGGCAAACATTGTTGATACACCCCGCAACATCAGCAGCGGAGTTCGCTTTACATTGAAGAAAAAGAATGATAAACAGGACATGTGGCTTTGTTCCTTTCTGCAAAGGTTGCTCGCCAGTCCCGGTTGCCATTGTAAAAATCCGTTTGTTTTAAGGTTGTTTGCCGGTGAAGAAGGCTTCCGGTGTTTGTCCGCTAAAGCGCCTGAAGTCCTTGATGAAATGCGCCTGGTCAAAATACCCGGCTTCGTAGGCTCTTGCGGCTGCCCCTTGGCGGGGATTTCCGGCGGTCAGGATGCTTTGAAAACGTACAATCTGCGCATACTTTTTCGGGGATGTGCCTATACAACTGCGGAAACGTTTCTCCAGCGGACTGGCACTGGTGTAGAGGCTCTTCGCTACCTGGGCGATTGGAATTACGCCTGCCGACCGTTCTATCAGCCGGACAGCCTCCAACACCAAAGCGTCCTGCGGCCTGCTCATCTTGCAAGACATCAGGAAGGACTCTATCACCTTGATGCGGGCCGCGTCCGAATGTGCCTCACCCAGCTGTTCTTCAACGAACCTGATAGCAGCGGGAGGTGTAAATAAGTCAAGTGACAGGCTCTGCCCAAACAGTTCGTTTACTGGTTGCCGGAAGAAAGCTGCCGCACCACCGGGCTTAAACCTGACCAGTACGGTTCCTGTCGGCAACAGGTTTTGGAAATGGCGGCATTCCATGTGAAGCCCGGTGATGCCTATGGTGGAAAGAGGCTGTTGGGCACCGGTACCAGATACGGCGGCAAGCCTTCCTTTGTACTGGAACCCCATTACCAGCGAGGTGTCAGGCAGAACAGCGTAAGGCAGTGTTGCCTCACTTTCAGCAATAACGAAAGAGGCTATATACGGGGTTAGCGCAGCACAGGGGTGAAACAATTCAAATCTCATGAATAGCAGCCTGACTTATCATGGGCTAAAATACGCTATATCATTGGAAACCTTCAAGTATACATGGTTATGGCAAAACAATTCCGGCCAACCCAGCAGCAAAAATAAATAAAGCGCCACCGGTTTGTAGTTCAACATCCGGTCGCTATGCAGCCAGGGAATTGATCGTAGATCAGGCCTGTCACACCGAAGAACAGCCCCCCAATTCTTAAGCCCATCTTAAGCCCCGTTTTAAGCCTTTCTTAAGGTGCTCTGCCAATCTTTGTGGCTGAAAACAAACCCCGGCATTCCTGATGAAGTTGTTACGAGGCCTTCTTTTTTGTCTCCTGCTTACAAAGACAGCTGCCAGCCAGTCGCTGAGCCTGCAGGCATTTGAAACCCAGTTCCTGAAAAACAATTTCACGCTGATCGCAGAGCAGTTCAACATAGACGCATCAAAAGCTGCCATCACGCAGGCAAGGCTGTGGGAGAATCCTTTCTTTTCCGCTGAGTTCAATGCCTTCCATCCGCAACCCGCCCGCTTTTTTGATGCAGGACGCGGGGGAGAAAAAGCCCTGGCCATTCAGCAGCTTATCTATTTGGGCGGCAAGAAGAAAAAAGAAGTGGAACTGGCGCGCACCAATGCAGCCGCCGCTGAACTGGCGTTCTGGGATGTGCTGAGAAACCTGCGCTTCCAGTTAAGAAGCGGATTTTTTGACGTGTATTATACCACCCTCTCAGCTGCTGCACTCGGAAAGCAACTGAACAACCTGGATACGCTGGTGCAGGCCTACAACCTGCAGGCGCAAAAAGGAAACATCTCCCTGAAAGATGTGGTGAGGCTGCAGGCCCTGTACCTGGATCTCAGGAATGAACACACATCGCTGCTGAACAGCATCGCAGAAGAACAAAACAAACTGAATGTACTTGTTGGCATGCTGTCTCCCTTTTTACCCGCACCGGATGAGAAAGAACTGACGGCCTATGACAAACCGTTACCCCTCTCTGTGGAAGGGCTGCTCACCACAGCCCTCTCCAACAGGCCTGATTATTTGTTGGCAGAAAAAACAGGGGAAGCTGCCCGCCGCAACCTGCAGTGGCAAAGATCACTGGCCGTGCCCGACCTGAGCCTGGGCGCTTCTTATGACCAGCGGGGCGGCGCCTTTAACAACCAGGTTAACCTGACGGTCGGCATTCCCGTGCGCCTGTGGAACAGGAACCAGGGCAATATCCGGATCGCTGCTATCCGCATCAACCAGACAGCAACAGAAAAGGAATTGCTGTCGCTGCAGGTAAAAAGCGATGTTACAACGGCCTACCGGAAATACGGGATCGCCAGCAGCAATTATGCAGCCCTGCGTGCTGACACGTACAAGAACTTTGAGATCGTATACCAGGGCGTTTACCAGAACTTCCAAAAGCGGAACATCTCCATCATCGAGTTTACTGACTTCATGGAAAGCTATTACAAAAGCATTATCCGCTTCAACGAAACAAAAAACTTACTCATTCAATCCAGCGAACAGATCAATTATGCTACCGGTACTACTATCTTTTAACCTGAGAACAGGCATCGCCCTGGTGCTGCTTTTTTCCATGACCGTCTTTGCCGCCTGCACCGGCAGCCCCGTTAAGCAGGAAGAAGAAAGCCAGACATTCGTGCTGAGCGACACCATGCTGAAGACAACGACAACGGCCCTGGTTGCAGACACCAGCCTGAAAAACGAGCTGAAATTCTATGGCAAGATCACCGCCGACAACAACAAGCTGGTAGAAGTGTTTCCGGTTGTAGGCGGCAACGTGGTGAAAGTATATGTGGAGCTGGGCGATTACATCACCAAGGGACAAGTACTGGCAACCATCCGCAGCACAGAAGTGGCCGGTTTTGAAAAAGAACTGCAGGATGCCGGCACCGAAGTGGTTGTTGCCCGGAACAACCTGAAGGTTGCAGAGGAACTGTACGCAGGAAAGCTCAATGCCGACAGGGATGTGCTGGAAGCCCGGAGCCAATTGGAGAAAGCCCAGTCGCAGCTGAACAGGATGGAGCAAACCTACAAGATCTACCATATCAAACCCGGCTCTATCTACGAGGTTACCGCACCCATCAGCGGCTTTATCATTGAAAAAAATATCAACCAGGACATGCAGCTGCGCAGCGACCGGAGCGACAACATCTTCGACATTGCACAGATAGACGATGTGTGGGCCATCGCCAATGTAAATGAAAGCGAAATACAGCAGGTAAGATTAGGCGTGGATGCTTACGTGACCACCATCGGCTATAAAGACAAAGAGTTCCGGGGCAGGGTAGACAAGATCTTTAACATCATCGATCCCGAAACAAAAGCCATGAAGGTAAGGGTGCGGCTCGACAACAAAGGCTTCCTGCTCAAGCCTGACATGCGCGCTTCCATCCGGCTCCGCTATGATGAAGGCAGCAGCATGCTGGCCATCCCTGCAGCTGCTGTCATATTCGACAAAAGCAAAGCCTATGTAATGATCTTTAAAGACCGCTATACCATAGAAACGCGCCAGGTAAACGTATTCCGGCAAGTTGGAGAGCTTGCCTACATATCATCCGGACTTAAAGAGGGTGAAAAAGTGATTACCCGCAACCAGCTGCTGATCTACGACGCATTGAACGACTAATACCATGAACAAATTTATCAGGAGCATCATCAGCTTCTCGCTTAAGAACAGGGCCTTTACTTTTTTCTGGGTAGGCGTATTGGTGATTGCAGGATTCATCAGTTTCAGGAACATGCCCATAGAAGCATTCCCCGATGTGACCAATACGCAGATCATCATCGTAACGGAATGGAACGGCAGAAGTGCGGAAGAAATAGAGCGCTTTGTAACAACACCCGTTGAAATTGCCATGAATGCCGTTCAGCGGAAGTCCAGCGTAAGAAGCATCACCATGTTCGGCCTTTCTGTTATCAAGATCATTTTCGACGATGACGTGGAAGATTTTTTTGCCCGTCAGCAGGTGAACAACCAGCTTCGCACGGTCTCCTTGCCCGAAGGCGTAGAACCGGATGTGCAGCCGCCTTACGGCCCCACGGGTGAAGTGTTCAGGTATGTTTTAAAAAGCCCGTCAAGAGATACACGGGAACTGCTGACGATCCAGAACTGGGTCATCGACAGGCAGCTGCGCGCTGTACCCGGTGTAGCTGACCTGGTCGCATTCGGCGGACAGGAAAAAATCTATGAGATCAGCGTAGACCCCAACCGCCTGGCCAAGTACGACATTACCCCGCTGGAAGTATATGAAGCCGTTACCAAAAGCAACCTGAACGTGGGTGGCGACATTATTGAAAAGAACGGCCAGGCTTATGTTGTACGGGGCATAGGGCTGTTGCAATCCGTCGCCGACATAGAAAACATCATCGTGGACGATGCGGCCGGCAATCCTGTGCTGGTAAAAAACCTGTCTACCGTGCGGGAAAGATCATTGCCCCGGGTAGGACAGGCAGGACTGGATGAGAACGACGATGTAGTGGAAGGCATTGTTGTGATGCGCAAAGGCGAGAACCCGAAAGAGGTACTGGCACGCGTAAAATCAAAGATTGAAGAACTGAACACCAAAGCGCTTCCGCGCGACGTGAAGATGGAAACTTTTTACGACCGCGACAACCTGATGAACTACACCACGCGCACCGTCATGCACAACCTGGTAGAAGGCATCGTGCTTGTTACAGTGATCGTATTCCTTTTCATGGCCGATTGGCGTACCACGCTCACGGTATCGCTTATCATTCCACTTTCCCTGCTGTTTGCCTTCCTGTGCCTGAAATTAAAAGGCATGAGCGCCAACCTGCTTTCTCTTGGCGCCGTCGACTTCGGCATCATCATAGACGGGGCGGTGGTGATGGTGGAAGGATTGTATGTAGCACTTGATCACAAGGCGCATGAACGGGGCATGACGGCTTTCAACAAGCTGGCCAAAGGCGGCCTGATCAGAAAGACAGGTGCTGAAATGGGCAAAGCCATCTTCTTCTCTAAGCTGATCATCATCACCGCCCTGCTGCCCATCTTTGCCTTTCAGAAAGTAGAAGGCAAGATGTTTTCACCCCTGGCCTTTACACTCGGCTTTGCCTTGCTGGGCGCCCTGATATTCACCCTTACGCTTGTACCGGTTTTATCGCATATCCTCCTGAATAAAAACGTACGCGAAAAGAACAATCCCTTTGTAAACTTCTGGAACCACATTGTACTGAAGGGATTTTCATGGACGTTCAGTCACAAGCTGGTCAGCTTATCAGCAGCCACCATTGTACTGGCAGCCACCCTGTTCTCTGCACGTTTTCTGGGAACAGAGTTTTTACCCCAGCTCAATGAAGGCGCCCTGTGGGTGGAAGCCAAGCTGCCGATGAGCAGCAGCCTCAACGAAACCACCCAGCTGGTTACCAGCCTGCGAAAGGAACTGCAGCACTTCCCGGAAGTAAACGGCGTGCTTTCCCAAACCGGCCGCAGCAACGATGGCACCGACCCCAGCGGCTTTTATTATGTCCAGATGCAGGTGAACCTCAAGCCCAAAGAAGAATGGCAGCGGCGGATCACCATGGACGGATTGGTGGAGGAGATGGACACCGCCTTAAAAAAATACCAGGGCATTGTATACAATTACTCGCAGCCCATCATCGACAATGTTGCAGAATCCGTTGCAGGCATCAACGCTTCCAATGCGGTAAAGATATACGGCGATGACCTGGACAAGCTGGATGAGCTCGCCAATGGGGTGATCGGGCAGATAAAGGGCGTACAAGGCATTAAAGATGTAGGCATCCTGCGCAACATTGGTCAGCCGGAGATCAGTGTTGTGCTCGACAAGGAAAAGATGGCTGCCTATGGTGTTACCATCAGCGATGCGCAGGCCGTACTGGAAATGGCATTCGGCGGCAAAACAGCGACCCAGAAATATGAGGGAGAACAAAAGTTTGATGTCAGGATCCGCTATGAAAAAGAATACCGGAAAGATGAGAACGACATCGCCAACCTGATGGTTCCTACCATCAGCAAAACAAAAATTCCCCTGAAGGAAATATGCAGCATCCGGAAAGTGACGGGCCCGGCGTTTATCTACCGCGACAATACAAAGCGGTTTATCGGCGTAAAGTTCTCCGTGCGTGAACGGGATCTGGGAAGCACCATCGGCGAGGCACAATCCAGGGTGGAACAATCGCTTGATTTGCCAGCCGGCTACAGCATCAGCTGGACGGGTGAATTTGAGAACCAGATAAGGGCCACCAACACACTCGGCCAGGTAGTTCCGGTAAGCCTGGTGGCCATATTTGTGCTCCTGTTTATCATGTTTGGCAATACCAAAGATTCCCTCCTGGTGCTGGCCAATGTGCCCTTTTCCATCATCGGCGGCATTATTGCATTGCATATTACCGGCATCAATTTCGGGATCTCGGCAGGGGTGGGTTTTATCGCGTTGTTTGGTATCTGCATCCAGAATGGCGTGATTCTTATTGCTGCATTCCACAAGAATATCAGGAACAACTTTTCGCTCGAAAAAGCGATTGCGGAAGCGGTCAAAATAAGAACAAGGCCCGTGGTGATGACGGCCCTGATGGCATCGATCGGACTGCTGCCGGCCGCTGTATCTTCGGGCATCGGCTCAGAATCGCAGAAGCCGCTGGCTGTTGTGATCATTGGCGGACTGGTAACAGCAACCATTTTAACCCTGCTTGTTTTCCCGGTTATATTCTGGGTGTTCAACCGGGCGCAGGAACATCGGGTAAGCACAACCCGGGAAAGTTAAAACCGGTTCTGCGCACCTTATTCAACTTAATTTGCTCACCAAACTGATCTACTATGATGATCGAAGCTGGAAATCTTCTTCTTATTGGCTCCATACTACTCCTGATCAGTGTTGTTGCCGGCAAGACCACCAACAAGCTGGGCGTGCCTACCCTGATCTTCTTTTTGGTAGTGGGCGTACTGGCCGGATCGGAAGGGATCGGCGGCATCCATTTCGACAATGCAGCCGTTGCGCAGTTTATCGGCATCACGGCCCTGAACTTTATTCTTTTCTCGGGCGGACTGGATACCCACTGGAAAAGCATCCAGCCCGTGCTCTGGAAAGGCATTACCTTGTCTACGCTCGGTGTTTTTCTGACGGCCCTTTCTGTAGGCGTATTTGTCCATTTTGTTTTTGGCTTTACACTGGCGGAAGGCCTCCTGCTTGGATCGATTGTTTCAGCGACGGATGCGGCGGCTGTGTTTTCTATTTTGCGCAACAAGGGCATCGGACTGAAAGGAAACCTGCGGCCCCTGCTGGAACTGGAAAGCGGCAGCAACGACCCCATGGCTTATTTCCTGACGATCACGCTGACGGCGGTGGTGGCAAGCGGCGATACACACCTGGGAGAACTGATCCCCTCCTTCCTGAAAGAATTTATCCTGGGCGGGGCCATTGGTTTTGTGATGGGGAGAAGCAGTGTATGGCTGATCAACAACATCAAGCTGGAAACAGAAGGGTTGTACCCGGTGCTTACGCTGGCGCTTGCCATGTTCACCTACTCTGCCACGCATTATATAGGCGGCAACGGTTTTCTGGCCATTTATCTCTGCGCCGTGATCATGGGCAACAGCAAGATGGTGCACAAAAGAAGCCTCATTAAATTCTACGACGGACAGGCCTGGCTGATGCAGATCATTTTGTTCCTGACCCTGGGCTTGCTTGTGTTTCCCTCCCGCGTGCTGCCGCTGATCGGGATGGGGATGCTGATCTCTGCTTTTCTGATCTTTGTTGCCCGCCCCATCGGTGTATTTGCCGCCCTTTCCCTGTTTGGCTCCAACACCCGGAGCAAATTGTTTATATCCTGGGTCGGACTCAGAGGCAGTGTTCCCATCGTATTTGCCACGTATCCCCTGCTGGCCGGTGTACCCAAAGCCGATCTGATTTTCAACCTGGTCTTTTTTATTTCCATCACATCGGTCCTGCTGCAGGGCACCACCCTATCGTATATAGCCAAGCTTCTTCACGTAGCGGTGCCGGCGAAGGTCAAGAAAAGGACAGACCTCGATTTTGAAACAACAGAAAGAATCAAGGCCGGCATGCATGAGATCGTACTTGATAAAAGCTCACCTGCTGTAGAAAAAAGCATTGTGGAACTGGGCATCCCTCCTACCATGAACATTATTGCCATTAAGCGAAACACAGACTACATAGCGCCCAAAGGCTCTACAAAGCTGATGGCAAACGATGTCTTGTTTATACTGACCGAGGAAAAAGATCAATTGAACAACTGGACCTTGTTCAACCAACAGGAAAAGAACGGTGGTGATAAGTTTTAAATCTGTCCTGTTGTTCTGCATAGCAAATCTATGCTGCTCTTAAAAGGATATCGTATTTACATTGCTGGCAGATGATGCTGTAAAGGTTGACTTCAGAGTAGCGCCGGTCAAAGAGTAGGTACCACCCGTATATAAACCCCAACCTGTTGAACCACCCACAAAGCTTCCTCCCGTGTAAGTTCCGCCAAAATAAACTTTGTATTGCGTGTTCTTTGCCAGGGTGGGACTTGAAAAATGGAAATAATAAACTGCGTTCTTTGGTTTAAAGGTAACCATTTCGGTACCGGCAGCATTCTCGATGTGCAACAGGGATGTTGCGGCCAACTGAGCGCTTGACCTGGCAAACATGCCTACCTGCGTGGAGGTTGTACTCATGGCTTTGGTCATATTCGAACTGGCTCCCCCGGATATGAGTATCCCTCCATTCATCAGAAATGTGCCATTAAAATCAATGCCTTCTTCCGGCTGTGATGTGGGTCCGCAAACCACCGTTGTCCCGCCGGTTATGGTGATATTTCCATTGCTGTCAATGGCGTCGCTGCCGGCCACGACCAGGATGCCGCCGGAGATATTCAGCTGGCTGTTGTCGTTCATTTCCGTGCCGCCGCTTACCGTACCATAGGTCGCGTTGATGCCGTCATTAGAAGCCGTTACATTTGTTACACCGCCTGCGATATTGATGATGGGCGCTTCAATTCCTTCCCCTACACCAGACGTAGAAGAGCTTGCTGTGACCTTGTTGTTTCCCCCGCTGATGGTGATAGAAGCATCGGAATGGATTCCATCATCCGTGGAGGCCAGGGTCGTTGTTCCGTTGAGGATAGATATGGGCCCGTTGGCCACGATGGTTTTAGGATGGTTATAGTCTGTACCCGACACCAGAAATCTTGCGCCGGTGGTGATGATATTTAAAACAGGACTGCCGGAAGCGCTGCCGATGGTGATCGTTCCGTCAGACTTCAATCCTTTCCCCCCTGTTCCGGAGCTGGTTGTCGTAACAGCACCGCCGGTGATGTTGATGGCCTTGTCTGAAGAAAAAGCGGCCGCTGCGTAAGAGTCGGTAGCCCCGGTCGTATTCTTGTACGTGGCGCCATTGCCTGCAACAGAAACCACGATGGTACCGCCGGATATGTTGATGCCACTGTCGCCCGAGAAACCCCTGGCGCCGTTTGCCGCAGCAGTGGCCTGGATAGAAATGCTTCCGCCATTCACATTGATCTGGTCATCTGATTTGATCCCGGAACAGTAGGAAGTATTGTACCCGCTCCCCGAAGCCGTCAGCAGGGCAGCGCCAGAAAGATTTATCGTAAATAAGCCAGCATTGATTGTGATGGCGCCTTTGGCAGAGATCGCTTTGGAAGCGCTTCCGGATACGTTGAGATTAAGAGTTCCGCCGGAAATAGCCATGGCTGCGTTGCCGGTTTTTAATGCTTTTACATCTTCAGCTGTAGAGGTTATATTGATGCTCCCGTTTGTGATAGACACTGCTCCGTCACCGGCATCAATGCCATCTGAAGCAGAAGCGGCGATGGTGGCTGTGCCACCGCTCATCACAAAGCCTTCTGAATGAAAACCATCCGAAGCAGCAGCAATTACTGTAACGGTGGAAGATTGCATTTCAATGGATGAAGTGGTTGATATGCCATGTTTCTTGATTCCTTTCAAGACCAATGAACCTGTTCCGCTGAAAACAATTTTTCCGTCAGTTTGGAGGGTGCTGTTTTTTGTATTTCCGGTACCATCCGTCAGTGAATTGGTTGTTCCTGCTTTTGAAATAAATGCATGCGTCTGCCCCCCGGTGATGTTAATAGCCGGGCCGCTTGCATTGGTGATGTTCAGGTTGTTCATGATAAAGCTGGCCGGACTGGTAGAACTCATTGTTAAACTTCCTGTTGCGCTTGTACCCAGTAAATTATACTCCAGGTTGCTGATCCCCGATGCAGCTGTTACAGCCACTGTTCCTCCGGAAGCCGTAATGGCCACGCCTTGTGAAGCATAGGGGTTGATGATCGTAGCATTGTCTGTTCCGTTGTAGACAATGTATATTTTGGTGGAGGCAACTGCGTTATTGCTAAATGTGATGCTGTCGATCAGGGCCTTTTGGATGTTCAGGGTAGAACCAACTCCGTTTATTTTGAACCTGGAATAGTTGCTGTCGAACTTGATGCTGTCTACAGAAGAAATAGCATTTGCATACATCGTATCTCCGGAATTGTGCACCCGGATATTTTGTGCATGAACAGCACAGCAGATAAACAACAGACCAATAATGGATAAAAGATGTTTCATGTGTATCACTTTGGAGGAGGAACCAATTGCTTTTAGGAAAGGGCTTTGCTTTTACAAGCATCAATGTTTGATGAGTTTGTATGCTTTGTCGTTGATGACGGCCATGTACATGCCGGGTGTGAGCTTGCTGATGGGGATCTGCTCACCCGGCGCATAATTGCCTGTACTCATCAACCGGCCGGTCAGGGAATAAATTTTTACCTGCAAGCGCTCTGTATTGGTGCTGTTGATCCGTATATAATCGTGGGCAGGGTTTGGAAGAAGGGTCATAATGCCTGCGGAGGCTGATCTGTTGACTGTTAAAACCTTGCTATAGGCATACTTTCCATCTACATCCACCTGCTTCAGGCGATAGTAGCTGACACCTGTTTTGGGAAACAGGTCAGCATACGTGTAACTGCCGCCCGTGCTGTTGTTTAAAGAAGCAACCTGCCCGATGCTTTCATAACTGGTCCCGTCCGTACTTCTTTCGATCAGAAAATAAGATGTATTTACTTCATCGGCTGTTTTCCAGGACAGGAGCACCTGTGCTTTTTCAGGGGCAATGGTAAAGTCTACAAACTGCAAAGGCAGCGCACTGTTGCTGTTCGAGAACGTGATTTTCCGGATGATAGCTACTGGTATGCTCACAGCCGCAGCGCTTCCGGTTGACATGATCTGCAGGCTACCGTTTTCAAAATACAGTTTTCCTGTTGTTGCTACCGCGTACGGCTGTTCGAAGCCGTTATAATAGGTTATCACAATACCTGTTTGGGCTTTCGCCCCGGCTGCAAACAGCAGGCTGCAAACTGCCAGCATAAGCAATCTCTTCTCTTTACAGAGAGATATAACTTTCATTCCAGTAAGTTTAAAATGTAGAATAACGTATCAATGCGAGAAGATACTGGGAAGGTGGATAGCAAATCCCTTTTATCGGTCAACCGGCAGATTTCACCGATGAATATATGAATGGAAGAATGGTGAGTCTCTGCTCTTTGTCTGAACCAGGATTACACAGATCCACGGATTACAGGCTTGGATGTATTTGATGCATGCATTTCACATACCTGTTACATCAACCCTTAAAATCCAAATTCTCTGTTATTCGCGTACCGTCCTTGGTGAACGATTCGATATACAGACTGATTCTTTTTTTAGCTTCCTCCAAACTAAAGTTGTTCAGGTTGATATTGAGCAGGTCGATGAACCAGGGCAGTTTTGCCTCGCTGTGGATGTAAGCAACAGCGATCTCTCTGGAGATAGGCAGTGTAGTGGTTTTGGATGCATCAAAGACATCTTTGTTGCTGGCCTTCAGCAATTTTTCATATTCTTCTTCCAGCAGTTTTTCAAAGAGTGCCATGGTAAAAGTATCTCCCCTCTTTGTGCCGGTTTCCGGATCGTCGTCTGTAAGGGTCGCTCCCTTGTGGATCCATTCCCAGAGGATGCTTAACCTTATCTCACCGGTGGCCATGTCTTCCATCAGATAGAGAATATCATCGTTTCCAAAGAAGTCGGCGGGTTTCAAGGCAGCTGCCTGCATGCCCTGGCCGAATGCATTGCCGTACTGGATCGCAACACTCAAGAGGTTGCGGGCGCCCCGGATCGTTGTGGGAGCGGGTTCAATCAGGATCAGTCCGTCTGCATCCTGCTGGGTATAGGTTAACCGGGGGAAGGCCCGGCCCAGCTGGTTTGGCTTGCCTACCTTTTCCCATTCAGGCCGTACGATGTTGACCATCTTCCAGTGCGCCACCCATTTTCCACTGGCGCCCTCGCGTTGTTCCCGTTCTGCGCCGGCCACCGCTTTTTTCATGCTGGCAGCCACTCCCTGCTCAGATCCTACAGGAATATTGGGTTCCATGCCTCCCTGCCAAAGTGCATAGTTTCCATTGATGTCAGGGGTATTGACGGCGCACCTGACCCTGTTTTCATAATTGCGCATATAGCCATAGGTCATGGTAATGGCTTCGATGTCGGGGTTGATAAAATTTTTGTCCCAGGCCATGGCGTCGGCTACGCTGTTGATATAATCCCAGCGGCCGGTGTTGTATCCTACAAAATGCTTTCCCAGCGCTGCGCGGATCTCCATCAGCTGGTGGGTTGCTTCCAGCTGTTCAACAAGTACATATACTTTGACGGTACCAACAGGCAGCCCCAGGTGCTCTTCCAGCGCCGTGATGATGTCATTCCACAGCGCAGCTTCGCCGGCTGTCTGGATCTTTGGCAGATACAAAGCGATCGATGAGCCGGCTGCCTGCAATGCCTGGTAATTGTTTACCACATAAAGTGTCAAATCGACGATTGAAGCGGCCATGGCTACCCCCTTGCTGTCGCGGATATGGCGGTCATCAAGATGCAAACCCCGGGCACGAAACAGCTTGGTAGTAAAATCAAGCTGCCGCCGCCAGTCTTCTATCACAGGCTTTCCCAGAAAGCCAACGGCCCATTTGTTCATTTCCGCCGCTACTACCTGGGCTACTTCCAGGAACAGGGGATCTTTGCTGATGGCCAGCTTCAGGTTGCGCTGGTTATCGAGCGACATGGTAGTGATTTGTCCCAGGGCATCTTCGCCATCAAACATCCAGCCGTCTGCTCCGGAAAGCAGGGCATAGGCCACATTGCGGATGCTGTTTTCGACCGGCGCATTGGGCTTTGCCGCAGGGCCGGTACCCTGTATCCATTGCCGCTGAAGATCAGGCGGAATTACAGCACCTTCAAACCTGCCCCCTCTTGCATCCTGCACTTTGATCCGGGTACGGGGTATATAACTTTCCGGATCAAGGAACCGGATCCTGCTTTGCTGTATCCGCCGGTCTTCCCGGCGCCTGATCCTGTCTGCCATCGCCTGCTTCACATCATCATTGAAATGAGCGAGTGCAGAAAGGGCCGCAAGCGCCTCGTCTGTATAAACATCCTTGTAAGTCTCTTGCAGGTTGCCGTTGATTGAAAGGTTATTTGCCATGTGCTGTTAATTTTGCCGGGTTGATTGAGTTTTATTTTGAAAGGGGAAAGGGCTGCTTTAGAATGTACACTGTCATGGATAAAGGTCCGTGTGCGCCGAGTACCAGCGCCTGTTCTATGTCGGCGGTTTTGGATGGACCGCCGATAAAGCCGCCAAAGCCATAATCGCCGATGCCGATCCTTTCATAAGCTTCATGCAGGGTAGGAACAATGCTTTCAGCCTTTACCAGTACAGCCAGGTGCTGGCATATGTAGGGAATGATGCGATGGCCCATCAGCTGGTCTGTTAACCATACGGCCCCATTCTCAGCCACAGAAAAATGCGCCCTGATAACAGCCAGTTCAACGTCGTCGTATAAACGCGGCTCCACAGTGCCGGATAACAATTCAAATGGATCGCTTAGCTCGGGTACCGTAGTCACCACCCGCTTGGATAGGTCAAACCGTTCATGGACAGACGTTTTAACAGCCGCCAGGTCTTCCACCAGAAAAACCTCGCCGCCAATGGTTTTAAAGACGTCCATGTATTTTTGAACCGGATCATCTTCTCCCCCTTTAAACAGGCTGATGTCCGGGAGAGGGGTGGTATCAGGCTGGCTGTCTAATACTTCCTGCAGTATTTTTTCTCTGGTGTTCATCTCAGTAAATCTGGGCTGAAAGAATTATAAATGATTTTCCTTTTTTACGTATGCTGTTGTTCCTTTTTCTTCTCTTCCCGCTCATACCACTCCGAAAAAGATTCCTTGGGCCCCTCCGGCATATCGCGTTGCTTATACCAGGGATTGAATTTATTGTTCACCACAAATGGGATGTTGTGTAAAAACCACCTGCCTGCCTTACCGGCCGTTGTAAAAGTGGCGGGTGATGAGAACGTCCAGGCCATGGCCTTCATGCCGAGGGCTTTTGTTTGGGTGGCATATCCCTCCTTCACAATTACCTGCCGCCATTTATAGAGCTGCTCATGGATGTTGATCTTTACCGGACAAACATTCGAACAAGACCCGCACAGCGTGGAGGCATAAGGAAGATCGGCGTGCTTTTTCATGTCCAGGTTGGGCGCCAGGATCGCACCGATAGGCCCCGAGATGGTGTTGTGATAACTCAGTCCGCCGCTTTTTCTGTAAACCGGACAGGTATTCATGCAGGCGCCGCATTTGATGCATTTCAGGGAATCCCTGAAATCGGGCCGTTTAAGCTGGTTGGTTCTTCCGGCATTCACCAGGATCAGGTGCATCTCCTGTCCGGGCCGCGGCTTCCTGTAATGGCTTGAATAAATGGTTATAGGCTGACCGGTCGCGCTCCGCGCCAGCAACCGCAAAAAAATGCCCAGGTGCTTTTTCTGGGGAACGATCTTTTCGAGCCCCATAGAAGCAATCTGTACATCGGATAAATGTGCGCCCATGTCTGCATTGCCTTCATTGGTGCATACAACATATTCGCCTGTTTCAGCTACCGCGAAATTGACGCCGGTCAGTGCTGCGCGGCGCGTGATAAAAACATTGCGCAAATGTTTGCGGGCTACCCTCGTCAACAGCGTGGGGTCAGACAAACCCTTCTCTGTACCGAGGTGTGTATGAAACAGTTCACCTATTTCTTCCTTTCTTTTGTGAATACAGGGCAGTACGATATGGCTCGGCGGTTCATTGTCGATCTGCTGGATGTATTCCCCCAGATCGGAATTGATGACTTCAATGCCCCGCTCGTGCAGGTATTCATTCAGCTGGCACTCCTCGGTGAGCATGGACTTGCTCTTGACCAGCTGGTTGAGGCCCTTTGCTTTCAGGATGGAATACACGATCTCATTGTGTTCTTCCGCATTATCGGCCCAATGCACGATCACCCCATTCTTTATCAGGTTTTCTTCGAACTGCAGCAGGTATGCATGCAGGTTAGAGATGACATTGCTCTTGACCGCGGAGGCTGCCTCCCGCAGGGCTTCCCATTCCGGGATCTGCTTGGAAGCGCGGTCGCGTTTTTCCCGGATAAACCAGAGTGCCCCGTCGTGCCAGTCTACCCGCTCTTCATCCCTGATAAAAGCTTCTGCCAAATCAGCGTGATCCTTTTTTATTTCTTTCTTCATAAGCCAGCATTTAAGATTTCAGCTATATGGATGACCTTAACAGCACTTTTGTTGCGGTGAAGAATTCCCTGCAGGTGCATCAAACAGGAGAGATCGGATGAGGTGATGTATTCGGCGCCGTTCTTTGTATGATCGGTCACCCGGTCCTTGCCCATTTTTACAGACACCGCTTCTTCTGCCACGCAAAAGGTTCCGCCAAAACCACAGCATTCATCGGCCCTGTCCAGGCTGACCTGTTCCAGCTCCCTCACCATGGACAACAACTGTTGCGGCTTTGAAAACGGCGGGGCATTCAGCTCGCTCATTTGCGAGAGATGAAGACCGCGCAGGCCGTGACAGCTATGGTGCAGGCCCACCTTGTGGGGAAACACCGCATCCAGCTTTTCTATTTTTAATACGTCGGTTAAGAATTCCACCAGCTCATAGATCCCTTTCCGGATCTTATTTGCGCCCTCCGCATTTTGCGGAGAATGGAGATGATCTTTTATATGCAAAACACAGCTCGCCGAAGGTGCTACGATATAATCAAAGGAAGAAAAATTCTCTATAAAAAGATCATCGCAGGGCTGGGTCAGGTTTTCAAAACCGGAGTTGGCCATCGGTTGTCCGCAACAGGTTTGCTTCAGCGGATACGCAACGTTTACACCCAATTTCCGCAGCAGCTGCAAGGTCGCCTTTGCTGCATCGGGATAAAACTGATTTACGTAACAGGGTATAAACAGTCCGACGGTCATATGGCAGGTTTGTCAAATTTAAGGTAACAATATCCGGGATTTTTTCCGCAGTACAATCAGTTGTAAAGATTTTACATGGCAGCCGGAACAATTCGGCTGTTCACGCTATTGCTGAACTATATTATACGATCAGCACACAAGATCCCCCTACAATGGAAAGAAGTTTTTCTGAAGGGGCTGAAGAAAATATGTCCATCATTCCTGTTTTTTTATTTTTCATAAATACCCCTATCTTCAAACACGACTCACACAACCAAACTTGATCCCCTTTACAACTATCAATGATGAATGCCATGCCCAAAATTACAGCTGCCTTTTTCCTGGTTTGCCTGACGACCCTGCATGCCCGTGCACAAAATGCCCGCATCAAGATCGATCTTGACAGAACAGTCGGAGAAATTGACAAAAACATTTATGGAAACTTTGCAGAGCACCTGGGCAGGTGCATTTACGGAGGCATTTATGATACGCTCTCTCCGCTTTCAGACAAGTTGGGATTTAGAAAAGATGTGATGGCTGCTGTAAAAGAACTAAAGCCATCTATCATCCGTTACCCCGGCGGGAATTTTGTTTCTAACTACAACTGGCTGGATGGAGTAGGTCCGAAAGGAGAGCGGATACCCAGGCTGGAACTTGCCTGGTATACCCTGGAGCCAAATACCTTTGGTACCAATGAGTTTGTAGCCTATTGTAAAATGATCAATGCAGCGCCTTACTTCTCCGTAAACATGGGCACCGGAACAATTGAAGAGGCGCGCAGGTGGGTGGAATATTGCAATGTAAAAGAGGGTCCCTTTTATGCTGAACTAAGAAAAAAACATGGCTTTCCCGAACCACACAACATCAAATACTGGAGCCTGGGAAATGAGATGGATGGCACCTGGCAGATGGGCCACATGAATGCGGAAGACTATGTAAAAAAAGCCAGGGAAGCTGCCAAGCTGATGGTTCGCACTTCCCCCGAGATCAAGCTGATCGCAGCCGGCTCTTCCAATTACCGGGAAGGTGCAGACCCGGATCACTGGAACACGACCATCCTGAACGGCTTGAAAGACGTGATCGATTATATTGCCCTGCACATCTATGTAGGAAACCCCGACAGCAATTACTACAATTTTGTATCCACTCCCCTGGTGCTGGAGCAGCGTACAAAGATTGTGAAGGGCATGATAGACCTGGTGATGCAAACCGCCAACCGGCCCAACAGAGATCCTATCTACATTGCCTGGGATGAATACAATGTATGGTACAGGGCCCGCAGAGGCGCTGCTGCACAAGGCAGGAATGCCCTGGAGGAAAAATACAACCTGGAAGACGCACTGGTAATTGCCGGATTTTTAAACGCCATCGTGCGCAATGCAGATATTGTAAAGATGGCCAATATGGCGCAACTGGTAAACGTGATCGCGCCCATCTTCACCAATGAAAAGGGCTTATTCAAGCAAACCATCTTCTATCCGCTGCAGCTTTTTGCCAACAACGTAGCCGGAACATCGCTGGATGTTTTTGTAGACTGCAAGAAATACAATACCAATAAATTTTTCTTGGGACTGGGTGAAACCACCACCCAACAAACCGGCGTACCCTACCTGGATGTGTCGGCAACTTACAAGGACGGAGAGGTTATGCTCTGCGTGGTGAACCGCCACAAAGACGAGGCGATCACGACAGACATTGTTTCCCAGAACGGTTCTTTCACCGGAAATTTTGAGGTGTACGAAGTAAACGGCCCGGACATCAAATCACGCAACGACTTCGGCAAAACAGCAGTACAAACAGCGCAAAAGCCCCCGCTGAAAGCGTCCGGCAATACCATCACCTATTCCTTTCCTCCCCATTCGTTTACGTTTATCAAGGGCAAGATGTTGAGGTGATGAATGTAAGGCTGGATTTGGTGAGAGAGGTGACGAGAAATGCATACCTCGAATATCTCACGGCCTCAACCCACTCCTACCCCTCCCGGGAGGGTTAGGAGTGGGTTCAAGACAGCTTACGTACCATGCCGATAACATCAGCATCAGTTCTGTTGCATGAAGCCCTGCACATCGACCACGGAGAAGGCCGTTACATCTGATCAGCTCACTACAACCACTTCATGATCCGAAACAGATGGTATCTTAAATTCAGCAAAGCCATTTGAGATGGTTGCTTTTATTTGTTGATCTGACACCAATGCCTTTGCGGTTTTACCACCCACTTGCGCGGGAAGTTTCAATTTAACTTTTAACGGACCGATAGAAATAAATTCATCGAGCGGCTGGCGCCAGGTGGCTGCGCTGGTGAGGTTGACGATGTGCATGACGAGGCGGCCGGGTTGTTGGTACAGATGGCAATCTACCAATCCGGCGCCTTCTACAGAAAAGGGCAAAGCGTCTTTGGCTGTCCATCGGATGATATTCGCCAGCAAATTTCCGTGGTCAGGATGATTGAAGCGGCCGAACTGTTTGTCTATATCTGCAGGCAGGAACACGATCCTGCCACCCTTGTTGTGGTTGCGGACAATGATGCCCGGGATGGTTGTTTTCGGCTCCCGCATATACGCTTTCTCCGGCGGGTAAGTAGGGAACTGCGGGATATATGTAAACAAGACCTCCGCACCTGCGTCTACACGCAAGGGTTGAAGCAGGCCGCCGTATGGCAGGATGTCTGTTTCTTCAAAACCTTTCAGAACCGGATGCCGTGTACCCGTGATCGCAGGCTCGCTTCCTGTATGCGGACCGGCCATCTGTGAGCGGAGCTCGGGGATGAGCCGCACATAGGTGTGATAGGCCTCACCCGCCATTTTTTCCATTTTCTCCTGCCTGGCATCAGCAGATGCAACCACATGCGCACCGAATAAATCAGCCAGGGCATAGTCTGCCCGCTTATCACCCAGCGCGTCATACAAACTGCTTTCGCCGGTGGCCAGCAAGCTTCCTCCCCTTTCTACAAAGCGCCTGACGGCAGCCACCTGCTCATCCGTCATCGCACCCAGGTTGGGCAGGATAAGCAAAGAAAATCCTTCCCCATCGCGGTCGATGTGATCGGCATGCAGCGGGAGAAAGGGGATGCGTGCCCGCACAAGCGCCTGGGTAATGCCGCGGTAAGGAAGTTCCACCAGCTCATCAGCCCCATCCCTTCCGTAGAAGTCGGTATTCACCTGCGACCAGAGTACGCCGATGTTGGCAACAGGGATGCGGTTTAACAGGTATTGCTCATTGCTTTTGTGCCACTGCATCATGGGCCCCGGCGTGTGGTACATGCGCCGGTCTTCATGATAAGCTGCCACCATATGCCACCAGGGCTGTATGCCGCCGGCCATGCCGTTGATCATCCACATCCTGGCTTCCGGCGCAGGTTTGCTGCCCAGGCGGAACCAGGGTTTTACATGGTCGTACATGGCCATGCTTTCAGGACATAGTTTGTTCCAGCCCAGCAATCCGTGCACCATCTTGCCAATATCGCCGTTGTGCTGAAAGCCACCCAGGTCTGTACGCGACTGGTCATCCAGCATAATGATGGCTGCGCGCTTGCCGATCTCCCTGTAATCGCGGAAGCTCTTGCTCTGGCCGGTAACAGAACCGCTGTTCATCCCCGACCAGACGCAATCAGGACCGCCGGCCGCTTTTGTAGTTCGGTTGTTAAGGTCCCATACTTCAAGGCGGCGGTCATAGTTCCACCGGATCCATTGTTTGTAGACCTTGCTATCCCAGTCTTTTCTTGTGGGTATGCTTTGCCCGGTTTTAGCAGCAAAGCTCCGTTTGCAGTTTTCGCAGTAGCAGATGGAATCGCGGCCCAGTCCGCTCCAGCTGTTGTCCGTAAAGCCTTCCGGTTTGTACAGCTGCGCGATCTCGGTGAGTACAGCGGGTATATGTTCCTGGTAGTAGGGACTGTTGATACAGGCAATGTAAAGATCAGCGGCCTTGTAGGGCTTACCGGTTCCGTCTACTGCAAACCAGTCAGGGTGGGCCTGGTAAAATTCTTCATGCGCTCGGTTGGAATCCATGCGGGCAAATACAGCCAGCCCGTCTTCATGTGCAGCTTTGCACAGCTCTCCGAATAAATCCCTTCCTCCCAAATACTCGGCTTTGCGGTGGAGGGGGATTTTGGTGGGATAATACGCAACGATGCCACCGGCATTTACCACGATACCTTCCGTATGCGTCTGCTTCCAGAAACTCCGCCACCAGGGAATATCATATTGCGCAGGGTCTTTTTCCGTGATATTGATTTGTCCCCAGCGCGTCACCCGCTGGTACCAGGGTATATCCTTATCTCCCTCAACAAAGGGCAGGTCTTTTGCACTTACTGAAAGCGGATGGGAAGTGGCCAGGACGGCTGTTCCGATGACGGTCTTTTTAAAAAATGACCGCCTGCTGTTTTCCGGATTGTTCATACCCTGTATTGTTTGATGAAGGGGTTTGCTACCTGTGGCTTTGGCGACTTCTTATACCAAATTGAATTAGCTGGTGTGGAATGCATCATAAACCCATCCCTGCCATCATGTGTCTTATGTATGCATTTCAAATACCCCTTCTCACCAACTGTAGACCACCAAATTCAAATCGGTATTATCCCAGCTTGAATTTACCAGTATGGTTTTATAAAGAGTCGCTCTCCGCCACACAAATTACAACCCTTTCCGGAAAAGGGCTTATCAGCGCACCGCTACGGAAATTATTTTTCTGCTTTGCTGCTTTTTATTTTGATCACGATTTTTTTCTCCGTCCCTTTTCCATCTACTTCCAGTCCGGGCCGGTGGATCTCGTTTGGAAAAGCAATAAAGTAAGTACCTGGTTCAGCTGTATAATATTTTCCGGTACCTGTATAAAATGAAATATCGCGCACGCTGTTATACGGATCTACCAGGGTAGCGCCCGCAAGCGGCCCGATGCCGATCTTTTCCCTGCCTCTGATGACCATATGAACATCGTGATAATTTTTGTGCGCTTCCCACCTGGATGAATCGATGTTCTTCAAGGGGCCTTCCGTTACGCGCGCAAACACATCCTGTCCTGCAATCGGATGATCACCGGGTGAAAGCGTATCCAGGTTGGCATTTTGTAAATAATCAAAGGCCTTGTCCCACCACTCTTTCCGCGCATGGTATTCTTCTGCAAACTGCACCTGGTCTATAGACGGGTGGGGCTTTAATTGCCGCAGCGGTGCGGAAGCGGCGGAGGAACCTTCTATGGTTCTGCCAAATTGATCATACTGCACAGCGCCGGCTTTGGAGGATTTGCCACTGGCCAGCCATTCGTGCTTGCTGTACCATTGTGCAGCCGTTTTCTTATTCCAGGAAGCACTGGTTTGTGCCGCCAGCTTGGTCCAGCCAAAAGCTGATAGAATGACCAGCAGGAAAAGACGGCAAGAAGAAAAATTCATACAGCTCTCTTTTTTTTAAGCTTTAGCCGCATCCCGCACTGCTTTTCCTGCAGCTTCCAGGTTGGCTAAATACATTTCTGAATATTTGCGCGATAAGATAACCCCATCGGCTCCGCCTTTAAAAGCGGCCATGGTAGCGGCATACGTATCTTCCGGACTTGCCTTGCGGCTGTTTCGCCCGGTCGGGATATTGATGTCGATGCCCGGCAAAATACGGCTTTTGCCATTTACACCGGCCTTTGCCCGTTGCGTTTCGCGCATCACGTAATCGGCCGACAAACCTGCTTTTGGCAAATCATCGATGGGCGCTTCGTTGGCATAGTTCAGCAGGTGGTTGTTGATGCCCATCAGTTCTGCCGGCGGCACATCGCGGAATACGGTGGAAGAGATGTTCAGGATAAAGTTCCGGTACCGTTCTCCCCCGCAGTTGTTGTATACAACAACTTTCAGGAAATCGGCTATCTCTGCCAGCTCCTCATACCTGCGCGATGCGCGGTACAGGGGATTGAACGAATTGGTATGCTCGATATGAAAGCCCACTTCCAGATTTTTGCGTATGCCCTTGGCCGTTTGATACACTTCCTTCAGCACCCGTGTTTTGCCTGCATCAAACAACTGGTTATAGGCCATGATCTCGGGATAGGTCTGCAACAAACGGGCAAACTCTACATAATAGCCATCACTGGGCCGTTTGGCAGCCAGGGAATTTTGTACATATTCATTGAGCTTGCGGTAGCCTTCTTTTGCCCGTTCAAAGTCGATGCCCGCTTCTTTTGCCGCACGCTGGTGCTCCGCACAAAAACAAGTGACCTTCGCTGAATCTATGCCCTGCGCATGACTTACCCCGATGGCGTTCAGCAGCGGACCATTGCGCTCGTTGAACAGCAGGACGCCGTCAATATCGTACGAAGAGCACAGATCGGCTGCCACCGCCTTCCAGAACTCGCGCACATTGGGCTGGTAAAAACACATGGCACCGCCCTTGCGGCCCTGCAGGTCTACCTCTGCAAAATCCTTTACAAAAGGCATGTCATCCGGATATACAAATCCGTCCTGTATGGAGCAGACGACTTTCAGGCCCCGCTTTTTTGCAGCGGGAAGCACCTCCTGCAGGATATCCAGCTTGCCAAAATCAGGGGCTTTTAGCTGATCGCCTTTGATAGCCGTATTCTTGTAAAACTGCGCATGCGGGGTGGCAAAGTTCCCGCCATGAAAAAACCGTTCAGGTGATTCAGACAAACCATGGCCGGGCAAGGTAGCGTTTGCCGGCTGCCTGCCCGTAATGCCCCTGTCGTACGTGAACGTGCTCAGGTAAAGTGTATTGACCGCTCCCTGCTTCTGAAGAATGTCGAGCACCTTCTCTGTGCCTTCGTCAACAAAAGAGTCTGGGCCTATTTGGATACCGATGGTATTACTCATAGTTGGTTGTATGCTAAAGATGCTTGTTTAGAGGATGTGCTGCAAGCCTCCTTACGCCTTGTTTTTTATGGCTTCCCTGATCGCCCTTCCTGCTGCATCAAGATCGGCCATTTTCATTTCAGACCATTTTCTGGAGAGGATAACGCCATGCGCGCCGGCTTTGTAAGCGGCAGCGGTGGCCAGGTAGGCATCCTCCGGCGATCCCTTGCGGCTGGTGGCCTTCGTGGGAATGCCGATGTCGATACCCGGCAGGATCAGGCACTGGCCCTTTGCACCTTCCAGCGCCCGCTGCGTTTCGCGGAAAACATAGTCGGGTGAAAGTCCTGCTGTCGGAAGCTGGTCCAGGGACGCTTCGTTGCCATAGTTCAGGAGATGGTTGTTAAAGCGCATCAGTTCTTCCTTGGGTACATCGCGGAAAAGGGTAGAGCCAATGTTGTTGATAAAGCTTGCATACCGTTCGCCGCCGCAAATATTATAAGCCACTACTTTCAGAAAATCTGCTTTCTTGGCCAGCTCTTCGTAGCTGCGGGTAGCCCTGTAAAAAGGATTGAATGAATTTACATGCTCAATGTGAAAACCCACCTGCAGGTTTTTGTTCACGCCTTTCACGGCATTGTATACCTGCTCCAGCACCTGGTGCTTGCCTATATCAAACAGTTTGTCCCAGGCAACGATCTCCGGGTATTCAAGCAGGAGCCTGTTGAATTCTACATAGTATCCATCGCTCGGGCGCTGTCCTTTTAATGAAGCCTGTACGTATTTGTCCAGCTTCAGGTAACCTTCCTTGGCCCTTTCAAAATTGATCCCCCGTTCTTTGGCGGCTTTCTGGTGGTGCTCGCAAAAGCAGGTGGCGCGGGAAGAATCGATGGTTTGAAAATGACTGGCACCCAGGGCATTCAGCAGGGGCCCGTTCCGTTCGTTGAAAAACAGGATGCCATCAACCGGGTATGATTTACAGATGTCTGTCACCAGGGCCGTCCAGAAAGCCTGCACATCCGGATGAAAAAGACAGAGCGTGTTTGTTCTTCTGCCCAGCAGGTCTACTTCCGTGCATTCCTTCACGCCCGGCACGTCCTGCCGCCACTGGTCTTCAACGGATGCAAAAACCTTCATGCCCCGTTTTTTAGCCGCAGGGATCACAGAAGCCAGAACATCAAACTTGCCCAGCTCAGGCGCCCGCGTTTCTTTCAAGATGGTATTTTTATAGTACTCCGGATGTGGCGTCGCGTAATTGCCTCCATGGAATGTTTGTTCGTCAGACTCCTGCGATCCGTGATCAGGGAATGGCTGGCCGGGGATCTGCCTTCCGCCAAGCCCTCGTCCATGGGTAAAGGTGGTGATGAAAAGCGTGTTGATAGCACCCCGCTTCTGCATGATGTCGAGCACCTTGTCTACGCCTTCATCCACAAAAGATACGGCGCCGATCTGGATGCCATGCATCATCTCGCCGGCAGCAGGCCGTCCGGCTGCTGCAATTGCATCCAGCGGAGAAAAGCCTACCAGCGGGCCGGCAGCTGCCATGGCTGTGAGGGCAGCGCCGTTTTTTAAGAATGCACGTCTTGATTTTTGCTTGTCGGTGAAGGTATGGTTGTGCGGATGTTTTTGCTTCTTCATAATTCGGTGTTTTACTTTTGGCTGGTTTTGTTGTTGATAGATCGTGTCGGGTCCTGAATTTTAATAGCCCGGATTCTGGGCAAAGATGGTTTTGTTGTTGATGATCTGCAGCTGGGTCAGCGGGATCGGAAATACCGTCATATACGGCTTCATGCCCGAAGCCTGCAGGGTGGTGTAAGCGCGGCCTGTTCTTACCAGATCAAACCAGCGATGGCCTTCCAGAAAGAGTTCCAGTCTGCGCTCTAAATAAATCTTCTCCCTTGCATCAGCCTGCGTTAATCCGGTATACGCCGGCAGTCCGGCCCTTACGTGCACTAAGTTTAAGGCATCCTGCGCTTCGCCAGTTTTGCCGTTTTCATTGAGCGCTTCTGCATACAGCAGCAGCACATCTGCATACCGGATCACTTTCCAGTTGGCCTTGCTGTCGTTGGAAGAAGCAACCGGTGTGATATACTTTGTAGAAAACGTTTTAGAGGCCTGGATCGATGTAGTGGGAATAGGTATAAAAACCCCGTTTACCGTAATACCGGTATTTACAGAGATAGCCCTTCTTACATCCCGGGCATCAAATGCAGCATACAGGCCGGGCGTAGATGCGCCGTCGCTCTGCGGCGTACCGCCTTTGATCCCGTAAAAATCAGTCAGGGCGCTCCATGCAGGAACAAACCCGTGGGTGAAGCTGCTTCCCTCACCAATGCCTTCTTCATACTCGATGTCGAAAATATACTCGCTGTGGTGCTCGTTAACCGTGTAGTTCCACAGGTCCCTGAAATTTGGCAGGAGCGCATATCCCAGGGTAGTTACTTCCTTGAGCTTTGCTTCGGCACTGGCAAAATCTTTCCGTGTCACATATACTTTTCCCAGCAGCGACTTGGCCGCGCCCCGGGTGGCCCTTCCCACATCTACACCGGTGTACTTCACCGGCAGCTTGGGGTCTGCGTCCAGCAGGTCTTTTATGATAATGTCGCTATAGATCACATCTGTCTTTTCGCGGCCCGCCTTGTATGCATCTTCCACGCTGAGGTTTGTTGTGATCTTGGGCACGTCGCCGAATATGCGCACCAGATCAAAGTACGCCAGTGCGCGCAAAAACCTTGCTTCACCGGCATACCGGTCCTTGTTCTTCACCACCGCAGGATCTGCCTTGTCGATATTGGATAAGATGGCATTGGCCCTGTTGATCATGTTGTAATAATTCTTCCAGGTACTGGCCAGCAAGGTCTGGCGGTCATTGACAGTGAACTGGTCAAATGCCACATGATCAAAATGATTGGGGATGTCTTCTTCCACATCATCTGCAGGCAGGTCGCCAAATACCCAGAAGTTCAGGTACTGGCTTTGCAGTACGTTGTAGCATCCGTTTACCGCATCCTGAAAGTCTTTGTCTGTCTTGTATAAATAATCAATGGTTACAGTGGATGCCGGTGTGATCTCTATAAAACTTTTTTTACAGGATAACAGGGCACCTGTTACACATATAAGAATGGCAAGTATTTTTTTCATAATCGGTTCTTTAAAATTGAGCAGCTGTTAGAACGATACATTCAGTCCGAGAATCAGGGACTTGGCCAGGGGATAGTTGTTGTTGTCGATGCCCGGCGTAAGCGGGTTGTCGCTGTTGCTTACATCAGGATTGAACGATTCGTTCTTTGTAAAAAGAAAAGGATTGGTTGCGCTGATGTACACCCGCAGCGAAGAAAGCTTCATCCGTTGCGAGATGGTTTCCGGCAATACATAGCTCAGGTTGATGTTGTTGATCCGCAGGTAGGTGCCGTAATCAAGGTAGCGCGAATTCCAGGGTTCCCTGTTGTTGCCGGTGGGTGCATCGTTCGGACGGGGCACCTGGCCGTCACCGGGATCCAGCTCAGATTTCCAGTACGCATTGGAAGAAGCCAGCTGCCGCACCCTTCCTCTTGTATTCAGGGTTCCCAGCCGGGAAATGCTGAGCACCTTGTTGCCCTGCGAACCCTGCAGGCTCACGCTCAGACTTATGTTCTTATAAGAAAAACGGTTGGTCATGCCGTAATAAAAATCCGGGTAAGGGCTGCCCATGATCGTTTGATCCACGCTGCTGATCACACCATCCGGCACCCCGTTGGGACCAGAGATATCCAGGAACCTGCTGTCGCCCAAACGGGAACGGACAGTCGAACCGGGAGAAAATATGGGTCCCTTGTCCAGTTCCTTTTGCGTTTTAAAAACGCCGTCGTTGATAAAGCCATAAAACATCCCGATCGGCTGCCCGATCATGGTTACGTTTCCGCCGGAGTAGATGGGATCGCCCTGGGGACCCAGTTTGGTAACTTTGTTTTTATACGTAGAAAGATTGAAGTCGGTGCTCCACTGGAATTTGCCGCGCAGGTTCACGGTGTTTAATACAAATTCCCATCCCTGGTTCTTTACTTCACCGATGTTTTTCAATGCCGTGCTGAAACCGGTCACATCAGGTACGTTTACATTCAGCAGCAGATCTGTATTTGTAGAGTAAAAGCGGTCTATTGTTAAAGCGATCCGTCTTTTAAAAAGCGCCATGTCCAGTCCCAGGTTTATCTGTCTTTGCTTTTCCCAGGTGAGCGCGGGGTTGGCCAGCCGCGCGGGCGCAAAAGCCCCTACTGCTGTGCCTCCGAGGGTATAGCGTTCATAATTGATGGTGGAATACTGATCGTAATTGCCGATGTTGTTGTTGCCGGTTTCACCATAGCTCGTTCTGAGTTTTAACTCGCTCAAGGCTGGAATGTTCTTTAGGGGCTTTTCCTCTGAAAGCCGCCAGGCCAATGCCGCAGAAGGAAATACACCATACTTGTGCTCCGATCCGAAACGCGATGAGCCATCTGTACGGAAAGAAGCAGTTGCATAATACTTGTTTTTAAAATTGTAATTGATCCTTCCCAGATAAGAGATCAGCGACCATTGATACGTGTCCGATGATCCATCGGTGATCTGTCCTGCAGCCGCGCTCAGGTAGGGCACAAAATTGTTGGGGTATTTGTTGCTGGTTAAAAAGTTGGACTCTGAATTTTCCTTCTGGGATGTAAACCCTGCCAGGGCAGAGATGTTGTGATCGCCAAAAGTTTTGTTGTAGTTCAGGGTGTATTCGGTGAGCCAGTTGGTTACAAAATTGGTATTGTCCGTACCGGTAGCAGGATCATTGAAAAAAGCTGGCAACTGGGGCTTGAACCGGCTGCCTCTTGAGCTGTAAAGATTGCCGCCGAATAATACATTCAATGTCAATTCACGCAGGATCTTATACTCTGCACTGATATTGCCCAGCACCCGGATGCTTTTCTGCCTGGCTTTTACTTCATTCGCCAGGGCCAACGGATTGGTGGCGTTGGAAGAGCCGGCCAGGTTGCTGAAGGCAAAATAATTACCCGCAGAATCGATCAGCGGGTACCATGGATTTACAATGATGGCCTGCGCGATCACGCCATCGTTCGGGCCGGTTCCGGCGCCTGCCGCCGCGATATTGCGGCTATCCGTAAACGAAGGATTGATATTGACTCTTACCGTCAACCTTTTCGACAGGGCACCATCCAGGTTTGCCCGCACGGAATATCTTTTGAAGCCACTGTTTATCACGATGCCATCCTGCGTAAAATACTCGCCGCTCAATGCATACCGGATGTTTTCACTGCCGCCTGTTGCTGATAGCTGGTACTGGCTTTGCGGCGCCGTCTGCAGCACAACATCCAGTGCATCCACATCATATTTGTTTCTGCCTTCCAGCACATCGATCACTTCCTGGGGCACTTTTCTGAACCAGGTCGTGTAATTACCGGTCACGCTGTATCCTTCATCAATGTTTCTGTTGCGGATGCCATCATAATAATACTTTGCCTGTTCCATGGCCGTCATAAAATGCGGTCTCCTGGCTACTTTCTGCCAACCTGTGTAAGTGTCAAAAGAAATGGTGGCCTTGCCCGCCCTTCCTCTTCTGGTGTTGATGATCACAACGCCGTTTGATCCGCGCGAGCCGTAGATAGCCGTGGCAGAAGCATCTTTTAAGATATCGAGCGTTTCAATATCATTGGGGTTGAGTGTTTCGATGTTCGAAGTAGGAAATCCATCTACCACATACAAGGGACCGGCACCTGCAGAGATGCTTCCGATGCCCCTGATCCTGATCTGCGGCGAAGCACCGGGTTCGCCTGAAACCGGTTTCACCTGCACGCCCGCCACTTTGCCCAGCAGCGCCTGGTCGGCACGGGTAACGGCCAGGTCTTTTATCTCCCTCGCTCCCACCGATGCAACAGAACCGGTCAGGTCTTTTCTTTTCAGGGTTCCGTACCCTACAACCACTACCTGGTCCAGGTTCGACGCATTGTCTTTCAGCTTTACCAACAGCGAAAGCGGCACACCATCGCGGATGGTATAGCCGGAAAGTGTCTGCGGTTCATATCCAACATTGGAGAAGGTAAAGGTGTATGGTCCGCCGGCGGAAATCCTGGAAAAAGCAAACCGGCCCGAACTGTCTGTACTGGTGCCGGTCGTGAAATTGGTTTTGGTATTCCGGATCACCACCGAAACGCTCCCGATCGGATCACCGTTGGGGTTGGTTACGACACCCGTTACCGGGCTGGCATTGTTCTGGGCCCTTAAGGCCGGCGCAGCCATAGTAAGAAGAAATATCAGGGCATACAGGCAGCCCCTGCGTTGCAAATAAGCAGTTATCATACAGCAAGTGATTTATGTTGAGAGATCAGATTGGAGAATCTACCTTCTTGTGTTCAAAGACGAGCCAATGGCGTTGTACCCCTACATGGATAAAAAATACTTGTGCTTTACAAGGCAATGCGTTCGGACAGGTTGATGATATGTATTCAGTGAATGGCCTGCTCCATGGAAATGCGCCTGTTCTTCCTGGCCCGTTTTTTCGCGATATACAGGGTCAGCGCCGGCGTTAGCACCGCCGAGATGATCGCCGACGTAGCCACCTGTGCAGTGGCCGAAACCGCCATCTGCTGCAGCGCAGGATCAACCATGGCCACGGCCATTGGCGTAGCCACTGCATTGCCCGCAGTTGATGACACGGCTGCTCCTGCAACGCCTGTTCCGCCTACGGCCCGGTCGGCCCATATATTGAACATGCCGCCGATAAAGACGGTGATCAATCCCAACAGAACGCCGGGGAAACCGGCCGTAATGAGCATCTTGAAATTGAGATTTGCACCCAGCGCAAAAGCAAAAAAGGGGATCAGGAGCGGACCGCCGGCAGATAAGAACTTGCGCAGGTTGTCATCCAGGTTGCCCAGCAGCATGCCGATCAAGATCGGTATCACAACCGCCAGGAGCGAGAGCAGGGGAATATTGGCCAGTCCTGCCGTACCCAGGGCGATCATGGTTAAAAAAGGCCCGTCGTTTAAAGAGATCACGGCAATGGCGCCCACATCTGTTTCATCACCCGATTCACCCGTTAAGGCTGCATACAGGCCACCGTTGCTGGTAGACATCGCCGCAATGATGGCCAGGGATGATAGGCCGAGCAGTCCTGTCGGACCGGCCAGCCTGGCTACACCCAGGCCGATGATGACAGCCACCAGGTACTTTGAGGTAAGCAGTACGCTGCCTTTTACCAGCGCCCTGGGAGCGGCCTTAAATCCAATGCCGGCCCCCATGCAGATCAGGAACATCCCGATCAGGGGCATGGCGCCGTTTTTAAACAAGGCGGTGGTGAAACCGCCGATCGCCAGCGCCTTTGGAAAGAACGTGTTGATTACAGCGCCGGTGATCAGCGGAACCACCATCATGCCACCCGGTATTTTTTCAATCGTGCCTTTGATGTTCATAGGTTGATCCGGCAGGCTTTATTTGGTGAATTTGTAGATCATGATTCCATACCCTACCCCGGCCACTTCATGGGAGCGGGCAACCTGGAAAGCCATGAATTTTCCGTTGGTGGCCACAACCGGGTTAGATACCTTTCCCCCCCTGTAATCGTTGAAGGTCGTAAGCCGCACAAAGTCCTTTCCTGTTCCGTCCAGCCCGAGTTTCCAGATATCGGCATTGCCTGAACCATGCCCACCCAGCCAGGCACATTGCCGGTCGCCTTCTACACACACGTATTTTCCATCCGGAAAAATGCCCTCTACCTCGTTGTATGTACCCGGTGCTTTGGTGAAATTGGTCACCTGCTTTGTCTTCAGATCTATACCCATTACAGAGGCATTGTTTCCGGGTTCGTAGCAGGTGAACGTCATCTTGGTGTCGTTGTCATAGAAATCACCGGCTTCCACAGTGCAGCTCTTATCCGGACTTTCATACACGATCTGCCGGTTCACCAGTTGGGGTGTAGAGCCGGAAAGATCGAGATCGACTACCACCAGCCTGGAATGACCGGGTTGCACATCGGGTATCTGTTCGTGCAGCTCGGAGAAAGAGATCTTCATGGACTTTTTCGAGATGGCTGCGCCCTCGCTCATTTTCTGTCCCAGCTTGACGGGCTTTGATCCGGGCACTTTGCTCATATACCAGAGCTCGTTGTCGCGGTTGCGGCTGGTGCGGATGTCTTCAAAATGGTCTGCACCGATGAGCAGGTAATCGCCGTTGGAAAGATGCATGACGCGCAAAAATGCAGCGGCAGGAATGTGGCAGGTCAAACAGGTGATCCGCTTGGTTTGCAGGTCAACCACCATGGCGTCGCCAAAGCTTTTCGCCATAAAAGCGACGCGCTGGTTATCAGGCGAAATATCGGCGCGTTCACCGAAATAAGTAATCCGTTCAATGTTGGCGGGCAGCTTGGCGTACGGGTCACCGATTTTTCGTTTACCCGTTGCCGTGTCATTCTCTGTTGTTACAGTTTGTGCAAAAACAGGTTGAATGGCAGCAAAGAAAAAGAGGCTCAAAGCGAACAACGATACAATCTTTTTTTTCATACACATAGTTATTTGGCTGATTATTTAAACGATTTATTAGCTGATGGTCCTGACCTTTCTGCAAAATATTTTTTGGATCAGGACAGCAGATTGCTTTAGTTATATCCCTGGTTCTGGGGCAGCACGGCCGGATCATTCACGATCTCTATCTGGGCCTGTGGAATCGGGAATACGGTCATGTACGGCTTCATGCCATAAGGGGCCATGACCGTAAGCGCCCTTCCTGTTCTCACAAGGTCGAACCAGCGCTGTCCTTCCAGATGCAGTTCCAGTCTTCTTTCCTGGTAAATCCGCTCCCGGGCATCATCCTTTGACAAGCCACTGTATGAGGGAATGCCTGCCCTTGTTCGAACCATATTCAGGTAGGTAAGCGCCTGGTCTGTTTTGCCGTTTTCATTGAGCGCTTCCGCATACATCAGCAATACATCTGCATAGCGGATCACTTTCCAGTTTACTTTGCTGTCGGTGGCGGCACCGGCCAGCTTTACCATATACTTCAGGGAAAGTGCAGAAACGCCGGTGGCAGAAATCGGGATAAACACACCGGTTGGTCCGTACAAGCCCTTGGTGGCTGTGGTATCTTTTCGTTTGTCCGCCGGGTTTAGGCTGAACAGGTCAAAGATGGTCTGGTTGGGAATGCCGGTAGCACCGCCGGTACCGGAGGGTATATTGTACCGCCTGGCAAGCTCGGCTACCAGCGGTCCTCCGCCTGCCTGAAAATCGAGGGCAAACTGGCTGATGAAATTGCTCCCCAGATTGCCCTGGCCTTCTTCGTATTCTATATCAAAGACGTATTCGCTGTGGTGCTCATCTTTTGTATAATCCCACAGATCATTGAAAACAGGAAGCAGGGCATATCCCAGCTGGGTCACTTCCTGCAGCTTGGTTTCTGCCTTGGCAAAATCCTTCAGCGTCAGGTAAACCTTGCCCAGCAAGGCTTTTGCGGCTCCCTTGGTAGCCCGCCCGATATCGGCGCCTGTATACTTTTGCGGCAGCTTTGTTTCTGCATCCAGCAGGTCTTTGATGATAACGTTGTTGTATACATTCGCTGCCTTTTCCCGGGGCGTTTTATACGCTTCGGCGATGGTGAGGTCTTTTGTGATCAGCGGAACATCACCAAAGATCCGCACCAGATCGAAATAAGCCAGTGCCCGTAAAAATTCTGCTTCTCCCTTGTGCCTGTCTTTGTTGGTGACCACGGAAGCAGGGGCGTTTTCTATGTTGTTCAAAACTTTGTTTGCGCGGCTGATGATGCTGTAGTAATTTCTCCAGGTACTCGCCAGCACCGGATCGCTGTTGTCAGATGTAAAATTGTCGTTGCGGATGTCTTCCAGCTGCGATACCAGGCCAAATTTTGTGTCGTCTGCCCGCAGGTCGCCAAAGCGCCAGAAGTTCTGGTACTGCGGACGGAAATTGCTGTACACCCCGATCACGGCATCCTGAAAATCTTTGTCAGTTTTGAACAGGACATCGATGCTGACAGTAGATTCGGGACTAAGCTGAATAAATTCTTTTTTGCAGGAAGCAGTCGCCAGCAGCACACATACAGGCAACAGCTTGATTATTTTTTTCATCGCGTCTATTTTTTATCCGGATTAAAATGCCAGGTTGAAACCCAGCAGGATACTTTTTGGAAGAGGGTAATCGTTCAGGTCGTTGCCGGGGGTGAGCGCATTGTCGCCATTGCTTACGTCAGGATTGAAGCCGTTGTTTTTTGTAATGGTAAACGGGTTGTTGGCGGTCAGGTAAAACCGGAGCGTTTTTACATTGAGCCTGCCCGTAAGCCGCTCGGGCAGGGTATAGCCCAGCGTGATGTTGTTGAACCGCAGGTAAGAGCCATTGTCGAGCCAGCGCTGGCTGTACTCACCCCGGATATTGCCCGTAGGCGCATCGTTGGGCCGCGGACTGGATCCATCACCGGGATTTTGTTCAGACTTCCAGTAATCTGTTCCGATGAGCGAAGAAATGGCAAACCGGCCCCGGGTTGAAAACGTGCCTCTCCGGGATACGCTTAAAATGCTGTTGCCGTGCACCCCCTGCATGTTCACGCTCAGACTGAAATTTTTATAGCTGAACCGGTTGTTGATGCCGTAATAAAAATCAGGGTAAGGATTGCCCATGATGGTTTTGTCGAAGCTGTTGATAACACCATCGGGCTTGCCGTTCGGGCCGCTTACATCCACGAACCGCGTATCACCTGGATGAGAGGCCGTCGTAGTACCCGGACTGAATACCGGGCCGGCATTTACTTCGGCCTGGTTCCGGAACACGCCGTTGGTGAGCCAGCCGTAGAACATGCCGATGGGCTGTCCGATCATGGTGATATTGCCTCCCGTGATGATGGGATCGCCTTCAGGCCCGAGGCGGAGCACTTTGTTGCGTGATACGGTGAGGTTCAGATCGGTTGTCCACTCAAACTTTCCTTTCAGGTTGACCGTATTGGCGGCAAACTCCCATCCGGAATTTCTAACCTGTCCGATATTTTGCAGCGCATTGCTGAAGCCGGTTATATCGGGTATGTTCACCCGAAGCAGGAGATTGGTATTGGTAGAGCGAAAACGGTCGGCGGTGATATTTACCCGCCTGTTGAAAAAGCTGGCGTCAAACCCCACATTAATGGATTGTTGTTTTTCCCAGGTCAGCAGCGGGTTGGGAAGCGAGCGGGCCGCATAGCCCGATACAGGTGTGCCGTTGAGCGGGTATTTCTCATAGTTGATGGTGGCAAACTGTTCGTAATCGCCGATGTTGTTGTTGCCGGTTTCGCCATAGCTGGCCCTGAACTTGAACTCATCCAGCCAGCCGATCCCTTTCATGAAGTTTTCATCCGATACCCGCCAGGCCAGGGCTGCGGAAGGAAAAAGACCGTACTTCTTATCGGCACCAAACCTGGACGAGCCGTCTGTACGCACGGAAGCTGTCAGGTAATAACGGCCGTTGTAATTATAATTGATCCTGCCGAGATAAGAAACCAGCGACCAGGCGCCGGTAGAAGCCGTTCCGTCTGTGATGATGCCGCTGGCAGCGCTCAGTGAGGTAACCAGGTTGTTGGGATATTTGTTGCTGTACAGATAATTGGCGGAGTACGTTTCTTTCTGCGCAGTAAAGCCAGCCAGCGCAGTGAGACTGTGTTTGCCAACTGTTTTGTTGTAATTAAGCGTGTATTCGGTCAACCAGTTCACAGCCTGAAAAGCTGTGTCGGTACCATAGGCAGGCGTGCTGAAGAAGACAGGAAGCTGCGGGAAAAATTTAGATCCCTTCAGGCTTCTGATGCTGCCGCCAAAGAGGGCATTGAACTTCAGGTCTTTGGTGATGGCGTATTCAATATTTACATTGCCCAGGAAAAAAGAGGTTTGCTGGTTGTTCCTGATCTCATTGGCCAGCGCTACAGGATTTAAGTAGTTGCCTGCTGCATCCAGTCCGGAGTAGATAAAATAACTTCCATCCGGGTTGAATACCGG
The DNA here is from genome assembly GCA_015069695.1 of Williamsia sp. Classification (GTDB taxonomy): domain Bacteria; phylum Bacteroidota; class Bacteroidia; order Chitinophagales; family Chitinophagaceae; genus JADCRZ01. The sequence continues at coordinate 109,983 of JADCRZ010000006.1, forward strand.
ATAAAACTGGGTCAGCGACATGGCATTGCCCAGCACGCTTTCGTTGACGCCGCCCGTGGAAACACCGGTAGCGCTCACGATGCGCCGCCGGATGAGGGATTGGTTTACATTGAACCGCACGTTCAACCGTTTCGACACTTTGGCGTCTATATTGGCCCTGATGGAGTAGCGCTTGAAATTGCTGGTGAGCACGATGCCGTCCTGGTTCAGGTACTCGCCGCTGATGGCGTACCGTACGTTTTCGCTTCCGCCGGAAACGCCCAGCTGGTGCTGCTGTACCGGGGCGGTTTCCAGCACAGCGTCTACCTTGTCAACATCGGTTGTGTTCTTTCCTGACAGTACATCCAGGATGATCTGCGGCACAGCCAGGCGCCAGGAAGCAGGCGCGCCGGACACATCGTTGCCGGCATCCAGGTTCCTGTTCTTTACGCCATCATAGAAATATTGCGCCTGGTCATGGGCATTCAGGAAAGAGGGCTTCCTGGATACCTTTTGCAAACCGTAGTAGCTGTCGAAGGTGATCACTGCCTTGCCGGCTTTTCCCCGCTTGGTATTTACAATAACAACACCGTTGGAACCGCGTGAACCGTAGATAGCGGTTGCCGATGCGTCCTTCAATACATCGATGCTTTCAATGTCGTTGGGGTTGATGGTTTCAATGCTGAACATGGGAAAACCATCAACCACGTACAGGGGCGTACTGCCGGCAGAGATGCTGCCGACCCCGCGTATCCTGACCTGCGGCGTAGAACCAGGCTCACCTGAAACCGGCTTTACCTGAACGCCTGCTATTTTACCCAGCAGGGCCTGGTCGAGCCGGGTAACGGATAGTTCCCTGATCTTGGAAGAATTGACCGACGCCACAGAGCCGGTGAGGTCTTTTCTGCGGGCAGTGCCATAACCCACCACTACAACATCGTTTAAATTGTTTGTGCCCTGGATCAGCACAATGGTTAAATTGTTCTGGCTGCCAACAGGAAGCTCCTTGGTAAGATAGCCGACATACGAAACCACCAGTACGGCATTCCGGTCTGCTACCTGGATAGAAAAACCTCCATCGTCGCGGGTAGTGACGGTGTTGGATGTTCCTTTTTCCGTGATGCTGGCACCGTTGAGGGGCTCTCCTCCTTCTCCGGATATCTTTCCCACTATAGTTATAGCTGGTGGTGGCTCAGGGATGGCTGTTACTTGTACGGCCAGCGGTTTTTCTTTGATCACGACCATCTTGTTGTAAATGGTATATTCCAGCGGCTGGTTTTTGAAACACAGTTCCAGCACCTGCGGAAGCGTGGCATCCCGGATTTCTATGGTTACCGGGTTTGATTTGCCCAGCATTTCATCGGTGTATACAAACAGGTAACCGGTTTGCTTTCTGATTTCCTTGAAAACGGTTTCCAGCCTGGCGTTCTTCTGGGAGAGCGTTACGCCCTGTGCAAGCGGGTTGGCATTTGTGCGGAAAGCCAGGAAACACAACAGGAGAAAGATAGGTTTTCCTGCACGGAAAGTGCCGGATAAAACAGGGAGACAAGGCAGTAACCTGCCGCAAGCAATGGTTGGCATCGTTGGCTATTGATTTGATTGAACAAATAAGATTATACCTGCCGCATCAAAGCGATCATGCATTCTTTGGTCACGCACCTTTTTTAGATCGGTCGTATATACATGGTAAGGTCCTGGATCAACCGGATACGCTGCCACGTGGCCCGGCAGCTTACCGGGGCTTCACAATCACCGTCTCACCTTCTATTGCAAACTGTACTTTTTCAGTCAGCTCCAGTGCCTTGAGCGCTTCCGGCAAGGTTGCACTCCGGGGTATATCGGCATGGAACGATTCATTCGGACTGGTTCCGGCGTAAATCACTTTTACATTGTACCACCGTGCAAGCTGGCGCATGACGGCTTTGATGTCTGTACCTTCGAAATGGAACAAGCCGTTCTTCCATGCGATCACATCTTCCACATCAATGTTGCTTGAAATATGTATATCGCCTTTATTGCTCATTTTCAGCTGCTGCCCAGGCTGCAGGAGGCTGGCGCTGCCACCGCTTGTAAAGCGGACTGATCCTTCCAGCAAGGTCGTTTTCAGCGCAGGTTCTTCGCGGTAGGCCATTACATTGAAGTGCGTGCCCAGCACCTGTATCTCTGCTTCATTGACCCGCACTACAAAAGGCTTTTCCTTGTTCTTGGCCACTTCAAAATAAGCTTCCCCGCTGATCTCTACCCTTCTCCGGGTACCCACAAACCCGGTAGGGAACCGGATGGATGATTCAGCGTTTAACCATACCCGTGTGCCGTCGGGAAGTGTGACCGCATATTGTCCGCCGCGCGGCGTCGAAAGGCTGTTGAACAGCGCGCTATCGGCGCCTGCCACGGCAGACGTGTAGTCCAGCCTGCCATTGAACTTGAATACACGTGTACTTCCTTGCTGTGCTATATTTCCATCCTGGGCGCTATCCAGCACAATGGTTGAACCATCGGCCAGTGTAAGAAGCGCCTTGTTGCCCACAGGCTTGCTACCTTGTTGAAAAGAGCTGTCTGCCTGTTTTCTGCGCCCTGCCAGGAGAGGCTGCTCCCGGTTGCTTTTAAAGAGCCAGTATGCGGCTCCTAACAGCAGGCAGGCCATACAGGCGGCTGCCAGCCACCCCGTCCTAACACGGGTCATACGCCGAACAACCGGCTGTATGCCGATCTGTTCGTGGATGTTGTGCAGCATTCTTGCTGTCCGGCCTTTATCTTCAGGTTGTTGCTGTGCCAGTTTATTGTACAATTCCCGGAGCATGACATCGCTTAGCTCACTTGTGTCGGTTGTTTCCAGGTACCTGAGCAGCCATTGTTTTTCTGCCGGAGCCAGCACGGAAGCCTCGAGCAAGCGCTTTAATGTTTTCTCTGAATCTTCCATGATGCTGTTTTGACCGGCAGTCTATTGTCCATACAAATGGCTTGGGTGATAATTTTTGTTGGCTTCTGTTATAAATATGCAGAAATAGAAGAACGGGGGGGTATGTCCCGAAAAAATATTTTTTATCCCTGGTTCGACAGCAGGGCAGCCAGCAGACCGGCGCAGCAGTAAGCAGATTTGTATTCAGGGTGCTGTTGTATATATGTTCTGATATTCTGGACCGAGAGCATCAGGTATTCTTTCACGGTATGCCGGGAGATGTCCAGCTCTTTGGCTGTTTCCTCGTAGCTTTTTCCCTGCAGCTTGCAAAGTTCAAAAACTTTTCTCTTTTGGGGCGATAGCTGGCTGATGGCTTTGAGGATCAGCCTGGACTGGATCTCTGACATATCCGGGTAATCATCCAGGGGGTCGCTGAGTTCGGCATTGGCCGGCAGTTCTGCACAGGCCTGCTTCAATGCTTTGCGCAGGCAGGCAACAGATTTGTTGTAGCTTACTACAAACAGCCATCCCAATACACCTTGTTGGGGATCAAGGGAAAGGCGGTTCTCCCAGAGCGCGATGAAGGTTTCCTGTAAAATATCTTCACTGGCAATGGGGTCGCGCGTCAGCTTGCAGATGTTGTGAAACAAAGCGTTCTGATATGTATAATAAAGACAATCAAAGGCTTTTGCATCATCTTGCTGAAGACGCAGTATGAGTTCCGGTTCGTTGATTACATTCAAGCGGGAAAAAATAGTATTCAAATCTAGCGAAAAAAATATTTATTCCAAATCAACTGCGAACTGATAAGGAAATGTCTTGAACCTTGATCCGGGGATTGAAGGATTAAGAGCCCCTATAGCACAGCCTGTAACACAAGCGTACAGTTTTTGTATTGAAAACGGACTTTTTGTTTCCAAACCAGCACTGTATTTGACTGGTTATCAAAAGAATAGAAAGCTGGCATTTTATTCCATTGCGAGGGTATACCTCTTTTTTATGCTTAACCGTTACTTCAGGACTACATTCCGCAGTTTGTGGAAGAACAAAACTTATAACTTCCTAAACGTTCTTGGCCTGGCAGTGGGCATTGCCTGTGCGGCCCTGATCTTTTTGTGGGTAGAGGATGAGCTCCGTTTCAATCATAATTTTACAAAACGTGATTTCCTGTATCATGTGATGCAAAATGAAAAAAGTGATGCAGGTATCAAGACGAATGGTTCTACGCCCGGCCCCCTGGCCGCCGCGTTAAAAGCAGCTATTCCGGGTATCGTGAATAGCGGACGGCTTAGCTGGTCGATGGAGGAGCTGGCTGTGGTGGGTGATAAATCTATCAAAGCAAAAGGCATGTACGCCGATCCGTCCATCCTCTCCATGTACGCATTGCCGTTTGTTTATGGCAATCCTTCCACCGCCCTGAACAATCCGGATGCCATTGTGATCAGCGAATCTATGTCGCAAAAGTTTTTTGGGAATAGAAATCCGCTGGGCAACATCATTCACATGAATGCCAAAGCAGCTTATAGTGTTGACGGCCTGTATACCATTGCAGGCGTATTTAAAAGCCTGCCGGCTAATTGTACGTACAATTTTGAATGGCTTTCACCTTATACAACCTGGGAAGACGCCAACACCTGGCTAAAGCCCTGGAGCAACAACCTGACGGAAACCATCGTCGAACTTTCCCCTGCAGCCAATGGGGCAGCCATCAACAAAAAACTCACCCATTATTTAAGCACCAAGTCTGGCGGCTCAACCAACCAGTGTTTTTTATTTGGCATGAACGACTGGCACCTGCGCAGCAATTTTGTAAACGGCCTGCCAGCCGGCGGCAGCATAAAATACGTACGGCTGTTCTCCACCATCGCACTGATCATTCTGCTGATTGCCTGCATCAACTTTATCAACCTCTCTACCGCCCGCTCTGAGAAACGTGCCAAAGAAGTAGGTGTGCTTAAAGTAATGGGTGCTGATAAAAAAAGATTGGCAGGAAAATTTGTGGGCGAAACCCTGCTGATGTCATTCATTGCCGTGATCATAGCAATCGCCTTGCTGTATTGCACCATCCCCTACTACAACGAGCTTGTGCAAAAGCAATTGTCGGTCGGTCTGTTCAATCCCTTGCATGTTGCTTGCCTGGCGGGGATCGGCATTTTTGCTTCTCTTGTTGGAGGCAGCTATCCCGCCCTTTACCTCTCATCGTTCAATCCTGTAAAAGCCCTCAAGGGCAGCAAGCTAAAAAATGCAGCCGGCACTGTTTTTATCCGCAAAGGCCTGGTGGTAACACAGTTTACCGCATCGGTCATTCTTATCATTGCTACCATCATTGTATACCGGCAAGTACAGTACATCAAAAGCCGCGATCTTGGCTACAACAAAGACAATCTTGTTTACATGGATTTGCACGGCGATGTCAGGAACCATTTCAGCAGCGTGAAAAGCAGCCTGCTTGCAACAGGTTATGTAGAGAATGCAGCCACCAGCTTACACGATGCTTTGCACATATACAGCTATGGTGACGGATTTAGCTGGCAGGGAAAAGATCCGAACAACAAATTACCCGTCCATTCAAATGTTGTAAGCGGCGAATACCTGTCGACCATGCATTTAGCCGTGGTGAACGGAAGAGATTTTTACCAGGACAGATCAGACAGCGGCAATGTTGTCATCAATGAAAGCCTGGCCAGGCTGATGGGCAAGGAAGGCAAGATCGGCAGCATCATCAGCACCGGACAATACCAGCTTTCCGTTGTAGGCATCATAAAAGATTTTGTCTACAACGATGTATATGGAAAAAGCACACCGCTCATCTTAATCAACGGCAGTTATGCTGCAACCGTGATGGCGGTGCGGTTTAAACCAGGCGCAGACCTGTCGAAAGCCCTGGAAAAAACCGGCGATATCATGAAAAAAGAAAATCCGGATTTCCCCTTTGAATACAGGTTTGCTGACAAAGATTTCAATACCCTCTTTTCTTCTGAAACACTTACCGGCAAGCTGGCAGGCGTATTTGCCCTGCTCGCCATTTTTATCTCCTGCCTGGGTTTGTTTGGTTTGACGGCCTACACAGCAGAGCGCCGCACAAAAGAAATCGGCATCCGCAAAGTACTGGGTGCTTCTGTTGCCGGACTAACCCAATTGCTTGCAAAAGAATCTGTCCGTTTGGTTACCCTCTCCTGCCTGATTGCTTTCCCCGTTGCCTGGTGGTTTATGAACGCCTGGCTGCAGGATTATGCATACCGCACTGCCATCCAATGGTGGATGTTTGCCCTTGCAGGAGGAGCTGCCCTGTTCATCACTTTATTAACCGTCAGCTTTCAATCTATCAGGACAGCGCTGACCAACCCGGTAAAGAGTTTGAGAACGGAATAAAGAATATGGTCATGCTTTACATGTTATATAAACAGGCACACATCACCTATCACTGTATAACGACCTTCCGCACCCCTTCTACCTGTTGACCCCTACCTGATTGCACACTGACCGTTACAATTCCCCGGGGCAATCCGGCAGTAGGAATCTGTATAGTGCCGGCTGCAGATGACAACGTGAAAACTCTATCGAATAGTTTTTGTCCCTGCATGCCCGTGACCACCACCCGCACAGAACCTGCGCCATTGCGGATGCTGATACCTAGCTGCCCGCCCCTGGGTACAGGGTTGGGCATCACCGACCAGCTCCTTACACTGCAGGCAGGACTGTACAAGGAAACTACCGGACTAAAAACAACTGCTGAATCTTTGTCTACCATTTTTAACCTGTACAACGTTGCTGCTGCTACCTGCGGACTGCTGAGGCCGTACCGGTGGCCCTGCGGATCATTGCTGGCCGCTACCTTGCCGCAGGATAGATAAGGCATCCCGTCAGTACTGGATTGCAGTTCAAAATAACTGACCCCTTCTTCCTGCGCCGTTTCCCAGGTAAGGGTAGCGGTGCAATTGGCGATGCTGCCCTTAAAGCCGGCCAGTTTTACAGGAAGGGTGGAAGAGAGCCGGGTGGCCAATGCGCCGAATGTTCCAAAGCTGTTGATGTTGTTGAACTCCGCATAGCTTACTCCATTTTCCGCGCCATATGCGGATGGCGTTAACCACACAGCACCCGTTACACCGTTGACTGTTTGAGCTGCCAGGACATCCGCCGGCGTTGCAGCGGGTGTTCTGAACCACCGGTAACCGGGCGTTCCTGTCACAGCAGGATCGAGTGCTGTGACCGCTGCTGCACTATCTGCGGGCGCATAATACAGCCGCAGTTTCATGCCTGTGGGATAATTGTTCGTACCGGCATCCGTAACAACATACATCCGGTTACTCAGGGCAGACGTAGCACTGGTAGCATTTGTTTTTCGCTGGTTGTTGATCAGGGGATTGTTGTTGACGGCCGTAGCGCTGAAATTATATCCCGCATTGCCATTCGGATAAATAGCCATGTATTTTTCTGTCGGCTTCGTTGCATCGTTTGCAAAAATCAAGGTTCCGGCCAGATCCGGACAGGGCAGCTTCACGGCCGGTTTTGAACCCGCATTGGCAACCAGCGCTACCGTTGGGATCCGGTTGTTGATCAGCAGGGTGAACACATCTGTACCATTGCCGTCTTGATCCCATACCACGTTGTTGAACGTTGCGGCATTCGCTGCGAGGTAGGCGGCATTGACGAGCGTTTGCGTACCGGTTGTAAAATCTCCATCCCCATCCCGGTCGATCATCAATTGAAAATCAACTTCCGTATAGCCGCTAAGAGGAATGGTGCTGTTCAGATCCAGCCGCACCTGTGTGCCGCCGATTCCCGTACCGGTGCGGTTGATCTTCCATTCGCGTGGAAGACGGTAAGCACAGGAAGAAACGGTGGCTGGCATGTCGGCAGTCTGCGTAGTGAGTACTGATGCGCCGTTATCACCCCACACCAGGTAGCTGATGCCGCTGCCTACAGGAGTATTGTTTGGCTGATTGGAAGAGACAATGGTATCTACGCCTACGATCAGCATATTTCCTTTTAAAGCAGTATTCTGGCTGCGGCTTTGCTCCTGTATCAGCACCTCATTGCTGTCGATGGCGATGCCCGCGATGTTGTTATCATACAGGTAGGCGGTGCCTGCACCATCGGCCCGGAACAGGGTATCTCCTACCGTGCTGTAATAATGATGCGGCAGGGTGATGCCGTATTTGATCCCAAAATAAGTATCGATCTGGTTCATGGTGGATTGGCCGGCCGTATGGGCTCCTCCATACACGACCACTTCAGCCACCTCCATATTGCCTGTACCGTTGACCTGGAATATGCCGGCATTGGACACACTGACCGCCGTAGCACCCGACTGGGTGCCGTTGCTCCTTCCGTTCAAAAAGCTGCTCATCGCACCGCCGTTCACCACCAGCGCATCCAGGCTGAACAGACCGGTAGGCAGCGGGGTTGTTTTTGAAATGCTTTTATTTCCTCCCGTACCGGTCACGCTGGATGCAGTAGCCCCCAGGCTCAGTCCGGTGCCGGTACTGCTTTCATTCCAAAGCGACAACTGATCCGTACTTGCTGAAGGTTTGTAGACCGTATAGACAGAATACCTGGAGCCGCTGGCATCCAGAAAATTAGATGCAAAGATGTTGTTCGCAGACAGATAACCTGTACCGCCAGTGATGGACAAGGAAGGATTGTAATTGGCTCCGGCAGCATCAACAGGTACGGTGCCGGTATTGGCAAGCCCGGTCAGGCTGGAATTGGCGGAACTGTTCTTCCAGCTGGATACCGGATTACCGGTCAGGAGGGCAGTACTTTTAAACCAGGCAGTCAGGTTGCTGATCTGTGCGCCCGGTGCGAGGAATGGATAGTCGACCCTTGCGTATACAAAGTCGCCACCCAGCCGTCCGTTCAGCACCTGGGTTCCGAAGGTGGCCGTTCCCAGCAGGTTTCCACCTACAAAGGCCATCCCGACCGAACCCGGCGTGATGGTGTTGGCGCCTTCGGTTTGCGTTGAGCCCGATAAAAACCAAACTTGGGTGCCATCGATTCCGGATCAACAGAACCCAGCAGCAGGTCGTTGTTACCGGCTGTACTCAGCACGGAGCCTGCAATAGGAAGATTCAGGCTGCTGGTTTGTCCGGCAAAAAAGATATTACCAACGGCATCTACCTTGATCTCATTGATCACATCGCTGTTGTTGCCTTTCAGCTGCGTAAAGGCGGCCTGCTCTGTACCTGCAGCATCCACGGCAAAGATAAACGCATCGTTGTTGGCGGACGTTACAAAAGGGGTTCCGCCAAAGCTCATGCCCGAGGCAGAGAGGCTGTATCCGCCTACATAAATCTTTCCGTTTCCTGCTGCGAGCGAAGTAATATTGTCTGTATTGTTCCCGCCCCATGTCTTAAGCCACTGTGCTGCACCGTTGGCAGGATTGAGTTTCATCAGGATCATATCTGTTGTGGAGGCGGCGCCTGAAGAAACGGTCGCGATCTGGGAAGCGCCCCAGGTAAAGGTGCTGTTGGTAGGCGTGATGCTGCCCAGGTAAACAGCGCCGCCCTGGTATACGATGCCTTTGTATACATTGTCATTGGTAACAGTAGACGCGGAGCCACCGCTGGCAATCCATTGCAGGGCCCCGCCGCTGCTGAACTTTGCCGCGAAAACATCACTGGTGATCGGAAGCCCTGTATTGCTGTTGGTAGCAATCACGGACACACCATACGTTGTTCCGCCTGCAGCATTGAGATACAGGTAAGGGCTGTTAAAAAGACCGGCCACATAAATATCGCCTGATACGGGATCGATGCTGAAGCCGGAAATATAATCGCCTTCCACGCCTCCTATGTAAGCGGTCCACAGATGGTTGTAGGAAGCATCCAGCTTCATGATGAACGCATCGCGGTTGCCCATCACCGTTTTACCCAGGGCTGTTCCGGGATTCATATCGGCATTGGTGCCACCGCATACGATCACTGAGCCATCGGCCGGATTCACCCTTATATCAGCTGTCGTGATGGTGCTGCCGGTGATGGCCTTTACCAGGCTGATGATGCCGGTAGTTGTATCACTTTCCACCAGCAGCACGCCGGACCCTGTGATGGTTGTAGCGCCCACCGTCATGGATCCGTTGTAAACGCCGCCCAGCAACAATTTTCCACCCTTGATGGCAGATCCATTGATGGTATTGCTGGTAGAAGAACCGCCGGCGCTTTCCAGCTCCGGTGTGAGCAGTCCGGCTGAAGCTCCATCAAAACGGGTGATAGCAATATCGGTATATCCGAAAGCAGCTTTAGGGAGCAGGTTGGTAGTGTTGCTGTTCAGCCGGTTGTATCCGCTTACAGAATACTGCTGTGCGCCCACCAGCTTTCCATCAGGCCTTGCCACAACCGCGCGAAAATCCTGCGTGGCCCCGCTGACCGATCCCAGGGTACTGACAGCAGAGAGTCCGCTCATGGTACCGGTTGCATCGGCAGCCAACAGGAAACCCGAAAATCCGCTTGTGTATTGAACGGTTGCCGTACCTGCTGTAAAGCCGGCTGTTGAGTTGGCGCGTCCGGTCATGTACAAGCGGTTGTTGATTCTGTCCAGCGAAAAGCTGTTGGGCCAAACCCCGCTGGCCCTGTCGTCGCCTGTGCCGCCATAACGCTGGGCGCGCAGGGGCGTGCCTGTGTTGTCGAGCACAACCACCGCCGCATCAAAGCTGCCGGCCGAGGTGATCGTTAGATTGCCCGCCAGGGTATACGAGCTGGTAAGCTGGCCATACATATAGATATTCCTGGACGCATCTGTGGCCAGGGCCTGGGGCGTAAAATTTGCGACGGCTGAAAACTCGTTGCGTACAACGGCAGGACTGCCGGTGTTTTTGTCGAACCTGAAAAGCAAATATCGCGCGTTGGTGATATTGGCGCTATAGCTGGTAGAAGTAACTGTACCTGGAGCGGTGCTGCCGGTGCAGTTATTCAGGGTGTAGTTGGAAGTACCGAGCACATTACTGGAATACACCGGCGCAAAGAGCACGTCCCCGTCATCATTTACGTTCATGGGCATCGCGCCGCTTTCAGAAAGCGCACTGTTGCCGAACGTATTGATCCAAAGCGGCGTAACAGTGGTACCATCATCATTGTACGCAGACACGAAGTAATCATACAAGGTACCTCCCCCGCCATTAACGGGAACCGTTTGTGCCAGCCCGGTAGTACCATTGGTGTAATTGCTGATGGCCGGGCTCCGGGTAACGCCCGACATGATGATGCGGGTGTTGCCGTTTCCGATATCCCTGACCCGCAGCTGCGCAAAAGTTTCATCGGAAGTACCATCGATCTTTACCACCCACAACACGGTGAATCCGGTAGTACCCGTTGCCCTGCATTTGGCCAGGTACCCCGCCGAGGCAGCAGCCTGACCGGTTAGGGCAAAGCCGCCGTATGTGGTGGAAGCAGCCGTGCTCGTGAAGGCAAGGTAGAATTGATCATTTGCTTTTGGATCAGCCGCTATCGCGCCGCCTGTATAGCTGACCCATACCATGTTCATATTGGCATCATAGCGTACAAGCTTGGCATTGTTTGATTCAATCAACCCTACATCCGGACTGGTACCACCCCCCGCCCCGATCAAATGGTTTGGGTTGCTTGGAAAGGTTGCGTATGTTTCATTGATGGCTACACCATTGCTGGTTGTGGCATTGGTGGTAGGTGAGATAGACAGGTTGCTGGACAACAGGGCACCGGCGCCGTTGTTCTGCGCCCATTTAAATTGCTGGGCACCGGCAAAAAAAGGAAAAATTGCTCCGGTAAAAACCAATAAACGCAGGAGCGGATGTAGGTTTAGCTTCATGGATTTGATATAGGATACCGGAAGAACAACCGGGGTCCACCGGTTATCCTGGTGCACCCCGGTATATCATCCAAAGCAGGTAAAAGTATCGTAAAATTTTACCGTATACGAAAGAAGCCGGTGCAATTGTTCCGTGTTATATAAAACTGCTTAGGCAGAGCTAATAAAAACCTCACTATGATCATTAACCGAGGTTTGCTAAACACAAGCTGCATGCGGCCAAAATCAGGAAGCAGCTTTCTGCTATTGCGGCATGCCTGAGATCACATATTTCTTGTTGCTGAAGTTTAACCTGGGTGCACTTTGATTCGCCCTCAGCTTCTGGTATGAAATATAAGAGACAGCAAGAATGGCAAGGAAGACCAGCGGGAACAGGGTTTGTCCGTTAAATCCGTCAACAGCCCAAAGGCTTAAAAAAGCGAATATAAAATCAAAAGCAAAGCCTGCATAAGCCCATTCCTTGATGCGGTTCGGTACCACGGGTATGATTAAAACACATGCGCCCAACACTTTAAAGACCACAAACATATTCCCGAAGTATGCCGGATAGCCTAAATGGCGGATGCCTTCTTTTGCCAGTTCAGTCTGTGATGTCAGTGCAGGCATTACACCTTCCATCAGGAACAGGATGATTGTTGCAGTCCAGTAGATGATCTTCGTCTTTTTCATGTCTTTTAATTTTTGTTAGATACAGGGTTAAAAAAAATTATTATTTCACTGCGCTCGGGTCCATCCAGATAATTTCCCAGATGTGTCCGTCCAGGTCTTCAAAGCTTCTGCCGTACATAAAGCCATAGTCCTGCGGGTCGCGGGCTTCTGCTGCACCGCAGGCCAGCGCCTTCCCAACCAGCTCGTCAACGCCTGCGCGATTGTCGGCCGACAGGCAAACCATCACTTCAATGTCGTTTTTGGCATCTGTAATCTGCTTGGTCGTGAATTGTTTAAACTTGTCATGTGTAAGCAGCATGGCGTATATATCATCGCTGATCACCATGCAGGCAGCTGTTGCATCCGTGAATTGCCGGTTGAAGTGATAACCCAATCCTTCAAAAAATTTGATAGAACGTTGCAGGTCTTTTACCGGAAGATTGACAAAGATTTTTGTTGCCATAATAGACGTTTTTTAGTTGTGCATGTTCGCAAGTGCAGGAGTTAGTTGCTGTTTTTTTTGTAATACTGTTGTTTCCTGCTGTTGTCCGTACAAAGCTATCTTCTATCTGTAAACCGGGCGGGGTGTGAGTACGACAAAGAAGGGGGTCAGATGCGACATGCCCGTTCACAATCAACCAGCTACTGTATCGAAAAAGAACATATTTTCAGGCATTCACCCGCCAAATACCTGATTATCAACATCCCGCAAAACGGTATTTTCTTTGGAACCTACAATTGGTTTTTATCGCTGAATAGTTCCCCGGCTCACTGCACTTAAAATCACGCCCATGTTTGTCTCTTATTTTAAAACTGCCTGGCGCAATCTGACGAAGAACAAAACTTCTTCTTTTATCAATGTGAGTGGACTTGCCATTGGCATGGCGGTGGCGGTGCTGATTGGCTTGTGGCTCCATGATGAACTGTCTTTTGATCGGTATCACCAGAACTATGATCGCATTGCGCAAATCATGACGCGGGGAATAGATGCCAAGGATGGACCCTACGTCAACAATTCTATGCAATACCCGCTGGCAATAGAGCTACAGACTAACTATAAAGACAATTTCAGCCACTTTGTAAAAGCATCCTGGACGCAGGACTATATTCTTTCTGCCGGAGATAAAAAACTATCCGGCAGAGGCCGGTTTATGGATGCAGATGCCCCTGAAATGCTGACCTTAAAAATGCGGCAAGGAAATTGGCGCGGACTGAAAGATCCCTATTCCATTCTGCTTTCAGCATCCCTTGCAAAAGCGCTTTTTGGCAGGGCAGATCCAATGGGGCAAGCACTAACCCTGCGCAACAAGATCAATGTAAAAGTAACCGGCGTGTATGAAGACCTTCCGTTAAACACGCAATTCACGGATGTAAAATTTATTTCTCCCTGGGACCTATGGGCTGCAGAAAACGATTGGATAAAAAAAGCAAGCAACAATTGGGATAACCATTTCCTGAAAGTTTATGCGGAAATAAAACCCGGGTCAAGTTTTGAATCTGTATACAAGCATATAAAAGATATAGAGCTGCAGCAGTTCAAAAAGCTGGAGAACTTTCAGGATGCAGTAGCCCGCCATCCGCAAGTGTTTCTTTACCCGATGAGCGATTGGCATTTACATCCCCTTGACCGCAAGGCAGCCCTCGACGATGGCCCCATTCGCATGGTATGGATGGTCAGTATCATTGGTGCATTTGTATTGCTGCTTGCGTGCATCAACTTTATGAACCTCAGCACCGCACGATCAGAAAAGAGAGCAAAAGAAGTAGGCATACGCAAAACGGTCGGATCTATGCGCCAACAACTGATTTACCAGTTCTTTAGTGAATCCTTCCTGGTTACCATTTGCTCGTTTGTCCTGGCAATTTTGCTGGTGGCCCTGGTGCTGCCCTGGTTCAACAATCTTTCGGCAAAAGCCATGGCTTTACCATGGAACAGCATTTGGTTCTGGTCATTAAGCGCCGGTTTTATTTCCCTTACAGGATTAATGGCAGGCAGCTATCCGGCTTTGTATCTTTCGTCTTTTGAACCGGTGAAAGTTTTAAAAGGAACATTCCGCGCGGGAAAATTTGCCAGCTTGCCCCGAAAAACTTTGGTGGTCGTCCAGTTCACGGTTTCTGTAGCGCTCATCATCAGTACGATCGTCGTTTATCGCCAGCTGCAGTTTGCGAAAGACAGGCCTGTTGGTTACAGCCCTGAAGGATTGATTACATTGGACATGAAATCGGATGAGTTTAAGGGCAAATATGATTTGCTCAGAACCGAATTGTTAAACACAGGTGCTGTAGCCGACATGTCTGAATCCATGGGCAGAGTAACCGAAGTCGCATCCGGCAACAATGGATTTGATTGGAAGGGAAAAAGTCCGGACAAAGAAGAAAGCTTTGGCACACTGGCTGTAACACAGGACCATGGAAAAACGGTTGGCTGGCAATTTGTAGCGGGCCGTGATTTTTCAAGAACATTCAACAGCGACTCATCCGGCGTGGTGATCAATGAAGCCGCTGCAAAATACATGGAATTAAAAAATCCTGTTGGAGAAACGATCACCTGGAAATGGCGCGACAATCAACCTGTTTCCTTCACCATTTTGGGTGTGATCAGGGATATGGTGATGGAATCGCCTTATAAACCCGTTGATCCCGCCCTGTTTTTTCTAAAGCCGCTGAATGGAGGTGTTAGCTGGGTCAACATCCGGATCAAGCCAGGTGCTGTCATGAACAAAGCGCTTCCAAAAATTGAGGCTGTGTTTAAAAAGCTTGTTCCATCAGTGCCGTTCGATCACCGGTTTGTGGAAGAAGATTATGCAGCAAAATTTGCAGCCGAGGAAAGGATTGGCAAGCTGGCGGGCTTTTTCAGCGCCCTGGCTGTATTTATTTCCTGCATGGGACTTTTTGGCCTTGCCAGTTTTGTAGCAGAGCAACGCACCAAGGAGATTGGCGTAAGAAAAATACTGGGTGCATCTGTATTTAATTTGTGGCGCCTTGTATCCAAAGAGTTTGTACTGCTTGTTACTATTTCTTTGTTCATTGCCACTCCCCTTGCATATTATTTCATGCACAACTGGTTGCAGAACTTCGAATACCGCGCAACGCTCTCCTGGTGGATCTTTGCTGCTGCCGGCATTGGTGCACTGGCAATCACGTTACTGACCATAAGCTTTCAGGCAATAAAAGCAGCCCTGGCGAATCCTGTGCGCAGCTTGAGAACAGCGTGATTGACACATTCCCCGATGGTGCCCTGATTGATGGGCGGGATGAGTAATCTACCAGGTTTATTAACTTTGCTGTAAACAGAAGGGTGGCATTGTAGTGCCATTACCTGGATGACGGACTGCATTTTTTAACTGCCAAAGACAACACTATGAGATCAACTGCCGCTCGCCAAAGAAGATTTGGCGAGATTCTCTATCTCCCAAAAGTCTGGAGAATCACAAAGATCACCCTGATCCTCGTTTTACTGGTGGCGCTGCAAACCAGCGCCAAAGAATCACCCCTGCGCATAAGCATGACCGGGAACAAGCCTTCACCGGGGACAGTATTTAAACACGTTCATGCGACAGCTGCACCCGTGTTCAAAGATATTACCGGGAGGGTAGTCAATGAAAACGGTGAACCGGTAAGTGGGGCTACAATTGCTGTAAAGGAAACCAGCATCCGGACAACGACCAATGAGGCCGGATACTTTAGTTTGAAAGGCATTGACGAGAACGCGGTTCTGGTTATTACCGCTGTCAACATCGAAACCTACGAAACAAGGGTCGGAAGCAGAACCAATATGGATGTTGCCGTAAAAACAAAAATAACCGCGCAGGAAGACGTAACGGTAATTGCCACCACAGGTTATCAGAATATATCAAGGGAAAGGGCCACGGGTGCCTATGATGTAGTAGGAAGAAGCGTGCTTGACAAAAGACCTGTGTCTAATTTGTCCACGGCCCTGCAGGGACTGATACCCGGCATGCAGGCCAAAGAAAATGCCGATGGCAGCTTTAACTTTTTGATCCGCGGCACCAGTACGCTCTACGCCGACAAAACACCCCTGGTAGTTGTGGACGGATTTCCGGTGAGCACCAGCAGCCCGAACAACAAAAACAATTTTTACGACATCAACCCCAATGATGTTGAATCGGTAACGGTCCTGAAAGATGCGGCGGCGGCTTCTATCTGGGGATCCAGATCTGCCAACGGTGTAATTGTAATCACGACCAAAAAAAGCAGGCGGAAAGGTCTTAATGTGGAAGCGAACGTTTTTTCAAGAGTGTCGAAGATGATCGATCTTGACCAGGTGCTTACACAGGCCAGTTCTGCCGATCAGGTGAAATATGAAAAGCTGGCATTTACCAATGAGTGGTTCTTTAATCAGTATGCCGGCGGCTTTACAGAGATCACCAAGCCGCTGACCCTGGCGCAGGAACTTCTCTTTGCCAATAAAAACGGCAAGATCACGGCAGCGCAAATGAATGCCGGTCTTGACAGCCTGAGCAGGATCAGCAACCGTGACCAGATCAGGGACCAGCTAATGCGGCGCGGTATACTTACGCAGGCAAACATCAATCTTTCAGGCTCAACAGAGCACAATAGAACCTATGCTTCCATACTGTATGAAAATCAAAAAGAAGGTTTTCAGAAAAGCGGCTACAACCGTTTTCTCTTCAATTTCAACAACCAGTACCAGGCCGGCAATTTCTTAACACTTAGCCTGGGCGCCAATATTCAATACCGCAAACAGGAAACAAGCGGCGCTACGGTTGACGAGATACAACAACTGTCACCCTATGAAACGCTGCTCAACCCGGATGGCTCTTATTCTGCGAACCTCAATATATACAACAGGGAGCAGCTGGCACTTTTGCCCTTAAGCAAATTTCCCTACTCAGACTGGACCTATAATCTGCTGCGTGAAGTAAGAGGCAGGAACTTTACCAACGAAGACCTGAGCGCCCGCTTACAGGCCGGTATCAATATCCGGATTTTAAAAAGCCTGAACTTCGACTCGAGGGTTCAATACGAACGCCAGAACAACGATTCTGCAACTTATAATAGTGAGGAAACTTTTTATGCAAGGAATCTGGTAAACAACCTGGTGGAATATGATAATACAACAAAAAACGTCACCAAAGTATACCTGCCCAAAGGCGGAATTTTAAGATCCAATAATACAAGGCTTGAAAGCTACCTGGTAAGAAACCAGCTGAACTTCGGCCAGAACTTTGCCGGCAAACACAACGTGACCGCCATCGCAGGTATGGAAGTATCCAGGTATCTTACTACAACGACCGCCTACCCTTATGTTTTCGGCTATTATCCGGACAAACTGCAAACCACCGTTCCCCAGTATGGCTATGGAAGCAGTGTGGATATTTTCAAGGACTTTCGTGGCAACAGCGGCGTTACGGTTCCCGGCAGTGCAACCACCTTTGGCTGGACCCTGAACAAATATGTTTCTTTTTACAGCAATGCTTCCTACACGTATGATGCGAAATATACCCTGAGCGGCAGCATCCGCAGCGATGCCTCCAATTACATTACAGATGATCCCAGCCTGCGCTGGTCGCCTTTCTGGTCGGTAGGCGGCATGTGGAATGCAAAGCGGGAATATTTTTTGGAGCATGTTGACCTCATCAACAGACTGAATATCCGGTTTACATACGGCCGCAACGGCAACCAGGAAAAATCAACTTCAACCAAAACACTTGTCAATACCAGCACCACAGTCAGCTCCTCTACCGGAACCATCACAGCTACCATCACCGATAACGGCAACCCTTACCTGCGCTGGGAAAAAACCACCACTTCAGACCTGGGGATAGACTTCGCGCTGTTCAGAAACAAGCTATCGGGCAAGATAGACCTGTATGATAAGCAGGGAACAGACATAACCGGCCTCAGGGCACTACCGGCCGCTACGGGCACCACCAGCCAGAAATTCAACAATGCCAAGATCGTTAACCGGGGTATTGAGATACAGGTAGGAACCGATGTAAAAATCCCCGGTACCGGCATCACCTATGCTACATCGCTCAATTATGCTTACAACTACAACAATATAACAGACCTGTACTACCCGTCCCTATATGCCTTTGACATGCTGGGCAGTGTAACGAACAATGTTTACACCAGTGCTTTTGTACAAGGCCGGCCTGTAGGCTCGGTTTACTCCTTTACTTACAGGGGCATGGTAAACGGCGTACCGCAGGTTTCAGGTCCTAAAGGCGTTTTGCAAACATTCAATGATGCCGCGCTGTACAACAGGGGACTGGGCCTGCAATTCCTGAATTATGAAGGCACCGCAGTGCCTCCGCATACATTGGGCTGGTTCAGCAATTTCAGTGGTTATGGCTTTAACCTGTCTGTTTTATTTACAGGAAAATTAGGCGGTGTTTACCGCAATCCTGCTTTCAATTTTGCCACCACTGTAGGCTCCAGCAAAACGTTTGTAGACCGTTTCGTGGCGGATGTATTTGCAGGGGATCCAAACATCCCGGGTTTTGCCAACCCCAAGGAAACACAAACTTATTTATGGGACCGCTACACGCCCTACTTAAGCGGGTTGGTGGAAAGCTCCTCCTACATCGAATGCAAGGAAATTACCCTGGGGTACAATGTGCCTGCTCCGGCAAGCAGGCTTTTAAAGATGAACAACATCAATGCCTTTGCGCAGCTTAGAAACCCGGGCATGGTTTGGCACGCGAACGGCAAAGGGTATAATCCCGACTGGCTGCCCGGGCAAAACAGGCCTCTTGCTTCTTACACGCTCGGCTTGAATTTCAAACTTTAAACCAATGATGATGCGACTGCAAAATATTATCCTCCTATTCTTGGTTCTTGTTTCTTCGGGTTGTAAAAAATACCTCGCCGAAGAACCCAAAAAGCTGACCAGCCTGCAAACAACCGACCAGCTGGAAGCCTTGCTGGACAATGTTTCCGGCACCACTACCTACCCCTACGAAGCGAGCCCCACGGCAGCTTACTCAACAGATGATACGGAAATTCCGGCTGACGCTTACAAAAAGAATACGACGAAATTCTCTATTGAAAATTTATACTTCTATGTATGGAATGTAGACCAGATCGTAGGTGCAGCAGCCGATGCCTTGTGGAACGGCCAGTATAAGAACATCTTCCTTGCCAACCTGATCCTGGCCAATGTTGATGCGGTTACCGGCCCTGCCGATGTAAAGACAAAAATAAAAGCAGACGCTTATTTCCTGCGGGCTTACAGCTATTGGGTGCTGATCAACAATTACGCGCTGCCTTATACGACAGCCAATTTAACGACCCCTGGTGTGCCGCTCAAACTCACCACAAATTATAACGAGCCACTGGCCCGTGCCAGCATGGGTGATGTATACAAACAAATAGAAACCGATGTAGCGGAAGCGCAAAAAATAGCGGTCACCGACGTTGATCCGAAAAAGCCATGGCGGGTAAGCCAGAAAGCAATCGAAGGTTTTCTGAGCCGCTATTACCTGTTCCAGGAAAATTATGACAAAAGCCTTGAATACGCGAACAAAGCCCTGGGTTCGGCCAATGCCCAACTGGTTGACTTCAAGACCATTCTTCCCGGCCTTCCGGCTACCTATACCAATCCAACGGCAACCATCACCTACAGTGAACTGAACGATTGGACGGCTGTCAAATATCTTTTCTGGAAGGAATTTTTGTATGCCCGCTATACATACCACAGCTCGCAGTGGTATGTGCCCAGCAGCAGCCTGCTTGCCCTGTATGATGCCGGAAAGGACCTGCGCTATAAAAACCTGATGATCCAAAACGGAGGCCGCCGCTTTACCGTGATCGATCCTGCCATGATCCGGTACGATTTCTTTTCTGACGGCAGAAGCCTGCCTGCCGGACCTACCATCGCTGAAATGCTGTTGAACAAGGCAGAAGCGCTGGCCCGCAAGGGAGATGCCACTGGTGCACTGGCGGCGGTAAATACCCTGCGCGAAAAACGCATGAGCGTTTCCACACCACTAACGGCCACAGGCGATAACATTATACCGAGGGTACTCGAAGAAAGAAGAAGGGAAATGCCCTTTGCGATGCGCTGGTACGACATCCGCCGCTTTAGCGTAAACAATTATCCCGGTGATGATATTGCCATCACCCGCAATTTCTTTCAGGTAAATGTGGGTGCGGTTGATGTAAACACGCCAAAGACATACACCCTGCCTGTAGGCAGCAAGCGCTATCTGATCCCGATCAATGGCGTAGAGCTGGATGGCAGCCAGGGACAAATCAAGCAAAATGAATATTGATAGGCCCCACATAAAACAACCAACCATGCTCCTGAAAAAACATATTGACAAGCTCTTTATCCTTATCCTCGCGGTCATTTGCCAGACCGGGGCGGTGGCTCAATCAAAAACCGGCACCGTGTCGTTGGAAGGCATCCTGAAGAATTTCAATAACCAGGTAGAAGTGGAAGACATGTCCGACTTTCAATACCTGCGGCCGGCAACCGGAAAAAAAATGATCATCCCTGATTCTGCGGGCCATTTTACGACCAGCTTCTCCCTGGAAGCGCCTGCTTATTTCCGGGTTGGCCGCAACCAATTGTATCTTTCACCAGGCGATAACCTGCATGTCTTTATTGACAAGGCCAATCCCAACCTGGCCACTTTCCAGGGAAAAGGCGAGGAAGCCAATACCTATCTGAGGGGCACGCCCTTTCCCAAAGGCGGCTCGTTTTTAGAAGCCGGTTTGCTGATCAAGCCAGAGCCCGCCGGTACAATAGAGGCGATCATGAAAGCCGCTGCACTCAGAACAGCGCAACTCGATTCCGTAAAAGGCATCACTGCAGCGTTCAGGCGATTGGAAAAAGCAAGAATAAAAGCCGACATCATCAACAGCCTTTTAGCCGGCAATATTTATTCTGCCATCCGCCTGAAGTTAAAAGGTGACAGCGCCAAAGCATTCTCTGCAAAATACAACGCTGCGATACAACCTGCACTGGCAAAATACAGCAGCCAATTTGTTGACGCTTCCCTCATGCAGCTGGTGGTATACAGGGATATAGCAGACACCCTGTTACATGAGCCCGGCAATGCGGCAGACAAGCAAAAGATCAAGGACTGGTATGAGGCGTCTGAGCTGGTGAATGATATGCGCAAGCTGAGCGACAAGCAGGCACTGGCTGCTTCCAGTTCAAAGATCGCTGCCATCAAAACACCTGCCTACAGAGAAGCAGCAGCCCAAACCCTGGCCAGCCTGCTCAAATTCGGCAAAGGCGATGAAGCCAGGTCTTTTACGGCAACGAATCTGGCGGGCGATAAAGTAAATTTGCAAAGCCTCAAGGGCAAAGTCATCTACCTGGATCTGTGGGCTACCTGGTGCGGGCCCTGCCTGGCAGAAATGCCCCATTACGAAGAGCTCAAAGAAAAATACAAGAACAACAGCCAGATAGTCTTTGTATCACTTTCTATTGATGATACAGAAGCGCCCTGGAAAAAAAATGTTGAATCCCGCAAGGCCGAAGGCATTCAATGGATCGTCAATCGCAATATGCTGACCGACTACGAAGTGGTAGGCATTCCAAGAACGATCGTGATTGACAAGAATTTTAAAGTGGCCGACCTGAATGCACCGCTGCCTTCCGACAAGAAGACGATCGGATTGATCGATGGTTTGTTGCAGCAAAATTGAAAAAAAGCAATTGGTTTCTTAAAGCGTAAATAACAACAGTATGATCCACGCAAATCTGACAAAAGCAGGCATTTTTCTTTGTAAAAGCTGTTTGATAGCAATCAGTATCCTGGTTGTACGCAGCAGCAGCGCCCTTGCGAAAGAGCCACTTTTCACTGACAGCCTGCAGCAGGTGCGTGCTGCGGTGGAAGGGAATATGGAGAGCATGGAGGCGCATGAAGCTTTTATAAAGGCGGTCGGTAAAAATGAAGCGCTGCTGATCAGGCAGTATGATGCATGGATCAGGAAAAATCCTTCCTCAACGGTTTTGCCCCTGGCGATCGGTACGGCCTTGTATCAAAAGGAATCTCCTTTGGCCAAGCCTTATCTGTTAAAAGCCGTTGCGATTGATCCCAAACTGGCAAAAGGCTGGTTTATGCTTTCCATAGATGCCAGCCGCTGGGGCGATGAAGAAGCCGCCATGAAATACATGGGCAAGGCCAGTGAGACAGACCCGGCAGATGCAGGATACGCATTTTATTACGCCATGGATTTTGAACCGCTTGATGGCGCTGTTTGGCGCACCAAATTATATGAACTGGCAAAGCGTTTTCCCGCCCATGAGCGCGGCGCACAGGGCCTGTACTGGCTGGCCACCCGGTCGCAGGACAGTGCCGAAAAAAGAACTGTTTACGAGTTGCTGCGCAGGTCTTATCCCCCTGAAAAATTTTCCTGGTCATCCAGCGGCATGAGTGGCCTGTATGATGTTTACCTGAAAGACGCACCGGAAAAAGCCGCTGCCCTGGCCCGGGAAATGGGAACCGAAGATGGCTGGCCGGACAATGCTGTGCTTGCGGAAAAGGTTGTAAAACTGCGGAGCCTGTTAGCTGAAAACAAAGGGTCTGAAGCGCGGGAACTGGTGAAAAGCATCAAACTGCCACGCTATTCCACGGCTATTGACATGATGCAAATATTAAAATCAGCCGTGTACTTTGCCGCCGGAGATAAAGAAGGCGCCTACGATAGCCTGGTAAAGATCTACGCTAAAACGCCCTCTGTTGAGTTGAATAAAGCCTTGAACAGCTATGCTGTCCAGTTAAACAAGTCAGCCGGCCAGGTTGAGGAGGATGTATGGAAGAAAAGAGAGGCGGCCGCGTATACCGCTCCTGCCTTTGAACTTGATCAGTACCTGGTAAAAGGAAAAGCTTCTCTCGAAGATTTCAAAGGCAAAGTGGTGCTGCTCACCTTCTGGTTTCCCGGCTGCGGTCCGTGCCGCGGCGAGTTTCCGCATTTTGAAAACGTACTAAAGAACTACGACAAGAACAAGGTGGCCTATATCGGCATCAATGTGGTTCCTGAACAGGACGCTTATGTACTGCCTTTCATGAAGGGCACCAAGTATACCTTTATTCCGCTGCGGGCCACAGACCAATGGGCCATGCAAACCTACAAGGTAAGGGGCGAGCCCACAAATTTCCTGATCGACCAGCATGGCAAGGTCGTATTCGCCAACTTTCGCATAGATGGCAGCAATGAACCAACACTTGCCCTGATGCTCAATTCAACACTGGAGCGTAAATAGGTAGGCCGGGTTGCCCATCTGCTGCGCTGCAGACGGGCAATCTGCTTACGGATTGGTAGAAAAGATACTTGCTTCCTTTACAAAGACCCGCCTGTTCAGCTTGAGTTGTGCCACAACCAGTTCCGCAAAGTCTTCGGCGTGCATCACCCGTTCAGGATCGCCCTTGATCAGGTCGGCACTGTAGGCCAAGTCTGTTACCACAGTACTGGGCGCCATGGCCGTCACCCGGATATTGTGTTTGCGCACTTCCTGCATCAGGCTTTCAGTTAAGCCGAAAACCGCAAACTTGGAGGCACTGTAGGCACTGGTGGTGGCAGCACCTGTTTTACCCGCAGTAGAAGAAATATTGATGATATCGCCTGTTTTGCGTTCAATCATCGACGGTAGAACGGCGCGGGTGGTATAGTATACGCCAAACACGTTGATCCTGATCTGTGCTTCCCACACTTCAGGCTCCAGCTCCAGGAACTTGCCAAACGTACCCGTACCTGCATTGTTGATCAGGATATCGATCTCGCCCAGGTTCTCCTTTATTTTCTCAACGGCAGCTTCTATTTCACTCCTGTTACTGACATCCGCAGTCGCATAGGCTGTTTTCACCCCCTTGGCTGTTATTTCATCTGCCACAGCCTGGATGTCTTTTTCTGTTCTTGCTACCAGGCCCACATCTACACCTTCTGCTGCCAATGCCAGTGCAATTGCTTTCCCGATCCCTTTACCGGCACCGGTTACCAACGCCTTTTTTCCTTTCAATGATTCCATGCTGTTTGTTTTAGGATTTTAAAGATAAAAACTATCAGCCATTCAGCTGATCCCAGATAATATCAAACACCCTTTCCGGCTTGATGGATGAGGCTGGTTCGTTGTTTGAGATCAGTACGGGCATATAGGCTTCATCAACGCCTACCCGCCCGTGCGAGCCTTTGATGAGATTGGCATCCAGCGGAATAACATCCATCACATAGCGCAGCCCGGCTTTTTTTCTTAGTAATTTATATCCTGCCCTTGCTTTGGAGCTCATGAACATTTCAACCGGATCATACCCCGGCTTTTTAAAAATTTCAACGGTCCGGGCAAAGTCGGGCGCCACTGCATCATCGAGCCAGTGATAGTACGTGAACCAATATCCTTCGCCGGCCATCAAGACCAGCTCTCCTGCCCGGCGGTGGTCAATGCCGTAAGCAGCTTTTGTTTTTTCATCCAGTACCAGCTCAACCCCGGGTATCCCTTTCACGATGTCCTTTACCTGTGATAAAACTGTTGGGTCGTTGATATAGATATGAGCGACCTGGTGGTCGGCTACGGCAAAGGCTTTGGAAGCACCGGCATCCAGCAGCTCGAGGCCGCGCTCTTCGCGGATAGCAATTAAGTTGTGCTGCCGGAGGATCCGGTTGATATGAATGGGGTAACTGACAGGACTGATCCCGTACTCTGAAAGAATGATGATGTTGGCTTGTTTGCTTTCGTAATGGGTGACCAGCTTGCTGATCTCACCATCTATTTCCTGTAAGTCCTTGCTTATTTTAGCAGGGTCCGGACCATATTTCTGCAGGCAATAATCCAGGTGCGGCAAGTAGATAAAGGTAAGCGTCGGATCCCACTTTTTATCCGTCAGGATAGATGCATCCGCTATCCACCGGGATGATTTTATGTTGGCTCCGGGCCCCCAGAACTGGAACAGGGGAAACTGCCCCAGGGTTTGCTGGGCCTCATCTCTCAAGCTGGCCGGGTGGGAGTAACAATCAGGCATCTTCCGGCCGTCTGCCAGGTAATTCGGCCGGGGTGTGAGCGAGTAATCAACGCTGGAGTACATGTTGTACCACCAGAACATATTTGCGCAGGTAAAAGAAGGATCTATTTTCTTTGCCTTGTCCCAGATCTTTTCGGCCTGCACCAGTTTGTTTGATTGCTTCCAGAACTTTATTTCGCAGTCTTCCCGGTCGTACCAGCCGTTCCCGACAACGCCATGCGCTGCAGGCGTTTTGCCGGTTAGATAGGTAGACTGGACCGAGGTCGTAACAGCCGGAAAAACAGGCTCGATGCGCGTCAATTTTTTTTGACTGATCCATTTTTGCAGGAAGGGGGTATGCGCTCCTATTACAGAGGTTGACAAGCCCACTACATCTATAACAACCGTTTTTTTCATACAAATTAGCTTTTCATATACTGTAGCAGCCAGTCCAGTTCCCGGCTGATAGATTGAACGATGGGAAGCTTCAGGGCCGCTGGCAGGACCTCCCAGGTATACGTTTCTACTTCAAGATGGTTCGTGAACGGAGCCCCCTTTTGCAGATCCAGCACGGTGCAAATGCTCTGTTGGGTTGATTGTACAGGATCTAACCGGGGTGTAAATACCGGAATGTGGAAATGGACCCGCCACTCATCCACCGTAGTATCCAGCAGGTTGGGCAGGGCATCAGGCAGGTCCCGGAAACGGATGATCTCTCCATCCCGTTTGTGTGCAATCACCTGGTGCAGGTAAACAGATTCGTTGAAGCCGGCCAATGCGCTTCCAACCTGTTCTCTTTGCTTACTATCTCCTGTCAGTTGCGCTTGTAATGCGGCACTCACCTGTATCTTGCCTGTCCTGATCCCTTTCTCTGCAAGCCGGGCAATTACAGCAGCATGGTCCTCATATCCGATCGCGAAATGACAAACATCGTAACAAAGGCAGATATGCTCTTTGAGCAGGGCTTCCGCCTCGCTGGCTGAAACATGCCCCTTTCCTGCAAGGCATTTTGTTCCGGTTTTCACGAGTTGGTCTTCATACCAGTTGATAAATTCAGTCCCGGTTTCCAGCAACCCATCCGGCTCCGGCTCAATGTCCAGGTGGAGGATTTTGCCGGTCGTGTTCCTGATGTGTACCAGCTTTTCCGCTACCAGCGAAATATGATGGGTGGCCTTGGTGAAAGCTTCAGCCTTTTCTGCTTCGGTATTGAACCAGTGTCTGTAGCTGAGGGGAGATGTAGATATTCCTCCATCCATGCCCTCCGGCAATAATTGCTGAAGAATATCAAACAACCGCAGGGTATAATCCAGCCGGTCTTTTGTTGTCCAGTCGGGGGCATGCACGGCTGCCTTTACCGCATGATGATGAAATGCCCCGTATGGAAATCCATTCATGGTAAATACATACGCATCGTTCCCTCTCAGCCATTGTTTAAATTCAGCCAGCTTATCTCCTTCAGTTAAATCCAGGCTGGCCTGGTTGGACAAGCGCAGCCCGATGCCCATGGCTTGTGTGGGAGAGACAGCCTGTTTGATGCCGGGAAAATGCAGTTTGAGCTCGGCAAAATGCTCATCCCAGCTTTCACCCGGGTACACATTGGTACAGAAGGTAATGTGTTGATGTCCGTATTGCATAGGTTCTACATCTCTTTTTTGGTCAGTGTCTTTAGCATGTGTACTGCCTGTATAAATTTTTCCTGGTCTATATCATGAACATCTATTCCCTTGCCAATCCCTTCCAGCAGCATAATGGTCAGCCGTCCGCCCAGGTGTTCGCTGAATTCATGCAGTCCGGTCAGCAGACTATTTGTTTGGGCAAGTACCGGATGCTCCAGCTCAAAGCCCAGGTCCAGCAGCAGCCTGACCACCTGCAGCATGTCTGCTTCAGGCAGGTAATCTACCAGGAAGGAATAGATGGTATCCAGCGCGATGCCGATGGCCACCGCTTCTCCATGCAACAGTTCATAGCGCGTGAGCTGCTCCATTTTATGCGCGCTCCAGTGCCCGAAATCCAACGGCCGGGAAGAGCCGCTTTCAAAAGGATCGGCACCGGCAATATGCTCCATGTGTAAGCGGGCGCATTCAAAGATCAGCTTTTCCATGGCTGCGCTGTCCCTTCTGTTGAGCGCTGCTGCATGTTCCTGTATCCACAAAAAGAACGGCGCATCTTTTATCAGGGCCACCTTCACCGCTTCGGAAATGCCTGCCCGCCAGTTCCTGTCGTCCAGCGTATGCAGAAAAAGGTCATCGTTGAACACGGCAACAGGCGGCCGGAAAGTTCCCAGGAAATTTTTTTTGTTGAAGTGGTTGATGCTGTTTTTTACGCCTACGCCGGAGTCGTTCTGAGACAGTACTGTTGTGGGAATCCGGATCAGTTTGACCCCGCGGTGCGCAATCGCTGCGGCATAGCCTGCCATATCCAGCACGGCCCCGCCGCCTATTGCAGCAAGGTAAGAATGCCGGTCGATCCCGTATTTATTTGTTGCTTCCAGTATTTTGTTTAGCTGTGTATCATTGTTCTTGGTTTCCTCTCCCCCCTTCACGATTATAAAATGATCCACCAGCTGTGGTCCACTGTGAACAGCAAAGTAATCTTTGATCGATTCCAAGAGGTCAGGATGGGCTTTTTCTACACCTTCATCAATCACAAAAAGCAGTTTCCTGCTGGAGATGTCCGGACCAAGCTCCTTGAAGAAATCGGCGATCAGGGTATTATCCCGGGAAAAAACAGCAGTAGTAAAGAACACTTTGTAGTCAAAACTGACCGCAAAGGACTGTTGGAGAAATTGCATACGTATTTCATAATTTAGGTAACGGCAAAATATCTGGACAACCAAAAAGAAAGGGGCAGTAATATACAGATGATCGCGGCGGCCCACAGTGCATTGAAAGCAGTGGCCCATGCTGCGTCCATGATAATCAGGGATATGACACCCGCTTTTACGGCCCGCATGATATTGATGCCAGCCGGGTGACCGATGGCTTTTATCAAGGGCCGGAAGATCATAAAACCAAATACTAGCAGCAGGAGGATGGTGATCAGGAATTGCTGCTTTCCATAAGACAATACGGCGATGCTGAGGATAACAATAAGGTATAGAACCATGGCTACATAGAGCGGCTTGCGCTCTCCCCCGCTTACTTCGCCCCGGCTGATCATGGTGATGGAATAGATGTAGATGACGGGCACAAATGCGATAAGCCCCCATTGTGCAAGTGCTGACGTAACAATGCTGAGCCCCAGCAGCAAGTTCAGTCCCCGGCAAACACCCATGTTCAGCGGGCCGAGCCAGGGATGATGCTTTCCCCATTTATCATACAGCAGGGCTGCAAGGGCAATCGCAAGCGCGATGGCACCGGAGACCAGGCTGCACACAGCAGCCGATACAATGCCTGCCATTAACAGCAAGCTGCCCAACAAGGCCGCCCCTGCTACGGTTATCTGTCCGCTTGGCAGGATT
The DNA here is from genome assembly GCA_015069695.1 of Williamsia sp. GTDB lineage: Bacteria > Bacteroidota > Bacteroidia > Chitinophagales > Chitinophagaceae > JADCRZ01. The sequence continues at coordinate 138,691 of JADCRZ010000006.1, forward strand.
CTTTCGGGCCGCTCGATCCTGTCTGTTTCCACATCGAATACATCATTGAATACAATACCACCTGCATACAGGCAGGCGGTTGAAAAACAAAGCAGCAAAACAGGTGTAAGGTTAAAAGAGAGCGACCGGGTGAAATAGCCTGCAACAGCAACTCCTGCCAGTACATCTGCAATGGAAGTAATGATATTCGCCGGACGCATCAATCGCAGATACGTTTTTAATGAAGCCATGAACTACTGTATGATTATAGATGATTTATCGATCCGTGGCTGCTGTCCGCCCCGCAATACAGTATTTCCTTCATACCGCTGTGATTGGTCGATACCCGCATTCTGGTGGAAATCGCTTTCATTCAACTGGCCGCTTTGTCCGAATGCGTCCAGGGCATTTTTATAGGTCACCAGTTCTATCACCTCATCCTTTATCCCCTTCATTTTCATGAGGGCTGCCGTTTTTGGCACGGCCAGCGGATCGCTGATGCCCCAGTCGGCCGCAGAGTTAACCATGATCTTTTCCGGGCCGTATTGCTTTACAATTTCCACCATGCGTTCATTGCCCATCTTTGTAAACGGATAGATGGTGAAAGCGGCCCAGAAGCCCCGGTCCAGCACTTCTTTCACGGTTTCTTCGTTGTTGTGGTCTACGATAACCATGGCCGGATCGAGGCCGTGCTCAATGGCAATGTCCATGCTGCGTTGTGTGCCCTTCTTTTTATCCCTGTGTGGTGTGTGGATCTGCACGGGCAGGGATGCCTGCTTCGCCAGCTCAAGCTGAAGACGGTAATATTTTTCCTCTGCAGGCGTCTGGTCATCAAAACCAATCTCACCAATTCCCACTACACCTTCCTTGTAAATAAACAAGGGCAATATCTCCATCACTTCTTCTGCCAGGACTTCGTTGTTTGCCTCCCTGGAATTCAGGCCGATTGTACAGTAATGCTTGATGCCAAACTGGGAAGAACGAAAGCGTTCCCAGCCGATCAGGCTGTTGTAATAATCGCGGAACGTATCGATCCCGGTTCGTGGCTGACCCAGCCAGAAAGCAGGTTCAATCAGCCCTACGATGCCAGCATCTGCCATGGCCTGGTAATCGTCTGTTGTGCGGGAGGTCATGTGTACATGCGGATCAAAAAATGCACGCCCCCTGACCTGTTCTTTATCAAAAGGAGCCGGTTGCATTTTCAGATCCTGGTCATCTTTTAAAAAATCGTTGCAGCACATATTTTTACGATTGCTGGTGAGTAGATAGATTACAAAGCATCTATCTAAAAGTTGTTCAATAATCTTTTTGCGGGCTCAAAGGGGGATAAGGCAATGCCTTCAGCCAAAAACTGCTTTGCTGCCGGATCGGGGCCGGAAAGCACCGTGTCAAAATCTTTCAGGAAAGCTTCTTCTGCAAACTGCCCGATCAGCAACCAGATCATTGGATTGACGGTCCGTCCGGCGGCCCACCTTTCATGCACATAATCCAGCAGGGTGAGCGCCAGTTCCCGGTTGTTCCGCTCCTGCAGCCCGTCGATGAGAGCGAGTTGCTTGTCAGTAAAAAAAGCTTTCAGTATCAGCTGGTTCCAGCCCGGCTGCTCCAGGTAAGCAGCAGGATAAGGATTGTGATACATGATCGCTTCTAATACGTTGCCCAAATTGCTGCGGATGCCTTCGGCGCATCTTTTTTTCCAGCGGTCCGGGTAAGCCAGCACGGGCAGGGCCGAGTACAGGGCCACCAGTTCATTCATATCTGCTGCTGTAAACAGGCCTTCCACTGTTTTGCAGTATTGTTCTTCATCAGGGTTTGTATAAGCGGCCAGCAGGTAAACCCGGCACAGCCTGTCTATGGTCCAGTGGTCAAATCGGGACTCACTTCCGGGTGGCATCAATCCATTGTCTGCGGGAGGGGTTTGGGAGAGAACTGCTTTGCCCACTTTCCGGGGCACTTGTGCAAATGCCGGGTAGAGCTGACCGGCATCCGTCAACGGGCCGGAAACACGCTCCAGCCATTCAGCTGCCTCTTGCTTGACATGCGCAAAAACTAGTTTTCTGATCTGATCTTTCATTAATTTGACCGGTGTAATTTGATTGATACAAAGTTTAGCAGAGGAGGCACAGCTTTAACCTGTAAAGAACCCGCAAATTTATGGTCAAATTCTTTCAAAAAGAACCGCCTGGCCGCAAGTAAGGCCAGTTTTTAGAGAACCGGGCGCATCTGCTTCATTCCTTTGCTTTTACCAATACGATCCGGTGCAGGGAAAACTGTTTTTTCTCCCCTTCTGCTTTGAACCGGATCGTTAATGTATGATTGAGCGGCGTGAGTGAGATGTCGCAGAAATACTTCTTTTTTACCTGTTCTGGTGCCGGTGAATAGGTTCTGATCCAGTCCGTAAGCCCGGTTTGCCGTTGCCACAATGAGAACAGGCCTCCTTGCGGAAGGGTGGAGTAATCCAGCAAAATCCTGTAATTGCCGTAGGGAATTTCCTGCAGTTGCACCCGTATGCTTGATTCGTTGGCCGTGTTGAAAACAAAGGATTCGCCACGCTGCTGGATCGCGATATCTCCATTGCTGTTAAAAGTCAGCAGCTGCGGGTAAAGCATCATGGTGTCGGGTGTAAGCACGCCCGTTTCCTCTGTCCGTACAGGGACCGTTTTCAGGGGTGGTGTATTGCTGTAATAATACGCCACGGATGTGTAAAAGGCAGGCTTGTTGTTGTGTTCAGGGCCGTGCTCAATGGAATGATAAATTTCTTTTTCGAAAGGGATCTTGTCTGCCAGGTGCAAACGGTACCCTCCTGTACGGCTTAGCGGCAGCGAATAATCCAGCGCGCCGGATAAGGGCATGCTGAAAGGGCCGTCCCAACGGTCCATCAAGGCATACCAGCCACCATTGAAATAATCCTCCGACCCGGTACCGTGCATCCGCAATTGTCCGTCTACCACGGTAGAATCATCACCTTCAAAAAACAGGGTCATACCAGGTTCAAGGCCTTGTGCCTGCAACACGGTTCCTACGTAATGCCCTTTCCCGGCCACATGCAAAAATAGATGCGGCTGATGCAAGGGAACATGGGGCTGGTTGTTCCAGTATGCATAAAACTTTCCCTCTTCGCTGGTTTTCCGCGCTTCATTTGAGGAATAGACGGTTGCGCGGATGGTCAGGGGGCTGCTGACAGCTTTGGCAGACGAGGGCTTTCTGTAAATAAGTTCTATTGTAGCCGACCTGTCAAAGGGCATAGGGAAATAGCAATAGTTCTTTTTGCCGTTTGATCCGATCAGCAGGCTTTGCATGGAAGTCTTTCCAAACGCATAACCAAAAAAATCGGCGACAGGGCAATAGACAGCAGGAGCTGTTTCATGATCCCAGGTGATTTTCAGATCAATTTCTTTTTCCGACCCTTCGAAAGCCGATGAGGGATCCAGTTCAAAACCGATGATCCGCCCGCCCTTGGCTGTCTGCAGCAGGGTATGTTTTTCACCGGGACTGAGCTGAAACTGTGTTTTGGCTGTTTGAAATGCAGCGGCTGTTCCGGGCCAGAAGTCCTGCACTGTTCTGCCGCGTTTATCCCACAACGTTTGTACCCGCTGAAGTGCGTCTTTTTCGGCTGCGGCAAGTTCGGGGCGAAAGCTTTTTACAACCGTTTTTGCAGGATACAACCGGTAGCCAATCTGGTGAAACTGGGTTTGTTTACCCCGGTAAACGATCCTGCAATGCCGTTGAAAGGGAATGGGCAGGTAGCAAAAATATCCGCCCAGTTGGTTGTTGCAAAGCGGCTTAACAAAAGGAAACACTTTACCAGAGAACAAGTCCCTGTATTTGATCGTGAAGGCAGCCTGCGTGAGATCATCTATGTAAAAGTCGAGGCTGTCATCTGAGGGGGTCGGTGTCCATATCCGGTTGATGACACCCGGGCCTTCCACATCAAACAGCAGGAGGCTCGTGTCAGAGAGCTTTTTCAGGTAAGAATATTTGCCACTGAAGCCATCGTCGTTTCCGCCGGTTGTATCGTATGAGGAGACTTGCCGGACAACGGTTTGATCACCGTATGCAGGCAGACTGCTGATATGATAAAATGGTTCCAACGCGCTGATGAGCGAAACAGTTTCCGGTCCGGCTTGCGGGGTCGTTGTACGCTGGGCCGGAACAGCCTGTAAAGACAGCACAACGGCGATGGTCAGCAATACGTTGATTCCAATTCTTTGTAAACCTTGTCTCATAGAAATAAAAGTAAAATAATTTTGTTCAACCAGCCCTTGAAGATTTAAACCCCCAATAGCCGGCGGCTTGCGCTGTTTTTGCTCACAAGAAGAATTGCACCGGCATAAAACCTCCCGAGCTGGTCATGTCCTCAACAGGCGACCGGGTACAACTTGATGAATAACCAGCAACCGGGCATCCGGGCAGGAAAGGACGATTCAGGATTACCCACTGGGAAGGCTTGTGGATGCAGGTTATATCAGGAAAGCTATTCGACAAATGCAGCAACAAACAAAAACACAACCCGCCCTTGCTCCCGGCAAATAGTGCCAGCTCAGGTGTAAGTAAGAAGCTGAAAGACATTGATTAGTGATTGGATGGGGAGAGGACAGGTAAACTTAAACCCTGTATTACTGAGTACTCGCTGGTGCATATACGGCTTCGCTATTTCTATCTTATACCACTTTGAACCGAACAGGATGGCATTAAGCAGTATCTATTTAAATATTTAAAGCACAGGAACCTAGAAGCAGATGCCGTGTTAGAACAGCACAAAAGATATTTCCAGCGACTAGAAACTATGCAGGCATCCAAAAAGATGCTATCTTTCATTCCCAAGACACAACTTTGTTACTCATGTATTCTGCGAGGGTGGTGGTATCCGGTATATCCCAAATGTGTTGGGTGATTAGTTCGAGTATAAGAAGTCATTGCGCCGTATCTGGGTATAAGAGGAGATAACTGATCAGTACAGCTTACAAGATGGCAGTGGATTGCCGTACCAAACAATTTGATAAAGCGAATGATAAGGGAGTAGTTTTGAGTAACAATTAAATTTGCGAATACCGGCAATACATACGTTGGTAGCCATTTTAAAGAGACCCTACGTTTCAATCAAAATCATAAAAGCAAGGTGACCAAATTTTTACTTTCAATCTTTTTTTTAGTTGGACATTTTGCGTTTGGTCAAAGTGCGGACTCTATAAACAAAATAGTTTTCTCGTATGGCAAAAGCCATAACTCTTGGGGCGACCCGGGAATTTACGGCAGAGGTGAGGTAATTGAATTATTAAAAACTACAAGTGGCGACTTTAAAATATCACGACACTTTACAACTACCGAATCGGCAGGCAATGATGGAAAAACCTTTAGCAAGGACACAACGCAATTAAGCACAAAGACATTAAAGATTATCAACAAGGGGAAAATTCAATCTTGGTTGACACAACTGAATACAAATAAAGAGAACTTTACTGTAGCATTTATCAAACCCAAACTAACAATACCTACAAAAAAAGAAATCCTTCAAGTTGCCAAAAAGTATGACAAACTATGGATGCTAACAGACAGCGACTTTGATAGAGAAGATAAAGCAGATGCAAGGAAAGGCATAAATGAAATGAAAAAATTTGTAGGACTTGATTCATTTTTAATTTTCAAAAGACCGACCATTGAATACGATATGGTTGTAATTGACAGTTACAACGGACTTCGTGTATTGACAATTCAAAATAATGACACAACCGAATATCGTTGCCAGTTTTTTCAACCGCTTGGACAGCCGGTTATTTGTTATCATCATAAAAATTATATGAAAGGATTAAAAGTTTTTAATTTGGAAGCCAATACATCTACTCAAAAGCTTTTACCTAAAAGTTCAATGATTAATAAAGTTCTTGACCTTAACAACATAAAAGAAGAGTACATTAAATGGTACCTTGACAAGAGGCTGTAGGACACAAAACGGCTACCAATCGAGTAGGCGGCCCTGCCACTTGTAAGTGACAGGGAGCGCCTCTCACACCACTGTACGTACGGGCCGCGTATACAGCGGTTCATTAAATTGCGAAGATACCTTCAAGTAGTGTTCGAGCATGGACTCATATCCTCGTTTTCTCAATCTCTCCAACGTGACGGTGGTTCCCAGTATCGGACTCTGTGCTACAGCCCATCCACCCTTTCTCGTTCTGCTCCATAAATAGGCGTGTTGCCGCTCTACACCTAAGCGCATCAGATTTTTCCTTTTGCGTTCAGGCTTCTTCCAGTCATGCCATATGCAGTAACGCAGCCGGTTCCTTACCCACCCATCCAGGTCCCTGATCTTGACCACCATACTTGCCATGCGGAAGTAATTTATCCAGCCTCTCTGCACTTCCTTGAGTTGCCGGATGCGCTCAGCCAGACTGTGTGGAGTGGTTTTTCTCGTGATGGATTTGAGCTTCTCTTTGAGTGTTTTCCACCCCTTCTCGCTCACCACCATCTGATATTTACCTCTTGTGCCCTTCTGATACATGGGTACAAATCTGTACCCCAGTATCTGGAACTGCACCGGTTTTCGTATACCACTTTTCTGTCTGCTGATGGGCAGCTTGAGCTTGTTCTTTAGAAATAGAAATATAGCGTTACCTGCCTTCTTTGCCTGGTTTGCACTCTTGGTGTAGATGCTGAAATCATCGGCAAACCTCACGTACTTCCATCCTCGCTTTTCCAGCTCCTTATCCAGCTCATGCAGCATGATGTTGGACAAAATGGGGCTCAGCGGACTTCCTTGAGGAATGCCTTTTCTGCGTTTGGTCAGCACACCATTGATTACCATGGGCGCACGTAACCATTTGCGGATCAGGCGCAGCACCAGCGGACACTTTACCTTGTTGTACAGCAGTTGTAACAACAAACAGTGATCCACTTCATCGAAGAAGGCTTTAAGGTCTATATCGACGATGTGCTGATATCCCTGGTGAATGTACTCATGAGCCTGCCCCAGGCACTGGTGGGCGTTTTTGTTGGGCCTGAAACCATAACTGTGTTCTTTGAACTCAAACTCGAATAAGGGTGTGATGACCTGAGCCACACACTGCTGAAGCCATCTCTCGGACACCGTTGGGATGCCGAGCAAACGGGATTTTCCTTCGCTCTTGGGAATGGATACCCCTAAGATGGCTTGAGGCAGGTAGCGACCGTTGAGCATGCTGGTGGCTATAGCTTCTCTGTTTTGTTTAACAAAGTGCTTCAGCTCACTCAAGGACATACCATCCACACCTGCAGAACCTTTGTTCTGCATGACATGGCGGTATGCCAGGTGCATGTTTTTACGGTTAATTACCCGCTCAATCATCTTTCTACTTGTAGTTTTCTCTGTTCCTCTTAACGCATGGCTGTATAATACTCCATGCAGCATTTGGAACAACTTAATGTTTGGTCCTTCACTGCTTTGTGAGACCTCCGCCTTTATCCTGTGAGGTGACGGCTCGTTGCTGCAGCTACTATGACCTCTGCTGACTTCCTGGCTCAAATTGCTTTGAAGCAGGATCTCCCCCGGTAAGGTAAATAGCCTTCCGATTACCGCTGCTGCATCTACACAACTGAACTAATCATTTAGGACTTCGTAATGATGTGCTTACTCATCCGTTCAGTTATGCCTCCTATGCAGTTTCTGTTCGTCAGGGCAATCTTTTGCAGTCCGGCTTACTTCAGTGCATGGATTACTCCACACCACCTTGCCGCTTGCTAATGCTTCGGGGTACTACCCCCGCGCATGAGAGACTTTCACTCTCCGGCTTCCTTTTAAAGAACTATATTTACCATTCAGGGCACACACATGAGTATTGCCAATAGTGGGGCTGGACGATGGAGCATTCAACTATAAATCACTATTTTACTTCTGTAGTTATTGAAGCTGACGCTTTTAAATATCGCAACTTCATAAACTCTTTAACTTTGTACGCCACTTTATGGAACTTACTTTAGAACAGTTAACTAAAGACATATCCAACGTTGACCTGGAAGATATTTTATCTTGTTGGCAATGGCAGCTGGCAGGCATGCAAGCTGTAATAACGATTTCTGCTCTGGGTGACATTTTCTTGTTGGGACACGACAGCGCAGTTTATTGGCTTCAAGCCGACGCAGGTGACCTGACTAAAGTAGCTGAGTCGTTGGAGCAATACAAGCACTTTTTATGTGATGATGAAAAGATTGACAATTGGTTTCTTCCTTCGCTTGTTGAGAAACTGATAACTGCGGGCAAGACACTGAAAGAAAGTGAAGTGTACAGCTACAAGAAACCTCCAGTTATCGGAGGGGAATACTCGGTTGACAATATTGCGCCAACAGATATGAGTGCTCATTTTGCATGTAGTGGACAAATTTGTGAGCAGATAAAAGATTTGCCAGACGGAACAAAGGTTCGTATCAAGTACGAACAATAAAACGGCGGCGTACAACACGAAGTTTTGCGTCTGCAAGGCAGGACGAGTAAATTCTAATTAGCAGGAATACTATCAGCTACATATTAAGCAGACCGAACACGGATGAGCATCCAAATATATTTTCATCTTTTGTAACTTACGTCGGCTAAAGTTCCGGACTAGACATTTTTCAGGGCCCCGCCGAACGTAAAGCTCTGCCCGTTGGCAGATATGATTCGGTTGGCTATTCAACCCTTGTAAGTAAACTTAGAATTGCACAAGTTGATAAGAATTGATTATTAAGAGCCATGAATCGACTAGAGCGATCATATAAATTCTAAAATAATGGAATATAAAAATAATATTTCCAAATTTGTTGCCGGCTTTACAATTTTATCAATTGTTTCTTGCTCAGGCCTTCCAGGAGAGGATACGATTAAAAAAGTTATTTACACAAAAGAAGAAGGACGTTCAAAAGAAGAATTGAATTTTATCACAATTAATCCGTGCGGATCCGGAGCAACTCTAAAAATCCCCAAAAGTTTCACACTTATCACTGTACTTTCTAATTCGGAAATCTCAGAAAAACGTTTTGAGAACGTCAAGAAGGCAAAGGAAATTCTCGACAATTTATCAATTGACAATATAATTTTAATGGACAAAATAAATGACGAAACATTTACTAATGCAATGGATGAATTGATTAAAAAAGAAGTTTACAATATCAAACTGACAGAAAGGGCAAATACGTTTATTGTGGGTCAAACTGGTGATGATTATTTGCTATCAATGTATGACCTAAATCAAATCAATATCGACAAAACAACAAAGATTGCCGACGATACACTTGACATCAAATACCACCTTGCATACACACTTGTCTATAAAGCTATCGAGAAGATATGTCCAAGGGAAAATAATTATGATGGACCAAATATAAATAACAGTTCTACAGTTAGACTCATTAAGAAAAAAGGGGAATGGGTCTCTAATTAGCACATCTACCAACATTGCGTTTTACGCAAGCGGGGCGGACGGATGGGCAGGCATCAGCGTCAGCTATATATAACCATTTGCTATGGGGGGGGAATAGATCAGAGCGATAAATTAAACAATCAACATTAACTTAGCATCGAGCTGCGGTCATCGGGGGACGTAAAATGTCGTCCCGCATGCGTAAAGCGCTGGCCGTTGGCTGTAATTACCAAAGAGCCTTTCGTTTTTAAATGTAAATCATTTGGAAAACGCAATAAAATATGATCAGTCATTCTGGGATAAAGTTTTAGATAACCTTAATAAAGGACAATATGTTAAGGAATTTGCCAACCTTGGGACTATTGCTTTTGAAGTAATTGACGAACCAAGTTGTAAAACTTTTATTAAATGGGACAGTGATGGGTTTGCGAAAATTATTGGCGCAACTGATAATTTAATCGCAACATTTTCGGCCACAGTTGTAAATTGGGATAAATTCATTGACGGCAAATTTAATGCAGCACAAGGCGTTTTACTTGGAAAAATTAAATTTTCCGGATCGCTAAGAAAAATTATAAAATACGTTGGCGCCTTTAATCACTTGGCCAAATGTGGAAAAATAGCAACCAAAAACTAGACATATGGACATCTTATCACTTCACAATTTGGAACCTGAAGAATGGTTGGATATGAATGCAGCAAATCAAGTAGCATGTGCAGGGAACCAACATACTTGCCTTCCTCAAATTTTTATCCCGGCTTTAGACAAAAGGTTTGATTTAAAATTTGAAGGGCAAGGTGAATCAACACTTATCGGACACAACTTAGGGCCTCGTGCATTAATTTGGAAGAACACCGAATTATTTGGCGAGCATGAGGAACTCGGAAAATTGAAAGTATCATTAAAAGAGAACGTAGATCATGCTGGAACAATAATTCCGTTAAAAGGTGGAGAATCATTTCCTGCTTTTAACAGAAACACATATTTTTTTGTAATGGAAATTGAAAATATTGGTAGAATGATTAGCGAAAGACCTGCCATTGTTGAAGCCATAATTGATGCAGTTCCCCCGACTGCAACATATACATTTAAAAATGGCCCATTGAATTTCTATTTAGAAGGTGATTTAGAAAAACAGACGGTAATGATTTTGGAAAAGGCACAAACCCATGTAAGCCCTTATTAAGCTATAACTACAGCCAGTCGACTAAGCAAGGTATGATGTACCCCGGAATGAGGACAGGTAGTTAAGATAGAATTTTTTATCCTTGAATTACCTACATCATAACATCATTTAAGACAAAAAAGCAGCATTGAAACCGCATTGAAGTCATGTTGATATACAAGCACGAACCGCTAACACATGCTTGCTGCCATTGCGACTGACGAAAGTCACTTAACAACATCTTTCTTTCCATCTTTATCTCTACATTTGAGCTGACGTTTCGCTCTCTCCGCTACGGCCTGCAAGCAACGAGCTGTTGGCTGTCAGCTTAGCGGACATCCTAACAAATCAGAAGCTAATATATTGAAATACTTAATTTCAACACTTACACTTTTCTTGTTCATATTGGGCCTACTGACATTATTAGGAACATTTCGCCCGGGTCTAAGTATTTACACTGTTGTACTAACTATTTCAACTTTAGTAGGCATCATCACGTATTTTTCAGACAAGCTACTTGGTTTGACAATTATTTTGATTGTTTCAGTCGCTTGGCTATTCAGGTATTTTGAGCGTAGTGCTTTTTTTTATTGTATGATCCTAAAAATTTAGGCAGGTGGACACTTGTTTTGCCCATCATTGCAACTACGATCCCTCTATTTTTTCTTTCATATACTCAAAAGCGAAAATTATCAGGTAAGACAATTACAATTAAACGCTCCATAATTTTACTTTTTCTTATCCCCTTTCTTGCTTCATTATCATTTATTAGGAAATGTCACACGAATGAGTTCAATTGTTGGCATTATATTGGCAAATCAAACAATGATTACAAGATTACTTTTGCTGTTATACCAGAGCATTTATTCGAGGCTTATTGTGACTCAAAAGAATTAAAAGATTTTGTTTTAAAGAATGGAATTAAAGACGAGTATAGAGAAGGAATGTATTGCCCAGAGACAAGGATTGAGATTGTAACAAGGCTTAAAAAATCACTTCAATTTCAATTGTCGGTTTTCATAACACCACGACAGATAAATACTATAATCTTCCAGGCAAAATAGACCTAAATCATAATCAAAGAAACGGAGATAAAAATATTCTTAAACCTAGCTTTACGTTGTAAGACAAAAGCCGAACAGCCAACAATGGTATTGCTGTGCGCAAATTGACATCAATGCTAACATCAAAAGATTTATTGTATAAAGCCTTAGACTACGATGGATTTTGGAATGCTTCAAAACGTATGACAAATTCCAAGCCTTCCCAAGCCCGCAAATTGCAATTGGACAAACTTTTAGCTGCATTCAATATCTCAAAGGAAAATGTGCAAGCCGAATCTCAAGTAGCTCGGAATGTTGATAAAGATCACAAGGCAATCACAGTATATGCGGTTTCAAATCGTTCGAAACCAATGAATAGACTTGAGTACGTAAAAACCTTGACAGATTTCAAGTACTTCAGTTCAGGGGAATTTTTAGCAGATAAGGATCGATCAAAGTATAAAGCCTTTATAAAGCAGACTGTTGTAAAAGCCAAACAAATTTTTCCAGCGCATTCAGAGGCAATTGACACTGAACCGATAAATTTAGTGCATTTGTTTCATACTCTATACAATTTTAGACTTAGCGTATACCATATGTTTAACTACAGCTTTAATGCCAGAACACAAGAACAATTTTCAATTGAAAATGATTATAGTTTGTACTTGAGGAAACAGTTTACAAAATCAATGAACAATAATTTATCTGAAGTTGATAAACTTCTTTACATTCTTATTGACCCTGCAAAAAGAAAATTCAAGGAAGATGAAACAGGTTATCCACATTATGACTTTGAAGCGCTTGACAAAGAATGGAAGGAAGGTTTACGTCAGTAAATTCTGCGCCCAAAAAGTGCATTGCCAAAGGCGCAACCGACATTTCGCAGTATCAGTAATTGTCCTTTTAATGAGCTACATACACAGCCTGCCCCTATATTATTAAGTATGTATTTCATCTTAAACTGTAGTAGTTCTATTTGGCTTTGGCAATCGGCTGACAGGAATGCTGCTACCGCACCTTCAGCAATGCTGAACTGTTACTGGCAAACTGATCACCATTTGCAAACTCGGTCATACTAAGAGATTATGATATAAGCAACTCATGGAAGCAGACATCATTTCGGTTCTAAAACGCGTTAGCAGCAATAGCTGTAAATATCCTTTAAAGTTAAAACATGCTGCCGGCTTGGAACAGATCCGAGCAGCCGAGGAACGTTTAAAATTAGCTCTGCCGGTTGAGATATTTAGCTTTTACTGTTATTCTAATGGTGCTGAAGGTGACGACAATATTTTCAATATTCTGCCGGTTGAAGAACTTCAATTGAAAAAAGATGAGAATGGCAACTGCGTAGTTTTCTCAGAATATCTGATTTATTCGGAAGTTTGCGGATTTGTGCCTGACACTGCCAATCACAACTCTTTCTCAGTAGTTAGACGGATTGGATCAACGCCGATTGACAATTATGCTTTTCCTGTTCCCGTATGCTATTCACTCGGTGAATATGTGCAAATTTGTTCTCGGGAGGGAACTTTTGGTATTTGGTCGTAACTTAAAAGCGGCTAGCAGCCAGTTTTACACAAGTGGGGATAATTGTCCAGTTAAGTAATTTAGCCATGTTTAAATTGAGCTAAAGTTGAAAAAGATAATCATCTGGTCATTATTACTGATTGTGACTCTCGCATTGATTTGGGTTACTCATTATGCATTCACATCTTTTCCTATTATCAGCGGATTTGATGCAAAGCAAGTTTGCAACTGTACATTTGTTGCCAACAGAACAGCGAGAAGTCTGGATACTGGTGAAATGGCTGAATTCCCGTTTAGCTTAGCCAGGTATGAGATCAATCGCCAGGATCTATCTGTTACAACTTCTATATGGGGCCTGGTAAAAAGAAAAGCCATTTACAGGAAAGGCATTGGCTGTACACTGATTACTGGTATTACAGAACAGGAATTGCGTTCACAGGCATTTATCATCCCTCCACCCATTGAAAGTAAAGATTCTATGCCTTGGCCGTTGGGCAACAGCGTTGCCGACACAATGAATGTAGGCATAAATCAGGGTATGCTGAAATCCGTAGTTGATGAAGCTTTTACAGAACCATATCCAGGCAAGAAACAAAGGACGCGAGCTGTGATCGTGGTATATAACGGCCAACTTGTTGCAGAACAATATGCACCCGGGTTTAATCAAAATACAAAAATGTATGGATGGTCTATGGCAAAAAGCATAACTGGTGCTTTAATAGGTACATTGGTGAAGCAAGGCTACCTTGATGTAAAACAGCCAGCACCTGTTCCAGAATGGAAAGACAAGAATGATCCCCGCCATTCCATAACACTTGAAAATTTATTGCAACAAACAAGCGGCCTTGATTTTTTGGAAGATTACACCAAGGCGAGCGATGCTACTTATATGATAGGTAGAGAAAAAGATATGGCTGCCTTTACGGCAAATCATTCTCTTGCGCACAAGCCTGGCACTGTATTTAATTATTCCAGCGGCAACAGCAATATTCTCTCGCGCATTATAAGGCAAACAGTTGGAGAAAAGGACTATGCCGCCTATCCCGCCACAGCTTTATTTTATAAGATTGGAATGTATCATACTTTGTTTGAACCGGATTGTTCCGGAACTTATGTAGGTTCATCATACATAAATGCAACAGCAAGAGACTATGCACGATTTGGCCTGCTTTATTGTAATGATGGCGTATGGAGAGGCGAACGGATATTACCAGAGGGCTGGGTAAAGCAAACTGTAACGGCACCTGAAACCAACAAAGACAAAGATTACGGTTATCAGTTCTGGTTGAATGGCATAAATTACAATAATCCTTCCAGGCGTATTTATCCTGATGTTCCTGCAGATATGTTTTTTTGCGACGGATACGCAGGTCAGGCCATTTATATTATTCCTTCAAAAAAACTAGTTGTGGTAAGATTAGGACTAACACTTGACAGGTCTTTTAATGAAAACGCCTTTTTAAGCAATATAATAAACACTATAAATAATGAACGATAAACAGATAACAGCAATTGTAACGTTTATGATTTCAAAAACCGCCCATGCTTCACTGTAAGGTGGCGACACTACCTTGGCTGACAGAACAGAAAGAAAAGTTTGACATAAACTGGGAGCACAAACAATGGCTGATATACTGGAAACTGTTTTGGGCAAGACAAAAACTTAAACACCAAAAGCGGTTAGCATAGGATTTCTGCTATGCAGGCTAACAGAAGTAAATTCAGCTATGTATCGCCCATTGGCTGCATATTCACCTGACGAACAGAGGAACCCTTTAAATATACAGGGAACAAATATTTTTTACAGATTTTCAATAATTCATGATTCATTGACCGTTTTAATTTTTAAGTATTAAAAGCTTTCCGAAGTGCAACGTAGAGGGTACGACAGATACAATGACATTAGTTAGACAACACCAAATCGGCATACAAGCCGGCCACCATCAAAATTTTTGTGCAATTGGAGCATAACGATGAAATAATCAGCGACGGTGCATATCCAAGCTTTGTTTTCGGGGATAGAATTCTGTCGGGCCGGAGTTCCAATAATCAACTTTTAATTATACATTGAGCTTCAATTCCGGCGTGACGAGCTTTAAATGCCATACCTGCACAAAGCCTTTTACCGTTAGCAGCCCGGCTATAACAAAACTCACTTCTAGACAAAGTAATTATAAGTGAATGATAAATATGGATTTTACGGCTTTTCCCACTTTGACGACTGAAAGACTAATCCTTAGGCAATTATCGATTGACGACCAGCATGATATTTTTGTTTTGCGCTCAGACCCAGAAATAAACAAATACCTTGACAGACAACCAAGTAAGACGACTGAAGATGCAGTAAACTTTATCAACAAGATCAATGATAACAATGAAAAACATATTTCATTTTATTGGGCGGTTACCTTAACAGAAACAAAAACATTTGTAGGCACAATTTGCCTATTTGGCTTTTCAAAAGAAGAAAATAGTTGTGAAATCGGGTATGAACTTATGACGAAATCTCAAGGGCAAGGAATAATGAAAGAAGCTGTACAAGCAGTTATTGACTTTGTTTTTCATACTTTGAAGTTAAAAAAAGTACTTGCTTTTACGCATTGCGACAATGAGCATTCAACCAAACTTCTGACAAAGCTCAATTTTGTAAAATCCAAAAGATTTGATACAGAAAATCCCCATTTAAATGTTTTCACTTTGACACAATAAAACTAACAACAACACAGCAAGACATACTAGAAACAAAAGCCCGAACCGCCAACATGGGTATTGCTGCAATTTTGGCTGGACGTTGTAAGCATCAGCAGCATTAAAAATCAAGCTTTCGTTCCAGCTTGATACTATAAATTTGGCCAATGAATAAAACATCAATAACAGCTCAGCTACCAACAGTGGCTGTAGCGTACTTTAAATGCCCAAACTGCAGCAATACCCATTCGTTATAGGCAAGCTCAAACATAAAATTCAACCTTTTAAACATCAAAACTATATGAAGCTTATTCTTTTACTAACTATCGTTCTGCTTTCTTCCTGCGAAAACAACAAAGAAATCATTGTAAACAGGCAACAAGCTATTAAGAAAGAAATGGAACAAGTAAAAGCACTTTATTACAAAAAATCAGACAGTTTGGGAAGTATAAAGGAAGCTGATACCAGTTCGGTGAAGCATCTTAAAATTGCAGAAGAATTGGTCTCAGCCGATGGGCGAAAAACAGTTACGTTAATTAAGCTTCAGAAGGAATATGATTCCTTGGAAGTAGAGTCAAAGAAATACTAAGCCTACCTGCAGCATTGTATTTGCGTGATGGCGGCAATAGGGAAGCAGGGCTTCAGCTTTTGATTCCCCATTTCCCTTATCAGGTGAAGTCCGGGCTGAACGAATAAAGCCTGGAAACAGCATACAACATCAACAGCATTGATCTTACCGGCAGCGGTTCGGACTGGCGAATAATGGAATGTTAGCACAGCAGAAAGCCAAGACCGTTGCATGCAAGCGTAAAGACACAACGTATATTTATATTAGCATCCACAAGAAGACAAGATCATGTCAAAAAACAAATTACTGAGAATGGACAATGTTGGTATCGTTGTAGAATCTCTCGATGATGCCATCTCTTTTTTCACAGAAATAGGCCTGAAGCTCGAAGGGAGATACAGCATTGAAGGTGAGTGGGCCGGGCGCGTTACCGGCTTGGGTTCTCAAGCTGTAGAGATTGCTATGATGGTTACCCCGGATGGGCACAGCCGGCTCGAGATTTCGCGATTTCTCACCCCTCCTACTATCTCAGATCACCGTACTGCCCCTGTGAACGCGCTGGGATACTTACGCGTCATGTTCACGGTTGAAGACATTGACGAAATGGTATCCAGGCTCAGCAAGCATGGTGCTCAACTCGTTGGCGAAGTAGTTCAGTACGAGAACCTGTATCGGCTCTGCTACATTCGCGGAACCGAAGGGCTACTTATCGGACTGGCAGAACAACTCGATAAAAAATGAATAACGAATATCTTATACCGATTTGAATTTGCCGGTGTGCAGTGTTGAGAAGGCGTATATGAAATGCATACATAAAACACATGATAGCAGGAACCCAGCACGTATGGAGAATTCTTTCCACTTGCAGCGGCCATACGCGAGGATAATAACATAGCTAGCATAGCAACCTATGGCGGTGACGAACAGCTATCGTCAGACAAAGTTATAGCAGATCTCAAGGCTGGACTAAAAGCAGGAGCAAACAAAGGTGATTACAAAGCAATAGCCATCTTTTATGATGTAAGAACAAGTGATCCTGGCACAAACCAGAAA
The DNA here is from genome assembly GCA_015069695.1 of Williamsia sp. Classification (GTDB taxonomy): domain Bacteria; phylum Bacteroidota; class Bacteroidia; order Chitinophagales; family Chitinophagaceae; genus JADCRZ01. The sequence goes on from JADCRZ010000006.1 coordinate 156,080, forward strand.
ACTGATGCAGTAGCCGTTTTCGTTGAAAATAGGGAAGAGTCAATAGCTTATAGATATTTCTACGCTTATACGCTAACAAAAGACAAAGCTTTGATATTCGCTAACAGCTGGAAAGAAAGAACTGAAAAAGAAGTATTTATCTAAGTTATAAACGTACTATCAAATCCCTGCTGCAAACAGGCAGCTTTAATCCAGCAAGGCAAACGGATATGCAGTAGAACGGTTTCAATGAATCAACAACAGGTTCAAAGGGCGAGCAGGGCTAAGCGGCCGAACGGACAATAATTTTCCTATAACTTGAGCAGCCGCCTTAGCCCGCCATGGCACAGATTGCCCACCGGCAATGTTGGCTGGCTTTGACGATAATTTTGACAATAACCCCCAAGAGAATGACAATGAAAAAGTTGATGACATTGGCGTTACTATTTATCATGGCAAACAGCGTTATTTGCCAAATCAACTATTTGGAGAAAGGAAATCAGCAGCTGAACGATAAAAACTTTGCCGCCGCTGAACAGACATTTCTAGAGGCAATTAATCTGACACTACTAACATGATTTATCGAACAACAAGCAAGACAAAATATAAAAGATCTAAAAAATAGGCTTTGCTGCTACCGGCAAAGTATTTCCGCTGGCAGAACAGACACAGCTCAGCACGCCGCAATAAAAATGACATGACGAACAACTTAATTGAACAATTCAAGGAGAATGCGAAAATTCACTTTGACATTGATTATACTGACATGAGATCTGTAAGAAGAGGCAATAAAGCAGCTTATAAGCTTTTTGAACTTGCAGAAAAGCTTAAAGATCATAACCAGATAAATGAGTTTGCCGAACTGCTTCATGACAATCATCATAAAGTCGATCTTTGGACGGCTCATATACTTCTAGAAAGAGTCAAAGTTAAAGACGTGCTGGCTGAAAAAGCTTTGGAAATTATCAGGCTTTATGCGAATGCTGAAGATGTAAATGCCTATGGTGAAAAATTTTGGCTGCAAGAATGGTCTAAACGATGCGCTCAACAAAAAAAGTAATTTCCGGTATGCTTAAGCTGCTGCTGATTTTCTATATTCTTATTTGCATAGGACTTTATTTCTTTCAAGAGAAACTTCTTTTCTTCCCGGCCAAGCTGGACAAAAATTACCAATTTCCTTTCAACCAGCCTTTTGACGAGATAAACATCCAAACAAAAGACGGACACTTGTTAAATGGTCTGTTGTTCAATGCAGACAGCGCAAAAGGCCTGATATTCTACCTGCATGGCAACGCTGGTGCTTTGAATAACTGGGGAGAGGTGGCCAAACTTTACACAAGCTTACATTACAACATATTCATTTTGGACTACCCCGGCTATGGCAAGAGTGAAGGCTCGATCAAAAATGAGACACAGTTGCTTGATGATATTCAGAGTGCCTATGACAGGATAAAACAGCAGTTTCACGAAAACAGCATTGTTGTTCTGGGCTACTCCCTGGGCACAGGGCCTGCAGCCTACCTTTCCGCAACCAACCATCCAAAGCTTCTGGTTCTGCAAGCTCCCTATTACAGCTTGACAGACATGATGCGGCGCAGGTATCCGCTCATTCCTACTTTCCTTTTAAAGTATAAGTTTCAGACAAACGAGTACCTGAAAGACTGCAAGATGCCGGTTGTTATTTTTCATGGAGACCGGGACGAAGTAATCTACTATGGTTCTTCGCTGAAACTACAAAAAGAATTCAAACCAGGTGACACGTTGATTGCGCTAAGAGGACAAGGACACAACGGCATAACCGACAATCCGGATTACATTGCCGCAATACAAACAATCCTTGAATAAGAGAAATGAACAGTCAACCAGGGCTGCCAGGATGGCGTTTTGGGGCATGAACTCCATTGCACGCCGTCACGACAGCAATCCTTTCAGTTTGATGATCATGCTATGAAGATAAATTATACCCTATGTGAGAGTTGCCGGATAAGACCGGTTGAAAAGTCGGAGCCTCTTGAAGAAGGAATGCCACCCTATCGTTTGTGCGAAAAGTGCCACGAGCGATTGATAAACTACGCACTGCGCCCTTTAGAGTTCTTCAATCTTGCTGCCATTCATGGACACAGCTACTTTTTGCATGACGACTTCTATGACTTTGACACGGGTGAAGCCACACAACCCAAAACAGCCGTAGAAGAGCCGGATAGATTTCCCTTCCCCGATTTGCATGCAATCAAAACAAACCTAGAAAAGGCAACGGATTTTGCCTGCGTTCAATATTTCACCAGCAGCGAGGTTATTGAACTGCTGAAAAAATTTGATAAAAAAGCCATTTTAAATTACATCAAATTCAAGGTCGACTATAACAGGTCAATCAACTACAAGGCATTTGAAATTGCAGCCCAAGTTCTTGCCTCGTATGCCGCTGACTGGGTACGGGAACAGTGGAACAACCAACATGAAAACGAACTGCTGGATTTCGCACCCGCTTTAGCCGCCTGCCTTCCTTTCAATGAAGCCTTTGCTATTGTAACAACGGAAATAGAAGGTTCACCCCAAAAATCATTTGCTGATAACAGTTCCGCTTTGCTTTATTTTCGAAGCGGCCAAACACTCGATTGGCTTGAGAATGTCAAAGACCGGATTATAAACGTTTCTTCCATTTGGGGTGTTTTGGTTGCGGCATCCATGTTTGATTGGCCCAGAGCGAAAAAGTGGCTGGAGGAAGGCAGGCCATTGAGTTTGATTGCTCTTGACGCTTTGCTCTACTGCACAACGACAGGTAACAGACATAACCAGTCGCTGTGGCTCCTTGAGCATCCGCCAACGCTTCTTAAACCGGTGGAACCGGAAGACATGGTAAACACAATCACAACATACCTTAAAAAAGACAACGCCCCAAGATCAAAGGAGACGGCGAAACAAATCATCGATAACCTGGCCTCGACAGCTCGACAATGAACAAAAGCACAAACCGCCTGCCTGGGGACTGCTGCCAGGGCAGGCAACAGAATAAACTTCGCCTGTGTACAGGTATCGGCAGGAGTTACAGCTTGGCGAACAATACCAAATAACGGAACAAACAATCAGTTTTTATCTATAAATTGGGCCGGGGTTCCGGGCTAGACGTTCATTAAAATAGCGTTACAGCAACAAGCCCTTCGTTGCATGCAAGCTTTGAGATACCCCCTGCCTTGTATAGCGATTGAGTACTGTTTGTGGACTGCCGGAATGCCAGTCTCCATCTGCACAAAGCCCTGGCATAGCGGACGCTGTAAAAAGAAATTGACAAACCATAGACAACAATAAAAATGAGGATCATATGAGAAAAATAATTTCATTTATGCACATATCGCTTGACGGTTTTGTTGCAGGATTGAACGGAGAAATGAACTGGATTAAAGTTGATGAAGAAATTTTTGATCATATCGGCAAGCGGATAGGTGAAAGTGACACTGCCTTATATGGAAGGGTAACGTATCAAATGATGGAAGATTACTGGCCTACTGCAGGTGATCATCCGGCAGCAAGCAAGCACGACATTGAACATGCAAAGTGGTATAAGAAAGCCCACAAGGTTGTGCTATCAAAAACCATGAAAGATGCAGGTTTGAGCAATACAAAGATTATTGAAGACAATCTTTCCGACAGAATAAATGAAATAAAACAACAGGCCGGTGAAGACATCTTACTTTTTGGCAGTCCGACAGCAACACACTCCCTTATTCAACTAGGCTTAATCGATGGCTATTGGCTTTTCGTGAATCCCGTTATCCTTGGAAGAGGTATTCCATTGTTTGTAGACATCAAAGAAAAAATAAACCTGAAACTACTGACTACCCGGCAATTCACTAGCGGAGTAACCGAACTGAATTACATGGTGAACAGGCAATAACAAGTTGGGCAAAATCGCTTAATATTCCTTATGGCAGTAGAAATTGAAAGAAAATACCTGGTTGACATTGGCAAATGGAATAAGCCTGATAATTGCGATAAACACTTTTACAGGCAGGGATACATCCTGACAGAACCAGAGAAAACCATCCGCGTGCGGGTGACAGATGACAATGGCTTTATTACCATTAAAGGCAAACCGGTTGGCGCCTCAAGGTCAGAGTACGAGTACTCAATCCCCAGGCAAGATGCGACCGAACTTCTGGACAAGTTTTGTGCATCGGTTGTTTCGAAGTTCAGGTACAAGGTCCCCTTCGCCGGCAAAGTTTGGGAAGTCGATGAGTTCCTGGAGGCCAATGAAGGATTGATTGTTGCTGAAATTGAATTGACAAGCGAGGACGAGACTTTTGAAAGACCTGAATGGATAAGTGAAGAAGTGACGGGTATTGAGAAATACTACAATTCCAATTTGTCCAAGCACCCATTCAAGCATTGGCATTAAGAACAAGACTTCGGCCAACCCAATTGCAATCAAAATGGAAAAAAAAGCAATAGAATGTTTACCTGATCTGAAAAAATGATTTGAAAAGCCAGCCACTTCGATCTATGGCGTGTTTATTGAAATACTTCCGCAAGCCCCGTCCTTTGTCTGCAATCAAACTTATCAATCACTAAAATAAAAGATGAGAATCAGATCTGTCCTTTTCACTGCTTTCCTTGCTTTAACTTGTACCCTCTCAGCACAAAGTCAAAAAACAGATATTATGATATTGGGTTCGGATCATTTTACCCAAATCTATAATAGCAATAATCCCAATACAGATGTTTTGCTTCCCCAACGGCAAAAAGAGATCAGGGAGTTCATATCGTCAGCCATCCGTTATAGGCCCGATATGATAATGGTTGAGGTCTTACCTGAAAACCAGCAAAAAATTGACAGTTTGTATACGCTCTATGTTGCAGACAAAATAAAACTGGAAAACTTAGAAGATGGCCGAAGCGAAGTATATCAGCTGGCCTTTCGCATGGCTAAGCAGCTGGGATTATCCAAAATCCATTGCGTGAATGCTCCTGGCGGAACTTCTCAGAGCATTTTGGACAATGGTGAGAACATTGCGTTGTATAAAGAAGAAGGGCTTGCTGTAAGAGCGATAGTAGCGGAAAAGATGAAAGCGTTACAGGAAAACAACTTATCCCTGAAAGATTACCTCCTATTCTTAAACAAGCCCGGTACATATAACAAAGTTTACCGCTTGCGATACATCACACCTGCCAGGGTAACGAACGGGACATTCAAAAATCCGGACGCAATGGTGGACACTGCGTTTATTGATCCTAAATACATTGGGGCAGAACTAACATCAATCTATAAAAACAGGGACTATAAAATATATTCCAACATAGTTACCACGCAACTAAAAACAAAAAGCAAAAAGCTGCTTTTGATCATTGGCGCTGCTCATATCGGTTCGCTAAAAAGCATTTTCCGCGACGATGCCGATTACCAATTGATTGATCCCAAAAACTTTCTCTGAAAATAGCCGCATTCAGTAAGGGTTTGCTCCTCAACATCACTAACTTTATCGAATACCAAATTGAATGAGCTGGTATGGCATGCATTTCATTTACCCCTTTCTCAACACTGCACACCAACAAATTCAAATCGGTATAACTATGTTCAGAGGCTTGATGTTCCTTGCGTGCAGCCACAGCAGCAAGCTTTACAGTCGTTAGCTGCAATGGGATGCCATCCCCTGCAAACCTGAAAGGCAATAAAAAACATATTGTATGGACAATGAAGTTTATTTCTCTGAAAGACAAAAGTTCAAACAATGGTGGCTTTGGGTGATTCTATTAGGCATTAATGGACTACTGCTATTTGGCGTATTCAAGCAATTGATAGCTGGACAACAGTTTGGAGACAAACCAATGTCTAACATGGGGCTTTTGTTAATCGCAGGGTTATCCCTGTTACTGACAGCCTTATTTTATAATTTCCGCCTGGAGACACAGGTAAAGAAAGACGGCATTTACGTGAGATTCTTCCCCTTTCATTTATCCTATCATCGGTACACCTGGGAGAAAGTTTCCAGATCGTTTATACGGCAGTATAATCCCATTGGTGAGTACGGTGGCTGGGGTTTGCGCCTCGGACCTTCTGATACAGGGAAAGCATTGAATGTATCTGGCAACCAAGGCTTGCAACTTGAATTTACAAACAAGAAGAAATTGCTGATCGGAACCAACAAACCGGCAGAGCTCGCAGAAACGCTTAACAAAATCGGACAACTTAAACCATAAAGAAAGAACCACATGGAACAACTTATTGAACAAACGGCATATAAGATGCGGCTTCAGCAGAATGCCGGTTGATCATGCTAAGCTATGTACTGGCAACAAGCCTTCTAGCAGGCAGCCCCATTTTATCCTTTTTTGATCCCGTAACGCCCTCGAAGATGAAATTATTCACCCTTGTTTCTTTGCTTCTGTTTTCTTTTTCTCTACTTCCGATTCTCTGAAGCTGCCCAAAAAAGAAATCTATTCAGGCCAACCTGGAGAAAACCGAACTATCCGGCTACTACCAACAAGATCAATCCCTGAAGCGACATGAAATTATTTTCTTTGTTTAGAAAGAAAACAAAAACCTTTCCTTATAAATGCTCCTGTTGCGGGAAAATTTATGACACAGCGCCTCTTTGTTTCGGCACAGATTTTCCTGATTATTACTTATCCATTCCACCACAAGAAAGAGAACAGCGCATAGAATTACAACAAAGCCTTTGCGTGGTGGACAAAGAACAATTCTTCCATAGGGGAAGATTAACGATATCTGTCATTAACAACGCTGAGAATTTAATTTTTGACGTTTGGACCTCAATAAGCAAGAAAAATTTCGAGACCAGAGTTAACCTATGGGAAGATCCTCTCCGAACCGATCATGAACCTTATTTCGGCTGGTTGCAGACGATTGTTCCAGCATATGGGAACACATTAAATATCAAGACCATTGCGACTGAGCAAAGCGTGGGACTGATACCGGAGATCCGGATCATTGAGGAAGGTCATCAACTGAAAGTTGATCAGGATAACGGAATTACTTATGAAAGGGCATTGGAAATTGTTGATAAGATATTACAAGATCAACATCAAAAGAATTAGGGTGATCAAACATGTGCAGAAGGGCGGTTGCTCATTTCTGTCAGCTTTTGTTGTTAACTTCATCCTTGGTTTTCAATTATCTTCAGTTCTGTGCCGGGCATTTTGCAGCCCCAGCACAACAACAAGCGTCGACCACGTCTTGACAGCAACGACAAACCATGAAAATACTTACGGTACTCCTTTTAACAGCACTTCTTCAAACAGGCTTTGCGCAACCTGCACCCACCAATGGAAAGAATGTCTGGATGCTGACTTATTTCCGGCAGCGCTATCCTACACGGATCGAAATTGATGCAAAAGGGAATACGGTTGAAGTGCCTTTGCCGGATCCGATGCTGATTGAAAAGTTGCACATTGCCTTGTCAACAGATGGACGCCACTGGACCCCTTTAAACGACAACAACCCTGTATGGGAGCAGCGCATCCGTGATCCTTATGTCCGCCGCGGACCGGATGGACTTTGGCGGGTATTGTCAACAGGCGGAGGAAGAAGGGAAGACCGGGCAAAGGTTGGCCCCAGCTGTCTTTATGCCACATCCAAAGACCTGGTTCACTGGCAGGTGGAAGGCTCTTTGCCCCTGATGAAAGAGGCCAGGAACGACTCGGGCGCCTTCGCCGGAAATATCTGGGCACCCGAATGGTTTTACGACAATAAAACGGGTGACTATGTCTTACTCTGGTCTTCATCGTTTAAAGATGCAGGCTGGAAAGAAAGCCGGCTCTGGTACAGCAGGACGCGGGACTGGAAAACATTCACCCCCGCAAAAGTCCTTTTTGCTCCGCCTTACTCTGCCATAGACGGAACGCTGCTGGAATACAAAGGAACCTATTACCTTTTTCACAAAGAAGAGGAATTTGGTGTCAGGAACGGCGAAAGAAGAGCCATCCGGGTAGCCACATCCAGGCACCTCGAAGGCCCTTACAGCATTGTTGAAGGCAATTTGAACAAGGGACAGATTGTACCAGTGATCACGGAAGGCCCGACTGCCATAAAAGACCCGGTCAAACCAGGCTGGTTGCTGCTCTATGATTATTGCATGACCGACCGCTTTGGTGCTTCTTACTCACCGGACCTGGTTCACTGGTCGGTTGAAGACGATGTAAGTTTTCCTCCTGAAGCCCGGCATGGTTGTATTTCACTGATAACAGCAGCGGAAGCCGAAACACTCAGGAAAGCTTATCCGAGCAAAGCCGGAGACAAGTAACAGGTCAACAAGAGCAGCAAGCAGATAGCTTTGCCGCGTCCAATGAATCCTATACAGCATGCAAACTGTACCTGCATAATCAGGATGATAAAGGAACACCCATAAAAATGCGGCTAAAAATACCTACCGGTAAGCTATTTCAAAAAAGCTGAAAACCGCCTCTTCCTTTTCTGTGCCCAGCAGGATCAAACCCGGCCGCGGGCTCCGGTCCCAGGGTGGTAGAAAACTGCCGTTGTAATAATGGGCACCGGCAGATAATTCTTTCCACCTGTTTCCATCTTCGCTCCAATAGAACCGGCACCGGGAGCCTTTCTCAACCTCTATCTTAAGCTGTACCGGTTTGCTTCCCCCTACTTTTTCTTCCTTTACAACCGAGCGCTTGTCTTTCTTTACTTCCCATACCTGCACAACATCATCCTTTACACCCATACCCACCGCCTGCCCGGCATCTCCATAGAGCACCAATCCCTTCAGGGCCGCGTTGCGGTTGGCTACTTCTGTTTTGATATCATAATGACCGGTGACCGGACGAACAGTGACAGCGGTTCCGGACGGGTTATCTGCACTTGCCTGACCGGATAAATATAAGCTGCCCGCCTTTAATTCAGTATGGGGTTGCGCATGGCGGAAATCCCACTGCCAGGCAGAAGATAATGGAGCCGATGAAAAATCGTCCCGGAAACTTTTTACCATTTCACCCGTTGATTCAACAGGATAGAGAAAGGGCCAACCGGTTTTTACATTCCAATCCACTTTAGCCAACATACCCTGCCTTCCGGTATACACATCATCTGTTTTGCTGTAAGCATGATAGAGATAAAAATCTTTTCCTTCCTGAGAGCTTACAAGGGTGCCATGCCCCGTGCATTTCCACTCATCTGTTCCGGTGAGCAGCGGGTTGTTCTCAAACTTTGTATAAGGGCCCTGCAGGGCTGCAGACTTTGCGACTTCAACCTTGTAACTGCACCCCGTTCCGCAACAATTGCCTACCGAATAGAACAGGTAATAATAGGCGCCCCTCTTCACCAGGCATTGGCCTTCCAGTCCCTTTTTTTCATCATCCCGCAACAAGGAAAACGGCTCTCCTTCCAATTTAAAACCGTCATCGGAAAGCCTGCTGCCCAGTATCTCAATCGGCCGCTGGTCCAGTCCGTAAGCCTTCCAGGTGATGTACAATTTTCCCTTCTCCTCAATTACAAACGGATCAATGGCTTCCTTCCCAAACTCCAGCAAGATACCGTGATCGGTAAAGCCCTTGGACGGGTCCTTGGCAGTAGCCACACCAATACAGGAAATGCCATCCTTTTTTTTGCGGGCTACGTAATACACATAGTAGGTTCCTTTCCAGTAAAAAAGCTCCGGTGCCCAGAAGGAGGCCGCGGCCCAGGAAGGCGTTTGCTTGAATACATAACCTGTTTGCTTCCAGTGCAACAGATCGGTAGATTGAAACAGCGGAAAATGGGGTGCCCATTCTGATGAAGTTCCTGTGGCATAATAAATTTTACCGCTTCTGATGACAGAAGGATCAGCAAAGTCGCCGGGGATCACCGGGTTTTCTTTTCGCTGGCTGCTGTCTGTTCTATCGACAAAGCCTGTGCTTTTCTGCCGGGAAGGATGGGTGGCACTTTTTTCCGGAAAGGATGTGCTCCTGACAAATGAAACAGAAAAGAAAAGGAAGAACAAGCCCAGCAAATAAACCGGCCAGCCTGGTTGGTGATTTTTCTTGTTGCTTGAAAGTATCCGTATCATATTAGTTTACCTGGTTTGCTTTTAACCTGAAGCAGTCTATAAAACCGCGTTGATCCATCAGCCAGTCAGCCCTTTTCTTTTTTCCAGTTGATCTTGGCAGCCTTATAAGTTTCGTTTGCCTCTGCCAGTTTCCATTTTTCATAAAACACAGAAGCCGCTTTTGCCTTTTCAGTTTCACCGGTGCCCCTGTCAAGCTGTTTGTAATCATGGTCCTTGTCGTACTTTTTGCCGCCTTTGTAATTGGCGTACCGCCGGGCACGTGTGTATCCCATCTGCAAAAACTTGCGGGCCATATCTGCGCCTACAAATTCATCCTGCTCCACATAATCTAAAAATTGCCGGTAAATTGTTTCACTGCTTTTCCGGGCAATCTCTTCTGTTTTAAAGCGCCAGTGCCGGCCTATCTCTGATTTATAGGGCTCGCATATCAAAACACCTTGTTCGCCTTTTCCAACCAGATACAATTCAGGATGTTTCCGGTAGTCTGTATCGGGTTTCCAGGCATACGCCGGCTTATTGAAGTTTATGTAAGATGGCTTTCTGTTCAATTGGCTGTCAGAAAATGTTATGGATGGCGCTATCGAAATCATCCTGGTACAAATGTATAGCGTCATCACCAACATTCATCAACCCTTTGCACTCCTGACAGGCAGTTTTATCAACATCATTCATGCTGACCACCATAGTTTTGATTGATGGGATAGAATAACAACCTGAAAAATTATTTCAGGCAAAGCCGGTAACCCTTCTTGGTGTTTGGGAATGAATAATACCATGCTTCTAAATTCAATTTGATATAAAACTGTCCGGTTCCGGCTACAGGAAACCGGTTGCCCATCGGCGTTGTAGCGGATAAAAGGGATGTCAGGAAGGTAGATAGATGGCACGCAATCAGGCAAAGAAGTCTGCGTCGCCTGTGGGTGCACTTAGCTGCCGGTTCTGGATGCATTCACCGGCCGATTGGCAGATGGCCATTCTGTATGGATCTACCTGCTTGCCAGCCATACAGCAGCCTGAAGGTATGGAGAGGGAGCGCCGCGCCTGCCCGCAATCTTCATCCGGGTGCATCTGCCGGGTCGAAGTATCAGGGTTTCCTGGTGTTTGTGCTGCGAAGACTGCATCTGATTGGAACGATTTCAAGATCAATTTCATGATTGAACGTTTTACATGCGGTGAATGAAATGAAGTAACCTCTTTCCATACATGACCCCGCATACCAAGCTGAAAGTCGGCCAGAATCTGTTAAAACTCTCTAAAAAACACGCTATTCCTGTCAGCGTGTGGCCGGATAGTAAGCAAACAGTCCGCCGTACATGGTTCCGATCCAGATCCGCCCTTTGCTATCGCGCGCCATGGCAGCAACCGGCGAATCTGTTCCGGGCAACTTAACCAGCGGCGATTCTTTGCTTCCATACCTGCACAAAGTCCTGCCGCCCACCCATATATTGTCACCATCAATCAATACAGCTTTAAAGCCGGATGCGTTTTCCGGGCGGGGCAGCTCTTCCCAACCGGGTCCGTTCAGCCGCAGCACCGATTTTACTACAGTACCTGCCAGCGCTACTACCGGTGCATTTGCTTTATCCACTGCCAAGCCGTAGGGGAATGCAGAAGCATATCCCATATCGTGCAGCTGGTAAGTGGTCCATTGACCATTGTAATATTTCTTTATCATACCTCTGAACGCAAAGTCGTTGAAAGCGCCTACCCAAAGTGCGCCCTGCTGATCGGCCGCCATCGACAAGATCACACCAGTCGTGTATACCTGCTGCCACTGGCCATTGCCATCTATTCTTGCCAGTCCTTCACCGGTGCCTACCCATGTCACCTTGTTCCGTGAATCGTAAGCAATGCAGGTGATGGCATTATCAGGGAGCAAACTGTTTGCAGCGGTGAAAACTGACCAGCTATTACCCGTGTACCTCACCAATCCGGCTGCGGTTCCGGCCCATACCGTACCGTTCCCTTCTACAGCCACTGCCGTAATATAAGGATCCGGAATGGAAGAATTAGCTGGTGTGAATACCGTAAAATTGCTGCCGCTCATGCGTACCAGTCCTTTTGATGTGGCCAGCCACTTTACATCATTCCGGTCAATGACAAGGGCATTGATCTGGTCATCGGGCAGGAGGGAGTTGGCTGTGGTGAAGGATGCCCATTCCGGAACAGGTTCCATGGAGCCACCCGGCTTGTCACCTGAATTTTGGCGATCTTTTTTACAGGCAGCAAACAGCACAGACACAAGCAGCAGTATTTTCATCAAGTTCATGAGAGAAGATTATAAGGGTTTATTTTAATCGTCGTTGATCAGCAGGTTGCAGTAGAGATAAGTTCTTGCCACATACCTGCTCTTGACAAAATTGTTGATATTGTCTGTTCAGCGGCTATGACGATCAAAGAAACAAACAGGTTACACCACCAGACCAGGCAAACCTTGCAACAACAAAACAAACAGAGTCCTGATATAATTCTTCACCTCTATCTTACCAATGGTTGTTTGCCGGCAGCCATTTATTAAACCGATTCTCTCCACCCTTGTTTGCAGCTGCACCTTTGATCTTCATCAAAAAACAAATAACCCCCTAAAAACCCTACCAAAAAATGAAACCGTTCACAAACATGCTTGTCGCAGCTACAAGCATCACCTTTACCCTTGCCATGAGCGCATGCAAAAAAGAGATGGCACAGCCAAACATCCCGGCCAACCTGGCGGCAGAAAATACCCTCTCTCCTGCCGCCAGCCTGCAACGGGCAGGCAACCAGGTCCTGCTATCGAAAGAAGGCAATAAAACCCTTTCCTACTACGCAGACAATCGCCTGGCGTCTGTCGACTACGGAAACGGCAACGTCAAGAAATACACGTATTCATCCCAGTTTGCCCTGGTTATTGCAGATCAAACATACAACGGTGTAAAAGCACAGCAGATCACGTATTTCCTGGATGCTTCAGGCAAGGCAAATAAGATGAAGCTAAAAGGATATGACAACAACGGCAACGCCCTGTTTGAAGGCGAGTATGAATTCACTTACCTGAACGGAAAGCTGGCAGAGCAGAAGGCTACCAAAGGTTTTACGGATACCTACAAATTCCTGTACGGCAACGACGGAAGGCTGAAATGGATTGAATTCTACAATACAAACGGACTGGCAAAGAAGACAAGGTATTTTTATCAGGACTACGCATTGCATCCTGAGATCGCCGACAAAATACAATCCAATCCCCGGGAAGCCTGGCTCGATGAATACCTGAAAATATTCGGCAGCTTTTCAACCGACCTGGTCATGATGAACGATGTGTATGTTTATAAGAACGGCAATCTAAACACCCTCGACACATATCAATTCCATTACCAGCTCGACAACGGATATGTAAAAAAACGCGAAAAAACAAAGTACGGCGCTATCCAGAACATTCTTGAAACAATCAACTATTCTTATATAACACGCTAATTCTGAAGCCCCTTTTGCAAAGGCCTGCCTTCTGGCGGGCCTTTGCTGTTTACAACTGAAAGAAACCTTTTGCAAAGGCATGCAATAAGTGTATTCTAGACAGCTTTTACCCTTCAACGACCTAAACACTTTCTTATGCTTGCTGGTAGGACTTGCTTGCGCGTCAGTATCTTTTTATTCCTTTCTGTCTTTTCTCAAACTGTTCAGGGCCCCAACGGTGAGGTCTTCAGCGTCCGGATCGTAAAGGACCAGCTCAGCGATCCATGGGAAATTGTGTATGGCCCTGACAATTACTTGTGGGTTACGGAAGCAAAGGGGTATACGGTAAGCCGGATCAATCCTGCCACCGGCGCAAAAGCTGTATTGCTGGATTTAACAAGCCAGCGGAATTTTTCCCGGTATGATCTGGGGAACCCCTATGGCAAACCCTGGCCGCAGGGAGGCTTGCAGGGACTGGCGCTTCACCCGCAATTTTTATCCGGCAAACCGTATGTTTATCTGAGCTATATATATAATTTTTCCGGTGCGGCAACCAACGACAACGGCTGCGCAGTGAATAGGGGCGGATGTTTTTTCACGACCCGCCTGGTCAGGTATGAATACAATGCCTCCAGCCAAACCCTGGTCGATCCGCAAGTTCTTTGCGATACCCTTCCCGGCAGCAGCAATCACAATTCCGGAAGGATCACGATTGCACCCCTCACTGCAGGTGGCAACGACCACTATGTGTATCATGCAATAGGCGATATGGAAGCCGGTCAGTTCGACAACGACGGGATACATGCACCGGTAACAGCTTCCGGTACGGTAAACGTTCCTGCTGCCGGCCTCTATCCCATTACAATCACTTACTTTGAAAAAGACGGCGGCGAAAACATGCAGGTATACTGGACAGGGCCCAGCATTGCCAGACAACCGGTTCCTGCGGCTGCTTTTGTAAGACCTCCTTCGGCAAGTGCAGCAGCGCAGGCTACTGCAAGCAGTTTACAGGCGAATGCCGCCACCGCATCGGTCGAGGGACTGCCGCAGATCAGCAAAGTATATCCGGATCCGTTTACGGATAAATTCACCCTTGAACTGTACAATCCATCAGCCGGCAACAACACCAGTATAAGCATTCACGACATACAGGGAAAGGAATTATACCGCTACCGTCCCGGCGCAATGGCTGCCCGCAGGAACACCAGCCAGGTTTCACCGGGTAGCAAAATCCTGTCGGGAGGAATTTACTTTGTTACGCTGCACGTGAATGGTGTGGGTGTTAAAACGGTTCGGCTGGTGAAGGCTGTAAAACCATATTGAGTTCAGCGGGCATCCATTATCTAAACTCCGCCGGACTCAGCTTGGCATTGATGCCTTTCTCGGTGACCGGATCTATAAAGGAAACGCCTTATACCGATTTGAATTTAGGAGTATGGTATAATTGGCAATTGACTGAACAGTTTCCACGTCCACATGATCAAGGCCCGGGCTGTGAAAATAAGCATCTATGCGATATACTAATGGCTGGATTTGTAATGTTCGAGTAACAGGTCACCGCCAAAATCACGTTTCAGATCGCGCACGACAGAATGCACGTGATTGGCATTGTTCTGCGTGTTGTCGTATTCTATGATAATCGTAGGACCTTGTATGCGGTAATAATGGGCCTTGTTCTTGCCCGGCTCTGTATATCCGGCCCAGGCAAACCTGAGCTCATCCAGTCCGGCCTGTTCTATTTCTTTCAGCATGGCATCAGCAAACAACTTCGTATACCGGTGCACGTATAAACTGATCAGCCGGAGCAACTGCTCTTGCTGTTTGCCGTTCATATCAGCATAGCGCAAGCCCACCGGATGTTCGATCATGGCTTTGCGGCTTACATAAGTGATGATGTCGTTGGGTGCAATCGTATCAATAAGAGCTTTTTTCATTTCTGCATTTGTTAACAGGTGAAGCAGCTCAAATGCCCTGTCAGTTTCTTCTCTTAAAACCTGTTTGCCCTTCTGGGGCCCTTCGGGTACAATGGCGGGATTTGCACCGAGGAACCCCGGTGTGCCGGCCACAAGTTGATTTTTATCTACAGAGAAGTGAAAAGAGACATGGTGGCCTTCCAGGCGCCAGCCCCAGGTGTTGCTGGCGTCTGGCACGCCAAAAATGGCAAAAAAGTATTTACCCGGATCGCGGTAATGATCATCGGCGCTTCTGTGCTCAAGTGCTTTTAAAACAATTTCCAGCTGCATGATCTCATCAACCTTCTTAACAGCTTCTGCACTGAGGCAGGTTTTCATCAGCTCCAAAGCTGCCTGCAGCTGCGCCGGCCTTAGCTGATCAACCGGTATACCCTTCCGGTTTTCAATCGGGAAAAAATGAAAGCTATAGCGTTCGTCCGTATCAAACTGAAAAAGGGCGCTGGCCCTCTGCGCGGAATCGAGGCCGCTGATAAATTTTTTGGCGGCAGTTGCCTGCTGGGCCCGGCAGTTCATTATAGCAAAAATGGCAAAAGAGATGACAAGCAATGTTTTCATACAAGACGTGTATTGAGCCATTAAAACAGCCTGCTTCCTCAGAATGGATTGAGTGCTTCAGACTTGGTGATCCAAGATAGCTAATTATGGGATCAGAAGAGAGTTTACTGGAATAAGTATATTTAAAAATCCCCTGAACGCAGCGCTTTTATGAACCCGGCTAAGCCTGCAATGATTTTTCCAGTTCAGCAATAATCGTTGCAATGGATATTCCTTCATTTGCCTCATAAACACCCTGTTGACCATGCAGCCTGGGCATGGTAGATGAACCCTTGTGGTGAACGCCGATCAACTCCCATTGACGGTTAAACACCGGACTGCCCGAGCTGCCGCCAACGGTGGGCGTGCGGTAATGGATAAGGGGTGCCTGGTGATCAAGCAGGAGATTGTCTTGCAGAGACATGCTCAGCGTGCCTCCGGAAGGATGGCCGATGATGTAGATACGCTGTGTATCGCTTACAAACGGCAACACGGTTGCCACAGGGTAAGGTTGCAGGCTTCTTGTGAGCAGTTGCAATCGCACTGCATCAGCGGGTTTGAACCGCGCAACTGTGATGTCCAGCTGGGAAGGCGGTGAAGAAAAAATGATTTCTGCCAATGCAAATGATTCTTCCTTATCAAGAGCTTCCATTACAACACAGGCTTCTTCTTTTCGCAGGGCGTTTATGGTAGGATCATCACTCAGCACATGCGCATTTGTAAGCAGCAGTATATCGGCGGCAAGGGAAGGGTGCAAGGCTGCGCCTCTCATCAGAAAACCTGTTCCCAGTCCCTTGGTTTTATCCCGGCCAATCCGCGCTACCGATAAACACCGGTCTGCGCCTTGCAGATACCAGGAGTAAGTTTCAAAAGATTCCGCACCAAATACTTTCTCCAGTGCGTGCGGAGCCGGCTGGTTTTGTTGCGGCTTGTCTTCAAGATTGATACTGACCTCACCTCCGGCGCGGCTCAGCAATGCAGATTGAAGCAGCGTGATCACCTGCCGGCCAAATTCACCTTGCTCTTCCAGTTTCCATACCTCCCTGAACTGACGCAACATGCTTCCGACTTCAAATGCATCTGCGGCCGGAGTTCCATCTGCATTCCGGGCGTTTATGTAACGCTCAAGCCAGTTAAACGCGTCCTGGTCTAGTCCCATGGCTATGCATGCTTCTACTGCCTGTGCATATTCCCACACACCCGCTTTCTTATCTTCGTTCATATCTTCAATCACCTGTAAAATATTTCCGGCAATAAGGGCCGGATCATCATACATGGATACATCCAGCGCATCCCTTTTTGCCCTGCACAGCAATGCTACGGCATTCACACCCTGCCACAAGTTTATACTGCTGTTTTCATTGTATATATCAAGTGCCAGTTTGATCCCTTCGAAAATAAACCGGTCAGTGTGGATATTTCTTTGATCGGCTTTCAGATAAATCTGCTTGTATACACGCACCAGCAATCCGGTTGCTTCCCCTCTTTCCTGTAGCAAGCGCCGGTCCGTTGTTCCTGTTAACTCAGCCAGCAGTCCTTTAAGGATAGCTTCAGCTGCGGTAAAAGTTTCCTGTTCAATCAGGCATTGAGCGTACTGTCTTCGGATCTTCAGGCTGCCGCGCCCGGTTTGTATAAGGGCATCGGCCGTCAGCTGCATTTGCCTGAAATGTCTTTTATTGCGCAAGTGTTGCAGGATAGACTCAGCTTCTTTCAGCGGAAAGAGATCGTTGCTCGAATAAAGCCATTGCCGCAGCTCTTCACACAATGAAACAACCGCCTCCCTGTTAAAAGACAACAGCTCGCGGTCGAGAGAAGCAAGAAAACTTTGTGCATTCATACAGTGTATTTTTTACAAGAGAGAATTACATAAAGAGAGACGATTGTTTTCGCGCATATTTCTTGGATTGATGATGCGTGTGGTGTTTGATAAAAAAAATTGCTGGAATAAATGTCTTTGAAAGACTTTCAATAAAAAAGTTTTTTATATTTATAAACACATTTCCTGCCCCTGTAAAACAGCTTCATTTATTCATTTCTTTTAATCTTCCCATTTTATGGCAATTGATTTTTTCGACTCCGAGATCGCTGTTATCACCAACGGAATGGCTTCGTCAGACAACCAGGATGATGAATTTGAATCTGTAACTACTTCTGCTGAAGTAAGTGGTATGGAGCTGCGTATGCTGGCTCCGCTGATCAAGAACAACCAGACACCCAAGTTTCTTGCTTTTCCGGGATACGCCAAACTGTACTGCTTAACCTTAATTGTAAGCGATGCCGACAACCAGATGGCCGGATCCATCGACCTGAGCGGCTTTCCCCGGATAGGAGACAATGAAACCCTTCCTATCAGCAAAACACTTTATTACTGGCAGGCTGCCAATGAGTCTTCTGTATCGCCCAACCAGATTCATGTGATGTGTACTGTGATGAAAAGCAAGAAGACGCTGAGAGACACGGCAGGTATACTCCAGACCCTTAAAGATGATGAGCAGTACAAAGGGCTTACCGGACAACTAAGCAAGCTGGCCAGAAATGTAACCAGCTTTAACGCAGTTACAGATACCATCGTGCAGATAGCAGGCGTAGTAGGTAAATACCTGGGCAATGTGGAAGACAAAGCCTTGGGCACGGTACTAAACAGCTACACTACCATACACGGCGATTTCGACAAGACCGGGGTGAATACGTTTTCTTATACCACCCGCAATGTTGACTTTAAATTCGAACTGACCATCCGCAACAAGCAACAGGCATCACCTTTGATCGCATCAGTGGTATCTACCCAGGCAACCCCTCCCCTTCCTGTTCAACCGAAGCAAGAGCATGAAGAAGAACAGGTACAGGCAGAGATGAAGCCCCTGTAGGATTCTTTTAATAAGATTTTTACCGGATGCTTATCAACCAATCGGGCAAGTGTTTACCAGGGTATGATTGAATCAAATGTAGCAGTGAATTACTTGCCTGGCATCCCCCAGATTGGGGGATTTTTATTGTTTATCATCTTTTCTTTTAGAAAAAAATCAACCAATCCGGGGATTGACCTGGCTAATTGAACATGCTAGTGGATGCAGGCTGGAAAGTTGAACATTGAAAGAATGTGAAACAGCAAGGCTTGCTTTCTCTTGCTGTTTGGAACAGGCGTCTTTAATCTATCCCCCATCAAACAACCTGGTTATTGTTAATATCATCTGATAATTAGTTAAAATCGCCTCATAGAAACAGGCAGATCCCTCCTAGTTTTAACAAGAGTTATCAATCATTAATTATCGATCTGGATAGATTGGTTTACAAAGGAATCCTATTTCTTGTTTTATGCGGTTTAAACGAAAAAACACCAGTTAATGTAAACCGGGAGCCTTTTTAGTTGCTAAAAAATTGTGATTCTAAATTGGATAGACATACAAGACCAGACGAAAATCAAGCGAATATGAAAATGTACAAAGTACTCCTGCCTGTTGTGGTGTTCGTTGCTGTTTTGACCGGTGGTGTTATCACCGCGCAGGCACAAAACGGAGACCAGATCCTGGATGGGATCGGTGAAACAGGCATGATCGCACGCTATGTGTTCAACGGTGATACCAAAGACTGGTCCCGCAACAATTTGCACGCCAAAATGCAAGGCACCGAACCTCAGTTTGTCAATGACACCCGGTTTGGAAAAGTCTTATCCCTCTCCGGGGATAACAATATTTTTGTTGCGATCCCGGGAGAAGCCCTGACAGATATAGAATCGCTCAGTATTTCCGGATGGATCTACCTGCGTTCGAAACAACCGGGCCAACGTTTTTTTGATTTTGGAAGGGATGCCAACAGGCATTTTTTTGCAGCCCCTGCTGGCACAAACGGGCAGGATGGCTACCAGGCAGCGATAACAGCAGAAGGCAATAAAAAAGGAGCGGTTGCCCCGGCGATAGAAGCCAACAAATGGGTTCACCTTGCCATCGTGATAGATGTCCCTTCAAAATCTATCATGACCTATGTGGATAGCAAACCCGTGGGCGAAGCCAAAGATATTCCCCAGGAGCTCGCACAGGTCTTTGGGCAGCAACCGGGAGAAAAACTGCTTTACATCGGAAAATCCCTACAGCCGGGAGATCCCTTTCTGAATGCCCTGGTACATGATTTTCGCATTTACCGTGTTCCCCTGAGCGGCCGGCAGGTTGCCGGCATCTACAACGGCGCCCAGCGGAGAGGCATCAATGAAGGCGTGGTCAATACAACGGGCAGGCCGGAGAATGATCTTCCCCGTTTTTCTCCCACCGAGGCACAACTCTACAATACGTATTTGGTTCAGGTATCTGATGTGAAAGTAGAAACATCGGTAGGAGATCTACCGCGCTTACCCAGTTATGTACACGGAACTTACAAGGATGAAATGAAGGGCAAAGGCCCGCAGGTACGTGTGCTGTGGCCGGAGGAGACCGACAACAGCGCTGTTCTCAAGCCCGGAAGCTATACCGTTACAGGGCGTGTTGCAGGAACAGATTTTCAACCAAAGGCCTTAGTGACCGTAAAAGCAGCCAGGAAAACAACTACGCCCCATATAAAGCTGGCAGTCTTTGATCTGGGCAGGGTTTCTCTGAAAAGCGATGCGCATGGCCACGAAACCCAGTTTATCGAGAACCGCGATAAGTTTATAAACACGTTGGCCAAAACCGATCCCAACTCTTTTCTTTATATGTTCCGCCATGCATTTGGCCAGAAACAACCCGAAGGAGCCAAGCCCCTGGGCGTATGGGACAGCCGCGACACCAAGTTGAGGGGACATGCCACAGGTCATTACCTGACCGCCATTGCACAAGCCTATGCAGGCACAGGGTACGACAAGGCCCTTCAGGCCGGTTTCTCTGAAAAGATGGAGTATATGGTCAATACCCTGTATGAGCTGTCGCAACTATCCGGAAAGCCGAAAGAAACGGGTGGTGCGCATGTCGCTGATCCGACCCAGGTGCCGCTGGGTCCGGGAAAATCCGGGTATGATTCAGATCTGAGTGACGCGGGCATCCGCAACGACTATTGGAACTGGGGAACAGGGTTCATCAGCGCTTATCCGCCTGATCAGTTTATCATGCTGGAACACGGAGCCAAGTATGGCGGACAAAAGAACCAGATCTGGGCACCCTACTATACGTTGCACAAAATTTTGGCCGGCTTGCTGGATGTGTATGAAGTGAGCGGCAACAAAAAAGCCCTTGCAGTCGCTTCCGGCATGGGCGATTGGGTATATGCCCGCCTGAGCAAACTGCCAACAGATACGCTTATAAAGATGTGGAATACCTACATCGCCGGTGAATTTGGAGGCATGAACGAGGCAATGGCCCGGCTGTACCGGCTCACCAATAAACCTGATTACCTGAAAACAGCGCAATTGTTTGACAATATCAGGGTATTCTTTGGCGATACGGCCCACTCGCACGGACTGGCCAAAAATGTAGATATTTTCCGGGGACTGCATGCCAACCAGCATATACCGCAAATTGTAGGCAGCATGGAAATGTACCGTGTCTCCCACAATCCGGAATATTACAAAGTGGCCGATAACTTCTGGTACAAGATCGTAAACGATTATATGTACAGCATCGGCGGCGTTGCAGGTGCGCGCAATCCCAACAATGCGGAATGCTTTATCGGTCAGCCGGGAACCCTGTATGAGAACGGCTTTGCGGCCGGTGGACAAAACGAAACCTGCGCCACGTACAACATGCTGAAGTTAACCAGCGACCTGTTTCTCTTTGATCAGCGGGCAGAGCTGATGGACTACTACGAGCGTGCCCTGTACAACGACATCCTGGCCTCTGTAGCGGAGAACAGTCCGGCCAATACGTATCATATTCCGCTCAGACCCGGATCTCTCAAGCAATTCGGCAATCCGAACATGACAGGCTTTACCTGTTGCAACGGTACAGCACTGGAGAGCAGTACCAAGCTGCAGAATTCAATTTACTTTAAGAGCACGGATGACCAGGCGCTTTATGTCAATCTGTACGTACCCTCTACACTGCAATGGACAGAACGCAATGTAACGGTAGAGCAAACAACCAATTTTCCCAACGAAGACAATACGCAGCTAACGATCAGGGGCAGTGGAAAATTTGACCTTCATGTGCGTGTGCCGGGCTGGGCTACCAAAGGATTTTTTGTGAAGATCAACGGCAAAGAACAAAAGCTTTCCGCCAAGCCGGGCAGTTACCTGAAAATAAGCCGCACCTGGAAAGACGGTGATCAGGTAGAACTAAAAATGCCCTTCCAGTTTCACCTGGACCCGGTCATGGACCAGCAGAACATAGCCAGTCTGTTCTACGGCCCCATCCTGCTGGCAGCCCAGGAGCCCGAAGCAAGAAAGGAATGGCGCAAAGTAACCCTGGATGCCAAAGACCTCAGCACATCCATCAAAGGCGATCCGCAGCAGCTCCAATTCACGATTGACAACGTGGTTTACAAACCGTTCTATGAGACGTACGGACGGCATTCTGTTTACCTGGATGTGAAGCTGAAATAGTTGGGATATTGGGGTAAAAGCGTTTGATAGGGTTGTTGCTTTTGCAGTATAACAATGCCGCAAGCCCCTAATCAGGCAGTATTCTTACCCTTATATTTCTAAAATAAACAGTGCTGCCGGGATCATGGCCCTGCAAGGCAAATGTACCGTTTGAAATCATTCTGCCTTTCATGTCGTTGGGGCGCTGTACGTTGGCGGGTTCTGTATAATCAACCACTGTTTTGTCGTTGATTTTGATGACAACTTCTTTACCGGTCACTTTGATGTATTCGGTGTACCATACGTTGTCCGGAACAAGCGTGTCCCTTACGTCTTCAATTGCGTACAGGCTTCCGGTTCTCCGCCAATCCGTGTGAGAATTGTTTACCTGTACCTCGTACCCTTTTTGCGGCCAGCCGCTTTGTTGAAACTCCGTATGGAAGTAGATACCTGAATTGGCATGTGGCTTTGTCATCACTTCTGCCTGGAATTCAAAATTTTTAAAATTGTGATTCCCTACCGGGCCATCATAAAACAAATGGGCCGTTTCGCCATTCACGATGATCTTTCCGCTATCTACCCTGAATGTGGAAGCCTTGTCTCCTACTTTCCAGCCATTCAATGTTTTTCCGTCAAACAGGGAGACCCAACCGCCCGTCTGCGAAAACAGGGCCGGACCAGCCAGCATGAAAATAAATATGCCGGCAATGCATCGTTGAAGTTTGTTGAGCATACAAATCCATTTTAGTCTAAGGTATCCATTAAAATGCTTACTGAAAACAATTTCTTCCCAGAGCACTTTACTTTATAGCAGATACCAAAAGCAAAGAGGCGGCATCAAAAAAGATTTTGATACCGCCTCCCTGGCGAATACAATCAGATATTACTTACTAAGATAGGCCGTATATTCTGCGTCTGTTGCACAATCCCACCATACCGGCATGCTCCAGATATTCGGATCGGTTGCGTGCGCGTTGATGGCAAGGGCATTTGTAAGGTTATAGTTCAGTTCAAGCGTTGTGGGCAGGCTCCACCGGCGCATCCAGTACCGGGGATCGGTTTTGCTTCCGCCTGTGTACAGTGCGGTGCCTGCAAACAAGGGTCCGCGGTCGTAGCCGGGATAGACTACGCCAAAGCCGGTGTTGCCGGCACTGTAATTAAAGCGGCGCATATCGTTCCAGTTCTCGATGCTGCAACCCATGGCAACCCATTTCTGCAACATGATGTCTGACATGGTCAAAGCACCTGCACCCTGCGCAACTGCATTGCTCGTGATATAACTGTTGATAGCAGCCTGGTTCATCGGCGCCATGTCTGGATTGACAGCAGCGTAACCCGCAGCCTGCCATGATGTGAGTTTAGCCTGCATCATATTCAGGTGTGCCTGGATACCGGCCAGGTAGGCGGTGTAGGCATTGCTGTTATCTCCTTTGCGCATATAAACTTCCGCCTTGATAAAGCACATCTCATGGAAAGTGAGGATCTCCTGGTCTGAAACCGGCCGGACCTGGAACGAGCCGGTAGAGCCCACGGCACCCGCTGTAAAGGCGGCTGCAGAAGGGTACCAATTCACATCCAGGGCACCCTGAGCGGCTATGCCTGATGTGGCAAGCGCACTGCTGCGCAGGTTAACATACACAGTATCTCCGGCATAGAGGTAATTGGTATTATTTATATAGATGGAGCCTGCCCTGTAAGTAACAACTACATTGTTTCCGCTGGTGGTATACGGACGTCCGGCCTGTACCTGTGCGGCAATAAAATTTGCCCGCTCAGTTGCATCAGCAATCGCATAGGTTATGTTTGTGTTGGTAGCTGCATAACTGGGTGCTACGATAGAAGTAGCCCCCCCTTTTACCAACCGGGTTGATGGTCCGTAGGAGTCAACCCCGATAGAACGGTTCCATGTATAAGCAATCACTTTACCGCTGGCATCAAGCTGGATGTTGGACATGGAAGCAGGTACAATTTTGGTCATCCGCGGATCTGTAATGCCTGAACCGCGCATGTTCGTCAGGAGGTTGTAATGGTACTGGGAAATGCGTTGATTGCTGCCATATGCAGCATAGTCAAAATTGCCGTTTGTTACAACCGGGTCGCTTAACAGATAATCGGTCACGGTGCTGTTATTGAAGCCCGGCCCCACTATATTGTCTGCATTGGACTGGGGTCCCTTAGACAAACAATACAGGATAGAATCAGCGTTATACAGGTCTGTCTTTTTCGAGAGCTTCAGCATGTAACGCGCTTTCAGCCCCCAGCAGAATTTTATCCACCTGTTTACATCTCCCCCGCTCCACAGGTCTCCGGCAGTAAATGCAGGTGCGGTTGCTTCCTGCGTTTTGCTGAACAGGCTGATGGCTTCATTCAGCTTTGCCATGCATCCGTTGTAGATCGTTTTGCCATCGCTGAAAGCAGGACTTGGATTGCCGGCCAATGCCTGGGTATAAGGCATTTCACCATATACATCCAGCATTTGCATAAAACCCAGCGCATGGAATACATCGGCAGCAGCCATGTAATGATACGCGCCTTGCTGCTGGGCAGTGTTATACAGGTCGTTCAGGTTGGAAGCGACCTCCACAAACCATGTTTGATACGGCGTGGTATTCCCGGTAGTTGCGATCCACGTTGTACTCAGTGCATTGGCAGCAGCCGAATTGCTGTAATAAACGCCGGCCGCAGTGGAAGTACGGAAGTTGGTAACTCCGGAGGTGTACTGGTAAAAATGTTCGATCCAGGGCAACCTGTTCTGAACCGCTACGCTTGCATTGTTTGGGTTATTTGGATCTACGTTCTTGTCCAGCCATTTTTTACACGAGGTAGAGCCCAGCACGATCAGGCAACCCAAAATGAAATATTTCGAAGTTCTCATATTATTTTTTGTCAGTAATTAAAATGTAACATTGATTCCGAACGTAAGGCTTGCTACTGCAGGCACACCCAGGTAATCGATACCGGTAGAACCCGATCCGCCTGTTCCGCCTGCGGCGCTTACTTCAGGATCCATTCCCTTGTAGTTTGTCCAGGTGAACAGGTTGGTGCCAACAGCTGTTGCCGAGATGTCCTTGATGATCTTTCTGTTCTTCAGCATCCGGGTGAAATCATAGCTCAATGACAATGACCGCAGCTTGACCCAGTTTACCGACGTAATAAAATTGTAAGAATTGGCTGCATAGCTACCTACCCCGGCTTCGGTACTGGACCAATACCGTTGAATCATATACGCACCGGAATACGTTACCCCATTGATAACATAATTCTGCCCTGCAGTATAAGTCTGGTTGAAATCGGCTCCTGTAACGCTGTTAACGCCGGTTACGGTAACAGACTGGCGATCGTTCTGCGTGGTCAGCTTGCTTAAACCGTTTGTAACCATCGCGTACTCGGTTCCATTATAGATGTCTCCCCCCTTCCGGATGTCGAAAAGAAAGGACAGCACGAATCCTTTGTAGCGGAATGTATTGTTAACCCCACCGATAAAATCCGGTTCACGGTTACCAACAATGGGGTTGTTGGTATTTACTTTATACAATCCGGTTGCGGGATCCACCTGGTATTTGCCATTCGGCATTTCAACCCCTTTGGCATCTACCTGGCGCAGATAGCGTGTACCGGTCATGCCCAGGAAATAACCCCCGTTAGGGATAGAGGCTGCTTTGATGGTTCCAAACTGCGCATCTGTAGGATAGAAATACTGTACCCCGGGAAGGAAAGTTCCCAACCGGCCCTTGTTGTAGGAGTAGTTTATCATTACATCCCATCCAAAATCCTTTTGTGAAATAGCTTTACCCGACAAGCTTATTTCCATGCCCCTGTTGATCACGGAACCTGAGTTGATCGAGGTCAGGATATAACCGCTGGCATTGGACAAACGCGGCTGGGCAATCTGGTTCTTTGTCTGGCTGTGATAGTAGGTATAGTCCAGGTTGATGCGCCCTTTCAAAAACCGCAGCTCACCGCCGATTTCCCAGGAGTTCTGGATTTCAGGCTTTAAATAAGGATTGCCGCTGGTATACTGGTTGCCGATCCCGGTAAAAGAACCGATCGTGATCGGATTGTTTACGTATGTAAGCGTTGCGTAGGGATTGGCGTCTTTACCAACCTGTGCCCAGCTTCCCCGGATCTTGCCAAAAGAAAGGATCGGGTTGCCGCGCAAAAATTCCGTGAAAACAAAAGAGCCGCTGACGGAAGGATAAAAATAAGACCTGTTCTCGATCGGCAGGGTGGATGACCAGTCGTTGCGGCCGGTTGCGGTGATATACGCGATGCTTTTATAAGAGAAGCCTACTTCGCCATACGTTCCTATCAGGCGTTTTGCCGTGTTTCCGTCTTTAAAAAACTGATTGGCCGTAGCTATATTCCCGAAGCTGACAGTACCGGGTGTGATAAAGCTGTAACCCCAATGGTTCTGGCTTACCCAATCTGTTTTTTCCGAAGTGGTTCCGATCATCAGGTGTGTATCAAAATCCTTGAACGTCTTATGAAAATTGCTCATCACCATGGTGGTGACAAAGGAATAGCCATACAGGTCTTTGCTTAAACGGCCGTTCTGATACAGGGGGCTCACTGCGGAACCCGCGGCGATATACGTGTAATCGTTTGTGTTGTATTGGTCGTATCCCAAACGCGCGATAACATCCCACCAGTTGGCCAGTTTGAAAGTACCATTGATGCCGCCGGTGATCCTTTTGGTCTGGGATGTCAGCTTATCCTTGTTGATGATCCAGTAGGGATTGTCTATATCGCTTTCCAGCGGAAGCGTTCCCGCGAACCGGCGGTATTGGGTGCCGTTCGGGTTTACGTAGTTCTTCATATTGAAGATCTGCGGCCAGCTGTAGATAGCTCCCATCGTACCGTTGCCCCCACCGCTGTACAAGCCGGAAGTGGTCAACGTTCTGTCTGTATTGGCAATGGAGTAGGCCACATTTGCATTCAGGGTCAGGCGTCCGTAGCGCTGCTCGCCGTTGAAGCGAACCGTGGTTTTACCAAATTTTGTGTTGGGCACAATGCCGGTTTGATTAAAGTTGGAACCCGATAAGAAAAAAGTACCGTTCTTGGTTCCGCCGGATACGTTTACGTTGTTGTCGTACACAATACCGTGCTGAAAGAAATCGCCGATGTTATCGTACAAGGTATCTGCCGGGGTGAGTTTTTGGCCCCATGAATTATAGGAGATGTTGTTAAAAACGCCATTGCTTGCGTAGATCCCGTTTCCG
This sequence comes from Williamsia sp., assembly GCA_015069695.1. Taxonomy (GTDB): domain Bacteria; phylum Bacteroidota; class Bacteroidia; order Chitinophagales; family Chitinophagaceae; genus JADCRZ01. The sequence continues at coordinate 183,699 of JADCRZ010000006.1, forward strand.
AACTGTGTTTGTGCTTCCGGCAGCTTGTTTGCCCAGGAGGTGCTAACCTTACTCACGGCACTCACCTTTACCGTGCCTTCCGCACCCTTTTTTGTGGTGATGATAATTACACCGTCAGCAGCCCGCGAGCCATACAGGGCCGCCGCCGCTGCACCTTTCAGCACCGAGAGGGTTTCAATGTCTTCCGGATTTACGTCCATGATCCGGTTCGAGTAAGTCGTGTTGCTGCGGGAAAGACCATCGGTACCCGTGTTACCGGTTACAGTAGTTGAGTTGTCATAAATAACACCGTCAACAACAAAGAGGGGCTGGTTCTGCCTGCTGTCCGAGGTTGAGTTGCCACCCCGGATGGTGATGGAGGCGCCGGCGCCCGGTGCACCGCTGAACTGCGTCACGTTCACCCCAGGCACTTTTCCTGCGAGTGAGTTGACGACGTTGGTGTTTTTATTTTTCATCAGTTCCGCTGCATTCAGATCGGAAACTGCATACCCCAGGGCTTTTCTTTCTTTTTTGATACCCAACGCTGTTACAACCACATCTTCCATCGCGCCGGTTTCAGCTCTTGCCAAACGGACTTGCATCCCGGCGCTGGCCCTTATTTTTTGGGTGGCAAAGCCGATAGAGCTGAATTCCAGCGTACTGTTTTCGTTTACGGCAAGGGTGAAGTTTCCCCTGGTATCCGTAACAGTCGCGCGGTTGGTGCCGCTCACGGCAACCGTTACGCCGGGCAGTGGCGAACCATCGTCCGACACCACTGTTCCGCTGACGGTGCCTCTTTGGGCCAGGAGGTTGTTTGTCATCATGCTTAGCAGCGCAAACATGATCAAACTAAAGAGCTTCCTTTTTCTCATATGTGTCTATTTTGATATTTTACAAAAACTATACAACAGGTAAATCTGCTCCGGCAACGTCCTGGCCGGTGCAATTAGAATTTGGAAATTAATAATTTGTTCTCTCTAAAATGCATTTTCCATCAGCTGCCGGGGCTTTCCATAAACAGCCAGCACAGCCATTTTTTGCATCCATCTGTACAATATATTGACGATCAGGATTTCAGGCCTCACATTTTGTATTGGAAATTATTACTGCGGGATAAAACACGAAGATAAAAGACAATCGCTTGTTTTCAAATGCTGCATGCATATTATGCATTCCCTTCCCGGACGCCCAGGGTGTATCGCTGCCACCGGCTCAAAGCGTTTTCCATAGCCGGCAAAATAAAGAGCAGGGTAGAAAACCAAAATTTCTCTACCCTGCTCACATCCAAGCACGATGCATTGGCAGTATGCCTCACCGCGCATGTAAATTACCTGCTGTTACCAGCCGGGGTTTTGCGACAATGCTGTATTCTTCTGCCGTTCAGAGGACGGGATGGGCCATAGATAATGCTTTGCCGGATTAAAAACCCGTTGCGTGACCCGCACATAGCCGTTATCAATATTCGCCGGCCCCCACTTTCCGCCATGCACCCAGCCGTTCATGACAGTCTCTGCAATCTTCCACCTTCTGATGTCATCTATCCGCAATGATTCCAGGGCAAATTCCGTCCTTCTTTCATTTCTGATCAAGTCGGTCATGCTTACACTTGAATTGCCCGGGTAATTGAGCGCAAGCGGATCGGTAAACCCGGCCCTTGTACGGATAGGCTTGATGGTTTGATCCCAGACAGCTGCATTCATTTGCCCCAAAGCGTTTTTTGCTTCGGCATACATGAGCAAAACTTCACTCCACCGCAGCAAGATCAGGTTGGTGGTAGATGCATAGCTTACGGCTGTGGGGTCATAATACTTTCTCCAGTAATATCCTGTCGGCGTATGCAGCCCCGCACCCTGCTCATTCAACCGGGAAGGGTTGGGATCAGAACCGGGCCTGGTGTAGATCACCTGGGTGGTACCGTTGGGGTTTGTCCATACCGCTCCATTGTATACGATGGTGGCGGTTAAACGGGGATCCCTGTTTACATAAGGATTGTTTTCATCATACCCCGAACCGGTTTCCCTGATCGACTTGCCATTGAGCATAATATAGCTGTCTACCAGTTCCTGCGTAGGCGCATTGTAATTTTCACTGTTTTGTGCAGGGGCTGAAATCGGTATCATCCGGCTCGGCTCGTCGTAGGTCCGTACATTGACTATATACGGCAGATCCAATATCACTTCTGCATTGTTTTCATTGGCAGAAGAAAAGATAGAAGCATACGTACCTGCCAGTGTACTGTAGGCGCCGTTTACACCCTGGTTGTTGATCAGGTCCTCGCAGATGGTGACCACATCAGCCATTTTGTTTCCTTCATATAGCAGTACCCTGGCTTTGAGGGCCTTTGCAGCGGCCTTTGTAATGCGGCCCCTGTCAGCTGCCGCATAATCCTCCTTTTTGGGCAGTGCTGTAGCAGCGGCATCCAGTTCGCTGAGAATAAAGGTGAGAACTTCCGTTCTCGGATTCCGTTTTATAACCCTGGATGCTTCCACATCGTCTACTTTCCAGGCGGTCGTGATCAGGGGCACATCGCCGAACCATTTGATCAGATTAAAATAATGAAAGGCCCTGATAAACCTTGCTTCTGCTTTCATCCTGTCCTTTATGCCGGAAGTCAGCGAAGTATTTCTGTCCACGTTGTCCAGGAACAGGTTTGCAGCGTATATCCCCTGGTAGTAAAAGGTCCAGTCCTGCAGCACGCGCAGCAGATCAGGGGCAAACAGCCCGTCGCTGCCACTGGCGATGGCCGAAGGCGTGCCTACATTGGCGTCCAGTTGCGCAAACGCATTGTCGCTCAGGGTTTCATTGTAAAAGAAACGCTGGCTGTTGAAGATCCTGTTGTAAGCCGTGCTCAGCGCATTGTTCACGTTGCCGTTCACCTGCCAGAAATTGTCTTCCGTATACCTGTCTGTTGGTGTCAGGTCAAGCTTTTTACAGCCGGCCGCCGCCGCGGCAAGCAGGAGGATAAAACTTATCTTATTAAAATGCTTTAAGAACATATGATAAAGAGTTTGCAATGATTAAAAGGTAATGTCTAAACCAAAGCCATAGAAAACAGGCGTGGGATAAGCCCGGGCGCTGTTGGCGCCTGCATTGATGTTGACCCTGTTGTCAAATTCGCTCTGCTCCGGGTCTATGATCTTTTGTTTAGAGTACGTAAGCAGGTTCTGTCCTGTCAGGTAGAGCCTTGCTCTTTGCATATGCAGCCTGGACATAAGCACAGCCGGCAGGGAATAACCTATCTGCACATTCTTAAGCCTTGCATAGGCGTCATTGAACAAATAAATGTCGGACCCTATCTTGTAATTGTTGTTGTTGGAGTTGCTTCCGTTCTCAGCGATCCGGGGATATTTGGCATCTGTATTGTCCGGTCTCCAGAAGTCTGTCTGGTGCTCATACATGGTACCGCTGTAACCGTAGTGGTAAGCCTCCAGCAGTTCTCCCCTTATCAAACCATCCCTTTTGCCAACACCTTGTATGAACAGGTTGGCATCAAAGCCTTTGAACCTGACGTTGTAGATGAATCCGAAGGTATAGCGGGGAAAAGGATTGCCTAGGATGATCCTGTCCTGGGGGTCGATCTTGCCATCTCCGTTCTGATCAACGTACTTCAGGTCTCCCAGTCCGGGCGTATTGCCGGCGAACTTGGGATATTTTGTGAGTTCTTCATTTGTCTGGTACAGGCCATTGGTTTGGTACCCGCGATATACCGTAATGGGAAGGCCTACCCTGCGTACAAACCAGAATTCCTCTCTTTTAAATTCATACTCCTGTACATTGCCGCTCAATGCCATCAGCCTATTCTGGTTGTCTGCGATATTGGCGGAGAAACTGTGCGTGAACAATTTTCCTCTCAGGTCATATGTCAGCTTGGCCTCCCAGCCCGTGCTTTTTACTTTTGAGATGTTGAAGGTGGGCAAACCTTGTCCGAACAGGGCCGGAACGTCTTCCCGGTTCTGCAGGATGTCACTGGTCACTTTGTGATAGTACTCAAAAGTAAAATTCACTTTGCGCTGAAGGAATGCGGCATCCAGTCCGAGATTATAACTGGCGGCCTTTTCCCAGGTGAGGTTTGGATTGGCTAAATTGATGGTAGCGCCGCTTACAGCTGAATTGTTGTAAGCATACACGTTGTTGTTGGTGCTGTACGAGTTTATATACTGGTAAGGGTTCACGCTTTGATTGCCCAGCACACCGTATGTTGCCCTGATCATCAGGTCGCCTACTTTGTCTCTGTACCCGCGCAGGAAATTTTCTTCTGTCGCACGCCATTTACCCCCCACCGATGGGAAAAATCCCCAGCGCTGGTCCTTGGTAAAGTTGGAAGAGCCATCATACCTGAAATTGCCTTCCAGGAAATACCTGTTATTATAAGAATACTGCACCCTTCCCAATACCGAGTTCAGGCTGGTTTCATTGGTATTCGTGATGGAATTATACGTATTGCTGTTTGTACCTGCGATGATGGTTGTACCGGTGGTAGGAATCCCCAGCAGGGAATCTGTTTGCTCTTTCCGGACGCCGTTTCCTTCAAACCTGTAAGATTCATTGGTGGCACCCACCAGCACATTTATTTCATGGCTGCCGAATGTTTTGTTGTATTCCGCAAGCAATTGGGCATTGGTGAAGAGTGATTTGGCGTTGTTGTCAAAAGTTGCCCTGGAATTGCCATAGTTGCCGCCGGGATATACCAGGTTGATGGTTCTTTGAAATTGGGTGTTGGCTCTGACGGTGCCGCCAAATACACCTCTCAGTTTAAAGCCCGGCGCCAGGGCATATTCGCCTGAAAAGTTCCCGGTCACTTCATCGTTGTTGCTGTTCAGGTAACCGCCTTTCTCCAGGATCGCTTTGGGATTGCTGCCCGATACGGCATTTCCTAAGTAATTGCCCTGGGCATCCTGAAAACTGTAGATCAGGGGTACCCGGGTCACATCAATGATCAGCCCTTCTACACCGGTGGAGGGTTCTTTGTTGATTCCCTTTACATAGCTGAATATCGTGTTGAACGTGAACTTGTCGAGTGTAGTGGATTGGTTCAGCCTGAAATTAAACCGCTTGGCTCCGTAATCAGGGCCAACAAAGAAAGCATCCTGTTCAAAATATCCGAAAGACATGAGGTAGGTATTGTTGGCCGACCCGCCGCTGATGGTAATATTGTGCGTTTGCTGCGGCGCATTGTGAAGGATGTTCTCCAGCCGCCATGTACCGTCCCCCTGTTGTTTGAATTGCTCGATCTGCGCATCCGTATAGGCAGCCGGTCTTCCGGAATTGGCCAACGAAATATTTTTATAGACGGCATTTTCCCAGCCATGTACTTGCTTAAATGTATAGCGGGGCGTCTGCGTGCCATATACCCCGCTGTAACTGATGCTGGCTTTTGCATTCTTTTTTCCCCTTTTGGTGGTGATCAGCAGCACGCCGTTGGCCGAGCGCGAGCCATAGATGGCTGCAGCCCCCGCATCTTTCAAAACAGATATGTTGTCGATATCGTTTGGATTGATAAGGTTCAGATCACCTCCTATGATGCCGTCAATAACAATCAGGGGATCATTGTTATTGGTGGTTCCCAACCCTCTTATATTGATGTTCAGCGCACCTGATACCGGTTGAAAAGTTCTTTGCTGGATGATCAGGTTCGGCGAGGTTCCCTGCAGGGCCTGGCTCACATTGGCCACAGGGCGGCCTTCTATGGCGGCACTTCCGATCCTGTCCACCGCGCCGGTTACAGAAGTCCGCTTCTGCGTTCCATACCCTACTACAATCACTTCTCCCAAACTGGTGTTGGAAGACCTCAGGCGGACAGCCAGGTTGCCATTCCCGGCAACCACTTCCTGGCTTTCAAAACCGACATTGGTAATAACCAGTACGGTATTTTTATCGGGCACCTGCAGGGAGAACCTTCCTCTTTCATCCGTGGTAGTAGCCACGCGTGAATTCTTTACCTGCACAGTAGCGCCCGCCACAGGGCTGCCGTTTTCATCCAGTACCTGCCCGGTAACAGGGATGGCTAACCGCTGTTCGTTGCCACTGAAATGGTTAGGCCGGGCAAAAACCGGACTAAAGCAAATACAGTTGAAGAAGAGCGAAAGGGCGGCAGCCTTTCCGATGAGCGCTGTTTTGATTGGCAGCGTACAGGCAAAGGGAATCTTTTGGTTTTTGTAGGTTTTCATATGCATGTCAATTTGTTGTTGGTTTTGCGGGCATGCTTTTTCAATGCCCCTATCAGCTGCAGACAAAGCTGGTTCTGTGTTTTACAGGAGTTTACTTTTGAAGCGCCCCTGTTACAGCCGGCCCAGTAAGCTTGTACCGGTTTTCGAGCTGGGCATAACGGGCCAGTATTTCCAGCATGCCTCCATGCTCAACCAGGTTTTGTACCCCCTGTCTTCCATTGAACAAACCCAGTTCGTTCTTATCGTTCTGCAGGGCTGCGTCCAGGCATTTTTTAAAGCCCATGATATATTTTGTGTCTTTGTTGTATTTCAGCAGATGCTGGTAAGCCCTCAGCAATACGGCGTTAAACCAGTAACTATCCCTGAACTTTTCCCGCCCGTAAAAAAATTGGAGTGAACTGTCTGCAATGGCAGTGGCATCCTGTAAATATTTTTGATCGCCTGTGCACTCGTACAGGTAAATATTCGACTGCAGCATGGTACCTGTGTTATAGGAAAATGTGGCCTTGCCAATGCTGCTGTCCCTTGTGCGGATGTTGTCATAATACAGCAGGGAAGGCGTCCTTAGTTTTGCATTTGTCCAGTTAAATATGTGGAGTGCCGTATCCAGGTAAGCCTTGTTCTTTGTGGCCTGGTACAATTGCAGTGCTACGAGAACACCCGGTCCGTTTGAGCAGGTATTTTTAGAACTTTTGGAACCTTCTTTCCAATAGATGCCGCCGCCTAAAACATCGTCGTAGCCGGTCATCATAAAATCCCATATCAGCTTTCCCAGCTGGAGGTTTGATGGCTGCTTTGTTCTGGCAAAAGCATCCAGGGCTGCAATCCCGATCCACTGGTTGTCATCATAATACCGCTCTCCCGGCTTTAGCTTCATGATATAATCCGAATAGCCCGGTTTCGGGGGCGCGGAGTCGTAATAAGCTTGCATGATGTTCAGCAACGGGGCCATCAGCCTGGTTTTGGGATCCAGCTTTTCTATTTCATTGGCCGCCTGGTACAGGGCACACAGCGACCAGATATAAGTATACTCCCGGAGATAACCATTTTTCCTCTCCCGCTTGGAGGAGTCCACTACAACCACGTAATATCCGGAGGCCTTGTCATAAAAGTTTTTCTGAATCGCAGCCTGCAGTGATTGCATTTCTTTTTTGTAGAATCCACCTGCCTGCTGGGCAGAAACAAAAGAGGAAGAAACCGCTAGAAACAGCATGAGCAAGCAGCCTGCCTTACGAAGGGTCATATGGGAAAATTTATTTTATTAAAGACTGATCTGACGTGATTATTGATCTTCCGGCCAGGAAACCGATGCATTCATCAAAACGATGCAAGAGCATGGATTCGATAAACCGGAAGCCTGCTTCCTGTATCCATTTTACTGAAAATTGTAAACTTGAGCGCCTGGGGAGATATGCCGTGGGAGAACCAGCTAGTTCAATAGCAGCCTGTCGTGAGCCAACGGCCCGTAAATAGATCCGTTCCATCCCTTGCAAGCAATCGCATTTATAAATCCAAATTACCGAGTATTCTGAAAAAAGAAAAAACGATCTTTCAAAAGGACGCTTTGAAATCAATGGATTGCGCAGCTGCGCCTGCACTACAGGCCGTACTCTGTTTCCCTGGATCTGGTGCTAAAGCAGGCGTTCAGATCAGAAAACCGGCCTATACAGGAATGATGGCTGGGAACCCCTCTATAACAGCGGGGCGCGCGAAGACAATGCTTGACAAACCAAGCCATGATGCCATCAGGCGAAGTTCCGCCAGCAGCCGCTCTGCCGTGTATGGCGGCGCAGTATATTCGAAGTGTACCTGCTGAACGATCAGCGTGCCGGTCCTGCGGTCTGCCTTCAGATCAACGCGTGCTACCAGGGCGCCGTCCATCAAAAAGGGCAGCACGTAATATCCATGCTTCCGCTTGTGCGCGGGCGTGTAGATCTCGAGGCGATAGTGGAATCCGAACAACCGCTCCGTCCGCGACCGATGCCAGATGAGGGGATCAAAGGGAGAGAGAAGCGCAGCGCCTGCAAGCTTGCGGCCGGGACTTGCATCTTTGTGGAGATAGGCCTGCTGCTGCCAGCCATGCACACGCACCGGCCTGATGGTTCCGTTCTCCACCAACTGCTCGATGGGAAGCTGCGCATCTGCTGGAGAGATCCGGTAGTAATCGCGCAGGTCATGTGCCGTTGCAATGCCGAGCGCAAGGGCAGCGCGCGCGAGCAGTTCGCGCCGGGCAGCCATGCCATTGGGTGTAGGTAGCTGCAGCACCGATGGCGGAAGTACGCGTTCGGGCAGGTCGTACACACGCTCGAAGCTGTCCTTTCGGTGTGTTGCGGCAACCAATCCGGCCCAGAACAGCCATTCAAGCGCATGCTTGGAGTCGCTCCACACCCACATGCCTTTTGAAGCCCTGCCCCCCTGGATGTCGGATGCGGCTACCGGGCCTTCTTTCCCGATGCGAGCCAGCAAGGCATCGGCTTCGCCGCGTCTTTCCTTCGCGAAGGGTTCAAGTTGCTTCCACACACCCCGGCCATGAAGCGCATGATCCATGCGCCAACGCAACAGGGGGTGGCAATCGACAGGCAGCAGCGACGCTTCGTGACCCCAGTATTCAAAGAAGCGCTTGGGCCTGGCAGACACGACTGCATCAAAATGGGTCCGGTCATATACGCCCAGGCGGGAAAAGAGGGGCAGGTAGTGGGCACGCACGAGCACGTTCACGCTGTCGATCTGAAGAAGGCCAAGCCGGCTGATCGTCTTGCGCAGCTGAACCGGGCCAACATTGTTACTGCCACGCGCTCCATTGAAACCCTGCGCCGTAAGCGCGATCCTGCGAGCCTCCGGGAGTGAAAGTTCCGCCTTCATGATTTTTCTTGTGCTGTGCTGGCAGCCGCTTAACCCAGGCTTTTGATTTTAAGCCAGCATCTGCTAAGTTATATCCCGGAGAGACATCCTCCTTTAAGAAGGAGAGAAACAGATAACAAATTCTGTCCCGGTGTTTATTTGCGACCGGACGGCAATGGAACCATGTAATTTTTCGGTGAACTCTTTGGCAAGCTTTAAACCCAGACCGGATGAATCGCTGCGGATGCTGTTCCACTCAAAGATATTCGCCAGATCACCTGAATTGATCCCGGGCCCATTGTCTTTTACGGTGATGTAGATCAGATCCTGGTGTCTGGCCCCGGACAGGACAACCTCTCCGTTAGAAGGGGTAAATTTGATGGCATTGCTTACCAGATTGCGTATAATAACTTTGAGGCAGTTGGGATCTGTTACCAAGCTCAGGCCGGTTGGGCATTCTTTTCTAAGCCGGATATTCTTGTTGACTGCCGCTGCCGTATTCAGATCGATCAGCCCTTCAAACAAGCCGTCGAGCGCAACTTTCTCATTAAAAGGCTGAAAGCTATCCATCTGTGTCTTCGACCATATCAGCAAGTCTTCCATGGCTTCCAGCACATTTTCTGCGGCTGCTGTAATTTGCTTGTTAGCCTCTTCCTGCTGACTGGAAGTCAGCAAACCCGGATATTCTTTTTGTAGTTGTAAAAAGTTGAAGAGATTGCTCACCGGGCTTCTCAGATCATGCGCAATAATGCTGAACAGTTTGTTCTTCGATTCGTTGGCTTCATCCAGGTCTGCATTGAGCCGGTTGAGCGCTTTATTTGCACGCTGCTTCAATACATAATTCCTGTACACGGAAGCGACCAGTACAATCAGGAAAACCGAGATCATGATCAACAGGTTTCTGTTCCGCCGCTGGTTGGATAGCTCTGTATTCTTTTCTGTAGTTTCCTGCTGCAAAAGCAGGATTTCCTTCTGCTGCACTTCATTGCGGTAGCGCGTTTCCAGTTCTGCGTAGTTCCTGGCACTTTCACTTTTATAGATCGTATCTTTCAGGTCCAGCTGCTTGAGCAGGTATCTATTCGACCGGCGGTAATCATGCAGGCTGTTGTAGCAATCCACCATGTTCTTGTATGCACCCAGCATCAACTCCTTTGAACCCAGCCTTTCAGATATTTTCAGCGTCTGGTTGCTGTACTGAAGCGCTCTTTGAACAAGGCCTTGCTTAAGGTAGAGGTCTGCCATATTACCCAGGATCAGGGCAATGCCGTACTCGTCGTTTTTTTCTTCCATCAACTTCAAAGACACCGTAAAATAATTCAACGACTCTTTGTAATTTCCGAGCCTTGACAAGATCATGGCCAGGTTGTTATAAGAATATGCTTTTACTTCATCCCGCATATATCTCAGATAATGCTTGATGTTGGTCCTGAAGTACTTCAATGCCGCTGTATTCTTATCCTGGTCCATGTACAGAATTCCCATATCATTAAAAACGTTGGCTATTGCTGTTGAGTCCTGAATCTTATGTAACTTTTGGAGCGCTTGTTCAAAGAATCCGATGGACACACCATAATTCTTAAGTTCCCTGTATACGTTACCGATGTTCTTCAATGCTCCGGCTTCTTTCTTGATATTGTGCACTGCCTCATAGCACTTCCGTGCTGCATAATAATTGTGCAGCGCTTCTTCATAATTGCCGGATTTATCATAGGCAATACCGATCCCGTTGATGGCATTGCCGATCTTCAATGAATCTTTTTTGGGTATGATCTCTTTTAAATAACGCTTAAAAAGATCTATGGCTTCAACGTATTTACCTTCGGTGATGTGCTGGTGCGCCTGGAAGTAGATGCTGTCAGGTGAAGATTGCTGGCCTGATAGTGGCTTGGCCGAAAAAAGAAGTCCGTACAAGAGCACGCAATAGTACGCGCGCTTACAAGATTTAGAATAACAAACCACCTTGCCTAAGAAATCAGTTTCCTGAAACAGATTCATATTGAACGCTTGATTTCTACAATGGAACAGGAGGGCATGAAAGCTTCCCGCTCAAACTTCCAGGCTTTACGGGCCCTGCTGCATCAGATCATTTCTTTTTGTACACCGATTTCAACGTGTACATGATTTCCTGCTTGCCTTCTATCAGGAACAAATAATCTTTGAACGCACCCGACTTTGACTTGTACTTTGGATTGGATTTACTGCCAACGTACATGTAAACGCTCTGCTGCAAACCGTTAAACATAAATACCGTGTCGCGGGAGGAACCCCCGATTCTTTGGAGCATGGCGCATGTATTCAATGAATCGGGCACGCATTTGTAATTGTCAGGCACGTATATCCTCACCTGCTGCGCATTTGCTGCAGGACTGCTTTGCCGGCCAGGCTGGGCAGCCACGCTGCCGGCAGTTGGAATGGATGAATACAATACGATCAGCATGACCAGGAAAAGGATGAGCAGTAAACCGGCTTTTTTTGCATAAGAAGTGTTCATATTGGTAGCTTTCATGTTACTTGTTCCTGAAATCCGTTGAAGAAAAAAGAGGCATACAATGGCTTGTTCACGGGTTGCCAAGAATTTTATTGATCTCTTGCTTGTAAGTCTTTCCAATCGGCAGTTTGATGAGGCCTACGTTCAACTCACCATCTTCCATACGCCTGATCTTATTCACAGCAACAGCATAACTCCTGTGAATACGGATAAATTTGTCCTTGGGCAAATTCTCCATAAAGTTTCCCAGGTTCATTAGTGTCGTATATTTCTTTTCTGCTGTAACAACCCTGGTGAAGTTTCCCAGTGCTTCCAGGTAAATTATCTCCCTGGTAGCAACCCGGTTCATGCTTGTTCCTTCCTTTATCATCAAAATATCCTGTTCAAACTGAAGGTCGTACTGCTCAGCTTTTTCCCTGATGGCAGCCAGTTCTTCCAGGCGCTGCACGGTTTGGTCGAACCGGTGTTTTTTCAGCGGTTTCAGGATGTAGTCGAGGGCATGAACGTCGAAAGCCTGAATGGCATATTCGGGATGGGAAGTGATAAAACAACACAAAGGCCGGTTGTCTATTTTTCTAAAAAACTCCATTCCGTTCATTCCGGGCATGTCTATGTCCATGAACAGGACATCAACTTTGCCGGATCTGAGTATGTCTAAACTTTCAACCGGATTGCTCAGGGAGGCAATCAATCTAAGAGAGGGATGTTGCTTTGTATACGCTTCAACAATCAACCTGTCAAGAAAATTGTCTTCTATTATAACACAATTGAAGCCGTCCATTGCTTAAAAATATTCAATGACAAATGGGAATTTTCACGGGTGTGGTGTCTTCAGCTGATTCCTGCTTTTTACCGGCTTCATTAAACTGCTTTTCCCGACTGTAGTTCTTTATATAGACGAAGAAGTGTACCTAAATATAACATTTACTCTATTAACCAGCGAATATTCTTTTAAGCAAAAAACTCTTGCTTTTACCTGTATCAACCAGTATGCATCTACAATGACTTGAAACAACACGGTTCCCTGCCTTCGTGTATTTTTTTGATACGTTCATCAACTTCCTACAGCCTTGGGCACCCGCCCCGATAGCTTTGTTCCGGCAATCAAATGCCTTCCTCAAAAACCACTTTATGAGAAAATATGCCATTCACGATCCGCCGGGTACGGAAGCAATTCCACCGATACAACAAATAGCAGCAATCAACTGCATACAGGGGTTAACCCTTTTCTATTATACGCTTATCAATTCACGACATATGTTTACCAGAATTTACCTACCAAAAATTTTACTTGTGGCATTGTGCGTGTTTCTCGCACTGCCCTTCCTGCAGGCACAACAAAAAGATACAACCAGGCGGCGCTGTGGATCTGATCTGTCTTACCTGCAACTGATCAACTCAAAAGACGGCGCATTCGCACAGCGGTACAAGCAGATCGACCAGTTTACCAGAAGCTATATCCAGCACCTGCGGCAGCTCAGAAAAGAAGGCATTTCAGGATACCGGACTTCTCCCATTATCATCCCCGTAGTTGTTCATGTCGTATACCAAATTCCTGAACAAAATGTTTCTCTTGCCCAGATACAAAGCCAGATAGATGTATTGAACCACGACTATCGCAGGCTGAACAGCGACATCAGTCTGGTGCCAGGCGCTTTTAATCCGTTTACATCAGACTGTATGGTTGAGTTCAGGCTTGCAGTAAGAGATCCGAACTGTATGGCTACCACAGGGGTTACCAGAACCTCTACATCCGTATCCCAGTTTTCTCTTCCAACAGATGCCCAGAGTACGCAACTGGCTTATAACCCGGTAAAATCATCCGCAGCAGGCGGGCATGATGCCTGGCCCGCTGATAAATACCTGAACATCTGGGTGTGTAAGCTGGCGTCCGGCTATCTGGGTTACTCTTCTTTCCCCGGCTTTCCGGCCAATGTAGACGGGGTTGTGATCGATTACCAGGCCTTTGGCACGTCAGGCTCGGCAGCTTCCCCTTACAACCTGGGAAGGACCGCCACCCACGAAATCGGACACTGGATGAACCTGCATCATATCTGGGGTGATGATGGCGACGGCTGTACGGGTTCTGACCAGGTAGATGATACGCCGAACCAGGCTGGCCCGAATTACAGCTGCCGGTCCTTCCCCTTTGTCACCTGCAGCAATGGCCCGAACGGTGATATGTTTATGAACTACATGGATTACACACCGGATGCCTGTATGAATATGTTTACGACTGGCCAGTCGGAGCGCATAGACGGCGCTTTGTACGGGGCGCGGTCGGCCCTGCTTGCATCCGACGCGCTGGTGCCGGTAACAGGTGCTACCACCACTACACCGGATCTTTATATGCAGGACACACCGGAGGACCAGGGCGTTGAACCGAATACCATTTCCACCTATATGTATAATACGGAAGACGTCTGGGTTCGCAATGCGGATGACGGACTTACCTACCAGGAGCACCAGAACCCCGTATACAGGCCTGTTTCATCCGGCAATCCCAACTATGTATATGTACGGGTACGCAACAGAAGCTGTGCAGGCGCAAGTGCCACCGGAACCCTCAAACTATACTGGGGCAAAGCTTCCAGTGCCCTTGGATGGTCCGCCCCCTGGGATGGCAGTGTAACTTCTCCCGCACTCATGGGCGGCAGCATCAGCGCCGTTACTTCAGCATCGGTATCAGTTGCGCCCGGCGGCTTCCAGATCGTGAAATTCTCCTGGTACCCGCCCAACCCGTCCGACTATGCCAGCTTTGGAGCTGACCAGTCTCATTTTTGCCTGCTGGCCCGGATAGAAACTTCCTCTGCACCACCCTACGGGATGACGAGCCCGGAAACAAACAACCTATGGGCAAACGTCCAGAATAACAACAACATCGTCTGGAAGAACCTGTCTGTCGTTGGTGAAGTCACTGGAGGAAGAAGCATTTCTTCCCTTACTGTTGGAAACTTCGGCAGCAAGGCCATTACATCAAAAATCTACTTCCAGTCCATCTGGTCAAAGCTCCAGGAAAACTTCCTGCAATACGGACAAGTAACCGTTGAGCTCAGCAAAGAGCTGTACGACAAATGGAGCAAAGCAGACAAAGCAGGATCCGGATTCAGGGTGATCGACAGCAACAGACTGGTGATTGCAACACCGGCTGCATGGCTGGGACCATTTGATTTTAAAGGCGGTGAGGTATACAACATGAAATTCTTATTTGAATTTAACAAGAAGATTCCGTTCAACAGCACCCGGAGCTTTGGGTTCAATGTTGAGCAAACAAGCCTGGATGCAGCAGGAAAGGAACAGCCAATGGGAGGAGAGACCTTTATCATCAAAAGCCAGAATGACGAACCGGCTGCGCCGTTCACAGGCGACCTGAAAGTGCAGATCAAAGCATGGCTTCAGGGTGCATACCAGGCTGCAGACAAACTGATGACCGACAGCATCCGGGGCAAAGCTTTCCTGCCTGGAACAACGCCCTATCCCAACCTGAAGTTTGTTGCTGCAAACAACCCGGTAGATGAGCTGACAGATATGGGTGTGCTGGAAACCGAAGGCGCAGATGCAATCACCGACTGGGTTTGGGTTGAACTGCGCAAAGCAGATACGGCCGCAAAAGTGGTGGCAACCAGGTCGGCCCTCATCCGGAGAGATGGCCGGGTAGTGGATATAGATGGCGTTTCACCTGTTTCATTCAGCAACCTGGACATAGGATCTTACTACGTTGCCCTGCGGCACCGCAACCACCTGGGTGTAATGACAATCCGGCCGGTTCAATTGAGCCGCAATTCTATAACCCAGATCGACTTTACTGATCCCAACACACCGACATACGGAACGGAAGCCCAGCTCAGCCAGAATGGAGTTATGATGCTCAGGGCCGGTGATGCCAACGGTGACGGACGGATCCGCTACAACGGTTCTTCAAATGACAAGAATGCTGTGCTCTCAAAGGTTGGATTGAACACGAGCAACAACATCTTACCGCAGTATGACAGGACGGACATCAACCTGGACGGCAAGATCCGCTACAACGGAGCTGCCAACGATAAGAATGAAATCCTGAAGTCGGCCGGTTTGTCAACTCCCAACCGGGTTATTACAGAACAAATTCCCAACTAATAAATCATCTGTTTTATGAAATATTCTCTTCTTTGGATACTAGTGCTGCTGTTATCCTTTACAGAAGCCTACCCCCAGCACTACGAGCTCAGGGCGGTCAACAAAGGCAACGGAATCATCGGGGTGGAAATGCGCATCACATCCGGCACGCCCCCGGCATCCACCAACTCGGTTACAGACCTCGTATTCGGAATAAAATGGCTAAGCAGCTACAACGTAGATCTTGAAAGTGCCATTACAACCAGTTACAACATCGTAAAATCCGATACCAGAAAGCTGAAGGGGAGCTACCATGTACAAGCATTTTCCGCCACCAACACGCCCTTTTCCATACCTGCCAACTGGGCGTTAAACAGCTGGGTGGAGATCATGTCGGTGCGCAACACAGTAACCGGTACCGGCACCGGAACCTTTGAGATCGCAGAACCCGGATTCGACAACACAACCGATCCCAACCTCGGCATTGATCTGACCGACTACACACCTGTTGTTACCGCAAGCGCCATGAATGTGGCCTTGCCGGTACACCTGACAAAGTTCGAGTTGGCTTCCGGCTACAGAAGCATCAAGTTGCTGTGGGCGGCCAACAATGAACAAAACAGCAAGGGATTTACAGTTGAACGGTCGGAAGAAAAAGGCGCAGGCTACAAGGAGATTGCATTTATCAATTCCAAAGGTGCAAACAGCGACAACCAGTACGAATTTGTTGACCCGAACGTACAGGCAGGCATTGCTTATTATTACAGGCTGAAGCAAATAGACCTGAATGGGCAATACACTTATTCAGAAACCAGGTCATTGGTACTGGACACAAAGGAAAACAGCGGCATCAAGATTATGCCCAATCCGGTCGGCCAAACGATGCAGGTCTTGTTCGACAAGGTTGATCTGACAGGAGCTGCTACCATCAAGGTTTTTGATGTAAAAGGTTCGCTCATCCGGTCGATGCAGTACACGGGAGGAAGAGGGGGAAAGATGGATATTGATGTATCCACATTAAGGAGCGGCCAACATATTCTGACAGTAGAACAAGCAGGCAGGATGGTATACTCCGCATCGTTTAGCAAAAGATAAATTCAGCGAGCCGGAGAAAGTAAACAAGCGGCCCATCGGAACGGTGCGGCTGCTTGTCCTCTCTTGTTTGCTTCTGTTTCTGCCGGTCTACTACCGCAACACAGGTTATCTGCATTAACAAAGCATATTGCTGCTGAACAGACAAGCGCTGTTTCAGCAGCAATATGCTTATTTTTAGCAGGATGAGCCTTTCCGGATATGCAGTCTGGAAATGGAAAACCGGCCTGCTTACCCATCTTTGCATAATTTGTGTTTCTTTGGATACCGGAGAAACAGCGTAATTCAAGGATTACAGAAACGATGCAAGTGGTTCAAGGGGGTTGCTTCCGGGGCACGTGGATTGCCTGTATAAAGTTTAAAATACTGATATGGAATATGTAAAATTCGGGCATACCGGCATGAAGGTATCTAAAATATGCCTTGGCACGATGACGTATGGAGAGCCGACAGACCGGTGGCCATGGGCGCTCCGGGAAGCAGAAAGCCGGCCCTTTATTCAGAAAGCCCTTGAGCTGGGTATCAACTTTTTTGATACGGCAGACGTATACTCAATGGGCAAAAGCGAGGAAGTGGTTGGCCGGGCCCTGAAGGATTTTGCAAAACGCGACGAGGTCGTCATCGCCACAAAAGTCTTTAACCCCATGGGCCCCGCACCCAACAGCCGCGGCCTTTCCCGCAAGCATATCATGAGCGCCATCGACGCCAGCCTTACACGGCTTGGCACTGATTACGTAGACCTTTACCAGACACACCGCTGGGACTATGACACGCCACTGGAAGAAACGCTGGAAGCCCTGCACGATGTGGTAAAAGCAGGCAAGGCACGCTACATTGGTGCTTCCTCCATGTATGCCTGGCAGTTTGCACAAGCCCTGTACACGGCCGACCTGCACGGCTGGACCCGCTTTGTATCGATGCAGCCGCAATACAATTTGATTTACCGGGAAGAAGAACGGGAAATGCTGCCCCTGTGCAAGGATCAGCGGATCGCTGTTATTCCCTGGTCACCATTGGCGCGTGGACTGCTTACCGGCAAGCGAACCAAGGAGCGCAACGAAACCGAACGCGCCCGTACCGACGCTTATGCCAAGAGCCTTTATAACCGTGATGATGACTTTGCAGTTGCAGCCGCCGTGGATGAAGTAGCACAGCAGCGCGGCGTACCGGCTGCACAGGTTGCACTGGCCTGGCATTTTACCAACCCGGTTGTTACAGCCCCGATCATCGGAGCCAGCAAACCCGGCCACCTGGAAGACGCTATAGGAGCACTTGGGGTGAAGCTATCCGGTGAAGAAATCAAGAAGCTGGAAGCGCCTTATCAGCCGCACCCGGTATTGGGGCATTCCTGATGCAACTTTAAAAAATAGTTCATAGACCATTTTAGTATATGAGGGCTCCGGAACAGGAAAGCTGAACTTTAGCCCAACAAAACCTGCTTTCACTTATCGCCTACAAGATGCCAGGCCTGAACTGAGAAAAGGTACGCTTATACTTGTAAGGTGATCACTGATCTCCCCGGAAAATCAAACCCGTTTAGTATGAAATTTACCTGAACCCTGTGTGGAGAAACCACGCAAAACAGATGCGGTGTCAATGTTGGCGCAGGTATTTGCCGCTTAAAACTACTGGTATTGAATGTACACCGGTTGCGGATACAGCTCCAGGATCTCTTTCGGCTGCATCGGTGCAGGCCAACGCGGGCGCTCGACATCATTCTTGTAAAACACTTTGAAGCCGGTGAACTGGACAGGCTCCCTGGCGATAAAGCGCTTGTAGGTGTCCAGCTTCTTTGCCGGAAAGCCAAACCCGTCCATGTGCATGATGATCTGTACTTCCGGTGTTATCCGGACCTTCCGGTAATTTGTTACCATGCCCTGCGTAAACCTGTGTACCACCAGCACTTTGGGAGGAATGTTGTTTTCCTGTACCAGTTGGGCCAGGTAAGCGGAGGCATAGTTGATGTCTTCGGCATCGAAGGTGCCAATGGAAGTACCGGGCACTTTTCCCGCCTTCATGGAAAACTCCGGGTCTATCCCAAGATGCACATCCGGCAGGATCAAATACTTCCTGAGCGGAGGGATTTCCTCCGCCAGGCTGCTATGGCCCACCTGGATGTCCAGAAACACGATGGCATTAATCTTTCGCGCCAGGGCCAGCACACTGTCGATCTGGTGGCCGGGCATACGCATTCTGTACGTGCTGTTTGGCCCTGGCCTGCTCTGGGCAGTAACCGCTATGTAGTGCAGGGCAGGCTGTACCGGGATGAGCGTGTCGGCTTCTTCCCATTTCTTCACCTCTGCCTGCAGCCTTCCCAGCATTTCATCAGGAGGAAGCGCCCCCAGGATGCCCATTCCTTTGGAGTAAAGATTTCCATAGTATGCAACGATCCTCTTGAAGGGTGTGATGGCACCCGGCAACGGATAACCCTCTTTCACAGACCAGATGCTGTCTGGTTTGTTGTGCGTCAAAGCAGCCAATATCCTTTGGTACTTCAATGTATCGAAATCAGTTCTGGCGGCAGCTTGCTGCAAACCGGCTTTTTTGGATAGCCGGCCGTGTTGTATGTGCGCAAGGGAACTGTCGCCAGAACGGCTGCCGGCTGGAGTGGATGGATTACAGAACACGAAAAGCTGGCAGATAAGTAATAAGGGGACAACGTTGCCCCCAACGGCACGGATAACCTGGTAAAACTTCATGAAACAGTATATTTTGCTCAGAGGGTTCAGCCATCATCTGTTTCAAAAGATCTGGCCGGCTTAACCAGCGGCTCTGAACAGGGAAACGGGATTAAAATGCAGGTCAAGATAATAAGATTTTTTAATTCAGTTGACTTTTCTACTTCTCATCTTCCCGGACCTGTTTTTGAAAACAGGGCACCATTTTGAAAACTTTTAGAACAGGCCGGCTGCAGGCAATCTCAATAGCTTTTTACTGAATGGCTTAAGATTTTTCTTACTGTTCAGTCAAGCCTTTCAGGTACAGGGCGTTTTGGAAGGCGTCGCCGATGGTATTGTTGAAATAAACATATACATCCTTGCCCTCGTTGAGCCAGTGCCGGACCTTTTGGGCTTGTGCCCCAAGCTGGTCATCGGTGTAGCTGCCCGTATAATCTCCGTTTACGCCGTGAAACCGGATGTATACAAAACCAGCTGCCTTGTTTAAGGTTTCGTGCTTAGATTTGGGCATGTCATGAAGCACCAGCGATGCACCATACTGGTCGAGCAACTCATATGTTTCACCGGTATACCAGGTTTTACTTCTAAACTCAATAGCGATGCGCCATTGAGGTTCCGGGTCAAGTTCTTTGCACCGGGCAAGCAGTTGTTCTACCTGCGCATATGAATCCAAAGTAGTGCTTCCCGGAAACTGGATAAGCAGGCATCCTTTTTTGTTACCCGTGCGGTTGATGGCATTGTAAAAAAGCGTCAGGTCGGCTGCCTTGAAGTCCAGGTATTTTACATGCGTGATTTCCTTCCATAATTTTACGGTAAACCGGAAAGATTCAGGCACTTCAGCAGCCCATTTTTCAAAAGTAGCCGGCATGGGAACTTTGTAGAACGTACTGTTTATTTCCACCGAATTGAACAGCGTGCTGTAATAAGTCAGCCGGCTCTTTTGCCGGAATTCAGGCGGGAATGCCTGCTTGTTACCAGGCACTACTACATTGCTGGTGCCTATCCTTAATATGCCTTTACCTGGTTTGATCATTTGCCTTGGCCGGGGCTCCAAAATTAAGGAGTTTCATTACCTTGACACACTGCAGTTCCCCTTTTATATATCACCGTTCTTTACCTTCGCTTTCCACTCCTGCAAAGCTTTTTCAAGCCGGGCATTGGTTCTTCTGGTTTCGAGCAGGCTCATGACCTGTAAGGATAAAATCTTTAATGCTTTGAGTTGTTGCTGGTTCAGTTCCTTGGGTTTGTGATCTATTACGCAAATGGTTCCCAGGCCGTAACCTTCCCTGCTTAACAGAGGTATGCCTGTGTAGAATACAACGTTGGGCGAACCTGTTACATAGGGATTGTCTTTAAAACGTTCATCCTTTCTGGAGTCCGGCACAACCATCAATTCCTCGGGAGAATTGATGGCGTGAGCGCAAAAGGAATGTTCACGCAACGTTTCGGAATCGGACACCCCCAAGTGTGATTTGAACCACTGCCTGTTTTCATCTATAAAGCTGATCAATGCAATAGGTACGTCACAAATAACGGTAGCCAGGTAAGTAATCTGCTCGTATTCTTCTTCTGTTAGCGTATCGAGAATATTGTATTCTCTTAACTCCTGCATGCGTTTCACTTCATACCCATCGTCACTGGGGTTCATATTTTTGGTTCATAACGGAATGCAACAGAGGTTTCATATATAGAACGGTATAAATTTGTTGATAGAGAATTACAAGCAGCCCCCGCTCGGAAGAACGCTCTCATTGACGCCGCTGAGCCATTACCCCCTCTATCAGCTTGCGGACTGATTTCTTTCGCCCCAGTTTTCAATGTCTTCCACCCATTGTTGCTTTTTCATGGTCATAGCAATCAGCAAAGCTGTACCACTGAAGGCAAGCGCGTCAAAAGCACTGGCCAGCAGATTTCCTCTGTTCGCGGCCAAAGGGTTTGCAAGGGTTCCGGGAACATGCACCAGCCAAACCCAGAGAAAGATTTGAAGCGCCAATAGCAAAGCGATGATCCGGATCCGGATTCCAAGAATGATCGCAATGCCACCGCCGGCCAGCGTTACACCCGTAAACGCAACCCAAAAATCGGGATTTGCCATCCAACCTGGAACGTTGCCAACAAGGTAAGGAGCATAAACAATGTGGGAAATGCCAAAGCTGGTGATCGTGTACAAAAAGAACAAATTCCCGTACGGCGCCAACCTTTCCAAAAATCCTTTCTTTCCGGCGGGAGATGCATCAAATGAATAACCGGTCACGAATGCACCGCCGGCAAGCGCCAGTTCCTTTAACGGTGTTGTCCATAAACCCAAATGGTATAGTTTGTTGGGTTCAGAAATCAGCTCGTACGTGATGTGGGTGCCCAGGAGCAGTGTGATAAAAACGCCGCCAAGTACCAGTGAGGCCTTTTTGCCTTTGCCCGGTATAAAAATAAGCACGCCGGTGATCACCAGGTACAAACCGAATAGATAGGAAAGTATATTCAACAACGGCAGGTACTTTTGGTAGACGGAGAAAAATACGTCTCTGAACGTACCAAAGTAAAATTGCTGCAGTCCATTTACGATCAACGCTGATGCATAAAAAGCACGGCCGGTAATGATCAATTTTCTCATTGCGATAAAGCCTCCTGATCAAATGTAGCTACACCGATGCGCTTAAATTGCTTGCTTCTGCACACAACACAAATCTTCTGTATCCGGCGTTGACAGAAAAATAAGGCCGTTGGTCGAAAATGTAAGGTCTGGGAAGCTCCGCAGGAACAATGGACAGATAGAAATATTGACCTTGCTTAAAAAAGCTGAACCATGAAGTTCAATAAGGATATAGCATTCAACAGCGTATTCTGGCTGCTGTATTTTTTATACCAGTGGCTCGGGCTGGCATCCCTGTATGGAGATTACAATGGTTATTTTATCAATGCCTGCATGGCGCTGCCGGTTTCATTGATCTTTTCGATACTGGCTGTTCATCTGTTTTTCCGCCGGTATTATCAAAAAGACCAAAAAACCGCGTTCTGGCTGGGCATAATTTTAAGTTCCGGTTTGTTGTTGCTGATCAGGCGGTATTTTAATTACTACATCATTTATCCGCGCTACTTTCCCATGGCGCTCAACATGCCTTTGCTTTCAGCAGGTAAATTTCTGGTTGATTTTGTGAACTTGTACGCGATCACCGGTTTGTACGCCTTGTATTATTCCCTCCGTTACTGGTACCGGGAAAAACACCGGGTGCAGGACCTATTACAGCAGAAAACGCTCGCTGAACTGGACCTGCTTAAGTCGCAGGTGCAGCCACATTTTGTTTTCAATACGCTGAATAATATCTACGGCACCGCATTAAAAGCCAGTCCGGAAACGGCGGCTTTGATTGCACATCTCTCCGGTTTCCTGAACTACAATCTATATGACGCGTCAAAGGACACGATCGCGCTGACCGCAGAGATCGATTACATAAAACACTATATTGAACTTCAAAAAAACAGGTTTGGCAACAGCGTAGATGTAGCGGTGAATATATTTGATGAGATAACTGACCTTCAAGTGGCACCCCTGTTATTGTTGCCGCTGGTTGAAAACTGTTTTAAGCATGGCGTGGGAGATTCTGTCCAAAAAAGCTGGGTCCGGATCGATGTATCCAGAAAAAAGGACCAGTATTCGATTGTGATCGAAAACAGCTGCGACAGGGACGCAAAGCAGGTAAGCCCCAACACAGGTGGCATCGGATTGGCAAATGTCAAAAAAAGGCTTCAGCTCATCTACCGGAACAAACATGAATTGAAAGTTATTGAAGGGCCAAATTCCTATCTTGTCATATTAAAAATTCAAATCGGAATATGATTCGCTGTTTAATCGTTGATGACGAGGAACCGGCAAGGGAACTGATCAAACTGCATCTCTCAGGGCTGGAAGATTTTGAGGTAGTCGCTTCGTTCAACAACGCACTGGATGCTTTTGTTCTTCTGCAAAAAGAAGGGATCGACCTGGTTTTTCTGGACATCAGGATGCCGAAGGTTTCAGGGCTTGAGTTGATAAGATCATTGAAATGGAGCCCCAAGATCATCTTAACGACGGCTTACCGCGAGTATGCTGCCGATGCATTTGACTGGGAGGTTTTCGATTACCTGGTCAAGCCCATCACACAGGAGAGATTCATGAAGTCGATCGCCAAGTTTATGCATTATTGGAGCAGCCAGGCAGAAGCCAGAGAAACAACTAAAAGCAATGATGGGGCCTACCTGTTCTTCAAAGTAGGCAGGGAACAAGTAAAAATCATGCTTAAAGACATCCTGTACATTGAAGGACTGGCTGATTATATCAAAGTACATACAGCAGACAAATCCTATATCGCTTCTGAAAAGCTCGGCTTTATGGAAGAGAAACTCCCGTTCAATCTGTTCACCAGAATTCACAAATCATTCATTGTTGCGCTGGATAAAATCACCAGTTTCAATGCTGACCAGGTGATGCTCCATGACAAGTCGCTGCCTTTGGGAAGGCTTTTTAAAGCCAGCTTTTTTAAAACAATCCAGAAAAAGACATCCGGTTAAATTGCCGGATGCCGGTTGCGTTTGCCATCACGTAGTTGTAAACAGAACGGATCTTAGCAGGGATATTGTTCAGTTGTTTTACAGAATCAACAATCGACTTTGTACCAGGGATCTTTGAATCAAAAGCCCCTGCAAAATAAGGCGAGCGCAACAACCATGCATTAGCCGAAAACCATAGGTTTGGGGAAAAGACAGTTCTTGCATCATCTACTAAAATCCATCCTGTATTTATAGTCAAGGGAAGAACTCATAAAGGCTTCCCGCTTAAAAGCCGGAACATTTCTCATGATGTAAGTATCATGCAGCTGTTTCTGGTCTATTCCTTTCGAGTAATCAACCGAATGCATGTCAGCAATAGGCAATCCCGAAACAACCCGTTTTTCTAATTGAGAATAAGAAGGCCTGATGATCTGATATACTGACAATAAATTGGGGATGTCATCCTGAAAATACCAGGAAGGCACTTCGTACGCCATTTTATATTTCCTCACGACCTGGTATTCTATCACTGAACCTTCTTTGGTGGCAGGGAAAACAAACTTTATCGAACTGTAATCTTCTTTTTTTCCCCCTTATTTTTATAGATATCATCCTCTTTAACCGGCGTGATTATTATCTGGCCACTTTCACCCAGGTTATAAGTGGCAGCCTTTATATTGCTTATTCTGATCGTATTCTCCCGGTTAAACGGGATCGTTATAATGGCATCTTTATACCCCTTTTTATCAAAGATCTTTACTCTGTACCTTGTTAATGTTACAACCTCCGTATTGCCATTGGGGAAAACGGAAAGTTTCACCTCCCTGTATTTCAGCAGGTTGACAGTGGGTGCCCCGGGAGAAAAATCGCATGTTTTCATTTGCAGTTCCGCCATGCTTACATTCCCGAATTCCGGCACCTTCAGTGCGTTCTCCTGTGCGCTTGTTCGTGTAACCTGTAAAATCAGGATGATGGCTGCCAAGTTATTTTTTATAAAGCATCATCTACAGAACGATAGACAACTTATACCTATTTTGTTTTTACTGCTTGATTTCAGCGGAATAGAAGTTTATTCCTATCTATCCTGAAAACCGGTGCGCTTAGCCCTCCTCGCCGGTTTGTGCCATCACCGGTCAAAGGCCACGGTAAATATCCGGCAGCAGGCTATTGATATAGTTTTCGATGTTCATGTACTTGTTTCCGGCCATTTTTTTTGCATCAGATGGGTCAGTGGCATTCAACCCGTTCTTTTGTTCCCACTCATCCGGGATGCCGTCTTTGTCTGTGTCCGGAGGAAGCTTTCCTGTTTTTAGTACAGGCCAACCACCAGCCTGTTCTACCCGGTCTATCAATCCGTTCTTGCTGACCGTGTACTTTCCCGTGCGTATCTGCTCAATAATGCGCTTTTCCTGGGCATCCCGGTTGAGATAGCATCCTGCATATTTCAGTACGAGTTCGTAAGCCTCTTTTGCCGGTTGGGTGATAACAGGCGCCACTTCAAAAGGATCTTTGCGCCGGTTCTTTTCGGGAGAAGTGCCTTCTTCATAATCTACCCCGCCTGTCCAGTTGTTGGCAGATATTGCCGGGTATCCTTCCACAAAATTTCCATCCACATACCACAGGCAGGAAAAGCCAAGTTTCTCGGCATTGTCTATGCGGGTGATCCGTCTTTTCACATCTTCATTGGTTGCCGGGCCTGATTTGTAATAGTTATTAACCAGGTTGATGGACAGGGGCTTTCCGTCGCAGGAACGATGGCCCCAGTTGGAGATCACACAGTTGCGAAAATCCAGCAGAACGGTCGGGGCCTGGTCGTTGCCTGCTATGCTGGGATTTCTCGCCGCTCCGTTCGCCAAAAGGTTGTGGTGAAAGGAAGCTTTGTACCCACCGATGGAAGCACAGTAGCCATGGGCTCCTTTTTCATGGATCGAATGATCCAATGGTTCACTCATCATACACCACTGAACAGTTATATATCTTGCCCCATGCCAGGTATTGACGCCCTCATCGGTAGACCAGCTGAATACGCAGTGATCAACAATCACATTCTGCGAATTGTCTACATCGATAACATCTATCTCACTTCCTATCAAGCCTGATTCGATGCCGGGCCGTATTCTTATTCCCCGGATAATGACATCATGGGTATTGCGTATCCTTAAAGGAAACCGTTTTAAGCATATTCCGTCTCCCGGAGCCGTCTGTCCCGCTATCGTCAGGAAAGGAGCATTTACCTCGAGGGGCGATCTCAGATCTATTGTTCCCGAAACCTCAAAAACAACGATCCTCGGCCCGGAATCCGTGACCGCTTCGCGGAAGCTTCCCGGTCCGCTGTCGTTCAGATTAGTCACTTTCAAAACGGCGCCACCTCTTCCACCCTGTGCATACCGGCCCCATCCTTCCGCTCCGGGAAAGGCCGGCAATTGTGCGTGTAGACAGGGCATTATGCTATATAATGCGACAATAAACAAAATACACTTCCTCATAACTTTATTTGTGTGATACAAATGATCTCCATATTTATTTAGCCCGTTTGTTTGCAGCCTGCTTCGGTCATAGCACCGATATGATGTCTCCTTGAAACCGGACAGGACAGGTAGTTAAGATAAAATTCTTCATCTTAAATTACCAGCATTATGGCGAAGCAAAGCAGAAAAAAATTCACTGCTGATTTTAATTCAAAAATGTATTGGAAATTCTTTAAGAGCGCAACACCATTGATGAACTGTCCAAAAGTATGAAGTGCATCCTTTTCAAAGCAACAACCGGAAGAGCTTTTTTTAAGATCAAACATGTAAAGAAGGGGAAACCCGGTTGCAACACTTTGCAAATTGTCCTTATTTTTGATATTGATAATCAGGCCTTATTGATAATTCCCTCAAGCCATGACAATGAATTGCAAACCTATGTTTTTAGCCCTCGCGCTTTCTTTCTTACTTTCCTGCAATAAACATGATGCGGTAAAAATCAATCAGGAACTCTATACGATCCCGGGCAATACCTTTTTTCCCGAGGGCATAGCGTTCAGTTCCCGTGCAGGGGCGTTCTTCAGTGGCAGCACTACCAATGGAGACGTAGTGCGGGTGAACGTAGAAACCGGCGCAGCCAGCGTATTTGCCAGTGGTGCACAACAGGCACGTACCGACTGCCGGGGCATGAAAGTGGATCTGAAAGACCGGTTATGGATCTGCGGTGGTGAAGAAAACAAAGTGCATGTACTGGATCCAAAGGGGGCGCTGATCCAGACCTGGGACCTGAAAGCATTGTACAATTCCGGTTTTATCAATGATTGTGCGGCAGATGACCAATACATTTATTTTACTGATTCCAGGATTCAAAAAGTATATCGGGCCGCAATTTCTGGCAGTCAACCAGGCAATGTGGAAGAATGGTTGAACTTCACAAACCAACAAATACTTTACGGCACGGGCTTCAACGCAAATGGTATCGTGCTGACGCCGGACGGTAAATATATCATCATCGTGATTTCAAATACAGGAAAGCTTTACCGCATTGACAGAAGCAGCAAAGCGATCATTGAGATCATCATCAATACGCCCGTTACTGCAGGCGATGGATTGTGGATTACAGGCGAGACGCTTTACGTATCGCGCAATACAACAAATAAGATTTTCCCGGTAAAGCTATCTGACAGTTACTCCAAAGGAACCGTAGGTGCTGAGTTTGGTGATAATTTGTTGTTTAATACCACTATCGCCAGAGCAGGGAATTATTTTCTGGTTGTAAACAGCCAGTTAAACAAGAGACCCAGTGCGACCAATCCCACCCCTCCCGCGGTCCAATTGCCCTTTACCGTTTCCAGGGTGGCCATTCCATAACATGCTGCTCCATTGATTTCATTGGATAAGCATGCCTATGGTTCCATGATGAACTTGACAGCGCGTTTGTCCCCATGTGCCTTTCACGTTGCCATAGATTGAATGAGCTGGTGTGGCATGCATCGTAGACCCACCCCTGCCATCATGTGTTTTACGTATGCATTTCATTTATCCCCTTCTCAACCCTGCACACCGCCAAATTCAGACCGGTATCAGTTTACCGATGATCATCAGGAAATGTTTTCCGAATGAAAATTCAGCAGGAAGTTGATCAGGTTTTCCTCCGGTTGCATCTGCAGTTTTTTTCTCAAGCGGTACCTGGCCAGTTCAACGCTCTTGATGCTGATATTCATGATCGGGGCAATTTCCTTGCTGGAGAGGTTTAAACGCAAATACGCACAGAGCTTGAGCTCGCTGGGCGTAAGATGGGGATACCGGCTTTTCAGGGTCACCAGAAAATTGCTATGCACCCGGTCGAAATGAACGGCAAATTGTTCCCAGTTCTTTTTCATTTTATCTTCTCCCAGCATGCGGATGATCTTTTTGTAATCTTCCGATTCCTTGTCCACCTCATTTATCTTCCGCATCCGCACAAATTCTTCCTTTACTTTCACCAGCATTTCACCTTTCTGGATCAGGTTGAGGGTTGTGGAAGCCAGCTCCGTATTCTTCAGTTCTATCTCTGATTCGAGTCTTTCATTGCGCAGCCGGATGATCTCTTTTTCGCTCCGCTCCAGTTCCAGCTGATGCAGGTACATCAGTTGTTTTTGTTCTTCTTCGTGTTTGCCGGCCTGCAGCTGGTTCAGGTATTCCAGCTTTTTCCGCTCTTCTTCGTGTTTTTTCTGCTGGGCAAGAAATTTCCTTTTCTGCCAGCGATACCCTGTATAAACGAGCGAGCCAGCCATAACAAGATATAACAGGTAAGCCCAAACGGTGCGGTACCAGGGCGGCAAGATCGTGAAGGCATAACTTACGACCGCGGACTCTTCCCTTTCATGCGTTCTTGCCTTCACATGGAAAGTATATGTTCCGGGCGGAAGATAGGCATAGTCCCGCTCATTCTTTTTCGACCACGTTGCCCAGGTCTTGTCAAAGTCTTCCAGGTAATAGGAGTACTCGACGCTCGACTGCTTGCCATACAAGGGCGAAGAATATTCAAAGTGAAGAGAGTTCCAGGCATAGCTGACCTTGGGAGTCTTTTGTTTAACAGCACTTGTATGGTCTGAAGCCGGGATGGAGTAACCGCCGAAAAGAGTGCTGTCCCTTTCATTGCTGATGCTGACATTGCTCAGAAGAATAGGAATGGCTTCCCTGTTGTGTTTGTACTCTTCATAATTGATGTGGTAAAAACCCTCTTCGCCGGCTACAAAAATATTGTTGCCATCATAAGGATAAACATATTCAAAGCCATTGCCCATGATCTTGTCATTCAGCTCAGGAAAATAGACCGTTTCCCCTTTTGCCCCCGAAACCTCCGTTACGCCTAAGCGCTTGTTCTGAATGAACCATATATTGCCCTTGTTGTCTTCTTTCAGGTACTGGACCGGCCCTGCAGGCAGCATGGCTTTCATGAATGCGGAAGGTTCAAAATCATCCGTCTGCGGATTGTACTCAAAAAAACCTTTTTCGTTGGTGAGCACGATCCTGCTTTTGACTTTGAAGAGGTGATTGTTGTTTTCGGAGAGAATACCCTTTTTATCTTTATAGACCGAATAGGAAGGCTTGATGCCCCCATTCATCTTTACCTTGTACAAGCCTTTATAGGGGTGGGATGCCCAGGCGACATCACCATCCGTTTCAAGGAACCGGACAGATTCAAAATGACTGTGAACGGAAGGATTGATAAATTTTCCCTTATCATACATGTAAAAATTAACCCCGTTATAGGTGCCTGCCAGCACCAGCGCCGATGGCATGATGCTGGCGGCCGGCAAGAACGTCCAGAAGCCGGTACTGCTGTCGAGCACTTCGGCTTTCCGGTCCTTGATCAGGAAAAAACCATCGTTGTGGCCCATCAGCAAATTGTTGTTCACGGCGGAGAGGTTCCACACCTGTCCCTTGGTTCCTGCCACCAGCTCAAAATCACCTTTTATCAGGCTGATGTCTTGTTGGGTTGTCAGAGGAGCGCTGTACAAGCCATTGGAAGTGCCGATATAAAGATAATTACCATAGATGATGGAAGCCCTGCCGGAGCTGTGCTCCTCGTAATCGGCATAGATATGCTTGATGGAATTGTTATAGGCAACAAAATCAATTCCGTTGCCCAATCCCAGCCAGAGGTTTTTCTCCCGGTCCACAAAAACGCTGAGTACGTTGTTGTTTTGCAAACCATCCTGTTTAGACAGCCGCTGGATCAATTCCCCCTTTTTATTAACGATAAAACAGCCGCCGAGGCTGGTAGCAATCGCAAGCCGGTCCGGACTGATCACCGCCGCTGAATAAGGGCTTTTTTCTGCGATCATTTGCAGGTCGCGCGTGCTGAATGCCGTGAGCCCGTTTCCATTGAGCAGGTACATGCCATGTTTTCGGGTAATGACCAGTGAGCTGTCCCTGCCAAAAGGGATCAGCGAAACCACCTGGGCTTTTTCCGGCAGCCCGTTAGTGGAAAGAAAAGGGACCCATCTTCCCTCCTGGAAGGCCAGCAATCCTTTTCCATATGCCTTGCCGATCAGCCGGCCGTTGCAGCTTCCCAGAAACCCCCAGGAGATATCACTGTAAACCAGGATCTTTTCATTTTTAAAATGAAGGATCTTTTTGAATGAGCGGAAAAACACCTCATCACCCACAGGAATTACGTCCCACACATCGGTAAAATCCTTGCTGTCCTCCGGGATCAGCTGGGTGAGGGAATGATATGAGAGCAGTCCGTTTGCTCCCGGTTCAAAAAAACCGATCTCACCTTGTGAGCCTACATAGATCCGTCCATTGCCGGCCATAGCCACCGAACGGATGCCGTTAGAGCCCGGGAGAAGAGATTTTTTCCAGAAGTGCCCGTCAAAGGTCAACAAGCCTTCATTGTTCGCACAATAAATAATGCCTGCATTGTCCTGACAGAATTTCCAGTTCTGGGTACCTGCCCCGTATTGTTGCTTGGGATAATTGATGATCCCGGGAAGGGCAACCGTATTTTGCGCTTCCCCCTTTATAAAATGCAGGCTGCAGCCAAGAAAAATCAAAAAGAATTTACCTCTCATATGACAATCCACCGTCCGACTAATGTAACAAATTAATATGATGTAGTAATGATGGGGTAAAAACCCTTTTTATCAGGGAGGTTTTAATTTTTGATGTGGGAATGATGTGGTGAAAATCCTGGCCTGGTTGGCTGGTATCCTAATTTAGCAGCCAACAAATTCTTGCGTATGAAAGTCAGATTTCTACTGTATCTTTTTTTGGTGCTTTTCTCGCACATTGCTTTGGCTCAAAGCCGCGTTATCAGCGGTAAGATCGTATCCAAAACGACCGGCGAGCCGCTCATGGGAGCCACTGTTTCAGTCAGGGGCACAACCGCTTCTTCCATTACCGACAATGCGGGCAATTTCAAGATCAGCGTTCCTGCTTCAGCCCAGTCGCTGATGGTCACTTATGTTGGTTACGGAAACCAGGACATCAGGATTCCGGCTTCGGGTAACGTCACCGTTGAACTGACCGCTGCAGAAGGGGCCAGGCTTGATGAAGTGGTGGTGGTAGGGTATGGCGTGCAGCGTAAAAGCGTTGTAACCGGCTCTATCTCAAGTGTCCGCGCCGCTGACCTGGAAGACCAGCCGGTTACCCGCATCGAACAATCATTGCAGGGCCGTACCTCCGGGTTAACCATTGCATCCAATTCCGGGCAGCCCGGGGCCGCCGCTACCGTCCGTCTAAGAGGATTCACCTCTTTTGGCAATGGCAAGAACGAACCTTTGTGGGTGATCGATGGTGTGGTGATCGACAATGGAGGGATCGGCTATCTGAACCAGGACGACATAGAATCTATTGAGGTCCTGAAAGATGCAGCCTCTGCCGCCATTTACGGTACCCGCGCCGCTGCAGGCGTAATCCTGGTGACCACCAAAAAAGGCAGGAGCGGCACCCTCCGGGTCAATTATTCCGGATACTACGGCACCCAGGCGCCGGCCAAAAAGCTGGATCTTTTAAATGCCACGCAATATGCTACGTTACGAAACCAGGCCCTGGTGGCTGCCGGCAGCGCACCCGCCTTTGCCGATCCGGCCTCCCTGGGCAAGGGAACCGACTGGCAGGACCTTGTCTTTAATAACAGTGCACGGAGACAAAACCACGAATTCAACGTAAGCGGCGGGAACGACAAAGCCAATTACTTTACTTCATTCGGGTACAACGACATCCAGGGTGTGATAGCAACCCCTGTTTCCAAGTGGAAAAGGATCAATTTCCGGATCAATACCACGTTCAGGCCAGCAAAATGGATCAGCTTCGGGGAAAACCTGGGATACAGCCATGCAAAAAACAGCGGCATCGGCGAAGTGAACCGCGAATACGGCGGCATCGTCAGCTCTGCGCTCAACCTCGATCCAACCACCCCGGCCCGGATCACAGACCCCGTAGCCCAAGCTGCTTATGTGCCTTCCAGCGCCACCAACCTGGCCGCTGCCACCCGCGACCGCAACACCGGCCAGCTGTTCGGCATCTCCCCTTATGTACTGCAGGAAATGAAAAACCCGCTGGCTGTTATCCAGAACAGGCTGGGCAACTACGGATGGGATCATAATATTGTCGGAAATGCCTTTGTGGACATCACGCCGGTAAAGGGATTGCTGATCCATTCCTCCCTGGGTACCAAACTGGCCTTTTACGGCAGCGAAAGCTTTACACCTGTGGCCTTTTATAACACTTCCACAGCCATCAACAACTCAAACATAACCCGTTCCGAAAATTACCTGGAAAACTGGAACGTGGAAAATACAGTTTCCTATAACCGTGTTTTCAATGAGCATAACATCACATTGCTGGCGGGCATGGGAGAATACAAAGACAACAATGCCCGCGGGGTAACCGCTGTTTACCAGAACGTTCCGGCCACCACTTTCGACCAGGCCTCCTTCCGGTACAGCGCCCTGCCGGCCGACAGGCAGAACAGCAGCGGTTCTGACGGCACAGACCACCGGATCAATTCCCTGTTCTCCCGCCTTCAATATAATTACGGCCAGAAATACCTGTTGACCGCCCTTATCAGGCGCGATGGTTCATCCCGGTTCGGATCAAACAACAAGTTCGGTTACTTTCCTTCCGTATCCCTTGGCTGGGTGCCCACCCTGGAAAAATTCTTTCCTTCCAACCAGGTACTCACCAGCCTGAAACTCCGTGGTAGCTATGGTATTACAGGTAATGACGGCATCGCTGATTTCTCTTATGTTCCCCTTGTAGGTGCAGGCGGACAGCGGAATTACACCTTCGGAACCACCGGCGTGGTATACGTTGGTTACAGCCCCGCAGCACCGGCCAATCCCGATTTGAAATGGGAGCAGACCAGCCAGCTGGATCTCGGCCTGGATGCGGTTCTCTTCAACGCACTGACCTTTACGGCAGACGTCTATAAAAAGAAAACCACCGGTATCCTTCAAACCCCGGCCATACCAGGCTATGCCGGATACGGCAGTTTTGCCCAGAACTACGACGATCTGGAAAATACCGGTTTGGAAATCGAACTGGGTTACAGAAAAAAACTGGGTGAGTTCACCCTGGGCGTAAACGGCAACGTGTCTTTTTACCGCAACAAAGTTACCCGGATGCTTCCCGGCCAGACTTACATCGAAGACAACAGCGCCACTTTCCAGAACCTGGGCAATATAACCCGGACAGCCCTGAATGCACCCTACCAGCGCTTCTTTGGTTACCAGACCCTGGGTATTTTCCAGTCCCAGGCAGAGATCGACGCTTATGTAGGAGCCGACAAGATGACCAAGCTGCAACCGACCGCAAAACCGGGCGACCTGAAATTTGCCAATCTGAACAATGACAATACGATCAATGCCAATGACCGTACTTACCTGGGCAACCCCAATCCGACGGCCAGCTATGGTTTAACAGTGAACCTGGGCTACAAGAGCTTTGATTTTGTCGTGTTCGGCAGCGGCTCGGGCGGCAATCAGATCTTCCAGGGGCTGAGAAGGCTCGACATTGCTTCGGCAAACTACCAGACCAAATACCTCGACGCCTGGACGCCAACCAATACATCGGCTACCCTGCCCCGGATCGTGAATGGCGACCCGAGCGGAAACTATTCCAGGTTCACGAACCTCTATCTGGAAAACGGCACTTTCTTTAAAGTAAGAACAATGCAGCTGGGTTATTCTTTACCGGATAACCTCATCAGGAGATTTGGCATGCAAAGGTTGCGGGTATATGTACTGGGTGAAAACCTGTTTACCTTCACCAAATACAGCGGGTACGATCCGGAGATCGGCGTTAGCCCTGATTCAGGCGGCGGGTCGCAGTTCGGTATTGACCGTGGTTTTTATGTACCGGCCCGTTCTTTTTTACTTGGTTTGAACATTGGATTTTAACTGTATAAATCAGACTATATGAAATATAAATTTTTGGGTGCGGCAGCGATGGCTTGTATGATCCTGCTGCTCAACGGTTGCAAAAAAGAGTTGAATGTAAATCCGCAGGAGCGCATTACGCTGGATAATTATTATAAAACAGAAGCCGATGCTTTTGCAGCCCTGGTAGCCGTATACGACAGGTTTGCCTACCAGGCCGGCGGCCTGTACGACAAGGCCGCTATCATGGATGTTGCCGGTGACGACCAGCTGGCAGGCGGCGGAGGCCCCACAGACATCAACGACCTGCAAGTGACCGAAAGATATACACTGAGCGCGACTACGGGTCCGCAAGGTTACCTGTGGAACCGGGGTTATGCAGGCATTTACCGGGCAAATATCCTGCTATCGAAGATCGATGGCATCGCCATGGATGCGGCTAAAAAGGCCCGGTTTGTGGCAGAGCTGAAAGCCATGCGTGGCGCCTTTTATTTTGACCTGGTTACATTTTTCAAGAACATCCCGCTGATAGAAGGTACGGTTGATCCGGCAGATCTGTACAATGTAGAACAAACCACGCCGGATAAGATTTATGCCTATGTAGAAAAAGACCTGAACGACGCCATCGCAGCGCTGCCCGCTACCGTACCGGTTGCTACGGAAGGCGGCCGACTGACAAAAGGCGGTGCACAGGCCCTGCTGGGAAAAGTACTGTTGTATCAAAAGAAGTGGCAGGCGGCGGCTGACCAGTTTGCGGTAGTCAACGGCACGGCACCCGGTGTAGCTGCATCGGTATACGGCTATAAGCTTGTTCCCAATTTTGCTGACCTGTGGAAAACATCCAATAAGTTCAGCTCCGAAGCAGTGATAGAATTCGTACACAGTTCACTGTCGAACGGTGGCTGGGGCGACGCCGGTGCCAGCGAAGGCAACCTGCTCTGCATCATTACCGGTCCGCGGGGTTATTCGCAGCTCAATACAGCTGCGCCCGATTATTTTTCCGGATACAGTTTCCTGGTATTCACCCAGGCCTTCTATAATTTTATCAAGAACGATCCCCGGAGCATCCCTACTGTTGCCAACCTGGACAGCCTGAAGGCTGCAGGCTTGGCCAACTATACACCGGGTTATAATAACACCGGTCTCTTTTTGAATAAATTCATCGCCCGTGTATCCAACAAGGTCGCCACTACACCCGAACTGAATTTCGGGCAGGATGAGTATGAGATCAGGCTGGCCGATACTTACCTGATGGAAGCCGAAGCCCTGTTGAATGCCGGTGCTGCCGTAGGTGCTGGCAGCAGGGCCTATCAATTGCTCAATGCCGTCAGGGCAAGGGTTGGACTGGCGCCGGTTGCCGTAACACAAACCAACATCGAAACAGAAAGAAGGCTTGAGCTTGCAGGCGAAGGCCAGCGCTGGCCCGACCTGGTGCGCTGGGGCAAAGCCGCTACCGTATTGGCCTCCAAAGGTTTTGTGGCCGGCAAGAACGAGCTGTTCCCGATTCCGCAGAACGAGCTGAACAATACAAAGCTGAAACAAAACCCCGGTTACTAAACCTGGTCGCTGCCAGAAACATAAGCAGATAGAACGTATGCAGTATCCTAAAATCCTGTTGGTGGTCTGTCTGCTTATTTTTTCCGTCGCACTTTTTTCAAAATGCGGCTCTAACGGCCAGCCTTCCACGAAAGATCCCAGAGGTGATGCGTATGCGGGTATGCAGACATGCATCGCCTGCCACCAGGATGTTTTTGCTTCTTATACCCATTCCAATCATGCTAAAACTTCATGGGCCATCCACGACACGGTACTAGATAAAACGGCGCCTTCAACACGTCCGTTTTATTTCCAGGATTCAAGCCGGGTCGTTATCGAGGAGGGCAACGACTCCCTTTTCCAGTCTTATTTTGTGAATGGCCGGAAGACGGTATCCAACCAGTTTGACATTGCTTTTGGTTCAGGAGAAAAGGCGCAGACCTATGCATCCTGGCAGAAGGACCAGCTGCTGCAACTGCCCCTCAGCTATTACAGCAGCCTGCATGATTGGGCAAACAGCCCAGGATTTCCTGCCAGCCATGCCCGGTTTGAACGGGTGATCGTAAGCCGCTGCTTCGAATGCCATGCTTCTTATGTTGAAAAAGAGTTTGTGCAATCCGGCCCCCTGGCTGTCAGCGAAAAGCTGGACAGGAATTCCATTATCTATGGCATCGATTGTGAGCGGTGCCATGGGCCGGCATCGGAGCATGTTCAATTTCACCGGGAGCATCCAGCGGCAAAGACACCGATGTATATGGTATCCCTCCGCTCACTCAACCGCCGCCGGCAGCTGGATGTTTGCGCCGTTTGCCATTCGGGCAACGACCAGGCAACGCAAAGAGCTGTGTTTGGTTTCCGGCCGGGTGATACCTTGTCAAATTTTTACTATCCTGACTTTGACGCGCGCAACAAGGAGCCCGACGTGCATGGCAAACAATTGCAATTGCTCGGGATGAGCCGCTGCTACCAGCAGACGGGAATGACCTGCATGACCTGCCACAACCCGCACGACGAAGGAAAAGGAACAAACGGATATATAGCAACCTGTATGAATTGCCACAGGCAATCTTCCCATGCTTTGGAAATGTTGAAAGAAACCCGTACACAGGATGCTCGTTCCGGGATGCAAAGACCCGATTGCCTCGATTGCCACATGCCGCTGCAGGCATCGAAAACCATTTATTTCAGCAACAGCACAGGTGCGAAAGTTATTCCCTACTATTTGAGAACGCACAGGATTGCCGTATACAAAGACAGTATTCAAACCAGTCAAAAGGAATGATTTTTTACAGCCCAACCATTCACATCATGCGCAAACATCTCTGTTGGATAAAACACGCTGCGGCAGGAGTCTTCTTCCTGCTGGCCGTTGTGGCAGCCTGCAAGAAGAACGATGCCGCCCCTGTCAATCCGCCTGATATAGCTGCGTCTACATCCACAGTGCCGACAGACATGCTTTTTTACCTGACCAGGGCTGATCAGGGCGCTCTCTTTGAAAAACAAAATACCAGCCTCCAATTTTCGGTTGCCCCTGCCGGTTATACTGTGATCGATGTAGACACAACGCAAACATTTCAATCCATAGATGGTTTCGGCTATACGCTGACTGGCGGAAGCGCAGCCCTGATCAACAGTCTTTCCCCGGTACAAAAAGACAATCTGCTGAACAACCTTTTTCTGTGGGACAGCACAAATATCGGCGTAAGCTACCTGCGCATCAGCATCGGCGCCTCCGACCTGAGCAGCGCGGCTTTTACCTATGATGATGTACCTGCAGGGCAAACAGACACCAGTCTTACCAGGTTCAGCATCGATCCTGAAAAGACCGACTTACTGCCGGTACTGAAGAAGATCGTTGCCCTGAACCCTTCGATAAAGATACTGGGCTCACCCTGGTCGGCGCCTGTATGGATGAAGACCAACGGGTCGTTCATCGGCGGCAGCCTGCGTCCGCAGTATTATAGAGCCTATGCGCAGTATCTGCTGAAATACATCCAGGCCATGAAGGCAGAAGGAATAACGATCGATGCCATCACGCCGCAGAACGAACCGCTGAATCCCAACAACAATCCCAGCATGCTGATGCAGGCAACGGAGCAGGCCGATTTCATCAAAAACTTTTTAGGCCCCGCATTTCAGGCAGCGGGAATAAGAACCAAGATCATTGTATGGGATCACAACTGCGACCGCCCCTCCTACCCCATTGCTATTCTCAATGATGGAGCGGCAAAGCCTTTTGTGGACGGCTCGGCTTTCCACCTGTACAACGGAAGCATTACCGCCCTCACGGAGGTGCACAATGCCCATCCCGACAAAAACCTCTATTTTACGGAACAGTGGGTAGGCGGGCCGGGCAATTTTGGTGGCGATCTTGCCTGGCATATAGAAAACGTGATCATCGGCGCTACCCGCAACTGGAGCCGCAACGCACTGGAATGGAACCTGGCATCAGATCCGGGTTACAATCCGCATACTGCCGGAGGATGCAGCACCTGTTTGGGTGCGCTCACCATCTCAGGCTATCCTACACGCAATGTGGCTTATTACATCATTGCGCATGCCTCGAAATTTGTACGTCCCGGGTCGGTGCGGATCGGATCTAACAATGCAGACAACCTGCCCAATGTAGCTTTTAAGAACCCGCAGGGACAAAAAGTGCTGATCGTGCTCAACAAGAATAAAACGGCCACCCCATTCCACATAAGGTTCAACGGAAAGCTGGTGACCACCCAGTTGGAAGGCGGCGCTGTGGGTACCTATGTCTGGTAACAAAACTGCTTGAACAGATTGTAATGCACCAACGAATGCCATCTTAAATCTTTCTTAGTCATGTATCAAAAATTGACCACCTGCATTTTGCTCACTTGTATGCTTGCAAGCCTGGCGGCCGGCGCACAAACCGGCGGTATATCGGTCTGGCTCACCACTGCAGACCGTTCCGCAGTGTTTCAGCAACAAGCTGACCAATTACGCTTTGGCGCTGCTCCTGGTGCGCCTCCTCTCATCAGCATCGATGGCACTAAACAGTTCCAGCGCATGGACGGGTTTGGGTTTGCGTTAACCGGTGGCAGTGCCGATCACATCGTTCACATGTCGGCGGCTGCCAGAAAGGCTTTGCTGCACCGGCTTTTCGGCACCACCCCTGATGCGATCGGAGTAAGTTATCTGCGGCTGAGCATCGGCGCTTCCGATCTGAATGCCCGCGTCTTTTCTTATGACGATGTGCCGGGCGATACGGCGCTGGCCCATTTCGACCTGGGTGAAGACAAGCTGAATGTGATTCCCGTGATGAAAGAGATCCTTTCCATCAATCCGGGTATAAAGATAATGGGCTCACCCTGGTCGCCACCCGCCTGGATGAAGACAAACGGCGATACCCGTGGCGGCCGGTTGCTGCCGGCGTACTATCCCCTGTATGCAAGATACCTGCTGATGTATATACAGGCTATGAAGAAAAACGGTATTGCGATAGATGCCATCACCATACAAAACGAACCGCTGCATCCCGGTAACAATCCGAGCCTGCTGCTCACGGCACCCGAGGAAGCTGAATTTATCAAGCACGATCTTGGTCCGCTGTTCAGGCAGCAACGGATCGGCACAAAAATCCTGATCTATGATCACAATGCAGACCGCCCCGACTACCCCATCTCCGTGCTGAACGACCGGGAAGCCGCGCAGTACATCGATGGCTCGGCCTTTCATCTGTATGGCGGCACCATGAATGCACTGTCCGATGTGGCTGAAGCGCATCCCGGAAAAAACATTTACTTCACCGAGCAGATGGTTGTCCAGTACAACCGGCGGGGTGATGATGCACCGGGAAACCTGAACATAGTTTCACCGGTGAGCCGGCTGATGATCGATGCACCCCGCAACTGGAGCAGGAATGTATTGCTCTGGAACCTGGCTGCCGATCCCCAGTTCAAGCCTTATACCGACAGGGGCGGCTGCAGCAGCTGCCAGGGAGCCGTTACCATCGACAAAGACAGCGTTGCTTATAACCTGGCTTACTATGCCATGGCGCATGCCTCCAAATTCGTACGTCCCGGTTCCATCCGCATCGCGTCTTCCCTGCCGGACAGTTTACCCAATGTTGCCTACCTGACCCCGGCGGGTGAACGGGTGCTGATCGTTGCCAATACCGGCCACCGGGAACAACACTTTACTATTGTTGATCAGCGGCGATCGGCAGCAGCTTTTCTGCAGGCCCGGTCGGTCGCAACCTATATCTGGAAATCGCCCAAAACAAGCTCCAAATGAAGAAATTAGTCTGCCTGGGTTTTCTCTCCGTCATTTTGGTCACAGCCGCCCAGGCACAAGGTTTTCTAAAAGCAGCTGACAAAAAGATCGTCACTGAAAAGGGGGAAAACATCCTGCTCCGGGGTATTGGCCTGGGTGGCTGGATGCTGCAGGAAGGATATATGCTCAAGCTCCAGGGAACCAATCCGCAATACAGCATCCGCAAGCGCATAGAACAGCTGCTGAGCCCGGCACAAACGGGGGAGTTCTACGACACCTGGCTGCAGAATTTTGTTACCAGGGCCGACATTGATTCGATGCGGGCCTGGGGTTTTAATTCAGTGCGCCTGCCCATGCACTACAACCTGTATACCCTGCCCGTTGAGCAGGAACCCGACTCTTCCAAACAAACCTGGCTTACAAAGGGCTTTCAGCTTACCGACAGCCTGCTGAGCTGGTGCAAAGCGAATAAAATATATCTCATTCTCGACCTGCATGCAGCACCCGGCGGACAGGGAAACGACCTGAACATAGCTG
Organism: Williamsia sp.; assembly: GCA_015069695.1. Lineage (GTDB taxonomy): Bacteria > Bacteroidota > Bacteroidia > Chitinophagales > Chitinophagaceae > JADCRZ01. Next base: position 224,220 of record JADCRZ010000006.1, read on the forward strand.
ACCGGGACAGCTCCAAACCTGCGCTGTGGCAAAGCGGGGCCAACAAGGCAAAAACCATTGCCCTCTGGAAAAAACTGGCAGAGCGGTACAAGGATGAACCTTATATCGGCGGGTACGACCTGCTCAATGAAACCAACTGGGGCTTTGAGGATCCTTCCGATCTGCATGGCATCAAAGAGACAGGCAACAAACCGCTGCGGTCCCTGCTGATGGATATCACGCAGGCCATCCGTTCTGTCGACAAAAAGCATCTTATCATTATCGAGGGCAATGCATGGGGGAACAATTACAAGGGCGTATTTCCTTTGTGGGATGACAATACCGCGATCAGCTTTCACAAATACTGGAACAGCAACAACCTGCAATCTATCCGCAACATGCTGGACATCCGGGAACAAACCCAGGCACCCATCTGGCTGGGGGAAACGGGTGAGAACTCAAACACCTGGTTCAGCGAAGCGGTGCGTTTGTTTGAAGAAAACAACATTGGATGGAGTTGGTGGCCGCTCAAAAAAATCGGGCACAACAATCCCCTCGAAATAAAATCGAACCTGAACTACAACAGCCTGGCAGACTACTGGAACGGCAGAACAAAAAATCCGCCCAAGGAAAGCAATGTATACAGCGGCCTGCTTGAACTGGCGGTCTATACCAACATCCGCTCCAACCAGGTTCACAAAGACGTGATCGATGCCCTGTTCCGCCAGCCCTTCAGTACCGGCACCATTCCGTACAAACCCGGGCTGGTTGGGCTTCGGGACTCCATCATCCACGCGGTGGATTACGACCTGGGAAGAAACGGCAGCGCTTATTTCGACCAGGACACCGCCAATTATTCCGGTTCGGGCGGAAGGCGCGGAGTAGGCAACCGGGGGAATGTTTACAGAAATGACGGAGTCGATATTTTCAGGGATTCGGCCCGGTACGAATCTTACTATATAGGCAGTACAGAAGCCGGTGAATGGCTGCAATACACCATCACCGCAAAAGAAACAGCTGGTTTTGCTTTCAAGCTTTCCGTTGCAGCCGGCACCGATTCCGCCAATGTGACCATGAGCGTAGACGGGAAGTGGGTTTTCAACAATGTGCCTGTCCATTCAACCGGAAGCCTCAAAAGCTGGCAGACACAGCCCATCGGTCATTTGCCCATGAAGAAAGGCGTTCATGTGATCCGGCTGTATGTAAATAAAGGCGGATTCAATTTGAAGGAGCTGATCATAACACCGGCAACATTACAGAAATAGCAAGCTGATTAAGGCCCCGGATAAAGATTTTAAAAAGGAGTTTTCGAATTTATGCTGACGTCTGATCATTTATTCAGGAAGAGGGCAGAGAAAGACCGTGCACAATGGGAGCGCGATCGTGAGCAAGCAAAAAAAGACCGGGCGCAGGCTGAACTGGATCGGGAGCAAGCCGCCAAAGATCGCAGGCAGACAGAAGAGGACCGCAAGCTGCTTGATGCCATGATTGATGAACTGATAAAAGAGAAGTTGATAGAAAACCGCGCGGCATTGACCTCCCTGGCGCCCGACGATACAAAACTGGTCGTTAACGGCAAGGCACAGCCGGGAAGCCTGCATACCCGCTTTAAGGGAAAATACCTGAAAGGGAAACACAACCACCTTAATTTCCGCAACTCAGGCGGAAGCAGAACGATGTCATCGTAGCCCCACCCCTACACCTTCTCAACACAGCACACCACCAAATTCAAACCGGTATCGTTACATTATTTTACCGGAAAAGTGCAATACCTATTTCTGAAGAATAACCGTACTGTATGCGGGTAAGACAAGGGTATTGCTCTTCAGGGATACATTCCCGTTTTTGAAAAAGACTTTTGTGAATTGGCGCTGGTCTTCCGGTAACACAATGGTAGAAGTTGATTTTGAAACGTTGTGTATGACCAACACAGATTGATCTTTCGTGAACCTGATAAAAGAGCAAAGGGCCCGGTTGTTCAGGTTAACAGGTTCCAGTTCGCCATAAGTAAGTACATTGCTGGCATTTCTCAATTGCGTGAACGTACGGTAATGGTTGTAGACGGAATTCTTGTCCTTTATTTGTACGGCAAGCGGTACAACCGACGAATCCGTCGTATTTCTCGGCACCTCCCAGGTTGCGCGTGATTTGTCTTTTGGTTTACTATCCCACAAAAAAGGCTCCCGGATAAAGGGATCCGGTTTTTTGCCAAGCATGCCTATTTCTTCCCCGTAGTACAGATAAGGAGACCCGGGCAGCGTCAGTAAAATAGAAGCGGCCATTTTTGCTTTCCCGGGATCATTGTTAACGGCGCTCATGATCCGGACCTGGTCGTGGTTGGTAAGAAAAGTTGCATCCACGTAATCAGGATTGATGGTCGCATAAAAATCCCTGATCTTTTTTTGCATGGCCGGAAGCGAGTCCGCCACTTCAGCAGATACCGCCTTTGTGATTGCGGCACCCATGTCAAAATTGAACAGGGCAGGTATGCCTTTCAGGTAGGGCCCTACAACTTCTGCCGGCGCCCACACTTCACCTACCAGATAAAAATCCTTGTTTACTTTTCTCATTTCCTGCAGGAAGTATTCCCACCACCAATGATTATCCTGGGGGCGTTCGTCAGGAAATATATGGCGGGCAGCATCCAATCTAAACCCATCAACCTTAACATCAGCAGCCCAGAACCTGCCGATCTTAAATACTTCTTCCCTGAGCTTGGGGCTGTCAAAATTCAGGTCAGGCATATTACCGCCGAATTGTGCATAAAAGAAATAATTGCTGTCGGCCCCCTGTTGCGGCCGCATCCAATGATTTCTTCTGGCGCTCTCCCCGGCGGTAACATTCCCCAACGAACGCACCTGCGGGTCTGATTTGTTTGTCCAGACATAATACTCGCGGTAAGGACTGTTCAGGTTTTTTCTGGCATCTACAAACCAGGGGTGCCTGCTGCTGGAATGATTAAGGACCATGTCGATCACCACTTTTATATTTCTTTTATGGGCTTCTTCAACAAACCGTTTAAAATCGTCGATTGTACCGTAAGCTGAATCAACGCCATAATAATCGGTTACATCATACTTGTGATACGAAGGGGAGGGACATATCGGCATAAGCCAAACGGCACCCACACCCAGGTCTTTCAAATAATCCAGCTTGGATGTCATTCCATTAAAATCACCTTTTCCGTCCCCGTTTGAATCGGCAAAGGATTGAACATATATCTCATAGGTGATACCCCTTGGCCAGTTACTCACATTGACTGCAGGCTGGCCCAAAACACGTACAGCAGTCAGGCTGAAAGAAAAAATAAAAAGCCGGATAAGGACGGGATAGAAACGCTTCATTTTACTCGATATTAAGGAAGGATGCAACCTGTGCATTTTTAAATTTTCTAAAACAGGTTGCACCCAATTAAAAGGCAGTGTTCAAAGATTTATTGGAGACTAGTTCAGGGTAATACCGGGATTGCCGCTTTGTTCGTCATCCGGTATCTGAAAAAGGATCTTGTTGGAATCCCATGCATCTCCCCTCACGGTTTGCTTAAGCCTTTTTAGTTCGTGCAGTCTTTCTCCCCGGAGGGCCAGCTCCAGGCGGCGCTCTTTGCGAACGGCATTGATGATGGCGGTTTGCCCTGCCGCTATCGTAGTAACCGGTGCACCATACGCACGCGCCTCTATCTTGTTAAGCCATGACACAGCTTCGGTTTGGTCTGCCGTGCTAGCGGAAGATGCCAGCGCTTCAGCGTACAGCAGGAGCAATTCATCAAATCCAACAACGATCGCATCCATGGCGTTGTAATCAAACTTCTTTGTATAGACAACACCATTTTTTGTCAGGTAAAATTTATTGTACCGCAGGTCATTGGCCGCGTAAGCAGCAAGCAAACTTGCCGAGGGTGCAAACTGGGGGATGCTGCCATTGGTATTGTTGGTGCGGTAAGCTGCGGTAACACCGCTCCAGAGATTGTTGGTTGAACTGACGCTGGGCACTGCGAAGATCACTTCTTTGGTTGTGCCATTGGCCGTGGTTGCCCTGGCATACTTGGCCGCGAGGTCTGCATCAAGCGCGTATTTGGCTGATTGCATCAGGGGCTTTGCTTCGGCTACGGCATTCACCAGATCGCCTTTAAAAAAGTAGACCTTTGCCAGGAGTGCCTTTGCTGCATCAATGGTGGCAAAACCGTTGTTCCAGGTGGTTCTGCTTGCCGGGAGGTTTGCTGCTGCGAATTTTAAGTCGGCGATCACCTGCGTATACACTTCCTCCACGGTAGAACGTTGCATGCGATCAAATGATTCATCTATCGTGGTTGTTCCCCTGGTCCGGATAATAACACCTTTTGCGGCATCATTTTTATGTTGATCACTGTATGGCAACCCAAAAAAACGAACCAGATGAAAATGCCCCAATCCACGGATAAAGGCAGCATCGGCCTTGAGTTCGTTCACAACAGCGGGATCGGCGCCGGCCAGGATCTTATCTGCGATGGTGCTGGAAGAAGCGACGTTTGCCCGGTTGATGGCCTGGTATGTATTGTTCCAGGTATCCCGTCCTCTCGGATTGAAAAGGTCCAGCGCATGGCCGGTAATTTGCGACCAGTCGAATATGCTGGAAGTCGTCACTGCATCATCAGCCATCACATCTCCGCTTACAAGCGGATTGCCGTTCATGAACCCGTTGCTGTTTAACTGTGCATAAGCGCCGATCATCAGTTTCTTCAGGTCACTGACAGTTTGGATGGCATTGTCGGTTAAGACGGTATTGCCAGTAGGCTTGATTTCCAGAAAGTCTGATTTCTCACAAGAAGCCAAGGCCAGGCAAATCACGGAGAACATTGTTTGTAACAGGTATTTCAATTTCATCGTATCAGGTTTAAAAGTTCAGGTTAAGATTCAGGGTATAGGTACGTGATTGAGGAGGGGTGAGGTATGTAACATTCGGACTGATATTCCGCTGCTGGGAACTGGTTGCATCCCTGAAAATTTCGGGGTCTCCCTTGTACTCACTAATGGTGAAAACATTTCCGGCTGACAGCCCCAGCCGGGCATTGGCCATATGAAGTTTCCTGACCAGGTTTTGAGGAAGCCTGTATCCAAAGCCGATTACTTTCATGCGAAAATAGCTGGCGCTGTGCAAAAACTCCGTCGTGTTTCTTGTCCGCACGATGTTTCCCAGTCCCAGCGTAAGTCTTGGTATGGTGGTAACATCGCCGGGTTTTTGCCACCTGCTGAGCACATCAGCTTTGGGGTTCCAGTCGCCTATGTTACCCAATTGGAATTTTTCCGCATCGTCATAAATATTTCCTCCTATCTGGTAGGTACCTGTCAAAACAAGGTCGAAGTTGTTCCAGGTAAACCGGTTGTCGATGCCGCCGAAAAAATCAGGATAAGGTGTACCTACAATCTGGCGATCTCTTTGAGAGTTGTATTCTTTTGTTGTTCCAGCCACTTTTTTTGTAGCAGGATCGAGCTGTTCGTAAACGGGCGCTCCATCGGCCGGATCTATGTACAGGGTTTTCACCAGATAATTTGATCCGATTGGTTTTCCCACGATCACGCGCGTATCACCGTTTCCAGCCAACGCATCCGGACTGGTAGTACCGATATCCAGTACCTTGTTTACGTTGCGCGCGATATTGAAGTCTGTGGTCCAGGTAAAGTGTTTGTTGGTTATATTTCTTGAGCTGATGCTAAATTCTATCCCTTTGTTTCTCACTTTTCCGTAGTTCCCCAAAACAGTTCCATAGCCCGTTGCTGTAGACGTTCTGACGTTCAGAAAAAGATCGCTTGCATCTTTGATATAAAAGGAAACCTCTCCTGTGATCCGGTTTTTAAAAAGTCCGTATTCAAAACCGAGATCATAGGTCTTTGTTGTTTCCCATCGCAGATCAGGATTGGCCAGGCCTGAGATCGTATAAAATGCCTGGCCAACATATTGCTGGGTTGTGTTTGTATTGGTTGTTCCCCACTGGGCATAGTTGCCGATTTCCGCATTCCCTGTTTTGCCATAGCCTGCTTTTAACTTCAGGTAACTAAGCACGCCGGCCTTTTTCATAAAATCTTCGTCTGTCACTATCCACCCGGCAGATACTGCGGGGAAAGTACCAAACTTGTTGTTTGTACCGAAGCGCGAAGAGCCATCCCGCCGGAACGTAGCCGTTAACAGGTAACGGTCTTTCAACGCGTAGTTGATCCGGCTGTAATAAGAAATAAAGGAATACTTGCTGGGCGCCCCGACAGATCTGGTATTGTTTGGATTGGCAATCTTTACGTTCGGGTTTGTAGTACTTGGAATGCTGTCGGGAGGCAGAACAGGGTGGTTGAAAAGCCAGTCTTCTGCTCCCGGAACAAAGACTACATTCCGGCTGTTGGTGCGCGAGACGTATTCCAACAGCTCGCCTCCCAACAGGAATTTGAACCGGTGAATATCATGCAGCTTCAGATCGTAATTCAAAAAAGCTTTTCCGTTCTTGTTTGACAGAAAACTTGTGTTCACGTTAGAGGGCGGGTTGTTTGACAGAATACGCGTAGTGAGCTGATAAAGCCTGTTATCACTATAATCAAGGGTACCCTCTACTCTTAGCGACAGGTTTTTTACAATGGTCAGGTCAGCAAACAAACTCGCGAATGTGCGCTGGTTTTTTGATTTGCGTGTCCGGTTGTAAATCTCTGCAACAGGATTTGACGACACAGGAAACCTGTACAACGTATCTGCCCGGTAAGCCGGGAAATAAGGAAGGGCATTTGAAATGGCGCGTCCATAGCCACCGTCATAACCTACCGGTATATGATTTTGATCCGTGTACGTATAGGATAAGTTGGCGCCTAGTTTCAAGGCATTAAAAGGCGTGTAATCCAGGTTCACTCTTCCGCTGTATCTTTTAAAGGCATCATTGATCAAGAAAGAATTTTCCCGGGCGTATGAGCCTCCTATATAGGAACGAAACTTTTGCGAACCCATGCTTATGGCAAGGTCATTGAATGTTGACACGCCTGTATGCGTTGTAGCATCCTGCCAATCGGTATTTGTTTTTGCCGCCTCAGCCTCTGAAAGGCCGCCGGGCAAGGCCTTTGTTGCAGGAGCGCCTGCCGGATTGAATTTATAGTCCATGGCCACGGCCTCTTTGTACAAGGCAATAAATTCATCCGTGTTCAGGAGCACGGGCTTTCTTGTAATTGTTGAAGTGGCCACCCTTGAATTAAAACTGATCTGAGGTTTTCCTTTCTTGCCCCGTTTCGTTGTTATAAGTACCACGCCATTGGCACCCCTTGAACCGTAGATGGCCGTGGAGGAAGCATCTTTCAGGATCTCGATGCTTTCAATATCTGCAGGGTTGATAGAGGCCAACGGATTTGTATTGGCAGCAGCAATTGTCTGGCCGGAATTGGAAGCAATCGGGATACCGTCAATGACGTACAGGGGTTCACCGCCCGCTGTAATAGAGCCGGTTCCCCTGATGCGGATCTGTGTACCGGCTCCGGCCATTCCCGTAGACTGTGTTACCTGCACGCCCGCTGCCCGGCCTTGCAAAGCCGCATCAAAGGAAGAAACAGGAACAGCCGATAAAACTTTGTTATCGATCTTGGCAACGGTCCCTGTCAAGTCTCTCCGGTTTTGAACGCCGTAACCAACCACCACAACTTCATTCAAAGCGCCGGACCTGCTGACCAGGGTAAGCGCAATATTATCTTGCCCGCGGATAGAAATTTGTCTGGATTCATAACCAACGGAGGTAACAAGCAACCCATCGCTCCCGGCAACCTGGATGCTAAACTCCCCGTTTGAGTTTGTAGTGGTATACTTTGTTGCACCGGGGGCGTTGGAATTTGTTGCAGCAACCGAGGCTCCTGCAACAGGTTCTCCTTTGTCGTTGGTTATTTTTCCTGTAACCGTACGGTTCTGTGAAAAAACAGGTGAAAGCAGGCTAAACATCAACAGACATAAAGCCAGAAATGGGTAGAGTTTACTTTTTCTCATAGCAAGCGTTTGTTTTCGTTAAGTAATTAAATGTAGCGTATTTCCGTAAACCCCACTTGTTGATTGTAACTTTATCCTGCCATAACCAGCCTGTCTTCAGATAGACAGGCAAACCAGGAAAGATGATGTTACAGAACCGGGTAAGTCCATATGGAGAACTCATCAGGACAAAAGCGCGTGGCGCATGGCTTGGAAACCGGGGTGTGATTCACGATGAGCTTAAAGAGATTGTCCGGCCGTATAAGATCAAAGCCTGGATTACATGTATGATTAAATTCAGGGGACGCCAAAGGGAGATTATGCAGCCGGACCGGTGGACCGAGCTTTTCTTCCTGGATGAAGCAACTGCATTCTCTGCCGGTCACCGGCCATGCTTCCAGTGCCGGTATAGAGATCACCGGCGTTTCAAAAGGAGCTGGCTGAAAGGGAATGCGGAATGGGGATTTGATTTAAATACCCCTGTCAGTGCAATTGATGACATCATCCATGCCGAACGCATAGCACCGGATAGATCAAAGGTTACATACAGCGCAAATATAAACCACCTGCCTGATGGAACTTTTATCAGCTACGACAAAAAGCCCTATTTGATCAACGGCAAACAGATGTATTTGTGGTGCCCGGAAGGATATTCAGGGGGTGTACCATTTCCAACTGAAGAAGAAATAACCGTATTGACCCCGAGATCAATTGTAAAGATGTTTGGTGCCGGTTATATTCCACAGATGGGGATCTGAGTGGAAACTTTGTACAAATACATCACGATATTCCGCCGTAACCAGAAATGAATACTGGAACGCTAATTCCAGCCCTGGTTTTGTTTGAGGTTTGGATTGCGCTGCAAATCGTTCAACGGAATGGGGTAGAGGTAATTTTTATCAGTCCATTTCCTGGGAATTTCGCTCATCCATATCAGCTCGCCTGAAGTACCGTTCTTCAGCAATTGAGAATTTACAGCACTGCCGATCTTGGGGGAAACATCCACGTATGTTACGCCACTTACGGCTGGCGAAGGACGGGTTCCCTGGTAAAAGGCCACATCCAAAATACCATCCTCATTTAAATCCATTGGTGTAACCAGCGCCGGAACATAAAACCCGTTCCATTCCTTTTCCATCAATTCTCCTCTTTTCCACCGCAGTATATCCGGGAAACGCAGTCCTTCCAAACTTAATTCGATGCCTCGTTCCCTTCTGATTTCCAGTATGGTCGGGTCGCTGATATTCGGAAAATAATTGGCGATCAGATAAGGATCAGCTGTAACAGGCTTTGTGGTTAAGCCGCCGGTGATACCTGCTCTGGCTCTTAGTGCACCAACGGTAAGTGCCCAGTCTGCATTGGTCAGCGTGCCCAGCTCCGCTTTTGCTTCTGCATAGTTTAGCAATACTTCAGCATACCGGAACAAGGCCACCGAGTTCGTGTTCAAAGCACCTGCGTCAAAATAAACATCGTCCAATGTCCATTTAATCGGCTGGTATCCTGTAAATGTATAAGAGAAGACCGGTGGCGCAGGTACTTGTTGTCCGTTGCTGATCCTTTTATAATCTTGTGAACGGATGGTTTGTTTCAGTCTGAGATCACGGTTCTTCACCTCGTCTTTGAACAGCATGGTTGTGTATGCCGGATTGTTCGTGAAAGGTGTACCGTCCAGGTTGAGATAGGTGTTGATGAACGTGCGCGTGAAGCTTGCTTTTGCCCCGTAAGTACCGCTGGTCCACCACCAGTTCGCTTCGTTCAATACGCCAAGATTAACGTCAGCAACAGCGGCCTGCAACACTTCATTGGCCAAAGGTGCGGTGCTGGTGAACACCTGGCGATAAGACACCCCGGGACCTCCGGCTGTGTTAAGGGAGAAACCGCCGTTTTTGATGATCTGGTCAGCTGCTGCTGCGGACTGCTCAAGCCATTTGCTGGCGGAGCCTGTTAGATTCAATTCTGTATGGTATTTTCTATAGGTTCCTTCAAAAAGACAAACCCTCGATTTATACGCATAAGCTACCCATTTTGTAATAGTGGTCCGACTTTGATCATTGGCAGCCTGGATGTTGGTGCAGGCAAAATCAAGATCGGCCAGAACCGAGTCCATCACCAGTTCTCTTTTATCACGGCCGGCTGTTAACAACGCGTCATCTGTAGTCAAAGGTTTTCCGATCCAGGGCACATCACCAAAGCGCTTGACCTTTTCCATATAAAAGTAGGCCCTGAAGTAGCGCGCGATACCCAGGTAGTTATTCCTGACGGCTACAGGTACCGCCGGGTCATTACAGTTCTGGATAAAATAATTGATGTTCCTTAAGTCTGTCCAGGTCCATCCTGAACTGGTGTTGGCGGCATAGGCGCCATCGCGGATAAAATTCTCCACTGCCTTTACGGCCAGGTAGTCGGACATCGCGTCCTGTGAAGTGGAATTTTTAGGCAGAAAATCCATCCCGTAGAAAGAGTTTGTGTACAGTTTCAGTCCGCTTTCTGAATTGAACACCTGATCGCGCAAAGCAGTCGATTGTGGCACCTGGTCCAGCTTTTTACAGGCTGTAAGTACCAGTGCGCCCAACAAAATTCCTATATATGATTTTTTCATCTGTTTTTGATTTTATTTGTTACCAGATGCAGTATGCATGATCAGGTTAAAAGCCAAGATTTATCCCAAAAGAAAAACTCTTTAACAAGGGGTAATTGTAACCATCCCCGTTGGTGCTGTTAAAGTTCAGATCCTGATCTGAAGGCACTGCGTTCTCTACGTCAATGGTATTTTTGACAATCTTGTACAGGGGTGAGTATGTATAAAGGTTCTCGCCCGAAAAATACACTCTTACACTGCGGGCACCGATCCGGCTGATCCACGCGGAAGGCAGGTTATAGCCGATCTGGATATTCTTCATCCGCATATAAGCAACGTTCTGGAGGTAACGCGTCTGCGCGACGCCGAGTGTGCGGTTGGTATTGCTGGATGCCGCCCTGGACATGGTTCTTGGGAAGTACGCATCGGTATGGTCCGGCGTCCACATATTGCCCACTTGGAAAACAGGTATGTTGTTGTAAGGGCGGTTGTATTGGCCCCAGAACATTTCTGTTTCGGTGCTCGGATACCATTGTTGTTTGCCGATGCCCTGGAAGAAAACAGAGAATGAAATGTGGTTCCATTCTGCACCCAGGTTAACGCCGTAACTGTATCTGGGCGATGAATTACCGATAATCCTCCTGTCGCCGGAACTGCCCACTTTATTATCCCCTACGTTGATCAGATTATCCTTGTTCAGGTCTCGCAGCTTGATATCACCCGGGTACCACAAATTGGAAGGAGATGCCCGCATTTGCGGGTTTTGCTTTGCATGTGAAGCGATATCAGCCGCATCAATAAAGAAACCTTCTGTTTCGTAGCCCCATATCTCACCCAGTATTTGTCCAACGTAATAATCGCTCAGCAACTTATCAGGGTTATTGTACCGGTCGATCCTTGATTTATTGTCGGATAAAGTGACCCGTACGTTATACCTGAAAGGCTTTTTGCTACTGCCCAGGTTGTCGTTCCATGTAAGGGAAGCTTCCCAACCCCTGGTGGTGAGGTCTGCGAAGTTGCCTTTGGGAGTAGCTGCACCAAACACGGCGGGAGGTGTTAGGCTGGTCGTGAACATGTTCGTTGTTTTGCGGATGTAGGCATCACCTGAAAAACTCAGGCGGCCAGACAGCATAGCCAGGTCTAAACCGATATTGCTGGTAGTGGAAGTTTCCCAGGTCAGCCCACTAGGTACTACGTTGGGATTCCTGGTGGTCTGGGGTCTCGTACCTCCCAGGATGACCGCTGACTGGGTGACATTGAAGAGTTCCTGGAAGGAGTAGGATGGAATATTGCCATTTCCAAGCGAGCCATAAGAAGCCCTGAGCTTGAACTCGGAAACGGTGTTGGGTGAAACATTCCAGAACGGCTCTTTGTTAATCTTCCAGCCTGCAGATACAGACGGGAAAAAACCATATTGCTGATTCAACGGAAATTTTGATGAACCATCATAACGGGCATTTACTTCAATCAGGTAGCGGTCTTTGAATGCATAATTCAATCTTGTGAAACCGCCCACGAAAGCCCATTGTTCATACCCGCCGCCGGTAGTAATGGCTTGCCCCAAAGCCAGGTTCAGATCAGTGGCATTATCGTAAATAAGACCATTGCGCTGTACGGAAATACGTTTGGAAGTAGACTGCTCGTAATTGTAACCAACCATTGCTTTCACGTAGTGGTTGTCGCCAAAACTGTTTTCATACTCGGCATAGATATTCGTTGCCCAGTACTTTGTTGTACGGTCAACAAACAACAGGTCGTTGGTTGTTGTTCCGATGGCTGAGGTAACGCCCTTGAAATTGCTGTATGGTACCTGAACACGCTTCTGCTCTCTGCCGAGATCAGTATTGCGAAACGTAAAATCAACATTTACCCGGAATTTGTTATGAAAGAATCTGCTTCTTAAACCGGTAATATTCCTGAATACCTCACGGCTTGTATCAATTCCATTCTTGCCATAGATAAAATCTCCGACCGTATACGCGGAAGAAAACGTTAAGCTGCCATCCGGATTGCGCAACGGCATAGTAGGATGTCCCTCGTCGGCGATATTCCTCCAAATCCCGCCACCCTCGCCCACGTTGATGGGATTGTGGTAATTCATGATCGAATAATCGGCATTGTTTTCAATGGTCAACCAGGGAAACAATTCAATAGAACCTCTTGCGCGGATATTTTTCACATTGTAGTCATCACTGTTGTACCGGAACAAGCCATCCTGTTTTAAGAAGCGCCCCGAAACTAAAAACGTCGCTTTGTCACTGCCCCCGCTTACAGAGATATTGTTTTCAAAAGCGCCCAAATTCTTTTTATACAGCGCATCGTAGTAATCGGTGCTGCCATAGTAGACATACTCACCGGTGACCGGATCAACTTCTATTTGATTGTAAGGCTGTCCTGATTCAGCTCTTCTCTTGAATTCGTCCAGGTATGCCTGTGAAAATTTCTGTGTCTTATTGACGTTTTGCGGGAATGCGCCATCCCCGTTTACGAATGCTTCTGAAAACATTTTTGCCCACAGGTAACCGTTGGTAACAAAGTCAGGCCTTGTGACGGGGGATTTAATGGCGTAATTGCTGGAATAATTTACGCTGGTACGCCCTTTCACACCTTTCTTGGTAGTAATCAGCACCACGCCAAATACACCTCTTGCACCGTAAATTGCTGCAGAGGCTGCGTCTTTCAGAATGGAAACGGTTTCGATATCGTTTGGATTCAATGAACTTGGATCACCTTCGAACCCGTCGATCAAAATGAGCGCACTGCCTCCCTGGCCAATGGAGGTGGTTCCCCTGATATTATAACTGGGCGACTGGGTGGGTTTTCCATCCAGCATTTTCAAGTTTAGATTTGGCATCAATCCCTGCAGCCCCTGGGTGAGGTTGGTCACTGGCCTGTCTTGCAAATTCTTTGCCGTGATCTGGTCAACCGCACCTGTTGCATTGACTCTTTTTTGTGTACCAAAACCCACTACGATAACCTCGTCCAAAGCAGCGTTTGCAGTCCCCATCGATATCGCAACGGCCGTGTTTTGCCCGGCTTTTACAGTGAAGTTGCGGATGATCTGCGGCTGAAATCCAACATGCGATGCGCTGAAACGGTAACGGGCACCGGGAACAAGTTTGTTAAAGCTAAAAACGCCCATGTCATTGGTGATGGTGCTGTATTGCAAAGCACTGTCAGACTCATTGATGGCGGTAACGGTTGCTTCAGGCAGTACAGCGCCCCCCTTGTCGCGTACAGTGCCTGTAACCACCGTGTTTGTTTGAGCGAGGCCTTTAAATGAAAAGTTTAATAAGAGCAGCAAGACAACAACCAGACAACCAGGTTGCTTTCGTTCAATTTTCATAGTCAAGCAATTTAGTTAGTTATGATAGCAGGGTGCTGGCACCCGAACGACGATGTAAAGATTGCAAAAAAAATGTTAATTAACCAACATAATGCAAAAAGTTGCTTGCAAGTATGTATTCATAACTATTTGTTTACATACAAAAACTTCCAGCTGATCTGATGCGCCGAACACTGTCCCACTCCCCCGTTAATACAGACAACAATTCCGGTATAGAATAAACTGACTAAATAACATAGACGCTTGAGGCAAATACAGGGCAAGAGAGTACAAGGTGAACAATTTGAACGCCGGGCATAGATGCGGCACAACTTGATAAATTCCAGCCTGTTGGGCTGACTGTTAAATCAGCAACATGCTTAAAAATTACTTTACGATTGCCATGAGGCATTTGATGAAGCGTAAATTACTTTCCTTCATCAATATTTTCGGCTTGAGCATTGGCATTGGTTTTTGCCTGCTCATCGCCATGTATGTATCCAATGAAAAAAGCATCAATTCAACAATCCGGCATATTGACCAACAGTATATAATTAAAAGTAACTGGAAGAACGACAATACGGCGCCTGCAACCACAACAGTTGGTCCGCTTGCCAAAGTCCTGAAAGAATCTTATCCCTCTTTGATTGAAAACTATTATCGCTTTGACCCCCTCACTGCTATTGTCCCTTCTGGCAATAAACAGTTCAGGGAAGATATTGCGAGCGGAGATACTACCCTGGTATCCATGTACGGCTTCCCATTGCTTGCAGGAAGTAAAACAAGGGCCTTCAGAGACAACAGATCTGCCGTAGTTACTGAATCTTTTGCACGAAAGTTTTTTGGTCAGGCTGATGCGCTCGATAAGACAATCACAATACATACGCCAAAAGGGAAAAAAGAAGATTTTGCCGTAACGGCCATCCTGAAGGATATGCCTTACTCTGTGCTGAACTTTAATAGCGGTCATGATTACCAGGTATTTGTTCCCATGGAAAGCGATACCCTTTTCAGGTTACTGCATTATGGAGACAACTGGAGCATTGTTTTTGTAACAGGTATGATACAATTGAAGCCTGGCGTGGATCCAAATGACATCACACGCCTGGTGCCCAACATGTTGGAATCGAATGCCCCTCCCTTTATCAGTTCCGGTTTGGAGGTCGAATTAACTGCCATGAAGGATTATCATTTAAAGGGAAACAATGGCATCATCCAAAAAATGATAAACGCACTTTCACTGGTTGGGGTATTTATCCTGTTGATGGCTGTAATAAATTTCATTAATATCAGTGGCCTTAAAGGCGCTTGAATGGAAATCCGCCACGGGGAAATATGCCGGGAGGCTAATCGGCTTGCCCTTGACGGTTGCCGGCGTTGTAAAATATTTTCACATTTTTTCTTTGCATGAAAATATTCAGCCACTTGCCATCATGCACATACAAGATATGAAGGCTTATGAATATTTATCTGCCAGGTTATCAACAGATGATATACACGGCACATTAAGCCGGTTGGCCACCAAATGGAAGCAACTGTTCCCCGGAACTCCCTTTGAGTACTTTTTTATGGATGATAAGTTTCAATCATTGTATAGGAGATTTTGCTGCAGGGTTTTACACACACTTTGAACCAAGAAACAACCAAACAGCGTTAAATCGTGCTAAACAACGGGGTATGTGGGCAGCGAGGCAACAGCCCAACCCAGAGCGCTATGCTGGTGTGCTTGATTTTCAAGTTCCTACCAGCTCTTATGTTAATCTACTTAATACCAATTCGAGAGTATTTCCCTTGTATGATTTGCGACAGCGTGATTACATTCAGCAACAACGTGAATGGTTAGATTATATTATATCGCATGGACGTGAAAGAAATCCTCACCATTTCGCAGATAGGTTTAACGTTGAACGTTGGCGACATGAAGAACTTCAATCCCCTTTAATTCCTCGTTACGCTTTAACTATCGGGCCTTTCTATACTCCCAGGCCAGGGTTACCTTTTCGGATGTAAACATGGCGAATACCCTGATCCTCGCAGTGCCAGTGAAATAAGGCTTGAAACTCGTGGCCGTTGTCAGTTTGTATAGTGTGGATTC
>JADCRZ010000051.1 GCA_015069695.1 Williamsia sp.
CCTTGATTTTTTTGCTTCTTTTTGCATCAAGGCAAAAAGAAGACGGAGTGCTCACTCAGCCTTGACTTTTTTGGTTCTTTTTGCGTCAAGGCAAAAAGAACATGCATATTTTTACCTCATGCAAATCCCCCCGGCCAAGAAAATCTATTTTCTCTCTGACTTTCACCTGGGTGCGCCTGATTATGAGCGGAGTCTTGCCAGGGAAAAACGCATCGTGGCCTTTTTGGAACAGGCCCGGCAAGACGCAGCAGCGATCTTTATTGTGGGTGACATCTTTGATTTCTGGTATGAATACAAAACCGTTGTACCCAAAGGCTATACCCGCCTGCTGGGAAAGCTGGCTGAAATAACAGACAGCGGCATAGCCGTGTATGTTTTTGTAGGCAACCACGATATGTGGATGAGCGGCTATTTTGAAAAAGAATTAAACATTCCGGTGTATCACGAACCAAAGACTTTCCATTTTAATGAAAAAAGTTTTTTGATCGGGCATGGAGACGGGCTGGGACCAGGCGATCACCGCTACAAGTTTTTAAAAAAGATTTTCCGCAGTCCGCTATGTCAATGGCTGTTTGGCATACTGCATCCATCCTGGGGGATCGGGCTGGCCAATTATTTCAGCAGGAAGAGCCGACAATCGACGGGAGAAAAAGACCAGCATTTTCTGGGTGAAGACAAGGAATGGCTTATCATCTACAGCAAAGAAGTTCTACAGCAGCAGCACTATGATTTTTTTGTCTTTGGTCACCGGCACCTGCCGCTCGACATCTCACTCAATGGCACAAGCCGCTACATCAATTTGGGCGACTGGATCCGCTACTTCAGCTTTGCTGTTTTTGATGGCCAGGATTTGTCCCTTCAATACCACCAGCTGTGAAAAAAATCCTCCTCTTCTTCTGCATACAATGGATGACCCTTTGCTGCCTGGCGCAATACGATACAGCGCTGTTGAAGCCAGTCAGAACCATCCGGGGCGACTATGCCGATTTTACCATAGACAACCTGGGGAATTTTTACGTGCTTACCCAAAGCAATCAACTAAAAAAGTTAAGTCCTGCCGGCGATTCTATCAGCGTATACAATGATGTAAAAAGATTTGGAAAAGTATATGCCATTGATGCCACCAACCCGTTGAAGCTTTTATTGTACTACAAAGACTTCGGCACCATCGTGGTGCTTGACCGTTTTCTGAATGTGCGTACGACCATCAACCTGCGTGCGCACAACCTCTTCCAGGTAAAAGCCGTGAGTCAATCCTACGACAACAATATCTGGCTATACGATGAACAGGAGGCCCGGTTAAAAAAACTGGACGAAGAAGGAAACCTGCTTGTTCAGTTTACAGATCTCAGGCAAGTGATTGAGCCTACGCCTTCTCCAACCAAACTTGTTGACCAGGACCGGCTTTTGTATCTCTATGATCCGGCTACAGGCTTGTTTATTTTTGACTATTTCGGCACTTTGAAAACAAAGCTGGCGCTTACCGGATGGCAGGATTTTCAGGTGGTTGACAACAAAGTATTTGGCAGGAAGAACGGTGTGCTGCAACAGTACCAGCCTGGCTCGCTCCAGCTAAAAGAATTTCCCCTGGGTGCCGGCCTTGCCGGAATAGACAAGCTGATCATTTCTACCCGCTATATATACTGCTTGCGGGGAGGCGCTATACAGGTGTATAGTTTTTAACTAGTACTTTTGCAGCTTTATTCAGGGCCTATCTTATGCGATCATTTCTGCAAACTGTTTATCTCGACAATACAATAGAAAGCTACCTGGTTTGCCTGGGCGCTATCCTGCTTGTATTGCTGTTGAACAGGTATCTCTCCAGGTATATCAGTGCGGCTTTTTTCAGGGTGCTGAACCGCACTTCGTTGCACATCCAGCGCGAAACATTTATCCGGCTGCTGAGAGGTCCGATCAATGTGTTCCTGCTGCTGCTGGTTGTGTTTCTTACGTTCGACAAGCTTAATTTTCCAAGGGTTCTGCAATTTACCATCCATCGCATTTCTTTTCGCCAGATCATTGACTCAACGGGGAATGCAGCACTTACTGTTGCATTTACCTGGCTCCTGCTCAGGCTGATTGATTTTATCGCAAGCGTGTTGCAACAAAGAGCCGATCTGACCCAAACGCCGACAGACAACCAGCTGGTTGTTTTTTTCAAAGACTTTTTAAAGGTCATTGTTATTTTTATCGGGTTGCTTTTGCTGATCCGCTTTACATTTTACAAAGACGTGGCCACGCTGCTGGCGGGCTTTGGCATTGTAGGTGCGGCGCTGGCATTGGCTGCAAGAGAAAGCCTGGAAAATTTAATTGCTTCGTTCATTATTTTTTTTGACAAGCCCTTTTACCCGGGCGACATCGTGAAAGTACAAGGCATTACCGGCACCGTTGAGCGCATCGGTCTGCGCAGCACCCGCATCCGCACCGACCAGAAAACCTATGTAACCGTTCCCAATAAACAGATGGTAGATACCATCCTCGATAATCTTTCGCTTCGCACCCAGCGCCGTGGATTTCTGGCGCTGGAAATCAACTCATCCTCCTCTTATGATCAAGTGAATGAACTACTGCAGGAAATTGAACAGATAACCCTTGCCAGAAAAGACCGGATCGTAAATCATAGCGTGGTATTGGCCGACATCAACAAGAACAGCTATGTAATACAGGTTGAATACTTCACCGGTCCCGTTCCCATGGAAGAGTTTAACCGGGTAAGGCAGCAGTTGAACTTATCTATTATCCGGTATATGGAAGAAAAAGGGATCAAGCTGGCATCGAAAGAAGAGATCGTACTGGCGCAGCAAGCAGCCAGCCGTGAGGAGTAAGCCTATACCTGCTAAGACTTGCAGTTATAACGAAGCCCTGATCTCCAGTAAAAAATTTCTGATCTTCTGAAGCGATTGGATCATTTCAAATTTTTTGTTCGCTCCTGCATGCTCATCCTTTAGGTAAGATTTAGCGCCTTCGAGCGTGTACTTGCGCTGGCGCAGCAGGTGATAAATCAGGTAAAGATTTTTGATGTCTTCCGGACGGAAAAACCGGTCACCCTTTTTATTTTTTTTGGGTTGAAGGATGTCGAACTGGTTTTCCCAAAAGCGGATCAGGGACGCATTGATGTGAAACATTTCTACGACTTCCCCCATGGAGTAGTATTGCTTCTGAAAAAGCACCTCATCATCTGGTACATGGATCAGATCGGCATCTGCATCCGCATCTTTCAAAGGCTTGCGGCCTCTTTTAGCTGAAATCGGTTTTATAAGAGAAGGATCTTTTGCCTTTTTTTTGCGCCCCTTTTGTGATCCTTTTTCAGCAGGCATTGGCTTCTCTGCAACCCGTTTTTTTGCAGGGGTTGCCAGATCGCCGAAGTCAAGGATGGTTTGAGCAGAAGGCAAAACGATTTTTTCATAAAGATAGGAAATACTTACCGGGCTTTCTATCAATCAAAGCTCTGATTGCTGGCGGCAGCCATCTTTAACAACCGGTCAAATTGCTCAGGCGTAAGGTCGTTGTAGAAGAAATAAACAGGATCAAGCGGATGATCATTTTTATGTACTTCGTAATGGCAATGCGGGCCGGTAGACTTTCCCGTACTGCCTACATACCCAATGATCTCACCCCGTTTTACTTTTTGTCCGGCCCTTGCTTTTATCTTGAACATATGACCATACAGGGTTTCATAACCATAGCCATGGTTGATGATCACATGATTGCCAAATCCGTTTCCCACATTACCGGCCAGGGTAACAGTACCATCGGCGGTTGCATAAATAGGTGTTCCCTGGGGAGCAGCAAAGTCGAGGCCGGCATGCATCTTAACGGTTTTGTACACCGGATCAATGCGGTAACCGAACCCGGAGGCAATCCGGTTCAGGTCTTTGTTGCTAACGGGTTGAATGGCAGGTGTAGAAGCAAGCAGCACTTCTTTGTTGCGCACAAAGCTTTGAATTTCTTTGAATGATTTATTCTGGAAGGCAATCCGCTTTGCCAGGTTGTTGATCGTGGAAGCGATAGAGCCGATCAGGTCGCGCTGGTCCATGTTTTGTACCATTACCAGCTCTCTTTGCGTTTCCATGGCTTTTACCCGCGCACTGTCGGGTATCGGGTTGGCCTCAAATATAGAGCGGTACACATCGTTGTCTCTTTTTTCAAGCTCATCCATTTGCTGGTCGAGCTTCTTGACATGGGAAGCCAGCTCATCATACCGCTCGCTAATGGCCTCATACTGTTGCTTGAGCAGTTTTTCCTTGGGAGAATCTATATAGCGAAAAGCAACAGAGACAATGATCAGGGCGCTTACCAGGGCAGAAGCAAGAAAGCCAAAGACCCGCAGGAGCTTGACGCGCAGGGGCGTTTCCAGCTTTTCATACCGGAGCGTGTTGGTATTATAATAGTATTTGATCTTCTTCATATGATTCTTAACAACCAGGTGAATTGTACAAACCTACATTAAAAATGACCATTGTCTGAACCATGATTTACAGGGTGGGAGGGATCCGGGGACGTTCGTGGTTCAATCAGTAAACCACGAATATCTTTACCGGCAAGATGACCAAAGGCCAACATCCCCGGATCCATCCCATCCTGTAAATCATGGTTCAGACAATAAAATTAAAGTTAACATTTCCGAAAATTTTCGTATTTCACAAAAACCACTATATTTGATCTACGAAGCAAGACGTAGATTTTATTCACATTTAAACTGTTTTTTTTATGCGCAAGCAATTTACGATTATGATAGTTATGGCCGGATTGTTCAGTTCCTATGCAAGCCAGGCCCAGCAGAGCGCTGGTGTTGGTACCACCACTACCAACGGGTCAGATGAAATTATTATCAGAAAAAAGGGCGACAAAGACAGCAAGGTAACTGTTGAGTTCAAGGACGGGCAGGTAACAGTGAACGGAAAACCGCTGTCGGAGTACAATGGAGACGATGTATCTGTGAGCCGCAGAAGGTCTGTTACGATTGCCAGGCCGGCCACACCGGCTTCTCCTTTCCGCGGAGGAACATATAATTTTGATTACAACCAGAACCGGGGCCAAGCGTTTACCTACACAACCACTGCAAACAAGGCATTGCTGGGAGTGATGACAGAAAAAGATGACAACGGCGCAAAGATCACCAGCGTAACAAAAAACAGTGCAGCTGAAAAAGCCGGTTTAAAAGAAGGCGATGTGATTACAAAAATCGATAACACCGCCATCGCAACTCCGGAAGATCTTTCAAAAGCTGTTGGAAAATACAAACCGGAAGACAAAGCCACTATTACCTACAGGCGTGACAAAAAAGAACAGAAAGCAACGGCTACCCTTGAAAAAAGAAAAGACGGAGGCGTTTTCTACTCAGATGGACTCAACAATCCCAATTTTAATTTCGACATGCTGACCCCGGGGCAGGATGGAAACTGGAACATGGTATTGCGGGGAAATAATCTGCGGCTGGGTATCAAAGCCCAGGACACCGAAGATGGAAAGGGTGTGAAAGTACTGGATGTAGACGATGATTCCAATGCTGCCAAAGCAGGCATCAAGGAAGGTGATGTGATCACGGATTTTGATGGCGATAAGGTAAACAGCGTATCTGACCTGATGGAAGCAGCAAAAGATATGAAGGACAAGAGCAGCATCAAAGTAAAGCTGAGCCGGGACGGAAAATCCCAGGAAGTCGACATCAGGGTTCCAAAGAGATTGAGAACTGCGAACCTGTAAGGAGAACCTGTTAACAACTTCTTGCCTGCAGTAACAGCCCCACCTCAGTGTGGGGCTTTTTTACAGCCCCTTTCCTGGTTATCCATCCCCATCATCTACCTGATCAGATTTAGTTCCGCATAGCCAAACAAGGTGATTGCCACATCCAGCTCGTGATCCCGGCAAATTGAGAGCGGGTGATTTAACTGTATAGAAAGCAGAAAAACACGGCAATCGCCCAATAACCCGGAAGCGACCTTTGGCTTTCTAATCCGGGTAATATGATGAAGCGCTGGATCAATGATTATTTTTCTTTTACCAGGAAGGAACGCACAGCTGTGCTGATCCTTCTTTTTCTGATCCTGATCATTGGCGTGCTTCCGGCTTTGCTTCCCCAAAAACAGGACAAGCTGGATAGAGCCGCCCTGCTCCAGTTTGAACAAGACCTTGGGCGGCTCAAACCCATGCTGAAAGATTCTTTCCGCGGTGCGGAATATAGAAAGTCTTCGCCCAATATACCTTATCGATCCCGGTATGATCCCCTCTCTTCTCCCGCTACCCTCTTTTATTTTGATCCCAATACCCTCCCCGTAGCGGGCTGGGTGAAATTAGGGGTGCGGGAAAAAACGGCGCTTACGATCCAGCATTACCTGGAAAAAGGCGGCAGGTTCAAAAACGCGGAAGACATTGCAAAGATTTATGGTTTGCGCAATGGCGAAGCTGAAAGACTTATTCCTTATGTCCGCCTGATCCAGCCGCAAAAAGAAGCAGAGCCAGATCCCGCTCATACCTTCACCCCTCTCCGCACCCCTGCCCGGCCCGCCAAACCTGCTTATGCTGATCTGCACATCGACATCAACCGGACCGATTCTGCTACGCTTGAACTTCTTCCGGGCATTGGCCCCCGGCTGGCTGCCCGCATCATCAGTTTCAGGGATAAGCTGGGTGGTTTTTATGCAGTGGAGCAATTGGCAGAAACCTATGGTCTGCCGGATTCTACGTTTCAAAAGATAAAATCTTATTTACAAGCTCCCTCTCCCCTGCTAACAACCATCAACATCAACACGGCTGATGCAGAGCAGCTCAGGCAGCATCCTTATATCCGGTGGAGCGGCGCCAACAGCATTGTTCAATACCGGCGGCAGCACGGTCCATTTAAAACCCGGGAAGAACTTTTACAGGTTGCAGCCATTCCGCCTGAACTTGGTAAAAAGCTCTTGTTTTATGTCACAGTAGAGTAGTCAAGGTTAAAAAATTATTATCTTTTTTTGCTAACGGTTGTTAGTTTAAATAAAAAGAATAGTTACCTTGTGCTTGCTTTACAGGATAACCCCTATAGAGGGTCATTGGTTACTATGGACTTTGAAATTGCAGAACTTACGCAGCAGGTAAAACAAGTCGCCAAAGACTTTGCCAGCCAATATATCAAGCCCCATGTAATGGAGTGGGATGAGAGCCAGCACTTTCCGCTGGAGGTATTTCAGGAATTGGGAAAATTGGGGTTGATGGGTGTGCTGGTGCCGGAAGAATATGGCGGCGCAGGACTTTCTTATTTCGAATACGTACAGGTTATACAGGAAATTGCAAAAGTGTGTGGTGGTATCGGTTTGAGTGTGGCAGCACACAACTCCCTGTGCATTGGTCATATCCTGAACTTTGGAACGGAAGAACAAAAACAGAAGTACCTGCCCAAACTGTGCAATGGCGAATGGCTGGGTGCCTGGGGACTTACTGAACCCAATACCGGAAGCGATGCAGGCAATATGCGCTGTGTAGCCCGCCAGGAAGAGGATGAGTGGGTGCTGGATGGAACAAAATGCTGGATCACGCATGGTAACAGCGCACATATTGCTGTCGTTATCTGCAGAACCGGTGAGCCGCGCACCAAAGACAATGCAACCGCTTTTATAGTAGAAAGGGGTATGGAAGGTCTGCGGGCAGGCAAAAAAGAAAACAAGCTGGGTATGCGCGCCAGTGAAACATCCGAAATGATTTTTGACAACTGCCGGGTTCCGGATGCAAACAGGTTGGGCCCTGTGGGTGCGGGTTTTAAACAGGCCATGAAAGTGCTGGATGGCGGCCGTATTTCAATCGCCGCTTTAAGCATAGGCATCGCCCAGGGTGCTTACGAAGCAGCTACCCAGTATGCCAAAGAACGCCAGCAGTTTGGCCAACCCATTGCGAACTTCCAGGGCATCTCTTTCAAGCTGGCCGATATGGCCACTGAGATCACAGCTGCAGAACTGCTGACCTTGCAGGCAGCTGACCTGAAAAACCGGGGAGAAGATGTAACCAAACAATCAGCCATGGCGAAATATTACGCCAGCGAAATAGCTGTCAAAACAGCCACAGAAGCCGTCCAGATCTTTGGCGGATATGGCTACACAAAAGATTTTCCGGTAGAAAAATATTATCGCGACAGCAAACTCTGCACGATCGGAGAAGGAACGTCAGAAGTACAAAAAATTGTTATTGCCAGAGAAGCAATAAAAAACTAGTGCCTCTCGATTGCTTGTTATACAAGCCCGGGCGTTGAGCCCGGGCTTTCTTTTTTAATCGAGAAAATCATCCTTTCCGGCTGTATTGTATTTATCGAACAGCTTGTCGATAGCGCCGGCCATTATAGGGAATTCTTCTTTTGCAAATTGCTTGATCACCTCAATGGCTTTTCTTGCCTGCTCATCTGTTAAGCCAGCCTGTTGGTTGAGCCGGCTGATCAGTTCTTTCATAGAATAATCCAGTTTACTTGTATTGTTTTGTTAAGCCACTTTCAGCAGGCTCATCTTGCTCTTCTCAAATTTTTTCTGTGCGTACTCCAGGGTCAGGTGAATCGCTTTTTCCTTGCCGGAAGGCATCTCGAACATAGCATCGGTTAAAATACTTTCGCAGATAGACCGCAGCCCGCGCGCTCCCAGCTTATATTCCATGGCTTTGTCCACCATAAAATTCAGCACGTCTTCGTCCATCGTGAGTTTGATACCTTCCAGCTCAAACAAACGGGTGTACTGCTTGATCAGGGAATTTTTAGGCTCTGTAAGAATAGAGCGGAGTGTGGAAGCATCCAGCGGGTTGAGGAACGTAACTACCGGCAGACGGCCCAGCAGTTCAGGGATCAATCCAAAGTTCTTCAGATCCTGCGCATTCACATATTGCAACAGGTTTTTCTTGGCCGCTTCCTGTTGTTCCTTGTTTACGTTGAAACCGATCGCATTGGTATTGATCCTTCTGGCAATCACTTTGTCAATGCCGTCAAAAGCGCCTCCGCAGATAAACAGGATGTTTTGTGTATTGATCTTGATCAGCTTTTGTTCCGGATGCTTTCTGCCTCCCTGTGGCGGAACCAATACGTCGGTTCCTTCCAGCAGTTTGAGCAGGCCTTGTTGTACGCCTTCGCCGCTTACATCGCGGGTGATAGAAGGATTGTCGCCTTTGCGGGCAATCTTGTCCAGCTCATCGATGTAAACGATGCCTCTTTCAGCAGCGGTCACATCGTAATTACATACCTGCAGCAGGCGTGTAAGAATGCTTTCCACGTCTTCACCCACATAACCGGCTTCTGTAAAAACGGTGGCGTCAACAATGGCAAACGGAACATTGAGCAGGCGGGCAATGGTTTTGGCCAGCAGGGTTTTACCCGTACCGGTTTCACCTACCATGATGATATTGCTTTTTTCAATCTCGACTTCACTGTCACCAGGCTTTTGCTGCAAGCGCTTGTAGTGGTTGTAAACCGCTACTGCCAGCACCTTTTTTGCTTCATCCTGCCCGATGATGTATTCATCGAGAAACCGTTTCATTTCCATTGGCTTTTTCACCGTAAGCTTGAATTGGGAAGACGGTGTGCCGTTGTCGCTGCGGATCATCAGTTCCTGCTCTATAATCTCCCGGGCATGGTCCACACAATTCTCACAGATATGCCCTTCCTGGCCGGCGATCAAGATTTTCACCTCATCACGGCTGCGCCCGCAGAAAGAACAATGCAATATATTTTTTGCCATGTTTGCTTGTTGTAGTTACAAAGTTATCAACTAAAAAAGATTATCAGCAACAAAAAACCGCTGCATACAGAGCGGTTTTTTGTTGCTGAAAAAACAACAATTGACAGGATGATGCCTATGCGCCCCTATTGGTTGGCACATAGCAGCAACTTATTTAGATTTTATCTACGATCTTGTCAACAATGCCATACTCAATTGCTTTTTTTGCTTCCATCCAGTAGTCACGATCAAAATCGCGCATAATATGCTCTACTTTTTTGCCGCAGTTATCAGCCAGGATCTTTGCTCCCAGCTCTTTGGCACGCAAGGCCTGCTCGGCCTGGATTTCTAGGTCGGCGCTTACCCCCTGCATGTATCCGCCCAGGCTTGGCTGGTGGATCATGACTTCACCATGCGGGAAGATATACCGCTTGCCCTTTTCCCCTCCGCTCAGCAGGATTGAGCCCATCGAGGCCGCCAGTCCCATGCAAATGGTGCTGACCGGACTCTTGATCATCTGCATGGTATCGTACATCACAAATCCGCTGGTTACCATGCCACCCGGGCTGTTGATAAAGAACTTGATTTCTTCGCCGGGTTTGTCTGCATCCAGCAGCAGGAGCTTTGTGATCACTTCGCTGGCTGACTTATCATTTACAACGCCCCAGAGATAAACAGAACGGGTCTCAAAAAAATATTTTTCCATTTTTTTGACCATCATCCTTCCCATCTCGGGCATCTTTTCTTCCTTTGGTTCTTCCGGCTCGTCTTCCATGGTAAATGGCCGGATCAGATATTTCGGGTAATCCATATTGTTTTGATTTACAGTTTAATTAGATCGGACCGGTGTAAGCCGCAAACTTACCGTTCCCTTGGGTTGCGCTGGCTGTTTAAATAACGCCTTGTTCCAGCTTCTTTGATTTTTTGGGATTGATCAGCAGCACTTCATCTACCAGTCCGTATTCCTTTGCTTCTTCACCCGTCAGCCAGTAATCGCGGTCGCAATCTTTTTCTACTTGTTTGTAAGGTTTGCCGGTATGGGTGGAGATCACTTCATACAACTCGCGTTTCAGCTTTCTGATCTCTGCTACGGTGATCTCAACATCGGTTGCTTGTCCGCCAATAGCACCGGTGGGCTGGTGCATCATGATGCGGCTGTGTTTGAGGGCAGTCCTTTTTCCTTTGCTACCGGCGCACATCAGCACAGCGCCCATAGAAGCTGCCATACCTATGCAAATAGTAGCTACATCAGGGGTAATATATTGCATGGTATCATACACACCCAGGCCGGAATAAACGCTGCCGCCGGGGCTGTTGATATACATCTGGATGTCGCGGGTGCGGTCGGTGCTTTCCAGAAAAAGAAGCTGGGCTGTTACAATATTGGCTACTTCGTCGTTGATCGGATAACCCAGGAAAATGATCCTGTCCATCATCAAACGGCTGTATACGTCCATCACAGCAATGTTCATCGGACGTTCTTCAATGATATTGGGTGTTAAATTATTGACCTGGTATTTTTGATAACCATGGAGTGTGTTGCTGGAAATCCCCATGTGCTTGACTGCATATTTTTCGAATTCCTGTTGCGTATTCATAATTTTTTCCTGTTTATGTATGTTGATGTCGATCCTTGAAAGGGTAAGCAAGATAGGGCATCTTTTTTCCACCCTTGAGCTAAATTATCTTTCAAATCTCTCTCCAAAAAAACAAAAGAACAAAAACCTGACAGACTTGCATGTTTGGCAGAAAAATAGGGGATCAGTGAATATAAAATGGCATTTTAACAAAAGAGCCGGCATGGTGCCGGCTCCCTGTATCAAGTAAACAAACTTTTTACCAAAATCAATGATGGTGGTGATGTTCTTCCTGTAATTTCCTGAACTCTTCTGCAGTCACTTCTGTTTCAACAGGATGTACCTGTGTTTCGCACCAGGCAAACACTTTTTCCACTTCCGTGCGCCGGGCTGTATCTTCCACAAATTTCTTGTCTTTCATCATCCGCTGCACATAATCTTCTACCCAGGGCTGATCGAAATCAAAACCGGGATTGCCCCTGAAATAACCCATCAGCTGTTCACGGGCGGCAGCTTCAATGTCTTCCCGGCTTACCTCGATCCCGTTCTCCTGGATGATCTTTTCAGTAATCAGCGACCATTGCAGGCTTTTGACAAAACCCGGATATTCCTTGTCTACCTCTTCCTGTGTTTTTGGAGTGCTTGCAGCGTTCATCAGCCAGCGCTTGAGAAAGCTTTCAGGAAATTCTATATACACATGATCAGTGAGCTGGTGATAGATCTGGTCGTCTAACTGGTTGCGGCTGGGGCCCTCCCACTGCTGCGCGATCATCTCTCTTAATTTGTTGCGGAACTCATCTTCGGAAAGAATTTCTTCTCCCGGAAAAACCTTTCCGTAAAACTCGATCCCCATCTCCGGAGACTTAGAGCCATTGATTTTTTCAATGGTCAGTTTCAGGCTTTTATCAGCTGCTTCAGGCTCACTCTTGTTGATGCCCACTTCTTTAAAGAAATCTTCTTTTGCTTTTTCCTCCAGTGCAACAGCCGGTTGAAAAATCAGGGATTCACCCTTGTTTTTGCCCGACAGCTGTTCCCGGAATGAAGGCGTGAAATCTGTGCTGAAAAAATAATAATTCTGGTTGATGCCGCCTTCGCTTTCTTCCTGTTCTGCTTCTTCCGTTAGCTTCACATTCAGCTCATAATCCTCAGCCGGTACGGTTTCGGCTTCCGAGAGCACCCGGTGCTGTTTGTGCAGATGATCGGTCTCTTCATTGAGCATGTCGTCAGTAACGGTCACTTTGTATTTCTTGACCTGCATGCTCCCAAAATCAGGCAGGGATAACTGGGGCTTTAATCCGACTTCAAAAGAAAAAGCGTATTCCGAGGGCTGGTTCATGTCCAGCTTGCTTGGATCGTTTTCGGCCAGCGGCAAAGGCTGGGCAAAGATTTCCAGCTTTTCCTGCTCCATAAAATCCTGCAGGCTTTTCTCTACCGTTTTGATCACTTCATCTGCAAATACGGAAGAGCCATACATTTTTTTCACAATGCCGGTTGGTACCATTCCTTTGCGGAAGCCCGGTATGTTTGCTTTCTTAGAGTATGATTTGATTGCTTTTTCAAAAGAAGGAAGGTAATCGTCCTTTTCTACTTTTACCGTAATTTTCTCGTTAAGCGGTCCGATATTTTCCTTCGTAACGGTAGCCATGTCTGTCTGATTTTGCTGTTTACAATGGACCGGCGCCATGCACCGGCCTTATTGAGGGCTGCAAAGGTAGGGGATTTCTAACTCTTATCCAGCAGCACTAGCAAGGGTATGCTGGTATGATATACCATTGTTTGGGTATGATGAACACCAAAAAGCCGCTCCAGCAGGTTGTGTTTGTGTACCACCATGGCAAGCATTTCGGGCGAATGGCTTTTGATAAACTCATTCAACCCGTTCTCTACATTGCTGGCGTGGATAGAATGATAATGGTAATAGACATTGCTTAAAACAGCTTCCAGCTTCATTTTACCTGTTACCTGTTCGGTTGTCAGTCCGTTTTCCCCTTTATCAACATGCACCAGGTGCAGGTCAGCTTTAAAACGGTGAATCAGGGATATCAGGGGCTGGAAACAGTCAGGATTCATCTTGTAGCTTAGGTCTGTTGCGTATGCGACAGACTTAAAAGGCACAAATTGTACATGCTGGGGGATTACCAGCACAGCGGCACGCTGGCATTTGCGGATGGTAGCGGTGGTGGTGCTGCCTAAAAGTTTGTTGAATCCTTCTTCCTGCCGCATACCCATCACCACCAGGTCGATCCCCCGCTCTTTTTCCAGGTAGCCGATCTCATCAGAAGCAATGCCCATGCGCAGGAGCCATTTAGCGGCCACCCCGCTTTGCAGCGAAATCCTCTCCGCTTCCCTTTGCACGGCTTTTTCGTTCGAGTGGTGAATTTCATCTGCCGTTTCCAGCACCATCGATAGCTCGGATATAGGTGTGGGCAGCATGTATACATGCAGCAAGATCAGTTCGGCGCCGGTTTCCCGGCAAAGGGCCGCTGCGTAATCGCCTGCATTTTGCGATACGGCAGACAAATCAGTAGGAACCAGTACAGCTTTCATGTGGATGATGTTAATGTGGGATGCTCAAGATGTCAATCTCACCGCAAGCAACAACAGGCATGAAATATAAGGCTTTTATAAAGTTTGTAAAAATGGAGTTTACCGGGCGGCCAGCGTGGCTTTGCCGGCGACCGTTTGTCAAACAGCCGGTTTTACCCACCGTATTTTCTGTAATTTGGCCATCTAAACAAATTTCTGAATATGAAAACTCATCAGCTGATAACCATCCTTGTTTTGTGTTTACTGGGTGCCGGTCAATTGTCCGCACAACAAGTAGACAGTTCCAAATACCGCGAATCACAGCGCGAGATCTTAAAACAACAGGAAAAAGTAAACAAAGCGCAACAGGACCTGATGAAGCAACAGGAGAAATCGCGGAAGGAACAGGAAAAAGCACAGAAAGACCAGGAAAAAGCACAACGGAAGGCAGAAAAGGCCCAGAAAAAAGTAGAAGACGAACAAAAAGACCTGGAGAAAGAGCAGAAGAAAGCAGAGAAGGCACAAAAAAAAGCCCAGAAAGAACAGGAGAAGCTGCAAAAAGAACAGGAAAAAATGAACAAGGCAAAGCCTTAGCAATTTTCTGAACCTTGATTTACAGGATCAGGAGGATTCGGGGACGTTAGACCATTGATCATCTTGCTGGTGCTTTTTGTCTGAACAACAAAGGAGCGTGTGCGATTGAAAACCGCGGCACGCTCCTTTTTTTCTAAAAACAATCCCCGAATCCTCTTAATCCTGTAAATCAAGGTTCAGAAGTGCGGGTGGAGGGACTCGAACCCCCATGCCTCGCGGCGTCAGATCCTAAGTCTGATACGTCTACCAATTTCGCCACACCCGCGAACGTTGTACACTTTGGACAGTGCCTTGTTAACAGCACTACAAGTTGTAAAAAGGCCTGCGAAAATAGGCCATTTCCCATAAAACAAAAACATCTTTTGCGTAAATTCGTAAGGTATGGAAACAATAGCCGCGATTCCAAAGTATAACTTAACGGAAGAACAAGAGAAAAAGCTGATCTTAAGAGAATACCGGAGCTTGTTGCGTTCACTCAAAACCAAGCTCAAAAAAGGCGACAAAGAACTGGTACGGCAGGCATTTGAACTGGCAGCAGAAGCCCACAAAACCATGCGCCGCAAAAGCGGGGAGCCTTATATACTCCACCCGCTCGCCGTCGCCAAAATATGCATCGAAGAAATTGGCCTGGGGGTACGCTCTACCATTTGCTCCCTGCTGCACGACACCGTGGAAGACACCGACGTAACCCTTGATGAGATCGAAAAAGAATTTGGCAGTGAGATCGCCCGCATTGTAGACGGACTGACAAAAATCTCAAACGTCATCGATGTAAATGCTTCCATGCAGGCGGAAAATTTTAAAAAGATCCTGCTCACACTCACCGATGACCCGCGCGTGATCCTGATCAAGCTGGCCGACCGGCTCCACAATATGCGCACCATGGAAAGCATGAAGCGCGAAAAGCAGCTGAAAATATCGTCTGAAACGGTTTATGTTTATGCGCCCCTCGCCCACCGCATGGGTTTGTACAATATCAAAACCGAGATGGAAGACCTGGCCATGAAATACATGGAGCAGGACACCTACAAGGACATTGCCCGCAAGCTGGCCGATACCAAGCGCGAACGGAGCCGTTATATCAACGAATTCATCCGCCCCGTAAAAGAGAAACTGGAAAAGGCCGAGCTTGATTTCGCCATCTATGGCCGCCCCAAAAGCATCCATTCTATCTGGAACAAGATGAAGAAAAAAGGGGTGGCGTTTGAAGAGGTGTACGACCTGTTCGCCATCCGTGTCATCCTCGACTCGCCTCCTGAAAAAGAAAAAGAAGATTGCTGGAAAGTTTATTCCATGATCACGGATGAATACACGCCTTCTCCCGAGCGCCTGCGCGACTGGCTCAGCAATCCCAAATCAAACGGGTATGAAGCCCTGCATACAACGGTGATGGGTCCGCAGGGAAAATGGGTAGAAGTGCAGATCCGCACCCGCCGCATGAATGAGATCGCGGAGAAAGGCCTGGCTGCGCATTACAAATACAAGGAAGGCACCGGCGATGAAAGCCGGTTCGACAAATGGTTTCAGCAGATCAGGGAAGTGCTGAGCACCCAGGAAACAGACGGGGTAGATTTTCTGCAGGATTTTAAAACCAGCTTTTTAGCCGAAGAAATTTATGTGTACACACCAAAGGGTGATGTAAAGATGCTGCCCATCGGTTCTTCCGCACTTGATTTTGCTTTTTCTATCCACAGCGTGATCGGTACAAAATGTATCGGCGCCAAGCTCAACCACAAGCTGGTTCCCATCAGCTACAAGCTGCGCAGCGGCGACCAGATCGAGATCATTACCTCTAACAAACAAAAACCGAGCGAAGACTGGCTGAACATGGTGGTTACAGCCAAGGCAAGAAATAAGATCAAGGATGCGCTCAAGGAAGAAAGACGGAAAGTGGCCGAAGAAGGCAAATACATCCTGCAGCGCCGGCTTGATAATATCGGCGCCGCTTTCAGCCAGTTCAACATCGACGAGCTGACGGCTTTCTACAAACTCAATTCGCCCCTCGACTTATTTTACCGCATTGCCACCAAAGCGCTCGACCTCAGCGAACTGAAAGAGTTCAAGCTGCTGGGCGATAAGCTGGAACCTCCCAAGCCTTTAAAACCTGCTGAGATCAAACAGGAGGGTGCCGGCACCATGCAGCCCAAAAAAGATGCTGAACTGATTATATTCGGGGAAAGCAGCGACCGCATTGTTTACACGCTTGCCAAGTGCTGCACGCCCATCCCCGGTGATGATGTATTTGGTTTTGTAACGACCGGGGAAGGACTGAAAATACACCGTACAAGCTGTCCGAACGCGGCCCGGCTGATGGCCAATTACGGACACCGCATCGTAAAAACAAAATGGGCCAAGAACAAGGAAATATCTTTCCTGACGGGTGTAAAAATTGTGGGACTGGATGACGTGGGTGTGATCAACAAAATAACCAACCTGATCTCCGGCGAGCTGCGGATCAATATCAATGCGCTTACAGTAGAAGCAAAAGATGGTTTGTTTGAAGGCAATATAAAAGTATATGTGCACGACAAGGAAGAGCTCGATGAGCTGGTAGCCCGCCTGCGGCAGCTGGGTGGTATTCACGCAGTTGAACGCTACGAGCTGGACGATGTGTGATGCCTGTAAAAAGTTTTATTATCCGATCTGCTTCCCTACATTTGCCGGGCAGGTAACCTATTCTGCAATTAAAGCAATACCCGAATGGTTGATGTAATACTGGGTCTTCAATGGGGCGATGAAGGCAAGGGAAAGATCGTTGATTATTTTGCGCCTTCTTATGATGTTATTGCACGGTTTCAGGGCGGGCCCAATGCCGGCCATACCCTGTACCTGGAGGGCAAAAAAATTGTGCTGCACCAGATTCCTTCCGGCATTTTTCATGAACGCTGTTCGAACCTGATTGGCAATGGCGTAGTGCTTGATCCGGTTACGTTGAAAAAAGAATGTGATACGGTTGCTTCTTTTGGAATCGATGTAAAGAAGAACCTGTTTATATCAAAAAGAGCACACCTGATCCTGCCCACGCACCGAGCGCTCGACAAAGCTTCAGAAACATCCAAAGGAAGTGACAAGATCGGTTCCACGCTCAAAGGCATCAGTCCGGCCTACATGGATAAGACCGGCCGCAACGGCCTGCGTGTGGGCGACCTGCTTGACAAAAGCTTTACCACTTCCTATATCCGGCTTCGCCTCAAGCACCAGCGCCTGCTGGATAATTTTAATTTCCAGGAAGACATTTCTGCATGGGAAGAAGATTTTTTTGAGTCGCTGGAATTTCTCAAGCAGCTCAATATTGTAGACGGGGAGTATTTTATCAATGATAAGATCACGCAAGGAAAAAAAGTGCTGGCTGAAGGCGCGCAGGGCAGCATGCTTGATATCGACTTCGGCACATTCCCCTTCGTAACCTCTTCCAACACAACTACATCCGGTGTATGTTCAGGATTGGGTGTGGCACCGCAGAAGATCCGCGATGTAATGGGTGTTACCAAAGCTTACTGTACCCGCGTGGGCGGTGGTCCCTTCCCGACAGAATTGCATGATGCAACGGGTGAAGAACTGCGGGCCATCGGGAAAGAATTTGGTGCCACTACAGGGCGGCCACGCCGCTGCGGATGGATCGATCTGATTGCGCTTAAATATGCTGCCATGATCAACGGTGTTACAAAAGTGATCATGACCAAAGCAGATGTGCTGGATGCTTTTAAAGAACTCAACGTATGCACCGGCTACCGGATAGACAACCAGGTATATGAAAGCATTCCTTTTCAAATGACCCGGCTTCACATCGATCCCCAGTTTCACGCACTTGCAGGCTGGAATACACCAACAGGTGCCGTTAGAGCCTACTCGGAACTGCCCCAAACAATGTTGGATTATATCGGTTTTATCAACCGTTTTATCGGTGTAAATATCTCCCATATTTCCAACGGACCGGAAAGAGAACAGATCATTCCGGTGTCATAAGGGAGAAAATTAATTCATAAAAAATTTGGCTAATTAAAAACTTCGCTGAAATTTTACATCAAATCCTATTGGAACATGGCTAAATCTGATAAGGAAAAGAAGACTCCAGCTAAAAAGTCTTCTCCAAAAGAAAACGAGGACACTTCAAAAAAAGCTTCTTCCAAATCTAAAAAGGACCAGGAAGAAGAGGATGATGACGATGATGATACTTTTGTGGAAGACACTCCCAAAAAAGGCGCAAAAGCATCTTCCAAGAAAAAGGACGAGGACGATGATGACGACGACGATGTAGATGACGTTGAGGACGACTGGAACAAAGTTGAAGAAGACGACAACTGGGATCCTGACTTTGATGAATTTGATCTACCCAAGTCAAAGACAAAAAAGAGCAGTGGCGGTACCGGCGCAGCTAAAAAACCAGGTAAGGGCGGTGACGACGATGATCTCGGCCTGGACGATGATTTTAAGGACATGGACCTGTTTAACGACCGGGGGGGTTACGACGACGAAGACGATGACTTTTAATCCCCTTATTCCTTCCCGGCCAGCGGAGTTCCGGCAATAGGAGCAGCAGACACGTTGAAAGCGGCCTGTTTAAGCAAGAGTTCAACAGACTCACTCAGGATTTTATACTTCACACTATTAAACAATTCCATCTTATCAGCAGGTAGCAGCAAATCATATGTATTTGCGCTGCCTGCCATAATTTTATCAAACTGCGGATTGTACCGGTTGAACTCATTCAACTCCATGCCTATATTCCTGGCAATGACCGAAGAATGAAACTTGCCGGTTACGAGTTGCATCTTTGCCTGTCCTCTTTCTTCTTCGTTTAAGTTCCGGTTCAGGTTGTGCTGTCCCTTGCTTCCGAAATGCTCTTCCGATTCTGCCCTTGTGAGGGTTGTTAACCCACCCTGGCCTTCAAATATGTAGTGGGTAGAAATAAACTTCTTGACGTGGTTCCGCGATTCTGCCGGCAGGTAATACTGGATGTCCCAGAAATCCCGGCTGCCACTGCGCCGCATGGCCTTGAGCACGTTGCCGGGGCCACCATTGTATGCTGCAATCACCAGAAGCCAGTCGCCAAACTGATCATACAGCTCTGTGAGGTAACGGGCTGCAGCTTGGGTGCTTTTAATATAGTTCGTACGCTCATCGATCCGCCTGTTTACCTTTAATCCCATCCGGATAGCGGTGGCTGGCATAAACTGCCAGGGCCCTACGGCCCCTGCCCAGGAAACAGCTGTAGGTGTTAGCCTTGATTCGATCATGGCCAGGTATTTCAGTTCACAGGGCAATCCGTTCTGAATAAAGACAGCATCCATCATATTGAAGAAGGGCCTGCTCCATTCTTTCAGACCGGCCAGCGCTTTGCCGTACTTGCTAATATAATCCTGTACAAAACTGACTGCCCGGGGGTTCAAGGTCGGTCCTTCACCTGAGCCAACTGCATTTAGTTGGAATAAATCTTTGAAATCAACCAGCAGGTTGGAAGCAGGCTTTACAATGGCCGGTACTGCCAGGTTGTTCTTGTGAGAAAATGTATCTATGGGTTCAACTGAACTGCTTACGACTGCTTTCGGCTGGCCGGATGCTTGCATACCGGCATAGAGAAAGATGGCAACAGTTAACGATACAAGTTTATTCATGACTTGTGTTTGTTTGCTTCAAAAATCCGGAGCCTGAAAAAGGCCCGTTAGTTCTGTTGGTGCATTAACTGGTTCGAAAGGTGCAGCAAATATAGCTCCGAAAAGCGTTTCGTCATAATCTGCAGGCCGTAAGGCATCCCGTTAGAGTGCCGGAAGAGCGGAAGAGAGATGGCCGGAATACCAACCAGGTTGGCATAAACGGTGTAAATATCGGCCAGGTACATGGCCAGCGGATCGGCTGTTTTTTCCCCGATCTTAAAAGCCGGAGAAGGAACGGTGGGAAGCACAATCGCGTCAAAATCATTAAAAATCAATCCCGTATGATCCACAAGTTGCTTTCTCACCTTCTGGGCCCGGGAGAAGTAAGCATCATAATAACCGGTACTCAGCACAAAAGTGCCCAGCATGATCCGCCGCTTGACTTCCTTGCCAAAACCCTGAGAGCGGCCCTGCATGTAAAACTCTGTTAAATCACCGGCCTGCTCCCCTGCCGGCCGCCGGCCATACCGGATTCCGTCGTAACGGGAGAGGTTGGAAGAAGCTTCTGCTGTGGTCAGAATATAATAAGCAGGTACAATATAATCCAGGTAATGAAAGTCGATTCCTTCTACCTCATACCCTTGATCAGAGAGTTGTTTCAGATATGCTTGAATGCCTTCTGCCATCTCCCCATCCAGTCCGGGATGGGAAAGTGCATCCTTGAAATAAGCGATCCGGGGCTTTTTGCCGGGAGAGAGGGAAATTGCATTGTCTGCCGCGGTGTCTCCGATGGCTGTGCTGTCATATTCGTCGGTTCCCCTGATCACTTCCCATACTCTAGACACATCGTCCACCGAGTTTCCAAAGATGCCGATCTGGTCAAAAGAAGAAGCGTAAGCGATCAATCCATAGCGTGAAACGGCTCCATAGGTTGGTTTTAACCCGATGATGCCGCAGAAATCAGCTGGTTGCCGCACAGAGCCGCCCGTGTCGCTGCCCAGGGAAACCATGCAAAGATGGGCTTGCACAGCTACGGCAGAGCCGCCGGATGAGCCACCAGGCACACGGGTTTCATCCAGCGCGTTAAGCACCTTGCCATAGGCCGAATTTTCGTTGGAAGACCCCATCGCAAACTCATCGCAGTTGAGGCTGCCAATGATAATGGCTTCTTCTGACAGCAATTTCTCAACGGCGGTGGCATTGTAGGTAGCCGTAAACCCTTCCAGAATCGCGGAAGCAGCCGATACCCGGTGCCCCTTGTAACACAGGACATCCTTTAACCCCACGACCACGCCATGGAGCTTGCCCATGGGTTGTCCGTTGCCCCGGGCCTTATCCAGCGCCTCGGCTTTCTCCAGGGCTTCCTGTTCATACACTTCAATAAATGCATTCAGGTGGCGGGTCGCTTTGATCCGCTCTATATAATGCTGAACGGCACCTACACATGTGCGGGTGCCGTTCAGCAAAGCCTGGTGATAATCTTGTATTGATGGGTGTTGCAACAAATCAGACTGCTATACCTAAGATATAAATTGATGAACTAAGGCCGGGTAGTAGTACCGTTGGCAGTAGCAGAAGGTGTAGTAGTAGTTGTTGTTACATTGTCCTTTTCCTTCATGCCCTCTTCCAGTTCTCTTGTAACAGAGGTTTTGGCGTCATTGAATTCCCGGATTCCTTTGCCCAATCCGCGCATCAGCTCAGGAATTTTTTTACCACCAAAAAGCAGCAAAGCTACTACCAGTATAATGATCCATTCTCCGCCACCGGGCATGGATATAAGTAAAAAGGGAAGCAAATTTAAGAGTACCATATCGTTGAATTTTATTTTCTGTTATAAAGATAGAACTTTTCCTCTAAACGCCGATTGAGCCGCAAATTACATACGATAGATCGGATAGATTAGATTCTTAACCTGCCCGTAACAAAAAAGCGCCCCGCCAAGCAGAACGCTTTTTTACCGGACGGTGTGGTACACAGCCGTCTGGGCTTATAATGTAGTCCTTTTCTTTTCTTTGATACGGGCACTCTTGCCGCTTCTTTCACGCAGGAAATACAATTTCGCCCTGCGGACAATACCTGATTTATTTAACTCGATAGAATCGATGTTGGGAGAATAAACAGGAAAAGTTCTTTCAACCCCTACGCCGTCAGAAACTTTGCGCACGGTAAAAGAAGCTGTAAAACCAGTACCCTGGCGCTTGATCACATCTCCTTTGAAAGACTGGATTCTTTCTTTGTTTCCTTCGATGATCTTATAGTTAACAGAAATATTATCGCCTGCCTTGAATTTAGGGAACTGTTTTTTGGCGCTTAGCTGCTCATGAACAAAGTCAATAGCGTTCATATCATTACAAATTTAAAGAACCGCGAAATTAAAATTGTATTACCAGATATCCAAATGAATTTATAATCAGGTAGCCCCTGTTTTTTACCGGGCCACGTTCACCGCTCTTTTTTCGCGGATCACCGTTACCTTGATCTGTCCGGGATAGGTCATTTCAGTCTGGATCTTCTGGGCTATTTCAAAGCTGAGCTTGTCGCTGTCGTTGTCTGTAACCCGGTCGGCCTCCACGATCACCCGGAGCTCACGGCCGGCCTGGATCGCATAGGCTTTTTCAACACCCGGGAAAGCAACAGCCAGGTTCTCCAAGTCTTTGATGCGCTGGAGGTACTGCTGCATGATTTCACGGCGGGCGCCGGGACGTGCACCAGAAATGGCATCGCAGGCCTGCACAATGGGAGAGATCACATACTGCATTTCCACTTCATCGTGGTGGGCACCAACGGCGTTTACAACAGCCGGGTTTTCACCCCATTTTTCCGCCAGCTTCATCCCCAGCAGGGCATGGCTCAATTCAGTTTCTTCGTCGGGCACTTTTCCTATATCGTGCAGGAGTCCGGCCCTTTTGGCCAGCTTGGGATTCATACCCAGTTCGGAAGCCATGATGCCACAAAGATTGGCCACTTCCCGGCTGTGCATGAGCAGGTTTTGTCCGTAAGAAGAGCGGAACCGCATCTTACCTACAATGCGCACCAGCTCTTTGTGCAGGCCATGGATACCCAGCTCGATCACGGTTCTTTCACCGATGTCCATGATCTGCTCTTCGATCTGGCGGCGGGTCTTTTCAACCACTTCCTCGATCCGGGCCGGGTGGATGCGTCCATCGGCTACCAGGCGCTGCAGCGATAACCGTGCGATTTCCCGGCGCAGGGGGTCAAAAGAAGACAGTACAATGGCTTCGGGTGTGTCATCCACGATCAGATCGACGCCGGTGACGGCTTCGATGGCGCGGATGTTACGGCCTTCCCGGCCAATGATCTGTCCCTTTATTTCATCGCTTTCCAGGTTGAAAACGGTGATGGAGTTTTCGATGGCCTGCTCGGCGGCTGTGCGCTGGATGGTTTGAATAATGATCTTGCGGGCTTCCTTATTGGCTTTTTGCTTGGCATCATCCAGGATCTCCTGCTGGATGCTGAGTGCCTGGGTATGGGCTTCCTGCTTCAGGCTTTCCACCAACTGGGTCTTGGCCTCTTCGGCGGTCAGTCCGGCCACCTTTTCCAGGCGGCGGATGTGCTCTTCCTGGTGCTTTTCAAGCTCGGTCCGCTTTGTATTCACCACTTCGATCTGCCGGTTCAGGGTTTCCTTGATCCCTTCAATTTCCTTTGTTTGCCGGTCGAGATTTTGTTCTTTCTGGTTGCTGGAAACTTCTTTTTGCTTGAGGCGGTTTTCTGTTTCGCCGATCTTGCGGGTTCTCTCCAGCACTTCCTTGTCGTGTTCAGCCTTTAGCTGTACAAATTTTTCCTTTGCTTCAAGGAGTTTTTCTTTTTTGAGCGTTTCTGCGGCGGTCTGGGCATCGGCTAAGATCTTTTGGCTTTGCAATTCGGCTTCATCTAACTTTTGCTTGGTATTTTTGGCAAATAAAAACTTACCGGCTATGATACCTGCTACCAAAGCAAGCAGGCCGGTAATTATAATAGCAATACTGGAACCCATTGGAATGTTTTTTTAATCTGTTTGTAATCAAGCTGTCCATCTTCTCCAAGCGCATGGCTTTTCGTTGAGCGATAAATGCGAAAATACGAAAAGGGCACAATTATTACAGTAAATGACTTTGATTGGGAAAGTAAAAAAATCGCGGCAGGGCATTTTGGATATGCGGTACCTGCATCATGCTATTTTGGAGTATCTTGCAGGCTTTTCCAAACCAGTTCAATCGTATAGTTTAATGACAATTAGTACCAGATTCTCCCAGACAGGCAAGAAGCTCTCTGTCTCCCTTTTTGCAATAATTGCAGCCCTTACCATTCAAGCACAAACCGGCGGACAAAATATCCGTTTAAATAAAGGACAAAAGCTGGAAAGCCAAACGACCAGCACAAGTAATATGTCGCAGAACATGATGGGCCAGCAGGTAGAGTTCAACTCAAAGTCGACCATTACCATGCTCACAGAGGTAAAAGATGTTACCAACCAAGCTTTCCAGCTCTCCAATACCCTGAAAAGGATGGTGATGAATACATCCGTGATGGGCCAGGAAATCAATTTCGATTCCGACAAAAAAGAAGACATGGAAGGTGAAGTTGGCATGGCTTTAAAAGACAAGATTGGCGTATCGCAGGACATTTCAGTCGACAAACAAGGCAAGATTACATCCACCAGCAATGATACAGCCAGTACATCAAAAAGCCAGGGCGGCATGATGGGTATGATGGGCGATGCCGTACAGGGTGCTATGGTAAAAGGTGCACCTTATCCCCTGTTTGTTGCTTTTCCCTCCAAAACACCTAAACAGGGTGATTCCTGGACAGACTCTTCAGGAACCCCTGAAACCATGAAAATGGTCAATACGTACACCGTTAAACAGGTGAGCGGCAGCGAAGCCACGCTGGAAATTTCCGGCCTCATGGCCAAAACCGGGACTGTTGAACAACAGGGCATGCAGATGCAGATGAACCTAGCCGGCGTTACCAAAGGAACTTCCATCGTAGACCTCAGCACAGGCGTTTTAAAAAAGAACGATACCTCCATGAAGATAACCGGCACCATGGAAATCATGGGCCAGTCTATACCCCTGTCCATGGACAATACCATCCAGACCACGGTTACCAAACAGCAATAAGCCTTTATTTCATGTTATTTCAGGAACTTGTCGAGCAGGTCCTCCACCGACCGGAGCTTGCCGGCAAGTTCCTCTGACTGGAACAGGTTTACCTGCTGGTTCACCTGCAGGGTGGCATACCATACCAGCACCATGGCAATATAATCCTGCATGTCTTTGCCCGCAAACTGGATCTTGAAATCAACGATCTTGTCGTTGATCAGCTTCGCCACTTTTCTCACTGCTTCTTCATCTTCGGGCTTGATCTTGATGCGGTAGGTGCGGTCGCCGATCACGATGTTGATGGGGAGCATTTCCTTCATGCAGGATGGTTTAAATCGGTTAAACAGGTTCTCTTCTTACCGGATGGGGAGATCAGTCGTTGAGCAGGGCCAGGCATTTGTCGATTTCCCGGATATACTGGTTGATCTTTTTTTCGAGTTCTTTCTTATCGGCTTCCGGCATCTCGCCTTTGGAGGCTTTTAATACATCGATGCGCAGCTCAAGGATCTGGATCAACTCGTCTTTTTGCCGGGTGGAAGCCTTGAGCTCCTGCAGCTCGTGCCGCAGCTTTTCATTTTCTTTCCGCCATGCAGTGGCTTGCTTGACAACCTGTTGCAGCTTATCCTGTATGCGTTTAATGGTATCGTCCAGTGCTGCCATCGAAGAATTTTGATCGGGGTTGGCCTGTCTATTACCAGGCAGAGCTTATTTTACCGCCGCTTCGGGCCGGTGAACAAGGGCTTTGTATGCATGACGCGCGTCAGCCGAAAGCGGCTCGGGATCTATCTTCAGTTGAATAATGATGTCGACCAGGGTATTGATCCGCCCTTCTATCTGCAGGAACTTATTGAGCACCACAATCCGCTTTTCTTCCAGGATGCAGTACCCGCTTTGAAACGTTCCCCTTTCAAAACGGATGATATAGCCTGCTTCATCCAATATCTTTTCCAGGTGGTTAAGTGTTGCCTGCGTATATTTCATAGCGTATCTGTTTAACCTGTTATTTGCCCATTGCACCAGTTTCTAATCCGGTCCTGGGCACCTCAAACTACAAATATAACCCTGAAAAAAGATCCTTCCTCCCCTATTTACCTACCATCCTGATCACCGGTACAATCATTTCTTCCAGGCTGATGCCGCCATGCTGAAATGTGTTGCGGTAATAGTTTACGTAGTAGTTGTAATTGTTGGGATAACACAAGAACCCGTCTTCCTTTGCAAATATATAAGAAGAGTTCACAGTTGGAACAGGCAGTCCGCCTTCTTTCGGGTCCTTGAACACCAACACGTCTTTGGGATCGTAGTTCAGGTTGCGGCCGTGTTTGTAGCGGAGGTTGGTCGTGGTTTGCTTGTCGCCGATCACCTTGCAGGGGCTTTTTACCCGCACGCTGCCATGGTCGGTTGCCAGGACTAAGTTGATCTTTTTGTCGGCTATTTTCTTTAAGGCCTGGAGCAGGGGTGAATGTTCGAACCAGCTGGTGGTGATGCTGCGGTAGCTGGTTTCATCGCTGGCCAGTTCTTTCAACACTTCCATTTCTGTACGGGCATGGCTGAGCATATCCACAAAATTGTATACAATGATGTTCAGGTCGTTGCCCAGCAGGTTGTGGATGTTGTTGAGCATGTTTTGCCCGTCGTTGTGGTTCAGCACCTTGGTATAGGAAAAGCGGATGTCTTTGCGCAGGCGTTTGAGCTGCGCGCGCAGAAAATCTTCTTCAAATAAGTTCTTTCCTCCTTCCTCATCATCATTTTTCCATTGTACGGGAAATGCTTTTTCTATTTCCGCGGGCAGAAGTCCGGAGAAGATGGCATTGCGGCAATACTGCGTGGCAGTTGGGAGGATGCTGTAAAACGTATCTTCTTCTATCATGCGGAAGTACTCCAGGAAGATGGGCTGGATGGCTTTCCACTGGTCAAAACGCAGGTTGTCTATCAGCACAAAAAATGTCGGTACGCCTTTTTCCAGATGGGGAAACACTTTGTGCTGCATCAGGGTATGCGAGAGAACAGGTATGCTGGAAGATTTTTTATTGATCCACGACAGGTAGTTCTTTGCGATGAATTTATAAAATTCAGTGTTTGCTTCGTGTTTCTGGGTTTGAAACACATCCATCATTTCCGGGCTGTCGCTCTTGCTCATTTCCAGCTCCCAGTACACGAGCTTTTTGTAGATGTTCATCCAGTCGTTGTAATCGGGATTGCTGTTGAGGGCCATGAACAGGTTGCGGAACTGTTGCTGATAGGCCAGCGTGGTTTTTTCCGCGACCAGCCGTTTGTTGTCCAGTATTTTTTTAAGGGAAAGCAGGACCTGGTTGGGGTTCACCGGTTTAATCAGGTAATCGCTGATCTGGCTGCCGATGGCATCGTCCATCAGGTTCTCGGTTTCATTTTTGGTGATGAGCACGATGGGGATCTGGGCGCTCACTTCCTTGATCTTGGCAAGGGTTTCCAGTCCGGTAATACCCGGCATGGTTTCATCCAGCAGCACCACATCCACCGGGTTGTCCTTTACATAATCAATGGCATCAAATCCGTTTGTGAGCGAGTGAACGTGATAGCCTTTGTGCTCCAGAAAGAGCTTTTGCGATTGCAGGCTTTCTATTTCGTCATCTACCCATAATATCTGTGCGAGCGACATAGTGTGTTGTATAATTTTATATCTGTGTTACCTGCATCCCTATTGTGCAAGCTAACAAATCTAAATAATACCTTTGGCATTGGCCGGTCCGTATGATCCAGCAAAATTGATTTAACAAAGATGAAACAGCCATGAGCCATGCCGCAGTCCGAAAAATCATCAATGATCCGGTATACGGATTTATCACCATTGATCATCCCCTGGTTTACAAAATCCTTTCCCATCCCTGGTACCAGCGGCTGCGCCGGATCCACCAGATGGCACTTGCCCAACTGGTATACCCGGGTGCTATCCATACCCGCTTTCACCATTCACTCGGTGCTTATCACCTGATGTGCAATGCGCTGCAGGAGCTGAGGAGCAAAGGGGTTTCGATTTCTGCGGAAGAAGAAGTGGGTGCCAAGATCGCCATTCTGCTGCATGATGCAGGCCATGGTCCTTATTCACATGCGTTGGAAAACGTGCTGGTTGAAGGGGTGCACCATGAAACCATTTCCCTTCTTATCATGCGCTCCCTGAACCAGGCTTTGGAGGGAAGACTCGACCCCGCGATCGCCATCTTTACCAACAACTATCCCAAGCCTTACCTGCACCAGCTGATATCCGGACAGCTCGATGTTGACCGCATGGATTACCTGTCGCGCGACAGTTTTTTTACCGGCGTATCTGAAGGTGTGATTGCTTACGACAGGATCCTGAAAATGCTGACGGTGCACAACAACCACCTGATGATCGAGGAAAAGGGAATTTATTCGATTGAAAAATTCCTGGTTGCCAGAAGGCTGATGTACTGGCAGGTATACCTGCACAAGACCGTTCTGAGTGCAGAAAAAATGCTGGTGAAAATCATGCAGCGGGCCAAAGCCTTAGTGGCACGTGGCTGCCCTGTACCAGCTGCCTCCCCCATGCTCCAGTTTTTTCTGCAAAGCACCCTGCCGCAGGAGCCCCTGCATGAACACCTCGACCAGTTCTGCGCCCTGGACGATTATGATGTGCTGACCTCGGTAAAAAACTGGATGGCGCATGAAGACAAGATCCTTTCCGTGCTGAGCCGCTCCCTGATAGAACGCCGCCTGTTTAAAGTCAGGTTCCAGACCGAACCCTTCACCCGGGAGGATGTGCTGCATGCCCGCAACATGGTATGCGAGCAGATCAGGATCACGGAAGAAGAAGCCGATTATTTCGTGCTGGAGGGAGAAGCCCAGAACACGACCTACGATCCGCGCGATGAACGCATCAATATCTTATTCAAGGACGGACAGGTAAAAGACATCTCACA
Organism: Williamsia sp.; assembly: GCA_015069695.1. Lineage (GTDB taxonomy): Bacteria > Bacteroidota > Bacteroidia > Chitinophagales > Chitinophagaceae > JADCRZ01. The sequence continues at coordinate 28,973 of JADCRZ010000051.1, forward strand.
GGTCGACAATGCCCTGATCCACCGGAACCTCTCGAGCCCGGTAAAAAAATACTATATCTGTTACATGGAGTGCTAGATTGCAAAGCACTTGTCATCCGCAGGCGGCATGGAGGTATCCCGCAAATGGATTTATCTTTAGCCCTCTTAAAAAATCTACAACATGACATTTACAGCTGCCCAGATAGCCATGCTGATCAACGGACAAATAACCGGCGATCCGGACGTGCAGGTAGGATCTTTTGGAAGGATTGAAGAAGCGCAGAAAGGCCAGCTGGCCTTCCTGGCCAATCCAAAGTATGAAGAATACCTGTACAGCACGGCAGCCTCGGTGGTGATCATCAATCAATCACAGGAATTAAAGCAGCCTGTTTCTGCGACCCTGGTTGCCGTACCCGATGCCTACAGCGCTTTTGCGACCCTGCTGGCAAAATACCAGGAGATGATGCGCCAGCAGCTGAGGGGCATTGAGCAGCCTTCCCAGATACACGATACTGCCCGCATCGGCGAAGAGGTGTATGTAGGCGCTTTTACCTATATCAGCGAACAGGTATCTGTTGGTGCCCATACAAAGATTTATCCGCAGGTCTTTTTGGGGAGAGGGGTGCAGGTAGGCAGCCACGCAACGATCTATCCGGGGGTAAAAATTTATCATGATTGTGTGATCGGCAACAATGTGGTCATCCATGCCGGCTCCGTAATTGGGGGGGATGGATTTGGATTTGCCCCCCAGCCGGATGGCAGCTACCAGAAAGTGCCGCAGATCGGCAATGTGGTGATTGAAGACCAGGTAGAGATCGGTGCCAATACCACGATCGACCGGGCAACTGTTGGCTCTACGATTATCCGCAAAGGAGCCAAGCTGGATAACCTGATCCAGATCGCGCACAATGTAGAGATCGGCAGCAGTACGGTGATTGCAGCGCAGGCAGGCGTAAGCGGCAGTACCAAGATCGGGGCACGGGTAATGGTAGGCGGACAGGCAGGCATCGTAGGCCACCTTCAGATTGCAGATGGAAGCAAGATCAACGCGCAGAGCGGCGTCACCAAATCACTCAAAAATCCGAATGCCGCCGTAACAGGCTCTCCTGCTTTCGACTATACGAGCGCCTTGCGGAGCCAGGCCTTTACTCGCCGTCTTCCTGAAATGGAAAAACGGCTGGCAGAACTGGAAGAGCTGGTTAAGAAATTGTCCGGAGCATGAGTGTATTTTAATTTTTCCATTTTGTCATTCCGCCGGGGCGCTTCTTGCTCTTGCATTTGCGGTATAATTACGCGCCCCGTGCGGAATCTCCACGGGGCAGGGTGCTGCGATGATTTGCGAGCGTCTCACTAAACAGGAACTGGCTGTTCCGCAGAGATCCTGTAAGGGCGCGGAGTCAGTCTACAAAAGCAAATGGAACTGCGCCCTTACAGGATGACAAAGCTTGGAGGAATCCCACAGGATGAAAATACAAATCCAAGGGACAAAAAACCGGAGTATCCTATATACACCTGAAAGGAGGAGACCCAACTCTTGGCAAAAGAATTGAAGGCAATTCATTTATTTTTGTCCAATATGATCCCGAAAACAAGGAATGACCAGCCAGGATTTGATCTGATTATTGTAGGAGGCGGACCGATCGGATTGGCATGTGCACTCGAAGCGCAGAAAGCGCGGTTAAATTATGTGATCATTGAAAAAGGATGCCTGGTAAACTCTATTTATAATTACCCGGCCAACATGACGTTCTTCTCCACTTCAGAGCGGCTGGAGATTGGCGGTGTTCCTTTTGTATCCAACAACAACAAACCTACCCGGCCGGAAGCCCTGGAATACTACCGCAGGGTAACAGACTCTTTCGGAGTCCGGATCCAGCTTTTTGAACGGGTGCTTTCGATCCGGCGCGAGCAGGACAGCATCACCGTTACCACCGACAAAGAAGTGTACCTGGCCGGCAATGTCATTATTGCCACCGGATTTTATGACCTGCCCTACCTGCTGGGAGTAAAAGGCGAAGAGCTGCCGAAAGTAAAGCATTACTATAAAGACCCGCATTATTATGCTTTTCAAAAAGTGCTGGTTGTAGGAGCGATGAACTCGGCCGTAGATGCCGCACTCGAAACCTGGCGCAAAGGGGCTGAGGTAACCATGATCATCCGCAAGCCGCAGATCGGCGAACGGGTAAAATACTGGGTGCGGCCTGATATCGAGAACCGGATCAAGGAAGGATCCATCAAAGCTTTTTTCCATTCCACCGTTACAGAGATCCGGGAAGGAGAAGTAGATATCCTTACGCCTGATGGTCCGCGCACCATTGAGAACGACTGGGTGATCGCCCTGACAGGCTACCAGCCCGACCTTGAATTCCTTCACAAAACAGGCATCCAGCTGAGCAATGATGCCGTCCGCAAACCGGCCTACAATCCTGACACCCATGAAACCAATGTGGAAGGTGTTTACCTGGCGGGGGTGATCTGCGGAGGAATGGATACGCACAGCCTTTTTATTGAGAACTCACGGGTGCATGCAGGAAAGATCATTGCCCATATTCTGGAGAGGGCCTCTTAGTGGTTTTGCTAAAGCTCTTTTTTCATGATCCAGTCGTTTTGAAGATCGGTGCCCAGTACAAACACCTGTTTGCTGAAGGTGGTGAATCCCCACTGGGTATAAAACCGCATCGCGCGCTCATTCTTTTCCCATACTGCCAGCCAGACCGCTTTTTTCTGCCTGCTGCGGGCAATATCAAGCGAGTACTTCATCAGGGCACGGCCAATCCCTTTGCCCAGCATGCTTTTCACGACATAGAGCCGCGCAATTTCCATGGTGGGGACCTCTTTCAGCTCAGGTGGTCCTTTGCTCTCGCGGAGCTTTACATAACCGGCCAGCTCACCGTCGCAGTAAGCCAGGAAAAAGAGGTTGGATCTGATACCTACTTCTGCCAGCAGGGCATCACGGGTAAATTGCCGGCTCATAAAAATGATCATGTTTTCTTCCGTATTGTCGGAGGCAAACGTGTCGTAAAAGGTCGAGCGGCTTAAATCGGCAATCGTTCCGGCATCATAGATGGTGGCTTCCCTGATGGTTACCTGTCTGTTCATACATCCCTCCGTTAAATTAGGATTGATATTCCACAACCAGGGCAGAAGCGCCCCCACCCCCATTGCAGATGCCTGCTGCCCCATACCTGGCTCCGTTTTGTTTCAGGACAGAAATTAGGGTAACCACGATCCGGGCGCCGCTGCATCCGAGCGGATGTCCTAAACTGACCGCGCCACCATAAACATTGACGCGGGCCGGATCGATTTGAAGCAGCTGGGTGTTGACGATGCCCACTACGCTGAATGCTTCATTCAGCTCAAAGTAGCCGATGTCTTCCATGCGCAGACCGGCTTTTTGTACTGCCTTCGGAACGGCCAGCGAAGGAGAAGTGGTAAACCATTCGGGCGCCTGCTCAGCATCTGCATACCCCCTGATAATGGCCAGGGGTTTGATGCCGAGTGAAGCTGCTGTTTCGGTGCTGGCCAGCACAAGGGCAGCAGCACCATCGTTGATGGTAGAAGCATTGGCAGCAGTAACAGTTCCATCGGGCGTAAAGGCAGGCTTTAAGCCAGCGATCTTATCAAACCGTACGTTCTTGTATTCTTCATCGGTTGAAAAGCGGATGGATTCGCCCTTTTTCTGCGGAATATCAACAGGGATCACTTCATCCGCAAACTTGTTTTCCTGCCACGCAGCAGCACTTCGCTTGTAGCTCTCGATCGCATACGCATCCTGTGCTTCCCGGCTGATCTTGTACTCGCTTGCACAGAGATCGGCGGCGCAGCCCATTGCATAATCCTTGTACACATCGGTCAGTCCGTCCTTGTGCAACCCATCAACGGCTTGCGTGTTGCCGTATTTATTTCCCCATCGCAGTCCGGGCAGGTAAAAGGGTGTGTTGCTCATGCTTTCCATGCCACCCGCCACCACAATCTCGTTGTCGCCCAGCAGGATGCTTTGTGCTCCCTGCATAATAGCTTTCATACCGCTCGCACATACTTTGTTAACGGTTGTGCAGGGAATGGTATCGGGCAAACCGGCCAGCCTAGCTGCCTGGCGGGCAGGTGCCTGTCCGAGATTGGCCTGCAGCACACATCCCATCAGCACCTCATCTACCTGGGATGGCTGTATACCAGCCCTTTGCACCGCCTCCTGGATGGCAGTGGCTCCCAGGCGGGTGGCAGCCAAGGAGGCCAGCGAACCACCAAAGCTCCCGATGGGCGTACGCACAGCAGCGAGAATGCAGACTTCTTTTTTCATCGTGATGCAAAGATATTATATGAACAGCTGTTAGCCTCCCTTATCTTATACTGTAAACAAGCCGCAAGCCGGCTGGAAAGCTGGAGAGCACAACGGTGCCGCTATGCCCGTTGATGTCGAAAGACCGCCAGGTGGCATTGTAACAGGCGTTTTCTTCGCCCGCCACATCCTGGTGGCGAACGCGCAAGCCCAGGCCCAGCCATCCTTCCAGCCCAAACCGCTTGTTGCTCGACAAAGCAGTTTGGAAACCCATCTGCAGGTTAAAACCCATCACTTCCTTTCTGTATACAAAATTTTTGTACTGCTCGTATGTAGGCACGCCATCCACACAGTCCATGCCCAGCCAGTCGCGCTGGTGGTAATTGACCCGCTTGTAAAACAGGACTGCCTCAAAGAAGCCGCTATGGTGGAAAGAAGCAGGATAAAACCTGATCGCCGGTTTTACCATGTAACCGCCGGTGCGCCTTGTATTTGAAAAATAAGATGAATGCTCTATATAAGCCAGGTCGGCGGTTACAGACCAGCTGGGGTGAAAAGGAAATTCCCCGCCTACGGAAATATTGTTGTCGATCGGGTCAGCCAGTCCAACAAAGTTGAAGCGCAGGCCAGCTTTGTAGTGCCTGGTTATCGGAGGAGTTGACTGTGCCCTTGCTGCCTGGCAAAGCCAGGAGCACAAAAGCAGGAGCGCTACAATTCTCATATGATTTTTGACAGCAGGACAGGATTTTGGTTATCGGTTATATCGTATACGATCATGCCGTCCGTTACCCAGCAGATCAACACATCGCCAAAGGGAATTACATCTACATAGGAAGCGCCGGACAGGCTCTTCAGCAATTTTGGCTGGTATGCCTTGCTGATGTCAAACACCAGCAGCCCGCTCTTATCGCATACATACAGCACATCTCCCGCATATCCCAGACCGTAAGGTTCACTTACGAAGTAAGAGCCTTTCTGAACCGGGTTGTAAACATCTTTGATATCATAACAGGCAAGTATGCTCTGGGTACCGCCACACGGGCCATTGGTGCGCAGGGTAGCAAAGGCCACGGTATCCTTGGCCACCACCGGATCGCAGCGCCAGCGGATCAGGGGCGACACAGCTTCGCTGAGCTTTTGCGGTTTGGCGGGGTCGGCCACTGAATAAACATACACCACGCTGGAAGAACCGATGAACAATTTGTCTTTGAACGGAAAAATTGTTTCGATGCTGATACCTACGTCGATCGTGTTCTTCAGCACCGGGTCACCGGCATTGGTTACATCAAATACTTTCAACTGCCGGTCATCTACCGTATACAGGTAAGTGCCCAGCAGGGTAAACCTTGCGAGTGAGCCACCCGTGCCGGAGGGCGTGCCTACCAGGGCTGAGCCCGCATCTTTGGAACATTGCCAGAAAAAGGCACATCCAAGAAAAAAGAGGATCGATAATTTTTTCATGAAACTTGTTTTAAGGTAGAAAGGGATTATCTGCGGCAGGCAGCTCCTGTCACTGGTTTCAATTCCCATTTTACAACGACTCCTTTGGCAGGATCAGGACATTGAAAAAAAGCATTGGAGACCGGTGGAAATTTCTGGTCGATGACCGGGAAAACTTTTTCAATCCTTTTTACTACGCGGGGCGATTGAATATTGCTGATGTCGATCACAACCAGGTCGTTGAGGTTGTTGGTATACAAAAAATTTCCCCTGATGGCAATCTCGGTGCTGTAAGGCACTTTCAGAAAAGCCAGCTTGACAGGATGTTTTTTATCCGTGTTGTTGATGACATGAAATCCCTGCTGCACATCATTCTGAAACAGGTAATTGCCAAATGCGTAGATCTTTCCGGCCTGCTGTGTAGCTTTTGCTGTTTGTATACCGATCTGCTGTACGTCTGCCACCGGCATGTATTGGGGCACCCAGGCATGGACCGGGGAGGCTGACGGATCCTGGTTATCTTCATAACAGGATGAGAGCGAAAGAAGAACAAGGAACAGGCAGGCAAGGGTTCTCATACAACAAGGTTTGGCTATTATGACAAAAGAGATGTCCACATTGACGCATCGCCTGGCAACTTTTTTAAAAGAAAAAACCTTTCTGCGGGGCAAAAAGGTTTTTATGAGCCTATAGTTAATAGGGATTATTCTTCGGGAGACAGCTCGTTCTTTTCAGTGGTAGAGCCGGAAAAAATCCTTTCAATAAAATGCATGGAGTTGGACATAGGACCTTCCATTTTATTGGTGCGGTCATCAAGTGTATTGTCGTTCACCAGGTATCCCAGTTGTAATTCGGCGGGCAGATAAACCAGGATGTTTTTACGCTGTTGCGTGATATAATCTTTTACCTGTGCAAAACCCGATCCTGCAATCAGGTGCTGTTTGATGATCTTGATGGCTTCTGCTCCGATGGATTCCATCGTTTGTGTAGTTTCATCAAGGGATGTATGGCCATATGAAGCTACCTTCTGAATAGTTTCTTCCTTTTTCTCATCATAAAAAATATTCAACCAATCAGACGTGCGCTGGCCATGTAAGATTTCATTGGCCCCTTGTTCTGTGCTGCCGTATCTGTACAAACCCAGCAGTACCGCGGGAATAGCTGCCTGCGCCAGTGTTTTGGCTTCCGGCCTGTTCTCTCCGTGTTTTACCTCCTGTGTGTTGGGATCTATCTTGTGTAAGGGAGGAAACCCCAGGTTCTTTTGGATCTGTTCAACAATGTTTTCTGCCATAACAATTTTTTAATGGGTAACAAACTTTGATCAGCGTTTGAGCCTGAAAAGTTAGCACATTTATTTGAAAAGCAGCAGCAAATGCTTTTGATAAATCCAAGTTATTTTTGCCTGCAACATCAGCATCATTAAGCCTTTGGCCTATATTTACCCCTACCGGTGTACAAACCAGATTGGCTTAACAGGCCCCAACCAGACAAGTTAGAAAAATCTGCTGCTATGAAATTTTTGTTCAGCTGCTTAACTACAATAACAGGTTTCTATCTCTTCCTTTCTTCCCAGTCTCTTTATGCGCAAAAAATTGACCTGCTTTCTTCCGGTACCAAAACATCTGTCCGTGGTTTGAGTGTGGTAAATGACAAGGTTATATGGGTCAGCGGCAGCAATGGCATGGTAGGTAAATCGGTGGACAGCGGGCGGACCTGGAAATGGATCCTGGTAAAAGGCTTTGAAAAGCGGGATTTCCGCGACATTGAAGCGCAGGATGCAGCTACGGCCATCATCATAGCGATAGGAGAACCTGCCTGCATCCTGAAAACCCACAATGGAGGCGAAACCTGGAAGCTGGTATATGAAAATAAAACGCCTGGCATGTTTCTCGACGCCATGGAGTTCTGGAACGACCAAAGCGGGATCGTAATAGGCGACCCCATCAACGGAAGATTTTTTATTGCCCGCACCTTCGATGAAGGCGATACCTGGCACGAGCTGTCTCCTGAAAGGCTGCCGGCAGCAGACAGCGGGGAAGCCTGCTTTGCTTCCAGCGGCACCAATATCAGAAAGCTAGACCGGTCGGAAGCTTGCTTTGTGACAGGCGGCAAGCGCTCGCGCCTGATGACAAAAGGGAAAGCCATTGAGCTTCCCCTCGTGCAGGGCGGTGAAAGCACCGGGGCCAACTCTGTTGCCGTGCGCGATGATAAAAAGCTCAAGAACAGCGAGTACCTGGTTGTAGTAGGCGGCGATTTTAAAAAGGATACGGTCGCTGCGCTTAACTGCGCCATTACCAAAAACGGGGGCAAAACCTGGTTAACGCCTGCCAGTCCGCCCCATGGCTACCGTTCCTGTGTTGAGTTTGTAACACACGACCAGCTTATCTGCTGCGGCACTTCGGGTGTGGACCTGTCGGACGACGGCGGCATGGTGTGGCGGTTGATTTCGGGGGAAGGGTTTCATGTGTGCCGCAAAGCAAAAAACGGAAAAGCGGTTTTTCTGGCGGGGGCAAACGGAAAGATAGGAAGGTTATCTTTGAAGTAAATTTCTGTATGGCAGGAAAATAAGACCTGGGCCGTTTACAATAATAAACAAACATTCAACGTCTTACACCGTTTACAGATTTACCCTTATTCAATTTACTGCTGCATGGAATGGCTCTCAATTCTTCGCTGTCCTATAACGAAAACCAGCCTGGTGCCAATGGAACCAGCGGAGATCGTTGAGCTGAAAAGCAAAATAGCTACGGGCGGCGAGTTCTATGCCAATATCCAGCAATTGGGCGGTCCCGTAGAAAGCGGCCTGAAAGGCAGCAACAATGAATATGCCTATCCGGTGGTGAACGGCATCCTGCTGATGCTCAAAGACGTTGCCATCCCCTGGCAGAGCACACTGCCCGTATCTGGTTTGCTGGATACAAACAAACAATGGGTCAGGGATTTTTACGACCAGAAAGGATGGCTGGCAGACCATGATGGAAATTACAACGACGCTGTGATCTATGAAGACCTGCGCGCGGTATCTGCCGACTACATCAAAAAATGCCACGTGCGGGTAGGCCGCTATATACATCCCCAGGGCAAATACCTGCTTGATGCCGCTTCAGGCTCTATCCAATACCCCGAGTACCTGGCTTATTCCAGGAACTACGAATATCATATCTGTGCAGACTTTTCCTTTCAGGCCCTCACCGAAGCAAAAAAAAAGCTGGGCGCAAAAGGCATCTATATCCTGTGCGACATCACGCAGCTGCCTATCAAAAAAAATACGGTAGACAGCTTTATTTCACTGCATACCATCTATCACATCCCCAAAGACCAGCAGGCCAAGGCCATCCGTGAGCTGTACCGCGTGCTCCGTCCCGGCGGCAAGGGCGTGGTTGTATACGACTGGTTCAAGCATTCACCCTGGATGAACACCTGGCTGTTTCCATTCCGGGCCTTTGTCTTTGCCAAAAACAGGGTGCTGCGCACTGTAAGAAAACTCACTTCCACCAAATTAGGCGCGGGCAGGTTGTACTTCTATGCCCATACGCTTGAGTACTTCCGAAAAACGCTTCCTCCCTTCCAGCTTCGTGTATGGCGCTCCGTGAGCGTGCCCTTTCTGCGCTACTATATCCACCCCTGGCTTTTCGGCAAACAAATCCTGGACAAGGTATACGAAAAGGAAGAACAATCCCCCGAAGAATGCGGCCGAAAGGGCGAATATCCCATGCTGGTTTTTGAGAAGGAAGACCCCTGACTTCTTTTTGCCTTGACGAAAAAGAAGCAAAGCTGTTTAAAAGGGGCTAAAATTACTGCACTGCGCTACAACGAACAGGCTATGTCGTCCATGCGGAAAGATGTGTTTCAGCCGTTGCATGAAGAAATTGTCTGTTTTGAACTGGGATTTTAGAAAGAAGGTGATTGCGCACTATACTGAAAGCCTTGCTGGCGGCGGGCTTCATGCATGTTCTGTCTTTAACCCACCCCTGCTACTCCCGGGAGGCGATACGTCTTTGGCACGCTGCTTTCGATGGCTCTGCCTGTATTCTCTTACCCTCTTTCCGGTCGTCTTTTTGTCTTGAACCAGGATTACACGGATTAAGGGATTACAGGATTTTTGGGGTGCGGGTGCATGAGATTACTTCATTTTTCTTTGTCATTCCGCCGGGGCGCTACTTGCTGTTGCACTGGCAGTAAGCTTACGCGCCCCGTGCGGAATCTCTGCGGAGCAGGGTGCTGCGATGATCTGCCAGCATCTTACGAAACAG
>JADCRZ010000052.1 GCA_015069695.1 Williamsia sp.
AGCTTTCAAGCAAACAGACCTATACTAAAACAGATCTGTATACAAAGCATCAACAAACAGGAACAAGCATACATAGGTTTTCATAAGACACATACGATTAAAAAGAAAAAGGCTGCCCCGTTTCGGGGCAGCCTTTTTTATTCAAATTACAGACAGCTTGCCGCTAACTGGTCTTCACCGTAACCGTGCGGATCAAATTCAGCGTGTTCTGGTTTACGATCTCGTATTCAAGCCTGATGGAAGTGCCGGCTGCCTGACCTGTAGGGATGGTATAAGGAACCAGCAAGGTATCCAGCTTTTTGAGATTGGAGTAGGCAGGTGCATACGGAATGGTTGTAACCTTGGTGCGTGCGCCACTTCCAACCGTGCTGTACAAGTTGATCTCTTTTACCGGCTCCTGCGAAAAATACTGCAGCTCCGTACTGAATGTATAGCCTCCGTTCAGGTTGACCGTTCCCAGGTTTTTGTTGGTCGACATATCAACCAGGGTATTGGAAGAAACCGGATAAGAACCTTTGCCTGTCGGTACGGCATAATCACGGTTTATATCCTGCGATTTTTTACAGGCTGCTGCCAGCAGTCCTGTTGCTATGATCATAAAGAAACCTATCTTTTTCATGGTAGTAATTTTCAGGTTTATTGATCCCACCAAACTTTTGCGTTGAGGGCCTGTATGGCATCTTTTACATTTGGATTGCGGTTTACTTCATCCAGCGGAAAGCCGGAGCGACGGATGAACTGTCCACCCATAGCCGGGTCCTGGCCGAGCGGCAAGGCCATTCCCCTGAACAGGGCCGGATTGTAATCATAGCGCCGCACATCCACCCATGCTTCCGGATGCAGGTAAAGCGCAATCTGCTTCTCGCGCAGTATCAGTTCCAGCGTGAGTTTGGAAGAACCGACTGCCACCTGCGGATGGGAGGTATCTGCCGCAATGCTCGCGGCGGGCACACCCAACTTTTGCATGTTGGCAACAATGCCTGCGATATAGGCACTGTAAGCTGCCTGCGTTGAACCCACCGAAGTTGCCGTTCCGCCATTGGCCAAAAATCTTGCCTCAGCTTCCAGCAGTTTTTGCTCGGCATACGTAGCCATCAGCACAGGCGAGTTGGATTTGGCAAAATAAGTATTGCTTGATAAATCGGTCGTATTACCTGTATTACCTGCACCATTTTGCAACCCGGTATAAGCCGCATTGGTTTTCTTATCCATCAGGAAGGGAAGTCTTGGATCAACCAGTCCCGGATAAGCAGTGCCATTCAAAGCGTCTACAAAGCGCTTGGATGGGGCGATATAATAATTACCTGTCGTTAACTTCACCGCGATATTTGAATACCAGGGGTTCAGGTTTTTGTCGTTGTATACCAGCTGGCAATCTTTTGAGTTGTCGGGGTAAGCACCTGCAGACAGGGAGGCCAGGGCTGCATTGGCTGCAGCAACCGCCCCTTTTTTCGTCAGGTGCATCGACAGCCTGGCTTTTAAGAAATTGGCCGTTTGCCGCCAGGCATTCATATCGCCTGCATAGATCAGGTCGTCGCTGGCCGGTTTGAGGGTAGCAGGATTGGCCTGCTGCGATTCAAGAATGGCACTGTCGAGATATTTCTGCATCAACGGATAAAGGATTTCCTGTTTATCGTAATGCGGGTACAGCACAACCGGGGCCTGGAATGCTTCGCTAAAAGGCACATCGCCATACGTATCAGTAGCAAGCGAAAGGTTCATCACCAGCAGGATCCTTCCGATCGCTGTATAAAAAGGCGATCCCAGTGCTTTTGCCTGATCAATCAACAGCTTGCCGTTGGTAAGCGCATTCTGATACAAACCGGTATAGGCCACGCCCATGCGCACATCCCGGTTCTGGTCGTCTGTAAGCGGTCCACCCTGGTAAGAAGCCATCTGCTGACTGAACAAGCTGGTGGTATAGGCAACCTGAAAATGATTGGACGAGGTGTAATACTCTACTGCCGGCAGCAAGGTGTTCAGCGTAACCGTGCTGGGGCGGTTGGGATTGATATTTACGTTGCCACTCTCCACAAATTTCTTACAACCGGCGGCCAGGGCCAGCATACAAATGAGGGTGGTATAGTAAAGTGTTCTTTTTTGCATAAAGAGGCTTTTAGAAGTTTGCATTGAGGGTAAAAATCACAGAGCTGTAATTCGGGATGTTGCTGCCCGTATAGCCATACACGTTATACCCCGCGCTGTATGCCGTCGACTGCGGATCGTATCCTTTGTAGGGCGTCCACAAGATAAAATTACTGGCTGTCACATTCAGGTTCACACCCTGGATGAACTTGGCTCCGTTCAGCCACCGCTTTGGCAGGTCATAAGCAAGGCTTACATTGCGCAGCCGCAGCCAGCTTGCGTCCTGCAGAATAACATCGGTGATGTTGTTGAACAAATTGGGATTGCGATAGAAATTATGATCCAGGTAAACAGGAATGTCGTTGGGCTTGCCATCGGAGGCTTTTACGCCTTTGAACACAACCTGTACATACCGGTTTTCTGTAATTTTCAGTACGCCGTTGCGGATAGAATTCCTCATGGTAACATCAAATACATCACCTCCTTTTTTATATTCAAGCAGGCCCGACAGCGTAAAGCCCTTCCAGGTGAAGCTGTTGTTGATACTGCCTGTCCAGTCAGGAAAAGCATTGCCGGCCTTTACAAAAGAAGGGGTATAATCCGGGTAACCCTGCGCATTGATGACCAGGTTGCCGCCTGCATCCCGTTTGTATGCAGTACCATACAGATCACCGGCAGAACCGCCTACTACCAGTTTGTTGGAAATACGGAATTCATCGTAAAATACAATCTCATTGATGCCCTGCTTGATAGAAAGCACCTTGCTCCGGTTGGCCGACCAGTTTACATTTACGTTCCAGGTAAAATCAGGCCCCTTCACCGGTGAGCCATACAGCTGTACTTCCATGCCCTTGTTTTCGATAGAACCGGCATTGGTCAGGTACGTGCTGTAGCCGCTTGTGTATGCAATGGGTACAGGAATGATCTGGTCGATGTTCTTGCTCTTATACAACGACACATCGAGGTTGAGCCGGTCGTGCAGAAAATGCAGCTCCGTACCGATCTCTGCTGTTTGCTGTTTCTCCGGCTTCAATCCCGGATCGGCGTATTCCGTTGAGCGGGAAAAACCAGGAATGCTGCCAAACGGAAAGCCGGTAACAGAAGTATAATAAGGCCCGTTGCTGTAAGGCGGCGCATCCTTGCCCACCTGTGAATAAGAAAGCCGCAGCTTTCCATAATTGAGCACATTGCCTGAAATATGATGCAGGTCGGTAAATACATAGCTTAAGCTGGCAGAAGGATAAAAGAAAGAATTGTTGCCCTTTGGCAGCGTTGAGCTCCAGTCGTTGCGGCCCGTGATCTCTGCATACAGGGCATTGCGGAAACCGACTTTTATATCACCAAACACACCGGTGTACTTTCTTCTTGTAGTCGTGCGGGAATCGTAGAGGTTGGCGGTATTGCTCAGGTCGTAAAAGCCGGGCAGGGCAAAGGTTTCACCCCTTGCGCCCACTACATCCTGGTAAAGGTTTTCAGATGTGTTCCCTACCAGAACGGTGTAGTCGAAGTCTTCATTGAACTTATCCTGGTAAGTAAGGAACAGGTTGGAGCTGATATTTCTGTAAGTGATCCGGTCTTCAGCAATAAAGCCCCTCACGCCCGCTGCCAGATCAAGCGTGGTGGGATCGCCGGGGTACCGGGGGCCGGGCACGATGCGGGTCCGGTTGTCTGCATAAAAATCAGCCCCCAGCTTTGCATCCAGCTTGAGTTTGGGTATGATGGTATAGGTAAAGCCGATATTGCCTACCGTACGCAGCAGCCTGCTGCGTTGCTGGCTGTAGTGAGCTACATAGATCGGGTTGTCGATCACGCCGGGTGAAAATACTTTCATGCTGCCATCCGGATAGATATAGTCGTTGACATCAAAGGTGGGCGAATAATAAGAAAGGGCCGTCATAAATCCTTTGTCGCCTGCCGAGGGAGCGGTGTTTTTCGAGCTGGTAACCGTGGCAGAGGCGTTTACGCTGACCTTGTCTGATACCTGGCTGGTACCTGACAACTTGAACGTATAACGGTCGTACCGGGAAGCAGGAACGATCCCTTTTTGATTCAGGGAAGAAAAAGAGCTGTAGTAGGTTGTCCGGTTGCTGCCACCTTGCACAGTAACGGCGTTGTTCACACGCAGTCCGCGGTCGAAGGCATTTTTAAAATTGTAGTACACCGGGTCGTTGGCGGTGCGCAGCGGACCAAAGGTCTGGAAGCGGTTGGGAGAGCCATCGGTGTTGAAAGAAAGCCTGCCCTGCTGGCCTTCGCGGTACTTGGTCTGGATCTCCGGGTATTTTGTCACTTCATCTACCCCCACCGAACTGTTGAGGGAAACCGACATCTTACCAGATAAACCCTTTTTGGTAGTAATGATCAGCACGCCATTGGCAGCCCGCAAGCCATACAGGGCCGTAGCGCCTGCGCCTTTCAGTACAGAGATAGACTCAATGTCTTCCGGGTTGATGTCCAGTCCCCGGTTGGCAAAAGCAAACTGGTCGCGGCTGGCGGCCTGGTTGGCATTGGTACCTGTGCTGGGCAATACATTGCCGGTGATGGTGCTGTTATCAATCGGCAATCCATCAATGATGATCAGGGGCTGGTTATTGGCATTGGGACTTAAAGACGACAATCCCCTGATCACAATATCGGTTCCTGATCCTGGCGCGCCTCCGGTAGAGGTGATGTTAACGCCGCTTACCTTGCCCTGCAATCCATTGATAAAGCTGTTTTCCCTCCCTTGCTGCAACTGCTGTGCAGATACCTCCTGCACATTATACCCCAGGGTGCGTTTGCGTTGCTTGATGCCAAAGGCACCGGTCACCACTACTTCCGCCAGGCTGTTGTTGCCGGCCAGGGTAACGGTATAGCTTGCCGCCGACCCGATGCTGATGTCCTGCGACTGAAACCCGGTAGAAGAAACTTCCAGTACCGCATTGTTGCCGGGCACGGTGATCGAGAAATTTCCATTCTCGTCTGCAGACACACCTTTGTTGCTGCCTTTAATGATCACAGTGGCGGCCGGAACCGGTTGCCCGGCCTGGTTGACGATCCTGCCGGAAACGGCACGGCCCTGGCCGAGCAGCCAACCAGGTAAAAGCGTACAAAATAACAGAACAACGTAGAGATTTCTTTTCATGGATCTTTATTTTAAAGTGCTTTACAATCCGCAAAAACAAAGGCCGGCCTGGCATACCAACGGGGCAGCCAGGCCTGTTTAACAAGCTTATTCCAAGAACATTTTTCAGGCTTACATGCCTGCTTTCTGTGCCATTTCTTTTTCTCTCTGGTGCATTTTATCTTGATAAGGGACCCCTTCCGTGATCCATTTTTCTCCGGGTTTTCCCAACAGGTAGTAATCAAAAAATTCTTTTTGCCTGCGCTGGTAATCGATCTGGTCTTCCTTCTTTGTGAAGCCGTGGTTTTCGTCGGCATACACCAGGAGGATCATGGGCTTTTGCATGCGGCGCATGGTGCTGTACATTTCAATGCCCTGGTGCCAGTCTACCGCACCATCCTTGTCACCAAAAGTAACCAGCAGCGGCGTGTTGATCTTGGCTGCATTGAACATGGGAGAATTGCGGATATGGTCTTCCATCCTTTCATACCAGGGTCCGTCAAAGCGGCCCTGGCTTGTTTCAAAAATCTTGGAATCCGGTGTACCGGTGTTCCAGTAAATCGAGTTCGACATGCTGATCATGTTGGTCAGTGGCGCACCCGCTATGGCAGCTTTGAACAAATCTGTTTGGGTGATGATAAACGAAGTTTGATAAGCACCCCAGCTGTGGCCCATGATGCCGATCCTGTCCTTGTCGATCATACCTGTTTTGACCACTTCTTCTACTGCCGGTATTACACAGTTGGCCGCACTCATGCCGGGATCATTTATTTCATACACGATGTCAGGTCTGAAAACAAAATAGCCGTTGGAGGTGAAGTTGGTGGTATTGTATGGCGAACGGCGGGATGGCGTAACATACCCATGTACTGAGTTAGACAGGATTTCGTAGATATACACGATCATCGGATACTTTTTACCCGGCTCGTAGTTTGCCGGATAGAAAAGGGCGCCCTGCAGCTTTTTTCCTTTTTTGTTGGTAAAGCCGATCAGCTCGCTCTTGCCCCAGTAATAATCTTTTTGCTGCAGATTGGTTTCTGCAACCAGCTTTTCATCCTTGAAATCATTGCTTGCATACAGCGCGGGCGATTTGTTATAATCCTGCTTTACATACAGGAATGCATTGGCATCTTTTGCCTTTACCAGCCGGTTTACCTGCAAGTCTTCCCACACCAGTTTTTCAACCTTGCCTTTGTTCATCCTGTAGTAACCAAACTTTTTTGTCTTGTCGCCGTAAGCGGTCAGGAAGATGGGCTTGCTGTCATCTATAAACGGATCTTCTGTATCCAGGCGGGTTACCCGGAAAACGGTTTCATCTTTTTCACCGTCGGTTAATTTTCTGGCGCCTGAGCCGTCCGGGTTTACGGCCCATACATTGTATTCATCATACAGCAAAAGTTCTTTGTCGTTCTTTAACCAGCCGCCACCGCCTACAGCTGGGCGACTGGCAGGATGGTCGTCCCGCACATCCCAAAAAGCGGTTTTGACACCTTCGGTGAGATTGGTATTTTTTCCGGTGGCTACATTGTAGCTCCACCAGTTCTTGTCTTTGAAATAAACAAAATACTTACCGTCAGGAGAAGATTGCGGGAAGTTGAAGAACCCCTGCATGGCTTTTTCAAACACCAGTTTTTCTTCGCCGGTTTTTACATTTACCAGGTAAGCATCTGCATAATCTTCTTTAAATGAAGGCCGGTATTTTTTATCTGTGTAAATCAGGACCCATTTCTGGTTGCCGTTGATGACAGCGTTGGGTGTCAGTTCTTTCGCCAGCCGGAAGAAGGCATTGTTGTCCAGGTTCCAGGCGCTTAAGAAACTGGATATGGTATCCTGGCTATAGGTAATGCGCTGGCGGGGTTGTATTTCCGGGTCTTTCCAGTGCCATACGTCAACAGGCGCCAGTTTATCTACCGGGCCCTTTTTGGCCAGGGCCCTGGTAGAGTCTATCCGGATCGAATCTTTTTTTGTAAGTGAATCACCCGGTTTTTTGTCTTCCTTTTTTGCCAGCGGATTGGCCGTCCATGTCTTCAGGCCAAAGAAGACCGTTGTCATGTCGTTGCTAAGCGTAAGTGCCGAACCTGTGTAGATGCGCATGCCGGCCGGAAAGCCTTTGGCTGTTTGCGGGTCCAGTACTTTCAGGGCAGGCGTCTTATACAGATTGGTATAGGTGTATACCATGGCATTGTCTTCCTCAAATCCATCTTTGCGGTAGCTGCGGTAAAAAGCAAGTCCATCACCTTCTTTCTGCCAGTTTAATCTGGAGAATTTTGTTGTATCACTGGCAATTACTTTGATGGTATTGGTGGAAAGATTGTAAAGCTCTACCGTATTGCCTGCACTGTTGGCAGCTTCTATGATATAGGCCAGGTAATCGCTTTTTTTGTTGAAAGAAAATTCGGTCACATTGCCGATCGTGCGGGTGGTGCCATCTTGTAAATTTTTTACCAGCAATACGGATCCCCGGTCCCGGCTTTCCCTTGCGGGCGCCAGATAAACCGCGAGGTATTTCCCGTTGCGGGAGAACCCAAAGTGGTTGATATTCTGCACCACTTCTTTTTTGCCTGTTGCCAGGTTGAGAAGCCCCATTTTAGATTCGATGGGCTTTGACTGATCGCGCAGTTTTTCTGCATCTTTAAACGGGAGGCCAATGCGGTAAGCGATCCATTGATTGTCGCGGGAGAACTCAGGATTTCCCGCAAATTCCAGCTTGTAGGCTTTACCGGTTGAACGGTTGTTTACGTACAGTGTATCGTTGTCTTCCTGCACGGTGATCTGGTAAGCCAGCCAGTTGCCATCCGGCGAAAGGTCAGCAGCGCCTATGCTCTGCCATTTACCGTAATCTTCCTGTGTCAGATATTTTTTTTGTTGACCTTTTACAACAGAAACAAGCAGGAGTATGCCGGTAAGCAGGCAGATAGTGCGGTTCATAGCAGGTTAATTTCAAGTAAAATAAAAAATTTTACGCAATAAAACAGACCACTATAAACAAAACGAAAGAGAAACTTGGTACAGGAAGGATGAAAGAAGAGAAGAAGGAGATTGGGTTGGTTACAAGGCTTTGATAGAACCTTTTACTTCTGCGATTACTTTGTTTCCCATGTAATGGGCGGGCACGTATTGTATTTTGTCCTGCGCACTTATATACACCACGATGTATTCGTGGCCGTCTTTTTCTTTTATGCCCGTACCCATGATGCCTTCATAGCGGGCTTTCAAACTTTCAAACAGCTGCCGTTTGGCATGTGTAATATTCTCCATGATCTTAAATTACATGGTTCTAGACCAAAAATACACCAAATCTGGATAAAATCGGCATGATCGGACTTGCGTAAGAACTTCCTGTGTCATCTCCCGCAAATAACAAGCCAACTGCCTTCCGGTTTTCAGCCTCTACCACCAGCGAGCCGGAATCGCCATCCAGGCTGAAGCCAATGGGTCCGTCTTCCCCATTTCTTCCTTCAATCTCAAACTGGTCTTTGAACACCAGCTTGCGATCATTGCCAAAATCCACTTCTATATCAATACTTTTGCTTACTATCTGTCCGGCTGTCAGCTCGGAAGAACGGCCCAGCTTCCGCACGCGGGCATTTGCTACGGGCGGGGCGGTTTCTGTTACGGTGCCGATGCCGGGGATAGATCCGGGTTCAACCGGTATGTCCAGCCGGGCAATGGCTGCATCATAAAAATTGTCTCCGTTAAAAACAAGCGGTTCATAATCGGCCAGCCGCGCAATCACATCGGCCGACTGTCCGCCATCCAGCTTTCCAGGCTGAAGAACCGGATCGCCGATCCTGCTTTCGTTCCCATTTGCCAGCACATGATTATTGCTCAGGATATAATAACCATCTTCATTCTTTTTCTTCACCACACATCCCAGCGTGCCCGCTGACACCAGGTAATGACCGATCGAAATACCGGGAACCGGTGGACGGTAACGGTCTGTACGGAACAGCAGCCGGATAGGTCCGGCCTGTTTGATGGTCAGTTGTCCGGGACGAAGATTGTAATAAGCAGCCACCGCTTTTACAGAAGAGAACCCATTGCTCCGGGTCAGAATTTTTAGCTGGTAGCCCCGGTTTTCTGTTGCAGCAATGCCGACTCCGTTTACCCCGGTACGCAACTCACGGCTCAGCCGGATAGAGCGGACCATGGAGCCGGGTGAGGCAACAGAAAAAATTCTGGCTATTTTTCTTTGCGCAGGACGGATCACTTCTTCTGATATGCTCTTTTTTAAAGCAAGGGCACTTTCATAATCCATATAATCAGACTTTAACAGCAAGCTTCTTGAGGTTTGAACAGGTGCATTTTTTATAAATATACCATCATGATCTTGCTCCGAAAAAATTTCTGTTTGTTAAAATGGGCCTGACCGTTAATTTCACTGTTTTATCAACCCCTGCCATGCGTGTCAGCAACCGAATCTTTACAACTTACTGTACAGCC
This sequence comes from Williamsia sp., assembly GCA_015069695.1. Taxonomy (GTDB): domain Bacteria; phylum Bacteroidota; class Bacteroidia; order Chitinophagales; family Chitinophagaceae; genus JADCRZ01. The sequence continues at coordinate 9,629 of JADCRZ010000052.1, forward strand.
TTGCTGCTGTGTTTCATCAGCATCCAATCAACAGCCCAAATAGGAACAGACAGTACCCACCTCTATCTCGCCGATCCTGCGATCTTTCATGATCAGCACACTTACTACCTGTATGGCACAGGCGCTCCCGATGGATTTCCTGTGTATACATCCACTGATATGAAACAATGGTCGCGGCTCAGGGAAGCGAACGGTGGTTATGCCCTGAAAAAGGGGGAAGCATTCGGATCGGCCCAGTTCTGGGCACCGCAGGTTTTTAGCAGCAACAACAAATTCTACATGGCTTATGCTGCCAATGAAAGGATTGCCATCGCAAGCAGCGACCATCCTGCGGGTCCGTTCAGGCAACAAACGCTTGAGCCGCTGGAAGCGCCCGTAAAGCAGATAGATCCCTTTGTGTTTACGGATGATGATGGAAAAAAGTATTTATACCATGTAAGGCTGACAAACGGAAACAGGATTTTTGTGGCAGAGTTGACAGACGATCTGAAATCCATCAAACCAGAAACCCTGCGTGAGTGCATCACAGCTACGGAACCTTGGGAAAATACAGCGCACAGCGAATGGCCTGTTGCAGAAGGCCCTTCCGTACTCAAACACAAAAACCTCTATTATCTTGTTTACACGACCAATGATTTCCGCAATCCTGATTATGCTGTAGGATATGCCACCAGCAGTTCTCCTTACGGGCCCTGGAAAAAATGGTCCGGCAACCCGATCATCAGCAAAAAGACAATCGGGCAAAATGGTACCGGTCACGGCGACTTTGTAACAGGGAAGCACAACCGCTTATACTATGTTTTTCATACGCACAATTCCGATACCAGGGTAAGTCCCCGGAGAACTGCCATCATCACCATCAAATTTACAAAGGACAAGAGCAGCGGGATAGACAAGCTGGTGGCTGACGAAAAAAGCTTTTTCTTTCCTACTGTCGAGTCGCGGCATTGATGTGTTGTGCCAAATTGAATATAGCGGAATACTATTGTGAGCAGTGTATCATTGTATGTTCCGGCAGGAACATAGCACGCCATACCGCTACATTCAATCCGGCATGAATGGGCGTTACACCGCATGAAAGCATGAATATTTAATCTTTAAAAGAAACTGGCCTTCGCAGGTTGATCACATCCTTATTTCTGGCGTTCAAACCTGCCCATGATGCTTCCCTTAGCGATTATGAAAGGCTGCATGGCATCTTCCAGGGTCTTTCTGTTTGAACCGGCGGGTAGATCAAGGTGTTCACTCAGGGCAAATACATGAAAGTAGTACCGGTGCGAGCCTGAAGGCGGACACGGAGGATGATAACCTGTTTTGCCGGCCGTGTTAACACCGCTGATGCCCGGAACCGAGTTTTCAGGAAGGGTATGATTGGTTGGATCGATTTCCCACACCAGCCAATGGTCAAACACCCCCTTGGGCGCATCCGGGTCTTCTGCAATCAAAACCAGGGATTTTGCCAGCTCGGGAATATCCTCCATGTGGAGGGGCGGACTGATGCTTTCTCCATCGCATGTATACTTAACGGGGATGCTCCCCTCCGCTTCAAAAGCAGGGCTTGTTACAACAAGTGTTGCAGTTTCTTGTGCCATGGCAATAGTTTTAAGCAGGCCTGTTAGCCGGAAAAATATCCGGCAGCCCACAAAAGTTACACCTAAGCCCAGTTAAAAGATTGTGCCACATCTTTTCATTCCGTTTTCTTTCCCTTCATACAAACGCCTTTTTACTCCGATTGGCGTGTAAATTGTAAACAGTTGTACAAAGAACCGGTTATGTTTACAATTCACAATGCCACTGATCTGGCACCGCTGCTGGAAGACATTGCCGAGCGAAAGGTGGTGCTGCTGGGAGAAGCTTCGCATGGCACCCATGAATACTACACGTGGCGAACCGCTATCTCCCAAAGACTGATCCAGGAAAAAGGATTCAACTTTATTGCGGTTGAAGGCGATTGGCCCGATTGCTACGCGATCAACCGGTATGTAAAAGGCTATGAGGGCAATGACATTGAAACTGTTTTAAAAAGGTTTGATCGCTGGCCTACCTGGATGTGGGGGAACTGGGAAATCGCTGCCCTGGCCGAATGGCTGAAAGAATACAACAAACCCCTTTCTGCTGATAAAAAAATAGGCTTCTATGGACTGGATGTGTACAGCCTGTGGGACTCGATGAAGGCCATGATCGATTACCTGGAAAGGGAAGACCCAGCTACAGCCAGATCGGTAAAAAAGGCTTTTCGCTGTTTTGAACCTTTTGAGGAAAACGAACAGGAATATGCAAGACATGCCTTTCACAGCAGCGGCTGCCGCGATGAGGTACTGTCACTGCTCAGAGAGATCAGGCTCAAAGGCCAGTTCCTTGACGGCGACCGCGAAGCCGGATTCAATACAGAGCAAAACGCCTTGATTGCCGTGAATGCGGAAAAGTATTACCGCAACATGACCAGCTTCGACAATGAAAGCTGGAACGTAAGAGACCGGCACATGATGGAAACCCTGCAAAGGCTTTTGCTTTTTCATGGTGAAGAGGCCAAGGGAATCGTATGGGAGCACAACACGCATATTGGTGATGCGCGCGCCACGCCCATGAGCCGGAACGGCATGGTTAATACCGGGCAACTGGCCCGCGAAGCTTACGGGAAAGAAAGGGTCTACCTGACAGGTTTTGCATCCTATACAGGAACAGTTATTGCAGGAGAGGAATGGGGTGCCCCGATGGAAATAATGGAGGTGCCCGAAGCCAGGGAGGGTAGTATCGAGGCTGTGCTGCATGGGAAGGGCGCTGAAAACCGTTGTATCCTTTTCGGAACTGACCACGATGCAATGTATACCAGCGAAATCAGGCACCGTGCTATCGGGGTGGTGTACGATCCCCTGATGGAAAGATACGGGAACTATGTTCCTTCCGTACTGTCGCAGCGTTACGATGCCCTGATTTTTCTGGATAAGACCCATGCATTGCATCCGTTGCATGTGTATCCTGATAAACACAAGCTTCCTGCTACCTACCCTTTTAGCCTGTAGAAGCTGTATTCCGGAACGATCTGCCTGCACTAGTTTGTTTAACGCAGGGGGAACCCATGAATATAATTGTTTCACCTTGATTTATTTAAGGCTAACATTGTATTTTTGCTGCCACTAAGGATTTTTCTCACACTCAAAAAACAATATATCTATGGCATTTACACTTCCACCATTACCATACGCTGCCGAGGCACTGGAGCCCCATATTGATGCAGCAACCATGAAAATCCATCACGACAAACATCACCAGGCATACGTAGACAATCTCAATAAAGCGATCGCCGGAACCGAGCACGAAAACAAATCGATAGAACAACTTGTAGCTGATGCAGGAAAAATCAGTCCTGCCGTACGCAACAATGCCGGCGGTCATTGGAACCACACTTTTTTCTGGGATTTGCTTGCGCCCGGTGGCAGCAACAAACCAACCGGCAAGCTGGCAGCATCCATTGATGCCGAGTTCGGTTCATACGATCAATTCAAGGAAAAATTAACGCAGGCCGGCATCACCCGCTTTGGAAGCGGTTGGGCATGGCTGATAGAACAAGATGGAAAACTGGTCATCAGTTCCACTCCCAATCAGGACAATCCCCTGATGGACGTTGCCGAAGTAAAAGGCACACCGATCTTAGGGATAGATGTGTGGGAACATTCTTATTATTTGAAATACCAGAACAAACGCCCCGACTATCTGGCTGCTATATTCAATGTCATCAACTGGGATGTTGCCGGCAAGCACTATGAAGCAGCGCTTTAATAAATGATCTTACAAAACTTTATATAAAATCCCGGGGATACGTGCTATCACCGGGATTTATTTTTATTTAGCAACTATCAAAATAACCCTGTATGAAAAAAGTAAAAATGGGCTTGTCTGTTGTACTCCTTGCCTTGCTGGCAGCCTGCTCCGGAGGCGGCGGGAAAAAAGTTCTGATCATGTCCAGCGGAAAGATAAGTGTGAGCGAAGACCAGAAAACCATTACCCTCGACCCGGGTACTACCCACAATGAAAAAGAAATCGACTTAGGCAGTGGCGAAAAAATCACGCTGACCGTAAAGAGCCCCGATGGAAGCAAAACTTACGACGTAACTGAAAACGGCCATTATCTGCTCAATTTAAAAACCGACACATTGGTAGGCGGTGTTGTACGGTATGGCAATTCAGGTATACCAACAAGCCTGAGCAACGAACAGGTTGATCATATTATAGACAGCACCCGGCAACTGATGGCAGGACAAAACGCCAGCGATGCCAACAAAACTTATTTTCTTCCCCCCTTTGTCATTAAGAAAATCACTACCGAAGAAGGGTCAAAAATCGTTGGACCTTATAATGCGATTCCCCGCAGCGTGGATGTAGATCAATCGGGCAAAACCCAGGAAGTGTACAAGTTTGTTACCAACAAACAAACCCGGGAAACCCTGGATGATTTAACCAAACAACGCCAGAAAGCACAACAATAACCGGGTCTTATAAAGGGTCAGGGAACGGGATCGTACCCGTGTCCACCCCAGGGATGGCAGCGGGCAATGCGCTTAAGCGTAAGCCAGCTGCCTTTTATTATGCCATATTTCTTCAGCGCCTCTATACCATACTGCGAGCAAGTAGGCGTAAAACGGCATTTAGGCCCCAGGATCGGAGAGATCAGGTATTGATACACCTTTATCAGTGCAATAAAAGGAAGGCTAAGTATGTACAGGAGCTTTTTCATGTACGATCCTGGTCAGCTTTTGAATAATAGAGCGCATACTGCCCGACACCTGTGCAAACAGGGGCAGTTCGCGCCCAGTATACACAAAGAAAACAGCCAACCGGTTTTGTTTGTTCACCAGGCTTTGTTCAAGTACCTTTTTTTCAAACCGGTAAGCTTCCTTCATCAGCCTTTTGATCCGGTTTCTGTGCACTGCTTTTTTGAACAACTTACTCGGCACAACAAAACCCGCCTGCAGAAAGGCATCCCGCTCTTCCGGAAACAAATAGTAAGTTTTGAAAGGAAAAATGTTGAATGATCTTCCTTCCTTAAACAGCTGCCCGATCAGCTTGCGGCTTTTTAACCGCTCTTGTTTGGAGAAGGTTTGGGGCGGATGCACCTGGTTGCGTGTGAATGGTGGTGATAAAAAAAGCTTCGAAAAGATCGAAGCTTTATAAAAGACGTTATTTCAGTTTTGATTCGCTTGAAACAGTCAGCTTGTGGCGTCCTTTTCTGCGGCGGCTTGCCAGTACTTTACGGCCATTGGCAGTTTGCATCCGCTTGCGGAAGCCATGCACAGTTTTCCGGCGACGCCTGTGTGGTTGATATGTACGTTTCATTGATTACCTTTTTAAATTCTACAATAACAAGTTCTAAATATATCATCACACAACAGGCCACCATACCCACTGTGTTGTGAAAGGGATGCGAAGGTATGACAATCCTGTTTTTATTCCAACTGATTTTTTGCCTGTTTTGTAATTATCTATCTATCCCACCAGAACCCGCATCAGAATCCTACCCCTTTATAATCAATATCCCACTGAAAAATATCCTTCTGTCATTTGCAGGAATGTAGCGCTGTTTGTCAGCAACACTGCTTTAAATTCAAAATTACCCCTGATCCGTTTGGAACTTGTATTGCGTTCGAGTACGGTTACCTTGCCCGGCGAGGCTGTATATGCCGTGAGGCCGTCCGGAAGATAAAGACCTGCATAGTCTGTTGCAATATCAAGATCGTAGGTACCGGCTGTAACTGCCTGGGGAAGCTGGATGCTGACCACTTTCGTGAGGTTTTGCTCGCTGGCGATAATAGAAAGCAGGCCGCCGCTGGTAACAGCATTGATGCTTTTGGCCGACCAATCCGCACCATCTATTTTTACCCGGAACGTATCGGTGCTTTTAGCTGCGGATACGGTTGAGGTATAAGGCACCTGGAAAGAACCTTCTGTGATCTGTTTTTGTTTGCCGTCTGAATCGCGGAACAGCTTGCCGGAAAACGTTCCGGATATCATCTTTTTTGCTTTGTCGATGGTGATGGTTACACTGCCGCCCACCTGGCCGGGATCGGTTCCCTGCGTAGTGGAAAATGCGTCTTTGTTCGCATCCGTACTGTCTACCAACACCATGGCATGTCCGGAGCTGTGGCTGAACACATAAGTTCCGGACACCGTATCCGTAATTTGGATCGCAAAAAACTTTTTTTCTTTGCTGTAAGCGAGGATGGCTACACTACCCAACAGCATAGAACCTGTAGCTCCAATGTCTGCCGTGTACTGCACACCATCTATCTTGGCTTTGAACACACCGGTTGCGCCGGCAGAGCCGCCGGGTCCGGCTATAGTATCACTGTACTCTTTTTGACACGAGGAAAAAACAAGCAGGCATGCAAGGACTGCAGCGAGGGCTCGAAAAGATGTAAACATACGGTATTGGATTTATCACTATTGATTACCAGGTCTGTATTAAGGAACAGGCCTGGATATGCGCAATCAAAAAACACCGGTTTATAACGCATTTTTCAAAGCTGCATTGTACTTATTGTAAACTTACATGAGCTGAGTTTACGGCCTGTCCGAAGAAAAGACCGGCCTGTTTATCAAACCCCTCGGTGGAGTCAGTAGTGTAAAAGAATCTCCTTCCTTCCTGCGTACATGTTTGCGCTAAGTCTACGTGCCGCTGCAGGTAATCGTCCAAACTGGCAGCTACGATTGCCCCCTGCGCAACCAGCTGAATATGGGGAGGAATAAATTCCTGTATCTTATTTTGGAGCAGCGGATAATGCGTGCAGGCAAGCAGGATCATGTCGATGCCATCGGATTGCGAGAGCAATCCATCTATATGCTTTTTAACGAAGTAATCAGCGCCCGGCCCCCTGTGCTCGCCATTTTCAATCAGTGGAACCCACATAGGACAAGCTTCCTGGAATACCTTGATGCCGGGAAAAAATTTCTGGATCTCCAGCAGGTAAGAGCCGGATTGAACAGTACCGGTGGTGGCCAGGACGCCAACCTGTTTTGTTCGGGTAAGCTGTCCGATGATCTCAGAAGTAGGACGGATTACTCCCAGCACCCTGCGTGCCGGATCCTCCTTTGGCAGATCAACCTGCTGGATGGTGCGGAGCGCTTTCGCCGAAGCTGTGTTGCAGGCTAGTATGATTAAAGGACATCCTTGGTCGAACAACCATTGAACACATTGCAGCGTGTACTGGTAAACGGTTTCAAACGAGCGGGTTCCGTAAGGCGTACGGGCATTGTCGCCCAGGTAGAGATAATCGTATCGGGGCAGGCGGGCGATGATCTCTTTTAACACGGTCAGTCCGCCATAGCCTGAATCAAACACGCCGATGGGACGCATGGATTCCATAATTATTGCGTGGGTATACGAAAGAAAAAAGCCGGTAAACATTTACCGGCTTTCTATTTATTTTATACCTAATTTCTTTTTTACCAGGGCCATTAGATCATCGCCGGGAGGGCCAACGATCACCATTTCCTTGGGTAAAACATAGGTGTATCCGTTTTCTTTGGCAACTGCCTGAACAGCATCGGTAGCCTTTTTCTCAATAGGAGCAGAAAGTTCCTGCTGCTTTTTTTGCAGCTCATCCTGGATGCGTTGTTCTTCACCTGCCATCGCCTGGCTTTGCTGCTGCAGCGCAGTGCGTTTTACTTCGCGCTGTGCAGGCGTCAGCTTCCCGGAATCCTGTATAAATTTCTGCACATCCTGGTTAAATACATTTTGCTTTTCTGTTGCGTTGTTAACCAACGCATCGCGGTACTGCGTTAGGGAAGAATCCGCTTTTTTGGCTTCCGGCATAGCGGTTATAATTTCGCTGATGCTGATATAACCAACTTTCATCTGGGCTTTTGCCTGACCCTGAACAAAGAGCAAAGCTGCGGTGGATAAGATAAAGGCAGCTGTTTTTTTTACGTACTTCATATGTTTGTTTTCCCCAGAGGAATGTTACTTTATTCCTCTTTTTTCTTTTTTTAGTTGAAATATTTGGTGATAAAGTTGTTTAGTTGCGCAGTATTTTTCTCTATTTAACGCCCAGCTCTTTTAATACGTCCTCGCTCTTATCCAATTTTGGGTCGGCAAAGATAACAGTTATTCCTTCACTTTTATCCAAAATAAAATCATATAACCGGGCCGAAGCGATTTTTTGAATGGCATTGTACACTTTATCCTGTACCGGCTTTACCAGATCCTGCCTCCTTTTAAACAAATCACCTTCAAAGCCAAACCGTTTGCGCTGCAGGTCGCGGATTTCTTTTTCTTTTATAAAGATCTCATCCTCCCGCTTTTTTTTCAACTCATTGCTCAGCATTACCTGCTCGCCTTCATAATCCTTGTACATTTTATCCAATGCACCTTGCTTGTCGTCAATCTCCTTTTGCCATTGTTCGCTGATCTGGTCAAGCTTTTTCTGCGCTTCCTTGTATTCGGTCATTCTTTCCAGAATGTATTTGGTATCCACGATGGCATAGCGCTGTGCGGAAGCAGCACCGGATAAGGTACACAGCAATGCGCCTATGAACAATACTTTTTTCATTGTTTCGTATCTGTTTTAATAATTAACTGATAAGGTTTTAACGGCTATTCAGGTTCATAACCCAGCATAAAGGTAAATCTTGTTGCGTCTTTGAATGCAGCACCGGGTTTCAGGCGGTCGAACCCGACACCGTAATCAAACCCAAGCAAACCAAACATGGGCAGGAAGAAGCGCATACCCACCCCTGCGCTCCTGCGCAACCTGAACGGATTGTAATCTTTATAGTTGTACCAACCATTGGCCGCTTCAAAGAACGTAAGTCCGTAAATGGTGCTGCTGGGGTTGGTTGTAAACGGATAGCGCAATTCAAGGGTGTATTTGTTGAACATCGTAAAGAACTGCCTTGCCTGCTGCTGGTCCGGATTGACCTTTGGATCTGAATTGTCATAAACCGGATAGCCGCGGTGGGCAATAATATCGTATCCAAGCAGGCCGTAGTTGTTTGTCAAACCGGCATCACCCACCTGGAAGCGTTCAAACGGTGAAAAGTCGAGCTTGCTGTTATACCTTCCCATGAAACCAAACTTGGCGGCTGCCTTCAGCACAAACTGCCGGCTCTTATCAGCACCCATTGGTTTGCCCAGGGGCACATACCACTCTCCATTGAACCGCCATTTGTGAAACTCCGGCAGTTTGTATGGATTGGAGGAAGTAACAATCGACGGATTGATGAGCGAGTAGGGTGGCGTAAACTGTCCGCTGAGCGTAAAGGTAGAACCGCTTTTCGGGAAGATGGGCTGGTCGATAGAAGACCGCGACAGGGCCAGCTTCACACTCAGGTTGGTAGCGGTTACATTGCTCAGTCCCGGGAACAGGTTGGGGTAGTTGCGCAATTTGTACTGGGTGAGGTTCAGCGAGTAGACCAGGGTGAAAAAGTCATCCGGCCATTTCAGCTGCTTACCCAACGCGATCGATACCCCGATGTTTTTCAGGTAAGACGTATCGCCGGCACCTTTGCTGTACAGCCCTGTGTAAGGGTTGTAAGCGTTGGAGTATTTGGTATTGTACAAGCTAACCGTAAAGGAGTTGCGCTTTTTACCACCCAGCCAGGGTTCTGTAAAGGAAAAGTTGTAGGAGCGGAAAGCACGTCCGTTACTCTGTACGCGCATGCTCAGCTTTTGTCCGTCGCCGGTAGGCAGCGGATCCCAGGAGTTCTTGTTCAGAATATTCTTGATAGAGAAGTTGTTGAATGAGATACCCAGCGTACCGGTAAGCCCGATGCCACCGCCCCAGCCGGCAGAAAGTTCCAGTTGGTCTGACGATTTTTCTTCTACGGTGTAGTTGATATCCACCGTACCGTCTTCCTGGTTGGGAACAGGGTCGATGCCGATTTTTTCCTGGTTGAAATAATTCAGGTTGGCGATCTCACGCTGTGAGCGCACGATATCAGCACGGCTGAACAGCTCTCCCGGAACGGTTCTGAGTTCGCGGCGGATCACGTATTCCTTGGTCTTTTCGTTTCCGCTGATGTTGACATTTTTAATGGTGGCCTGCGGACCTTCTACAATGCGGATCTCATGATCGATCGTATCGTTGTACACCGCCGTTTCCACCGGGTTGATCTGGAAGAAGAGATAACCATCATCCTGGTACAGTCCGCTGATATCACCTCCTTCCTGGCTCATCCTCAATTTTTTGTTCAGGGTCTCCAGGTTGTACACATCACCCTTTTTGATGCCCAGGATAACAGAGAGCAGGGAGTCGGAATATTTTGTATTTCCTCTCCAGGAAACATTGCCAAAGTAGTACTTATGGCCTTCCTCTACTTTTATATCAATATCGAGGTTGCCGTTCTTGGTATAATACTGTGTATCAGCTACGATCGAAGCATCCCGGTATCCCAATGAGTTGTAGTATTCCAGCAGCTTTTCCTTGTCTTCCTCGTACTTTTTTTCATTGAACTTGGCCGAGCTGAACTTAAACCGGAAATAAGGATCAAGCAGTTCCTTTGTTTTGGAGAAGGAAAGAAAACCCCAGTCGTGCAGGTAATTTTTAAAGGAAACAGGTTTGGTAACACCATATACGCTGCTGTCTTTTGCGGGGAACAGGGTAAGCTTGCTCACCTCTTTGGTGCCTTTCAGCTGTTTTTTCAAACGGATCTCGCTTACATTCTCATTTCCGAAAAAGTTGACCTGGTTGATATGTACCTTGTTGCCTTTGTCGATGATAAAGACCAGGTTGCGGGAGTTGGTCAGGCTGGGTTCGTTTTCTTCTACCGCTCTAACTGTTACTCCCTTAAAGCCTTTTTCGCTGTAGAATTTCTGGATGTTTTCAGTCCCGATCATCTTTGCATTTTCCGTGATCAGGCTTCCTTGCTTCAGGCCCGTTTTTTTGCCCAGGTCTTCTACCTCGGATTTTTTTGCGCCCCTGTAAATAATACGGGAAGCCCTGGGTCTTTCCTGCACCTGTATTTCGATCGATAAGTTGGTGCCTTCCAGTTTGGTAAAGTAAATCTGTACGTCGGAAAACAAGTTTTGTTTCCAGAGGTTGGTGATGGCCTTGCTGAAATTATCGCCGCCGGGAATCAGGATTTTATCACCAACAGAAATGCCTGAAATAGTAGACAGCAGGGCGGCATCCAGAAATTTGGTACCGGTCACCTTGATCGCCGCAATGGTGTATTCCTTGGGATTTTTTGCATCGTTGATGGCCTGGAGCTCATCATTGTTTACAGAGGAAGGTTTGGAAGTATCTGCCCCCCCGGGTTTGGTAGTATCCGAAACCTGGGCTTGGGTGACAGAAGCGAGCAAAACAGCCAGTAAAAAAAATACGACCGGTAATTTTTTCTGCATTCAGTTGGCTTTATCTTTTATACTAATCAGCCTCTGAAGGCCAATCAAACTCATCATATTTAAATGGGGAAACGAGGCAAATTAGGGTGAATAATGAAAACGCTTTGTTAAATCTGGCTATTGCAAGGAGATCTGGGGTGAAGGAGAAAGCTCGGTATCCTGTACCTGTTCACTGGTTTTTCCAAAGCGCCGCTCCCGTTGCTGGAAGTCGATGATGGCTTCATAAAGGTTTTCCTTTCTGAAATCAGGCCAGCGGATAGCGGTAAAATAAAGCTCGGCATAAGCCAGTTGGTACAGCAGAAAATTGCTGATGCGGTATTCGCCGCCGGTCCGGATCATCAGCGCCGGATCAGGAAAAGACCGGGTGCTGAGATAGTTCGACAGCGTGTCCTGCGTAATTTCTTCCGGGCGAAGGGTGCCTGCTTTTGCTTCCTCGGCAAGGGTCTTTACTGCATTCATCAGTTCCCAGCGAGAGCTGTAGCTTAAGGCCATCACCAGGTTAAGACCTGTATTTTTTGCTGTCAGCTGGATTGCTTCCAGCATTTCGTTCCGGGCATACGGCGGCAGCATATTCATGTCGCCGATCACATGGAGCCGGATATTATTTTTGTTCAGGGTCTCTACTTCCTTGCGGATCGTATCCACCAGCAGTTCCATCAGGCCTGTAACTTCATAGGCAGGGCGATCCCAATTCTCGGTTGAAAACGCATACAGGGTCAAATACCCGATACCCAGTTCGGCACAACCCTCTACAATGTCGCGTACGCTTTCCACACCATGGTAATGACCAAACAACCTGTCCTCCCCTTTTTCTTTGGCCCAGCGTCCATTCCCATCCATGATGATGGCAATGTGGTGCGGCAGTTGCTGCAGGTCAAGTTTCGCCTTGAGCGAATCCATACAATTGATTTGAGGGAGGTAAAATTATAAAAAAGATTCTGAAAGGCTGAAATAAAACTACCCCTCTTAGTTAGCGGTCGGACAGCGGTATGAGGTCAGGTTGAATGAAATCGTAAACTCAGCCATGATATACTGGTCTTTTTGTTTGGGATAACCACGCTGGCGGGCTGTTCCGTTTACAAAACCGATCAGCTCTCCTGTTTCATTGGAACGGTCCTGCATCAGTTCGGCCAGCGATGCCGATCCATCAGGCAGTTTGGGGAAGATAGAAGGGTCAACATAGGTGGTGCTTACATCATCCAGGTAGTCTGTATTGGTAAAGCGGTGTACAATTTCAAATCCGATGTTTACCCGGTCAGTCAGGTTATACTTTACACCCAGCCCGAAAGGAACGCAGATAGCCATGGTTCCGTATGGTTTGCGATCGGGGTAAAAGGCATATCCTTGTCCTTCGGTACCCAAAGGCCGCAGATAAATTTTCTGTCCATAATAATAGGCATACGGATCGTAGCTGAAGATGCCGGCTCCCAGGGTAAGATAAGGTGTGAACCGGTGATATGGGTCGCCCTGCACAAATTTGAAAAAATTAAAATCGCCCTGCAGGGTCAGCTCCCAGATATTGCTGTTAAAGCTCAGGTTTCTTCTGTGCTGGAACTCGTTCTTGGTTTCGTAAACGTCTGAATAACCCACTTTGGCAAAGTGGCCTGCAACACGCAGGGCTATATAATTGCTGAACTGTTTGCGGAAGAAAAGGCCTAAGGCAGGCTTGGGTCTGTTGATCCGGGCGTTGGTGTTCAGATCGCCAAAATAATGTGCGGCACCCAGGGAAATACCAAACTCTCCCTCCTGAACGGTGCTTTCGTATTGTGAAAAAGCGCCCCCTGCAATAAGCATCAAAGCCGCAACGTAAAACAGACGTCTCTTCATAATTCAACAAAATAACAGTTAATAATATTGTCTTGAACGCATTTTAGCCTTTTTATTGTAAAAAGCTCTGTTAATTTCTTTTGTCCAGGCCCCAGGAAAGTTTGGTGCGCAGGGTCTGCAAAAAGTTGTTTTCGTTTAACCTGATCAGGCTGATCGTGAATGCCTCCCGCTTTACAGCAAGCTGGATGTTCTTCTCCACCATCTCCTTTCTGGAATCAAGCGTACAGATAAACTCATCGGCCCGGCCTTCTACCTCAAAAGAAATCACATTGTTGTCAGGCACGATAATGGGCCGCACGTTCAGGTTGTGGGGTGCCACGGGTGTAATCACAAAGCTTCCCGAGTCCGGAAAAACTACGGGCCCGTTGCAGCTCAGCGAATAACCGGTTGATCCGGTGGGCGTAGCCACAATCAATCCATCAGCCCAGTAGGAGTTCAGGAACTCGCCGTTCAGGTATGCATGGATATTGATCATGGGTGAAGCATCTGTTTTGTGGATGGCAAATTCATTGAGCGCATAAGGCACTTCTCCGAACAAGGGCTTGTTGGCATCCAGGTGGATCAGGGATCTTTTTTCAATCACATAGGTCCCGTTTACCAATGCGGTAACCGCACTGGCCATCTCATCTTTCCCGATGCTGGCCAGGAAACCCAACCGGCCAAAATTGATGCCAAGTACCGGAATGTTTTTGTTGCGCACCAGTGTGAGGGTATCAAGCAAGGTACCATCACCACCCAGGCTGATGACAAAATCGATCGACTCATCCAGGTCGGCTGATTCGTGAAACGTACGTACATCTTTGGGGAGGCGGATCGAAGATTTGATGCGGTAAAAAAGCGGCAGGTATACAATCGGTTCAATAGACCGCTTTATCAGTTCGTCGAAGAGATACTGCAGTTCGGTATAATGATCCACGTCAACGATCCGGTTATAAACAGCGACCTTCATGGAAATTACAATTTAAGTTGAATGGTTTTTATCATGGCTGTTTACTGGAGCGATGACATAGGAACAGCTCAACGGGCCGGCAGTCGTCAAAAATCATTTCTGATATGTAAAAATAATCCCTTTTGTGCTAACTGGTTAAAACTGTATTCAAACCGGAACACAAAATCATAAAAGGTAACAATGTCCAGTCCGGCACCATATGTATGTAAAAGCCGGTTGGTAAGGGGGTTGTGATAAGGGTCCCTGCTGTATGAGTAACCTGCATCCGCATACGTTTTCAAATAAATGCGGAAAGGAATCCGGTCGAGCGAACGGAACCGATTAAAGAGCGGTACAGAAAAATTGAGCACTTCCCTGCGCAGGGTACTGCGCACCATGCCACCCGCTACCCCATCGATCACATATTTCTCCAGTCCGCGCAGGTAAGCATCGCCATAGCCCAGCATCCGCAGGTTTACATAAGGCTGGTCAAAAGGAACCTTGACAACCCCGTATCCCTGCAGTCCGAAAAATAGTTTATTGGCTACTTTCCATCCAATGGTCCCCCGTGCATTTACCTGCCAGAGGTTCATATCCTTGCTGATCCCCCGCTTGGTAAAGCTGGCGTCGCCGGTGAAGCCTGTGAGGGGATAGATAATATAATCAGCATTGTTGTATTCAACCGTATAAATAAATTCCGGGTAGGCAATGCTTAGTTTGTTGTTGCTGTAATAATTCGGGTTTGCCAGCAAAACAGCCCGGTCTATCTTGTTGATATTGTAAGCCAGCCGGAGGGTATGTCTTGTACGGATGGCGGGCCGGTAAGTATACGTAAGGGTTGCGTTGAACTGCTCATTGAGCACCTGCTTGTGAAACAAGCTGTGAAAAAGGGTATCGGGCACGTTGCGCGGCAGGGTAAGCGGAATAAACCGCTGCTCATTGTCCTGGGTAAGGTAGTTGACTTCCTTGGCCGTCGTATAAGAAAGACTTATGCCAAAGCCGTGTTTGAGTGTTTTGTCTGCATTGGGCTGCTCATAAGAAAACTGCAGCTGGGGGGTATAGCCGTTGATGAACTGGGCTTTCAATTTGTCGTTCCGCCCGGTTACGTTGTAGTAGGCAAATTTTGCCCCGTAGTTCACCCGGTCTATTCCATATCCCTGCTTGGCCCATTCGGTCAGGTTGCGGTCTACCGGTTTAAAGAAAGGAAACGGAAACAGGTACCATCTTTCTTTTACATCTACCGCCACGTCTACGCTTGAGCTGTAAACCCGCTGCAGGGTGATCACCACTTCATTGAACAGACGGGTATTCATCAACTGCCTGCGGGCCTGTTCAATCCGCTTGAGCACTTCATCAATTACAAGAGAATCGCCGACATGAAAAGAAAATTCCCGTTCAATGATGTAGGGCTTTGTTTTTTTATTGCCTGTAATGATGATGTTGTTGATGGCATAAGGGCGTGCCGGAAAGCTGGTATCATGCAGGCCGGCGGTATCAGCGGAATCAGAGAGGGTGCCGGTGGGTGGCTGCACGGGATCTGCAAATTGGCCCAGGAGATGACAGGAAATGATGACGCAAAATGATACAAGCAGATATTTTTTGGCAATACAATGCATCAATGCGTCCTTGGCTGGTAATATATTTTTTAGTTAAAAGCAGGAGGTTGCCGGGGTTAGACAGAATACCGGATAATCAGATATTGAGATAGTTAATCAGGTGGTCGTAATTGGTTTTCAATTCATTCTCATACAATTCTTCACCAAAATAATACTTCACCACATAATCATACCGCTGAAAAGTAGCAACAATTGCCGATACTTCCAACTTATTAATTTTTATGGTAACAGTTAATGTACCCTGGGCACTGTCATAGGTGGTGTTGAGTTGCGTTATGTCTGCATCATTGGCTTCAACCAATTTGCTGATCTGAGAAAAAGAGAAATCTCTTTTGTCAAGTTCCAGGATGATGATACCGCCGGGTTCATCTACGCCGTTCAGCTTGCCCATGCCTTTCAGGAGATCCACTACAGTGATGGCCCCTACCCAGTTTGTTTCATTGTCGATCACGGGCATTACGCTGATAGAGTTCTCGTTCAGGAGCCGGACGGCTTCACTGAAGTGTTTGTTTGCGTTAACGGAAAGCTTGGAGAAATCGGCCTGGAGGGTTTTGATGGCGCCTGTATCTTCTTCTGCATTGATGAGTTCGTCTTCGCTTACCAGTCCAACATATTTTTCATCTTCAATCACAGGCAGGTGGCTGATGTGGTAATCACCCATGAGTTGCAGTGCCTGGAATATAGTGTCGTCGAGAGAAAGTGTAGGAACGGAAGCTGATATAAAATCCTTGTTTAACACGGGTAGATGCTAATTTTTTTATTTAGACGACAAAACTCACGCCACTGCTGCAGATTCATCCAATTTAGTTAAGAATTTATGTAAGATATGGTTAAACTCCTCCGGCACTTCCATCATGGGGGCATGCCCGCATTTATCAATAAAGTAAAGTTCGCTGTTGGGGATGAGCCTGTTGAATTCCCGGGCCACAAATGGGGGGGTAATGGTGTCGTTGTTACCCCAAACAAGCAAGGTAGGTTGTTTGATGCGGTTCAGCTCTTCGCCTAAATTATTGCGGATAGCACTTTTGGCCAAGGCAATGATCTTGATGACTTTGAGGCGGCTGTTTACAATTTCATATACTTCATCAACCAGCTCTTTGGTAGCCATGGCAGGATCGTAAAATGTAAGCTGGGTCTTTCTTTTTATATATTCATAATCGCCCCTCTTCGGATAACTGTCACCCATGCCGTTTTCAAACAACCCTGAACTGCCTGTCAGGATCAGTGATTTGACACGCTCGGGGTGTCTTAATACATAAAGAAGGGCCACATGACCACCCAGGGAATTGCCCACCAGGTGGATGTTCTTATAGTTTCTGGATTCGATAAACTTGTAGACAAACTTCTGCAAACCGCCGACCGATGTGTGGAGGATGTCAAGATCAAACAAAGGAAGCATAGGTACTACCACCTTGTAGTGATAGCAGAAAAACTGGATCAGATCAGTGAAGTTGCTCAAAGCGCCAAACAGACCATGGAGCAAGACCAGCGGCTCTCCTTCTCCCACTTCAATAAATCTGAACTTATCCTGTTGTCTGATTTCGTAATTCATCCGGGGTAATATAAATCTAAGTCATTCGTTTGCTAAAATAACCGATTTGCTGCAATAATGCCTTCTGATACAGCCTGCTTTACCACACAAAGTAAATGAATAATTCCGTGACTTGTCCTTTTCCGGCCGATGTTAACGCAATTGGCTGGATATAAGCAGGCTATCTTCCGATCTTTTCAAAAAACACTTCCAGTTCGTGAAACATATTTTTAAAGACCGGAACTACAAAGCCAATGGCTTCAATCACCGCCGGACCAAAAGGCCGGATATAAGCATAGGTGAAGGAAGATGCCTGGGCATTGGAGTTCAGAAGATGGATTTTATCAGCATAAAAAAGAACCACACTAAAAACAACTGTATAGATACCTATATACAGCACCATACCTGCCACCCTGTTTAACCATCCCAGCATAACGGCTTCTGCGGCTTTTTGTACCAGGGCAGAGGCGAAACGGATCAGGATCACCACCGCCAAAAACACCGCGGCAAATGAAATCACCGGCAGCCACCTGGCGGAGATATTTGTTGAGTCTGCCAGGTAAGAGGCGGCTACCACAGATAGTTTCATGGCAGCAACCAACCCAACCAGCAAGGCAACAAATGAAAATACAGCCACAATAAATCCTTGCCTGTATCCTTTTATTATAGCCATCAGCACCAGAAAAAAGAATAGGATGTCGATCATATATTAAATACAGGGTGGCCCTGCAAATTACTAAGATCCTTTTGCCAGCAGTTCCTTTACGATTGCACCGATCGCTTTTCCATCGGCAAGTCCGGCCAGTTGCTTGGTAGCAACGCCCATTACCTTGCCCATATCGCCTGGTCCGGCGGCCCCTGTTTCAGCAACAATGGCGGATAGCCGCTGTTTCAGTTCTTCAGGCGTAAGTTGCTTGGGCAGGAACCGTTCAATCACGTCAATTTCTTCCTGTTCTTTTTGCGCCAGGTCAGCCCGGTTTTGCTGCTGGTAAATAGCCAGGGAGTCTTTGCGCTGCTTGACCAGTTTTTGCAGCAGCTTGGTTTCTGCGTCTTCGCTGACTACGCCCCCCGCCCCTTCGGAAGTTTTTGCTTGTATGATGGCAGCTTTGATGGCCCTGACGGCACGCAGGGTCTTTTCATCCTTTGCCAGCATCGCATTTTTGATCTCGGTTGTAATGGTTTGTTCTAAGCTCATATAACTTCTGTTTTACTTTCAGGCAAATTAGGGCAGCAAGGGTTAGGCTTTGTGTTCTTTCAGCTGGTGTTCCCTGAACGCTGTATAAAATTCTTTGGCAAAGCGTTTCATATTGTCCACCAGTTCCTTGTGCCCGGTAGCACGCTGATAGGTGTCGGCCATGCCCACGATGGTCTGATAAAAAAAATCTCCCATCTCATCTACCATCATGTCCTTGGTCCACAGGTCTATCCGAAGTGCCGATTTATCGGCCCCGTCCCATAAACCCAGCAGCATGGCTTTTGCACGTTGTTTTGTATCGGCGGTGCTGCCACTGGCCTGCCAGTGAATACCTTCAGGCAATTTATCCTTGTCGAGTGTAATATCGATCGTTATAGTTGATTGTGTCATAATATAAACTTGCCGCGAATTTACATGGATTCCCGGTTTCAGCAGGTTTCTAAAATGGTCCAGCAGTCTTTTACCATATCAGTGCCCTTTTCTGCGAGCAGCCGGTAGCCCTTTTGGATCAGGCTGTCGCGCAGCCGCTCGTCTTTATAAAGCGTCTGCATGGCAGCAGAGAAACCTGTTTCATTGTTGCTTACGGCATACAGGGCAGCCTGCCCGGCGGTTTCTTCTATAACCGGTATCCTGGAAGTAACAACCGGCACACCTGCATGCATGGCGTAACAGATGTTAACCGGCACATGATCATGGCGGGCGGGGTAAACAAAAGCATAGGCCCCCGCGATAGCCGCCAGCAGCACCGGTTTGGGCGGGTCTTGCAAGATGTGAACGTCTTTTCTGTATTTATAAGAAGAAAGGGTTTGCAGCCAGCTGTCGGTCCGGGCAGTTGTGTTTCCCGCAATTACGAGCTGCATATTTGAGCGCTGCCATTTTTTAAAAAGGGAAAATGCTTTTAACAATTCTGTCAGCAGGTGTTCTTCCTGCAGGTCACCTGCAAAAACAAAATACTCCAGGCCGGCAGCAAACCGGGTCTTTGCGGCTTCTCTTTCTTCTACTGAAAAGGGACCTGTGGGCTGGATGGCAGCCAGTTGCAGGTGGATGGTTTTACCAGCCGCAGCCGGGTAACCTTCTGCGATGCGCTGCTTGTCAACAGCTGAGGAAACAACGATTTTATGTACCAGGCGGCTACTGGTTTTAAGCAGGTTTGCCAAAGGCCGGCTGTCTTTATCAGGCGGGGTGAGCGGCGGAACAGCGGGTAAAAACAAAAAGCAGGGAACCGGACCGGCAGGAACAGACAAATTTCCGGTGCTTACAAACCTGTCAGCCTGCAGCTTTTTGAGCAAACGGGGCAGAGCAATTCTATACCAGGCTTTTTTGCCCAACAATTTTAAAATCAAACTATTTATTGGATAAATCGTTATATTTGGCGCCAGGCTGATGCCCGCAACAGGCGGAGCAGCTGTCAGCCAAATAAACCGGTGCATGGAATTGCGGCGGGCAAGTTCTTCCATCAAATCTTCTATCAACAGGCTGTAGCCTGATAAGTACTGATCTGATAAAAACCTGTCTATACAAATTACCATACCACTTATAATACTGTGCGGCCAAAAGCCGGTTTACCTTTGATCTAACCCGTAGGATCTCTGCAGGCATTAAAATTGAAACAAGATATAGGTCTGCAAAAAAGCCAAAGATACCCATGTTAAACAGATACTTGCATATCTATTTTACATTTACAAACGTTGTTTATTAGCGAGCTTACTTAGTTTTTACCATACGCATAAAATATCTAAATGGAATACAATACCACCAGGAATCATCTGATGATGAAAGAATACGGACGTCATATGCAGAAGATGATTGAATACCTGCTTACAATAGAAGATGAAGAAAAGCGCCAGCGCAATGCCTACGCAGTGATTGAGCTGATGGGTTTTTTAAATCCGCATCTTAAAAATGTGGAAGATTTCCGGCACAAACTATGGGATCATTTGTTCCTGATCTCGGATTTCAAGCTGGAAGTAGAATCGCCTTACCCGATCCCTACCAAGGAAACACTCAAGGCAGGTCCTATGCAGCTGCGTTATCCCAAGCGTTACCCCAAGTTCTCGCACCTGGGGAAAAACCTGGAGCTGGTGATCAACAAAGCGTTGAAAGAAGAAAATCCGGAAAAACGGAACGGCTTCTCCAACGCCATTGCCTATTATATGAAACTGGCTTACAACAACTGGCACAAGGAAACCGTACACGATGATGCCATCCAGGGTGAACTCTCTAACCTTACCCAGGGACAACTCGAGTTCACCAATACGCCTTATGTAAAAAGTTACCGCGTCAACGACAACCGGGACAATCGCGGCAACGGCGGTTACAATGATTACCGCAACAAACGCAATCCCAAGTTCCAACCACGCAACCTGAACAACAACCGCAATGGGGAAGGCCGCGACAACCGGGGCAACGGAGGTGGTGGCATGAACCGCAACCAGAATAACAACAGCAAATTCAAAAAGCGGTTCTAGTTCTCTTCACAATCTTATTTTCCATAAAAATTAAAACCCCGGAGGCCATCCAGCTTTTCCGGGGTTTATATTTGTACGCATACCAGGAGCCCGGAGAAGTTTTTGTTCCTTGCAGAACAAGGCGCAGGAACCGTTCCGGCAGCATGCAATCACAAGGAGAACAGCTTGCTTACGCAGTAAGCTTCTTCTAAAACAAGCAAAATAATGGCACAAGCATTTGAAGTTACAGGCGGCAAAAAACTGAAAGGCGAGATTTATCCGCAGGGAGCAAAAAATGAAGCATTGCAGGTAATCAGTGCCGTGCTGCTGACACCGGAAAAAGTTACGATCTCCAATATACCCGACATCACAGATGTAAACCTGCAGATCGAGCTGCTGGGTGAAATGGGCGTCAAGATAGAACGCCCGCACCAGGACACCTGTATCTTTCAGGCAGACGATGTTGACATCGATTACCTGCACAGCGCAGCCTTTAAAAACAAAAGCGGGCGTTTACGCGGTTCCGTGATGCTGTCCGGTCCGCTGCTGGCAAGGTTTAAACGGGCTTATATTCCCCAGCCGGGTGGTGATAAAATTGGCCGGAGGAACCTGGATACCCACATCAACGGCTTTAAAAAGCTGGGCGCCCAGTTTCAGTACCATGCGGAAGACAACTTGTTTCACCTCACGGCACCCCGGCTTGCCGGAAGTTTTATCCTGCTTGATGAACCATCCGTAACCGGTACTGCCAATATCCTGATGGCCGCCGTAATGGCAGCGGGCACTACCACCCTCTACAACGCGGCCTGCGAACCCTATATACAACAGCTCTGCCGGATGCTGGTCCGCATGGGCGCTCATATCAGCGGCGTAGGAAGCAACATGCTTGTTATAAAAGGAACCTCCTCCCTGGGGGGCACCCAACACACCATCCTGCCCGATATGATTGAGGTAGGCTCTTTCATCGGACTGGCAGCCATGACGCAGAGTGAGATCACCATTAAACAAGCAGGGGTAGAACACCTGGGCGTGATCCCCGACAAGTTCAGGCTGCTGGGCATCGACCTGCATTTTCAGGATGATGACATCCTTATTCCTCCCCAGGAAGCTTATGAGATAAAGACATTTCTCGACGGTTCCGTGCTCACGATCTATGATCATCCCTGGCCAGGCTTTACGCCCGACCTGCTGAGCATCCTGCTCGTAGTAGCCACGCAGGCACGCGGAAGTGTATTGATACACCAGAAAATGTTTGAAAGCCGCTTGTTCTTTGTAGACAAACTGATTGACATGGGCGCGCAGGTCATTCTTTGCGATCCGCACCGGGCCGCTGTAATTGGCTTGGGAAGAGAACATGCCCTCCGGGGAATATCGATGAGCAGTCCGGATATACGCGCCGGCGTTGCGTTGCTGATTGCAGCCCTGAGCGCACATGGAAAAAGCACCATCCAGAACATTGAACAGATTGACCGGGGTTATCAGCACCTAGATGAAAGACTGAAAAAGTTAGGAGCCGACATTCAACGGGTAGATCGCTGATCCGGAACAGCTGCTTCGTTCAATTTCTACCCCATCCCTTTATTTGGTAGATTATTTGTCTTCACAAGGAGGAACAACCAATTCAAACCACCCTCTATGAACGGCAAGTCTCCACTGGTCCGCACCATCCTGGCTTTTATCCTGTTTTGTGTATTGCTGCTGACCAACCTCCGTGCAGAGGCACAGGCCCCTGCGCTCACGCCGCATTTTAGTCCCGCCATTGATAATAACATCAATGGCTTTTGGGAGTACCTGCCAAGAAATTACGCAACAGATGTTACGCAAACCTATCCGCTCCTGATCTTTATTCATGGCAACGGCGGCCGGGGCTCCTCCCCTACTTTAGATACCCTGAACAAAGTGCTGAATGCAGGAACACCCAGGCTGCTCAGGAACAACAACTTTCCTGACAGCTTTTTCACAGCAGGCAAATGGTACAAGTTTATCGTGCTGGCACCGCAGATAAAAGAGGGATTCGTTGACAGCAGCAGCACCGTATCACCCGCTACCATAGACGCTGTGATCAACTATGCAAAATCAGCTTACCGGGTAGATTCAAGCCGCATCTATATGGGAGGTCTGAGCATGGGAGGAGGCACCATCTGGGACTATGCCGGCAGCTCACCGGCAACCGCCGGCAAACTGGCAGCCATTTCCGTAGCAGCCGGTGCCGGCGACCTGCCCCTTTCCGGTGCCATCAACATTGCAGGCGCTGGCCTGCCCGTGATTGCCACGCACAATATAGTCGACGACCTGATCAATGTACAAAGAACCATCGCAAACATCCAGCTGCTCAAATCTGTGAATCCCGCTGTTGCACCCATAGCCATTTACTGGACAACTCCTGGAGAAGACAACGACAAGCACAATGTATGGAGCCGCACCTATGAAGACCTTGCAGCCGGCACCACAGCGGGAGGCAACCTGAGAGACACGCTGGGCACAACCGTGTACGAATGGATGCTGCAATATGCCCGCCCGCAAAATGCCCTGCCTGTCACCTGGAAAAGTTTTCAGGCAGCTATAAAAAATGGGATCGTTTCATTGAAATGGGAAACTGCACAGGAACAAAACATTCGCATATACGAGGCAGAAAGGAGCCGCGACGGGCAAACATGGGAAACATTTGCAACAGTATTACCCAAGCCCGGAACAGAAGCAACAAAACAATATCTCCTTACCGATCATCTTTCTTATACAGGAATTACCTACTACCGGATCAGACAAATTGACCTCGATGGCAAATACACCTATTCGGCCATAGAGAAAACCATGTATACCGCCAGCCTGGCTAACAGTTTGCGCGTATTCCCAAGTCCATTCAAAGCGCAAATAACCGTGCAGCTTTTTAGCGAAGAAAAGCAGCAGGTCAATATACGGCTCAACAATGCGGCAGGCATGCTTGTTAAGCAACAACGGTTTTCTTTAAGCGGCGGCAGTGAAGAGACGCTGGTACTGACCGGCCTGCAAAATTTAAAGCAAGGTGTTTATGTACTGGAACTGAGAGGGGTCAACGGAACCCTCCTGGCGCAAAAGAAAATTTTCAAGTAACCCGCCTTATTTTACCGATGGCAATGATATTTTCTTTTCTTTGCAAATCGGCTGGCAGCGTATCCGTCAAGTGAATACACACAAAAAAATCATCATCCTTACTGCTCCTTCAGGAGCCGGCAAAACCTCCATTACCAGGTACTTGCTCAACAATTTCTCCCGCCTGGCATTCTCGGTGTCTGCGGCTACCCGTGCCCCCCGGGGAGAGGAACGGAATGGGATAGATTATTACTTTATCAGCACCGAAGATTTTAACCGGAAAATAAAGGCGAACGAATTTGTAGAATGGGAAATGGTGTATGAAGGCAAATACTACGGCACGCTGAAAAGTGAGTTTCACCGCATCTGGAAAGAAGGCAGGATTCCGGTGCTGGACATTGATGTAAAAGGGGCCATTCATGTGCAGCAGCAATACCCGGAAAGCACCTTATCGCTTTTTATCGAACCTCCTTCTGTAGAAGAACTCAAGCGCCGGCTCATCAGCCGCGGCACGGAAAGTCCGGAAGCACTGCAGGCCAGGGTCAACAAAGCCTCTTATGAAATTTCTTTCAAACATCATTTCAATAAAATTATCGTCAACGATCAGCTGGAGAAAGCCTGCGGGGAGGCTGCTCAAGCCGTTCGCTCCTTTATAGGTGATAACAGCTGAGGCTAAGCCCTTCCCGGCGTTAATTTTTTTTATTTACATTCGTATCGCTATGATCAACTTACGCACGATCGGTTATATTGTGTTGGCCATCATTCTTGCCGGTTTCTTTGCGGGCCTCCAGGTGGCATTTGTAAGCATCAGCAAATTAACCATTGAGCTAAAAAAGAAACAAGGCCGCCGCAGCGGTATTCTGCTATCCAACTTTATCGACCATCCTACCAAATTCATTGGTTCTACCCTGGTAGGATACAGTCTTTTCCTGGTCATATACGGACTCCTGATCGGAGAAATGCTGTTGCCCATCTGGAACTGGCTCCGGACCAAACAGCATATACCCGACAACTATGTAAATATCATCCGCATTCCTTTTGAGACCCTGACTGCTACAACGATTGTTCTCCTGCTCGGCCAGTTTCTGCCCCGGGCCATCTGGCGGGTAAAGAATGAATGGATCCTGACAGGACTCGTTTCTTCTGTCACTAAATTCTTTTACAAGATATTCCATCCTATTTCTTCCGCGCTGGTATATATCTCCGAAGGCATCCTGAAGTATTTATTCAACGTGCGCATCGATGAAAAAAAAGAAGCATTTTCCCGCTCTGACCTGGAGCACTTTTTTCTCCAGTCCAGCGACCAGGATGCCGATAACCAGGACCTCAACACCGAGCTGTTTGAAAATGCGCTTTCGCTTCATACCATCAAGATCCGCAAATGCCTGGTTCCCCGGAAGGAAATCATCGGCATTGATATTTCTGCTTCTATTGAAGCGGTCAAGGAAAAATTTATCAGCACGCAGCTCAGCAAGCTGCTTGTGTTTGAGCAGAACATCGACCATATCCTGGGCTATGTGCACCAGCTTGATCTTTTTAAAAATCCACCCAATGTGCGCGCTATCATGTTGCCCATTCCCGCCGTACCGGAAAGCATGAGCGCCACCGGACTGATATCCAAGTTCTCGCAGGAGCGCCGGAGCATTGCCTGGGTGGTGGATGAATTTGGCGGAACGGCCGGTATTGTAACGATGGAAGACCTGCTGGAAGAAATTTTCGGAGAGATAAAGGATGAATACGATACGGAAGATTTTGAAGAGAAAAAGCTGTCTGATGAGGAGTACATCTTCTCGGGCCGGCTGGAACTGGATTATCTCAATGAGAAGTATGAGCTTGATCTTCCTGAAAACGAATCAGAAACCCTCTCGGGCTTTATCATACACAAACACGAAACCATTCCCAAGCTGAAAGAAAGGATCATTATTGGTGACTATGAGTTCGACATCATGAGTGTAAGCGATACCCGGATAGAAATGGTCAGGATGAAAGTTTTAAAATAAGCATCCCTCACTCTGTTTTAACCGTACGTTAATCACGGCAAATTATCTGTATTTAGTAGTAATTTCGCCCGTTTTAAATAAACCAATGGCATTTGCAAAGATTTTCAAGAACTCCCCTGAGAAAGCGGAGATGTCTTTTGTTGACCACCTGGAGGAGCTGAGATGGCATATCATGCGCTCTGTGATTGCGCTGCTGGTCGGTACGGTGATCGTATTTGTTAAGATGGACTTTTTCTTTGACCGGATCGTGATGGGACCGTCACACAGCGACTTTATCACTTACCGCGCCTTGTGCGGCATCAGCCATCGGATCGGGCTTGGAGATGCCATGTGCCTGGAAAACATCAACTTAAAACTGATCAGCACGCAGATGGGCGCCCAGTTCCTCATGAGCTTTACCATTGCGTTTGTAGGAGGCTTTATCCTGGCCTTTCCCTATGTGTTCTGGGAGTTCTGGAAATTTACCCGGCCGGCGCTGACAGAAAAAGAAAGGCAACGCACCCGGGGCGTTATCTTCTGGGTTTCACTCTTATTCTTTTCAGGCGTGGCATTCGGGTATTTTTTGATAGCCCCTTACACCGTCAACTTTTTTGCTTCCTACACCCTGAGCCCGCTGATTGCCAATACCTTCACCATCGAAGATTATATCGACAACATCGTATCGCTTGTACTCGGCACCGGTATTGTGTTCCAGCTGCCGCTCGTGGTATTTTTTCTTTCCAAGATCGGCGTGCTTTCTCCTGCCTTCCTGCGCACTTCGCGCAAATATGCATTCCTGGTGATCCTGGTCATTGCCGCAGTTATTACACCACCCGACGTGGTGAGCATGACCATCTGTACGCTTCCACTGCTCTTTTTGTATGAAATCAGTATCTGGATTTCAGCGAGGGCTATTAAAAATGATGAGAAAAAAGAATTGGAGGAGTGGAGCTAAGCATCCTTTATATTTGCCACACGCCAAAACCAAAACATTTATAATTCCATAATCTGTTTATTACATGAAGCAATTGACAGCATCGCTGTTGCTGCTTGGCTTGTTTTTGTCGGGCCAGGCACAAAAAAATCCGGAAAAATATGCGGCTACCATCACGGCGGCCGATCTGAAAAAGCACCTCACCATTGTGGCCGGTGATGATATGCAAGGCCGCGAAACCGGCACTGAAGGACAGAAAAGGGCAGCCGCTTACATAGAAAGCCAGTTCAAATCGCTTGGCCTGCGTGCCGGCAACAAGGAATCCTTTCAGCAGGTATACCCCTTGATGCAGGATACCATTCTTTCCAGCCATTTACAAATTGGCGGAAAAGAATACGAATTTGGCAAAGATTACATGCTCTCGGCTACTACCAGTGCCAACAAGAACATCTCTGCGCAGAAGATTGTGTTTGTTGGTTATGGTATCGCTGATTCCGTATACAATGATTATACAGGCATTGATGTAAAAGATGCGATCGTGGTGTATGCCCTGGGTGAGCCCAGGCAGGAAGGGCAAAGCGCTGCTCCTGCGCCGGGCGGCCGTGGCGGATTTAGCAGGGCAGATGCAAGAAAAATGCAGACGGCCATCTCCAAAGGTGCAGCTGCCGTGTTGGTTCTTTCTCCACGCATGGCAACGATTGACGCTACGATGGCAGCCAGTCAACGCAGATCAAACCTGTATCCTGCCGGACGCCAGGGGACGGGTTCCGATGCCCTGAACACAGCTACGATTTCGCAGGGCCTGTTTAAAGAATTGTTTGGAAATGAATTTGCCGACACTGCCTGGAAGAAATTCACCAATTCGGAAAAATTTACAGCGGCCGACTACAAAACTGTCAACAAACCGGTCGTCTTCAGTTGCCAGAAAAGCAGTGAAGAAAAAGCAAACAGCAGCAATGTGCTGGCTGTACTGGAAGGCACAGATAAAAAGGATGAGTATGTTTTCTTGACGGCGCATTATGATCACCTGGGTTTAAGAAACGGTGTGATTTATCACGGGGCGGATGATGATGGCAGCGGAACAGTATCGGTACTGGAAATGGCAGAAGCTTTCGCAAAAGCAAAAGCCGAGGGCAATGGTCCGCGCCGTACCATCGTATTCATGACGGTATCGGGTGAAGAAAAGGGGTTGTGGGGTTCTGCTTACTATGGCGATCATCCCCTGTTCCCCCTGGAAAAAACCACCGTCGATCTCAACACCGACATGGTTGGCCGGCTCGATCCCAACCGCACCAACGGCGATTCAACCAACTACGTGTACGTGATTGGTGACGACAAGCTCAGCTCTGACCTGAAATCTATCAGCGAAACGGCGAACAACAAATACACCAAGCTGGAACTGGATTATAAATACAATGATCCGAAAGATCCTCAACGTATTTATTTCCGCAGCGACCACTACAATTTTGCCCGCAAAGGCGTACCCATCCTTTTCTATTTTGATGGCATCCACGCCGACTACCACCGCCCCAGCGACACCGTCGACAAAATCAATTTCGACGTCATGCAAAAAAGAGTCCGCTTCATTTTCCACACCGCCTGGGAAATGGCCAACCGGAACGACATGCTGAAACGCGACATCCCCCTGCCGGAGATGAGCAGGTAATAAGACCGAATGCCGCACATTTCTGTAAGAGAAAATACAAGGAAAATGTGTAAGAGCCTATAAACCCCGCTACCAGCGCGGCTTTTCGAGAGGAAAAGTTGTATTGGTAGCGGGGTTTGTATTGTACTGTCTGGAGCCTTGATTTACAGGATTAACGTTGTCTCGAACCTTGATTCTAGGGATTTTAGGATGAAGGGGATTGGGTGCTACGCTGAAAGCTTTGCTGGTGGCGGGTTTCAAACTTATGCAGTCTTGAACCCGCCCCTACCCCTCCCGGGAGGGGATACGTCTTTTTCACTCCGCATTCACAACTTCGCTTTATCTTCTTTGCTTTCTCATTGCCGTCTTTTTTTGTCTTGAACCAGGATTACACGGATTAGGGGATTACAGGATTTTTTGGGTCATAGGCCTCACCCAGTTCTTTTTGTCATCCTTTTCTCTTTGTCATTCCGCCGGGGCGCTTCTTGGTGTTGCATGTGCTGTATGCTTGCGCGCCCCGTGCGGAATCCCTGCGGGG
>JADCRZ010000053.1 GCA_015069695.1 Williamsia sp.
GGTGGTCGGTTCTATTTTTTACTATAATCTCGCGGGGGATACTGCGGCGATTGAGCCTTTGGCGTCACCTTGGGAAGATGCCACCACCAAAATTGACGCAGAACCTCTTTGTTGTACGTAATATCCACTCATAAAAAGCAGCATGCAGACTTCATAGAGTACTTTAAAAGCTTGGAGACAAACGGGAGGGTAGCAATTCCGGAAACTGGCAGTCTGCTTTGGGACACCTGAAACTGTTTACAGGTGGTGCCGTACGCTTCAGGGAAATGGATGAGGCGTTTTGCAAGGATTCCAGGGAGTTTTTACTCCAGGCGGGCAGTACGAGAAGCAATAGGGCAAAAATCTCCCGCAATACAGCTGTCTCTTACTTCAGCAAGTTTCGTTTTGCACTGAAGCAGGCCTATAAAGCTGGGTTTTTGAAAGCTGACCTGAATAGCAGAATAGAAGGGATTAAACCTGACGAAACAGAGAGGAAGTACCTGACCATGGAAGAACTGCAGAAACTAGCAAAAACAGCCTGCAGTGTTCCAATGATGAAACAGGCGGCTTTGTTCTCTGCCTTGACAGGATTACGGCATTCGGATATCAATAAGCTGATCTGGAGCGAAATATAATATCAACTTTTTTGACGTATTTTGGTGTGTTCCGGAATACAAACGTTGTGCTTCACTTTACCAGGACGCTGCTATTAATTATATGACACTAACTAAAGCCTTTCAAGCAATCGGACTGCTCCTCATTTTCTTAACAAGTGGATCGATCTTCGGTCAACAAATACAAACAGATCCGACACTTAAAAAGATATTGGACGAATACTATGAAGAAGGGTTGATCCTTGATCCAATTTCAGCAACTATTATAGGAGACAACCGGTTCAACGACCAGTTGGCAAACACTATCTCTGCTCCTTATCTAAAAAAGGTACATGACCATAATGTAAAATATAAAGCCCTATTGGCTGCATTCAACAAAGGGAAGCTTTCTTCAATAGATAAAATTTCACTCGCCATCGCCAATGATCAAATAGAGCAATCGTTGGTAAGAGAAAAATTTCACCTGGAGTATATGCCTTTTGATCAGGGTTTTCGAAGCCTCCCTGCTGCAATGCCCTCCTATGGGTCAGGAACAGGAGTTCATCCATTTAAAACTGTCAAGGATTATGAGGATTGGCTGAAACGTATGCGGGCTTTCTCAGACTGGGCCGATACTGCTATCGCTAATTTTAATAAGGGACTTGCGAAAGGGATGATATTGCCGCAGGCACTAGTTATAAAAATGATTTCGCAAATGGAGGCGCATACAACTACCGATACTGCAAAGAATATTTTTTACGGTCCCGCACGAAACTTCCCCGTCACTTTCACAGAATCAGAACGAAGCACTATGCGAAAGCAGTATTGCAATGCAATTGTCAACATCATAGCGCCTACTTACCAGAAACTTGCCAATTACTTAAAAAACGACTATCTGCCCAAGGCAAGAACCACATCGGGTTATAACAGTTTACCCAACGGAGGCGCCATTTACCAATCACTTATTCGGTATTACACAACTACGGGCCTAAGTGCGGAAGAAATTTATCAAATAGGGCTCCGGGAAGTTGAGCGCATTGTAAGACAAATTGATGTGTTTAAGAATAAGGTTGGATTCACTGGAAGTACAACCGTATTTTTTGAATTTATTAGAACCGATAAGCAGTTCTTTCCTTTCAAAAAAGAGGAACAAGTACTGGATAGTTTTCGAGCTCTGTTGCCCCGCATAGAACCAAACCTGAAAGCATTGTTTAACATCGTGCCAAAATCTTCTTTTGAAGTGAGGGCAATTGAAAAATTTAAAGCGTCGAGCAGTGCTGATAATTATCAGCCGGGAAGCGAAGATGGTTCCAGACCAGGTGTTTTCAACGTTCGAATTTTGGATCCGGCTTCTTATAATTCTGCTGGGATGGAAAGCCTGTTTTCTCACGAAGCCATTCCCGGTCACCATTTCCAGGTCTCATTGCAGATGGAAAACACATTTTTGCCTAAAGTCAGGCGCTATGCCCGTTTTCCAGTATTTTCGGAAGGTTGGGGTTTATACGCCGAGTCATTAGGAGAAGAACTTGGTCTTTACCAGGACCCCTATCAAAGAGTCGCTGCTCTTCGTAATGAAATTTGGAGAGCTGCCCGATTGGTGGTAGATGCGGGACTTCATACCGGCAAAATGACAAGAGAAGAAGCCATACGTTATTTAGTGGATAATGTCGGACTGGAAGAACGCATTGCAGTTTCAGAGACAGAACGTTATATGGCGGATCCCGGGCAAGCGTTAGCTTATAAAATAGGAGAACTGCAAATAAAAGAGTTGAGAGCCAAATACGTGAAGATGCTTGGTGACAAATTTAGTATTAGAAATTTCCACGATGCTGTTTTATCTGGTGGCGCTATGCCTTTGAACTTGTTCAAGATATATATGGACGAATGGGCAAAAAGACAATAAAGCGAACGTGCATAACCGTGTGTTTATAGAGTTTTGGCTGGAAAGTAAGCATTCAACTATAAATCGCTATTTTTCTTTTGTGGTAGACAGACTTACTCGCGCTAAATCGTACGTCTTCCCCGAAAAATACTTCACTTCACGCTTATCTGTTCCTCCCTATCCGCCACAATCTCCGACTTCCCTTTATAATCCTTCACCACACCGGTAACGTAGATCGTTTTACCCTTCAGGTACTCCTCCGGCTTGTAGGAGAAATTGCCGAAAAAAGTTTTCTACCATAGGGCAGTAACATAAGATGTACAAACTGATTGCTTATGCCTATATACATTGGCCTGTCGCATCAGCAGTTCATATAGACAGCTTTTGGCAGATTTCTAAAAGATGAGAAAATGAAAAAACTATCTGCCTTCTAAAATGAATTCTACCGTAAGCGTGCAGCCCCTTCTGGGGGATGATTGGATATTTAACAAGCCGTTGTATAAGTCTGCCCTGTTTTTTATATTGTTTAGACCAATGCCGTATCGTTTTGCATTGACGTCAAAACCTTTGCCATCGTCTTCAATAAGCACGCTTAAACAATATTGAGACTGTGACAAGCGGATGACGATTGTTGATGCCTCTGCATGTTTTAATATGTTAGTGAGTTGCTCCTGGATGATGCGGTAAACTGTAACCTTGAAGCCTTCATCCAGCTTTTCCTCTTGCAGATTAGTAATTGCCACGTCCACTTGCTCGCCCCTGATAAAGGGTATGCTCTGAATCAGGCTGTGAACGGCTGCTTCAAGCGAGCTCTTGCCCAATGAGGGCGGAGTAAAGCTTTTCGTCAAGCGACGAATTTCATCAATGCAGTACAGGATCGAAGTTTTGCTATGCTCAAGAAGGCTGCGCTGGTTCTGATCGGAAGGTTTAATGCAACATAGTGACATCTTGGTTGTAGCAAGCACCTGGTTGATATTGTCATGAAGCTCGATGGCAATTTCCTCCTTTTGTTTTTCCTGGGCCTCAATTGCTGCCTTTGCTATATTCTTCTGACTGATGAGCCGCAGATCCTCGATTTGCCGTTCCAGGTGCCTCCTGTGTGTATGATCGCTCAAGGCAATGAGAAAACATTGAAAGCCATCATACTCCATGCAAGCCGCACTTATCTCAACTAAAAGCGGCTCTCCGTTTTTCTTTACATGGTTCGCCATATATCTAAAAGTACTGTTGAGTGTTTTCGCCTCCTTCACTCTTTCTTTCAGTGACTCTCGTTCACTGGGTGGACGCAAGTCATGTACATCGAGCGCCAAAAATTCTTCCTGGGTGTAGCCGTACATCTCCAAAGCAGCATCGTTAACCTTCAGGATTTGAAGTGTATCCTCACCACAGATGATTTCAGCCAGGGAGCTTTTCTGAAACAACAGCCGGTGGTTCAATTCACTCTTTTGCAGTTCCTGCCCGGCCCGCTTCATCACGGTAATATCTTCGGTACATCCGACCAGTTTTATCGCCTCACCAGATTCGTTTTTTTCCAGGAATGTCCGTTCCAATACATATGCGTAGGTTCCGTCGGCTTTTTTGAAACGGTACTCAGAACGGTCCATCTCGTACCCATATTCCAGCTGTGCTGCCACCCGGCGTAATTTCTCCTGGCGGTCGTCCGGATGAATCAAACTTTCCCAGAAGGTATGTAAAACAGGGGCATTGACGATATTATACCCGAATAAGTCTTTAAAATGTTCATTGTGCCAATAACAGGTATCCTTGCCCAATTGATATTCCCATATCGCTCCCGACGTCGCTTTCAGGATCATTCTGTAATTATGATTCATTTGACGCAAAAGCGATTCATTTTCCTTTCTCTTGGTGATATCACGAAAATGTACCGAAATGCCGGTTTCCGAGGGGTAAACAGTAAGTTCACCCCATATCCCGAGGCGGGGCAGGTACTCTTCAAAGTACGATGATTGCTGGCTTTCCAGGCTGTGCTTGAACTTTTTATAGAACTCCTTGCCGTATTCTTCAGGAAAGCAGGTCCAGATATTTCTACCGATGATGTCTTCCCGGCGGATATTCAAAATCTGCTCTGCCTGCTTGTTGAAATAAAGCACGATCCAATTCAGATCAAGAAAGTAGAACCCATCGGTGATACTTTCCAGCAACTTTCGTACTGCCTGATTACCAAAGTCTAAAGGCTTCATCGTAGGGCATTGAGGATATGGATTTAAAAACGGGCACACAAAGATGCGGCAACATTTTTCTTATGTTTGTCAGCTAAACGACAACCACAGGTTTTTTTAATTTAAACTGAAGCTGTTAATGAGTATATCCTTGAAATCATTCGATATTTTTCAGGGAATTGAGGATGAAAAACTTTACGAAATTCAAAGCCGTTCACGGCTCCGGTTAATTCGGAGAACCGAAGTGCTGCGGTATGCATTCGATGATCAGCATGCTTACTTCCTGGTCAGTGGTTTATTAAAAACAGTGGCAATGAACAAGAATGGCGAGCAACTGGTGAAAGAATTCTTGTCTCCAGGTTCATTTATTGGAGAATTGCCTCTGATAGAAACACAGGAACGGGAAGAATCCATTGCTATTGCCATTGAACCGTCCACGGTTATTGCTATTCATCTGACGTTTATCAGGCAGGCTTTACTGGACTCGGAGAAATTTCGTATCCGGATAAAACGACACATCGCAGAGAAAATGTATGCTCTTGAGGACAGGCTTTTGGATGTGATATACAAAAATGCAGAGGAACGCGTGATTGATTTATTAGTTCAGTTGCTTAAGCGTTTCGGGCAGCCCTCGGGCGCTTGTTTGCGAATGACAAAGTTCATTACCGATACTGACATCTGCCAGTATGTGGCAACGAGCAGGCAAACAGTATCTCAAATTATGAATGACCTTCGTCAGAAAGGAATGGTGAGCTATACATCAACACACTTGGAAGTTCCGCTGTCCTCGCCGCTTCTACTATGACATAATAGCAGGTTAGTTCTCTTTCGCATTGTATCGCACCCGATGTATGCTATTCTCACAAAAATAGCACCGGAAAGGCAAACCCGGCTTGAGAAGAAGCCGAGTTTATCGATGAGAGAAAGATCAACATGTTTTGATCCGGACAGGCTTTGGCATGCATCAGGCGTAAAGCATGGCTTTATGCCCACCTATGCCGCTACCCTTTCGGGATGGATGGCTCTATACCAGACTTTATTACCATCCCGAAGGTTGATATTGAAGCTGCCGTAAGAGAATCCCACATTTTCCATGGTGCAATGATACGCACATCACAGGGGAAAGAGTTTGATTTTTATCAAAGAAGCTGCTTCTGCCCGATAATACAGCTTAAGTAACTACCTCCGTCTTCGTGGCTGAAGCCCCTCTTGTACAAGTAATGCAATGAGCTACTAACACAATTATTGCACTAGATTAGACAGACCAGCACCTGCAGGGGCATGCGTATGCTACGGAGCTGGAGATATTGGAGCGCCAGCTGGAGTTGTGGGAGAGGTTGAGGCCGGGAGCATGAATGGCAGCTACAGATATAGTTCAACCCACTGTTACTTTCAAATGATAGATCGGCCTTTTTGATTAAGCGTTCGTGCTTCCAAGCTAGTTCATTTGTTATGAGTTCGCCAAGAAAAAGGAATGCCAAGTTTACTGACGGTTCCTTGAAAATAGCTAAGGTATTCCAAGGAGCTTTTGGGAGGTTCAAATTTGAATATCACCTCTATTGAAACCTATTTATCAATTGCAGTTGGATACTCCTCCAAGATTTGTCCACTTTCTATAAATTGTAAATAAGCATTGATCTTGTCTTGCAAGAGGAGAATATGGTCCTTTTGAAGAGTCCATTCTAAGTGGTCAGCAATGTGAAGCACAACCTCTCCTTTAGGGTTTGTGCTTATTATATCTATTTTATCGAGTTGATCTAAACTCATGTAGTTATTTAAAACTTGCCTGTTCATCTGCACTTGATGCTGTAGTTCCTTAGCCTAAGAACCAGAAGATGTATGTGCATTTTGAGCATACAAAACATGTTGCAGAACGATCAGTCCAATCCAGTCCAAAAAATGTTGAGATGGAGGAATTTAGCTGAGCCCGTCTGGTCCAAAAATATTTGTTTGAGCAAATCGGGCATTGCAATGGGGTCCCTTTTACTTCTACAGGTTGCGGTTCTTTTTTCTTAAAGAGTTTCATAGCTATATGCTGTAATGATATTTGAGATCAACTTTGCTAAGTTACCTCACAATCTTTTGCAATTTTCAGGGATCTGGATTTGCCTTATATTAGCAGTCCTGCACTCTCCTCTTACCACTTCCCTCCACTTAATCAACCCTTATGAAAGTAGTGCATAATAACAAGAAGAGCCTAAGCGTGAAATGGCTATGGCGGAGCTGGCACGGGAGATGGTCGAAAAAGTCGCAAAGCAAGAGATGAAACGATATCTTCGATTGAAAGTAAAACTACAAGTACGCGAACAAGAGTTAGCCGATAAAGAAACTGGCAGCGATACGCCAGCACCCAATAACAATAATTCAATTTATCAACCCCTCAAACGCACAGTTGTGGCAACCTAAGGAATTACCCGGAATGAAGTACTCCAGCTCAGGGCATCCGCCCAGGTGCTACTGGAGCAAGCAGAGAAGCTGCTGGCAAAAATGGATGATAAGCTGATAGGGCAGAAGAAAACCAATGTCACTGACTTGGACATTGCCAGGATTCGCGCCCGCAGGATGAAAAACTTCTATAAACAAAAACCGGTAAGCTACCCTCCTAAGCAGCAGTGCGACTACATGGATAAACTATGCGCGAAGGACTTTTCATTTCGCTGAGAAAAGATGGCAGGAATAAGAATGAGCTTCGTGCCTTAGAAGTTTACTCCAAGAACATATGCCAATTTCAGAATTTATAGTTCTTTCCTATTTTGTAGAAAAAAGTGGAAGTATATAAGGATTATTTCGGCACAATCAGCCATAAGTTTACCCGTAAACAGTTATAGGATCTTATCTGGACAAAATCATTACTCTCACCGGCAAAAGAATACAAGATTACAGATGCCGGACTTGGGAAACTATGTAAAAAGTACAACATTCCCGTTCCCCAATGGGCTACTGGCGGAAAGTTAAATTTGGAAAAAAACTTTTACAGCCAAAGTTTCCTGAGCAATTTGAGGGTAGAGAACCTATTTATTTGGAGATTGGAGAGATAAGGGAGGTTCAACCAACGAATGAGCAGGCCAGCCTAAGTTCTTTGCAAGAAGCAGTTAAGGATAGCTTGGGCCCTAAGTTTAACGCGAGCGGCAAAGCTGAATGGAAGAGACAGGAAAACCTGAGGTTGGGAGCTATTGAAGATGCTAAACGACACGTTGAGGAACGGAATAAGAGGAAAGAACAGGATTTTGCCAATTTTAAAGAACTATTTAAGATTGCCGCTCTTTGGAGAGCAGCGATGGATCTTAGGGGCTACATCCCAAGATCCTCCTTTTGATTCAACGTGGCCATACGTAAGATCCTATTAGTTCACGCCGGCGTGTAGGAAACATCCGGTTTGCTGTTGATGAGAGGCCTGCGGGTGATGGACTTGTAAATGGGAGCAGACCAACCCTTATCCGGGATGAAAAGGGCTGGTCAAAAAATTTGCCCGGCCTCCAAGCCAGCCGGGCAGATAAATCCATTCCTTTAAAGTCAGCAATCCCCTATGCCAGCTTTTGCTTGAAAAAATCAACCGTACGCTGCCAGGCCAGTTCTGCAGCTGCCTTATCGTAACGCGGTGTGGTGTCGTTGTGAAAGCCGTGGTTGGCGTTGGCGTATACGTAGGCCGTGTATTCTTTGTGGTTGGCTTTCAAGGCCGCTTCGTAAGGGGGCCAGCCTTCGGTGATGCGGGTGTCGAGGGCTGCATAGTGCAATAAAAGAGGCGCCTTGATCTTGGGTACGTCTTCCAGCGGTGGCTGGCCGCCGTAGAAGGGAACAGCGGCTGCCAAATCCGGCAGGCGGACGGCCATCAGGTTGGCGATGCCGCCGCCAAAGCAAAATCCTACTACGCCTACCTTGCCGTTGCAGTCTCCATTTTTTTTGAGGTAGTCGAAGGCGGCTATAAAGTCTTCCAGCATTTCATCCCGGTTGCGCTTGCTTTGCATTTCACGGCCTTTGTCGTCATCGCCAGGGTAACCGCCCAGGGGCGTGAGGGCGTCCGGGGCAAGCGCCAGAAATCCGGCCAGGGCAGCACGCCGGCAAACATCTTCTATGTGCGGATTCAATCCCCTGTTTTCATGCACCACTACAATGCCACCGAGCTTATTTTTTGCATCAGCAGGTTTTGCCAGCAATCCCTTGATAGATCCACCTCCTTTCGGAGAGGCATAAGTGATGTACTCCGATTTTACGCGGGGATCGTCTGCCTTCACCTGGATGGCACCCTGGTAATCAGGCATCAAAAAACTCATGAGCGAGGATACGGTTAATCCACCCACCGCATACGCAGACAGTTTCTGCACAAAGTCCCGCCTGTTGATGCGGCTGTGCGCATAATCGTCATACAGATCAAACACTTCTTGTTTGATGTCTTCTTTTTTAATGTTGTTCATGGTAACCTGGATTGATGTTTCCTTAAAGGTAGGCAATTACATAGCAAAAATGGCCGGAGGAAGCGGTTAGAAAGCCTGCCTGATTTTTGATTAACGGTAATCATCCATTTGCAGAATAAGAGTTTCTTTGTTGAAAGCCTTTAACATGAGAAAACCCCTACTTGCCATTCTTTCTTTAATTGCCATTGGCCTCCACCCTGCAAACAGCCAGGCCCTGCGTATTCCTGATACAACCAACCCCGTTTGTTTGACCGGCAGAAGGATCGGCGTCACCGAAATTGAAATACACTATAGCTCGCCGGGTGTAAAAGGGAGGGAGGGAAAAATTTATGGCACCAATGTGGTGCCGTTTGGATATGAAGTACTGGGCTATGGTTCTACGGTAGCCTCTCCCTGGCGCGCCGGGGCAGATGAATGTACCACGATGTCTTTTTCAACAGACGTAACCGTGAATGGTAAAAAACTGCCTGCAGGCAAGTATGCATTTTTCATCGAAGTGCATGAAGATTCCAGTGTTTTAATTTTCAACAGGAATTACAAAGAGTGGGGCAGCTATTTTTACCGCAAGGAGCTGGATGTATTGCATGTGCCCACAGTGCAGCGGAAGAACCTGCCCGTATCGCAGGAAAGACTGGTCTATACTTTCTCCAACCAAACAGACAGATCAATAGATGTCAACCTGGGATGGGAGCGGTGGAGCTTCCCGGTCAGCATAGCAGTAGATTTAAAAAGTACCCTGTTGGAAGATATCCGCTCGCAGATGAGTGGCGCCATTGGCTTTGATCCGCCAAGCCTCGAAGCCGCCGCGAGATGGTGTGTGAACAACGATACCAACTACAATGAAGCCCTGAACTGGATCAATACAGCTACTGATCCCCGGCTGGGTGGAAGAAATTCGTTTGCAGCCCTGTCTACAAAGGCAGACATCCTGAAGAAATTGGGCAACGAAAAAGAATCAGCAGCTATTATGGCCACCGCGGTAAACAATGCCTCCGTGCAGGAACTGCATGGGTACGGACGGCAATTGCTCAATGCGCACAAATTGCCGGAAGCCCTGGAGGTATTTCAAAAAAACTTTGCCAAAAGCAACGGTGCATGGCCAACCAATGCAGGCATGATGCGTGTTTACTCGGCCATGGGCAATTACAAAAAGGCCCTGGAACATGCCAAGGCGGCCCTGGCCCAGGCGCCGGATGAAACCAATAAAAAATTTCTTGAAGCTGCTGTAAAAACCCTGCAGGAAGGCAAAGCCTTGTAGACATTCCCCTAGAAGAGCATCCTGCTTCCTTCAAATCGGTCTATTGCTTTGTATATTGCGCCCGCAAACAAGCGCACGAGGAAAACAAAGCAACACTATGATCCAGATCGAGGAAGCCACTGTTGTGCAGTTGATCGCCCACCGGGTTGGTCCAGACGAAACCAAGGTGGTTGTCAGCAGCCAGCTTTCGGAGCACACGGGAGCAGAAGAGGAGGAAACTTTTAAGAAAATCCTGCTAAAGCCCTTCAGTGCACACACTGCTACCTTTGAGTTTCAGCATGAGATCGGCCTTGAATACAATGTCTTGTTCGGGATTGCCAGGTCTGTGTTGGAAGAAGCGGAGCTGGTTGAAAATTCCCGGAAGATCGTGCAGCACCTGGGCGCCGTATCCAAGCATCCTCAAATCCGGGAGGGCGACTTGTTTGTGGCCAAGTTTGAAAACGTGCTGTTCGAAAATAAACACTACAAGGCCCTGGGCATATACAAGTTTGAAGACAAAGACCTCTATATCGAAACCGCCGCCACAGACCGGGAAATGGAGCTGAACTTCAGAAGGGGGATCGGGTCGAGAAAGCCGGACAAGGCCTGCCTGATCATTTTTACTGAAGAGCCCTTTACCTTGCTCATCATCGACAGCAACAGCCGCGAAACCGATTACTGGCAGAACGATTTTATCAAACACAAACCCAAAAATGATGCGGTCAACAACACCCATGATTTTCTGGGCCTGACCAAAGATTTTATTACCAAGCAAATGCCCCAGGACTTTCAGGTATCCCGGGCCGACCAGATAGATCTATTGAACCGCTCGGTAGAGTATTTTAAAACCCATGAAACATTTGACAAAGGCGGGTTTGAAGAAGAAGTCTTTCATCACGACAACCTGATCCAGTCCTTTCGCAAGTTTGATCATACATACAAACAGGAGCAGGGGGTAGAATTGTCTGACCAGTTTGAGATTT
The DNA here is from genome assembly GCA_015069695.1 of Williamsia sp. Lineage (GTDB taxonomy): Bacteria > Bacteroidota > Bacteroidia > Chitinophagales > Chitinophagaceae > JADCRZ01. The sequence continues at coordinate 11,267 of JADCRZ010000053.1, forward strand.
CTCCGCAGGCAGTCAAAAAGCAGGCCCGGGTGTTTAAGAGTGTGCTAAAGCTGGATAAGAACTTCCATGTCTATATCCATGGCAACCGCGAGCTGATAGAGCAGGGGGTAGATGAGGACGGGAGAAAATACTACAAGATCTACTACGAAAATGAAAGCTGAACCCTGTCGGGCCCTGAACATCAGTTATGGGCTTACATGCAGACCAGGACAGGGTTTCAGCGCAGCTTATTTATCTTCCGTTTGCCCTTAAAACCTTGATGTCTTTTTTGACCTGGTCGTCGTACGTCTTCTTGACAATGTAGTGCCATTGCTTTTCGGGTACGTCTACATAAAAGATGTCTCCCAGTTTGTGTTTTGAAACGGCCTCCTGGAATTCTTTGGGCATCATTTCTTCACCAAAAAACCAACCGGTATCGCCATGCGTGTTGTTGCCATCCATGGTATACTGGTCAGAGAGTTGTTCGAAGGCAGTGCCGGAGGAAGCTTTTTGTGTGATGATCTTTTTCAGGCTGTCGACCTGGGAGGGAGTAAGGGAAGAACCATCCAGGAAGATGTAGTTTGCCCGGTAGGCCACATTTTCAGTAGCATCCAGCACTTTGTACGTAACATATCCAACAGAAAAAACATCGCCTTTCTTCTGGCGCAACAATCTTTTTTCAATCAAGGAAGTATCTTTTCCGTAGGAGAGGCTCATCAGGGCCGGCTTCAACGTCGGGTTGGCATCGATGTATTGCTGGGCTTCTGCAACGGTGTTGATCTTTTTGAAATTGTCGGTTACATTTAAATTGGCCTGGGCAAAAAGGGAAGCTGAAATAAACAGAAGTAATCCTGAAAGAAAAGTTCTCATTGTTTGATTTTTAATCTGGTGCATCAAAAACGGTTGTAATGCCTGTCTACTGACACAGGGAAACAGGCAACGATGAAGGTACCATTTTCACTGTATTCCCGTACCCTCAATTTCTATAAAAAATGCAAAATATGCAACATACAGGTCTTATTTTCATATCCTGCTATCTCAAAAAAACATGAAAAATCCACCCGTAAAGATCGGACTTTTTGGTATTGGCCTGGATACCTACTGGCCGCAGTTCAGCGGACTCAGGGAAAGGCTGGAAGGCTACCTTGCACAGGTACAGCAAAAGCTCTCTGACCTGGGACCTGATGTTGTCAATGCCGGACTGGTTGATTCCGTCGACAAGGCTTTTGATGCCGGGCGGCTGTTCCGGCAGCAGGATGTAAGCGTGATCTTCTTGTATGTTACCACCTATGCCCTTTCTTCCACGGTGCTGCCGGTTGTGCAGCGGGCCAGGGTGCCGGTGATCATTCTGAACCTGTCGCCTCAAGCATCGATCGATTACGCATCTTTCAATGCCATGAGCGACCGCACGGCTATGACGGGCGAATGGCTCGCCTACTGTGCTGCCTGCCCGGTGCCGGAGATTGCCAACGTGTTTAAACGGGCCGGTATCCCTTTTCACCAGGTCACCGGCATGCTGCACGACGACCCTGTATGCTGGAAAGAAATCAGCGAGTGGGTAGAAGCGGCCAGGGTTGCCAATGCCCTGTTCTACAACCGCATGGGCTGCATGGGACATTACTACAGCGGCATGCTCGACATCTACTCCGACCTTACCCAGCAATACGCCCATTTTGGCGGCCATATTGAACTGATCGAAGTAGAAGAACTGGCGACTCACCGCAAATCAGTTACAGAACAGGAAGCCTTGGAGCGCGTGGCCTTGTTCCGGGAGGTTTTTGATGTGCAGTCCGACTGCCCGCCAGCAGAACTGCACAAGGCAGCCGTTACATCTGTCGCACTGGACCGGTTGGTGCAATACTACAGCCTGGGTTCCATGGCCTACTATTACAAAGGCACCGGCAATCCCGAGAATGAAACGGCCATTGCGTCTATCATCCTAGGCAATTCCTGGTTAACTGCAAATGGAGTTCCGGTAGCCGGTGAATATGAAATCAAGAATGCCCAGGCCATGAAGATCATGGACTTATTCGGTGCAGGCGGTTCCTTTACCGAATACTATGCCATGGACTTCAGGGATGATGTGGTGCTGATGGGGCACGACGGGCCGGGGCATATTGCCATTGCAGAAGGAAAGACCAAAGTGCGTCCGCTGGGCGTATATCACGGCAAGGTAGGCAGCGGCTTATCGGTTGAGATGTCGGTGAAGAACGGTCCGGTTACCCTGCTTTCGGTTGCGGAGAGAAGCGGGGGGAAGCTGATGCTGCTGCTGGCAGAAGCCCATTCTGTTCCAGGTCCTGTTCTGCAGATCGGCAACACCAACAGCCGCTACAGATTTTCAATCGGTGCGCGCCGCTTTGTCAACGAATGGAATAGCCACGGCCCGGCCCATCATTGCGCGGTCGGTGTAGGACATATCAGCACAAAGATCGAAAAGCTGGGTGCCTTGCTGGATATGGATGTGGTGAAAGTGTGTTAGGTATATCGGGCGGGCATTTTGATCCGGTCTGCATGCAAAGAACAGGAAGCCGAGTAAAAAAACGGATCTGATAAACAGGTGGCAATGGCTTTAAACGAGGAATGGATAGCAGAAGAGCCTGCTATCCATTTCCTGTCAGTATCACACTGTTTTTCAATAGGATTGCCGTTATCCTCCTACCCGGTTTTGTTCTTCGCTGGCACTGCCTGCTCTCCGCTTGGGCGTGCCGGTGATCTTGCCTTTGGCGAAGCGGTAGGTAAAGGTCAGGTTCGCTACCCGGTTGTCGCCCCTTTCCTGGAAAGCCGCGTCTACATTGCCATAGCGGCTTACGCCCCTGAACCGCTGGGTATTGAATACATCGCGTACATTGAGCCGCAGGGTGCCCTTGGTTTTCATGATCTGCTTGCTTACACCAAGCGAAACAGAGCCGAAGGGTTTTGCTTTGATGACCCCTTCTACCCCGGTTGTTCTGTAAAAGCCGCTGACCTCGGCCGTCCAGGTTCTAGGGAAAGTAAATTGTTGCGAGCCGTTTAACATCAGGGTAGTAGCATCGATAGAAACAAATGTGCCGTTCACAAGGCCTTCAAACTTGTTGTTGAATGCATTTGCGTACACATTGCTTCTCCACCATTTGGTGATCGGTATGTTTGTGTTTACGGAAATGCCCAGCTGCCGTTGCTTCGCGATATTGTCTTTTGTCATGTAGGTTTCGTTCTTTTCTTCATTCTGCTGCAGCACGTTCTGGATGATGTCTGTTGTCCGGGTATAGTTCAGTGTAGTGATCAGGATGCCCTGGTAGTTATGGCTCAACTCAATGTTGTGGCTGAACTGGGGCCTCAGGTTGGGATTTCCTTTGGAGTAAGTATACCGGTCGATAAAATTGATAAAGGGATTTAAGCTCTGGTAGTCTGGCCGGCGGATCCGTTTTCCATAGTTCAGGACGTAGGTATTTTTCTTATCCTGCTGGTACTGGATATAACCTGTAGGAAACAGCTGGGTATAGTGGCGGTTGAATTGTTCAGCGGTAACTACCTGGAAGCCTTTTGCATTGGTGTTTTCCAGGCGCAGCCCGGCCTGCGCGCCCCATTTTTTGTTGATGGGTTTGTTGAGGTTTACATAGGCTGCGTTGATGTTTTCTTCATAGATAAAATGGTTGCTCCTGTTTACATCATGCACGATCTGTGCCTGCAGAATGCTGTCGTAGCCGGCATTGTTGTCTGTTTTTACATAGCTGGATTTGATCCCTGCTTCAAAGCGGGCTCCTTTCTTTAAATTCTTGGTGTAATCCATCCGGCCGCTGTATATATTTATTTGCTGCGGAAGAGCCCCCAGGAGCGTGTCACCTGCGTATATAGGATGACCGGTGGCATCAAAATAAGAATTGATCATGCGCAGATCATTCTTTGTATCGTACCCGCTGTAATCAAGATCAGCTGTCAGGTCAGAGCCCAGGGTATCAAGTACGCGGCGGAAATTGAGGTTGGTGCTAAAGTTTTTCCATTGCTGTTTGTTGCTGATGGCGGCTTTGGTCTGGCTGCCCGGTTTTCCGTTGGCATCGGAAATATCGGTCCGGTTATCTGTTTTGCTTGTGCGGTTGTTTAAAAAACCATTGAAGACAACACCCAGGGTGGTATTTTTTGAAGCGAAATAATCCAGGCCCAGCTTGGCGTTGTAGCTTCTTGAGATGCTCTGGTTATTGGCTTCCTGTCCGAAATGCGACAGCAGGTCTTTGGTTTGCTTGTCGACAAAATTGCGCTGGATGGTAAGCTGGTTGAAGTTGCGGTTGTAATTGTGGCTCAGGTTGGTAAATAAATTCCATTTGTCCTTGCGGTAATTAAAGTTCAACCCGTCATTTACTTTGGGATAGCGCCCCTGTCCGTAACCCGCATTGACAGAGCCGTTGTAACCCATCTGCCGGTTTTTCTTTGTCTTGATATTGATGATCCCTGAATTACCCGCTGCATCATATTTCGCGGGCGGATTGGTCATGATCTCCACCTGGTCGAGCTGACTGGCATTGAGGTTGCGCAGGTAGGCGGCCAGGTCGGTGCCGCTCAGGTAAGTTTGGCGGCCATCTATCAGCACCACTACACCGTCTTTTCCTTTCAGGCTGATGTTGCCGTCTTTGTCCACAGAAATGCCCGGCGATTTTTCCAGTACCTCCAGGGCATTGCTGCCTGCATTGGTGATGGATGCTTCTACATTTACAACCATTCTGTCTATCTTCTGTTCAACCGGAGGTCTTGTGGAGGTAACGGTTACTGCGTTCAGGGATTTTGCCTGCGGAACTAATTCAATGGTTTGTACTAAAAAAGAAGGATGGGTTTCATCGATCTCAAAGGGGGCAGAGTATCCTTTATTATGACCGGTGGCGCTTACCAGTACCAGGTAGCGGCCCCAATTGATGCCTTCAAACTGGTAGCGGCCATCTTTGCCGGCCGTACCTACTTTGGCTACGGAAGAATCTTTTGCTTTAAGGAGGGAAACTGTTGCGGCGGTTAAGCTGCCCTGATGGTTGTCTGCTACAGAGCCGCTTATTTTTCCGGCCGGTAGCTGCTGGCCGTAACCCAGGTAAGAAAAGGTGGCCAGCTTGAAGAGAAGCAGGATAAAAAATAAATTCTTCATAACCTTAGTATTGTTTGGTACTTTTTTATAATTATTACAGGTTAAAAGTAGGTACTTTGCAATACATAGATCATTGTGAAAGCATGAACGGTTGTTTTTGGGGATGACTGGTTGTATAAGCCCTGTTTTGAAAAAGAGCTTATCCAAATTGAAATCAGCGGAACATTCTTGTGTCTTCCGGCAGGAGCATCCTGTTGGTAAAACATGAGGTATCTTGATCTTGCATGCCGTGAATATGCCGTGTGAAATGCAATCCGTCTGAGCTGCACACGGCGTTCCGATGGAACGCAGGCTGGTATTGAATCTTATGCTACCAACAAAATGTTACTCTGGAACATGCAAGACCATACCCCTGAATGCAGGCGGGGATTACATCACTTTTATTAAAGGTAATAACATGAGGTGTGGGCTGAAGCAGTTATTTTCTTTTGTTCATCTTTATTGTTTCCAGCACTTTTCCATCAGCCAGCAGCTTCACGAAGTAAATTCCCGGCGTCAACTGTTTTTCATCCAGGATCAAAGAGAACTGGTGATTGCCGGCCGGCAGATTGCCGAAAGAGCGCCTGTATTGCAGCCTTCCGGCTAGATCGTATACATCTGTGCTGAACTGCCGGATGTTATGGTCATTCAAGAACCGAATGTTTACACGTTCCGCAAACGGGTTGGGATAGACGCTGGCCCGGAATCCCTTGGTATCCACCGGCAATCCCGCATCCGGCATGCGCTGGCCCGCTTGGATGGTTGAGCTGCTGGCGCCGGACCGGCTTCCATGAAAGGCCCAGTCTGGCACAGGCTGTCTGCTAAAGCCCGGGCCGCTCCAGTATAATTGCATGGTTTCGCCGCCTTCTTTCTCAAAAAAAGCAGCTGCAACAGGGTAGGAGCCGGCGGCCGGCACATACACGGAACCCGATACACTGGTGGGGGCATGCAGTCCGTCGTTGCTGACCAGGGCATTGGCAGCAGCCGAGTAACGGCTGTTAAAGTAAAACTTGCTGCCGTCATCAGAAATGGTCTCGAACGTATAGGTGCCGGGTGCCGGAATGCTGAGCCAGCCTTCCCATACAAAACCAAAATAGTCGCTTCTGTTGCGGGGATTTAAATCAATGTTGGCAGCAGTGCCGGTTTTCAAGGGAGACAAGGACCCGAAATCAGGCAGGCTGTTCCAGTTGCCTTCATAATACCTGTAAGCCAGGCCATTGGCTGGCAGGGCGGTTCCCGTAAAAGCCCCATCGGGTATGGGTTGCCTGCCAAAGCCCGGACCGCTCCAGTACAACTGCATGGTTTCACCCCCGTCTTTTTCAAAAAAGCTGATAGCCACCGGATAAGTGCCGGCAGCAGGAATGTAAACGGAACCTGAAACAGCAGCAGGCGCGTGCAGGCCATCGTTGCTTACCAGTGCGCTGGCACCAGACGAGTAAAACGTGTTGAAATAAAATTTGCTGCCATCATCAGAAACGGTTTCAAATTGATACTGTCCGGGAGCAGGGATATTTATCCATCCTTCCCACACAAACCCGAAATGGTCATTCCCGTTTCGCGGATCCAGGCTGATATTGGCTGCTGAGCCGGTTTTGACAGGGGTAAGTGCGTTGAAGTCAGGCAGATTATTCCAGTCGCCTTCATAATATCGATAGCTCAATCCGCCTGATTTTGGCTGGGTGGTGAAAGCCCCATCCGGTACAGGTTGCCTGCTGAGGCCGGGGCCGCTCCAATACAATTGCATGGTTTCTCCTCCTTCCTTTTCAAAGAAACTGACGGCAATGGGGTAGGCGCCGGCTGCCGCTACATATACCGAACCAGCTGCACTGGATGGTGCATGCAGTCCGTCGTTGTTGACGAGCGCATTGGCACCGGCATTGTAAGATGAGTTGAAATAAAATTTACTGCCATCATCAGAAATTGTTTCAAAGGTGTAAGTGCCGGGTGCGGGGATGTTTATATACCCTTCCCATACAAATCCAAAGTAATCGTTGCTGTTTCGCGGGTCGAGGCTGATATTGGTTGCCGTGCCGGTTTTTACAGGTTGCAGGGCATTGAAATCAGGCAGGCCGTTCCAGTTGCCCTGGTAATAGCGGTAGGTTAAATTGCCGGACTGGAAACCGAAGAGGTTTTTTTCTACGACCCGGTTGAACAGCACATTGTGGCCGGCACTATTAAGATGGGTGCCATCGCCTGAATTGTACATGCTTAGTATAGAATTGTCGGCAGGGTTCGCGATGCCATCCCAGAAATTGATGGCATACTGTCCGAACTCATTTATGATGCCCTGCTTGATCTGTTCCATCTTTTGCCGTACTTCGGTTGTTTGATAGGAAGCAGGCTCCGAACGGGGCTGGCTGGTGGCAATATAACAGGGCTTGCCGGCATTGGTGGCCGTTTGCCAGATGGTGCGCAGGCAAAACAAGACCTCGGCAACAGAATAGATGTCATATCCGTTAGACGGGTAATTAACCAGCACCACATCCGGATTGCCCTGCAATCCTTCGGTGATGTTGTTGTAAGGCCTTGGTGCATTGCGGCCGGCAGGGGGCGTATAGCTGGTGGGCATGCCATGGTAACAGTTGTCGCCTGATACAGCGCGGTTGTCAATTACAATAGGGGTGCCTTTTTGCTGGTAGTAACGTTGCAGCCGGCCCACATAGCAGCTGTCGGTTGAGAGCCCGTAACAGGCAGGGGTAGACGAACCCAGGATCAGGAGCTTTTTTTGTGCATGCACTTGCAAATTGCCCTGCACACATGCAGCCAGCAGGATCATGCCTATCCAGAAACGTTTCATAGAGCGTCAGTTTTCTGATTAAAAATAGCCTGGCTTTTACATAGGACGGCTGTCAGGCCCGCAATTTCTCCTCCTTCAGCTTCCCTATTTGCCGTTCAGCTTGTATTCTTCCATTTTGCGGTACAGGGTGGTAAGGCCAATGTTCAGCAGCCGGGCTGTTTCTGCTTTGTTTCCTTTTGTGTAAGCCAGTACTTTCCGGATATGTTCCTTTTCAACAGCCGCCAAGGAAAGGCTGGGTGCATCACCGGTTTGCCCCTGCAGCTCTACCGGAAGATCAGCGGGCGTTACAGTACTGCTGTCGGCTATGATGGCGGCCCTTTCCAGTACATTGCGCAGCTCCCGTATATTGCCATGCCAGCTGTGGTGCTGCAAGAGCCGGACTGTTTCATTGCTTAGCTGGAGCGGCTTTGCTAATTTCTGAACCAGCTTATCCAGAAAGTGGCTGGCTAGTGCAGAGATGTCCTCCGGGCGCTCACGCAGGGGCGGCAGATAAATGGTGAAAACATTCAGGCGGTAGTACAGGTCTTCCCGGAAACGGCCTTCTCCCACTTCGCGGACCAGGTTGCGGTTGGTGGCTGCAATGATACGCACATCCACCCGGGTGGTTTTTACATCGCCCAGTTTGATAAACTCACCGGTCTCCAGTACCCGCAGCAGCTTGGCCTGCAGTTCAATGGGCATCTCGCCGATTTCATCCAGGAACAGGGTGCCTCCATCTGCCAGTTCGATCAGTCCCTTTTTATCTTTTAACGCGCCTGTATAAGCGCCGGCTTTGTGTCCGAACAATTCACCTTCCAGCAGCTCTTTTGTAAAAGTACTGCAATTAAGCGCTACCAGGTTTTTGGCGGCCCGTTTGCCGCCATGGTGGATGGCATGGGCAAACACTTCTTTGCCAGTGCCGGTTTCGCCCAGCAGCAAAACCGTTGCATCGGTAAGGGCTGTTTTTTGCGCCAGGGCAATGGCTTGTTTGATGGCCGTACTGGTACCCAGGATGTTGGCGAAGGAATCTGTATGGCTGATGATCTTCCCTGCCTGTGCCTGCTGCGCTGCCCGCCTGCTCATGGCCTGTGCCAGCAGCGGCAGGATGCGCTTGTTGTCGTCGCCCTTTACGATATAATCAAATGCGCCGTTCTTGATGGCCAGCACACCATCGGGAATGTTTCCGTAGGCAGTCAGTAACACAACTTCTATAGCCGGGTATTTTTCTTTGATGGTTCCGGTATATTCCACGCCGTTGCCGTCCGGCAGTTTCACATCGCAGAGCACGATGTCAACCGGTTTGCTGTTCAGCAGGTCGGATGCGGCGCGCAGGCTGGCAGCTTCAACCACTTCATATCCTTCCAGGGAAATGATGCGTTTGAGCAGCTTACGCAGCTGCTCTTCATCATCCACAATCAAGATTTTCCCTTGTGCCATTGCTGCTAAGAAATTTTTCCCGCCAAAGGTAGGTAAACAGGACGCTTGCAAAATTTGCCGCGTGTCTTTTATCCGTGCTCCCTTTTACCGGATAAATTTCAATTGCCTGCCCACCTGCCGGAGCCACTCCCTCGCCATCAGCTCATGACCAGCGGGCATGGGATGAACGCCGTCCCAGATCCAGTAGGGAGCGGGTGCTTTGGATAAGGCTTTGTTGAACGCAGCCTGGAACTCAACAAGGATCCCTTTGTATTCCCTGCTTAACTTATGCACGATCATCCGGCGTTGATCGACTTCGGTTTTGTAGGCATCCCATCTGTCTTTTACGCCGCCTGCCGGAAGCACAAAGGGTTCGCACAGGACGAAGCGGACGGTGGGCAGCTGGCGGAGGGTTTGCTCCAGCAGGGATCGGTAGCCTTGTTCGTATTGGTCAGCGGTGAACTCCTTGTTGCCTTTGAGACCGGCAGATACATCGTTGATGCCGATCAGGATGCTGAGCACATCGGGCTTCAGGTCCAGCGTGTCTTGCTGCCAGCGGGCAGCCAGGTCGGTTACCTTGTTGCCGCTGATGCCGCGGTTTAAGAAGTGAAATCCCTTCTCAGGAAGCTCGTACCACAACTTGCTTGCAATGATGTACTGGTAGCCATGGCCCATCACATGGTTCCAGTCGTTGTTGCGCGTTCTGTTGCCATCCGTGATCGAATCGCCCTGAAACAGAAAAGTCCATCCCTCACCTTCTTTGCCGGTATTGCTGTCAGCGGTATGAGGCAGCGGAGCTTCCAAAACCGGCAGGACGGACAAAGCAGTGAGCTGTTTGATAAATTTTCTGCGACCGGGCACGGTGGGCATCTTTAAGATTTTGTTGTTTGATTAGTTGGCTGCTGTGATCTCGTAGACCTTGCCCTTCTGTGTATCAAACAGGGTTGTATAACCGCTCTTTGTTTTCTGCGAAAGGGCTTTTACATTCCGGATGGTTACAGGTGCGGCTGTCCTCAGCATGCAGGGCTGGCCGTTGAGTGATTTGATCGTTGCTGTTGACAACGCACCTTCTTTCCAGCTGATGCCTACTTCAAAACCGCCTCTCCCCCGCAGGCCCTTTACCGTTCCGCTGTTCCATTCATCGGGGAGCGCCGGCAGCAGGTGAACTTCGCCCAGGTGGGTTTGTAACAGCATTTCAGCAATGCCTGCGGCGCCTGCAAAATTGCCATCGATCTGGAAGGGCGGATGTGCATCAAATAAATTGGGATAGCTGCCACCGCCGCTGGCATAGCCGGTTCCGCTTTCTCCTGTGAGGTGCAGCAGGTCGCGCAGGAGCAGGTGGGCATGGTTGCCATCGAGGAGGCGGGCCCAGAAATTGATCTTCCAGGCTTTGCTCCAGCCGGTGCCTTCGTCACCGCGGATCTCCAGCGTACGGCGGGCTGCTGCCGCCAGTTCCGGCGTTTTTACCGGTGATATTTGTTCGCCCGGATGGAGTCCGTACAGGTGCGATACGTGCCGGTGGTGTACCTCCACATCTTCCCAATCCCTGTACCATTCCACCAGGTTGCCCTTTTTGCCGATATGAAAAGGATACAATTTCTTCTCCCTTTCTATCACCGTATCCCTGAAAGCCTTGTCTGTATTGAGATGTTGGGATGCGGTAACAAAATGGCTGAATAGGTCGCGGATGATAGACATGTCCATGGTGCTGGCTGCCGCAATTGCGCCCTGAACGCCTTTTTCGTCTTTGAATGAATTCTCAGGCGAGCCGGAGGGCGCTGTAACCCAATACCCATCCGGGTCTTTGATAAGCCAGCCCAGGGTAAACTGAACAGCTCCCTTCATCAGCGGGTAAGCCGTATCCTTCAAAAATTGTTCGTCGCCGGTAAACAGGTAATGCTGCCACAGGTGCTGGCAAAGCCAGTTGGCACCCATGGCCCAGTTGGCCCATTTGGGATCACCATTGCCCAGGTCGCCGACCGGGTTGGTGAGGGCCCAGATATCACTGTTGTGGTGCAGTACCCAGCCATTAAGCCCGTAGAACTCACGGGCCGTCTTCTGGCCATTTACGGCCATATTTTTTATCAGGTTGAACAGGGGCTCGTGCAGTTCAGAGAGGTTGGTTACTTCTGCCGGCCAGTAGTTCATCTGCACATTGATGTTGGTGGTATAATTGGAACTCCAGGGTGGCCGCACGATCTGGTTCCAGATGCCTTGCAGGTTGGCTGCCGTACCACCGGGCCGCGAGCTGGAGATCAGGAGGTAACGGCCATATTGCAGGTACATGGCTTCCAGCGCCGGGTCAGCGCCGCCAGCCGTATAGGCTTTTAATCGCTCATCCGTGGGCAGGTCAGGACCGTCGGACTTCTTTTTATTCTGCAGGGTAATAGACAGCCGGTTGAAATACTGATGGTAATCAGCCAGGTGGGCCGCCTGCAGCTGGTCGAACGATTTGGCGGCTGCTTTCTGAAGATAGCTTGCTGCCAGCGCATTTTCATCCTTTCCCTGCGAGACAGGACATTTATCAAACCCATTGAAGCTGGTGGCTGCTGATAACAGGATCAGCACTTCATCTGCTCCCCTGATGCTGATACCACTTGTATCTGTCTGCATGCTTCCGCCCTTGTTGAGGGCTTTTGTCAGCAGCACCCACCGCATGCCTTTGCAACTGCTTGTAGAATCATCGTATACCACAGCCGGACGATTGTAGCGCGTATAACTGGGATCATCATGCGCAGGTGCTTTGCCCCTGGTGGCCAAGGCACCATTTGCTTCTGCAAAGTTCTGGTAGCGGAGCTGGCTGCGGGCGGCTATTTGTAAGGTCAGCGCTCCGGGCTTGCTGGCCGTGAGCCGGATCACGATCACCTGATCAGGCGCAGAAGAAAACAGCTGGCGGGTATATTCGGTACCGCCTCTTTTAAAACGCGTGGTAGCAAGGGCATCGCTGATGTTAAGATCGCGGTAGTAAGAAGTTGAATCGGTTCCATTGAACGTTTGCTTGATAGAAAGGTCGCCAAGCGGCAGATAGCTTTCCGAATAAACGCCCTGCATCTTTTTGCTCAGGTCAGAAGCTTTCTGGTAATCTCCCTTGAACACGGCCTCCCTGATCTGCGGCAGGTAGCCAGGGGCATCCGGGTTCAAATTATCCGTAACAGGTCCGCCCGACCAGAGCGTACTTTCATTCAACTGAATCAGCTCCTCCTGAACACGCCCAAATACCATCGCTCCCAAACGGCCATTTCCCAGGGGAAGCGCTTCCGTCCATACCCTGGCCGGTTGGCGGTACCAGAGTTTAAGGGGTGTTTGGCTTGTTGAGAGGAGAGGAATGGTGAGGACAAGAATGAGGATCCATTTCAGATAGCCAACACCAGATGGCTGACTGAAATTTGTACGCACCCAATCAGCCTGAAAATGCTCGGATAAGTATGTCTTCATAAAATATTTTATCAATTCTTATAATCCCTCTCTATCCCGGTTCCGGCCCCATTTGCTCTCTTCCGCTCAGATACAACTGCCTCACTCCTGCTAAATTAAGCACTCACAGAGTTGCGACCGCTTCCCTGAACAGCCGGAGCAGAATTATTTCTGCCTGCACAGCACAGGCTGTACTTTTGCCCTATCTCGAAAATGACACAGGAACCTACCATCAACGCAAAGCTGCAGGAGCTTGCCCGTTCGCTTACAGGCCGGCTTTACCATGATAAAACCATGCGCATCCTCTACGCCACCGATGCATCTGCCTACCGGGAGATGCCCCTGGCCGTGGCCATGCCTGCCAACCTGGACGACATCAGAAAGCTGATCCATTTTGCAAAAAAGGAAGGCACTTCGCTCATTCCCCGTACGGCAGGGACCTCCCTGGCCGGACAGGTAGTCGGCAACGGCATTGTGGTAGACGTGTCCAAACATTTTACCCGCATACTCGAGCTGAATAGGGAAGAAGGATGGGTACGCGTTGAGCCGGGTGTTGTGCGCGACGAGCTCAACTTGTTTTTAAAACCGCACGGTTTGTACTTTGGGCCGGAAACGTCTACAGCCAACAGGGCCATGATCGGCGGGATGGTAGGCAACAATTCCTGTGGCTCCAACTCCGTCGTGTACCGCAGCACACGCGAACACCTGATCGAGGTAAAGGCCTTGCTGAGTGATGGAAGCGAAGCGCAATTCGGAATGCTTGAGCCCGAAGCATTTCATGCCAAATGTGAAGGTGACACGCTGGAAGCCGGCATCTACAAAACCGTTCGCGGCCTGCTGGGCAATTATGAGAACCAGGTAGAGATCAGGCGGGAGTTTCCCAAAAAAACGGTTGAGCGCAGAAACACCGGCTATGCCGTGGACCTGCTGCTGGAAACAGCACCGTTTACTGCCGGTGGTCCTGATTTTAATTTTTGCACCCTGCTGGCCGGCTCTGAGGGCACGCTGGCTTTTATCACAGAGATCAAGCTGCAGGTTGTGCCGCTGTCGCGTGCAGAAACCGGTCTGCTCTGTGTTCATTTCAATACCATCGATGAAGCCTTGCGGGCCAACCTCATTGCCCTGCAATACAAGCCAAGCGCGAGTGAGCTCATCGACCATTATATCCTGGAATGCACCAAGGACAATATTGAACAAATCCAGAACCGCTTTTTTGTACAGGGCGATCCCGGCGCCATCCTGGTGGTTGAATACAACGGAAGGGATAAGGAAGAAGTAACCTCCATTGCAAAGCAGGTTGAAGCAGACATGCGCGCGGCCGGACTGGGCTATCATTTCCCGCTGTTATTCGGGAACGATACAAAAAGGATCTGGACCCTGCGCAAAGCCGGGCTGGGCCTGCTCAGCAACCTGCCCGGTGATGAAAAGGCCGTACCGGTGATCGAGGATACGGCGGTGGATGTGCATGACCTGCCGGCCTACATCCGTGATTTCAACGAGATCCTGCAAAAATATGGTTTGTACTCCGTGCATTATGCCCATGCCGGTTCCGGCGAGCTGCACCTGCGGCCGATCATCAACCTGAAAACGGTCGAAGGAAATAAATTGTTCCGCTCTATTGCGGCCGAGATTGCCACGCTCGTAAAAAAATACAATGGCTCGCTGAGTGGGGAGCACGGTGATGGAAGGCTGCGGGGAGAATTTATTCCGCAGATGCTCGGACAAAAGAACTATGAGCTGCTCAAAAAGATCAAACAAAGCTGGGACCCTCGGCACATCTTCAATCCCGGCAAGATCGTGGATACGCCGCCGATGGACCAGCTGCTGCGCTACACGCCCGGTCAGCAAACACCCGCTTTCAAAACCGTTTTCCGGTTTCACAACCAGGACATCCTGCAGCATGCCGAGCAGTGCAATGGCTCAGGCGATTGCAGAAAAAGCCAGTCGATGGGCGGAACGATGTGTCCTTCGTTTATGGCTACCCGCAATGAAAAAGATACGACCCGTGCCCGCGCCAATATCCTGCGCGAGTTCCTGACCCGCTCTACAAAGCCCAACCGCTTTAACCATAAAGAGATCAAAGAGGTGATGGATCTTTGCCTGAGCTGCAAGGGCTGCAAATCAGAATGTCCTTCAAACGTGGACATGGCCAAGCTCAAAGCAGAGTTTTTGCAGCAATACCAGGACGCCAACGGCGTGCCCCTCCGCAGCCGGCTGGTCGCCAATTTCGCCCGCTCGGCGGCCATGGGTGCCTTGCTGCCCGGCGCTTATAATTTTATGATGACGAACCGGCCCATCAGCAACTGGGTCAAAAAGATTTCCGGCTTTGCGCCTGCCCGCTCCATGCCCCGGATGCATACGACGACACTGCGCGCCTGGTGGAAGAAAAATCGTTCCAGGATAGCCGGTGCCCGCACGCGCAAGGTCTATCTTTTTTGCGATGAGTTCACCAACTACACCGATACGGAGATCGGCATCAAAGCTATTTTGCTGCTCGAGAAATTGGGTTATGAGGTAGTGATACCGGAGCATACGGAAAGTGGCCGGGCCTGGCTCTCAAAAGGGTTGCTACGTGCTGCAAAAGGGATCGCGCGCAGGAACATCAGCATGTTGAGTCCGTTTGTGACGGAAGAAACGCCGCTGGTCGGCATCGAGCCTTCAGCCATCCTGACCTTCCGCGACGAATACGAAGACCTGGCAGATGATGACCAGCTGGAAACAGCCAAAAAGCTTTCTTCCCATGTTTATCTGATCGATGAATTTATCACGCGGGAAGCGGCCCGGGGCCATATAGACAAGAGCCAGTTCACCAACCAGAAAAAGCTGGTCAAGCTGCATGGGCATTGTCAGCAAAAAGCCTGGAATGCGCTTTCTTCTTCCGTCAGCATGCTGTCCATACCCGAGAACTACAAGGTAGAAACCATTCCCTCCGGCTGTTGCGGCATGGCAGGTTCATTCGGGTATGAAAAGGAGCATTACGACCTGTCGATGCAGATCGGAGAGCTGGTGTTGTTCCCGGCCGTCAGGCAGCAGCCTGATGAGGTGATCATTGCAGCTCCCGGTACCAGTTGCCGGCACCAGATCAAAGATGGTACAGGCCGAGAGGCCAAGCATCCGGTAGAGGTGTTGTATGAAGCTTTTGGCGCATAGATAAAACCCTATTTTAACAACAGCCTTCACCAGGTTGAAAACTATTTGACCGTAAATTCATAGCATGCTTAGATTTTTTTTGCCTGCCCTGGTGGCATTGCAGGTGGTTGCCGCAACCGCGCAGAAACCTGCAGCCACCTTGCCCGAGTTCCAGTTTTTCCGGCTTGATCAGCGTCCTTACACAAACAAGGATTTGCCGCAGAGCAAGACCTTGTTCTTTGTGTTTTTTGATCCGGGTTGCGAACACTGCCAGCGCACCATGAAATACATGAATGGGCACGTTGCCTCATTGAACAAAGTGTATATGTGCCTGATATCGCTCGATAATCCCACCAATATCAACCGGTTTATGGATACGTATGGTCCGCAGGTCAAGGCGCAACAGAATGGCGTATTGCTGCAGGACAAGCTCTACCAGTTTATTCCCCGCTTCAAACCGGAGAAATATCCTGCCTTGTTTCTTTATTCCGCCAAAAAGAAGCTGCTGGAATATAGTGACGATGAAGAAAGCATCGCGCGCTTTGTCGACAAGATCAAAAAGCTGGGCGGTAAATAATGGAAGGGTGATGGTGTGGCTGTTTTGATCGGCTTACCGCATCTGCTGATCAATATATTGTACTGACGGGATTTTGGTTGCTTTCTTTGAACGGTTTGTTATTGAATTGCCCGGAATGCCCTTGATTGTTTTGCGGCAGTGCTCGCTGCCACATTCACAGGAAAATGGGTCCATGGTTTCATCCATTACGGCGCCATAGTCCAGGGTGAGTTCTGTTCCGGCAGGTACATCGGCAATGGCAATTACATTGAGTCCGTCAAACTTGGTATTGGGCATGCAGCTGTGGTTCTGGGGAGCCCATTGCTGCGGGTCGGCGGGCCACAGCACAAATACTTCTTTGGACAGGGGATAAGCGTATTGCCTGAAGGCGTAAACCTGCGATGGGGTCCAGTTTTTTTCTACATGCCGGCGGGTAACGATGCGTTGTGAAGAACCTTCCAGCGGAAAAACAATTTCTCCCTTTTTGATGGGCTGGTTGGCAACAATGCCATAGCCGTTGAGCGCATCAGCATGGATCGTATATTTTTTTTGTTTGGCCGCATGGCGGGCCATTCCTTCCCTGATGATATGCTGTAAAAAGCCTGCTTTGCCCATGGGATCGTACCGGAGGATCTCATCGGCTGATCCTTCATACCCCTGCTCATAAAAAACAGAGCAGGTAAAATTGATCTCCAGAAAATAAACTTCTCCCTCCTTGTCAACGCGAAAGTCAAGCCGGGCATACCCGACAGGGGAAAAATCAGTGAAGATCCTTTCTGCTGATTGCATGAGCTTTTTCTCCAGCTGTTTGTCACGGCAAGGAATATGCGCACCCGGGTGCAGCTCGGATGTTTTGAGGGCATAGGTCTTGAAGCTTCTTCCTGCAGGAAACTGGTATTCCACCGGTTTGAACACAAGGCAATGCTCCTCGGGAGGCAGGGGGGCTGCGATCAGAACCGTGTATTCAGATCCTTCAATATATTCCTCCACCAGTACAGGATCGTAGCCATCCTGCAGCAGGCTTTCCACCTTTGCTTCCAGCTGCGCGCTGTTGTACACCAGCGAATCCTGGTCGATGCCGAGGCTGTCGCCGCTCCGGGCGGGCTTTACAAAAAGCGGGAAAGAAAGTTCCGGGACCTGTTGCGCGACGGGAGTACCGGATGCGAGTTCAGCAAAGCGGGGTGTTTTGACGCCTGCGCAATAGGCTACGTATTTCATCACCGGTTTGGGCGGATCGTAGTTGACGGCGTTGGTGCCGGTATAAGGCAGGTTCAGCCCATCGAGGGAGTGGATGACATCGATAGAGGGAACAGGCCAGTCGAGATAGCCTTCACAAAGGTTGACGTAGATGTCGTAGTTTTCGCGGCTGAGTTCTTTGAGCTGTTTATAAGTAGTGAGCTTGTTGAGAAAGACATGGTGCACGGTATCGCCGGGCAGTAAGGCCGACAGGTCGCGGTGCGGATCATAATTTTTATAATCTACGTCACACGTGGAATAGTCGGGTTGCAAAACGCATATTTTCATGTTGGATCGGGTACTTTGTTTTTATGACGAAGCAGCGCATCTTCCAGGATCTGCATCACCAGTTCTGAAAAGGGAATGCCGCTTACACGCAGGATGGCGCCGGTAGAAGTAAAATTTTCATCTTCGCTCAGGCCGCACTGGGCGTTGATCTCCAGCACATACAATTGCCCGGTTTGTTTGTCCTGGCGTATGTCGAGCCGTGCATAGCCGGTTCCTTTGAGCGAACAGAATGCAAGCCGGCTGAGCTGTTCAAGCTGTTGCAAAAGCCTGGGAGCACTCACGGCAGCGTATTCATAGAACACTTCTTCATTGGGCATGGGCTCATCTTCATAAAATTCCCAGAGCCGGTCGAACGAGAGGAACTGTTCCTTTTCAGGGAGGGCCTGGTTGAAGATGCGTTCTACCGGCGTATAAAATTTTATGCGGTCGGGATGGGTGTAAGAGCCGACCAGGAAGCAGGTGAACTCCTTGCCGGCTATAAACTGTTCAGCGAAGATGCCTGCCCCGTCGAGCTTCCAGCCCCGGTAGCCCTTTCGCATGGCCTGCACAATGTCATCCAGTTCCTGCTGGGTGCTCACCACATTCTTTACGCCGATGCCCATGCTGCCGGCAGAAGCAGCTGGCTTTACGATCAGCGGTTGCCCCACTTCTTTAAAAAGGGAAGGGTTGTGTTCCTTGTCCAGGTCTATCCACCGCGGCGTGCTGACCGAATTTCTTTCAAAAGCCTGCTTCATCAGGATCTTGGAATTGGTGATGTTGTAGAAGTAAGCTTCCGAACCGGTGTATACCAGTCCGGCTTCTTCCAGTGCGTGGATGACGGCAACACCGGGGGCGCCGTTTACATCATCGCCATCACAGAGGTTGAGAACAATGTTTTCTTTGGACAGGTTGCTTTGTACGCGGGCGATCTGCGCGTGAAAATTTTCGGTGGTTACATCAACCCATTCCCATTCGCAGCCCATGTCGGAGAAGGCTTTTGTGTATTCGGCGATGCTTTGGGTGAAATCGTAGTAGTAGCGGATGGCAGGATCTTCGGAGGGAAGATAGGGTGCAAAGACCCAGATCTTATAGCTGTCTTTGTTAGCTGGTAAGCCCATAAACGGAAGCCAGTTTTTTCTGAATAAAAGAGGTGAACCTGTATCGTTTTTGTTCGACAGGGGTCAGGTATTTGGCACCTGCGATGGTGTGCAGGCAGTGGGGACTCTTGCACAAACAGGTAAAGGGCTGGTCCATGCTCCATTCAGAAGAGGGGTAAAAAAACAGGATCTCCTCACCGCAGCTGATCGGCCTGATGCAAACCAGTTGTTTCTGGTCAATATCAAAGAATGCATTGGGATGGCAGCTGTGGTTTACGCATGCCAGGCAGGAAGGCAGCAGGGAGATATGTTCCTCTTCGCCCAGCTGGATGGTTAAGTAGGTAGGCGATGGATAAACATGGGACCAATAAAAGCTGCTGATGGGGTCGCCGGCGCTGAAAGAGACTTTGGAAATCAGGGACCGGTTACCGGTTGACCTGTCTGTAAAAACTTCAACAATTGCCGGAGCCAGTGTATCGATGGAATGGAGCAGCATTTATATCAGAAGCGTTTTAGAACTGCAGAAAAGCAATTCTATATAAAGATAAAATCTTTGCTTTATTTTTTTATTATACTTATCCACAATTCAATCCACATCGTGCTAACAATTTCCTGGCTCTCTTTCTTTTATTTCTTGAAAGTAATTGGTTCACTTAAGCCTTGCTAGAGGTTTTGTTGTAGACGGCCCGTATCCCCGCTTCCGGCTGATGTTTTTTTAGAATAAAAGGGCTGGCAGCCGCTTTGCCGTAGGTGATTTCTTGTAGGGAGATCCGGTTCCCTACTTAAGAGCAATCATGTAACGGTCAGGGGCGTTGGAAGGAAAAAAGAGGACAGGCCGGTATACAAACCGTTCCTGTGATGTATGTGCTTTTGGCACAACAATTTAACGATATGAATGCCGTTAATGCTATCGTGGAAATCTGTGCGGTAGTTATATAGAAGAGCGGGCGGACCACTGTAACATTTATTAACACTACAAGCTTAGTGCGATACAGTATCGGCAATACCTCTGGACCAATACATAGTAATAACAAAAGATCCAAATCCTTCCCGGTTATTGCTGTCGCGTATCTTTTTATCATAAGCTTCCTGCTTGGATTTAGCAACCCGTCACAGGCCCAGTGTTCGGTAACGGCCACCCTTACCCGAAATGCAACCGTATGCCAGAATGCCGCTTCACCTCTTGTTACGTTTAAAGGCGCCAACGGGTATTCTCCTTACGTGTTTACCTACCGGGTGAATGGAGGAGCCAATCAGACCATCACTTCAATTGCAGGCGATTCCGTAAGCATTCCGGTGCCTACGAACGTGACTGGCACGTTTGTTTACCAGCTTGTAAAAGTGGCCGATGCTGTTTCCTGCGAACGCTCAATCTCCCTTTCAGTGGGGGTTACCGTCAATTCACTGCCTACGGCTACTATCTCCGGAAATGCCAGCGTATGCCAGGGTACGGGTGCACCGGTTGTATTTACGGGCGCCAATGGTACACCGCCTTATACATTTACCTATACCCTTAACGGGGGAAGCACGCAAACCATTGCTACAGGACCAGGCAGTTCGGTGAGCCTGCCGGCGCCTACGGGCACACCGGGTACATACACGTACAGGCTGCTGGGGGTGACTGATAACAACGGCTGTTCGCAAGTGCAGACAGGAACAGCCACGGTCACTGTTGGCGTGGGTTCTTCCCTGGGCTTGTCGTCGGCCAGTGGTACCGATGCGCAAGGCATTTGCCTGGGCAGTTCCATCACACCGCTGACCTATACGGCCGGTGGCACGGGCACTATTTCCATCACAGCAGGTTCCCTGCCGGCCGGTGTAACGGGCATCTATAGCGGGGGCGTATTTACGATCAGTGGTACCCCTACGGCAACAGGGACGTATAATTTCACGGTGACCGCAGCAGGAGGGTGCAATAACCCGACCATGTCAGGGAGCATCAAAGTAAATGCAGTAACGGCCGGCACCATTGGTACTGACCAGACTTTTTGCAGTGGTGCCGACCCTTCCATACTAACGAGCATAACAAATGCAACAGCTACGGGAACGCTGAGCTACCAATGGCAGATAAGTACGGTCAGTTGCAGTGCAGGGTTTACAAATATCACCGGTCCGGGCGCCAATACAGATAAATACGATCCGCCCAAAAAGGCAACGACCACGGCTTATTACCGGCGGGTGGCCACCTCTACCTATAACGGTGTTGTATGTACGGCGATCAGCAACTGTGTAACCGTGGCCATTCTTGATATAGCAGGCGGTACTATCGGTTCAGACCAGCTTGTTTGCAGCGGCATCCTGCCGGCCCAGTTCAGCAACCAGGCATCGGCTACCAGCAGTGCCGGAATCATCACCTATCAATGGCAGAAGAGCACGCAGAACTGTACAAACGGGTTCACCAACATCGCCGGTGCGGTAGGAGCTGTTTATACAGAGCTTGTTTATCCTTCTGCAACAACCTACTACCGCCGGGTAGCTACCGCTACTTTGAACGGCGTGAGCTGTACGGCCGCCAGCAATTGCGTTACCCTGATACCCGGCACCGTAAGTGCCGGCGCCATCGGTACGAGTGATACGCTGTGCAGCGGGGTGGCGCTTGCGCTCACCCAAACTGCCGCTGCCAGCGGATCAGGAGCTTTGAGCTATCAATGGCAGAGCAATACAACGGGGTGCAACGGAACGTTTGCGGACATCAGCGGCGCTACTTCGGCTACGTATAGCATACCGGCCGGATTGACAACAACGACTTATTTCAGGCGGGTGGTCAGCACAACCGTAAGCGGTGTTGTATGCAGTGCGGTTAGCAACTGTGTTACCATTGCCATCACCAGCATCACACCCGGTTCTGTTGCAGGTGGCGGCCAAACCTTTTGCAGCGGAGGCAACAGCGGGAGCTTTACCAGTACGGCAGCGGCAGCGGGCAGCGGAACCATCACCTATCAATGGCAGAGGAGTACGACCGACTGCAACAGCGGCTTTACCAATATCAGCGGCGCCACTGCCGCCACTTATACACCGCCAGCCGGGCTCACCGCCACTGCGTATTACCGGCGGGTGGCCAGCACGACTGCAAACGGCATTTCCTGCCAGGCTTACAGCAACTGCCTGGTTATTTACATCAACAGCATAACCGACGGAACTACATCAGGCAACCAGTCCATCTGTGCGGGCCAGGATCCGGCTGCGTTCTCAGCTACGGCTGCCACCGGTACAGGCACGATCACATATCAATGGCAAAGCAGCACCACTGATTGCAACAGTGGTTTTAGCAATATCAGCGGCGCTACTTCAGCCGGGTACAATCCGCCGGCTGGTCTTACTGCTACTACGTATTACCGGCGCATTGTGAACGCTACATTGAATGGCGTGGTTTGTACGGCAACCGGGAACTGTATCACGGTTACCGTGAATCCGGTGTCGCAGATGACGAGCACTTCTTCCGTTACCATCTGCAGCGGAGGTTCGGTGAATATTCCGCTGAGCAGTACACTGCCTTCTACTTATACCTGGACTGCCACCGCCAATCCAAACACCACCGGTGAAACGGCCACAACAGAGACCGGTACGGTTCTTACCGATACCATCTTCAACAGTTCAACCACCACGCAAACGGTTACTTACAGTGTTGTACCTAAATCGACCGCAAGCGGGTGTGCAGGTCCGGCCCAGACGGTGACCGTTACGGTATACCCGACGCTTGCGGTGACCATTGCAGCCAACTACTGTTATGGCGGAGGAAAGGTGCAGCTGACTGCCAATTCCAATGTGCCGGGCGTGGGTTTTCTTTGGAATACGGGAGAAACCACGCAAAGCATTCTGGTTGACCTGGCAGGCGGGTATTGGGCCAAGGCAACCACCACGGCGGGCTGCTCTTCCACCGCATACATACAGGTTGCCAACGAGCAGGTGGTGAACGGTGATTTCTCTGCCGGAAACACGGGTTTCACCAGTTCGTATGGCTATGTAGATAGTACGATCTACAATGGGTTGTATCCGGAAACCAAATATACGGTTGGCAGCAACCCAAATTTCAACCACGACAATTTCTGGGGAAGGGATCATACCACCAACAAGGGACGCTTTTTGATCGTGAACGGAGCTGGTAAAGCGACCACCGTGGTATGGCAGCAGAGCACAACGGTGAGGCCCAATACCACGTATTATTTTGCAGCTTGGGCCATTAGTCTGAACAGCGTGCCGCCCTATGCGCAGCTGCAGTTTGCGATCAATGGAACCACGTTTGGTACAACGGCCGTACTGGCTGCCCGGCCCAATAACAACAATCCGCCGTATAACTGGGTGCGTTTTTACGGAACCTGGAACTCGGGCAGTTCCACTTCTGCCACGATCTCTGTGGTGGACCTGCAAACGGCAGCGGGCGGAAACGATTTTGGATTGGATGACATTTCTTTTGGTACCCTGGATCCTGTTCCGTTTACCGTAGACGGCAGCACGGCTGTTTGTGCGGGAAGTACCCTGACCCTGACACCCAATGTAAAAGGTGGCTCGGGTACCATCAATTACAGCTGGACGGGCCCCAACGGGTTTACTTCCAAGCTGGCCAATCCGGTCATTCCCAACGCATCGGCTGCTAACGCGGGCGTATATACGCTTACAGTGAGCGATGCGTATGGCTGTCCGATGAGCGGAAAATATACGGTCACAGTAAACCCGCTTCCGACGCTCACCCTTTCAAAAACCAATGTGGCCTGTAATGGCAATGCGACCGGTACAATTGCGGCTACGGTGGCAGGAGGCACCAAGCCGTATACCTATTCCTGGAGCAATGGGGCCAAGACAAAAGATTTGACCGGACTGGCGGCGGGTACGTATATGCTGACGGTAACAGATTCGGCGGGCTGTACTGCGAGTGGGGCGGTAACCATTACCCAGCCGGCTGTTCTGACAGCTACAAAAGCGGTTACCAATGTAAAGTGCAATGGCGGTTCAACGGGTTCGGTGGTGATCACGCCCAGCGGTGGAACGGCTCCTTATACGATCACGCCGGTGCAGACGGGACTTGCGGCGGGCAACTATACGTTTACGGTAACGGATGCGAATGGATGTACCCTTCCGGTACAGGTTGCGGTTACACAGCCGGCCGCACTGGCGGCAACTGCTGCAGTAACCCATGTAAAATGCAGTGGAGCTTCCACCGGAGCGGTGGACTTAACCGTAAGTGGCGGCACAGCACCGTATACTTATTTGTGGAGCAATGGAGTAAAAACCCAGGATGTGAGTGGGTTAGCGGCGGGCAGCTATATATATACCGTAACAGATGCGCAGGGTTGCACCTGGAAGGATACGGTTGTGGTAACGCAACCGGCTGCGCTGGCAGCTGCAAAGGTGGTGACAAACGTGAAGTGCAATGGAGGGGCAACGGGTTCGGTGGTGATTACGCCGAGCGGAGGGGTGGCACCTTATACCATTGCACCGGCACAAACAGGATTGGCAGCGGGCAATTATACGTTTACCGTAACAGATGCGAATGGATGTACGCTTCCTGTAGCGGTAACGATCACACAGCCGGCGGTCTTAAGTGCAACAAAGACCATTGCCAATGTAAAGTGCAACGGAGGGGCAACAGGATCTGTGGTGATTACGCCCAGTGGCGGAACGGCGCCCTACGTAATTACGCCGGCGCAGACGGGGCTGGTGGCGGGCAACTATACGTTTACGGTTACAGACTCAAACGGCTGTAGCATTCCGGTGCCGGTTACGATTACGCAGCCGGCGGTGCTGGGTACAGGTACGGTGGTGATGAATGTGAAGTGCAACGGGGCGGCTACGGGAGCGATCGATTTAACAGTGAGCGGAGGAACAGCGCCCTATACCTATGCTTGGAGCAATGGGGCAAAGACAGAAGATGTGAGCGGGTTGGCAGCAGGCAGTTACACCTACACGGTGACGGATGCAGGCGGATGTACTGCGGGCGGAACGGTGACGGTTACGCAGCCAGCGACGCTGACAGCTACAAGTGTGGCAACGAACGTGAAGTGTAACGGAGGAGCAACGGGGTCTGTGACGATCACACCCAGTGGCGGTGTGGCTCCTTACACCATCACACCAGCACAGACAGGATTGGCAGCAGGTAGTTACACCTTTACGGTGAAGGATGCGAACAATTGTACCATTGCTGTTCCGGTTAACATAACACAGCCTGCGGCGCTTGGTACCAGTACTGTGGTCACCAGTGTAAAATGCAATGGTACTTCCAC
>JADCRZ010000054.1 GCA_015069695.1 Williamsia sp.
ATATCCAACCCTCCAGATCTAGCTTGTTCGTTGTAGCGCAGTGCAGTAAATTTTAGCCCCTTTCAAACAGCCTTGATTTTTTTGCTTCTTTTTGCATCAAGGCAAAAAGAAGACGGAGTCTCAAACCCTCTCTTGCGCCCGCAGCCATCTTTCCGGATATTCGTTGCTGCTGGCCAGCAGATAGTCTTTGTAAGAACAAGCGATAAATTTTTTGTCCGGCAGCTGCATCCACCAGCGGCCGGTTCGCTTGCTTTGCAGAAAAACAGTATTTACTTCGGCGAACGTCGTGTAGTATTCGTTGAACGAATCTTTTTCCTCCAGGCCTGCTTCCTGTTTTCCCCGGCTCCGGCCTTCAATGGCGTACCAGAGCATGTGGCTGATTTGTTTGGAAGTAAGGTCCTCCCGGTCTTTGTCTGGAGCGTATCCATACACACCGATGGTGTTGGTATTCGAGCTCATGCCTGCATAGCGCATCAGCACACAGGCCTGCTCGCCGTCGAAACCGTTGGGGGAAATGGTAGAGGCAGGGGCAAATGCATGGGCAAGTGCCGAGATGTCGAAGCTGAATAAGTGACAGTTGCGGATCACCGGTTCCATCTCATCGATGTTTTCTTTTACCTGTCCTACCCGGTAGCAATCAAACCGCAGCTTGTCCATCGTTTCCAGGATATGGGGATGTACCAGGTAACTTTGAAATCCGATATGACTGTAGTTGTGTGTATAATTCGGCTCTTCGGTGAGCATTTCCAATAAAAAGTTTTCGCAGGGCTCAGGTACTTCCATGCTGATATTTACTTTGGCATCGACGCACACGGCTTCTATCACCTGTTTGTTGTCTGCATAAGCATAGTATTGCGACAGGGTAAGATCATGAGAGCCTCCAAGAATGATCACGGTTTTTCCTCCATTGATCAACTCTTTGACAACTGTTTTTAATGCGGCATACGTGTCACCCAGACCGGCGCCTTTTTTTACGTTTCCTACATCGGCGAGCCGGATATCGGTGTGCCAGTAGAACAATTGATAGAACTGCCGCCGGATGGCATCGGGGGCGCTGCTTCCTTTTTTGGCAATACCGCTTCCTCTTTCCTCGTTACACCCTACCAGCACAATGTCTGCTTCTTCGATAGCAGGCAGGTATTCTTCATAGATGTCGATTATCTTGCCGATCTGCCCCTCCTTGTATAATTCATCATTTGAAATCAGGGAAAGATTAATGGGATCTACAAAATCAACGATGTGAGAAAAATCGGGCATCCGCAAACTATTTGCAGCAAACCTACTTAAAAAGAGCATGCGACCCGTCCCATGCGCGCAGCCGGTTTTCCTTATCTTCGCGCTATGGAAGAATTGTTGCAAAAAATAAGGGAATATGAAGCAGAGATCAGCTCGTATACAGCTACCAGCGCAGAATCTGCAGAAGCTTTCCGCATTAAATACCTGGGCACAAAAGGACTGTTGAAAACGGTGATGGGGGAGATGAAAACCGTGCCCAACGAGCGCAAACGGGAGTTCGGACAGGTACTGAACGAATTCAAACAGCTCACAGAAAAAAAGTATGAAGAACTGAAAAACATTCAGGGAACAAACGGCCACCAGGCTGCTCCCGAAATGGATTTTTCTCTTCCGGGCGATCTCCTGCCGGTAGGTACCCGCCATCCTATCAGCCTGATCCGCAACCGGATTGTGTCTATCTTCCAGCGCCTGGGTTTTGCAGTAGCTGAAGGACCGGAGATTGAAGACGACTGGCACAATTTCACGGCCCTCAACATGCTGGAAAACCATCCTGCCCGCGACATGCAGGATACTTTTTACATCCACCAGCAACCCGACTGGCTGCTGCGCACCCATACTTCCAATGTGCAGATACGCGAACTGGAAAAAGGCCACCTGCCTATCCGCGTGATTTGCCCGGGGCGCGTATACCGCAACGAAACCATCAGCGCCCGCGCACATTGCTTTTTTCACCAGGTAGAAGGATTGTATGTTGATGAAAATGTATCCTTCGCCGACCTGAAACAAACCCTGTATTTCTTTGCCCAGGAGATGTATGGAAAGGATGTAAAGCCCCGCTTCCGGCCTTCTTATTTTCCTTTCACCGAACCCAGTGCTGAAATGGACATCAGCTGTTTTATTTGCGGAGGCAAGGGTTGCAGCGTATGCAAGCATACCGGCTGGGTAGAGATCCTGGGCTGCGGCATGGTACATCCCAAACTGCTGGAAAACTGCGGCATCGACAGCAGCAAATACACCGGCTATGCTTTCGGTCTGGGAATCGAGCGCTCTGCCATGCTGAAGTACCAGATGAACGATCTTCGCCTGTTCAGTGAAAACGATCTCCGGTTCCTCAAACAGTTTACTGCAACCTATTAGCGGCTCTCATCTAAATCGTTGACACCATGAAAACAACCCTGTTTTCTGTTCTTCTTTGCTGTGCTTTAGCCTCCTGTTTCGCGCAAACAAAGTACCGGGAAGAGTTCAACGGACCTTTTGCAAGCTGGGCCAATGTAAAAACCCGGTTCAGGGCGGCGGGAGATGGTGTAAAAGACGATACACAGGCCCTGCAAACCGCGCTCGACTCCTTGTCGCGCACCCTCAAAACCCCTTTCAATACACAGGGCGCTACCCGCTACGTAGTGGTTTACCTGCCGGCCGGCACTTACAGGATATCCAGGACGCTTCGCCTGGAAGGCAGAACAGGCGTTACTTTCATCGGAGAGGATCCTTTGAAAACAAAGATCAAGTGGGCTGGCGGCGACAATGATACTATGTTCTTTTCCAACAAGTCGGCAGAGATAAGAATAAGCCGGCTCACCTGGGATGCAGACAACCGGAAAAATATTGTTGCTGTGGGCCTGCATTTCAAGGATCACAATGAGCCTTATTTTGGTCCTACCTTCATGGAACTGAGCGACATGGTATTTACCGGCAATCCTGCATGCGGACTTTCGTGCGGAACGTACGGTACCGACGGAACGGGTATCATGGATTCGGAATTCACGATCCGGCGCTGCAAATTTTACAATGCCACTGAAGCAGGAATTCTTATAAAAGGCTTTAATGCGCTGGACTATTGGGTATGGGACTGCGAATTTAACCGCTGTGCCAGGGGCATTCAGTGCTCGCATGGTAACTATCACGTCTATCAATCTCACTTTTACAATTCTGCTGTGGCCGATTGCCAGAACAAAGACGTTATGTACTCATCTGTACGCAACTGTTACTCTGAAAATGCTGCCGCATTCTCTGTAGATGAAGGTGCCAGCTGCAATGCTTTTAAACGTATTTTTCAGGCCAACATCGTCAAAAATTCTCAAGCTATTCCCATCCAGTATCATCATTTGGGAAAGATCACCCTGCTGAACAATTATTTTTATAACAAGGATAAACCCACCCAACAGGCAGTTGACTACACCAGCTGGTGCAGCGGCAATTACGATGTACTGTCAATAGAGAACGCTTACACCGAAGATCGTCCAATCAATCTGCCGCAGAACTTTCAAACGCACCTGCACGGCCTGGAAGACAAAAAATTTGTTTTTGCCCGGTCTAAAGAGCCGGCAGCGAAACCCCTGCCTCCTTTTGTTCCACTTGTTAAACGGCAGGTGTTTGAGGTTCCGGTGAATGCGACCGGTAAAACAATCCAGGCCATCATCAACAAAGCCGCTGCTCTAAAAGGGCAAAGGGCCGTTGTTCATTTTCCGCAGAGTGATTTTTATATAGAACAATCTATTACCGTTCCTGCAGAAAGCGATATCCAACTTTTGGGCGATGGCGTTCATGCCAGCATATTCAGGACCAAATCTGATCCTGGTCCGGCTTTTTTCTATTTTACGATAAATGGCCCTTCTTATATCACCATACGCGATCTGCAGGTAGGCCAGGATGGAACGACAGACAACAGCAATGCTTTCCTGTTTACAGGAATAGACCAGCCCAAATCGAGGGTTTTATTGGACCAGATAAATTCGAATTCTTCCAATACACTTTATATTGACAAGCTGAACTATACTTACTTTGAAAAAAACAATTCTTTTTTTACCAAAGGAAATACGCTCATCGGCGGCGATAAAGTAAAGGCAGGCACAGGTACCAGTAAATTATACTGTTTCGGTGGCCAGAGTGCAGGCGTGCACCTGGAGAATGGAGCCACTATGGTAGCCCGGGATTGCTGGTGGGAGGGCAGTAATAAAAAAGATTTTCTTCCGCTTAACCTGACCGGCAATGGAAATCTTACAGTAGATGGTGCCATGTATGCACCAACAGATGCAGACTCGGGAGCAGTTGTCGTGGTAGGAAATTTCAGCGGACGCATCAGTTTGCTGAATATGTACCTGATCGGAAGCATACGTGTGCAACCCAATCCGGCTACGCTTAAAATGCTGGTCTGGAATGTGAATATGTACCACAAGACCAACCCTGTTGATTTTTTGAAAGCTAAAACCAGTGCGCAGATCGCTATGCTGGGTATCAGCACCCAGTGCTTCAAGCAGGCAGATAAGAACTGCACCAATGAAAATCCTTTATCGGTGCCGGACAAACTGGTGAATGTTTCCACCGTTGAGTCTTTTCTCAAGGAGCTTACCAGCGACAACCGCCGTGCAAATCCCCAGCCTTACACGTATCTTGCAGCGGGCGTCACCAACCTGTATATCTCAAGGGTCTTTGCATATACAGCCAAGGGGGCGTTTACCTTCAGACAATAAACACAATTTCTATGGTACTGGTTACCGGCGGAACGGGTTTCTTGGGTGCCTATATAATCAGGGAGCTGGTACAACAGGGGTATAAGGTAAGGGCCATCCGCAGAAAAGAAAGTAATACGCCTTTTTTTATTTCGCCCACCGTTTTTGAACAGATTGAATGGTTCACTGCAGACATCCTCGATGTGGTAAGCCTGACCGAAGCCATGCAGGGAGCAGATACGGTTATCCATTCGGCTGCCAAAGTATCCTACAATCCGGATGATAAAAAGGAAATGTACCAGATCAACATCGACGGAACAACAAACATGGTGAATGTGGCCCTTGAGCTGGGAACCAGGCGGTTTGTGTATATCAGCTCGGTGGCAGCCGTTGGAAGAACACTGAACGGCGAACATATAGACGAGGAGAAAGAATGGGATGAAAAACAGGTAAGTTCTCATTACTCCATGAGCAAGCACAAAGCAGAGATGGAAGTATGGCGGGCCATAGGAGAGGGGCTCAATGCCGTGATCCTGAACCCTAGTACCATTCTTGGTTATGGAAACTGGCATGAATCATCCTGCGCCATCTTTAAAAGTGTTTGGGAAGAATTTCCTTATTACACCAGCGGAATAAATGGTTTTGTAGCAGTAGAAGATGTTGCAACAGCTACCATCCGGCTCATGCAAAGCGATATACAAGCTGAGCGCTTTCTTATCAGCGCTGATAACTGGCCTTACCGGCAGGTGTTTGATACCATTGCCGACGGCTTTCAGAAAAAACATCCATCACGCCCCGTTACACCATTTCTGGCCGCTGTTGCCTGGCGCTATGAAAAGCTGAAAACCGTTTTTACGGGCAAACGTTCCCTGCTCTCAAAAGAAAGTGCCCGCATAGCCCAAACAAAAACTTTCTACAACAATAGCAAGCTGCTGGCTGCCCTGCCCGGTTTTTCCTTTACCCCGCTTGCAGCAGCCATTCACAGTGCCTGCGCCCATTATATGCAGCATCTTTTTGAAACAAATGCTTAATTTGTGCGAAAGCAAAAAAGGGTGATCCGCCATACCAGCATCAAACGCCCTTTACCTATTGAATCCCCCGTTGTACCCGAAAAATCATTTTCATGAAAGCATTACTTTTCCTGGTATCCTGTTTTTTTGCAACGGCCCTGTTTGCGCAAACAGACTTTTTTACCACTAACGGCAAGGTGGTAGATGCAACCAGCAAGCAGGCACTTTCAGGTGCTTCCGTGTTTGGTCAGAATACCACATTGGGAACGGTAACAAATGCAGAAGGAGCTTTTTCTCTCAAGCTACCCAAGGGCGGATACGACCTGGTTGTTTCTTATACCGGCTATGAAACCCAGAATGTTCACATAAACAGTTCCAATGCCAATGGCTTAACCATTGAATTAAAAGCAGCCGATAAAACCCTTTCTGAAGTGGTGATCTCGGGCAGTACAGAAGTGGCGGACGGACTTGCCAAGTACGGGAAGTTCTTTATGGACAATTTTATCGGAACCACCCTGAATGCTGAGCTGTGTACCATCAAAAATCCGGAAGTACTGCAGTTTTTTTTCAGCAAAAAAAGAAACCGGTTAAAAGTAAAAGCAAAGGAAGATCTGGTTGTTGTAAACAACGCCCTGGGCTATACGATTAAATACCAGCTGGATTCCTTCTCGTATGATTACGGTACTGATGTAAGCACATACAGCGGCTATCCTTTTTTTCAGGAGCTGGAAGGAACGCCGGAACAAAAGGAATTGTGGAAAAACGCACGGATAAATGCTTACAACGGTTCACGTCTTCACTTTATGCGGTCCTGGTACGACAGTACACTGGAAGATGAAGGGTTTGCGTTAGAGTGGGTAGATACAACCAAAAAGATCCTGACTACCCTACCCATCAAAAATCCCTACGACACGCTGCACTACATCGAAGCAGAGAACAACAACATTGAAATCGACTGGCCGGGAAAGTTGCGGGTCTTGTACAAGCATGAACGGCCTGCCAGAAAGTTTCTGACCCAATACAAGCTGCCTGCTTCCATGGCTTACCAGATCACCATCATGGAAATCAATGATGCTTTTGTGATTGAAGAAAACGGTTATTTTTATGAGCAGGCTGACATCGTAAATACAGGGTACTGGAGTTGGGAAAAAGTGGCCGACCTGTTACCATACGATTACAATCCTTAACTTTTTTGTCAACGTCCATCGCTATGCCTTCAACCAATTACTTGCAATATCTCGGCCTCGACCATGTGTTTGCAGAACGTACCAAAGAGATCCTTAACATCAACCCTACCGTACTCCCGGTTAGAGAGGAAGCTGCGGCGGTACGGGTTTTTGTATACGATTACAACGGCGACTCGCTCGAGAAGCGTGAACTTCCCGAAGTAAGGGAATGCATCAAGTACAGGGAGAACAACAGGATCAGCTGGATCAACATTGATGGGTTGAGAAAAGCCGATGTAGAACTGATCTGCAACGAGTTCAACATCCACAACCTGATTGCAGAAGACATCCTGAGCATCAACCAGCGCCCCAAGATGGATGAAGTAGATGACATCTTGTTCTGCTTGCTGAACATGCTTTATTTCAACGAAAAAAACTCTACGGTAGAGTATGAACAGATCAGCATTGTACTGGGCAAAGACTTTGTCATTTCTTTCCAGGAAGATGCAGACCGTGATGTTTTTGATCCGCTGAGGGAAAAGTTAAACAACGCCAATACAAAGATCCGCCACCGGGGTGCAGACTACCTGTGTTATACCATGCTGGACATGATCGTAGACAATTACTTTTTCGTCATGGAAAAGCTGGGAGAAAAGATCGAAGTGGTGGAAGATGAAATTGCCCGGTCAACCTCCAAATATTCACTGATAAAAATCAATGCCCTTAAAAAAGAGCTGTTGGTACTAAAAAGAAATACCACCCCTCTGCGCGAGTTGGTGAACGGTTTTGTACACAGTGAAAGCGAGTTGCTGGAAGACCGGACATCAAAGTATTTCAAGGACGTATACGATCACATTGTACAGGCATCAGACCTGGTAGAGAATTACCGGGATATGATGATCAGCATGCAGGACCTGTATATCAACAATGTAAACCTGCGCA
Organism: Williamsia sp.; assembly: GCA_015069695.1. Lineage (GTDB taxonomy): Bacteria > Bacteroidota > Bacteroidia > Chitinophagales > Chitinophagaceae > JADCRZ01. Next base: position 7,804 of record JADCRZ010000054.1, read on the forward strand.
TGAATGAGGTTATGAAAGTGATGGCCATTGTAACCTGCCTGATGGCACCGGCTACTGTGATCGGTGGTATCTTTGGAATGAACTTCGACCGCATTCCCTACCTGCACAATAAATACGGGTTTTTTATCGCTGTCGCGCTGATGCTTTTTGTTCCCCTTTGGATGTTGTGGGGCTTTAAAAGAAAAGGGTGGTTTTAGCACACACCCGGGTATTTAATTCTGCTGGATATTAAACTGGTAAAAGATATCGTCCAGGCGTTCCCATCCTTTTTTCTGATACACAATGTGGGCTGCGTAGTTTTCAATAGAAGTTTGCAGCAAGAGCCAGGCTGAATTGGTTTCTTTGCCCAGCTGCATCGCTGCATCCAGCAACCGGGATGCTACGTGCTTTTTACGGGCCTCTTCCTTTACATAGATATCGTTCAGCAACCAGGTTCTTTTTAAACCGGCCGACGAGAAGATGGGATACAATTGTGTAAAACCAACTGCTTTTCCTTCATCAACGGCTATATAGATGACCGATTGGTTGTTTTGCATTCTTTCCTGTAGAAATTGCTTACAGGCTTCCACATCTGACGGATGTTCATAGAAAATGCGGTATAAATCGAACATAATTGCCAAATCGTCCAGATCTTCCACGGAAGCTTTTCGAATTTCTACCATAATCTTGAATCGTTGAATTTATTGTTTGCAATCGGGTGTATTCGGGTGCTCTGCACTGCGTATGCACTACTAAAAGTAACGCATATTTCAATGAATTCTGATGTTCTTTCTCTAATCTTTATGCGCAGGCAGCCGGAATGGCAGTAAACAAGCAGCAGAAGGGTGTTAGCTTATCCTTTCTGAACAGCGGGTTTTTTAAAGATGGGCACCGTACTGCAAGGCTCACCATACATGATGCTTTTTACAACAGGCCTCAGCAGCTTGGTGATTTCAAGATAGGCAAACTCTCCTACCGGCAGTTCTCCACAACCCTTGATAACAACCCTTTTATCCACAAAATTTTCTATGGGTATGGTTGAGATGTTTTTCAGAAAGACTGTTTTGTGTAAAAAAGCCTCATCACCAAATACAATGTCCTTTGCATAAGGCTGCAGCTGTGCCGCCACCAGCATGTAAGCCCATACCGGAATAATAGCGTCCGCTGTACAGGTAACAGCAACCCATTTATCCTGGTACTTGGAAACATCTAACCCCTTCAAGGCTTCCCGGAAATCTTTTTCTTTCAGGATCAACCCCATGAACAAATAATCTTTCAGGTCAAATACGACCGTCTCTCCTTTCGGATAGTACTCTTCGAGGTTGATTTCCGCTAATGCGCTTTCTGCTACCCTGTTGATAATTGGCTCATTCATACACATGCTTGTTTACATACACCTTATATTACAAAAGACCGGCCTGTTTGTTTTTTACTTGATTAAGCAGACCTGAGAACACAAAAAAAGCAGGTTGTTAGCCTGCTTTTTTTGTGTTCTTACATGAGTTTTGATCTTTCATCTTTTACATCGGCTGCTTTCTTCAGCGCTTCCAGTGAGCGGTAACCGCCCATCGATTTCATTTGCTGCATCATGGCGGTGCGTTGCTGGTCAATATTTCCATTGAGCAGTGGCTTGGCACTGATGCTTTCGGTTTTTATATAAAACAAACCGGCATTTCCGGTAATCGCCGGAGAAACTTTTCCTTTCCACTCCTTGTTGAATGCAGCGCCTGTTACCTTGGGTTCCTGGCCTACATTGGGAATGACCGGAGCGGCAAAGCCTAGACTGTCCGTTCTCATGATGGGGTTGCCATATGCTTTTGAAACTGCTTCGAGCGTGCTGGCCGGGCCATTCATCTTCTTTATAAGCTGCTGTGCTTTCTTTTCATTGCGGATGATAAACTCTACCTGTGGTCTGGCTTTGGTTGCACTCATGGTTCCTTCATCATTGATTTCAGTTACCATGGCTACCACGTATTTATCGCCCATATCATACGGTTCAGATACATCACCTTTATCAGCACCATATATCCACTGAACCAACTGGCGGTTGGCACCAACACCGGCGATCATGTTGTCGATAGGCTTTATGTCGTTGGCAGGAAGTTTCAGGTATTTTCTTTTTACTATGTTATCTTCAAAAGCTTTGGCCGTGCGGCTTTCACCGGCAAACTGATTGGCGGCACCGGAAGCGGTATTTTGCGTTTCTTCACTCGCATTGATGGGCTTGGACAGGTAAGCCAGCTTGTAGGCGGGTTCAAAATTTTTCTGATTCAATACCTCTATATAATGGTAGCCAAAATCAGTTTTCACGATCTTTTTATCTCCCGTGCTGCCATAGAAAATGGTTTCGGAAAATTCTTTTGCCAGGCTACCAAATTGCTGTGAGCTAAAATCATACTCGCCACCTTTTTCTTTGCTTCCCGGGTCATCGCTGTACTGCAGGCACAGCTTCGCGAAATCAGCGCCGCCTTTTACAGCGGCGGCTATACTGTCTATACGTGCTTTTGCCGTGCTATCAGGCAAACCAGCTTGCGTGCTGATCAGGATATGACGGCATTTAACACTGTCGGGCAGTTCTCTTTTCCCGATCATTTTTGCAAGCACATAGTTGGAGCCGTCGAGGTAAGGGCCGTATACTGTTCCATCAGCCAGGGAGCGGAGGGTATCGGCGTTGGGAACCTGCATTTTTGATTTGAGCACATAGCCATCAAAATAGTTTGTTTCTGAACCGTTCTGTACCAGGAAGGCCGGTATTTCAGTAGCAGAGGCAAACTGGCCTTTCAGCTGTGTTAACTGGTTGAAGAGTGCTTGCGAATCAGCACGGCTGGGTGCAGCATCAAACAAAACATAGGATATGCCCCGGCTTTCCGGCTGCTTGAATTCATCCTTGTGTTTGTTCACATAAGAGGAGACCTCATCATCGCTTACCTTAATGGTGCTGTCTGAAATGCTTGAATAGGGAACATTAACATAAGAAACCGCTGCCAGGGCAGTTTGGTCGGCATTGGTTTTTTCAATCATCCACTTTGGAATATATGTGGTATTTGCCAGCAGGACCGTGTACTTTTCTTTTAACCGGCTATTGATCAGGGAGGGCAGGTATTCTGCTTCGAACTGCTCAGCCCGGGGGTCGTTCTTTTGTTTTCTCAACTGGTTGATGGCCGATTTCAGCGCGTTGGCGTCATACATACCAGTTTCTTTGTTGGTAAATTGCTGTTTCAGATCCTGCGGCGGGTTATCACCAAACAGCATGTCATCCAATTCTTTGCTGCTCACATCCAAACCCAGCTTATCGTATTCATCTTTCAGCACATTTTCTTCTACATACTGGTTCCATACCTGTTCCTGGATGTTTTGCTGCATCATTTCATTTACAGGGTAACCACTTGCCCTGTACTGATCTTCCATGCCTTTTTTTCTTTTCTCAAAATCCGACAGTTCGATCTTTGATCCGTTCACGCTTCCAATAGTGGTTGAGCGCCGGCCGAACATTCCGCCGCCACCCCGGCCAACAAAAGCATCCATCGCCAAGAAACCTAACAAGCTAAGAGCAATGACACCAAACACCAGCCATGCTGCCTTATCTCTTATCTGCTGAATAATAGACATACCCCGTTTTTAAGTAATTTATTTTAAAAAGGAGGCAAAAATACTGGAAAAATAGGGATAAACAAATCGGGAAACCCCGCTGCAGCGAATCCGTGAAACAACAGTGAAACCTTAATTCACAGGGTTTGGTGTATAACACCCGGATTCTGTTGAAAAGTGCAGAATTGGAGCTTCCCCCGGTGGTAGTAAAATGATGATATAATTCCAGATCCGGCAGCTTACCCCTCCTTTGCCTTAACAAAACAGATTTTATGCATAGTTCATCCACATACCCCTTTTTGGGTAGTTAAAATGGGGGTTGTTTATAAACAAGTGTTAAGAAAAGGGTTAAACCCTTAACCAACGGGAGTTTTTACTTGTTAGTGCAGTGTGAATTGATGTGAATAAAAGGTGAACTCTGTTTTCACGAAAAAAGTGGAACAGTTTTTCCACATATTCACATTGCTAATAGTAATAGTTAATTTTATATAAAAAAGAAGTATTATTATATATTATGGGAGTTATCAACACCGCTGCAGCTTTTGAAAACATTGGCAAAGCGGGATTTTTGGACATAGAAGTAGACGCCGATCTTGATTTGTTTGCTGAGATCGAAAGATTAAAGCAGGAGAAAAACGCGGTTGTGCTGGCGCATTATTACCAGGAACCGGATATCCAGGATGTGGCTGATTATATCGGAGACAGTTTGGGATTGGCGCAACAGGCCCAAAGGACGGAAGCAGATATCATTGTTTTTGCCGGCGTTCATTTTATGGCTGAAACGGCAAAGATTCTCAACCCTTCAAAAAAAGTGTTGCTGCCTGACCTGAAGGCCGGATGTTCCTTGTCTGATTCAGCACCTCCTGCCTTGTTCAAGTTGTTCAAGGAAAAGTATCCTGATCACCTGGTGATATCTTATATCAACTGTTCTGCCGGCATCAAGGCTTTAAGTGATATCATCTGCACTTCTTCCAATGCGCAGAAGATCGTTGAAAGTCTTCCTGCCGACCAGCCTATTATATTTGCGCCGGATAAAAACCTGGGTGCTTATATCAACAAGCAAACAGGCCGCAATATGGTATTGTGGAATGGTGCCTGCATGGTGCACGAGATGTTTAGCCTCGAAAAGATAAACCGGTTGAAAGTAAGACATCCGCAGGCCAAAGTGATTGCACATCCTGAATGTGAAGAAGCCGTGTTGCGAATCGCCGATACGATTGGATCCACCACCCAGCTGCTGAAGTATACAGAGAAGAGTGAGTTCAATGAATTTATTGTGGTAACTGAAACTGGCATACTGCACCAGATGCAGAAAAATTCGCCGCATAAAACTTTTATACCAGCACCGCCTAACAACAGTTGCGCCTGCAACGACTGTCCGCATATGAAGTTAAACACCCTGGAAAAGCTGTATCTCTGTCTTGAGTATGAGCAGCCTGAACTGGTAATGGATGAAGAAATCCGGATCGCGGCAAAGAGGCCAATAGAGCGGATGCTGGAGATCAGCGCCCAGTATGGATTATAGAAGCATGCCTTACAGAATTATTATACTCGCCGGCGGATTTCATAAAATGGAAAATAGTCATTAATTTCATGGCTTTCGTAGATCGAGACACGGTAGTGACGTATAAGACTGAACAATTATCAATTTTCAAATGGAAGCCGGGATTATGCAGATGAATGATAAACCATTTCGTATAATAGTTGCTGACGACGATTTTGAAGATTTTCAGTTTATCAAAACTACGTTTGAAGAAGTTCAGTTAAATGTGCATTTGTCGCACATAGAGGATGGGCAGTACCTGATTGATATCTTAAAAGCTCAAAGCAAATTCAGCAAGTTGGGAGAATTGCCACAGCTGATCTTGCTTGATTTAAATATGCCACGTAAAAACGGCTTGGAAGTACTAAAGGAAATAAAGATCAATCCGCTTTTATGTAGAATTCCTATCATCATTTTTACAACTTCCAAGATGAGCAAGGACATTGAACAATCTTATGAGCTGGGTGCAAGCTGTTATGTTACCAAGCCACAAACCTCGGAAGAGTGGCTAAGCACAATTAGAAAATTAGGTCATTTCTGGATCGATTGCGTTAAAGTTGCCGTTTGATTATTCTGCTCTTGTTTTGATTGCCTGAATGGGTTGGTCCTTACATCTCATTCCTTTCATTCTATTTAAAAATTGGGGAGGTTTTTACTCACTTTCCAACATTGCATTTTGCTTATCCGCCAATATAAGCAGATAAAATTTTGGTATATAAATAGTAGATAATATAGCTGTGGTTTTTTAGCCTGACGTGGTTTTGAAAATTTAACATGATATGACAATAGAAAATTTGGATTTAGTTTGTTTCTCTCACCTAAGATGGAATTTTGTTTATCAAAGACCACAGCATTTGTTATCTCGTTTTTCAAAAGTCACACGTCTTTTTTATATCGAGGAACCTTTTTTCGAAGATGGCCCGGAACAATGCCAGGTAACCAATGTGGATAAGAATATCTGGATAATTGTTCCGCAGATAAACAGGGGTTTGTCTGAAGCGGAAGTGATAAGCCGGCAGGAAAAATTGCTTACTGATCTGTTTGCACAAATGAACATAGAAAAATACCTTTTCTGGTATTACACTCCTATGGCATTGTCGTTTAGCAGAAGTTTTCATCCAACCATGATTGTATATGATTGCATGGATGAGTTATCAGCCTTCAAGTTTGCTCCCCAAAGCTTGAAAGACAACGAGCAGGAGCTGATCAAAAAGGCTGATCTGGTATTTACCGGCGGATATAGTTTGTATGAAGCAAAAAAAGATCTTCATCCGTCTGTATACGCTTTTCCAAGCAGCATCGACAAGGAACACTTCAGCAGGGGACGCTCTGCAGACATTGAGCCAACGGATCAGTCAGGTATCAGCCAGCCTAAGATCGGTTTTTACGGCGTCATAGATGAACGGTTAAATATCGAACTGGTTGGTGCAGTGGCTGCACAAAAACCTGAGTGGAACTTCATCATCATCGGTCCTGTTGTAAAGATTGACCCTGCTACCCTGCCCAGATTTCACAACATTCATTATCTCGGCAATAAATCCTATCAAGATTTACCTTCTTATCTCGCCGGCTGGAATGTAGCCATAATCCCCTTCGCACTAAACGAGTCTACACGGTATATCAGTCCTACAAAAACACCTGAATATCTCTCTGCAGGTAAGCCCGTTGTTTCAACCTCTATCAGGGATGTTGTACATGATTACGGACACACCGAATTTGTACACATTGCCGATACACCAGAAGATTTTATCAAAGCTATCAGCGCCGAGCTGGTTGAAACAGACCGTAGTTCCTGGCTGTCACGAGTAGATGATTTCTTACAGAACAACTCATGGGACAATACCTGGAATGAGATGGTAAGACTCATCAATCAAAAACTCAGCAACAAAGCACAAGAAAACACAATCCATAATTTAAATTTAAAGGAGAACATCTATGTTTGATTATCTAATCGTTGGAGCCGGTTTCGCCGGCAGCGTCCTGGCAGAAAGGCTGGCTTCAAAAGCAGGCAAGAAAGTGTTGATTATAGACAAAAGAAGCCACATAGGAGGAAACGCATACGATTACTACGATAAGGCTGGAATTCTTATTCATAAATACGGTCCGCATATTTTTCATACCAATTCTAAAGAGGTATTTGATTATTTAGGACAGTTCACCGAATGGCGCCCTTATGAGCACCGCGTGCTCGCCAGTGTAGACGGTCAACTGGTACCTATTCCTATCAACCTCACTACGATCAATAAATTGTACGGTCTGAACCTATCTTCAGAACAGGTGGAAGGATTTTTTGAATCCAGGGCTGAAAAGATTGATAGGGTAAAAACATCAGAAGATGTTGTTGTTAGCAAAGTTGGAAGGGAGCTGTATGAAAAGTTCTTCCGTGGCTATACAAAAAAACAATGGGATCTTGATCCGTCTGAACTGGATGCTTCTGTTACAGCACGTGTGCCTACACGTGTGAACAAGGACGACCGTTATTTCACAGACACCTACCAGGCAATGCCTTTGCACGGCTATACCAAGATGTTTGAAAGCATGCTCAACCATCCCAACATCAAGGTTATGCTGCAAACAGACTACAAGGAGATTGTGGATTCCATTCCTTTCAAATATATGATCTATACCGGGCCTATTGATAGCTACTTTGACTATTGTTACGGAAAATTGCCTTACAGGTCGCTTGAATTCAAGTTTGAAACGGTTGAATCAGAGAGCTTCCAGCCAACCGGAACTGTTAACTATCCAAATGAACAGCCTTACACACGTATAACCGATTTTAAATACTTAACAGGTCAGAAGCATTCAAAAACAACCATTGTTTACGAATATCCGCAAGCTGAAGGCGATCCTTATTATCCAATTCCCCGCCCGGAAAATGCGGAGATATACCGTAAGTACCAGCAATTGGCAGCACAAATGGATAATACGTTCTTTGTAGGCCGCCTGGCTACTTACAAATACTATAATATGGACCAGGTAGTTGCACAAGCTTTAACGCTCTTTAAAAAGCTGACCACAAAGACAACTGAACCTGCCTATGTTCATACAGCAGGGGCAGCAACAAACCAGAAAGTTGCTTTGCTAAAGCCAAATGGTGTAAGCAAGCCTTCAAATGGAATCAACGGAATCTAACATAGATTAATAAAACAAAGAACCGGAATACACCAATTCCGGTTCTTTGTTTATATAGATTACTGATAACGTTTTGATCTACAATCTGTTGTAATATATTTGTTTGTAACCTGCCAAGGATAACAAGTATGCAAGTTGAAAATGAATTTACACGATACATATACTTCGGCCTTGCGGTATGCTTCCCTGAAGCACAAAGGGCAAAATGTGCCCGGAACAGAATTTCCCTATATCATACATGTAACCAATGTAGCTACGGAAGTACTTATAGCCGTATATGAAACAGGTGATCTGGATGCAACTTTTGCTGTTACCTTAGCGCTGTTGCATGATGTGCTGGAAGATACCAAAGTAACTTATGAGGAAATCCATAATTTGTATGGTAGTAAGATAGCAGACGGAGTTTTGGCTTTGACGAAATTTTCCAGCCTCGAAAAAGAACACCAGATCAAGGACAGTCTGAACAGGATAAAAGTATTGGATAAGGAAGTGGGTGCGGTTAAGCTTGCCGACAGGATTGTTAACCTGGATGCACCTGCAGCAGACTGGAAAAAGGAAAAACGGGAAAGATACCGCAATGATGCACAGCTCATCTTGCAGGAGCTATCCCACACAAACAGCTACTTGGCGAACCGCCTTGCACAAAAGATCAACGAATACGAATCTTATGTAGAAACGGGCTTTAAGTAATTGATTATCACCTTCCCATGTAAATCATCAGGATCTGTACGTCGCTTGGATTTACTCCGCTGATCCTGCTGGCTTGTCCGAGGGTAAGCGGTCTGATCTTTTTAAACTTTTGTAGTGCTTCGGTCGAAATAGCCGTGATCTTATCATAATTAAAGTTGGGCGGTATAGGCAAGTTTTCCAGTTGGTTGATCTTTTCCACCATCTCTTTTTCCTTGTTGATATATACTTCGTATTTAATCTGGATCTCAGCTTGTTGAAGCATTTCCTTGTCAAAGTCTCCCAATAGATCTTCGACGGGCTTGATATGCTGTATCATGGATACAAGGTCAATATCAGGCCTGAGCACCAATTGCAGTGCTTTTTGTTTTTGCAGCAAGGGTGATGAATGAATGAGGGACAAGTAGTTATTTACTTGTTCGGGTTGTAATTGCAAGGATCCCAGAAGTTGTTTGATCTTTTCTACCTGTTCTTTTTTGTCTGTAACCTTGCTCATCCGCTCTGCAGAAGCAAGGCCCAGATGGTGGCTGATCTCAGTAAGGCGCAGGTCCGCGTTGTCCTGCCGGAGGAGGGTCCGGAACTCGGCCCTTGAGGTAAACATCCGGTAAGGTTCTTCTGTTCCCTTGCTGATCAGGTCATCCACCAGCACACCGATATACGATTCGCTTCTTTTTAAGATAAGCGGGTCTTTTCCCTGTACTTTTAGATGAGCGTTGATACCAGCCATCAATCCCTGGCAGGCTGCTTCTTCATAGCCTGTGGTTCCATTTATTTGTCCGGCGAAAAATAAGTTCCTGATTTGTTTTGTTTCAAGGGAATACTGCAACTGATCTGGGGGAAAATAATCATACTCTATAGCGTAGCCAGGTCTGAAAAAGCGACAATTCTCAAAGCCAGGAACCATCCTGAGGGCTTCATATTGTACTTCTTCCGGCAGGGAAGTAGAGAAACCATTGATATACATTTCTACTGTGTTCCATCCTTCTGGTTCTACAAAGAGTTGGTGCCTGTCTCTTTCCGCAAAGCGGTTGATCTTATCCTCAATGCTGGGACAATACCGCGGTCCTACGCCTTCTATCCTTCCCTGGAACATGGGGCTCCGGTCAAACCCTTTCCTGAGAAGGTTGTGAACTGTGTCATTGGTGTAAGTGATCCAGCAATTTCTTTGTTTGACCGGCTTAGGAGTTTCAATGAAGGAAAAGCCGGTGATCTCTTCATCTCCTGCTTGTTCTTCCATTTTGCTGTAGTCCAGGCTTCTTCCGTCTACCCTTGGTGGGGTACCTGTTTTGAGCCTTTTGCTTTCCATGCCCAGTTGTACGAGTTGTTCAGTAATGCCTGTAGCTGCTTTTTCTGCTACTCTCCCACCCCCGAATTTCTTTTCTCCGATATGGATGACCCCGTTCAGGAATGTTCCGCTTGTAAGTACAACTGTTTCTGCTTCAATGGTATGCCCCATATTGGTATATACCCCTTTTACTTGGTTGTCTTTCACGATCACGCCTTGTACCGTATCCTGGTAGATGTGAATGTTGGCGGTATTTTCCAGCATTTCCCTCCAAACAGCGGCAAACAACATTCTATCGTTCTGCGTTCTGGGACTCCACATCGCAGGGCCCTTCGACCTGTTCAGCATCCTGAACTGGATCATGCTTCTATCTGAAACGATGCCTGAATACCCGCCCATGGCGTCAATTTCACGCACGATCTGTCCCTTGGCAATCCCACCCATAGCCGGATTACAGCTCATTTGGGCTATTGTCTGCATATTCATTGTAATCAGCAGAACCTTTGAACCCATGTTTGCTGCTGCTGCTGCTGCTTCACATCCTGCGTGTCCTGCTCCTGCTACTATAACGTCGTACTTTGTAAACATATGGAGATGCAAGTTACGCCGCATCCCATCAATATGGATGTTGTTCCACGTGAAACAAACCTTTTGCTCACTCATTAACTTTTGTACTACTGTTCTTAACAGGATTGTGTTTCACGTGGAACAAAGCTTGTAATGATATAAGTGAAAATCTTCCCGCTGGGTCATGATCTTCTTCTGGCGGATGGTCTTATCATTGTAGCCACACAAATGAAGGCAACCATGAAAAATGACACGCAGCATTTCGGTTGAGGAGGATGTATGAAAGAGTGTAGCATTGTCGCGTATGCGGTCAACACTTATGTACAACTCTCCTGTTAATGGGTCACCTGGTTCGGATAAAGGAAAAGTGAGGATGTCGGTAAGCGTATCGTGAGACAAGTATTGCAGGTTCATTTGATAGAGTTGCTCATCGGAACAGAAAATGATGGATAAGGATGCTAAGTGTGTTTGTTCAACCTGGAACAATCGGATGATATACGATTTTAGAAGCCTCCGGTGCTTGAGGGAAAAAGGATAGTTAAAATAAAAGTGAATAGTAGGATGATTTGTAGCCATTTCCAAAAATCGTAAAATGGTTCATAAGAATGAGAGTAGTTTTATAAAAGCTAAAAATCACAAGGTGGATCAACAAGTAAAGAAACTTTCTCAATTAAAGATTGGAACCAGAGCAGAAATCATTGCCTTTGAAAACAATGATATGTATATTAAATTAATGGAAATGGGATGCATACCGGGAGAACCGATCAAAATAGACCAGGTAGCACCCTTGGGTGGACCCATCGCCATCAGCGTATCAGGATACAACCTGAGCCTGCGTCTGGAAGAAGCAGACAATATATTAGTAAGGGAATTATAAATACTTGATTTGTAATACATTAAATGAATATTGGTTTATATTTCGGCTCCTTTAATCCTATTCACATCGGTCACTGCATTATAGCAAACTTCATAAAGAATGAAACACCTGTCGACCAGGTGTGGTTTGTAGTTTCTCCGCAGAATCCTTTCAAGAAAGCAGGTTCATTGTTAAATGAATACAATAGATTGCACCTGGTTCAGAAAGCAATTGAGAACAACCATAGCATGCGTGCCAGCGACGTAGAATTCCATTTGGAAAGACCCTCCTATACAGCTTATACATTGGGTCATTTACGTGAAAAATATCCTGCTCACCGGTTTGCGGTTATTATGGGCAGTGATAGCTACCAGAATATTGATAACTGGCGGAATGCATCTTATATAAAAGAAAATTTTCAATTGTACGTATACCTGCGACCAGGCTTTGAGTTAACGGGTGCTGAAGCAGAACAGGTTTCAATTTTAAAAGGAGCGCCGTTACTGGAGATCTCGGCAACTCAAATCCGGCAGTATATACGGGACAAAAAATCGATCCGCTATCTCGTGCCTGAAGAAGTACGCGAAGAAATAGAGCGGAACGGGTATTACAGGTAAAATCATTACACAATCATCTACAAAGAATGAATGTTACGCCGGGCCACCTGCTGTTCTTGAAAGATGTATTTTTTTATAGCCTAACGGCATTCGGCGGACCACAAGGGCATTACGGAATGTTGCTGAAAACCTTTGTGCAGCAACGCAGGTACATTTCTGAAAAGGAGTTGATTGACTACAGTGCTTTCTGCAACTTTCTGCCGGGTGCTTCCTCCACCCAGGTTCTTACCCTGATCGGTTACAAAAAAGGTGGAATTCTTCTGGCGACATTGACGCTCATCATCTGGATCCTGCCTGCTTGCTCTCTCATGAGTGCTTTCTCATTCCTGCTGGGATACTTTGATCAAAAGGCGCTCAGAAGTGAAGTGTTTAGGTTTATTGAGCCGATGGCGATCGGATTTCTCGTATTTGCCGCTTTAAAGACCTTTAAGTTAGCTATTAACAACACCATTACACGTGTTATCATGGTATTAACCGCTGTTGCTACCTATTTACTGTTTAAAGTGCCTTGGGTGATTCCCATCTCACTTCTGCTTGGCGGTATCATCACCAACCTGAGTAACAAACGCATTCCCCAGGTTGAAACCCAGCCGCAGAAAATCAAATGGGCAAACATCTGGCTGTTTGCCGCTGTGTTTATCCTCGCAGGTATAATGAGCGAAACAGCCAGGAAGCAAAACTGGCCGAATAGAAGCCCCATCAACTTGTTTGAAAATACCTATCGTTTTGGAAGCCTGGTATTTGGAGGAGGCCAGGTGCTTATTCCTTTGATGTATGAACAATTCGTGGTCCGCCCGCAATCTGAGCGGGTGATTGCCAAGAACCCGCATGTTATCAAGATCAGCAAGGAAGACTTTTATGCCGGTGCAGGAATGGTCCGGGCTATACCCGGACCTGTATTTTCCATTGCAGCTTACATGGGTGGAGTAGCGATGAAAGAGAAAGGAACAGGCATGCAGCTGGGCGGCTGCATCATAGGAACGGTGGCTATTTTTTTACCCAGTGCCTTACTTGCCCTTTTCTTTTACCCGATATGGCACAACTTGCAAAAGTATGCAGCGGTGTACAGGGCGCTGGAAGGCATCAATGCAGTTATAGTAGGAATTATGTTTGCAGCTATCATTTATATGATGAAGGATGTAGCTGCTGTTGCCAACAAATGGGAGATCATACCTGATCTGTGTGTGGTAATAGGTACCTGGGCACTTATCCGGTATGTCAAGATACCTTCACCCGTTATTGTCCTTCTTTGTTTGCTACTGGGATGGATATTTTAAACTGAATTTATATGGAGCTTAGTATAAAGGAGAAATTGTTTATCGTAGGAGGAGCTACCAGCGGATTTGGTGGCGCTATCGTAGATGCCCTGCTGGCAGAAGGCGCCCAAGTTATTGCTGTGGCAAGAGGAGAAGAAAAACTCAGGGAGCTGGAAAGTAAGTCTGCAGGACAGGTCTACCCTGTTTGTGCCGATGTTACCAAACCGGAAAGCATAGAAAAAATCAGGCTGGCAATCGGGGACAAACAAGTACATGGACTGGTAGTAAATGCAGGTGGCCCGCCGGCCATGAGCGCACTGGAAGCCAGGCTGGAAGATTGGGATGAAGCGTATAGAACCGTAGTCCGATGGAAAATTGACCTGATCAGCAACTTGCTGCCGGCTATGATCCACCAAGGCTACGGCAGGGTCTTATTTATCGAAAGCGCATCTGTAAAGCAACCTATCGAGAACCTGGCACTCAGCAATGCCATGCGGTTGGCAGTCGTAGGATATGCAAAAACACTCAGCCAGGAAGTAGCAAGAAAAGGCATCACCCTGAACGTATTGGCACCAGGGTCACATGCGACAAGGGCTATAAACAGGGTTATTCAAAAAAGGGCTGAGCAGACAGGCGTAAGTATCGAAGAAGCAAGAAAACAGCAGGTAAATCAGATAGGAGTAGGCTTTTTTGGAGAGGCAGCAGATCTGGCAGCTTTGGCCCTGTGGCTGTTGTCGCCACAGAGCCGATTTATAACGGGTCAAACCATCAGCGTTGATGGGGGAACCATCAAAGGCATCATGGGATAAAGACCCGGAAAATTTTAGGCTGATTGGATTATTCAGCTTCTGCCACTACTTCCTTTACTTCAGGAATCATCCGCTTCATCATACCCTCAATCCCTGCTTTCAGGGTGATCATAGAAGAAGGGCAGCCGGAGCAAGAACCCTGAAGCATCAGGTTTACTACGCCTTCATTGTAACTTCTGAACTGAATGGCTCCACCATCCATTTCCACAGCCGGCTTCACATAATTTTCCAACAATTCCTTGATTCTCTTTACTACATCGTCGTCATCAGCATCAATGGTATTGCCTTCTGTTTGCTGGGTACCAACAATGTCGTTTTCATTGATCACTTCTTTTCCTTCTTCCAGGTATTCTTTCAGAAATTGCCTGATTGCGGGAATAACATCCTGCCAGTCGGTTTCAAACGTTTTTGTAAGCGTTACAAAATTGCTTGCAATAAACACGCTCTTAATAAACGGAAAACCAAACAATTCGTTGGCCAAAGGAGAAGCAGAAGCACTTTGTACATCCGGAAAGTCTATACTCTTACCCGGATACAACAGCTTGTTGGCAACAAACTTCATTGTCTCCGGATTTGGTGTCATTTCGGTATATATGCTGATTACAGGATTACCGGTCTTGATCATAATACACTTATTTAATTGCAAAACTAACAATTTTACAGGCAAAATTGTTACGCAATATCACCCTTACCGGGCTGAAGAGTAAGGCCGGGAACGGTGGTAGGCGGCTGAGCGATCCAAACGGTAATTAAGATAATGCGCAGCTACGATCCCGGTAACCGCAGGAATCAAAAACCCTATTTCCCATCCATGCCATACCTGCTTGGCCAAGAGGCAGAGCATGCTGATGCTAAAAAGAACCAGGGGAAGCCTGTTGTGATGATGCTTGCGATAGCCATGCAGCAGGGCATGCAAACCCACGGCAAAGGCCAGCGCGATCATACCGTACTCAAATAAACTGTTGTGAACAATGTTAACACCAAACACAGGTAAGCTGGTAACAACCAGGGGTAAAACGGCACAGTGGATTGCACAGGCAACAGAAGTGGTAATTCCCAACGCGTCCCAGTTGATCTTGATCGACATGCAAAAGGCAAATATATTGAATTGCAACAATGTTGCAGAAATTTATTTTGTTCACCTGGTTGTGTAATTTTACAGGAAAACCAGCTCCGGATAATTAGCACCAGACAGTATAATGGGGCAGGTTTCGGTAAACAGGTTGGTATTCAGGAGCAGTGCCAAAGAGCTGCAAAAATGATTATGAAACGCAAAGTACTTATTTACAGTGTGTTCTTTATCCTATTGGTAGGCGGGTTTCTCTATGCCCTAACACAGTATATTCCTGGTTTTGGAGAGGTAAAGCTGCCCGTGCTAAGCTATGTTCAGCCATTTTCTTTTCACGACCAGAACGGCCAGGCATTTACTGAGCGGGAAGCAAAGGGGAAAGTTGTAATAGCAGAATACTTCTTCACAACATGTACAGGTATTTGTCCGAAGATGAACACCAATATGAAAACCCTTTACAACACGTTTAAAGACGAAAAGGATTTCTTGATCTTATCCCACACGGTTGACCCGGAAACAGATTCTGTAGGCAGGCTCAAAAAGTACGCTGATTCCATCGGTGCCTATCCTCCTGCATGGCATATGCTGACGGGGAGAAAAGACAGCCTGTATGCAGCAGCCCGGGTAAGCTACCTGCTGGATGATCCCAAGAACAACAACGATAAAATAGAAAACCAATTTTTACATACCCAGTTTTTTGCATTGGTAGATAAACAAGGCAGGGTAAGAAAGATTTACGACAGCTTGAAAAAGAATGAAATAGAAGAGTTGAAAAAAGATATCAGGCAGCTCCTGCAGGAAAAAGAATCCTGAAAAAGCTACCTGCTGTTGACACGCTTTCACAACAACCCTGGTTAAACAGAAAGACCATGAGAGACCAGATAAATGGTATTTTAAAAAGAAACCTGCTGAGCGTTACCGAAAGCAGGAAAAAAATATTGGAGCTTTTTCTGCAGAGCAGTGGAGCCCTGGCGCATGCCGATATTGAAAAAAAGACCGGTGAAAAGTTTGACCGGGTAACTGTATACCGGACACTTCATTCGTTCCTGAACAAAGGAATCATACACAGCATTCCTTCAGCCGACAATGCCATCAGGTATGCCTTGTGCAAGGAATGCACAGAGGAAAATCACCAGGATGATCATATCCATTTTCAATGCAAAGAATGCGGGAATACGACCTGTCTGGAAGATGTACATGTGCCTTCTATTGTTTTACCCAAAGGTTTCAGGAGTGAACGCATTGAAATGGTTGTGAGCGGAACCTGCAAAGACTGCCGGCCCGGTAATATGCATAAAAAAGCCCCGATGTAGACACATCGGGACTTTGGTTAAGGCTCTGATTAGTAGCTATTTTATAATTAGTTGTTTATTACTTCTTCCCATTCCCTCTTTATAAAAGACATGAGGTGCTGAATGTGTTGCGCAGATAGATCAAATTTCAAGCCAGCTGCTTCAAATAGCTCAGGTAATTTTTTTGTTCCTCCCAAACTGAGCGCTTTCATATAATTATCCAGGGCAGCCTCCTTGTTTTCCCTGAACTGCATCCACAAACCAATGGCTCCCAGCTGTGCTATCCCATACTCAATGTAATAAAAAGGTACTTCGAACAAATGTAACTGGCGCTGCCACGAATAACGTCTGTATTCTTCCAGTCCGCTCCAGTCAATCATGTGAGAAGAAAATTCTTCCAGGATCCGCATCCAGGCATCCCCTCGTTCTTCCAGGGTATGGTGAGGATGTTCGTACACCCAGTGCTGGAATTTGTCAATCGTAGCGATCCAGGGAAAGATAGAGATAACCCGCTCAAACTGGTATTCTTTAGCCCGGGTAAGCTCTTCCTTGTTATCCAGGAAAGCACCCCAATAGTCCATGCTAAACAGCTCCATGGCCATACTGGCCACTTCTGCTATTTCCATGGGATATTCTTTAAAAGAACTAAGCTCCAGGGGATGGGCTAAAAACGAGTGAACGGCATGGCCACCTTCATGTATCATGGTGGTTACGTCGTGCATCTGGCCGGCGGCATTCATAAAAATAAAGGGGGCACCACTTTCAGCCAGCGGACAGTTATATCCTCCGGGTGCTTTACCCTTCCGGCTATCCAGATCCAGGTGACCGATCGATTTCATTTTACGCAAACAATCGGCAAAGAACGGGCGCAGCTCTTCGAAGCAAGCGACGGTTTTTTCGATCAGCTCTTCACTGCTTTGAAAGGGGCGCAAGGGCTGAATGCCTTCCGGTTCTGCTTCGGTATCCCAGGGCCGCAGGGTGTCCAGACCCAGCTTCTTTTTCTTGTTCTCCTGGATCATCGCCACCAGGGGTAAAACATGTTGCTTTACCGCATCATGAAACCGGAAACAATCTTCCTTGGTGTAATCAAACCGCCCCATATCTACAAACTTGTAGTCCCGGTAATTGGCGAAGCCGGCATTGAGCGCTACCTGGTTTCTTTTTTCAACCAGTTGGGTGTACAAGTCGTTTAATGCTTCTTTGTCCTGGAATCTTCTTTCCATGACCTTTCTGTACACTTGTTCCCGGAGCGAGCGGTCGTGGCTTTCGAGAAATTTGGCGGCTTGCTGCAGGGTGTACTCTTGCCCGTTAACCTGAACGGTCATCTTACCTGAAATAACACCAAACTGTTGTGCGGCCACGCTCAGTTCTGCCTGTAAAGGGATATTTTCTTCCCGGAACAGGTCGATGCTTTTCTTCACAGAGCGGATATAGGTGAAGTATTTTTCCTGGTCGAGTTCTTTTAAGAAAGGAGAATCGATCAGCTTCCTGTTGAGTTTGTCTGCATAAGGCTGGATATGGGGTTGGATGTGCAGTACAAAATGGGTGAATGCTTCTTCCAGGGAAGGATTTTCCGTATCGCAGGTCATGCGGATTTGCCGCCAGGAAGCATCTTCACCCACAACAGCTTCCAGCTCACTCATATCTCTTAGCCAGGATTGCAGATCGGTCACGGAACTGATTTCCCGCTCCAGCAGGTCTTTGAAATATCCTTCCAGGTGTTCCCAGTCGGTCACCACAAAATCTTCCGGAATAAAATGTCTTTCCAGCTTTTTGATGTCGGCGCTGTAGTTCATAGAAGTTGAGATAAAAAGGTAATAGAATAGGGCTCCAGGAGCTGCTTATTCGGCTTTGGAAACGGGTTCAGCGCCGGAGGCTGAAATGGGTTCATCAGCGGAAGACTCCTCGGCCGCTTCAGCTTCCTGCGAGGGAAATTCAACTTTGTCCTTGAGTGCAGTAAACCACTTGATCATTTTCTTCATATCGCTCGTGTATACCCTGTCAAAGTCAAGATCAGGATAAACCGCTTTGAAGTAGTTGAGCACGGCAGCATTGGATTTCGCATCAGGTAAAGACTCACCGCTTTTATTCATGGCATTAAATATCTCTGCCAGGTTTACATTGTTTTTTACGGTATATACTTCAATGCTTTCCAAATGCGAAAAGTTGTGCATTCGGCTTGATACAAACCGGGTGCTGTTGTCTTCCAGCGACCGTACAATAGCGCCATCTGTTTTGCTGTTCAGCAGCTCATACAATCCATTCATTCCTGTGATGGCAACAATTTTCTTATATTCCATGGTGTGCAACGTATTTTAAAGTGTTGCAAGATAACCCACAGTTTCTGATTTGATCCAAACGGGCCGGGCAAATTTCCGGTCAGTGCTGCCGGTCAGTTGAATTTTAACAAAGCTCCATTCCCCTTCAAACTGACTGTGAAACAAATAAATATTACCCTGTGCCGCGGTGAATGCAGGCAACAATATTTATCTTCATAACATCACCGGGTCTGCATGGTGAATAACCCGTTGTAGTAATTTAGCAGGAAATCATTCAACCTATATGATAGACAGTACCATAGAGAAAAGACGGACGGTTAAGCCGGCCGAAATGAACGGACAAGTTATTCCCGATGAAATGATCAATCACCTGTTACAACTGGCCGACTGGGCTCCTACACATGGACGCACGGAACCCTGGCGGTTTGTTGTTTACGGACCAGACAAGATCAAGCAGTTTGCGCAGGAACATGCCAATCTATACCGCGACAATACACCACAGGAAAGATTTAAACAGGCTTCTTTCGATAACCTGCAGCGGGTTGCTGACGGGGCTTCGCATGTGGTAATCGCCTATATGCGGCGCGGAAGCAACCCAAACATTCCTGAAATGGAGGAGATAGCAGCGACTGCCTGTGCCATTCAAAACCTGTTGCTGGGCGCAACGGAAAAGGGAATCAGCAGCTTTTGGAGTTCCGGTGGGATGACACTTCAACCGGCTATGAAAACCTACCTGGGTTTAAGAGAAGAAGACAAGGTGTTGGGACTTATTTACTTGGGGTATTCTGACCAGCCGGCAAAAGACGGTAAACGTACGGTCCCCCTGTCCGAAAAAGTAAAGTGGATGAAATGATAAACCCAGCTCCCTTGAGTGAATGGATTTTAATTGATCAGTTAAAACAGAAAGATGAATCGGCTTTCAAGAAGATAGTTGAAACCTGGCAGGACATGGTTTTTAATACGGTGTTGGGTATTGTACAAAGTGCCGAAGATGCAGAAGATGTGGCACAGGAAGTTTTTGTGCAGGTATATGAATCCATCCATTCTTTCAAGGGAGAATCAAAATTTTCTACCTGGTTATACCGCATTGCGATCACAAAATCAATGGATCACTTGCGCAGGAAAAAAAGAAAAAAGCGCTTTGCTTTTGTTCAAAGCCTGTTCGGGGCCAACAACGAAGTAGTACATGATCCGCCTGATTTTCATCACCCGGGTGTAACGCTGGACAACAAGGAAAAGTCGGCAGTGCTGTTCAAGGCCATAGAAAAACTGCCACAGAATCAGAAAACAGCGTTTGTGCTGCACAAGATAGAAGGAATAAGCTACCAGCAGATCAGTGAAATTATGAACACTTCAGTATCTTCAATTGAATCTTTGCTGCACAGAGCAAAAATCAACCTTAAAAAAAACCTGACTGAATATTACCAGAATACAAATCAATAACACAAGTTTTATTTCTTTTCATCGTCAAATACCGCGTTTATGGATAAAAAGACAGCAATAGAAAGCAAAGTTGAGGCAGTCATGAACAGCCTCAACGGTATACAATCTGCCTCTCCCGGGGCATTTTTCTATACCCGTGTGCAAGCAAAGCTTCAGAAAGAAGACATAAACATTTGGAACAGGATAGGCAGCCTGGTTGCCCGTCCGGCCATTGCCGTTACGGTTGTATGCCTGATCTTGCTAATGAATATCCTGGTTATTGTTCAACAAAAGGCCGTCTCTCCCCTGGCCGACCAGACCGAGCAGTCGTCGTATTATGATGAGCTGAACAAGTCTGCTGATAATTTCTATGATTTTGCAATTAACGAACCCTGATGCAAGGCTCTTCCAGAAATAAAACGCTTCTTTTTATCTTGGTGATCTCCCTGCTGGCAAATGTGGTCATGCTGGCTTATTTTGGCTGGATAAGGGAATCCAATCATCACAACCCCCACAACGGTCCGGGTTCACCTATGGCAGCATTTTTGCAGCAAGAGCTTGGTTTCACTGCTCAGCAAATGGAAGCATACAACAAACTCAGGCAGCAGAACAGACAGAAAATGAAGCCGCTTTTTGAAGATGTACGCCTGGCCAAAGTTCATTTTTATGATTTCCTGAATGATGAGCAGATCAATGATTCTTTGCTGGATGCTGCAGCCAGCCAGATTGGCGAAAAGCAAAAAGTATTGGATCTGCAAACGCTGAAAAATTTCCGGCAACTGAGAACCCTGTGCACGGAAGAACAAAAGAAGAAATATGATTCACTGATAACAGGTGTTATCAGCAACATGTGGTTCACACCCAGAAATGGTCCGCCGGAAAAAAGAAAATAATTTTCTTCAAAAAAAGAAACAAGGCAACAGGCGAAAGTTTTTATGTGACTAAGCGTCTGATGTAAAAATTTTTCTAATCAAAAAAATCAAAAAGATGAAAACTAAAATTGGCTTTTTCAGCATGCTGTTGTTAGCAGGCGCTCTCACAGTGAATGCACAAGGAGGCGGCGGTGGCGGCTTCCAACGTCGTACTCCGGAAGAAAACACAAAAAGAGTCGTGGACACGCTGAACTCTGTATTTAAACTGGAGCAGGGCGCTCAAACCCAGGTTCAAACCATTTTCATGGACTTCTACAAGGCCCAGAACAAGATGATGGATGATATGATGGCCTCAGGTGGACAGATGGACAGAGACAAGATGAGAGCAGACAGAGAAAAGATGGTTGCAGACAGAGACGAAAAATTAAAGAAAGCATTGAGCGACGACCAATTCAAGAAATTCAAGAGTGATATCGAGCCAGCCTTATCTCCAAGAAGAAGAATGGGCGGTGGCGGCGGTAACTAATGCAGCCGTAAAGATTTTTAAAAGAGGATGTCTGTTTGATAGACATCCTCTTTTTTTTGCGCATCTATTTTTTCTAGACGCCTCCTTCCTGAAACTTTTGCAGGTAGGAAGCAATGTACTCCTGCTTGTACCGCAACCTGTATTGCATAACAAATCTTGGATGTGCTAAAGGAATGATTTTCTCAAAGAAACCCATCTCCCTGTTCAGCGAAGAAAGATACTGGAAGTTTTTTCCTTCACCCAAGCAAAACGCAACGGTCCGGTGTATACCAAACCGGAGCTGCCGGTGCATGCAGTCAACCGCAAAGTTCTTGATGCTTGCCTGTAAAAGTTTGTCATCATAATAATTCAGGTTCTTTCTATCTTTTGTAAAACCAAGCGGACTGACCGAAGTGATATAAAAATTTTCATAGAAGAACGACAAGCCGCCAAATGCTTCCATCATCTCATACATGAAAATGGAAGAAAGCTCCTGCTTCTTTGGCCAGTTATTCCGGATACCACAGGCTTCCTGTAACCGGATAGGATCTGTAAACGGAACGCCCGTAACTCCACCACCAAAGCGGCCAGGGTTGATACCGATCAGCATCCACCGGTGCTTTGTATCATTGTAATACTTTGTATAAAATTGCCTGCACACATCAAAGGTGGCAGCATCCCCAAAAGGATTCATTACTTCCACATTGGGTGGAAGGGCTATAGGAAATTGAAGATGTTGTATAAAGTGAAGGATTTGTTCTGCAAAATTCATATACTACTCATTGTACGCAACAGCCAGCTGTTGCCAGCTTTTATTTTTTAAATAATCCAGGAGAAGCCAGCTGGCAATTACAGACAGGCAACAGCACAGTAGTACAGCCCAGACAGAATGGTAAACAAAGAATTGCAGCACGCCCAGGAATAAAGGTATAAGCATGCTCATCAGACTCCGGATGATAGCACCTGCCTTTTTTTTGTTGTGCTGAAAAGCAGAAAAAGGAAGCGCACGAACAGTGAGCACGGCAATGATCAGGCAGCTTAACCACACATTGCAGAACCCGAGTAATAAATTGGGAACTACCTGTACGCCTATTATTGCCAGACCGGCTATTAAGATCACAAGACATGCAGGAGCAACAAACTTTATCATAGTGGCTTTTAATGAACCGGCTAAGATAAGTCCTGGCTTTCTGATGGGAGTGGTATAGTAAAACCAGGAAGCCCTGAACTTATCAGAGTACTGGATTTGCTCCAGGGCCATTGCAACAATAAAGGTGCATATGTATGTTACGCTAAGGACAGTCAGCTTACTGCCGCTGGTTCCGAGACGCAGTTCTTCCAGCGTGATTTTGTTGTTGAAAAACAGCATCACTGCATATACAAGCAGATAGCCGAAAGAAGGATACACTTTAAGCTTGAAATCTTTTGAACGGCTGGTCAGGTCCCAGGTCAGCAGGAAACTCATTCTTTCTTCTCCCCTGCCTGTACTCAGCGCAGCCAGCTTTTGCTTGACAAGCGCCCAGAAAGAAGATCCTGAACCCCTTTTCTTTTTGATGCCTTCTTCGTTGCCTGCTGATAGCTGCGAAAGCTTTTGATTAAACGAGGGAGCAAAATATTTTACAACGATCCACAAGGTAAGAGGCGGAACGATCAAGGAAAGCAATCCTCCTGTTGCATAACGAATGTTGAAGGAATAAAAGAATTGCCAGCCCCCGGCAAACCAGTATGACGGCAGCAACCAGGCCCATGGTTTGCCGCTGATGGTATATCCGGTGAGCATGATCTTGTTTGCAAGACGCGGCACCAGCTGGTATCCTACATACATGAATATGGCTATAAATATTTGTACATAGCTTATGATAGCCTGGAACTTGGCCGGGGTAGATACTTTAAGGATGATCAGGTAAACAGCATTGATCAGAAAGATGGTAAAGACGGTACAAAACAGCAGGATAAAACTAAATACCAGTGATGCTCCCGGTCCCTGCTGAATAAACATGTAGACTACGGCAGGCAGGCTCATGGGAATGACAAGCTTCAGCAAATGAATAAAAATGTGCAGGAGCCTGCACAGCACAAAGGTTTTGTCGTTAACCGGTTTGGGCAGAATGATGTAATTATCTCTCACATCCATCAAAACAGAGGTAAAGTCGGAAATCAGTGTAGTGGAGAGAATCACGATATATATGGAAAAGTAGATCGTAAGCTGGGTAATACGCTCATCGCTGATCATGAATCCGTAGAGAAAGAACAAACCAAATAAGAGCGAAAAGAACATGGTGCCAAGTGTGGAACCAGAGATGGCCTTCTCTGTTTTTCGCCGGGTATAATGGTACATGTTGGGTCTTCTGTCATCCATCATCAGCTTTGCTGTGAGGATCAGCCTGAGCTGGCGCGGATCGGCACCCAGCTTTTTATAAAGAAGGGCAGGCATCAACACCAGCCGGAGCAGCAGTTTGTTTAGAAAGTTCATCTTGTAAATAGAATCAGGTAGAGACGGTTTTGTTTTCAAGCAGGTTGATCATCTGGTGTGCTTTTGCCGAAGGTGACTCAGTGGCAGTAAGCGATGAGAAGATCTTTTCGAGGCTGTTGCTGCCAAGCTGATGCTGCAACTCTTCAAAAGTGCCGTTTGCAATCACGGCTCCTTCGTTGATCAGTACAATCCGGTCACTTACTTTTTCCACTACATCCATCATGTGGCTGCAATAGAAGATGGTTTTGCCTTCCCTGGCCAGGCTGCTGATCAGTTCCTTGATAATGATTACGCTGTTGGCATCCAGGCCGCTTAAAGGCTCATCAAGGATCAGTATATCCGGGTTGTGCAGAATGCCGGAGGCGATCAGCACTTTTTGCCGCATGCCTTTGCTGAATGTATCCATGCGCTGGTCGAGATTGCTTCCCAAACCAAATGCCTCCATCAAACCGGTGATGCGCATGGCAAGAACTGCATCCGGCACATTGTAAAGCTGCCCCATTAGTTCCAGGAACTCACGGGGGGTAAGTACTTCGTACAACTCAGCCAGTTCAGGAACATATCCGATCATGCTTTTCACCCTGATCGGTTCCTGCTTCAGGTCGGTTCCGTTTACAGTAACGGTGCCTTCATAGTCATTGATCAGGCCGCACAGGATTTTTACGGTTGTACTTTTTCCGGCTCCGTTCGGACCAATATAACCGATGATCTGACCGGGAAAGATTTCCAGGTTGACACCCTTTAAAACCTGTTTGGTTCCATAATTCTTGCGGAGGTTTTCAATTACAATTGCAGGCTGCATAGAAGTGTGATCCATGTATAGCAAGGTATTAAGAATTTACATGAGACATGTACAATGGGGCAACAAGTCTTTCCTGCTGTTGTGTCGGTATCTATTGCAGGCTGGTAACAATGGTATTATTTTTCTTGGCCTGCTTGTATTTTTCGTTCATGCTTGCGCTCAGCTCTGGTCTCAGAAATACATTTCCCTGTGTACTGATAAAGCCGTCGTAGATGATTGTGTCTTTAAACGGAAGAATGGCGGTGGTGCAGTAGACCGGGAAGCGGCGGAAAAATTCGTCGAAAGGGTCAGACAGGGCTTTCACCGCATACATCAGATCTGTTTTGCAATCAACAAAAATACAGTAACGGGTCAGGCATTTCAGGATGATAAAATCACTTTGGATCTTCTTTTTAAAGCCTTGCAAGATATGCCTCTCTCCGGGATGCAGCTGCTCTGCGTATTTGCTGAGATAACTATCGAGCAGGTGCATGTTTTTATACATTGCTTCCCTGCATTGATACTTTCTTTGGAAAGGAAGTTTATAGAACGCTTCCAATGTTGTAGCCGGGGAAATCAGCTCCTCTTCTATGCCTACATAGTAAAGAAGCTTCATATGGGCGGCTACGTACTGATGATATTCCTGCTCGTCCAGTGTCATTGCATAGATTTTAACCTATGGCAAAATAACATCCCGGCTCACATTTCCTTGCGCAGGTCAATACCACGGGTATGAAGGAAGCTAATACGTGATCACCTGTTCCTCCATCTGGGGCATATCACGAAATTCATACTGCTGGTTGCGTAACTGCGGCTCAAAGCCAGCTTCGCGGATGGCTTGTTGTATGCCCTTACTGGTAAACCGGTAAGGAGCTCCGGCTGCACTTACTACATTTTCTTCGATCATGATACTGCCAAAATCATTGGCACCAGCATGCAAACAGACCTGGGCCGTTTCCTTGCCAACTGTTAACCAGGATGCCTGTATATTTTTTACATTCGGAAGCATAATCCGGCTTAAGGCAATCATGCGGATATATTCTTCCGGTGTTGTCAGATTATGAACCCCCCGGATGCGGGCGAGCAGGGTGTCGGCGTCCTGGAATGTCCAGGGTATAAAAGCCAGGAACCCTTTGGCATCGGCTGGCTTTTTCGCCTGCACATCACGCAGCTTCACCAGGTGCTCAAACCGCTCAGCAATTGTTTCAACATGCGCAAACATCATGGTGGCAGATGTGGTAATGCGCTGCCTATGTGCTTCCTGCATAATGTCGAGCCATTCCTGCGAGCCGCATTTTCCCTTGCTCACCAGGCGCCGGACCCGGTCGACCAGGATTTCTGCGCCTGCTCCGGGTAAAGAGTCGAGACCAGCTTCCCGCAGTGCCATCAATACCTCCCGGTGTGTTGATCCTTCCAGCTTTGTGATGTGCGCCACTTCGGGGGGGCCTAATGCATGCAGTTTAATAGTGGGATACAGCTGTTTAAGCTGTTTGAACAAATCAACGTAAAAAGCCAATCCTAATTGTGGATGATGGCCTCCCTGCAACAGCAGCTGCTCTCCGCCATAGCGGATTGTTTCGTCGATCTTTCTCTTATAGGTCTCAATATCTGTGATGTATGATTCAGGATGACCGGGCACGCGGTAAAAATTGCAGAACTTGCAATTGGCCACGCATACATTGGTGGTGTTTACATTTCGGTCAATGATCCAGGTTACCTTTCCGTGCGGAACCTGGATGCTCCGCAACTCGTCTGCAATCCGCATCAGGTCGGTCAGGGGAGCCCGTTCAAACAAAAAAACGCCCTCTTCTACTGTTAAAAACTCAAACTGCAGGGCTTTATGGTACAATGTGGAGAGTCGCATGAAACGCTATTTACTGAACAACAAAATTACTAACGGAATGTTAGAAAGAAAGAAAAGAATTGCAGCCGGGCCACCGGAGAAGAAAGCTTTGAAGCTGCTTTTCCGGGTAACAAATTTTGTTAACGGAAAGTTACGAACGGATGTGTTTGAAACCAATAAGGGTTTAACTTACAGTTCGTAATCGGCCTTGGGCCGGGTTCATTCATATTCAATTGCCTGGCGTGTCGCGCAACGGTTGCCAAATAATACTTATCCAGCTCTGTACGCTGCTGCTCTCCCTGGGTGCTTTTTGTCAGGAAGAGTTTGTCCCTTCCCCTGCCAAACTGCTTACCAGTTTTCCTTTTAAACAGTTCAGTGGTGGGGTGGTGGTTTTGCAGGCAAAAGTGAACGATCTTTCTGACACGCTTAACTTTATCCTGGACACTGGCAGTGGCGGCATTTCTCTTGATTCTACTACCTGCGACAGGCTGCGGATCAACACAACCGCTTCCAACAAAACAATCCGGGGTATCGCAGGAATACGCACGGTGCGGTTTGCTTACAACAACACCCTCCGCCTGCCGGGCTTGCGGGTAGACAGCCTGAACTTTCACATCAACGACTATGAAATCCTGAGCAATGTATATGGTGAGCATATAGACGGTATCATCGGCTACAGCTTTTTTACCCGCTATATCGTAAAGATCAATTATGATGATTCATTGGTCTTTGTGTATTCAAAAGGCTCCATGAAGTATCCCCGCGGCGGGTTTCTCCTGAAACCCTTGCTGGTCAACATTCCTATACAAAGCGGACAGGTAAAGGAAGAAAAAAAATCTGTCGGCGCCCGCTTTTACTTCGACACGGGCGCCGGATTGTGTATGCTCCTCTCAACCGATTTTATCTCTGATAGCCTGCAGCTCAGCTCTAAAAAGAAAATTTTTCATACACAGGCAGAAGGACTGGGGGGAAAGGCAGATATGCGAATTACTGTCATCAAAGAGTTCCGGTTGGGACCTTACCGGTTTAAAAAAGTGCCTTCTTATATTTTTACGGATGAATACAACGTTACCTCTTATCCATACCTGGGCGGCTTGATCGGCAACGATCTCCTACGGCGTTTTAACCTGACGCTGAACTACGAGAAAAAAGAACTGTACCTCATCCCCAATTCTCATTTCCGGGAACCATTTGATTACGCTTATACAGGCCTGGGTTTTTACTTTATCGACGGAGAAGTAAGGGTCACCGATGTTATGAAAGACTCACCCGCAGAAAGAGCCGGCTTCAAACCCGACGACGTGATGGTCGCCATTAACAACAACTTCAGCCGCAACATCCAGGTCTACAAGAATTTGCTCCAGAACGCAGGCCAGAAAATGAAAATACTGGTTATGAGAGACGGCCAGCCAATTATGATCACGTTGAAGGTGCAGAGTATTTTGTAGAGACTCCGTCTTCTTTTTGCCTTGATGCAAAAAGAAGCAAAAAAGTCAAGGCTGTTTGAAAGGGGCTAAAATTTACTGCACTGCGCTACAACGAACAAGCTATGTCCATGCAGTTGTGGGTGTTTGTGCCTTTGCATGGATGGGGCTATGGAATAGTACCGGGCGTGTTCGTTGCTGAAC
>JADCRZ010000035.1 GCA_015069695.1 Williamsia sp.
AGCTGTCACAATCCTGATAGCAAGGTGATCGGGCCTTCGTACCGGGAAGTGGCTTCCAAAAAATATTCCGTTGCGCAGATCGTGCAGCTGATCCAAAAACCAGCTGCGGCCCATTGGCCCGATTACGCGACCCGCATGCCTCCGATGGCACATGTGCCGGCAGCAGATTTGACCAGGATCGCACAATGGATCAAAACGCTGGAGCCGGCAGCGAAAGGTGCTGCCGCCAGCACCAGATAACTGCAAGGACAGCAAGTATTTCCGGGCTTCCCTTTTCTCTGTATACCATGGCAGCGGGAGGGGAGCCTAACTGGTTCATCAAATCTTATTACCTCACAAAACCAACGCCTGTGCATGAATAAAACGCGCTAATCCTGCCTGAGAACGATCGCTTCACTGTTTAAAGAAAGGTTCGCCCCAAGGCGACTTAACACACATCTTAAAACATTGCCATGACAAACTTTATCTCAACCAATTTCAGTCTACACAAAAAATTTCTTTACAAGAATCTGTTCATCACTGTCTTCCTGATTTCCTGCATGTCAGCAAGCGCGCAAAATGGAAGCAGAAATCAAGGCGGCGCACCCACTTTCCCAATCAAAGGAAGAGTGGTAGATAAAAACGGCAACGGACTGGCAGGGGCCACCGTTACCGAAAAGGGCCGCCCCGGTAATACCACCTCTACAACGGTAGACGGCAGTTTCAGCATAACAGTCCAGAAACAAGAAACAGCCCTCGTGGTTACGCATGTGGGGTTTCAGTTGGGCGAGCTTCCTGTTAAAGGCGCAGCTTCCGGATTAACCGTCTCCTTGACACCTGTAGCCGGGTCGCTGGAAGACGTCGTGGTGGTAGGCTATGGTACACAAAAGAAAGCCACTGTAACCGGCGCTGTAAGCAGCGTGAAAGGTGCGGAACTCGTAAAAGCACCCGTTCCCAACATATCGAACGCGGTGGTGGGCAGGGTATCAGGCGTGATCGGCCGGCAGTCGAACGGGGGCCAGCCGGGCAACGACAATACCAGCTTCTCTATCCGGGGTATCAACACAACCGGCAACAATGCGCCGCTGATTGTAGTGGACAATGTGATCCGCAACAACATCAACCAGATCGACCCCAACAGCATTGAATCGGTCACGATCCTCAAAGATGCAGCTGCCACAGCCCCCTATGGCCTGGGTGGCGCCAACGGGGTGGTGCTGATCACGACAAAACAAGGCAAACTGGGTGCACCGTCCATTTCCCTCAACTCCTGGTACGGTGTGCAGGGCCCTACCTTTTATCCGGAAGTGCTGAGCGCACAGGATTATATGCGTTTGCGCAACGAGGCTTATTTCAACGAAAATCCAACCTCTACCACGCCGCTGTTTGCACCCAGCAGGATAGACGACTACCAGAAGTTAAATGCCCAGGATCCGGATAAAAACCCGATCGCCACACCCAAGGACATCGTGAACTTTCATGCGCCGATGACAAGTCATAGTGTACAGGTGAGCGGGGGATCCGACCGGGTGAAGTACTATTCCAACCTGGGTTTCTTCAACCAGAAAGGCATGTTCGACCAGATCACTTACACGCGGTATAACTACAGTATGAACCTGGAGGCCAGGGTGACCAACAGCACTGTATTCTCATTGTCAATGAATGGTTCCCAGGAAAAGAACCGGAACCTGGATCCGCAGCATACTGCTTACAACCTGTTGCGGGCTACGTACAAGTACATTCCGATAGATCCGTACAGGTTCAGCAACGGGTTATGGAGTGCATCGGCCGGTTTGAGTCCTTATGCAACCATGCAGTCAGGCGGTTACACCAAGCAATACAATACGACCTTGTTGTCGACGCTGAGTATTGAGCAGAGATTGCCCATAAAGGGTCTGAGTATAAAAGGGTCCATCAGCTATGATCCGTTCACGCAAAGCACCAAACAGTTCCATCGTCCATTCTTCTACTACAACATCAACACCGGTACAACACCTTATACCTACACCAAAGTGGCTTCTACTGCGGAAGGCCTGGTGGCATATACTTACCTGAACCAGGCTGAATTAAAAAACCAGCAGTTCACCTACCAGGGTTACCTGAATTACCGCAACCAGTTCGGTAAACATGATGTGACCGGCCTGGTAGTGGCAGAGGCACGCAACAATACATCCGCTAACTTCAATGCAAGGATCAACAACTTTGCGCTGGTTGTGGATGAATTTAACTTTGGCAGCTCTAACAGGAATGATTACACGATTACCGGTACATCATCAACCGGCAGCCAGGTAGGGTATGTTTACCGCGTTACAGATGCGATAGACGGAAAGTATGTTGTGGAAGTATCCGGCCGGTACGACGGGCATTATTTCTTTGCGCCCGGTAAAAGATACGCCTACTTCCCTGCCTTTTCCTTGGGCTGGGTAGCTTCGCAGGAAAAGTTCCTGAACACGGTACCCTGGCTGAACTTTCTGAAGATAAGAGGATCCTGGGGCAAATCGGGTAACCTGGCGGGCGGTGCGTTTCAGTACGTAGATGCTTACTCGCTGGCCAGCAACGCGTATGCTTTCGGAGCCGGTACGCTGGTACAAGGCACTTCGCCCACCAACCAGGCCAACCCGGGCATTACCTGGGAGCAGGCGATCAAATCTGATCTGGGATTTGAGTCAAGAATGTTTGATGGGTTGCTGAGATTGGAAGTGGATGTTTACAAGCAAAAAAGGTCGGGGATGTTGTTCACCCCGACTACCACGGTACCATCTGAATACGGCATCGGATTGTCGCAGCTGAATATCGGTGAAATGCAGGGTTCCGGCATTGAGATCACTGCCGGCTCAACGCATAAGTTCGCCAATGGTTTGCTCCTGAGCATTGACGGTACTTTCAGTTATGCCAACAACAAAACACTCAAGATATTTGAGTCTTCCGCAACCTACAACAACCTCAACAGGAGAAGGACCGGCAGGCCGCTGAACAGCCAGTTTGGTTATAAAAGCGAGGGCCTTTTCCAGAAATCAGACGATAAGAACGGGGACGGTCTGATTGATGCAAAAGACGGTTACACCATCACCCAGTTCGGTGACCTGCATCCCGGCGATATAAAGTATGCTGATCTGTCGGGACCCAACGGAAAACCGGATGGCAAGATAGATGCGAATGACGAAACCTATATCGGAAATGCACCGCAACCGCTGATCAATTACGGCATCAACCTGTCTGCAAACTGGAAAGGATTTGATGCAACGGTGTTCTTCCAGGGATCCGCCAAATCGGCTATCGGTACGTTGGGTTTTCTGACCCAACCGTTCAATGTAAACAACAGCAACGCAGGGTATGAGTATTTCAACAACCGCTGGACGCCTGCTACGCCCGATGCCAAATACCCGAGGGCAAACCAGGCGCCTTATTCAAACAATTCGCAGGCCACTGATTTCTGGATCAAGGATGCCAGCTTCCTGAAGCTGAGAACGGTTACAGTCGGTTACAGCATTCCGGGTTCTGTGATGCGTGCATTAAAGATCAAGGGGATCAGGATTTTTGCAACCGGACAAAACATCCTGACCCTGAGCAAGATCAACTGGATCGATCCGGAAGTGGCCAGCGGCACCGGCGCCAACCCGCAGGCAGAAACCGTCTTCCCCTTACAGAAGAGCCTGACCTTTGGCTTGAATGCAAATTTTTAGTTTATCAGAATAAATCAAAAAAGCATGATCAACATAAAATTCTCTAAAAGGATCGCATTTGTTGCCGTTCTTTTTACCGCCTTCTCCTGCAACAAGTACCTGGATGACAATGTGAACAAATCTACCGTGACCGAGGAAACGCAATGGGCGTCGGAAGTAACGGCAGATATATTTCTGAACGCGGTTTACCAGCAGCTTTCCAACATGAACAACACGCCGGATTATCTGGACGATTTTACGGATGACAATGACGGCGGTATTTACTGGCGGTCGTGGAGGTGGAAACAAGGTATTGTAGGGCCGTCGAACGATGGCGGTTTGCCCATGGGCGAAACCAACCAGGGCCCGCATGGAAACTACGCTGATTGGTCTGCCGCATACAGTAAGATCAGGAGATGCAATGTCTTTATCCAGAAAGTAACGGAAAACAAAGCCGGTACTTTTACAGCGGCCTGGTCAGCAAAGCGGATCGATGAGGCGAAGTTTTTACGGGCTTACTGGTATGCCATGTTGTGGCAGCATGTTGGCGGCCTGCCTGTTATTACCAAAGTGCTGAGTAATACGGACGGAAGCGAAATATACTACGCCCGGAATACATTTGAGGAAACCTTCAATTTTATCGTCAGCGAATTAGACACTGTGATCAACAACAACAAACTGGCGGTCAAGTACAATGCAGGCAATGCCGATGCAGGCCGTGCCACGCTGGGCGCTGCACTGATGCTGAAAGGCTGGGTGCAACTGTATGGCGCCAGTCCGCTTTTCAACTCCGGTACTTACCCTTTAAGTGACCCGGGCAACCTGGTGCACTTTGCCACGGCAAGCAGCGCCAGATGGGCCACTGCAGCCGCAACGTTCAAGAAGTTCATGGACAGCTATACGCAGTACAGCCTGTTCGCCGAGCAGGATAAGCTCTGGTATACGGCCAATGAGTATAATTCGGAGGTGATCTGGGACAGGCAGAATGTAGCGACTGCCATCCCTAATAACATCGACCAGTTTGGCGGACCCGTGTATATTTTAGGCTCTTACCATACCTGGGGAAACTACAACCCCACACAGGAACTGGTGGATGATTTCAGGATGGCAAACGGCAAAAGGATTTCTGATCCAACCTCCGGTTACGATCCGCAAAAGCCGTATGTGGGCCGGGAGAACCGCTTCTACCAGTTTGTGGTATTTGACGGTGCCACGTACAAACAGGACTGGATGCCGAGGGCAGATATTATTTATACCCGCATCAACAAGGTAAAGAAAGAAGACAACGAGATCGATTTTGCCACCGGCGATGTAAGCAATACGGCTTATTATTTTAAAAAGAAGCTGAACAACCTGGCGCCGGAAGGCGGTTCGCAAAACGGCACCAATTATATTTACTACCGCTTTGCCGAGGTGTTGCTGGGTTATGCCGAAGCGCAGAATGAGGCAGTGGGCCCCGATGCTTCCGTGTATGCAGCCGTGAACAAGATCAGGCAGCGTACCTCCACCAACCTGCCTGCCCTGGAACCCGGCCTCACGCAGGCACAAATGCGCCAGGAGATCAGGGACCAGCGCAGGATTGAATTGTGTTTTGAAGCCAAGCGTTTCTACGACATCATCCGCTGGAAAATTGCCAAAGACGTTATGAACGTTGACCTGCACGGCATGAAGATCACCAACACAGTGCCGGCGGACAACAGCGGTGTCTGGAAATACGAACCAGTCGGGCTCAACCACCCGCATGTGTTTACGGATAAGATGTATATGAACCCTGTTCCGCAAAGCGTGATCGACAACAATTCCAAATTGAAAACACAACAAAATCCGGGTTATTAACGCCCATACAGACTGACCAATCAAAGGGGCTGCTTTACCTGAAGCAGCCCCTTTGATTGATAACTTACTAAGTTATCAGCATGGCTGTTCCGTACTAAACCGGCGCTCCGCATTCAGCCGGATAACGGTCGGGTACAAACGATCATCAACGTGTATATAACAAGCTAAGCAATTGCCATGAGAATCTACCTCCACTTGATAGCTGCTTTTGTTTTCTGCCTGGGCATTTGCTCAGCCAAGGCCCAGGACATGCCGCCCACCACATCACTTGTGTACCCGGGCGTAGACGGCAAGCTGGTTTACGTTGCTGACAGCCTGGGCAATAAGATCCCGGATTTTTCCAACGCTGGGTATAAAGGTGGGGGCGTTGCTATACCCTATGTACCGGTGAAAGCAACGGTATGGCCGCGGCCGGGCGACAATGCAGACAACATCCAGGCTGCCATCGACAAAGTGGCTGCCCTGTCTCCTGATGCTGCGGGGTTCAGAGGTGCTGTACTGCTGAAGATGGGTGCGTATGAGCTGGAAAAACCTGTTGCCATCAAGACTTCGGGCATTGTGTTGCGGGGAGAAGGCATGAGCGATGTAGGTACGATCCTGATCGGTAAAACGCCCAAGGAAACGGCTGCACAGGGCGCACCACGCGGTGGAAGACCTGCGCTGGTCAACATCACCGGCCTTTCCGGATGGATGCCACAGGAAGAAACAAAGCAAACCATTTCAGATAAGTATGTACCCGTTGGTGCGAGAAGCTTTTCAGTTGCATCTGCAAAGGGGTTTAAAGCGGGAGACAAGGTGCTGGTGCGCCGCAATGGCAATGAAGACTGGGTCAGGGAACTGGGACAGGATTCCCTATCCGCCGGAAGATACAGGTGGAGGCCCTTCGTGATCAGCTACGACAGGGTAGTGACTGAGGTAAAAGGCAATAACATTACCATTGACGCGCCTGTTTTTTGCGCCATAGAAAGCCGCTGGGGTGGGGGCGAGATCGTGAAATACAACGATACCGGGCGTATTGAACAGGTAGGGATCGAAAACCTCCGGGGCGTTTCAGAATACAACCCTTCGGTAAGGATGAAAGCGTATGGTAATATGGACCGGGGCAACTTTGACGGGCCTGGTTCCAAATACGAAGGAGATGAATACTACTCGGATGAAAACCACTATTTCAATTTCATCAATTTCGCCAATGTAAAGAACGGATGGGTCCGTAATATTACCGCCCTTCATTTTGGCAGCAGTGTGGTACAAACGGTTGCCAGTACAAAGTGGATCACCGTGCAGGATTGCCAATCATGGGAACCGGTTTCCATCAGGGCAGGAGCCCGGCGTTTTACCTACCAGCTGAATGGGCAGTTGTCGCTTGTGCAAAGATGTTTCTCCCAGAAGGGCAGGCATTCATTCGTGATGCAAACTTCTTCTTCCAGCGGCAATGTTTTTTTCAACAGCGAAGCCGTGAATCCCTATTCATCCAGCGAACCGCACGCCAATTGGGTGAACGGCGCCCTGTATGATAACATCAAAGCACCGCTGACAGCCCGGTTCTGGAAAGACATCACCATTGGATGGGCAGGCGCAAATATTGTATTCTGGAATTGCGAAGGAGACTTTTTGATCCAGCAACCGCCCACGGCACAAAATTATTCTTTTGGACACCTGGGCGTCGCCTCCGTTATTTTCAACAGGGAACTGCAGGAACTGAAAAAACCGAATGGATATATTGAATCTATGGACCGGCATGTAACACCTAAAAGTCTTTACCTGACCCAGCTCAAGGAACGCCTGGGGGCAGGTGCGGTGGAAAATATCAGCAACCATTTTTGATATCGCAGCCAATACACGTCACAGGGAAAGTAGTTACAAGTACTGCACAAATCCTTCCATATTGGTACGGATCTTATACACCTTGCTATAGCTGACAATGTACAGTGTTTTCATATCACTGTCGCCAAAACAAAGGCTCACGGGAAATGACGGCAGGTTGATCATGCCTATAAATAGGCCCTGCGCATTAAATATCTGTACGCCGTAATAAGTGGCTACGTAAATATTTCCTTTCTTGTCGATGGCCATGCCATCGGCACTGGAAGACCGGCCTTTTCTGTCCATTACCTGATCGATGAGAAACAATTTGGCAAACTTCCGTCCGTTGCCGATGGTGCCATCCGGCTGCACATCGTATGCCCAGATAAAATTGTCTTTGTCGCTTTTGACAGGATACCAGGATTCGTCGTCATAACAGTTGTTGATGTAAAGCGTTTTTCCATCGGGTGAAAGCAGGATGCCGTTGGGCATGGCAAACTCATTGGGTTTGGTAAGCCTTGTTATGGGGCCTTGCGGAGAAACATAATACACGGCCCGGCCCGGTTGAAATTTTTCTTTTTCCATTGTGAACTGCGGGTCGGTAAAATAAATGCCGCCTTTGGCATCCGTGATCACGTCATTGGGCCCATCGATCGGTTTCCCCTCCCATTTATCCGCGATCGTTTTTACAATTTTTCCATCAGTCGTCATCTCCACAAGCCGGTGCCCTATCATATCGCATACAAGCAGGTGGCCGTTTTTGTAAGGATAGAGCCCGTTGGTCTGCATCTTGCCTTCTGTAATGTTCCTGTAACGGCCTGAAGGGTCCAGCTCTACGGTAGAACTCTTTTGAGGATCTGCTGTAAAGTTCTGGTCGAAGTACATATTGGAAAGATATATTTTGCCATTCAGCCACTTGGGCCCTTCGGTGAATGTGAGCAGGGGCTTTTGTTTTTGGCCATCAACAAGCAGTTCCGGTTTGGCATTTCCCGGAATAATTGCATGAAAGGCGGCCAGTCTTTGTTTTTCTTTTTCCGCGTAATCCTCCCGGGCCGGCCAGAATACGTCAAGGGCATCGCAGCCAAGGTCTCCGATCCGGGCGCCATGAACCAGGTTGGCAGGAATCCGGACAACGTTATTGGGTTTCATGCCTTGTTCGCTGTTCAGTAATATTTCATCGCAGGCGCCCCGCAACACAAACATCATTTGTTCTTCGGGATGTATATGATGCGGAAAGCTGGAATTTGGCTCCATGGAAATAAAGCTGAGCTGGGTATTCTTTCCTGTAACCAACCTGGAGTAGGCACCAGGCAGCAACTCGGTAAGCTGAAGATCATACAAGTCGTACACCTTACCTGGCTTTACATTGGGTGTTTGGGCGGTTTCCACATCTGCCATGCCGGCCGGAAGGTTTTTGATGCCTGCTTTTTGCAGGTAATCAAGCCGCAATGGGCTGTAAGCCTCCAGCAGTTTGGCGCCGCCTGCTCCGGCAATCACTGCATGCTTTGTTCCCCTTTCCAGGTAAATAAAATCTGTTCTGGGCGTACCGCCGTGCGTTCCATCCGGGGCCTCCCTCTTCTTTGAGATCATGGTTACCGGCAAGCCGTTGACTGATTGCTCAACTGATCCTTCCAGCACAAACACAAACCGGTCTGCCGGCAGCACCTCTTCCGGAACTTGGGCGTTTGGGGCTAACCGGAGCACACTGATCATGGTGCCACTGCCCCAGAAGAGCCGGGCAGAAACACCCGGATACAGCAGGGTGCTATCCAGCCTGGTTATATCTGTTACTTTAGCTGCTTCCAGGTTGGATGCAATGGTTGTTTGGGGCAGTCCTGAAAGCGTTCTTTCAGTTAGCTGATGTGCTGAGATCAATGCTCTATTTTCCTTTTGCCAGGCAGGTTCGGTGGGGGAACCCGGGTTGCACCGGGTCAGGCCAATCAGACCTATGGCAAGCAGGCCTTTCCACAAAAGCCTTTTCATACGGGAAGCTATCATACTAATTATCGCGTTGAGTTAGGGACTGAAAAGTAGAAGTTTTATTGCAGGAGATTGTACAGGATTCAACGCCGGATTATTCTTAACTTTTTTCTTCCAGGATGACCGGCAGGAAACTGGGGAAGTGTCGGCTTTATCAACATTTGTTCCATCTATTTCAACAAATAAACCATGCAGAAGCGGGTGCTTCCGATAGCTTTGTTCCGCCGGTTCGCACGCCTGAGGCCAGATTCATCAAACACGCCGGGAATGTGAACAGGGTTGTGCATATGGATTACTCGGTGAACCTGACCGTGCAGAACATGCTCGTGGCATCAAAGGATACGTTGGTGATGCGTGACCGCGCGCAGTCGTTGGAAACCTTTACGCCTGTTTACAAATAATGGTTTGCTGAAGTAATCATCCTTGTTATAAAAGAATCTACGATGCAAAGAAAGCAGAGATCCTTGTTGTCAGCAATGACATTTCTTATTTTTTCAGGATTGCAAATAGATGTCATTGCAGCTGTGGAACAAGCTCCGGGTCTGGAACAAAGATCAGTCCTGGCTCCTGCCACCCGGCCTGTCGATACCGGCAGAACACTATCCCCTTATTTTACACCGGCCACCAGGCTCAAAAAGGCGCCGGACGAAAAAGGATTTATCCAACGCTGGCTGGTGCTGGAACCTGTAAAGAAAGACATCACCAGGAACAATATATTCACGGACAATTATCTTAGAACAACTTTTGAGAAGGATAATTTTTCCACTGATTTCGCTGTAGTCCCACGGAACAGTGAGATGGCAAAAGTGGGAGAGCAGCAACTGAAATGGTATGCCCTGGACAGCAAGCTCTTTAACTTTAAGTTGTTCCGTTTTTCTTATGCCATCAACAAGCCCCAGTACGGTGTACTCTTCTGGGTTGTTACCGTGATCAACTGCCCGGAAGAAATCAGTAATGTACGGATGGCGGCTGGGTGTAATTCAGCAGGCATGTTTTGGCTGAATGGCAAGGAAGTCCTTATGCTTTCCGGCGACAGGGACATGGTTGTGGATAATTGCACATCCGCCCGGGTAACACTGCACAAAGGACAGAACATCATCCGGGGCGCAGTTATTAACGGCCCCGGCATGTGTGATTTCTGTCTTCGCTTTATCGATGAAAGGGGAAAGCCGGTAAAAAAATTCACGGTTAGTTACGAATAACTCGGGTCGTCGTTCAGTTTCAAAGTTCCGTCTGCAGACCCCGGCGTTGTTTGAAACAAGCAACACCAATG
This sequence comes from Williamsia sp., assembly GCA_015069695.1. GTDB lineage: Bacteria > Bacteroidota > Bacteroidia > Chitinophagales > Chitinophagaceae > JADCRZ01. The sequence goes on from JADCRZ010000035.1 coordinate 10,534, forward strand.
ATCCTTCTCACAGTAAAATGATGACCGGTGGCGGGTTCTATCAATCAAGTGAAAACAAGTTATCAATCGCATGAAGAATAAAATACTGGTTGCAACAATCCTGTTATCCTTGCTGGCAGCAGGCATGGTCAACGCACAGGTGGGAAAACCATTTATCCATGATCCTTCAACGATTGTGGCCTGTGACGGAAAGTATTACACATTTGGCACGGGTGGCGGCGGGTTGATTTCCGCTGACGGCTGGACATGGAACGGTGGTGCAGTGAGACCCGGCGGTGGAGCTGCCCCCGATGCCATAAAAATCGGCGATCGCTACCTGGTGGTTTACGGTGCTACCGGGGGTGGTGCAGCAAGCGGACACAGGGGCAAGATCTATACGATGTGGAACAAAACGCTTGATCCGGCTTCACCCGACTTTAAATACACAGACACTGTTGTGGTTGCTTCATCCAATGGTAACGAAGACAACGACGCCATTGATCCCGGCATTATGTTGGATCCTACTACGGGGCGGTTGTGGCTCACATACGGTACTTATTTCGGGTTTATCCGCATTGTGGAGCTTGATCCTAAAACAGGCAAAAGGGTACAAGGCAATAAACCGGTTGATGTAGCCATTGTGTGTGAAGCCACCGATCTGATTTATCACGACGGTTGGTACTATCTGCTGGCTACGCACGGCACCTGTTGCGATGGCGCCAACTCTACCTACAACATCGTTGTGGGAAGGTCGAAAAAAGTAACCGGTCCTTACCTGGATAATGTGGGAAGAAACATGTTGGAAGGTGGCGGAAAAATGGTGTCGGCAACCAGCAGAAATTTGATAGGTCCCGGACATTTTGGGCGGTTGGTGCTGGAAGCGGGTATTGAAAAAATGTCTTGTCATTATGAAGCAGATCTGGACCAGGGCGGCCGCAGCGTACTGGGCATCCGTCCCTTGCTGTGGAAAAACGGATGGCCCGTTGCAGGAGACAATTTCAGGGAAGGAACCTATGAAATTGAATCTGAGAGAAGAGGCTATAGTTTGGAGCTGGAGGTTGATTTCACGAGGATGGCAGGCGGCCTACGCGGATTTGGGCGTAACACGGATGAACCCGTCAAACCGGTTCCTCCGCAGCAATTAGCCGATGTTGTAAAAAACTGGCCCACCGGAAATATCGACGCAAGAATAGGCGATTACATGGGGCGCCCCCATCAGAAATGGACCATAACGGCTGTTGCCGAGGCAGGCGGATACCTGGGTGGTCCCTATTACAAAATACAAATTGCCGGGACAGAGCGAACATTGGCAGCCACGGCAGACGCTGAAGTAGTAACGTTTCCGGCATTTACCGGCGCACCGGAACAATTATGGCAAATAGACCAACTGACCGACGGAACATACCGGATCATGCCGAAGGTAGTTCCTGCAGTAAAAAAGCAATTAGCGTTGGTGTCTTCGGGAGATAGCAGGCCCACACTTGCGAACTTCGATATGAACAGTGACAATTCCAAATGGAACTTCAAGGCGCAGTAGTAGCTTTCGTTGACTAAGAACAACCGTAAACATCCCTCAACCACAAAATAATTATACTTGCAAACCTTTCCTTCTACGAGCAGGTTTTGTTTTTTGGCAGCATTGAAAACAGCAAAGTATGGTAACATTTCAGCATAATCCTGTTCGCTGATCTCAACAAATCTTGCTATATGGTTTTGTAATCTCTCCGACATGCTATCCGGTAAGTGTTGGCCTGAAAACTTGCCGATCGTGGCTACGCCTGCGGCAGGGTTGTTGTTCAGTTTGTCTTATCATGTAAATTTGGTCAGCAAATAGCTTACGCATGAAAAACGACCTGATTTTTCTTGTCCTTGCATTCATTACAGGTGCATTGATCCCTATCCAAGCTGCTACAAACGCTGCATTCAGCAAAAGTATCGGAAATCCGCTATTCACCGGTTTAATGGTTTTTGTCGTCGGATTAGCAGGAATGATCTTCTTTATTTTATTGTCAAAAACCCCTTTCCCTGCAAGACAGCAAATAACATCGGCTCCCTTATACGGCTATCTTGGCGGGATCATCGTTGCTACATACGTAGTGATGATCACCGTGTTGGTTCCCAGGATAGGTGTTGGAACAGCCATCGGACTGATTGTGACCGGTCAGATCATTTGTGCCGTTCTCATAGATCACTTTGGATTTTTTCATGTTGCTGTGCGTTCTATTGATTTAACGCGCACAACCGGAATTGTTTTAATGATCGGAGGCGTTTATTTGGTAATGAAAAAATAAGATCATTGCCGAAACGCGTATTGTCTTTGCTGTGTTCTTCATGCCAGGTGGAATGGTCACCAGTTGATGGTGTTAGCCGGTGAAAACTTCCCAGGTCATTGATCCAATAGTTCTCCAAGTTTCACGTGTCAACAGGTTGGTATTATACTGAATGCGGGATCATTTGGTGCGCAAGCTTGTTTATATTTTCCCGGATCATTTTTAAGATTGTGCGTACATGCCAGGATCGGCAAGAAAATTTAATTCACCGGTGATAAAAACCTCCCTAATTTACTCTTTGTGAATTTTATATCATCCGCAGCAATAGGGAAAGACTGTCGAAACATCCACCAGGGAATGCAGGCATTTCTGATTGGCTGCGTATCTATTCCGGTATTGCTTATGCCAGGAAACCGGGTGTACAGCCAATCTGGTTTTGCAAACAAGGACCCGGCGTATACCATCACCAAAAAAGTGCTTTCTATTGAAGACGGGCTTGCATCGCACGAAGTCTTTTGCGGATTGCAGGATCAGGCCGGTTTTATGTGGTTCGGCACGCGCAATGGGCTGAACCGGTATGACGGTGAAAAATGCCTGCTTTTCACCCGACAGCGCAACAATCTCCAGGAAAATAAAGTCGTGCAGCTGGCAAAGGATGACGCCGATAACCTTTTTATCGAATATGGCAGTACAGGTTTTCAACTCACCACAAATGGAAAAGTAGACGTAATGAACGTGAATACGCAAAGAGTAACCACCCTTACTGCTGCATTTCCCAACATGCCCTTTAAAGAAAGGGATGTTTACTGGTTGGCGGATGACGGTACGGGCGACGTAAATTTTCTCACCGCTCATCCTTTCAGGTTCTGGAAGTACAATGCGAAAAGGGGATTTACGCTTCGCCTTGAAATGAAGGACTGGAGCCCGGAGGATGTCTTTCCGTTCAATGAATACCGCAGTACGGGGCCTTTGTGCATGTTTGGGAATGGAACGTCGCTGCTGAAAGTATTCAACCAGGCTACGCAATACCTGGTTGCCAAAGATAAAGTAGTTGCATTCAAGCAGGCAGATGCGCTCAGGTCCCTGCCGGTCGGCTTTACAGATCAAAGCAGGCTCCTGATTACATACAACACCAAAACCGCTTCAAATGCGTTTGCTGTTGCACAGCTAACAGACAAAGGCTACCTGGACCCTGCTGTGGATCTAAAACAAAATAATTTAAACCGGGTAAAAGGCAGGTATTGGTACCAGGTAGTCAGCGATGCCAACCATTCTTCCAGTATGTTTTATGATGCGTCAGATGCTTTATACCTTTGGAATCGGGACGCTTTTCTGAAGGTAATCTCCAAGTCAGAATTAAAATCCTTTGAAAATTTATTCATGTATGAGCTTGTTTCAGACAATTTCGGAAACCGCTGGTTGTGCACTTCCATCGGAGTTGTGAAGCTGAAGATAGAAAAAAACCGGTTTGTCCATTATTTTACAAGCGAACAGCAATCCATCCAGAAAAACAGCCAGGCAAGAGGCATCTATGCTGATGAGAACGGAGAAGTGGGGGCAAACATCTGGACGCATACCTTTTTACAAATGCAGGATAGAATACACTATACATATACAGCTGATGAAATAAAATATGCCCTAACCAGCCATCATGCAACGCTGTTTTGCGGGGGGTACAATCTTTTTGATTTTGATAATAAAAAAAACAACCTGACAATATGCCCGGGTGGGGAAGGAAGCGAAATATGGTCGATGTATTCCCTGAACGACAGCCTGTTGTTGCTGGGAAGAACAAACGGCTTCTACCTGTTCAATTCAAATACCAAACGCTTTGATTCGGTTCACTATTCCGGTAAGTCTACCCCTGAAGCAAAATTTGTATACCGCTTTTTTAACCGGCATAACGATACCATATGGGCCATCGCAGAGAACGGATTGTATAGGATTGAACGGAACAAGGGGGGCCAGTGGTCAATCGCAGGTGAACAACCCCCGTTTATAAAAGATCTTAACCTGCTCGACGCATACGCCGGAGAAAACGGAACGTATTGGCTCGCCACCAACGGCGAAGGTTTATACCGGTGGGATGGCAAAGCCCGTTCATTCCGGCAATTTACGATCACTTCTGGGTTTCCGTCGGATGTGCTGTACCGGATCGAGCCGGACGACTATGGCAACATTTGGATCAGTTCAGACAACGGCCTCGTTCGTTTCAATACGAAAACTTTTGCCACGAACACTTATACTACCAGTGACGGCATTTCCCACAACGAATTTAACAGGACATCTTCCTTCAGGGCGACTGATGGAAGACTTTTTTTCGGGGGCATAGATGGGGTCAATGCCTTTTATCCGAAAGATTTCCTGACCGATACCAATGCATTGAACGCGCCCCTGCGGATCATTGCCTTTAACCAGTTTGTGGGGGCAAAAAACCAGCTCGTCAGCAAAACGACCGGCCTGTCGGATGCGTTGCACATTGTACTGGCGCCGGAGGATAAATTCTTTACGCTTGAATTCCAGTTACTGGATTTTGCAAATGATTATGCACGTCATTTTGCTTACCAGATCGAAGGGGTGGATAAGGGCTGGAACTATTTTGATGAAAATTCCCTGCGCATCAGCGGTTTGCCATACGGGACATTCAATCTGCGAATCAAAGCGCAAACCTGCGAAGGTGCCTGGAGTAAAAAGGAATTACAGATCCCTGTGACGGTGTTAAAGCCTTTTTACCTGAAATGGTGGTTTATCCTGTCAGAAGTGATCGTGTTCCTGCTGGTGGTTTACCTCATCATCTATTTCAGGATAAAACAGCTCGCGGCAGATAAAAAAAGGCTGGAGGAAATGGTCAATGAAAAAACAGCGCAATTAAAGCAATCTGTCGTTGAGCAGTCGGCTTTACTGGAAGAAAAAGACATACTGATGAAGGAAATTCATCACCGGGTAAAGAATAACTTGCAGGTGATTTCCGGCTTGCTGGAGCTGCAAAGCAAAGCTTTGGTTGACGAAAAGGCCAGGAACGCACTAAGAGAAGGTCGGAACCGCGTAAGAAGCATTGCCTTGATACACCAGAATCTCTACCAATTTGAAAACATCAGTACAATTGAGGTGGAAAGGTTTGTAAAAGATCTTTGCAGGCAGGTTGATACCGTGTTTGACAAGCACACAAAGGTGCAGATGAACATAGAAGTGCCCTCTTTTTACCTGGATATTGACACAGCCGTTCCCCTTGGATTGATCATGAATGAGCTGCTATCCAATTCCTTTAAATATGCCTTTCAAGATGCAGGCGAAGGAAGGATAGATATAAAAATAAACACGACCGGGGAGGGAACGTACCAGTTGGTTTATGCGGATAACGGCCCCGGTCTTCCGGCTTATTTTGACCTTCGTACGGCAACTACACTGGGCATCCAGTTGATCAATGATCTCGCCAGGCAAATTGGCGGCCATGTGAAATGCGAGAACAGGAACGGTGCCATGTTCATCATCAACTTTACCAACCGCAACATACGTAAAAGCAAAGATTGAAAACATGCCCCTGTTAAAAATCGGAATCGTAGAAGATGAGATCGTGATCGCCAGAACGATCATGAGCACATTGAATGAATTAGGCTATTCGCATTGCGGGCCAGCCATCAACTTTACCGAGGCCATGGAGATGGTTGCCGAAGGCAAACCCGACCTGCTATTGCTCGACATCCAGTTGTCGGGTAAAAAGGATGGTATAGATGTGGCGGAAAAAATCAACCAGCTGTACCGGATGCCCTTTATTTTTTTAACGGCTAACAGTGATGCGGACACGATCGAGCGCGCGAAAAAAGTAAAGCCCCATGCTTATATCGTGAAACCGTTCAGCAAAGAAGAGCTGTTTGCCGCCATTGAGATTGCCATCAGCAATTTTACCAGCAGCGGTTCCGGCACAAAGCCAGGGCAGACACCGGCCCATCATACAAAGGATTTTATGTTTGTGAAAGATGGTTATGTGTTCCGCAAACTGCTGTTTACTGAAATACTCTACCTGGAAAGCGACGCCAATTACGTGACCATTCACCTCAGATCGAATAAGAAAATCATGGTCCGGTCTACCCTGAACGACATAGCCGAACAGATCGATCAACCTATCTTTATCCGCGTGCACAGAAGTTACGCGGTGAATGTAAAGGAACTGGATGAAATTACGCCGGCAGAGATAACCATAAGCGGAGCGAAGATACCTATCGGAAAATCATACAAAGAAGAATTGTTCAGGATATTGGGCATAAAGTACGATTGAGGATACCCGTTATCCTGTTCCCTTTTGTCCAAACTTCCCCAATTACCCTGCATTCGTCCCTAAACCGCTTTTTTCATCCCATATATTTTTTAACGGGCGGCAGCAACCTCATTTTTACGGCGTATGGGATTGCTGGATTTAGATAAGATCATCATCAAGCGCACAGTTATCGGCATCCGCTGCACCTCCTGCGGAGGGAATCTGCTAACCACGAAAAGAAAGTCCATTGCCGGCCGCTTTATAAAGGGAATCTCCCTGGGAGCCATCAAGCCTGCATATTACGAATGCGAAAATTGCAAGAAGCGCTTTGTTCTGCTTTAATGAAGTCGCAAAGTAGTCCGGCTTTTTTGAGCCGCAGCTGCCAGCAAAACCATATTGCCCCGATGTATCGTGACAGAAAAAGACCAGTATTTATCTTATTGCACCCAACATTCACTATAAACAACAAAAATCACACGCTATGAGTCTCAGATTAAACGACACCGCTCCTGACTTCCAGGCTGAAACAACACAAGGCACCATCAATTTTCATGATTGGATCGGGAACGGCTGGGCCATTCTTTTTTCCCATCCCAAGGATTTCACCCCGGTTTGTACGACCGAACTTGGCTATATGGCTAAGCTGGCGCCCGAATTCCAGCAGAAAAACTGCAAGGTCATCGGCCTGAGCGTAGACCCTGTAGAGAGCCACCTGAGATGGGAGAAAGATATTGAAGAAACGCAGGGTTATACAGTGAACTTCCCGATGATCGGTGACCCCACACTGGCGATTGCAAAATTGTACGACATGCTTCCTGCTGAGGAAACAGGTACTTCAGAGGGCAGAACAGCCGCTACCAACCAAACCGTCCGTTCTGTTTTCGTGATCGGTCCGGACAAAAAAATCAAACTGCAACTGACCTATCCAATGACCACCGGCCGCAACTTCCATGAAATACTCCGCGTACTGGAGTCTATGCAACTCACTGCCGCTCACCGGGTGGCGACACCAGCAAACTGGACCGACGGGGAAGATGTGATCATTGTTCCTGCCGTATCGGACGCAGAAGCAAAAGAGAAATATCCTGCCGGCTGGAAAACCGTCAAACCCTACCTGCGCATCGTGCCACAGCCGGGAAAAAATTGATCCGCTGTTTTACAGCGGCACCCGTGTGCAGAGGCCTGACCGGGCACAAGGGTGAAAAACAAGGGCCAGCGGGTCATTCATCTTAAAACAATCATATGAAACTACGCATATTGGTGCTGGGAGCCGGTTTTGGCGGGCTGGAGCTCACTTCCATTCTTTCCGAAACCATCGGCGACCGCCTGGATCTTACATTGATCGATCAGAACGATTCTTTTTATTTCGGCTTTTCAAAACTGGATGTCATGTTCGGGCGAAAATCAACCGATGCGATCATGATTCCTTACAAAAGCATCGAAAAGCCCGGTGTGCAATTCCGCCAGGAAACCATCCTGGAAATTGATCCGCTGAAAAAATGCGTCAAGACAAGCAGGGCGACTTACGAGGCCGATGTGCTGGTGGTGGCAATGGGTGCCAATTATGATATAAATGCGACCCCCGGCCTGGCGGAAGCGAATGAATACTATAGCCTGGCCGGTGCTGAAAAGCTGCGGGAAGCGATCCCTGCGTTTACAAAAGGCCATGCAGTTGTAGGCGTATGCGGTGCACCTTTTAAATGTCCCCCTGCGCCGAGCGAAGCAGCCTTGATGTTGCATGATTACCTTGTCAGAGCTGGCGTGCGTGATGCGTGTACCATCAGCCTGGTAATACCTTACGCGTCTCCCATTCCTCCTTCGCCCGATTCCTCTAAGGCTTTGATCAAGGCTTTTGAAGAAAGAGGTATCAAGTTTATACCGCAGCGGAAGGTCCGTTCTATTGACCCGTCGGCAAAAACTGCGGTGCTTGATGACGGAACGGAATTGCCCTTCGATCTGTTCCTGGGTATTCCCAAGCATGTTGCGCCCGATGTGGTACTGCAAAGCGGCCTGGCGGAGAATGGATGGATACCTGTTGACAAGGATCATCTCCTGACAAAATTTGCCAACGTTTACGCGATCGGAGACGTTACCAGTGTAGGAACGCCCAAGGCAGGCGTATTTGCCGAAGGCGCAGCCAAGATCGCCGCTACTTCTATTATTGCTGCTTTTACCGGGAGTGAAAGTCATGCCACCTACACGGGTGCGGGTTCCTGTTATATTGAGTTTGGCGAGGGTAAGGTAGGAAGAGTTGATGTTGACTTCTTTTCAGGCCCCAAGCCGTTTGGAATTCACCAGGAAGCCTCTGAGATGCTGGTTGAAGCCAAAGAATATTTTGGCTCAAGCAGAAAAAAAAGATGGTTTGAATGACAGCCGGAAAATGCGCATCCTGGCTTGGGGCGCCGACACCGGCCGCCGATCGCCGATCGCCTGATCATCGTGCTGCCAGGCTTTCGCAAGAAGGCTTCTGCGTGTTCATGGATCAGTTTAGTGAGCAGGATGGGAATGGTGTAGCCGCAGACTGTTGGTACGAAATGACATTCCGGAGTACGGGTGAACTGTAAAAGCTTCAAGCGAAGTTTTAGTATCCAATCCACCAAAGTCCGGTAACAGCTAAACCGGTCATCGCGCCCGGATAAAAATTTTTTTCTAAAACGTTGCGTAAGTGGATGCTTACGCTTACATTTGTGTAAGTAAAAGCTTACGCAATATGCCTATTGATGCCCGCAGGGATGTATTTCAAGCCATTGCCGATCCAACAAGGAGACAGATCATCGCCCTGATAGCCAGGGAGTCGATGAACCTGAATGCCATTGCTGAAAAATTTGAGATCAGCCGGCCTGCTATTTCGCAGCAAATCAAGATCCTCACGGAGTGCGGGCTGGTGATTGTCAGGCAACAGGGGAGGGAACGGATCTGTGAAGCACAGCTGTCTGCCCTGGCGCAAGTGTCGGACTGGGTAGAACAGTACAGGGTTCTTTGGGAAGCAAGAATGGACAAATTGGGCGATCTGTTGAAAGACGTCCAGCAGGAAAAAAGAACAAAACGAAAACATAAATAGATGGAAAATAGAATTGTCACCAAACGTATCTATCAAGCCCCTGTAACGCTGGTTTGGAAAGCATGGACAGATCCTGAACTGGTGAAGAAATGGTGGGGACCGGACAAGTTTAGCTGTCACCATGCAACAATTGACTTTCGGGAAGGTGGTGTGTCAGTGGTTTCCATGAAAGCACCTGCTGAATTTGGCGGCAAGGAATGGTTTAATCACTGGGAATACCGGAAAATTGTTCCGCTTGAACGCATCGAATTCGATCAAAGCTTTTGCGATAAAGAAGGAAAAAAGATCCGGCCTGCAGAGGCAGGCATGCCGCCTGATTTTCCTGCGATTGTATTTACCGTTGTAACGTTTAAAGACCTGGGGAACGGAAAGACCGAAACGACCGTTATCCAGCATGCCGATATGGGACAAATGACCAGAAACGCAAAAATGGGCATGGAACAAAGCCTTGGCAAAATGGACCGTCTGTTCAACAATTGATCTACGAACTATTTACATATTTAAAACAGCAAAAAATGCAAATCACGAAAATCACCCCCTTTCTTTGGTTTAATGACCAGGCAGAAGAGGCAGCCCGCTTATACTGCACCATCTTTAAAAATTCAGATATCATTCAACTTTCGCCCATGATGGCCATTTTCGAACTTGAAGGACAGCGGTTTATGGCCGGTAACTTTGGCCCGCAGTTCAAGTTCACGGAAGCTACCTCTTTCTTCGTGAGCTGCGACAGCCAGGAAGAAGTAGACTATTACTGGGATAAATTGACGGCTGATGGCGGACAGGAGGGGCGCTGCGGCTGGTTAAAAGACAAGTTTGGCTTGTCCTGGCAGATTATTCCTGCAGCATTTGGCCAGCTCGTCAGCGGCCCCGATCCCCGCAGGTCGCAAAAGGTCTTTGCCGCCATGCAGCAAATGAACAAGCTGGACATCAGAAAATTGCAGGAAGCGTATGACTTTTGAAATGTCTTCTTCTTTGAAAAAGTTGTCCGAGAGTACCGGAAAGATTCAAAGCAACGACATCCCTCTCCCCAAATTATAGTATTCAGTCAACCGGTTCAAACCACTAAAGCCGGGTTGTCTAATCGTAAGTGAAGGCGTAATCATGGTTAAAGTCGGCAAATTGTACTAAGCAAGAACCTGCTCCAGGGTGACAATTCGGTATAAGACTCAACTTCAGCAGTTGCCGGCTGGCCCTTATGTGTTCAAGATTGCCACAGCCTATGGAAAAGTTGATAAAAGCTTCTACAAACTGTAGGCAGTGGCGTGATGCGTCTTGGTGTTCGACAACCGAGAGACAATTCAAACGCTTGGATACCGATAAGGAGCCGGAACGAATGCAACTTTGATCGTTCCGGCTTTTTTATTTTGATACATACTTACTTCATTGTAATTAAGCGCGATAAAAGTGCTGGTTTTCACGGCTTCACGCTATCTGCATCACCTCATTTCAGTGTCCGGCTTCAGCAAAGCAAACAACTGCACACACTCTCGTCAGTTTTTCTTCAAAATTGGTATGTACGTTTGTGGCCCACGAGATTATTTATGATATGATGATGAACAGAAATTTAGCCGTCCTGGTATGCTTACTTTTTTCTTTTTTTTCTTACGCACAAAATTCTTCAGACGGCCCGGGTAAGATCCGCGGGCGGGTAATCGATTCAATTACTTCTTTGCCAATAGAGTATGCGACCATTACTTTGAAATCAACAGGCACTGGTAAGGTGGTCACCGGTAACACAAGCGATAGCTTGGGAAATTTTACCATCCAGGGTATAAAGGAAGGGGCCTATGATTTGTCTGTTGAGTTCATCGGCTTTAAAACCAGAACACTGAACAATGTAACAATCAGTAAAAAACAGGCAAATCTTCCGGTATATACTTTTTTGCTGCAGGGCGCGGGCACCAGCTTGCAGGAGGTAACTGTAACGGCCAGGGCAAAGCTGATCGATAACCGAATTGATAAGATGGTCTTTAATGCAGAAGCAGATCTTACCGGGCAGACGGGCGTTGCAACCGATATTTTGAAGAAAATACCCCAGGTGTCCGTTGACCCGGATGGAAATGTTGAGTTGGCGGGTACCGGGGGCATCCGCTTTTTAATAAACGGAAAGCCATCGGCCGTATTCGGAAACAATGTGGCTGATGTACTTCAATCTATTCCTGCCAGCCAGATAAAGAGCATTGAGGTGATCACCAATCCGGGGGCCCGCTATGATGCGCAAGGCATGGGCGGCATCATCAACATCATTCTCAAGCAAACAAAGGTAAAAGGCATCAGTGGCAATATGGCACTTACGGCCGGTACGCGGGCGGAAAACGGTTCGCTCAACCTGGCCTTGCGGCAAAACAACTTTGGATTGAATGCATTTGTAAGCGGCAACAGCCGGCTTGCAGTCAATACACCATCCACAAGCGACCGCAAATCGGTCGATACTTCCAGCCAGCAAAGCGTAGCGTTCCGGCAGAATGGTGTCAACCGTTTTCACAGGTATGGAGTAGAATCCGGAATCGGTTTCGACTGGACCGTAAAGAAGCACAATAATTTTTCAGGCAACGTAAATTATGACCACTTTGGAAATGGTGGCAGCGGGGTGATCAACCAGCAACAACAAGTTTTTGCAAACCACACCGGGAACATCATTTCCGACTTGCTCACGATCAATCATCTCAACAACAGATCTGCCTCTCATGCCGTAGATGCAAGCTTAAATTACAAAAGGACTTTCGAAAGGGAAGACCAGGAACTGGAAATAAGCGCCAACACGAGCGTCGATAACAGAAACGCTCGCGCAGACAATTTCCAGGCATTGCTTCCACAAGACTCCATTTACTATGGAATAAACAACCATAACAGGGGTAAAGAAGGAGAGACCCAACTATCGGTGGATTATTCACAACCGCTTGCAAAAAATGTTATGCTGGGAGTGGGCGGCCGCATAACTTTTAACGACATCCACAGCAATGCTGATGTATTTGCACTTCAGCCAATAACCAAAGGCTACTTATTTGATAGCTCGGTATCAAACTACCTGGACTACCACCAGAAAGTATACGCCGGGTATGCGGAATTGACGCTGCCGGTAAGTAATTGGTTTGATATAAAAGCAGGTACCCGGTATGAGCGGACCCAGATCAACTCTTTTTACTCGAATGCACAGCAGCAAGTAAAAAATCCCGGATACAATACCTGGGTTCCTTCCGTATATGTCTCCAGAAAGCTATCCGACGACCAGAGCATTAAACTCAGTTATTCCAAGCGTATTGAGCGCCCGGATTATGGCGACCTGAATCCATTTGTCAATACAACCGATCCCAAAAATATTACTGCCGGCAATCCTTATCTCCTTCCGGAACTGGGTATGCGGTACGAGCTTACTTACAACCATGATTTTGGCAGTTTCGGTTCTTTGATGGCCACCCTTTTTTACCGGATCAACAAAAATGACATCCAGCCTTATGTTGCCTTTTATCCTTCCTTGCAGGTAGGTGACTCTACATACACCAATGTTTCCGTGAGCACGCGGGAAAATATAGGCACTGAAAAAAATATGGGTGTTAACCTGTTCTTTGATATGCACCCAACACGGAAATTAGGCATCAGAACGAACCTGTTCAGTTTCAGAAGGCATATCATCAACGGGATCGATCTGGGGCACAACCCTACCAGCTTTAATTACAGGGCCAACATCAACATGACCTATGAGTTCAGCAAAACGCTCATCACAGAATTTTTTGGCAATTTTAATTCTGCCCGCAATGAGCTGCAAGGAAAGTATCCTTCGTTTACTACATACAGTTTGGCCGTGCGCAAACAATTCTGGAATAAAAACGGCAGTCTTGCTTTGGTGGCTACAAACTTTTTCAAGGAATATGTGAACCAGCCAACTATTCTATATGGCACCAATTTTACGACGAATAGCCAACGAAAAATTCCATTCAGGTCAATTGGCCTGAACTTCACCTGGAAGTTCGGCAAGCTGGAATTCAAGAAAAGAGACGACAACCAGCCGGACTCGTTCTTACCCGAAGGGCAGGGATAACCATCTTCCGCATAACCGGGCTTGATAGAAAGAGGTGGATTTTTGGTATAGGAGGGTAGGAGGAACCAGGCTACAGATTTCCTACAAGGTTTACTTCTAATTTGAAGCATTAAAAACAGTAAACTAATTATCATGAAGAAGATTGCAACGTCCTTGTTATTTTTCTCCACATTGTTTCTCGTAACTGCTTACGGCCAGGATATAAAAGCGGATAAGGTTCCTGCACCTGTTAAATCTGCCCTTGTAAAAAAGTATCCTGAAGCAAAAGGCGTGTCATGGGAAAAAGAAGACGGAAACTACGAGGCCAATTGGGGCGGTAAGTCAGGTGAGGACAATTCAGTTCAATTTACACCTTCAGGAGATTTTATAGAGATTGTACATGCGATAACAGTAAATCAGTTGCCTCCTGCGGCACTAACATATATTAAAAGCAATTACAAAGGGGCAAAGATCAAAGAGGCGGGAAAAGTTACAGATGCCAAAGGAAAAATAACTTATGAGGCGGAGGTAAATAAAAAGGAATTGGTTTTTGACGAGAATGGAAATTTTGTAAAGAAATAAGGCAAGTAAAGATTTCCCGGTATTTAACAAGTATCTCCTCTGTATCCGTCAACGCGTTATTATTTACATACATCGATGTCCGGGAAGGAAGCTGTCTATCAAAAAACAGCTTCCTTCTTTTTTGTAACCATCCTTAACATGGTTGGTAATACAATGAGTAACAAGGGAAGTGCGGCAACAAATCCGCCTATTACAGCAATGGCCAAAGGCTGGTGCAGCTGGGCTCCCGTTCCGATCCCCAGCGCCAGGGGCATCAGCGCAATGATCGCACCCAAGGCGGTCATGAGCTTGGGACGTAAACGCGTGGAAATAGAAAAGATAATGGAATCGTCTATATTTTTTTCGTGCAGGGATTCCTGAAACTGCAGATAGGTGAATATGGCATTCTCTCCAATGATCCCTACGATCATGATGAGTCCGGTATAGCTGCCTACATTCAGGGGGGTATTGGTGAGATAGAGCGCGATGTAACTTCCTGCAATACCTAAAACAGCAATCATCAATATAAGGAGCGCTACCAGGAAATCCTTGAACAAAAACAAGATGATGCCAAAGACCAGCAAACTCGATGTGACCAGGATCATCAGCAATTCATTAAAAGACTGTTGTTGCTCAGCGTAAGCTCCTCCATACGCTATATGATAGCCTTGTGGTAATGCGACTTGTCCGGCCACCTTGTTTTGAATTTCCCTGATCGTGCTGCCCAGGTCCCGGTTTTCCAGCCGGCCCGTCACAACGCCCATGGATTGCAGGTTTTCTCTTTCTACTTCAGCATCCCCCGCGTTCACACGGATCTGTGCCACGCTGCTGATGGGGATCAGCTTGGCGGAAGGCAAAAACAACTGCATGTCTTTTAATCCGGCAATATTTTGTGTCTGGCTGTTTGGGTAGATCAGCCGTACAACGGAGAACTGTTCTTTTTCCAGTATCCCGCTGCCCGCCTGGTTGCCTTGCAAGGCCAGTTGCAATTGGCTTTGTAACATGGACGGCGTCAATCCAAACTGGGCCAGCCTGGTATTATCCGGTGTGATGCTGACGGACGGCCCTGCAATGACCACGCCGTTAAACACATCGGCCGTTCCGGTTACACTGCTCACTACATCAGACACCTGGGTGGAAAGATCATGAAGCTTGCTGATGTCATCACCGAAAATCTTGATCTCAATAGGTTGTACAGAAGTCATCAGGTCGCCGAGCATGTCTCCGATTACCTGTCCGAAATCTACGCGCAAGGCAGGCTGTGTCGATTCAATCTGGCTTCTGATAGCTGCAATCACTTCATCCGTTGAGCGCGAACGGTTTTTTTTCAGCTGGATCAGGTAATCACCCGTATTGGGCTCTGTAATAAAAAAGCCCATTTGGGTACCTGTTCTTCTGGAATAAGCCTGCACTTCGGGTACCTTGATGATCCCCTTTTCAATCTGTTGAAGCATCCTGTCTGTTTCCTGCAGGGAAGTGCCAGGAGGTGACGCATAGTCCAGTACGATGCTGCCCTCATCCATTTCAGGCAAAAAGCCGGTTTCCAGTTGGGGCAAAATCAGCCAGATCGCTGCAGCGAGTCCGGCCATGATAATTATGCTGATATAAGGTCTGCGAATAAAAAATTGAACCCAGCGCTGTTGCCTTACCGCATGCGGTTGTTCAGCTTTCTGCTGCCGGGCCGGGGTTTTTTTGTTGCGTGTAAGCAGCAGGTAAACCACCGGCAGGCAGATCCAGGTAACGAAGAAAGAGGAAACCAGGGCAATGATCATTGTATTGGTCATGACCTTAAAATAAGCACCCGCCACCCCACTCATCATTTCAAAGGGGATAAATATAACGATGGTGCTCAGGGAAGAACCGACCATGGCCGGCAGCAGGTAGTGCAGGGCTTTTTGTACAACAGAGGTAGTCGGTTCATCGGGATGTTCTTCGTGGGAGCGGTGGATCTGTTCAACTACAACGATCGCGTCGTCGATAACAAGGCCGATGGCAGCGGCTATTGCACCCAGGGTCATGATGTTCAGCGTATAACCGATGGCATATGCTGCAATCAGGGTCAGGCAGATGGTAACAGGGATCGTTATCAGGATGGTAGCGCTGGCTTTGAGGGAGCGCAGAAAGATGATGGCTACCAGGATGGCCAAAGCCAGTCCGATCCATAAACTGTCGGTGACACTCTTGATAGAATCATGGACAAAGTCGGCTTGTATGTAATAGGGTTTGATAAAGACCCCTTGAGGCAGCACCCGCTTCAGCTCTTCCACCTTTTTCTCCATCTCAGTGGAAAGGGAGATGAGGTTTGCATTGGGTTGTTTGATGATGGCAACCAGAATACCTTCCCGGCCGTTGGCATTGATCTTTGTATACTCTACACCCGGCTTGATGCTGACCTCCGCAATATCTTTCACCTGCACAATCCGTTTGCCATTGTTGGCAACGATGAGATCTTTTACATCTTCGATCGTGTGAACGGTGGCATCTGTAACCGTTAAGTACAAAAAGCGGTAATCGACCATATAGCCGTTAGACTGGATAAAGTTTGTCTGGTTGAGCGTGTTCGTCAGCATGTCCGGCGTGATGCCGAGTGTGCTCATTTTTTGAGACTGCAGGGTAAGCCAGTATTCTTTTTGCTTGCCACCGATGATCCGCACTTCGGATACACCCTGTACCTGTGAAAGAAAAGGCTTTACAGTATACAGGGCGAGCATCTTCATATCGATGGGTGTCCTGCTGTTGCTGTTTGTTTCCAGTGTATATCCAATCACCGGCAGGATGGAGGGGTTCATTCTTTCTGCGGTGATCTGTACGCCCGGCGGCAGCGTGCCCGCTATTTCGGCCATCTTTGCCTGGATGCGCTGAAGGCTGAGGTCTATATTGGCATCCCAGCTCATAAAGGCAGAGATTTCACAGCTGCCCCTGCTCGTGATGCTGCGCACGGTTAAAAGATCCGGCACCTGCTTGATGGCGTTTTCCAGGGGCTTGGTAACCGTTACCATCATCTTATCAACAGGTTGTAACCCTGCATCGGCAATGATCTTGATCTTGGGAAAGGTGATTTCAGGAAATAAGGAGACCGGCAGTCTGTTATAAGCAAATAGCCCCCCCATGATCAGGATAACCGTTAGGACCGTTAACGGATTTTTATAAGAGACAAAGGAATTTTTCATTGTTCGCCTTTTATGATTTGAACTTTGGCCGTGTCTGGCAAACCATAGTTTCCGGTGAGCAGTATCTTGTCGGAAAGCGAGAAACGGGGAGTGGTGATTTCTACCCGTTCACCGGTTTCCATTCCTTTTACGACAGGCACTTTTATGGCTGTTACTGAATCGATCATTTTCATGACCCAAAAACTGCTTTGTGCTTCATCAGTGAGGATGGCTTCTTTGGGCAGCGAAATGACATTGTCCTTCGAGCGGGTGACGATCCGCACTTTGGCAATCAGGTTCTCCGGAATAGGGGCAGTTGCTCCCACCCTGATCAACACATTTTGTGTTTGTGATACGGAATCGATGGTGGGCATGATCCGGTCTACCGTACCGGTAAGCTGCGTCCCATCCGGCAACATGACCTGCACGCTTTTGCCGGGAGGGACATAGGTGCGCAGTTCATAGGGCAGGTTGAGGATAAATCCAAAGCTGTTGGCATTGCTCAGCACGGCCAGTTGTTCGCCATCCTGTACATAATCGCCTATCTGGTGGTTGAGCTGCGTGATATACCCCGGTTGAATGGCCTTGATCTTTATGGTATTTGAAAAGTGGAAAGACGAGTCCAGTGCATTGATGGTATTTCCCAATGCCTGAGCTTCTTTGGTTTTCAGCGTAAAAGCCAGCTGATCTTGTTTGACGTACTCTCCGATCCGTACATCTACCGAGTTGATATACCCGCCGGCAATGGCTTTGATATAATTGTTTTGCAAAAAGCTGGAAGAGGCATTCAGTTCAACCCAGTCGCTCATATCGCCAGTGGTGATTTCTGTAACTGTAACCGGCGTGCGTATGGACGCAGGATCCACTTCGGCTTCTTCGGTTGCAGGTTTGGCATGGCATGCTGCCAGAAAAAGGAGAGAAGTAAAGAAGAAGTTGATTCTTGATGGGCGCATAAAGATAAGGTTATCGGTTCCAATAGCTGAGCTGGTTTACAATGCGGAGCCGGTTGATGTTGTTTTGGTTCAGCAGATTCTGGATCGACAGGTAATTGTTGAGCGCTAATACATAATCTGTGATACGGATATCACCGGCTGCCAGTAGTTTGCTGTTGGCTGTTATCAGGGTGTTGGCATAAGTGATCTGCTGTTGTATGGAGCTCACCAGGGCATCGGTGGCCCGCAATTGCTGGTTGAGCTGTGCAACCAGCTGCCTGTACTGGTTCACAAAATATTCCCGCTGGGCCAGCCGCGTATCTTCAGCAATGCCTACCTTCCTTAACTGCATGGCACGCTGGTGCGCGTCGTAAATAGGCACTACCAGGCTCACGCCAAAACTAAAACCAAAGTTCCTGGCTGCACCTGTTGCCAGCGATGAAACATATCCTGCATCTGTATAGGCACCGATGCGGGGTTTGTAGCTGTAATTGATCAGCACCTTTTGATTGACGAGCAGCAGGCTGTCGTGTACAAATTTTTGGTAGAACACGGAGTGATACAGTTCCATCTGCGAAGCACCGTTGAGCAGGGGTGCCTGTACGCGGTACACGGTTGTATCTACGATGCCGGCCAGGTAATTGAGGGTCAGATAATCTGCATTGTACTGGGCCTGGGCCTGTGAAAGCGTGAGGGCCTGTTGCTGCAGGGTGACGTAAAAGGTGAGGTAATCTGTTTGCTTGTAAATACCCGATTGGGTAAGCTTTTTCAGGGCCCCTTCTTCTTTTTGCAGCAGCGCATAAACGTCCTTGTTAAAGTCAAGCGTCACCTGATCGCCGTAAGCAGTGATGTACCAGTCGATCACGGCTCTTTTTATATCCTGTTCTGAAATGCTGATTGAATCGGCAAGCGCCAGGTTCTGCAGGGTAATGGTTCTGTATTGTGCAGCCATGTTGGCGGGCGTAAAAAAACTCCGGCTGGCTTGCACGAGCGCAGAGATGTTGGCTCCATTGGTAATAGCGCCGTCATACCCATATCCTTTTACTACCGGGGAGTAACTATTGCTGGTAATAAAATTAACCTGCGTTTTAAACGTTGCCCGCAGGATCATGCTGTCCAGCCTGTTGGAGCTGATCTGATTGCTGAACTCCTTCAACACAGGGCTGTTCTGCTGTGCTTCCCGCACGAAATCTTCCAGTGTACGGGATTGTGACAGGGCTGCAAAACGGATACAAGCAAAAGCGATGATAAAAATATACCTCATTTAGAGTTCAGGAGTTTTCAGGTGTGGCCAGGCTCTTGGCGTTTTTCATTTTAATTAAAATATTTAAGCGCTTTGAACTTAGCTGAATTGTGTTGGCAGCAAAAATTTTCCTGCCAGTTCCTGTTATGAATGATTTTACTTCGGATCTCTTTACGTTTCATCACATCCTTTTTTTACAAAACGCAGGGCAAACCTATTTGTGAATTCTGTTTGAAATTGGAAGCCGGCACAAAGGGCCATCAGTTTTTTTTAAGGTTCCGGCTACAACTTCTTGCAGTGAGCCAGCTTTGCATTGCTTCAGTAGGGTTTGCTTTGAATCCCAGCCCAGGGACTATCATTAAGGAGCTTCAGTTTCAGTCAACTTCAAATTATCTCCAGAATCTAATATTAGCTTGCGCGGCAGCAGATCTGACTTTTCTTGCATGTATAGCTTGGGGCATAAAAGTTCGGAATTTAAAAAGAGCAGGGAAGAAGGCTCAAACAAACAAAACGCGCCTGTTCAAACTGTTAAATAATTATAGAAGCATATGAAACAGCTCTTTCTTCTAAGTGGCTTGCTGGTGGGCCTGCTTTCTTTCGGACAGAAAGCCAGGGAGTACAAAGTAGTCAAATCATATCCCATAGCCAGTACAGGCGGCTGGGACTACATAGCCGTTCACGATGGAAAGCTGTATGTGTCTCATGCTACGCAGGTAAATATACTGGATGAATACACCGGAGATTCACTTGGAATCATCCCCAATACGGCCGGTGTGCACGGTATTGCTTTCAATGATGCATTGAACAGGGGATACACCAGCAACGGAAGGGCTAACAATGTGACCGTATTTGACCTCAGATCAAGAGAAACAGTCACCCGGATAGCCACAGGTGAAAATCCTGATGCAATCATGTACGAGCCGTTTACAAAATCAATCATTACCTGTAACGGTCGCAGTAAAAATCTCAGTGTTATCAATCCTGCTACCAACCAGGTAACGGCAACGATTGATGTGGGTGGAAAACCGGAAACGGCAGTTTCTGATGGAACAGGGATGTTGTTTGTAAACGTGGAGGATAAAAACGAAATCGTTGCGGTAGATCTGAAAAGCAATGCGGTAAAGTCACATTGGCCGCTGGGTGGTGCAGAAGGTCCGACCGGCTTGTCATTCGACAAAACAAGCAGACGGCTTTTTGCCGGATGTGACAAGCAGCTTGTTGTAGTAGATGCATCAAACGGAAAAATAATCTCGAAGTTGCCCATTGGTGAGGGCTGCGATGGGGTCGCATTTTCTGCCAAGGATCAAATCATCTACACCTCGAATGGTGGCGATGGAACGATGACTGCGGTTAAGGAAGACAGGGATAAGTATACTGTGCTGGGCAACTATCCAACCAGTCGCGGAGGCCGTACCATTACAATTGATGACAAAGATGGTACAGTGTTTATACCCGCTGCAGAATACGAAGCAGCAAATGACGCCAACGGAAGGCCACATGTGAAACCAGGAAGCTTCAAAATACTGGTTGTAAAGTAAATACCCCACGAAACAAGAGTATATCTAAAAATATCGTGCTGTATTCCTGAATGAAAAAGGATCTCAAAAGGTATGGATGGCACCGATGCTTAAGGTTCCGTGCTGGTAAGCCGGTAAGATAATCGTTGAAGAGATCCGATCCTTTTGAGAAAAGATTTTCTTGATAGTTGGATAAATTAGGTACGCAGCATTGGTAGAGATGATGCCAATGCCTGCCCCTGCCATCACATCACTCAACCAGTGCTTGTTGTTGTACATTCTCAGGTAACCGGTAAGTGTTGCTGCAGCATACCCTCCAATGCCATACCATACAGAAACATCCTTGTACTCCTGGCGCATGAACTCTGCTGTGGCAAATGCATTGGCTGTATGGCCGGAAGGAAATGAGTAAAGATCCGAGCCGTCAGGGCGCCTTTCCTTGCTTACCCTTTTTACTTCAAATATGGTGGAACTCATAAGGATAGTAGAGATGCCATAAATTATAGTACGCTCTTTAAAATTGTGTTTTCCTTTAATGCCAGCCAGGTTCAAACCATATACTGCTACTGCAGGAGCCCATTGCAGGTAGTTATCAACATGAAATAGCTTATGCGGATTTTCCGCCCACAATTCTTCCTGTACTTCTTCATTTGCTGCCTGTAGTCTGTGACTTCTCAATCCGATGACTCCATACGCAACCATGGCAGACGGAACAATCAGGTTTTTATAATTGAGTGGTATCCTGGTAAGCAATTCCCTGTACTCAGCGGAAAGCCTTGATCCCTCGGATGGGACCTCAGGATGAGTAGAAACTGAATCCTTGTTTTGACTGTAAAGCAGCTGTCCGCTAAAAAGCTGAACGATAAGAAAAATTTTTATGATATGTTGTCGCATAAATAAAATAAAGCCACAAACATGCGGTCTGATTCTGGAGGAATTCTATACTTCGCTGACCGGGAGAAAGAATAAGCATCTATACCAAATTGAATTTAAGCGCATGGTATCCTATGTTCCGGTAGGAACATGGAATACAATACTCTTTAATTCAATTTGATATTATTCATTGTAATGGTGATAACAGGTAGAATAACTGCTCAATTCACATCTTTCAACAAGAATAGCCGGTCCTTGGAGAAATTGATGAAGCCACCAAGCGGTTTGTTGCCGGTAAGCTTTGTTCTGTAGCTGGTTTAGAATGAGTTGGCTTTTCATGAGGGAGCAGCACATTCCCCTTTCCCAATGGGGATTTTCTCCGGTTTCAAAACTTGATTGGAAACAGTTGCTTGTTGGGTACGCTGTTTGGTATCTTGATGCTCCTGATCACAAGTATCTTTCTCAGATTGACAATAATCCAGAATTGCGAATGGATAAGACCTGAATACGCGGCCTGGTTATGCTCCAGCAGAACCATGCATGCGGTGCAGTTGAACAGGATCGCCCTTTCCACTGCCGAATCAACGACTGTATACAAAAAAAGCAACAGTAAAAGGGATGCAGCAGCGGCCAGGTACCTGGAGCGGCGGATGAATTGCGGCCAAAGCCGGTACATCAAAAGATAGTAAACAAGGGCTGTCAGCGCAGTATTGTACAAGCTCAATAGCAGTAGAACTGAGGCCGGGAAACTGCTGTAAACGTTAAAGGTTATCCGCAAAAGATAGAACAGGATCAGGAATAGTGCCATCCAGAATACAAGGTGCAACAACAAGCGCCCGGTGACAGTTGGGTGAAGAAATGGGTTTTCCTTTGCTTTCTGCATGCCGTAATTTTCAAGTTTTCTGCTTTATTACTAAAATCCGCCGACGAATGGAGCCGGATTGGGCACGAACAATGGATTTTGGAAAACAAACGTCAACGGAACAAACAATCGTGTTTGAACGTAACTAAGATCAGGGGACTGCGGTGATGGTATGAAGAATATGTCAGGCTTTGGCATCCGGGTGCCCCATCGAGGATGCATCATGCAGGGCTGCACGCAAGGAGAGGGTTCTGACAAGTGCATGGGCCGGAACAGAAGCTCCCTGCAAGGCAGGGAAGCTATTCAATCTTCATGAAGTGCAGCAGTGCCTGGTGGAGCGCTGATTGTGGATCTACAATTGTTTCAACAATGGAATAATGATTTTGTCCCGGCAATACTAAAAGCTGAATATCTATTCCTTTGTGTTTCCAGCATGCATACAATTCCTTGCTCTGGTCGTTGAATTCTGCCGTTTCTGCTTCGCCAACAGCAACAATGAAAGGGCATGGGTTCAAAGGCTCAAGTCTTACTGGACTATTTGATTCGGCAGTTTCTATGTCCATCTGTAAAACCCTGTTGAGATAAGAGAGATGGATGGGGACCAGATCAAACAAGCCGCTTACAACACAAACTCCTTTCAGCAGATTGACCGGAAGGCCGGGAGCAAAAGTGGGCCAGTCGGTGGCCATCAGCATAGCAGCCAGGTGCCCTCCGGCACTGTGGCCTGCAACATACATCTGCTGAGGATCTCCGTTAAACGCAGAAAGATTGTTGTACAACCACCCAATTGCCTTTCTGCATGAAAATACAATTTGATCGATGGACGCTTCCGGTGCAAGCGGGTAGGTTAACAACACAGTGGTAACGGGGTATGAATGGAAGCCATTTGCAATAAACTGAAACGGAGATTTATCCAGCATGTGCCAATAGCCTCCATGTAAAAAGACCAGGGTTTTAGCGTGGGGGAGCAACGAGGGGTAAATATCTAATCTTTCCCGGGGTAAATCGCCATACCGAAGATCTTTTATAACCGGTAACTCTTGTTCTGTTTGCCTGCTTAGCCGTTCCCACCTGTTAAAATAATCAGCATACTCGGGGACGTGCAGCCTGTTGTTATACTGGATGTCAAGCGACTCCTGGTCGTATTGTTTGTAAACAAACATCAACGGCGGTTAATGTGCAACGGTCTCTGGTTGCGGTTGGGCCTCTTCTGTCTTTTCAAGACATTTAAATACAAGCTTGTAAAATTCAGGGTGCGACTGCCATGTTTTGCCGGTAATGATTTTCCCGTCCTGGACAGCCTGATCAGGCGTCACATAAATCCCCCCGCATGATTCGACTTCAAATTTTACATGTTCATAGCAGGCGATCTTCCGGCCATCTACCAGGCCGGCCGTTACCAGGATCTGAACGCCATGGCAAATGGCAAAGATGTATTTATTGCTGTTGTAAAATTCTTTCGCAATATTGATCACCCGTTGATCATTGCGCAGAAATTCAGGCGCTCTGCCGCCGGGGATAAGCAGGGAATGATAATCACCGGGGTTTACCTCGTCAAATGAGAGGTCAGATTTTATCAGGTACCCGGGACGCTCTATGTATGTGTCCCAGCCTGGTTCAAAATCATGCATAACCAGGTTCATCCGCTTGGCCGAAGGTGCTGCAATCACAGGCTGATAGCCGGCTTCCAGCAGGCGGTGCAATGCATAAAGGATTTCAAAACTTTCTCCTGCATCGCCGGTTACAATAAGAATTTTTTTACTTGCATTCATAAAACTGATTAAGGGTAACAATGGTTTAAATATCTATCATATTGTATAAATAGAAAATTATAAAAGAGAGACAATGAGAAAATGCTGCCATTCGTCGCTCTACTTCCTGCCGGAAGATTAAAGTCTTTTACCGGTTCACTATTACCAATATATACGAAACAAGGTAACACCCCAGTACAATACATACGCCAATAAGTGGCTTGCTGAACCAGTATTTGCTCGCCAGAAAAACATAAAACAGCATGGTGGCTATGTTCAGCAAAAAGTAAAAATCCTTTTTTTGAAATACCGGAAAAAGGATGAGGCCGATATAGATATTCAGGACGCTTATAAAGATAATACCTATGCTGTGACTCCCGTTAAATCCCACCCAGGCGTTCCACATCGTAAGATCCCTGGAAATCACCGGGCTTGTTTTTTTCATTTCTTCCATGAGCTGTCCATTGCGGGGAAGAAACTTGTTGCTGAAAAATGTATATAGCAAGTGAATGCTTCCAAGGGCACCAGCCACTGCAGATCCTGCAAGCCATAAATATTTTGCCAGGTTCATTTGGGTTCAGGTTTTATATTTATCAATAGAATAAGTTGCTCATGGCTTCTTTAAGCTACGGGGTGTGAGCTGTCCGGAACATCTTCCACTTGTTTAGCTGTTCTTATAGGTTGTGATCGCAAAGTTCATAAAATCTTTGAGTAGAAGATGGGTTTAAATGTACAGGATTTTTCGACGGAGGATTTTGGAAGTTTACTCCGGATGGTTCTCCTAGTTTTACAAATTCGGTCCATTTACTCAACAACTTGCTCCATATGGTACAAAAAAATCTCCGGAAAACATCCGTCATTTCATGCCGCCGCAAACAGGTATCTGCAACCCGGCACCGGCAAGCAGAAAAATTTTATACAGTTCTTACTTTTAAATATTAACCAAATGAGTCTTACATCATCAACTATTGCTTTTGCTGCTACCTTCTTTGTTGCGGCCTGTTCTGCACAGGCCCAAAACGCACCCCTGGAAGATTTTAAACCTTCCAGCCTGAACCAGCCGGGCCAACAATACCCGCAGGTTAACTCACAGGGTTATGCGCGGTTCCGGATCGTGGCGCCGCGAGCCCAGAATGTGGTTGTGAGTCTGGGACTGGGCGGCACCCGGGGCGGAACGCCGCTCACAAAAACAACCGATAGTGTTTGGACGGGCACCACAGCAGGGCCCATGGAAGAAGGCTTCCACTATTACCACCTGAACGTGGACGGCGGTACATTCAACGACCCCGGCACGCTGAACTTCTACGGGTCTACCCGTTGGGAAAGCGGCATTGAGATCCCCGCGCACGACCAGGACATCTATGCACTGAAGGATGTTCCCCACGGCCATGTTCAGCAGATCCTTTTTCCTTCAAAAAGTACCAACACGGGCCGCCGGGCTTATGTGTATACGCCCGCCGGCTATGAAAAAGAAAAATCAAAACGCTATCCCGTGCTGTACCTGCAGCATGGCTGGGGCGAAGATGAAACTGCCTGGGCCAACCAGGGCCATGCCAACCTGATCATGGACAACCTGATCGCCGGCGGCAAGATCAAGCCTTTTATCATCGTAATGACCTACGGCATGACGAACGACATCCGGCCGGGCGGTGGAGGCGGGCTCAGGAATTTTGACATCAAGCCTTTTCAAACCGTCCTGCTGGATGAGCTGGTGCCTTACGTGGATGCCACCTTCCGCACCCAGGCCGACCAGGCGCACCGGGCCATGGCAGGGCTTTCCATGGGCGGCTTTGAAACACATACCATCACGCTGGCACGTCCGGATGTGTTCTCCTATTACGGACTGCTGAGCGGCGGCATTTACAAGCCCGACGAGATCAAAGACAAGTCGAAAGTGAAGCTGATCTTTATGAGCTGCGGCAGCTTTGAAAACCCGGACGGTGTTACCAAAGCGGCTGATACCCTGAAGACAGCCGGTTTCAATGCCGTATCATTTGTTTCGCAGAACACGCGGCACGAGTTCCAGACCTGGCGCCGCAGCTTGTATGTACTTGCGCCCATGCTGTTCAAGGATTAACAGGTGCCGGTAAATCGGCAGTACCATTCAGCTATTTCCTTTCTGTTGTTTTAGTAAGTTGCCTTCATGCTTTGAAAAATACGTGGGGCACCCCTATCGATCCCCAGGTATTATCATAAAATCGCACGTGTGATACCAAAAATTTTAAAGGCCCTTTCTTTCAAAACAACCAGCACAAGCAGATCCATTTTGATGATCTGCCTGCTTTTTTCCGGAATGGCAAATGCCCAGGAGACCATGCCTCTTTACACCGGTCCCATCCCCGATGCAAAGAGATCGGAGAAAAAAGAAGTGTTCAGCTCGGGCATGTACCGCGGCGTAACCAGTCCAACGCTGGAGGTCTATCTTCCTGAAAAAGAAAAAGCAACCGGAACAGCGGTGATCATTATTCCGGGCGGCAGTTATGCCGTGGTCGTTTACCAGGGTGAAGGGGTTAACAACGCAAAGCAATTTGCCAGGAACGGGATCGCAGCCTTCGTGCTGAAATACAGGTTGCCGGATGATTCTGTCATGCTGCACAAATGGACAGGACCCCTGGCAGATGCACAGCAGGCGATCAGGCTTGTACGGGAAAACGCCGCCAGATGGGGGATCGATACCGGCAGGATCGGCGTTGTCGGATTTTCTGCCGGTGGCCACCTGGCGTCCACCGCCGCTACACATTTTCTGGGGCCTGTGATTGAAAACCCAAAACACACCAACCTCCGGCCTGATTTTCAGGTGGTGGTTTATCCCGTCATCAGCATGCAGGATAGCCTGACGCACCGGGATTCCCGGAACAACCTGCTGGGCAAAAACCCCTCCCTTGAACTGGTTGACCTTTACTCGAATGAATTGCAGGTTACGGCCCAAACACCCCCGGCCTACATCACCCATGCAGCGGACGACAATGTGGTGGATGTAGACAACAGCATTGCCTATTTTGAAAGTTTGCGGCACCACCACGTGGACGCAGAAATGCATATTTACCCGAAAGGCGGTCATGGTTTTATCTTCCGGCAGCCTGACTGGATCGAGCCCCTGCTCCTGTGGATGAAAAAAAACAAATGGGTCCCGTAACCGCTGTCCCTGTTGGCTGCATTACACTCACCCAACCAACCCTTTAAAGAAAGTGTTCATGGGAAAGAAAAAAGTTTTCCGGCTGGTATGTACCTGGGCATTCCTTTGCCTGCCAGCACTGGCGATGGCGCAGCCTCCCAGGGGCCCTTTTGTTGTATCACCGCAGGTCTTGCCCGACAAGCGTGTTACTTTCAGCTACCTGGCGCCTTCTGCCAAAGAAGTCAGGCTGGCCGGTGGCCAGTTCGGCGCAGCCAATGTGCCCATGAAAAAAGACAGCCTCGGCATCTGGCCGGTAACCGTAGGCCCTGTGCGGCCCGACATCTATCCCTACAATTTTACGGTAGATGGGGTAACGGTGATGGACCCTTCCAACGAAGACTTTTTCCCGAACGAGCGGTTCAAGGCCAGCCTGGTTGATGTGACCGGCTTTACGCCCCTGGTACATGCGATGCAGGATGTGCCGCATGGCTCGGTGAATTATGAATACTACCCTTCCGCCCAGGGTACAACCGGCTCACTGGTTGTTTATACACCACCGGGTTATG
Organism: Williamsia sp.; assembly: GCA_015069695.1. GTDB lineage: Bacteria > Bacteroidota > Bacteroidia > Chitinophagales > Chitinophagaceae > JADCRZ01. The sequence goes on from JADCRZ010000035.1 coordinate 38,686, forward strand.
ATAAAGACCCTTCAAAAAAATATCCTGTCTTTTACCTGATCAGCGGTACAACAGACACCGAAGAGACCTGGTTCAAGGTAGGCCGCACCAACATCATCCTCGATAACCTGATTGCAGCCGGCAAAGCAAAACCCATGGTCATTGTAATGCCTTACGGAAACATAGAGGCAAGGATAGCCGAGCAAAAAGGAGGCAGCAAGCCGGCCGATCCTGCGGGCCGGGAAAGCGCCGACGCCATGGGCCGCATGAAGAATTTTGCGGAGGATCTCACAAAGAACGTCATCCCGTATATTGATAAAAGCTACCGTACAATCGCCAACAGGGAAAACCGGGCCATTGGCGGTTTCTCCCGCGGTGGCGGACAAACCCTGCGCACAGCGTTTTGGAACAAGGACCAGTTTGCCTGGGTATGCTGCTACAGCGCTTACCTGCCACCGAAAGAAATGGAAGATAACTACCAGTCCATCGTGGCAGATCCTGCCAAGACCAATAAAGACCTTAAGCTGCTGTGGGTAAGTGTCGGAAACGAAGACTTTCTATACAACGATGTAGCCGCATTCCTGAACTATCTCTCGTCAAAGAAGATCAATTACAAGAGCCTCGTCACCGGTGGCGGCCATACCTGGATGAATACAAAGGTTTTTTTGGCTGAAACGGCTCAAATGCTTTTCAAATAAACACAAGCCATCAAGAATGAACCGTCTGTTTTGTATAACAACTATATTGCTGCTGGCAGGTATAACCGGTCTTGCACAAAGGCCCCCTTCCATTAGTTCCCCGGAAGTGCATGCCGATAATACCATTACATTCAAGTATGACTCCAGAACAGCTCAGCGGGTTTTACTGAGCGGAGAATTCCAATCAGCCAACCAGGCCATGACAAAAGATACGGCCGGTGTTTGGAGCATTACTGTAGGACCTGTGAAACCAGACATCTATCCTTATTTTTTTGTGGTAGACAGCGTGCAGGTAGCTGACCCGAACAACACGTACCTGTTTGCCAACGAGCGGTTTAAACGGAGTATTGTTGACATACCAGGCCAAACGCCTTTAGTCCATTCCATGCAAAATGTACCGCATGGAAAGATCAGCTACCGGTACTACAAATCCGCAACCCTTGATACAACCAGGCAGTTGCTGGTATACACCCCGCCTGGCTTTCAGGCAAACGGTAAGGTCAAGTACCCGGTTCTTTATTTAATTCATGGAGGATCGGATACGGAAGAAACATGGACCAAGGTAGGTAGGGCCAATTTAATTGCCGATAACCTGATCGCTCAGGGTAAAGCTGTTCCTATGATCATTGTGATGCCTTATGGAAACGTGCGGCCTGCACCCATGCCGAAATTTACGGATGATATAATGAAGGATGTGATTCCTTTTATCGAAGCAAACTACCCTGTTCTTACGGATAGCAGGCACAGGGCCGTTGCCGGATTTTCCGTTGGCGGAGGGCAAACACTCAATATCGGTCTTACCCATACCGGCAGATTTGCGTATGTATGCGCTTATGCACCTTTCACGCAAACAGAAGAGTTCCAGAAAAACTTCGGCAGCCAGTATGCTCCCCAGGCTGACCAGATCAACCAACAGTTGAAATTGTTTACCATCAGTGTAGGCACAGAAGACTTTTTATTTCAAAGCGTAAAGCAAAACATCGCCCTGTTTGAAGCGAAAGGGATCAAATTAAAAAGCTATATCGTTCCCGGCAGCCATACCTGGATGAATAGCAAGCAATACCTTGCGACCACCTTGCAAGAAATTTTCAAATAGGGTGAGGTTAGCTATCTCCTCTCGTTTGCCTGCAGGCTTGCCGCATCGCCCGGGTTGTTTTCTGAAAGCCATCGTTGAAAGCAATTTACCAGGTCACAAATATCCTGAATATTGGATTCAGATGCTGACCAGCAGCGGGAGAGACTGGTGGGAAAAAATGCCGTTCCCAAATCTGCCTGTTTCAGGGATGATATTCAGAGAAGGTAAACATTTATTCTATCATTTTCAACAAACATACTACCCCTGAAATCCACCGTATCAGTAGTTTTACACGGCCAGACGGGAACGACGCCCAGAAATGCATGGATAAACGCACCAACAGTTGACTGCCAACCTGATCCAGAACGAGTCGTGATATCTGATGCAAACCTGGCGGGTTCTGCATTTGGGGAGGCAGGCTTAAAGGTGTTTGAGCGGGAACTGAAAGAGGCCATCATTCCTTTTGTAGAGAAATCATACCGCGTAAAAGCGGGTGCCGGCAACCGGGCCCTCGCCGGTTTATCAATGAGCGGGATCCATACGCTGTATACGGGGTCGAAAAACACCGATCTGTTCTCTTACCTCGGCGTATTCAGTTCAGGTTGGAGCGTGCCCGCGCAAACAGGCGGCCCGGGTGATTTTGATTATTTCCATATCACAAATACGATCGCTGACAAAAAATAAGCCTGCTCCATCAGCGTGAAATTTATCAAACAGATCTTTTATGCAAAGACATTTCCTGTTGTTGCTGGCTTTGGGCATAACAACTATTCTTTTTGCGCAAAACCCGCTTATCCTATCCCAGTATACGGCTGATCCCTCTGCAAGGGTGTTTGGCGACAGGGTGTATGTTTATCCCTCACACGATATACTTGCCACACCCGGGCATGGGCGTGCAGGCTGGTTTTGCATGGAAGATTATCACGTGTTTTCTTCTGCCAACCTTACCGAATGGACCGATCACGGGATGATCGTAACCCAGAACAAGGTTCCCTGGGTAAAGCCCGACAGCTACAGCATGTGGGCGCCTGATTGCATGTACAGGAACGGCAAATATTATTTTTATTTTCCATCCACACCCAAAGACAGTACGATGGGCCGCGGATTTGCGATCGGGGTGGCCATCGCCGATAAACCGACCGGTCCTTTTGTACCGCAATCCCTGCCCATCAAAGGCGTGCATGGCATCGATCCCAACGTTTTTATCGACAAGGACGGACAGGCTTACCTGTACTGGTCGCAGGGCAATATATACGCTGCCAAGCTGAAAGAAAATGGGCTGGAACTGGCTTCCGAACCCACTGTGCTGGCCAATCTGCCAACACAGGGATTAAAGGAAGGACCTTACCTGTTTGAACGCAACGGTCTTTACTACTTAACATTTCCGCACGTTGAGAACAAGACCGAACGGCTGGAATATTCAATCGGCAACAACCCGCTTGGTCCGTTCAAAATGACCGGCGTGATCATGGACGAGTCGGCTTCAGGCTGCTGGACAAATCACCACTCCGTCATCCGGTTCAAAGATCAATGGTATCTCTTTTACCACAATGATGACCTCTCACCAAATTTTGACAAGAGCCGCTCTATCCGGCTGGACAGTTTGTTTTTTAATACAGACGGAACGATCAGGAAAGTGGTGCAAACGCTCAGGGGCGTAGGCATAACAAATGCTGCCAAGCCCATCCAGCTCGACCGGTACAGCAACATCAGCGACAAGGGCGCAACAGTTGCCTTTCTGGACACGGCTGACAGGTTCAAAGGCTGGAAAACAATCTTTGAAGCGCCGGGAGCCTGGGTTCAGTACAACAGCGTTGGGTTTGGAAAAAAAGCCTACAGGTCGGTAATAGCAAAAGCAAGATCAGCCACCGGAGGTACGATCCAGATCAGGGACAAGGATGCAAACGGACCTGTACTCGCAGAAATCAAATTGCCGAAAGGAGAGGAGTGGAATGAGCAAAAGGCGGCTGTCGCGAAGTTGTCAGCAGGCACACACAACCTCTGTGCCGTTTTAAAGGGAGGAGGCAGGGCAGAGATCGACTGGATCAGTTTTCAATAACCTTTGCAGCAACTCAAATCAACCAACGCATGAGACGCAAGCTTACGGTACTGTTTATATTGCTCAACTTGTTCGTTGCAGGTTCCTTGTCTGCGCAAACGACATCGAAAGAAGAATTGATCTTTCTTACTTCGGCATGGAAGGGAGAAAGGTTTGCAGATGGAAGGCCAAAGATAGCAGATGACCTGCTGCAAAGGGCAAAGCGGATCATGATCGACGATGCCTGGACCGTACTCAAAAACGAAGGTTACCTGAACCAGTTTGAAGGCGGATGGAAAACCCTGAATGATACCTTGATGACCGGCCGCGCAGTAACGGCTATGTACATGCCCAGCCGGCCGGATGTAGAAAAGAACATCAAGGAAAGAGGTGCCCGGCAGGGAAGAAAAGGCAACACCAATTCATGGCCGATAGATATACTGGCCAGGGGTGATCTTTATGTGGCCGATGCTTTTGGAAAAATAAGCGGCGGCGGGATCATGGGAGCTACCCTCGCCAATTCAATTTACAGCAAATCGGGCAACGGGGTTGTGTTTGACGGGGCGGCCAGAGACTGGCAGGAGATAAGAAATATAAAAGGATTCAACGCCTTTGTGCGTGACTTCCATCCTTCATTTACAGAAGAGATGGTGCTGATGGGCCTGAACACACCTGTTCGCATAGGAAGTGCCATCGTGCTACCCGGCGATCTGGTCATTGCTACAGGGGAAGGGGTTCTTTTTGTGCCCGCACACCTGGCAGAAGAAGTGGTGAGTACATCGGAATTTGTTATCCGCAAAGACCAGTTTGGGTTTGAGATGGTGCGTTCCGGCAAGTACAGCACCGGCGACATCGACAGCCAGTGGACAGATGCCATCAAGACCGAATTTTTAAGCTGGCTGGAAAAGCATCCTGCATTGGGCAGGATGACCCGTGCGGAACTGGACAATGTGATGAGCAAAAGAACCTGGTAGGCTTGTGCCGGAAGAGGAGCAGGGAGGATTGCTGACGGCAAAAGAAACATCTTACTGCCTGATAAATATTTATTAAACCGGTTGCTGATGCAAGCACAAGAACATCTATTTAAAACAAAATCATTGATGAGAAGAAACTTGTTTAAAAACTGCATTTCAAAGAGGGGTTTTCTTGCAGCAGGCTTGCTGTTTTTCCTGACTGCCGGCACGAACGCGCAAACAACCAAACTCACCCTGGACCTGACAAAACCCGGCGCCTCCGTGAGCCCGATGTTGTATGGATTGATGACGGAAGAGATCAACCATTCCTACGATGGCGGTTTGTATGCAGAGTTGATCCGCAACAGGATCTTCAAAGACAACCCAACCAGGCCGGAAGCATGGAGCCTGGTGCAGGACGATTCTGCCGGCTCCAAAGCCACTATCAGGCTCATCGCAGCAAACCCGGATAACGTGCCTTTTGATGAGCGCAGGCACGCCATCAATGCTGCGCTGCAAACATGCTTGAGGCTGGCGGTGGAAAAAGCAGGCAGCCGCGTGGGCGTTGCCAATGAAGGTTACTGGGGTATTCCGGTAAAGCCCGGCACCACGTACAGGGCATCTTTCTATCTCAAGGGAGGCGGCAGCTTTCAGCCGCCCAGACGGCCCGGAGCCGCGCAGCCGGTACAACCCTCCGGTCCTGTAATTGACGACAATACAGCCGGCCCTATCACCGTCACCATCGAGAGCCCGGACGGAAAAACAGTTTATGCAAAGGGAACGGTCGACCTTGCCAAGAGCCAGTTCTGGAAAAAGTATGAGCTCAACTTAACCACCGGCGCTGATGTAAAACCCACAGCCGATGCGCGTTTCGTGATCTCGACCAACCGCACAGGTCTTTATTACTTCAATTTGGTTTCTCTCTTTCCTCCAACGTACAAGGATAGACGAAATGGAAATAGACCGGATCTCATGAAGATGATGGCTGATATGAAGCCCAAGTTCCTGCGTTTTCCCGGCGGCAACTTCCTGGAAGGTCCGCTCCTTACCGATGCCTTTCCCTGGAAAACAACCTTGGGGCCCTTGGAAAACAGGCCTGGTCACAAAGGCTCCTGGGGCTATCGCCCTACTGACGGCATGGGATTGCTGGAGTTTTTGCTCTGGTGCGAGGATACGGGCGCAGAGCCGCTTTTAGGCGTATATGCAGGTTATTCCCTTAACGGAGATCATGTTGATGCCGGTCCGCTCCTGAAGCCTTTTGTTGATGATGCGCTCGACGAGATCGAGTATGTGACCGGTGATGCAAAAACCTACTGGGGCGCCAAGCGTGCTGCTGACGGTCATCCTGCCCCTTTCAAACTCAGGTATATTGAAGTGGGCAATGAAGATTGGTTCGACAGAACAAACAGCTATGACGGGCGGTTCAACCAGTTCCGCACGGCCATCGAAGCCAGGTATCCGCAGCTGGTTTGTATTTCCACCATCGCCGATGCGCAATATCCGAATCAAAAAATCACGACCGGCAAAAAAGTGGCCGTGCTGGACGAGCACTATTACCGCAACTCATGGGCCATGTGGGAGAACGCTTCCCAGTATGATAATTACGACCGCAAAGGACCCAAGATCTTTGTAGGAGAATGGGCCACCCGGGAAGGCGCACCGACCACCAACCTGAATGCTGCCCTGGGCGATGCTGCCTGGATGACGGGCATGGAGCGCAATGCAGACATCGTGATCATGTCGTGCTATGCCCCCCTGTTTGTGAATGTAAACACGGCAACTGCCACAGCCCCCAAAGCCTGGCAATGGGATTCGGATCTGATCGGGTACAATGCCCTCTCCAGTTACGGATCGCCGTCTTACTATGTACAGAAACTATTCAGCCAGTATCTGGGAGACAGGATTGTGGCCATGACAGCAGAAAACATTCCTACGCAGAACAGGCCGCTTACCCGGAGAGACAGTGCAGAGAACATAACACCCAAACCAGTTCCCATGGTATTCTATGCTGCTACAAAGGATGCAAAAACAGGCGCTGTGTATCTGAAGGTGGTGAACACATCCGGGAAGCAGCAACCGGTTGAAATAAATCTAAAGGGGGCAGGCAAACTATCAGCGGGTGCCACCATAGTCGTGATCAAGGGGAACAAACCCGAGGATACGAACACCATTTCGGATCCTGAAAAGATCATTCCTTCCACATCAAAAATCAGCGGTGTTGCACCGGTCTTTACCAGAAACCTCGATCCTTATTCTGTAACAATACTGCAATTGCAAACCGGACAATAGAAAAAATATGCAGGAAAAAAGATGATGTGAGTCATCTTCTTCAGCGGGAACATGGGCCTGAATGTACAGGATTTCTCGACGGAGGATTTTGGAAGTTTTCTGAACAGGCTTCCCTTATTTTTAATTGTTTCTGATTCTGTATTCAACCACTTGCCATTTTATGATACCAAAAGGATTGCCTGCCAAAACCATCAGTGCTGTTGTTGTACTGTCTTTATTTTTTATTTATGCCACATTCAACGCCGATCCGGTCGATGAAGGCCATTCATCCTGGAAGCAGTATGGCGGCGGGCCTGACCAGTCGAAGTATTTTGATGCTTCCCAGATCACAAAAGAAAATGTTTCACAGCTAAAAGTTGCCTGGGTGTATCCAACGCGCGATTCATCCTTTAATTTTTTCAGTCCCATCGTTGTTGATACCATCATGTACGTGATGGCAAAGAACTCTTCGCTGGTGGCCGTGAACGCCGTCACCGGAACGGAAATCTGGATCCACGCAAACCTGCAGGGGCTTACCCGCAGGGGCATCAATTACTGGGAAAGCAAAGACCGGAAAGACCGCCGCCTCCTCTTTACCCTCAACAACTCCTTGCAGGCAATTGATGCACTGACCGGAAAATCTGTGATGACCTTTGGCTCTAACGGTTATGTAGATATGCGCAAAGGCTTGGACCGTGATCCTACCTCTATCAGACGGATGCAGTCTATGATGCCGGGTGTTGTATTCGAAGACCTGATCATCATGGGCTCGGCACCGGGGGAAGGATATTTTTCTCCGCCCGGATATGTAAGGGCATACAATGTTGTGAGCGGTAAATTGGTATGGACCTTCCATACCATTCCCCATCCGGGTGAGTTCGGGTACGAAACCTGGCCAAAGGATGCATACAAATATGTGGGCGGCGTGAATGTATGGAGTGAGATCTCGATCGATGCAAAAAGAGGCATTGCTTACCTGCCCATCGGTTCACCTACGTATGATTTTTATGGAGCTGACCGCCTGGGCAGCAACTTATTCGGAAACAGCCTGGTTGCCCTGAATGTCCGCACCGGAAAACGGATCTGGCATTTCCAGACAGTACACCATGATCTCTGGGATTATGACCTTGCTTCGGCTCCGCAGCTGATCACCGTGAACAGGAACGGTCGCCAGATAGATGCAGTAGCAGTGGCTACCAAGCACGGACTGATGTTTGTATTCGACCGGGTTACAGGCAAGCCGGTATTCCCCGTTGTCGAGAAACCTTTTCCAGCGAGTAAAATGCCGGGCGAGAAAGCCTGGGCTACCCAGCCGATCCCGACCGTGGTGCCTGATTTTACGCGGCACAAGGTTACCAAGGATATGATCAATCCTTATTATTCTGATGAGGAAAAGCAGAAATGGTACAAGCGGATCGATTCGGCCAAATCAGGTTTGTACGTACCGCCTTCCGACAAGTACGAGACCATCATGCTGCCAGGCGCATTGGGCGGCGTGAATTTCGGCAATACGGCTTCCAATCCAACCAAGGGCATGGTGTATATCCTCACGCAGGAGTATCCTTCCGTGTATAAGCTGGAAAGGGTCAAAAGGCCCCAGGAGCTGATGTCGGCAGATGAGGTAGACAAGGCAAAAAAAGTATTTACATCTATTTGCAAATCCTGCCACGGGGATGATATGAAGGGGAGGGGCATTGCGCCAAATATCGTGAATGCCGGTCAGCGCATCGGCTTTGATGATTTTAAAACCCTGCTGGCCGTGGGCCGGGGACAGATGCCCGGCTTTGCCCACATCGATGAAGCAAGCGTGAACTCTATCTACCGTTACCTGGGCGGTAACCCGGCCATGCGGTTTGCGTTTGGCGGAAGAAGGAATCAACCGCCGCTTATGCCCGATGGTCCTGTAGTGGCCTCCGGTGGTGCACCGGTTGAACCTGATGCAAAGCTCGCTCCGCCCATGAGCGATTACCCCCAAAATGTAGCGCACCCGGTGAACCGCTACAACACGGATTACGGTACGGCATGGCCCAATATGCTCGGGCCCACCTGGGCATGGGTGATGGCTTACGACCTCAACACCGGCACGGTGAAATGGAAACAACCGCTCGGTGAAGATGCAGTGGCTTCTGCAAAGGGAGAGAAAACCACCGGCGCCGTCAACGGCTCGCAGCGCAAGGGAATTGTTGTTACCTCCACGGGCTTGTTGTTCTGCACGGGCAAAGGCGGAAAGTTAACGGCCTACGATGCCGACAACGGAAAGCTGTTGTGGGAAACAAACCTGAGCCATGAATCCAATGCCCAGCCCATCATGTATGAACTGAATGGCAAGCAATACCTGGTGGTGAATGCAACAAACAATTTCACCCGGGATAGTTTTGATCACGCCAAATACGAAGGCGCATTGCCAAGAGGGTATGTGGTGTATGCACTTCCTGACAAGAAATAAAAAAAGGCAGCCACAACAGGCTGCAAGTACAAAAAAGACAGCCGGTCATGGCTGTCTTTTTTTATGTAGAAGGATTAGTAAGATCTTGTAGAAAGATACCATACCAGCCCATTGAACCTGGCATAAGCCCTGCCGGAAGGTTATCTCAACAACCGGAATGATCACTGGCTGTTGTTGTTTTCCCCCAGCACATCATAGCCGCGCCATTTGTATTCTTTGGCAAGGGCGGTTGCGGCGGGCCAGGCTTTGAGGTGCTGGGGACTGGCCACCCATTTTCTCCGGTTTTCTTCCGTGTCAAAAGAAATCTGGATCTGGTAGTTGTATGTTGTTGCCTCTGCCTGTATTTCTTTGGCTAGGTTGTCCGGATAAAGGCGCAGCAGCTTGGAATGCAGGTATCCGGGTTGCACAAGCATGGCAGGCACGTAAACAGTGCTGTACATCTTCTCAAATGCTTCTGCGTTTTCTTTTGTTACAACAAAGTCCATCTGCAAGGCCATGGCTTTTTTTGCGGCGGCCCTGTTTGCGTTCATACGGGACTGATCCCGCTGTTTGGAAGCTGCAATGCCGATCACAAGCAGTTCAAGGTCTTCCTTGCCGGTATTGGAGATCCGGATAGATTCTCCGAGTGAGCCGTAAAGTGCGTCGTCAGCCTTGATGGGCGTAGAGTCTGCAGCATTCATGGCCATCGTGCCGGAACCTTTGATCACATAATACACTTCTTCCATTCCCTCCAGGGACCGGGGACCGGCCACGCTGCCCGCCTGGATGACTACATGGTCTACATGATCCCAGGTGGTGGTGAAAATATCCGGTCCCAACACGCGGCGGTACAGGACGCCGTTTCCCGGATAAGCCGGGTTGTTGGGCCGCAGGGCCTCCCTTTTCAGCTGCCCGGAAACAAACTGCGGGATGGGTTCGATCGTGGCGCCCACCCGGGTATCACCGAGGTCGAAATTGTCGCCCCGGCCTTTGGTGGTGCTCACGGCAAAGTTGAGCCAGCGCAGCGTTTGACCGCTGGCGTTGTAAATGCCATGCGCATCGCCCATCTTGCAGGGCACAAGGGCCGGGCCTTTTATCCGGGATGTCCGTCCGTTCACCGTAAACTCTGCTTCGCCATCCAGGATCACATACATTTCTTCAATGGTGTGGTGAAAATGCTCGCCGATGCCGGCCTTGTCGGGGATCTCGCCTGCATGGAGGTAAAGGAAGTTGGTGGCGAATGGCTGGCTGCCCAGCAGGCCGGTAAATTTCATTGATCCCGCTCCTGCATGTACGGCAGGCAGCACCCGGTAGTTGGAAGGGCTGTTGTGGATAACACGTTTGCCGGCAGCTTGTGGAAAGGCAGTCAGCGATAACATCATCAGCAGAAAAGACACGGTTTGCTTCATAAAAAATGATTGCTAAGGTTGGTAATTGTTTGACAGGTCAGCTCCTGCACTTTTTGCACAAACAAACATGTGCAGGAAGCGGGAACCGGCAGTCCGCAACGTCCTTGTAGGTCCTTGCAGGCTGCCGGTAAAAAAGGGTTGAGGAACAGGAACATCTTATTGCGGAGCCTTACCCCGGTGCGTAACCGCCGTGTAAGGTTCTGCTAAGGGTTACATTACCCTGTTTACAAGCGTGCCGATGCCATCGATCGAAATCCTGATCTCATCGCCGCTCTTCAAGGTAAAATCGTTCTCCGGTACGATGCCGGTGCCGGTCATGATGAGACAGCCATGCGGAAAGCTGCATTCACGAAACACAAAAGACACCAGTTCTTCAGGTGAGCGCTTCATCTGGTCGATGGCGATCGAGCCGGTAAAAGCGTTGCTGTTGTCTCGGAAGATTTCCAGCCGGATGCGGGTGCTTTTGTCCAGGGGTTGTTCGGTGAGATAGATGCAAGGGCCTACCGAAGCGCAGCCATCGTAGGTTTTGGCCTGCGGCAGGTACAGCGGGTTCTCGCCTTCGATGCTGCGGCTGCTCATATCGTTGCCGATGGTATAGCCGATGATTTTACCTGAGTAGGTGACGGCCAGCGTAAGCTCAGGTTCCGGTACGTCCCAGGTAGAGTCCCTGCGGATCCTGACTTCCTTGTTGGGCCCTGAAACGCGGTGGGCGGTTGATTTGAAAAATACTTCCGGTCTGTCGGCCTCGTATACGCGGGCATAAAAATCGCCGCCGCCGGCGTCCTTGCTTTCTTCCTGCCTGCCTATTTTGCTGCGCAGGTAGGTAACGCCGCAGGCCCATAGTTCCTGGTTCTCCATGGGAGCAATTACATCGTTGATAAGCTCGCTGCTGCCGGGTGTACCTGTTGCAACCAGCCTCCGGGCTTTTTCCAAAAGCTGGTCGTCGTTAAAAAAATCGTCCCAGCTTTGATCTTCTACCAGCACGAATTTTTCTTCTTCCTGCAATACAATGCCTGATGTTGTCTTATAAATTTTCATGTCAGTTGGTTTGTCTCTTTCCCTTGGTTCAATAGGAGGAAGTGCTGCCCGTCAGTGCAGGTCTCTTGTTACCTCGCTTCCGGAGCCGCCCTGCAAAAGGTCCAGGTCGGCGCCCAGGTGAGCCTGTTGTACGTGCTCGATATAGATCCTCACATATCCCCGCTTTGCTACCGGGGCCGGTGCTTTCCAGGATACCCTTCTTTTTTGCAGTTCTTCTTCGCTCACGTCCAGGTGTAAACGCCGTTGCTCCACATCCAGCTCGATCCGGTCGCCATCCTTTACCAGGGCCAGGGTGCCGCCTACGGCGCTTTCGGGTGCTACATGCAGCACAACAGTGCCCGCTGCCGTGCCGCTCATGCGGCCGTCAGAAATCCGGATCATGTCTTTGATGCCTTTGCGCAGCAGCTTTTCCGGCAGGTCTACATTGCCCACCTCAGGCATGCCGGGATAGCCCACCGGCCCTACGTTCTTCAGTACAATTACACAATCTGCGTCGATGTCCAGATCCGGATCATCGATGCGGGCGTGGTAATCTTCCATGGTCTCGAATACGACGGCCCGTCCACCATGTTTCATGAGTTCCACCGTCGCAGCGGAAGGTTTGATGACGGCCCCCTGTTCACATAAATTCCCTTTTAGCACGGCGATGCCTGCATTTGTTTGCAGGGGTTCATCGATGGTCGTGATTACTTTGCGGTCGTAACATACAGGCTTGCTGTTGTTTTCTCCGAGTGTTAGTCCGTTTACGGTTATAGCATGGTTGTGCAGGTGGTTTTTCAGCTCGTTGATCACCACCGGCAATCCCCCTGCATAAAAAAAATCTTCCATCAGGTATTTACCGGAAGGTTTGAGGTTGACCAGCAGGGGGATTTTGCTGCCCACCGCATCAAAATCATCCAGCTTCAGCTCCACACCGATCCTGCCTGCGATGGCCAGCAGGTGGACGATAAAATTGGTAGAGCCTCCAATAGCGGCATTTACCACGATGGCATTTTCAAATGCTTCCCTGTTCAGGATTTTTGAAAGCTTCATGTTTTCCTTTACCATCTGCACGATGCGCCGGCCGGAGAGCTGCGCCATCAGTTTCTTACGGGCATCTACAGCCGGAATGGCTGCTGCACCGGGCAGGGTTAATCCCAATGCCTCTACCATGCAGGCCATCGTAGAAGCGGTACCCATGGTCATGCAATGTCCTGCGCTGCGTGCCACACCGATCTCGGCTTCCAGTATGTCTTCGGCCGTATAGTTTTCCACGAGGGTTTTTTCTTTTACCATCCAGTTGAACGAACCGCTGCCCAGGCATTCCCCTTTGAAGCGCCCGTTGAGCATCGGTCCGCCAGGTACCACAATGGTAGGCAGGTCCACGCTGCAAGCACCCATCAGGGTGGAAGGGGTGGTTTTATCGCAGCCTGTCAGCAGGACAACGCCGTCGAGCGGATTGGCCCGGATGGTTTCTTCCGTATCCATCGCGGCCAGGTTGCGGAACAGCATGGTAGTAGGGCGCATGATGGTTTCACCCAGGGAGGTGACGGGGAATTCAAGCGGAAACCCGCCTGCTTCCATGACGCCTTTTTTCACTACTTCGGCAAAATCACGCAAGTGGCCGTTGCAGGGGGTGAGCTCACTCCAGGTATTGCAGATGCCGATCACCGGCTTGCCCTGGAAATAATCATCCGGATAGCCCTGGTTGCGCAGCCAGGACCGGTGTACAAAACCCATCTTGTCGCTTTTGCCAAACCACTCGGCACTCCGGGATGTGGGGCTTTTTACAGAATTGTCGTTGATTTCTTTCATTGGATTCTCTTGTTGTTGCTTTGAGCCAGCTGTACTTGATGGCAGCTGGTATGTTCCGCTCTTTTTCATTGGCCCGGATCATATGACCATGTGTAAAGGATCTCTTCCGGCGCTGTTTTGTGAACTTGAATAAAGGGTGTTGGCGGAAGGTACATAAACGGGTTTATGGCTTATCCCAGAATACCTGGGTGGTCAGGTCGTCTTTCCCACCGATGCTCGTTACTGCCTGGGTGTAATTGGCTTCATTTGCACTTACTTCCCGCAAGGGGTAAGCAAATCTTCTGATAAAACCACCGTTCAGGTTGTTGTTAAACTTGTTGGGCAAAAGCACCGGGAACCCGCTTCTTCTCCAGTTCGACCAGGCTTCGTAGCCGTTGTTAAAGCTGGCTATCCAGTACTGGGTATTGATCTGGTTCAGGGCATCGGCATTGTTCCAGCTTACGCCCGGCACGGTCAGGTACTGATCCTGCAGGTTCGTGGGAACAGCTTTGGGTTTGATGGTGCTTGGATAAACATCATACTCATCCATGGAAGCTTTGATGCCTGCTTCATAATACTGCTGCGCGGTAAGGGCGCCCGCCAGGCCGGTGAGCCAGCCTTTATAAGCAGCTTCCGCCAGCAGCAGCTTTGTTTGTGCGTTGGTAATGATGGGCATGGGGGCAGTGGAGTTCCCGGCCACATTGAAATTGATCTGAGAATAATCCTGTCCCTGTCCTGCGGAAGGCCTGTACCCAGGCAGGGTGCTCAGGGTGGCATCGCTGTAGCCGATGGGAAAACCGTACTGGTTGGCCAGGGTCGTATCAGGATTGGTTACCGAAGGTGCCGTGTTCTGATTGGGGGTATACCGGGCAGAGATATATTTCAGCCGGGGGTCAGTGTAACTCTTCAGCTTGGTAACAAGCGGTTCGGCGAGGTAGTAGTTGAACGGGTTCACAGTGCGGATCGTATTGTTTACAGCACTGTTGTAGCCGGTGATGGGAAGGCCCGCGTCATCCATGTTTCTAACGATCGCATTGTCTGCGTTGGATTGCATCACACCACCGTTGAAAGCATCCTGCACGATAGATTTGGCCTTGTTCGCATCCAGTTTGGAATAGCGCATGCCGAGGCGGAGCAGGAGAGAATTGCCCAGTTTTTTCCAGAACAGGTTTTCGTTGGCGGTGCTGGTACCGATCGCAACAAAGATGTCGAAATTGCTTGTGTTGTCGCCGCTGGCATTCAGGGCCTGTGTCGCTTCTTTGAGCTCTTTGTACAGGTCTGTATAGATCGCGTCTGCCTTGTCGTATTTGGGTTTGAGCGCGCCGGTAAGCCCTTTCCCCGCTTCTGTGTACGGTAGGTCTCCATAGTGATCCACCAGCCACATGTAATTATACGCCCGCCAGATCCTGGTTTCGTTGTACAGATTCTTCCGTGCTGCGTTGTCTTTGACCACGCTGATAACCTGCTCCAGGTATTTGATGGAGCCTGTATACGCGTTCCAGGGCCCGTTGTTCAGGCCGTCCACGTTTTCATTGAACTGGTATCCTGAAGTCGTTCCCAGGTTGTAGGGAAGAACAAACTGCTGGACGATCGTAGACTCACCCATCCAGTTGAATGCAGGTGTGTTGCGCAGGGCATTGGTGAACAGATACCCGGGATCCACGTTGTTGATCTGCTGGGGATTGGTATTGATTTCCTTGAAGTTCTTGTCGCACCCGGCCAGGAACAAAAAGGCGGGCGTGACCAGTATGAGGCGAAAGATCTTTTTCATATAAAACCGCTGTTTAGAATTTCACGTTTAAGTTCAGGCTGTAATTGCGGGTGGTAGGGAGTGATACGGCTTCGTATCCCGTTCTGAAATCACCGGAGGAGGCTACGGCTTCCGGATCAACATCGGGAACGTATTTTTTGAGGATGGCCACATTGCGGCAAGCAGCCGATAAGGTCAGGCCTTTTACGAATTTTACGTTGGAGCTAACCAGCTTTGAAAAATCGTAGGTCAAAGTAATATTCCTGAGTTTGATATAATCCGATTTGTAGATGAACGGATCTGCGATCTGGAGGGTGCGGTAATTGGCATAGAACTGCTGGCCAAATACAGGCGTTGAATTTGTTTTTCCGGCGTCGGTGCCGCTGGCGTAAATACCAGGCAATATAACGCCGGTTTCACCCGGTCTGCGGCCTACGAGAGAAGCCTGGGAATGGCCTTGCCGCAGGGAGTTCAGGGCACTGCCTGAGAGCATGTATCCACCTGTCTTGTAATCAAAATGAACCAGCAGGCTTAAGTTTTTGTACCGGAATGTGTTGTTCCATCCGCCGGTGAATTTAGGGAGGGCACTGCCGAACAGCACATCGGTGGCTGATGCCAGCAATTGCCCTTTGGAGCTGCCAGCCGTTCCGTTTACAAGGATCTGCCCGTTGTTGTCTCTCAGGTATGTTTTGGCAGCGATCTGGTTCAGGGGCTTGCCCACTTCATACACCAGCTTGCCGATAAACTCATTGCTTGCCCCGCCATTGTACCAGTCTGCCACAATATAACGGGTTATGCCCGGGCCCATGGACAGGACCTTGCTGGTGTTGTAGGCTGTGTTAAAGGAGCTGCTCCAGCTAAAGCCGCGTGTTCTGAACGGAACCACTTCCAGCATCACTTCCGCGCCACGGTTCTGCAAAGAGCCGATGTTCAGCAGCGTGTTGTTGTAGCCGGAAGAACTGGATACCTGCGCAGGCATGATCTGGTCGGTGGTGCGCTTGTCGTAAACAGATAGATCCAGGTTCAGTCTGCTTCTCAGCATTTTCAGTTCCAGGCCGATCTCTTTTTCTTTTACGCTGAACGGCCTTAGGAAAGCATTGGGTGCATCTGTCTGGTTGATGTTGCCCACGGTGCGTCCCAGGTATTGTTGCGTGTTAAAGCCATAGCTCAGATTGCCGTAGGCATAGGTCAGGCCAGGTCCGTTTGCGCTTCCTACGTCGGCCCATGATCCACGGAGCTTTCCGTATTCCAGCCAGGACAGTTTTTCTTTCAGCAGTTCAGAGAACACAAAGCTGCCGCTCACGGAAGGATAGGTATACGTGTTGGAGCTGGGGTTCAGGATAGAGAACCAGTCCTGGCGGATTGTACCATCTACGAACAGCATGTTTTTGTAACCCAGCGACACCTGGCCATACAATGAATTGATCTGGGTTTTTGAATAGGTGTATCCCTGGGTAAAGACGGTACCGTTGCCAATGGAATAAACATCCCTTACTACAAATCCCGTAGAGGTGGCGTTCACGTTGCGGTTGATGGTGATCTGCGAGTTGCCGCCCACAAATGCATCGAGCGAGAGGTCTCCGAAATTGTGGTTGCCGCCCAGGATAAAATCATAGTTCATATCCTTGCTGCTTCCTTCGCTTACATTGTAAGAGCCGTTGTAGGTGGTTCTTGTATTGTCGTAATAAATACCGTTGTTTGATGTGCCGTAACTTCCTGCACCAGTGGGGTTGTTTTGCTCATTGAACGACCTGTTGTAGTTCATGTTGACGCGGCCCTGCAGGTACAGCCATTTTGCGAACTGATATTTGGCACTTACGGTACCCAGCAGCCGGTCGTTGTTGTTTTTATAGAACTGTCTGGGTATATAGAAATAGGGGTTCAGAACGGTTGTTCCAAAACCGTTTGTAGTGGTTTCTGCGCCAAAGCTGTTGACTGCCTTTTGCTCAAACACAGAGAGGGGAGTAGTGGGAGACATGCGCACAACAAAGTTCATGTATCCCTGGCCCTGCACGCCTACCTGCGGCGGGTTCTGGCTCTGGTCATTTGTATAGTTCATGTTCACCTGAACAGAGAGCTTATCGTTCAGGTTCTGGTTTACGCCAAGGTTGAAGATCTTTCTCTGGTAGGTATTGCCTGGTGTAATGCCCTTTGATTCGAGGTTGGAAAAAGAAGCCCTGAAATTTCCTCTTGCATTGCCACCGGAAACTGCGATGGTATTGGTAAGGGACGTGCCTGTTTGAAAGAATTTCTTAAGCCGGTTTTTTTCGGGTGTGTAAGGGCGTGACTCCCCATCGAACTGGATCGTGGATGCGCCGTCGTAGCGCTCGCCCCAGCCAAATTGCGCGGTGTTCACCGCTTCTCCGACGTTGCGGGGGCGTACGCCTGTAGTAACACCATTTACTGCCAGGCCCTGTCCCTGTCCGAATTCATACTGGTAATTTGTATAGTCCAGCACTTCGTCGCTTGAATAGTTGGCGGTATATTCTACGCCGATCCCGGTGTTTTTAGCGCCCGTCTTGGTGGTGATCACGATGGCGCCGTTGGCAGCCCTTGATCCGTACAGTGCAGCGGCGGTCGCACCTTTCAGTACAGTCATGCTTTCGACATCGTCCGGATTAAATAACAGGAGGTTATCCCCATTGTCCCGGCTGTCGTTCCCGTTGGCGCCGTTGGCGCCCTGGCTCATAGGCAAACCATTCACGACGAGCAAAGGCGAATTGGTGGCACCGGCAAAAGAAGACTGGCCGCGCAGGCGGATCTTTGTACTGGCACCCGCACCGGCAGAGGGGGGAGAGATGTCCAGGCCTGCGATCTTGCCTTCCAGTGATGCCATGATATTGGTGGTGCGGTTTTGCTGCAGCTCGCTCACCTTCACGGTTTCAGCGGAATAGCCCAGCTTCCTGGCCTCGCGTTTCAACCCGAGGGCTGTAACTACAACACCTTCCATGTTGCGTACATCGGTGTTCATTGTAATGTTGATGGTACGCTGCCCTTTTATTTCTACTTCCTGGGGGGCCAGTCCCACATAGGTAAAAACAAGGACATCGTTCCCGGTTGCGCTGATGCTGAACTTTCCTTCGTCATTGGTAAGGGTTGTGCGTGTCTTTCCTTTTACCTGCACGGTCACTTTACTCACCGGGCGGTTGTCTGCATCTGATACGGTGCCTGAAATGGCTTGGGAAAAGACTGCAATCGAGGATAGGAGAAATAAGAGAATAAGAAAGGGGTGCTTCAGATAGGCTGAAGCCATCCGTAAAGATTTTTTCATAATAGCAAGAGTTAATTAGTGAATGGCAGTCACCAAAAAGAGATGTGTCGTTTACACAGTCTTACAAAGTATCTAAAAAATATTCCGGCAAACTTCCAAAATTGTGCGCCGAAGGATATTGTACAAATTGGTTGATATTTCTTAGTAATATCGCCCAAGAAATTTTGCTAACGCAGGAATCAACGATTGCATGAACCAACACTTTTTAAAAAAGGATTGTAAAGAGCTTCATGCCTTTCCCCATATCATTGAGTATGCGCTAAAGAAAAATGCCACCATCCAATTTGATTCGCTGAAAAAAGAAATCTCATCCTGCTTGCGCTTCTATTATGTAATAGATGGCCGTTTTGATTGGGTTATCAATGGACAAAGCCATATCCTCTACCCGGGCGACCTGGCGATTGTTGCGCCCGGGCAAAGCTTTGGCGGTGAAAAGGATTTTCTTGACATCGGCACCGTTTCATGGCTCTGTCTGGGTATCCAGCAATGGGATAGTGATGGCGGTATGACGATGGGCGGATGGAGCCAGCTTACCGACAGCGAATGCAGTGCCATCGGTAAATTCATGCTGGTGAACGGATCGCCTATTGTTTCCAAATTAAATGAAGCAGGGAACTTGTTTGTTACGATGCACAATGAATTCACGAACCAGGAAATCGGTTATGTTGTCCGCATCAATCAGTTGATAGATGAGTTGTTTATTTTAATCATACGCCACCTGATGCGGCAGAATAATTTCCGGAGAGATTTTCCGCAGGCTTTCCTGCAACTCGAGAAAACGCTGCGTGAGAACCTGTCTCATCAATGGACGGTAGAAGAAATGGCAGCCCTGGTCGGATTGGGCAATACGGCATTTTCAGAAAGGGTAAAACTCTTCACCGGCTTTTCACCCCTGAATTACCTGATCAACATCCGCATTTCTGAAGCGATCAAATTATTAAACCTGTCTGATATGCACGTAACAGATGTTGCCCTGGAAGTAGGTTTTTATTCATCGCAGCATTTTTCAACAACTTTCAAAAAACTGACCGGGTATACACCCAGGGAATTCAGAAAGAAAAACATACCTATAGAGGACTAAATATTTTATCATGGAGTGCATCATCACCATTGAAATAGGTACCGGCGCCATCAGAGTAGTGGCCTTTGATCTGAGTGGAGCCTTGCTCGGCTCTTCGGCCGGCTCTTATCCTACTTTTCATGAAAGGCCGGACTTCAGTGAGCAGGATCCGGAGCAGATCTTTATCACCATGCTTTATATCCTCAAGAATTTTTTGAATGAAAAGATTCATTCCAAAAGGATCAAAGTGGTGAGCATTTGTTTTAACTCGGCGATGCACAGTGTGTTGCCGATTGATAAAAAAGGCATCCCGATCGGGAATGCGATCGCCTGGTCAGACAACCGGGCAAAACGGGAAGCGGCTTACCTGAAAAGCTCCGGCCTCGGCGAATCTCTGTACAAGGCTACCGGTACTCCCATCCATCCCATGTCGCCGCTCAACAAGATTACCTGGTTAAAAAACAATGACAAAGACCGGTTCGCCGCATCAAAGAAGTTTTTATCCATCAAAACCTATATCATCCAGCAGCTGACAGGTGAATACATCATCGATCACAGCATTGCTTCCGCGACGGGCCTGTTAAACATCCATACGGTTCAGTGGGAAGAAGAAGCCCTGAACCATGCTGGCATTGTAAGGGGACAGCTCCCTGAGCTGGTTCCTGTTTTTTATACACCCAAAGGGTTGAAAAAGGAATACCAGACCTCCCTCGGCCTGCATGACAAGGTAAAGATCATCGCCGGTTCGAGTGATGGTTGCATGGCAACACTGGGCGCCGGCGTCTGGGGAAACGGGAAGGCAACCGTTACGCTGGAAGAAAGCGGTGCGGTAAGGATCGTCGGCAAAGAAGTACTGCAGGATAAGAAGCAAAGATTGTTCAACTACCTGCTTACGGAAGGAAACTATGTGAGCGGCGGTCCTACCAACAATGCAGGTTCTGTGTTTGAATGGTATGCCAAGCAGTTCGGTGATTTTAAAAGGGTCTTCGACCTGGAAGGTTGTATGGAGAACCTGATCAAGGACGCAGGCAATGTGCCGGCAGGTTCGCAGGGACTGATCTTTCTTCCTTACCTGCAGGGAGAAAGGGCCCCTATCTGGAACGCCGATGCGCGCGGTGTTTACTTTGGCCTGAACATAAAACACGGACAGCATCATTTTACGCGGGCCACCATCGAAGGTATCATCTATGCCTTTTACAGCATCGGAAAAACGGTGCAGGAGCATCGCAATTTCACCAGCCTTTCTGCCAACGGAACATTTGCTTCCTATCCTTTCTGGACACAACTGATGGCGGATGTGTTCAATATGACAGTTCATATCAAGCAAAACGCGGGACCGGACAGTGTTGCCTGCGGTGGGTTTCTGGTCAGCGTTACCGAACTGGGTATGTATAAAGATCTGGAGCACGCGGCGCAGAAAGTAAAACTGGTCGATATGTTTTTGCCAAGAAAACAGGACCATGCTGTTTACATGAAGCACTACCCCATTTTCGAACGGCTAAGCGCAAAACTGTCTGAAGAGTTTGCCCTGATCGCAGATTTGCAACAGGATGACTGATAACACCAAAACGCTAATTACTTGCTATGAATAAAAAATCATTCTTCTATGTTGTTTCTGCTGTTCTCCTCCTTGCCTGGGTCTTTGTAACGTTCAGGCATATGCACAACTGGGGAGGCTGGCTGCTGATGTTGTTTTATTTCAGCCTGGCCCTTGCATTCAGGAGCAACAAATTTCTGAAAGGCCTGTCGTATACCGTTGTGATCATCGGCATTGTATGTTTTGCCCTGTATGAACCGCAGTATTTTATCAGTTTGGGCAGCTTTAAATTTTCCACGCTTATCATCCCCTTGCTTCAGATCATTATGTTTGGCATGGGCACGGAGCTGAGCCTGAAAGATTTTGCCAATGTCGTCCGCATGCCGAAAGGCATTGTTGTGGGGGTTGTATTCCATTACCTCATCATGCCGCTGGTTGGTTTTGGCGTGGCAAACCTGTTCCACTTTCCCAACGAGATCGCAGCGGGAATCATCCTGGTAGGATGCTGCCCGAGTGGCCTTGCGTCGAACGTGATGGCTTACCTCGCAAGGGCAAACCTCGCGCTGTCTGTGTCTGTAACCACCATCTCCACCCTGCTGGCTCCTTTTTTAACCCCGCTGCTGTTGCAATGGCTAGGAGGCAATTTTGTGCAGATTGATTTCTGGACAATGGTATGGGATATTACAAAGATCGTGATCATCCCCATCGTTGCGGGACTGTCTTTTCATTACCTGCTCCGGGGCAGGTTCGGCTGGCTGGACAAGGTACTGCCCCTTGTATCCATGGGTGGTATTGCCATTATTCTGGCCATCATGGTTGCATCCGGAAGAGACAACCTGTTGAAGGTAGGCTTGTTGTTGCTGGCCGCTACATTTCTTCACAATGTAGCCGGATTTTTCCTGGGGTATTGGTCTGCCCGGTTGCTCCGGTTTCAGGAAAGGGATTGCCGCACCATCGCCCTGGAGGTAGGCATGCAAAACGCCGGACTGGCCACCGGCCTGGCTTTGACGATGGGAAAAATTGCCACAGCGGGCTTGGCACCAGCCATCTTCGGACCTGTTATGAACGTGAACGGTTCTTCACTGGCAAGCTGGTGGCACAATCACCTGCCGCCAGATGAGGTTGCCGAACCTGAGAAGGTAGAGGAAGTAAGTCTTACCTGAATCATATCAACCAACGTAAACAAACAAATACATGTCAACAATGAAACGATTGCTATTACTCTTTACAATGGCATTGACGCTTACCCGTGTAAACGCCCAGTCGGTGCAGATCACCAGAGAACATCTGATTGCCCTCACGCCTGATTGGAAGGGAGAGCGTTTCCCGGACGGGCGCCCCAAGGTGCCGGACAATATCATCAAACGGATGAAGGCTGTGAGTGTGGAAGAAGCCTGGGCCACCCTGAGCAATGCAGGCTACCGGTACCAGATAGCCGAAGACTGGCAAATGATCAACCCTGACAGTGTATTGGTTGGCCGGGCGGTGACCGCAACGTTTATGCCTGGCCGTCCTGACGTTTGGAAGGCTGTTGATTCCATCGGCAGAAAAGAAGGAAGAAGGGCGCAGAATGTATGGGCAGTCGAAATGCTGGTAAAAGGCGATGTGTATGTGGCCGACCAGTTCGGGGCAAAGAAAAACGGTCCTACCATCGGTGACAATGTAGGCAATGCCATCTATGCAAGAACAGGCAATGGCATTGTTTATGACGGTGCGTTGAGAGACCTGGAAGGGCTGAAAGAAATCGGCGGCTTTACTTCTTACTACACCAGCTACGATCCATCTTATCACAACCCTGGCATGGGTGCCAGCAGGGATCTGACCACCATGATCGTCGGGATCAACCAGCCCACCCGCATCAGAACGGTGACCGTGATGCCTGGCGATGTTGTACTGGGCAAGATGGGGGTTGTTGTATTTATCCCACCGCACCTGGCTGAAAGGATCGTAACTACTTCAGAGATCGTGCGTTTGCGTGATATGTTCGGCCACCAGCGGTTGCGGGAAGGAAAATATACGGCCGGGCAAATAGACACGCGCTGGGCAGATGAGATAGAAAAGGATTTTTCCAAATGGCTCAACGATCACCTGAACGAGCTGCCTGTTCCAAAAGAGACCATTCAGCAATTTTTAAAAGACCGCACCTGGTAACAAAGAAATCACTCAACACCTACAGTTGCCATCAGCATATTAAGCCAATAGTTTACTACGAACCCAATCATCAATACTAAAATAATTCTTATGTCAAGTTCGAGAAGATCGTTCCTCGGTAAAGCAGCGCTTGCTGCAGCGATGACGCCATTCGCCACTGTTTCCAGCACCTTCGGACAGGGCCTTACAGATGCACTGGAAAGAACACCCAAAGTATCTCCACCGTCTGACCTGAAGATCACCGATGTGAAATGTGCTTATTCAGGTGGTGGTTTGTTTGTGAAAATTTACACTGATCAGAATATATGGGGCAGCGGAGAGGCTGTGGACGCCGTAGGCGGTACATATTACCTGGTTCAGCGTCTTGGAAGGCAGCTGCGGGGAAGAAGTCCCCTGGCCCCCAACCGGATCTTTGAGGAACTGCGCAAGGGGGCTTTCTTCGGTGGTGCCCAGTCCGGCGTATATGTAGCTGTATTAAGCGCTATTGATGCGGCGCTCTGGGACCTGTGCGGCAAGGCCCTGGGCCTGCCCGTTTACCAGCTGCTGGGGGGCAAGTTCCGCGACAAGGTGCGCGTTTACTGCGATACGGAATTGTACGCTGTGCGCAATCCCGGACCCGATGAATATGCCAAAGCGGCAAAAGACGCTGTGAGCAGAGGGTATACGGCCGTCAAGTTCGACATCGACTCCGCCACAGACCCCAACAAATACGACCGGTATAACTGGACGGCCAGCCTCGCCGAACTGGAAAGAATGTATAATTCCATTGAGGCTGTCCGCAAGGCCGTTGGCCCGCACATCGACATCTGCGTAGACATGCACGGTAGATATGATGCGCCTACCGGCAGGAAAGTGGCCAAGATGATGGAGCCCCTGAACCTGATGTGGCTTGAAGAACCCGTACCGGCCGACAATGTGGATGCATACAAGAGCATCACGCAGGAAACCAGCACACCCATCTGCGGCGGTGAAAATTTTTATTTGGGTTACGGATTTACCCGTTTGCTGGCCGAGTCGGCCGTAGACCTGATCATGCCTGATCTGCAGAAATGCGGCGGACTGGGTGAAGGACAGCGCATCGCCAACCTCGCCAATTGCTTTTACACACCGTTCTCTCCCCATATGGTAGGTTCGTTCCTGGCTGCGATGGCCTCTGCGCATGTGTGTGCATCGGTTCCCAACTTTCACATCCTTGAATGGCAGACCTTGAGCGATACCGAACCCAGGTGGAAGGAAATCGTCACCTACGACAAGCCTTTTATCGAAAAAGGTTTTCTGGTGGTGTCAGACAAACCAGGCATCGGGGTGGAAATAAATGAAGAAGGATTAAAGAAATATGCAACGCCCGGCGTGCCGTTTTTTGCCTGAGCTGCTGAATGGGTCCACACGTAAGATGAAAATCTTCTTGCAGGAAATCAGGCAGTTGGATCTGTACATTACATGATCAAGAAAACTGAAAACGATGCTATTCACCATTTACACATTTTAAAAACCATCTAATTACTTGCTATGAAAAAGATTGCTTTCCTTTTGTCGGCCTTGTGTGCCGGTTGCTTTGCATCGGCCCAGTTTGCAGGCGTGATGCGCGCTCCCCAGGAAGAACCGCTTCCGGAAGGCTTTAAGCCTGCTTCCACCAACACGTTTATCTCCCAGTACCCGGCGGTGAACGCGCAAACCCGCCAGGCCATGTTCAAGGTGATCGCCCCTTATGCACAGAACGTAACCCTGCAGCTCAGCGGAAAACATGCCATGAAAAAAGACGACAAGGGCGTATGGTGGTATACCACTGATCCGCTTGTTGTCGGCTTCCACTACTATGCCATCATGATCGACAGCGCCGCCGTTATGGACAGGGGCAGCGAAGCTTATTTTGGCAGCAACTGGGAATCTGCAGCCATCGAGATCCCGGAAGGCCAGGAGGGAGATTATTACCGCTTCAATAAAAGCATTTCGCATGGTGAGATCCGCTCCTTATACCACTGGTCGGACGTGAACGGACTGGAGCGGCATGTCAACGTGTATGTGCCGGCCGAGTATGAAAGCAATCCGAAAAAAAAGTACCCCGTGCTGTACCTGGTGCACGGCTGGGGGGAAGATGAAAACGGCTGGTCTGTTCAGGGGCATATGGCCAATATCATGGACGGCCTGATCGCAGCAGGAAAAGCCGTTCCGATGATCGTTGTAATGCCAAGCGGAGACATCAAAACCAACTCCGATGTACGCAAAGCGTCGGGCGATATCACCGATGTGTTTGTAAAAGACATGATACCGTATATCGACAAAACCTTCAGGACCTATACAGACAGGGACCACAGGGCCATGGCAGGTCTGTCGAGGGGCGGCGGACAAACATGGAATACCGTTCTCAACCACATGGATTTATTTGCGTGGATGGGCGGTTTCAGCGGCTCAGGCCGGTTTGGCGGCAACAACACCATTGAGACGGCTTACAACGGCGCCTTCAAAGATGCAGACGCGTTCAACAAAAAAATGAAGCTGGTATTTATCAGCATCGGTACGGTAGAAGGCCAGGGAGCCAAACAGACCTACGATGCACTTACGAGCCACGGCATCAAGAACGTTGTGTACCATGAATCGCAGGGTACGGCCCACGAATGGCTCACCTGGCGCAGGGCCCTCAATGATTTTGCACCCCGGCTGTTTAGATAATACCTTTTTCAGCTCGGCCAAAATAATAAATAACGTAGACCTATATGCGCTTTCTTCCTCAAATACATATAGCCTCATTCCATGTGGTATAAGACAAATAAAATGAAAAGAAACAAGTCCTATTTCCTTTTTTCCTTATTGTTCTTTTGTACAGTAAGCATAAGCAGTTTTGCCTTTCCAAAAAGCAAAAAAATTCTTGTATTCAGTAAAACGGCCGGCTTCCGGCATACTTCGTCCATTCAGGCCGGGAAAAAATACCTGGTGGAGCTGGGGCAGAAAAACGGTTTTGGCGTGGACACTACGGAAAGCGCCGATGTGTTCACCCCTGAAAATCTCAAGCAGTATGCAGCCGTTGTATTCTTGTGTACAACAGGCAACGTACTCAACCAGCAACAACAGGAAGCCTTCGAACAATTTATCCGCAACAAGGGCGGTTATGTAGGCCTGCATTCGGCGGCCGATACCGAATACGACTGGCCCTGGTTCGGGGAACTGAACGGCGCTTATTTTAAAAGCCACCCGCGGCCCCAGGAAGCCGTGTTCAATATCGTGGACGATCAGCAGCTGGCCACGGCCCACCTTCCCAAGGTGTGGAAACGGATTGATGAACTGTATAATTTCAAGTGGATCGGTACAGACCTGCACGTGCTGATCACCATCGACGAAGCAAGTTATACCGGCGGCGGCAACGGTGAGGACCACCCCATGGCCTGGTACCATGAATTTGACGGCGGACGGGGATTTTACACCGCACTCGGGCATGACAACAAATCATGGGAAGACCCCCTGTACCTGCAACATGTATTAGGCGGCATCGAATACGCCATGGGCATTCAATCATCTTCAAAAAAGAAGGCATCCGTCCGGTAAATAACCAACTTGTCTCCACATGAAAAAGACTTACATCATTACCTGCTTACTGGTATCATGCGCAGTCCTGTACAACTGCAGCGTGTCCAAGAACACCGCCATGAACCAGGCAGCAATCAGCAATCCTTATCCTACGCGCTCCTTTAATCCCAAGCCTTCGCTGGATTATCTCAGTCCGCAACAAAGCATGAAAACATTCAACATGCCGC
>JADCRZ010000055.1 GCA_015069695.1 Williamsia sp.
AGCCGCTTCCAGGTGTGCGCGTACTGGCACAAGCCTTAGAACGATTATTCTACTTGAAGAAAGGTTATCAGGCCGCTTCTCCTTAAAACCCCTACAAGATTAGCCCGGGAGGGATAGGGGTGGGTTCAAGATTGTAAACGCATGAAACCCGCTACCAGCGGAGCCTCTATGCAAGAAGAGCAGCCTCGTATGTAAGTCCATTGTAACTAAAAGATGATACATGAACCAGGTTTTACTTTCCGGGAAAATCGGAAGACTTGTATGCTTTGGGTATAATGTGGGGAAAATTCATTTGGAAGCAATTTGGGTGCTGAACTATCTTTGCACATGGCAACAAGAAATACGCTCTCCCAGTCTGTTGATTATTCTTCCAAAATTTTTCAAGAAGGTTTAACGTTCGATGATGTGTTACTTACACCGGCCTATTCACAGGTGTTGCCGCGGGAAGTGAGTACCCAAACACGGTTAACCAAAAATATTTCGCTGAACATTCCGCTTGTTTCTTCCGCCATGGATACAGTTACAGAAGCCATGCTGGCCATCGCACTGGCCCGGGAAGGCGGTCTTGGTATCCTGCACAAAAACATGACCATCGAAGAACAAACCGAACAGGTGCGCAAAGTAAAAAGAAGCGAAAGCGGCCTGATCATCGACCCGATCACGCTTCATGTAGATGCCCTGATCGGTGATGCCCTGCGGCTGATGAAAGAAAATAAGATCGGCGGTATTCCTATTGTAGACAACAACAAAAAACTGGTCGGCATTTTAACCAACCGTGATCTTCGCTTCGAGACCGACAAGAAACGCAAGGTGCAGGAAGTGATGACCAGGGAAAACCTGATCGTAGCGCCGGAAGGAACCGACCTGGTAAAAGCAGAAAAAATACTCCAGCAATACAAAGTAGAAAAACTGCCTGTCGTAAAAAAAGACGGCACCCTGGTAGGCTTGATCACCTACCGCGACATCCTGCAGGTACAAAGCCATCCCTATGCCGTAAAAGATGAATACGGCCGCCTGCGCGTCGGTGCTGCCCTGGGTATTACAAGAGACATGCTCGACAGAGCCGCCGCCCTGCAGCAGATAGGCGTGGATGTAGTATGCCTCGACAGTGCACACGGCCATAGCAAAGGCGTGATCGAAGCGCTGGAATCGGTCAAGAAAAATTTTAAAAACCTGGAAGTCATTGCCGGCAATATCGCTACGGCTGCCGGTGCGGCGGCCCTCGCAGAAGCAGGTGCTGATGCGGTAAAAGTAGGGATCGGTCCGGGTTCTATTTGCACCACCCGCGTGGTAGCCGGTGCAGGTGTTCCCCAGATCACAGCTATCCTGGAAGCCGCTTCTGAACTGGAAAAGCGAAATGTACCACTCATTGCCGACGGAGGCATCCGCTATACCGGCGACATGGTAAAGGCCATTGCTGCCGGTGCCGACACGGTTATGATGGGCAATGTATTTGCAGGCGTGGAAGAAAGTCCGGGTGAAACCATTATCTATGAAGGCCGCAAATTCAAAGCCTACAGAGGCATGGGTTCTATCGGCGCCATGACGCAGGGAAGCAGCGACCGTTATTTCCAGGATGTGGAAGATGATATAAAAAAGCTGGTCCCCGAAGGCATCGAAGGAAGGGTGGCCTTTAAAGGCAGCCTGAAAGAAGTGGTACAGCAGTTTACCGGCGGATTGCGCGCAGGCATGGGATACTGCGGTGCTCCTGATCTGCAGGCGCTAAAGAAAGCTACTTTTATAAAAATCACCAATTCAGGCATCCGCGAAAGCCATGCACACGATATCGAGATCACAAAAGAATCACCCAATTACAGCCGAAAATAATCAGCCGGCAAGTGAGCACTGCTTTGACGCAAGTCCCTCCCCTATTAAAGCAAAAACACTGTGCATGCAGTCAGTTGCGCACAGAGAAGATGAGAACAAAGATTTACTCAATATAAAAATCAACCAATATGGAACAACGGTATGCCATTGGCGTCTATGAGGCGAAACAGCTTAATACCCAGCAAATAAGAGAGAACTTCCTGATGGAAAATCTTATGCAGGATAATACCATCCAGTTTGTATACACCCATTATGATCGCATGATGATCGGTGGGGCAAAACCTACTGCCAAGTTACTGACACTGGAAACCTATCCTGAACTGCGGTCTGAGTTTTTTCTAGAGAGAAGAGAGATCGGTATTATCAATGTAGGCGGAGATGGTACCGTGGAAGCAGACGGAACTCCTTACTCCGTCTCAAAGATGGACTGCGTCTATGTTGGCAAGGGCGTGAAAAACGTCAGCTTTGCCAGCATCAACGCAGAAAACCCCGCCCTGTTCTACCTGCTGTCCAGTCCCGCCCACGAATCTCATCCCACCCAACTGATGAAAGGCCACGAGGCCTCTCCTGTCGACCTGGGAAGCCAGGCTACCGCCAACCAACGCACCATCTACAAATACATTTACCTGCAAGGCATTCAAAGCTGCCAGCTGGTAATGGGGTTGACCGTGTTAAAAGAAGGGTCTGTATGGAATACCATTCCTTCGCATGTGCATGACCGTAGGATGGAAGCTTATTTTTATTTTGATGTACCCGAAGGACAAAGAGTTCTTCACCTGATGGGACAGCCACAGGAAACCCGGCACCTGTTTGTTGCCAATCACCAGGCCATTGTATCGCCCCCCTGGAGCATCCACTCAGGCTGCGGAACCAGCAATTATGCTTTTATCTGGGGTATGGCCGGCGAAAACAAAGACTATGGCGATATGGATCCCGTAAGCGTACCAGACCTCCGGTAAATGTTTGACAGAAAGAAATGGTGGCCTGTACTAGGTGATGCTTCTGCGCAGAAAGGGAATCAGCTTCGGCGTTCTGCTGGCGTATACCTTGTACCGGTCACCATATTCCATTACCAGCTTGCGTTCTTCTATTGATATGCCGATCAGCACATAGGTTGTGCTCACCACACAAGCAATCAGGTTGCTTAAATAAGGAAATAGCAGGAACAACGACCACATAAACAAGAGCGTACCGGCATACAAAGGATGACGCATGTAGCGGTGCAATCCTCCTATCTCCAGCACCATCGGCTGCTCCTTTTTGGTAAACACATCTACCCCGCTTAAGTTGGCAAAATACTTTTTGATGCATACGCCCATGATGTATGCCCCGATAAGGGCAAGCGGTATACCCAGAAAATAAAGCACAGGTGAAGAGAGTAACAGGATGCTGCGGTGCCCTAGCTGGAAAATAAGTATAAAGGTCAGCATAGCAAATGCCAGACAGGTATACAACAGGCGGTAATACCTGAAATAGGGACCAGTAACCCGCTGCAAAAAAGCTTTCAGCCGCAGTGACGCCAATACACTGTGCAGCAGCCCGAACAAGGACCAGTAAAGTACCAGTAACAAGTGAAATACAACCATGAGCCTTTCTTTATCACACCAGAATCAGCTACAATGTAAACAATTTTGTATGATGAACAACTGAGGAGCTTATTTACCTTTGCGCCATGCATTATGTATCGGTTGAGGGGATCGGGAAAACATTTGGCGTAAAGCCGCTTTTTACAAATATTTCCTTTCACATAGAAGAAGGCGACAAGATAGCCCTGGTGGCCCGGAACGGCTCGGGCAAGTCTACCCTGCTAAAAATGTTGTCTGGCAAAGAAACGGCTGAAACCGGCAAGATCTGGATCAACCGCGACGTGAAAGTTGTTTTCCTGGAACAGGAACCTGATTTTGACGACAGCAAAAATATCCTGGACAATATATTTTACCACGATCATCCCCTGATCAATGCAGTCAGGAATTTTGAAGCAGTGGCTGCTACCGGAACAGAAGAACAGATCGCCTCCGCCATTGGCAGAATGGATGAGCTGGGCGCCTGGAATTTTGAAGCCCAGGTAAAACAAATCTTATCCAAACTCAACATCCATTACCTGCAACAGGCTGCCGGCACGCTTTCCGGCGGACAGCGCAAAAGGGTGGCGCTCGCCAAAACCCTGATCGATATTGGCTTTGAGAACCAGCACGTGCTGCTGGTAATGGACGAACCTACCAACCACCTCGATGTAGAAATGGTAGAATGGCTCGAACATTTTCTGACGCGGGATAATATTACCCTGCTCATGGTTACCCACGACCGATATTTCCTGGATGCCGTATGCTCGGAGATCTGGGAGCTGGACCAGGACAACCTGTATGTATACCGCGGCGATTATGAAAATTTTCTGGAGAAAAAAGCAGCGCGTCTTGAAAATGCCAGCGCCAGCGTCGACAAGGCCAGAAACCTCTACCGCAAAGAACTGGAGTGGATGCGCAAGCAACCCAAGGCCCGCACCACCAAGTCAAAAAGCAGAACAGACGCATTTTATGAAGTAGAGAAAAAAGCCCATACCCGGCTCGACCAGCAAGAACTGGAACTGAACGTTAAGATGAGCCGGCTCGGCGGCAAAATAGCTGAACTCAAAAAAGTATATAAAAAATTCGGCGACAAAACCATCCTGAAGGGTTTTGATTACACGTTCAAAAAGGGGGAACGGGTAGGTATCATCGGCAAGAATGGTGTGGGCAAATCAACTTTCCTGCATATGCTGCAAGGCATAGAACCACCAGACAGCGGAAAAGTAAACATCGGTGAAACCGTGATTTTCGGGAATTACTCCCAGCAGGGTTTGGAGATAAAAGAGGATAAACGGATCATCGAATATGTAAAAGACATCGCAGAGAACTTTCCACTGGCCAATGGTTCGGTACTAAGCGCCTCCCAGTTCCTGAGCTTATTTTTGTTCCCGCCTGATCAACAGTACACGTATATTTCTAAACTGAGCGGCGGCGAAAAGCGGCGGCTGCACCTGCTCAGCATTCTATTCCGCAATCCCAATTTCCTGATCCTTGACGAGCCTACCAACGACCTTGACCTGCAAACGCTGGGCGTGCTGGAAAACTTTTTAAGCGAGTACCAGGGTTGTATCCTGATTGTTTCACACGACCGCTATTTTATGGACCGCCTGGTAGAACACTTGTTTGTATTTGAAGGTGATGGCATGGTCCGCGATTTTCCGGGCAACTACCTCCAATACCGGAACTGGGTAAAAGAACAGGAAAAGCAGGAAGAAGCACAGCCTGACACGTCTGCCAGCAAAAGAGAAGCAGCTATCTCCCCTGCTCCAGGAAGCGGAGAAGAAAAAAAGAAAAAGCTTTCTTACAAGGAAAAAAGGGAATTCGGCATGCTGGAAAAAGAGATTGCAGAGCTGGAAAAAGAAAAGGCCGGGATCACCGAAAAAATGAATGATGCCGGCCTGAGCTTTCAGGAGCTGCAACAACTATCCCTGCGCATCGGTGAGATCAGTGCCTTGCTGGAAGAAAAAGAAATGCAGTGGCTTGTTTACAGTGAGTATGAGCAATAGCAGCACTTTCAACAGCAGCATCAAATCTCGACCTTCAGCGTAGCGCCTTCTTCACCTGAGTAATTCAGCTCCATAAAACCATTGAAGAGCTCTATCCGGTTGCGTATGTTCTCCAGTCCGATATTGTCGGAGGCCAATCTTGCATCCCGGAAAATTCCATCATTCCATACTGTCACAATGATCCGGTCTTCGTCATTGCTGAGCGCTATGGTCACATATTTTGCATTGGTATAGCGTACAATGTTGTTAAGCTGCTCCTGGATGATCCGGTACAAAACCGTTTTCTTTTCTTTGCTCACCCATTGTTCATTAAAATCAACGCTGTTAAAATCAATGTTGATCTTTTTTGACTGGGAGAAGCTGTGTGCAAGATCTTCAATAGAAGGGATGAGACCCAGGTCTTCCAGGGAAGGAGGCGTAAGTGATTTTGATAAATTCCGGAGTTCGGTAATCACTTCTACAATGTTGTTAGAACTTTTTTTGATCAGCTCTTCATTCATATCAGGCTTTTCCATGGCCAATCCCAGGTATAGCTTTGTGGTGGCCAGGATTTGGGTGATGTTGTCGTGCAGTTCTTCTCCCAGCAGCTTGCGTTCGGCTTCCTGTACGTTGATAATGGCCTGGGCAATTTTACGCTGATAATTGACTTTGTCTTCCAGCATTTTTGCCAGCTGGTTGTTTGTTTCCGTAAGATCTTTGTTGCCCCGGACAATGCTGTTGTTCAGCTTTCTGCTCACAAAAAAAATAAGGACGGCCGAAAGCAGAATAAATAAGATGCCCTTGAAAGTTTGAATCTCATAATACACCTTCAGGTTATTGTTGGATGCAGACAAGGATATCAGATCAGTAAAACAAATCCAGGCAACTCCAAAAATCAGGAATGCCAAGGTAATTTTCACAGATGTGTTCATGTATAATTAAGATACTCTGTTTATAATCATACAGATAGGGTTTGGGATATAAACCACAAAAATTAAGAAGTTTTTCTGGAACGCAGTAATTTTTTCCTCCCCCATCCATAAAATCACTTAGCCTGGGCTAATACTTTGGGCTCTTCCACTTCCTTTATAACCCACCTGAAGAGCAAGGAGTTAATACATCCAAGCCCCCCGATTACCCACCACAACGCCGTAAATCCACCGGCTGATACGATCTGTGAACCGAGGGCCGGTGCAATAATTTGTCCAAGCGCATAGGTGATGGAATACAGAGAGGCATACTGTCCTCTGTTTTGCGGAATGGTTCTCGATACCCAGAACGCATTCATGAATGGCATGGCCAGTATTTCGCCAAAAGTGATCAGGAGGGTTGACGCAAATGCGATCAGGAAGGCAGGAACAAAGGAGATATTCAGGATCATATAAGAAAGCGCGACCAGAAACACACCCAGCGCAATAAACCAGGTGTTTTTCTTTTTGCCTTCCAGCCTGTACACCACAACCATCTCCACAAAGGCCAGCAGGATGCCGTTGATAGCCATCAGCACACCAATAAGATAAAGAGAAAGCTGCAACGCTTCCTTGTAGTAAACCGGCTGCAAGGTAAACAGCTGAAAAAAGCAGGTGGCGAACAGGGTGGTCAACAAAAGAAAATACACATACTTTTTGTCGCGGTAAGGAGAAGGAACAAAAGAACCGGTTTGCTCTTTTTTGTTGTGATGCTGAAAAGCCCTGATAGATTTATAAGGCAGGAAGATCAACAGCAATACAGCAGCGCCCAAGTTTGTGAGCCCATCTATCCAGAACAGCCAGGTGTAGTTGTGAGAAGCTACAACACCGCCCAAAGCACCACCGGCAGCCCAGCCTAGGTTGATCGCCAGCCGGTTGAGCGAAAAGGAACGGGTAACATTGCCAGATGTACTATAAGCAGCGATCGCAGTTGCATTGGCTGGCCGGAAGGCTTCATTGACCACACTCAGCAGAAACGTTGTAAGGCAGATATGCAGCAGGCTGTTCATGAAGCCCAGCACAATAAACAGGGCGCCGCCCCCGCACAAGGCAATCAGCTGAACAGCATAGAAGCCGATCCGGTCAGTCAGTTTACCTCCTACCAGGGCACCCGTGATTGAACCCAACCCAAACAAACCCATCACATAACCAGCCTGTGTAATAGAGTAATTGAGATGCTGTGTAAGGTAAAGGGTCATAAAC
This sequence comes from Williamsia sp., assembly GCA_015069695.1. Classification (GTDB taxonomy): domain Bacteria; phylum Bacteroidota; class Bacteroidia; order Chitinophagales; family Chitinophagaceae; genus JADCRZ01. The sequence goes on from JADCRZ010000055.1 coordinate 7,549, forward strand.
GGTACCACCATGGTTCCGCTCCGGTTAATGAGCATTACCAGCGACAGCCACCAGGTTTGGGCCGATAGCCCCCTGTATGCATCTGTGTATAAAGCAACCGTTTTATGAGTCATATGCAGCAGTTCGGGTCCGGATCAACCCCAGTTATTTGCTGCTGCCAAACACTTTTTTCAGGATGTCGGTAACTCTTGCTGCGGGATTGGTCCGGATCTTTTTTTCTTCTTCTCCAATGTAATAAAAAATGCCGTTCATGGCTCTTTCTGTTACATAGGCGTTGATGTCAGTATTTACCGGTGTGGTAGCCACTTTGTTGTATAAGGTAAATACATCTGTCCAGTATTTTGTGGCATTGACTTTTTTGAGAGAGGTTTCTATGACCGGCTTGAAGGCGGCCGTCAGTTCCGGACTGGTGGTTTTTTTCAGGTAATGTGTCGCAGCCGTATCGGTGCCTTTTAAAATATCCACCGCATCCTGCACCTGCATTTTCTTGATCGAGTTGAGGAAGATAGGGGCGGCTGATTTGGAAGCATCTTCTGCTGCATGGTTCATGCTCTCTACCGCCTGGTCAACCAGTTTACCCATACCCAGGAGCCGCATTTTCTGTTCTACTTTTCTTACATTTTCCGGTAACAGGATCTTGATAGCTGCATCTTTAAAAAAGCCATTTACGGAAGACAGTTGATTGGTGGTTTTACTGGTGCCTTGTGTGAGCGCTTCTTTCAAGCCGGCTATAATCTCGTCAGTGGATAATGCGCCTGCTGAACCCTTGCCTGAATTTAAAACACTGCTTGCCTTTTTCAGAAAGCCGCCCAGTTTAGAGGAGCCGGAATCTTTTTGTTGTGCAAAAGCTTGCATACCCAGCCAGGTAAGCAGGACAATAAAGACTATTTTTTTCATAAATACTGATTTAAGAAATCCATTCAAATTCTTTATCCCGTGGCATATTACCGAATGTTTCATGAACTTCTGCTGGAGGAATCGTTAATTTTCGCTTCCTCGTATCAAGCCATGCACCATCCAGGGTAATAATAGCCGCTACAACGTCTCTGTTTTTATAAATCGTATGCCTGATCGTCCATTTGTAATAATCCGACCGGGCCCTGTATAACGACAGATTTATCTGTACTGCATCCTGTATGCCAAGTTCCCTTTTAAACACACATTCTTCCCTGAAAATGACCGGTCCAAATCCATGCTCTTGCATCAGCCGAACAGGGAGTCCGTTTTGCTGCAAAAAGCTGATGCGGGCGCTGGCACCCCAGTCGTAGTAAGCGGAATGACGCACATGAAAATTAGGATCCAGGTCAGCCCAGCGGATCTCTACTTCTTTGATAAATAGATCCATGCAATAAAATTTACCGTGTATTTAGCCGTTAATGGTATGTTGGAAGACGAACAATCGTTGAGGCATATAAGCAAATTATGATACTTTTGCCAACTTAAAATTTATTATTACATGAAGAAACTGACCGGGTTATTGATTTCTCTTTCTGTAAGTGCGCTTGTGCTGGCCCAGCAGAAACCAAAAGCTGTGGCAAAACCTGCTGCCGCAAAAGCAACAGGCGGTGCAGCCATGACAACTTCAGTTGATTCTGTTAGCTATGCATTGGGGTTGAGCCTTGCCCAGTTTTACAAACAACAAGGTATCCAGCGCATCAACACCTCCCTGATCACCAAAGCGATCAACGATGTGATGAAAGACGGGAAACCCCAATTAACTGATGAGCAAATGAACATGTGTATCACCAATTATTTACAAAAAGTGAAAACAGAAAAAGCATCTGTAGCAAAAAAAGCCGGAGAAGCTTTTTTAGCGAACAACAAAAAGAATGCGGGTGTGGTAACCTTACCAAGCGGCCTGCAATACCAAGTAATTACCCAAGGTACCGGTCCCAAGCCGGCCGTGACTGATACGGTCAGATGTCATTACCGCGGAACCCTCATCGACGGAACCGTGTTCGACAGTTCTGTAGATCGCGGCCAGCCTGCAGAGTTCCCTGTTGGCGGGGTGATCAGAGGTTGGGTAGAAGCCCTGCCCCTTATGAATGTAGGCAGCAAATGGAAACTGTTTATTCCCTCCGACCTTGCTTATGGCGACAACCAGGCCGGTCCTACCATTGCTCCCGGTTCGACCCTTATTTTTGAAGTAGAGCTGCTGGCCATTGTGAATGGCGGAGCCCCTAAACAATAAGGTCAGCTCTTAAAAACAAAACAGCCAATTCCTGTTTGCTGATCGGCTTTCGCAATAGCAGGAATTGGCCGTTTTGTTTTTAATGCTGTTCTACTTATACATCAGTTTATAATACTCATCTGCCATCCGGTTTGAATCAAACTGGAAGCGCACATCGCGCATGCCGTTCTTGGCCACCTGCCGCCAGGTTTCATGATTGTCATAATAAAGCGGCAAGATTTGATTCTGCAGGATCTCATACAACTTGTTTAGATCGTATTGATCCTGCTCCTGTGTATGCATATTTGCATAATCGCCGGGCGGAACGACAAAGCCGTTGTTGCCCTGGTTTACAAATTCAGGAATCCAGCCATCTTCTGTAGAGAAATTAACCGCGCCGTTCATGGCAGCTGTCATACCGCTGGTGCCGGAAGCTTCGCGGGGTACGCGCGGGTTGTTCAACCAGCAATCGGCTCCCTGCTTCAGCCGTTTAGACAAGGCCAGTTCGTAGCCGATCACAACCGCTACATTCTTGTAACCTTTGCTCAAATGAACCAGGTGATTAAAGTCGTTGATAGAAGGATAGTCCATCGGGTAAGGCTTACCGGCCCAGATGATCTGGATCGGGTACTTTGTATCGCTGGTCAGCCTGTTAAACCGTTCGATGTCTCTGGTAAGCAGGTCAGCTCTTTTGTACCCGGCAAAACGGCGGGCCCATACAATGGTGAATACATTCGGGTCAAATACCTTTCCTGTCTGATCAGCCACAATTTCAAAAGCCCGCTTTTTCAGGTACTTCTTCCGGTCATCCCACGCAGCATCATTGCCCTCTTCCATGCTTTTGTACAGCTGCTTATCAGCCCAGTACCGGTAATTCTGCGCGTTGGTAATAGAAATGATTTCACATACGCCTTCGTACTTGCTCCACATAGCGCGGGAAACCTCGCCATGCAGCTTTGATACGCCATTGGCCAAACGGGCAAAGCGCAGCGCTACAAGCGAATGATTGAACTGGTCGTCGTGGATGCCGGTGAGTTGCCGGGTTTCGTCCAGCGAAAGTCCGCAGAAATAGCTCATCTTGTAACAGAGAAAGATGTCGTGCTTTTCGTTGCCGGCTTCTTCCGGGGTATGCGTGGTGAACACCAGGCGCTTTCTTACTTCTTCAATGTTTCCAAACTTGCGGTACAGGTAGAATGCAGCGCTGATGCCATGTGCTTCATTGAGGTGGTATACTTCAGGGTGGTAGCCCATTTCATCGAGCAGCTTGGCTCCGCCAACACCGAGCAGGATAAACTGCGCAACCTTGGTAGCGATGTTCGCATCGTACAACCGGTGCGTGATGGTTTGAGATACATAATCGTTCTCCGGCACATCGGTGCTCAACAAAAAGAGCGGGGCTGATTTAAAAGTTTCCGGGTTGAGATAGTATACTTTTACCCAAACCGGTGATTCGTGGATCGGGATTTGAAATTTTATACCTGTGTCCTCCAGAAAAGCATAATTTTTTTCCATCCAGCTAACCTGCAGGGTTTGATCCTGGTTGCGGCTCTGGTCGTAATATCCATACTTCCATAGAATACCGATGCCGATCATGTTCTGCCTTAGCTCGTATGCACTGCGCAGGTGCGAGCCAGACAAGAATCCCAGACCGCCACTGTAAATTTTCAGTGGTTGGTGTACCGCAAATTCCATCGAAAAATAAGCTACCTTCCTTGCGTACCGGTCATCTATCGGATACGGAATTCTAAAATTTCTGAAGTTCATTGGTAAAATTTCTATAAGTGTAAAATCAAGATTTCGGCAAAATAAGTGATAAAAAAATAAATCACTCCATTTTAAAACGGGGTTCTTAAAAAGTTTAGTATACGGGGAAGGATTTAGTGAGCCGGGTTCTTTTTCTTTTTTCGCGCTGGTGGCGCTTCTGCTTTCTTGCTGTAAGAGCCCTCAAAAAAGCATTTTATACCGCGGTAAGAGCCGCATGCTTCTGCTTCTTTTAAAGAAACCCGGTTGCCGGAAAAATTAAGTTCCAGTACGCAGGGATTGCCATTGGCGCGGTATACAGCCGTTTTTGCACCACTGATGGATGCTTCTCCTTTTAGCTCACCGGTACATTCGCCGCCATTCTTTTCAAAGTGTATAAAAAAAAGCAGGGTGCTTGCATTCTTGCCATCGCGCACAGACACAAAATTTCTTTTGTCTTTTATATAATCGCCGGAAAATTTTCCTGTGTGCGGGAAGGTATCAAGCGGATTGATGACGTCCTGTACCTGGTTGGCTATGCCTTCATCGGTCACGATCTTACTGAATTCATGGGCCTCCCCGTTCAGGATATATACATTCCTCAACTCGTTCACTGATTCGTCGTCTCCCACTTGCTCAAAAGTTTGTGACACAGTATACTTTTTATCCATTCCGCCTTTCTGATACGGCATAGAATTTTTATTGGATGAGATCAGGGCCAGTCCGGCCACAAATCGCTGCTCTTTGTCAAAAGCCAGTATATACCCCACTTTTTTAGCAGGGGCAACAGCCTTTACAAACAAGTATGTTTCCGCGTTTTTTACAGACACCTTTCCCAGCGGATACATCATGGGCTTGAGCTTGCCAAACTGTTTGCTTAAGAAAGAGTCGGGAACAAACTGGGTAAATGCGGGGTAGTCGATCGATGCTGAGTCGGTTTCTTTTTTATTGAGCATGCTGTCAGTAACCTGGAACGGAAGGGTTGCAGGAGAGAAAAAGTCGATAAAGTCTGCCACGGTCTTGGCATCGCCCGTCTCCAGCTTTGTCTTCTTGCCCTTGCAATGAACCAGCAATGTGCTTATCAGCAGCAATGCCAGCAGGTTGGTTAGTGTACGCATCATGGTATAATGTTCGCCAAAAATAAAGGTAAGTTATCAACTTGGAAGGGGAACTTCCGGAGAGCTTTCTGTTTTTTAGATCTATCTAAAAAATTTATTAGGCTTGCTTAAAATAGATTTTTTCTTTATTTTCATGCATCTTTCTGCATTAGCGTCAAAAATGCTTGAACCATGAAATACTCTGCCAGCAAAGAAAATTACCTCAAAGCCGTGTTTCACCTGCAGCAGGCACAGGGCACCGTAAGCACCAACGCACTGGCTGCAGCCATGCAAACCCGTGCAGCTTCTGTAACAGACATGCTTAAAAAGCTGAAGTCGCAAAAGCTGCTCCAGTATGAGCGGTACAAGGGTGTGAAGCTGACGGCAGAAGGAAAAAGGCTGGCCATCCATATCGTGCGCAAGCACCGCCTGTGGGAGTATTTTTTGGTAGACAAGCTGGGCTTTGGCTGGGAAGAAGTGCATGAGATGGCAGAAGAGCTGGAACACATCAGCAGCAAAAAGCTGATAGACCGCCTGGAAGAGTACCTGGGCTTTCCGGATACCGATCCGCACGGTGATCCGATTCCGGATAACCAGGGCAGGATGCGGGTCAGCAAAGCAGTTCAACTGCAGGAGCTGCCTGTTCGAACCACCTGTATCATCAGCCATGTTGGTGACCAGTCGGCTGAAATCATGGAGCTGCTCAACCACCTGCGGCTTACCATTGGCACCCGGCTGGAGGTAAAAAGAAAATTCAGCTTTGACCAGTCGCTGGAAGTGATGCTGCCGGATGAATCGCTGATCACCATCAGCCAGCACCTTTCCAGCAACCTGTTTGTAAAACCCGAGAAAAATTTAGCCCTGTCTGGTCCCGAATCGTGAAGCGGTTTCGTGCAGAATGATCAGTCAATCAAAATTGAGCGATGAACAAGTTAGTAAAAGATGTTTCTCTCGAAGATGTCCATGAAAGTGTAGATACCACCAAATCTGTCGGCACGCTTAAAAAGATCCTTGCATTTTTCGGCCCTGCATATCTTGTCAGTGTTGGTTATATGGACCCCGGCAACTGGGCCACCGACCTGGCCGGCGGCAGCAAATTCGGGTACACACTGATCTGGGTCCTGCTGATGAGCAACCTGATGGCCTTGCTGCTGCAGAGCCTGGCTGCCCGCCTGGGCATTGTAAGGGGCCGCGACCTCGCACAGGCCAACCGTGAGCTATACCCTGATTATGTAAATTTTATTCTCTACATTTTTGCGGAAGTTGCCATAGCAGCCACTGACCTGGCTGAAGTGCTGGGTATGGCCATTGGTATCCACCTGCTTACAGGCATTCCGCTGTTGTATGGCGTGCTGATCACCGTGCTGGATACCCTGATCCTGCTCCTGCTGCAAAACCTGGGCATGCGGAAGATGGAAGCTTTTATTGTGGCCCTGGTCAGTATCATCGGACTGTCTTTTCTCGCGGAAATGATCTTTGCCAGGCCCCAATTGGGAGAAGTTGTTTCCGGCCTGATACCCAGCATACCCAACAGCGAGGCCTTGTACATTGCTATTGGTATCATTGGTGCCACCGTAATGCCGCACAACCTTTACCTGCATTCGGCGCTGGTTCAAACCAGAAAAATAAAGAGGGACCAGCAAGGCATCCGCCACGCGATCAGGATGAACGTGCTGGACAGTTTTATTGCCCTCAACCTGGCTTTCTTCGTTAATGCGGCCATCCTGATTCTGGCTGCTACCGTGTTTTTCAAGAATGGGAGAACCGATATAGCAGAGATCAAAGATGCCCACCAGTTGCTCGCCCCCCTGCTGGGAAAAAGCATTGCACCTACCTTGTTTGCCATTGCCCTGATCGCTGCGGGGCAGAGCTCTACCATCACCGGAACCCTGGCCGGGCAAATCGTGATGGAAGGTTACCTGCGGCTCCGCATCAATCCCTGGTTAAGAAGGCTGCTGACCCGCCTGCTTGCAATCCTTCCTGCTGTGATCGTGATTGTGCTGTATGGCGACCAGAAAGTGGATGCGCTCCTGATCTTTAGCCAGGTGGTGCTGAGCTTACAGCTGGGGTTTGCCATCATTCCGCTGATTCATTTCGTGAGCGATAAGAACAAAATGCAATCCTTCCATATAAAGCCTTTTCTCCAGCTTCTTTCCTGGATCGTAACAACCATCCTGGTGGTGCTGAATCTGAAAATGATCGTTGGAGAAGTGGCGCAATTTTTACAGGCTCCGCATGCGCTCTTTTTTAAATTCCTGGTTGTGACTGCAGCCCTTTTATTTACCGCTTTGTTGCTGGTTGTGATCATCTATCCCCTGCTGCACAGAAAGCGGAACCTGCCCCGCATCACCATCCATCCTGAACCGCGCGTGCTCCAGGAACTCAGCGTGTTGCCTTTCCGCAAAGTAGCGGTGGCGCTGGATTTCAGCCGGCATGATCAGACCGTACTGGCTTTTGCCCTGGCGCAGGGAAACCCACAGAGTTCTTTTCATCTGATCCATATAGTGGAAAGCGCTTCGGCCAATATGCTGGGAGCCGGATCAGGTGATTTTGAAACGCAGGCCGATGAAGAGCAGATGGACTCCTACGTGCAGCAACTTGTAGCAAAAGGGTTTGCCACAACGGGTACCCTGGGATATAAAAACCGGCACAAGGAAATCATCCGGATCGTGCGGGAACAAAAAGCAGACCTGCTGGTGATGGGCGCCCATGGCCATTCAGGTGTAAAAGACTGGCTGTACGGAACTACCATCAACAGGGTGCGGCACGACCTGAAGATCCCGATCCTGGTGGTAAGTGTGTAAGTATCCTGCCTACTGGCTCTTTTTGTTTTTGAGCAGGTGTTTGAGCCGGCTGAAGGTTTCCGGCTTGATGTTCAGGTAAGAGGCAATGTATTTTTGCGGCACTCTTTGCAGCATGTCGGCATGTTTCTCTACATAGTTCATAAAGCGTTCGCGGGTCGTGCTTTTGAGCTGGTAAAAATCACGGTGGTCTTTTTTGATGAACATGCGCGTAACGATCATCCGGCCCAACCGCTCCATCTTCGGGTATAGCTCAAAAACTTTCTGGAGGTTGTCATAACTCAAAGAAAACAGGATGGTGGGCTCAATCGTTTCCACCAAAGATTCTGAAGGCGTTTGCGTGTGAAAGGAAATCTCGGAATGAATGATATGCCCTTCTCCTGAAATCTGCAAGGTTACGTCGTTCTTGCCTACAATGATGTATTTCCTTACCAGTCCCTTCATGATAATATTGAAGTAATTATCTACTTCGCCCCGGTTCAGAACCAGTTGCTTTTTCTGAAATGTGCGGATTTCAATATAAGGCACCAGCAGTTGCAGGTCTTCTTCCGTAAACGGCATGAAGAGGTTAAAATACTGGTGTACACGCTTCAGGTAATTTTTCTGTGCATCATCTTGTTGCTGGTGGGGTGTCATAATTGGCTAATGCTGAACAACGGTTTTGTTTTTCTGCAGATGGGAATGGGAGGATTTCTGTGCCAGCAGGTGCTTGTAGCGGCTGAATGTTTCTGGTTTGATGTTGAGGTAAGAAGCAAGCGATTTTTGCGGAACCCGCAGGAGCAGGTCAGGATTATTGGACACAAAAGAAAGAAAGCGTTGTTTGGGGCTCAGTTTGATCCGATTGTACTCCCAGTGTTCTTTTTGCAAGAACCAATCGGTGATCACCAGCCGGCCCAGCCGTTCCATTTTAGGATTGCTTTTGTATATCCGCTCGAGGTTTTCCCGGGAAAAAGAAACCACGGATACCGGCTCAAACGTTTCAACAGCATAATCCGAAAGAGAACCGGACAGGAAGGCAACAGATGAACTGATCAGGTCCCCTTCCCGCGCGATCTGGGTGATAATTTCTTTGTTGCGGCTGCCGTAGAAAAATTTTTTCAGCACCCCTTTTACAACAAAGTTGATATAAGCCTCTGGTTCGCCGATATTGATCAGCCTGATTCTTTTGTCGAAATGGCGCAGTTCGGCATATTGCTCCAGGCCGGAAAGCTCTTCCAGCGACAGATGGACAAAACGGCGCAAATATTGAAACAGCAGGTCTTTCATCATTGCAATATAAGTACAAACCAATATATCATTTTATATTGTTCGCGCAAAACGTATGCATATTTCAATCATGCGTCTTGATCCAGCAGCAGCGCCGGTTGTAATAAAAAGCTGTTTTTTAAGTCCCCCTTTTCCTGTAGGTTTGCTCACTTGATCACCCAAAATAATGCTGCATGGAAAAAATTAAAGTTGCCAACCCGGTAGTGGAAATGGACGGGGATGAGATGACCCGTATTATCTGGAAATTTATAAAAGACAAGCTGATATTGCCGTATGTGGATGTCGAGCTCAAATACTTTGACCTGGGTATTGAATACCGTGATGAAACGAACGACCAGGTTACCATTGATGCCGCCAATGCTGTGAAGCAGTACGGAGCAGGCATCAAGTGTGCAACCATCACGCCTGATGAAGCACGTGTGAAAGAGTTCAACCTCAAGCAGATGTGGAAAAGTCCGAACGGAACCATCCGCAACATTCTCGACGGCACTGTTTTCCGCGAACCCATCGTAATGCAGAACGTTCCCAGGCTGGTCACCAACTGGACCTCCCCTATTATCGTTGGCCGCCATGCTTTTGGCGACCAGTACAGGGCCACAGATACGGTGATCAAGGGAAAAGGAAAGCTGACCATGACCTTTACCCCCGAAGGCGGCGGAGAACCCCAGGTGTTTGAAGTATACAATTACAAGGGAGACGGGGTAGCGCTGACCATGTACAATACGGATGAAAGCATCATCGGTTTTGCCAGGAGCTGCTTCAACATGGCGCTCAGCAAAAAATGGCCCTTGTATCTTTCTACCAAGAATACCATCCTCAAAAAATACGATGGCCGGTTCAAAGATATTTTTCAGGACATCTACGACAGTGAGTTCAAAGACCAATTCAAGGAAGCAGGGATTGTTTACGAGCACCGCCTGATTGATGATATGGTGGCAAGCGCCCTGAAATGGAACGGGAATTTTGTATGGGCCTGTAAGAACTACGATGGTGATGTGCAGAGCGATACAGTAGCGCAAGGTTTTGGATCGCTGGGCCTGATGACATCTGTACTGATTACGCCTGACGGCAAGATCATGGAATCAGAAGCCGCCCACGGAACAGTGACCCGCCACTACCGCGACCACCAGGCCGGCAAGCCGACCTCCACCAACCCCATTGCTTCTATTTTTGCCTGGACGAGAGGACTTGCCTTCCGCGGCAAGCTGGACGGCAACCAGGAGCTGATCGATTTCTGCAATGCCCTGGAAGCTGTTTGTATTGAAACGGTAGAAAGCGGTAAGATGACAAAAGACCTCGCCGTTTGTATTCATGGCAACAAGGTGACCCATGGGCAGGACTTTTTGTACACAGAAGAATTCCTGGATGCGATTGATGAAAATCTGAAGAAGAAACTGGCTGTAAACAGCTGAGGAGATACCGGGATCAGAAAGGGCCCTTTCCACAAGAGAGGGCCCTTTCCACAAAGAAATTCCTGCAAAGAAAAAAGCCCTCCTGAGAACAGGACGGCCTCTAACGATTGCTTGCCATATGAAAAAAGGTAAACTACTTATTTGATAGAGTCCTTCTTAGCACCGGTTGTGTCAGACATCTTACCCATTGTAGAAGATGAAGATGTATCACCGCCCATTGAAGATGTGCTTGTATCTGCACCTGTAGTACCAACTGAATCACCAGAAGTAGTAGTAGTAGTATCTCCAGATCCAGAGCTAGAAGCGTTGTCATTACATGCTACGAAAGCACCGATTGCTAAAACCAATAAAAGCTTTTTCATTGTGATGATGATTGATTTTTGAATGTATTTAAGGATTAATACGCCAATCGCACCAAGGTAACCCAGCTCCCCAAAATTTTTTTTTTCACCCCATTTTAGGGTTACTATTTGTTATTTTGAGTATTAAATATGGCATTGTGGCAAAAGACTTCACCGAAAAAGATTTGCTGAAAGGCTTGGCAAGAAATGACAAGAGATCGGTAGAGATCTTGTACAAGGAAAATTACAATATGGTGCAGTCGCTGGTTATCAACAACAACGGAACCGCCGACGACGCCCGGGATGTATTTCAGGAGGCGATGATTGTACTGTACGAAAATGCCAAATCCGACCATTTTGAGCTGAACTGTTTGATCAAAACCTATCTGTACTCCGTTGCCAGGCGTTTGTGGCTCAAAAAGCTCTCTCACGCAAAAAAATACGTCGGAGAACTAAAAGACGACCAGGAGATTATTGTGCCGGTAGAAGAAGAAATAGAGGCGCATGCACTACACGACAACCAGTTTGCCCTGATGGAAAAGGCACTTTCCGGATTGGGAGAGCCCTGCAAAAGTTTGCTGGAAGCTTACTACATGCGAAAAAAAAGCATGACGGACATTGCAGAAAAGTTTGGCTATACCAATGCAGACAATGCGAAGAACCAGAAGTACAAATGCCTGATGCGCCTTAAAAAGATTTTCTTTTCTGAATATAAAAACGAACTACTATAATGGACGATCAGCAATTGATCCAGTTGGTTGAAAGATACGTGCAAGGCGAGATGCAAGCTGAAGAACAGGCCCATTTCGAATATCTGCGTGCCTCGGATGCCCGGACCGGCAGGTTTATTGAAGAGCATATCCATTTTCTGGAACAGGTAAAGGCTCACGGAGAACGCAACCAGTTCTTAAGCATTATGCAGGACGTTCATGCCGGTCTTATGGATTCAGGTGAAATCAAACTCCACGAACCCAAAACAAAAGTGATCGACATGTGGAAGAGATCGCGCCGGGTAATTGCTGTAGCTGCCTGCATCGGCGGGCTGACTGCATTTGCCATCAGCGGCATGGTTGTTTACTTCACACCGAAGGCCACTCCCGCCTCGGTAGAACAGCTCAAAAGAAAGATCAACCGGCTTGAACAGGACCAGTACATCCTGAAAGACCAGCTCAACAACGAACGGAAAGAAGATAAAATCCCTGTAGACGCCAGTGTACAATCAGGTGGCACCAGCTTTTTAATTGATGCCAAAGGTTATCTTGTAACCAATGCGCATGTAATTGGCGAGAGTAAAAATGTAGTTGTCCAGAATTACAAGGGTCAGGAATTCAAAGCCCGTATTATAAAGATTGACCCTGTGAGCGACCTGGCGATCCTGCGCATCGATGACAACGACTTTAAACCGGCTGGTTCCCTACCATACGGGTTTAAAAAGACCGGCGCAGACCTGAGTGAAGAGATCTTTACGCTTGGATTTCCAAAAGACGAGATTGTATACGGTGAAGGATATATGAGCGCCAAAACCGGCTTTAATGGCGATACGCTGGCCTGCCAGATTGCTGTTGCAGCCAACCCGGGTAACAGCGGCGGACCGGTGATCAACAAAAACGGAGAGGTGATTGGCATCTTAAGTACCCGCCAGGTGATGGCAGAAGGTGTGGTGTTTGCCGTAAAAACAAAGAATATTTACAAAGCGCTGGATGATGCAAAACAGACGGATACTTCTTTTCAGAGTATCAGGCTCTCGACCGCTTCTGCGCTGAAAGGAGTTGACAGGGTACAGCAGATCAAGAAAATACAGGATTGTATCTTTATGGTTAAGACTTACTAGGCAATGTAGCAAAATGACAAAAGGCCTTCATGAACAATGAAGGCCTTTTGCATATAAAAGGGTTCGTAAAAGTCTGCGCAATGGGTGCAGAGAGGGTCAATCTTATGACCAAAGCTTATCCGGGTACTGCCCGCCTTCTACCAATTTTTCAATGCTTTCTTTTACGGATGGTGCGTCTTCCTTGTAAGTAACACCAAACCATTGGGCATCTGTGGTAATGACCTTGATCACCCCTTTCTTATCACCGATAAACCGGTCGCCGATAATAGGAATAAAAAATTCCGCTTTTGGATCGTTCTGGGCTGTTTTTAAGAAATCGTGGAAGAGCGTTTCGATATAGGGGAACACGGCAGGATGAAAACACCAGAAGTTCATGGAAACGCTTGAATTAAACGGAACTTCAATCTTTTCTGATCCGTCTTCGTAAACGATCCGGTCGCCTTCCCGGTAAATCTTTGTTCTTTCTGCGATAGAAACCAGGTTGTTGCTTTCATCCACCACGCATACACCCCTGCTCACGGTACCGTTTTCTGAAAGGGTTTTTGCCAGTTCATAGCCGATGATGGCGTAGGTCTTTTCATCGCACTGGGTGGTCAGGAAATTGTAGGCTTTGTCAAATGCATCGCGTCCGTAGAAATCATCTGCATTGATAACAGCAAAGGGTTCTTTTACAGCATCCTTTGCACACAGCACAGCATGTGCAGTACCCCAGGGTTTTGTTCTGCCCTCCGGTACCGGACTGTCGCCTATATAATCATGCAAATCCTGGAATACATAATCAGTAGCAACCCTTCCTTTGAGCTTGGGTTCAAACTTGGCTTTAAAATCTTCTGCAAAATCTTTGCGGATAATAAAGACCACTTTTTTGAATCCTGCTTCTATTGCATCGTGAATAGAATAATCCATGATGGTTTCGCCTGAAGGACCAAACGACTGTACTTGTTTCATACTTCCATAGCGCGAAGCCATGCCTGCTGCCAATATTAATAAGGTGGGTTGCATCAAAAGAATTTTACGGGCACGAAAATAAAAAAAAGCATGTCTAAATTTTTAATTTTTTTTGTCAGTAGATGTTACTACTTAACATGCGCCTTTTGTAATCAGACAATCATCTGCTATGGAGACCGATGTAAATGCAATACCTGTAAACCTGGCTGCTGCAGGCATCGATCCGCTCCACTTACCCGCCCTGGAAGCCAGGCAAGTACAGGCAGCAGTGCTGCGGCTCGACAAGATACATCCGGTTGTATCCGGCAATAAATGGTTTAAGCTGAAGTACCACCTGGAAGAGGCCCGGCGCGGCGGTCATTCCACCCTGATCACCTTTGGAGGCGCTTACTCCAATCACCTGGTCGCTACCGCCTGTGCCTGCTACCAGCAGGGCTTTCAGGCAGTTGGAATTGTAAGGGGAGAAAAAGGGATTCAGCCTTCTCCAACTTTGCAGACAGCAGCTTCCTATGGCATGAAGCTTTATCATGTAAGCAGGAGGGCTTATGTGCAAAAACAGGCAGATGCGGATATACAGGAATTGATGGCAGGCTATCCGCATCCTTACCTGGTTCCTGAAGGCGGCGCGGGTGAAGCAGGCATTCGGGGATGCAAGGAAATTTCATCGCTGGCCGATACCCGCGCATACACCCACCTGCTTTGCTGCATCGGCACGGGCACCATGTTCAAAGGGTTGCTGCAAAGCAAAACGGCAGCACAGCAGCTGATCGGCATTCCTGTATTGAAGTTTGAAAAAGATGCTCAGTTTATGCTGTCGCTCAACCAGTTTATTGAGGAACAGGGATCAATCAGAACATGCCAGCTGCTCCCGTTCCATTTCGGAGGGTACGCCAAGAAAACGCCTGCCCTGCTGCGGTTTATGAACTGGTTCTATGATCAAACAGGCATCCCGACCGATTTTGTTTACACAGGCAAATTAATGGCTGCCTGTATGGAACTGGTAGAGAGAGATTTTTTTCCGCCGGGCAGCCGCCTGCTCCTGATCCACAGCGGTGGTTTGCAGGGAAACAGCTCGTTGCCTCCGCATACATTGCATTTTTAGTTTTATTGACCTCCCGAAAGAGGGGCTTACATTTTGGATAAGTCCTGCGGTTATCTTTGCAACTTCAATAAAAATGATGAGCCGTCCCTTTCAGCGCGTTTGTATGTACAAGTTGCTTTTTTTTCTATCGCTCTTGTGGTTTGGTGCCAGCGCCCAGGATACCCTGCCAAAATTCACTGTTGTCAACCAGCCCGGCAACCGGGTGATCATCAGCTGGACCAACCCGTACGGCCAGAACATCCGGCAGATCAGCATCCAGCGGTCTTTCGACAGCCTCAAAAACTTCAGAACCATCCTTACTGTGCCGGATGCGACCGCGCCGCAGAACGGTTATGCTGATACCAAGGCGACCAATGACCATATGTTTTACCGCCTTTATCTCCTGCTCGACAGCAACGGGCATTACCTGTTCAGCCGCTCCAAACGGCCGGCTGTAGCCAGCGCCGGCGACAAGCTCTTCCTGCCGTCTGATCAGAACGGGATCATCAGCCTGAAAAAAATTGAAGAGATCACGGCAACAGCCAAAGGTGCCGATTCGGCAAAAGTGGCGGAACAAATCATCTTCATAAAACGGAGAGATACACTTGTCGGAGCCATCAAAGCCGAGCTCCTCAAGCGTTTCCGCGATTCCATCAACCTGCGCACAAAAGACACGGTGTTCATGAAATCAACAGATACCCTGGTGATCCGTTCCTTTGTGGCCAAAGAAGTGTTCAGGCCATCCAAATGGGTGTACACGGAAAAAGATGGCAATGTAAAAATTGCCCTGACGGATGCGGGACAGCGGAAGTACACACTGAAATTTTATGAAGAAGACAACACGCCCCTCTTTGAGGTAAGCCGGTTGCCTGATACAGTGCTCATTTTGGATAAATCAAATTTTATCCATTCAGGCTGGTTCAATTTTGAGTTGTATGAAGATGGAAAGCTAAAAGAAAGACACAAAGTGTATATTCCAAAAGAGTTCTGAGATAGCGGTTGCCCTGCTTTCTCACGCAACCTGCAACCTTGCGGAGAACACTTCTTCAAACGCCTTTTTTATTTCCTCTTTTACTCTATCCATGGAAACAGGCTGTCCGCCCAATTCCTTTTGCAGGGAAGTCACCTGTTTGTTTTGGATGCCGCAGGGAATGATGTTATCAAAATAAGAAAGGTCTGTATTTACATTAAAAGCAAAACCATGCATGGTGATCCAGCGGCTGCAACGCACTCCCATGGCGCAGATCTTTCTTTCTTTTCCTTTTACCTGGGGGTCCAGCCATACACCGGTTTCACCCGGTGAGCGATCACCCCGGAGGCCCCACACTGCCAGGGTACGGATGATGACTTCTTCCAAATTGCGCAGGTACCTGCCGATGTCGGTATAAAACTTTTCCAGGTCCAGCACAGGATACCCCACCAACTGTCCCGGCCCATGAAAGGTAATGTCTCCTCCCCTGTTTGTTCTGAAATACTGGATGCCTTGTTGCTGCATTTTATCCTGCGAGATCAGGATATTTTCTTCATGCCCGCTTTTGCCGAGGGTATACACCGGCGGATGTTCCAGCAGCAAAAGATGGTTTACCGTTTCAGGTACAAGCAAATCAACACCACCCGGACTACCCGCTTCTACGGCACGGGCAGCAGCTTTTGCCAGGATGTTTTTTTGTAACAGCTCCTCCTGGTAATCCCAGGCAGCCTGGTAATCTATCAGGCCCATATCTTCCAGCAAAACTTCCTGCATACCTGCAAATTTATTCTATTCTCTCTACCTACCATCCATGGCCGAGGACTTCATTACATTTGTAAAAATCTATGCGCATGGACAACCAGGACATCTACACAGCGGCGGAAGGAGAAGAACAGGAAGAGTTGTACGAGCAATGGAGGATTGTAGTAGACAAGGGACAAGAACCGCTCCGGCTTGACAAGTTCCTTGTAGCGAGAATAGAACATGCCACGCGCAACAAAGTGCAGAAAGCCATTGAAACAGGCAAGGTGCAGGTCAACAACAAAGGGGTTCAATCCAATTACAAGATAAAACCGCTGGATGAAATTGTGGTGTATACCGACCGGGAGATCCAGGGAGAAGAAATTATCCCGGAAGCCATGCCCCTCAACATCGTGTATGAAGACGATGAGGTCATGATCATCAACAAGCCGCCGGGCATGGTGGTACATCCAGGATCAGGCAATTACTCCGGCACCCTGATCAATGGTGTGGCCCATTACCTGCTCCAAAAAAATCCTGACCTGACCGAAGCAGGTCTTTCCAGGTTCGGATTGGTGCACCGGATCGACAAAAACACCAGCGGACTCCTTGTGCTGGCAAAAACCGAACAGGCGGTGACCGCGCTGGCCAAACAATTTTTTGACCATACAGTCAAGCGCCAGTACCAGGCGCTGGTTTGGGGAGATATGGAACAGGATGCCGGAACCGTAGTTGCGCATATCGGGCGGCACAAAAAAACACGCAAGCTTTTTGATGCCTACCCGGAAGGAGATTCCGGAAAAGAGGCTATCACCCACTACAAAGTACTGGAACGCTTTGGCTATGTAACCCTGATCGAATGTATCCTGGAAACCGGCCGCACGCACCAGATCCGGGTACACATGCAGCATATCGGCCACCCGATCTTTAACGACGATACCTATGGTGGCGACCGGATCGTAAAGGGAACGGTTTACAGCAAGTACAAACAGTTTGTGGAGAATTGCTTTGAGATTTGTCCAAGGCAGGCCCTGCATGCAAAAACGATCGGGTTTAAACACCCGGTTACAAAAGCAGACATGCTTTTTGACAGTGAGCTGCCTGCAGACATGCAGCAGGTGATCGAGAAATGGCGGACTTATACAAAGGCAAAAAAGATCGGCTATGAGAACAGCATCCGGTAGTCAACCTTCACCTTTCCTTTGGAAATATCATCCAGCTTGCCTTTCAGGAGCTTGCGCTTCAGTGGCTTCAGATAATCTATAAACAGTTTTCCTTCCAGGTGATCGTATTCGTGCAGGATGATGCGGGCGGTGATGCCATCGAAACGCCGCGTGTGCCGGACAAAGTTTTCGTCCAGGTAGGTGAGCGTGACCTGCTCGGTGCGGTAAACATCTTCCCTGATTTTGGGAATGCTTAAGCAGCCTTCATTGTAGCACCATTCATCCCCGCCGAGCGCATCAATATGGGCATTGATAAAAACTTGCTTTACGCCAGGCTCATCGGGGTACTTGCCCCTGTCTTCATCTTCCATGTTGGCAAAAATCTGCACACTGTCTATCACAAACAAACGGATGCTGTGATTGATCTGCGGCGCCGCCAGCCCCACCCCGTTGCTGTGGTACATGGTTTCCCACATATCTGCGATCAGCTGCTGAAGGTTGGGATAATCAGCTTCTATGTCTTTGGCCACACTGCGTAAAACCGGTTGTCCGTATGCAACGATCGGTAGTATCATTTGTTAGATTGAATTTTACATTACCTGCCTGAACCGGCTGCAAATTTAATCATAATTAAATATCCTGCGAACAGGTGCATTTCACATCTTCTCCGGGTGCCAGGCACAAGTCCTTTCTTGCGGCATCGGGCAGCATTACAGTCCGCCTTGCTGAAGCATATAATCCTGCAGCAGAATAGTGGCTGCTATTTCATCTACAAGCGCTTTGTTGCGCCGGTCTTTTTTCTTTGCTACGGATTGAATGATACTTTGCTGCGCCATTTTAGAAGTAAACCGTTCATCCACCCGCTTTACCGGAACGGCAGGAAAATGCTGGGCAAGCTGTTTGAGAAAAGCATTGACCAGCCCGGTGGCATGTGTGGCTGTTCCATCCAGGTTTTTGGGATCACCTACGATGATCAGCTCAACGGCTTCTGTTTGCAGGTAATTTTTAAGAAAAGGAATGATCTCTTTTGACTCAATGGTGGCGAGACCGGTAGCTACGATCTTGAACGGGTCTGTAACTGCCAGCCCGGTGCGTTTCAAACCATAGTCTATAGAAAGGATACGTGGCAATAAGGAGATGATTGAACTAGGTTAGGAAATAAAAGAATGCATCAGCCGGAACTTGTATACAAACAGATCGGTGATAACAAAGATGGCAAAAATTACGCTGGCAATCCCGTTTGCCGTCATAAATTCTATGTTCACCCGGCTCAGGTCATTGATCTTGACCAGGGTATGCTGGTAGATCAGCATGCCGACAAACACACCAATACCGGCCCAGTAAAGGATGCCGAAATGGCCAACCAGCCCTGCTGCAATTACACAGCCGGCCGATAAAAGATGCAGGAGCTCGGATACCCGCAAAGCCCCCTTCGCCCCCAGCATCACCGGAATAGAATGGAGCTGCTGCGATTGGTCGAACTCTACATCCTGCAGGGCATAGATGATGTCGAACCCGCTGACCCAGAATATAACGGCCACCGAAAACAAAAGAGGCAGCAGATCAAATGCGGCGGTCACAGCCAGAAAAGCCCCGATCGGAGCCAGGGCCAGTCCGAGCCCCAGGATCAGGTGGCACAGGGGCGTAAAACGCTTGGTATAACTATAGCCCAGGATAACGGCCAGGGCCACAAACGACAGGTAAAAACAAAGGCGGTTGATAAAAAGCGTGCAGATCACGAACGCGATGCAGTTAATGATCACGAACCACAGGGCGTTGTTGGCCGTAATGATGCCGGCCGGAATCTCCCGCACCGATGTGCGCGGGTTCAGCTTGTCGAAATGTTTGTCCAGCCACCGGTTGAAACCCATCGCTGCACTGCGGGCAAAGATCATGCAGAGCACAACCAGTAGAAAAAGGGTCAGCAGGTGCATGTTGTCAAAAGGCTTGCGGGAGCTTGCAGGCGTATTGTACCCGTAGAAAGCTTTGGCCCCTTCATAAGTGATGCCCAGGAAAAAACCGATCATTGCAAAAGGCATGGCAAACACGGTATGTGAAAACTTCACCAGCGAAAAATAATTTCTCACTCTCATCAATCTGGAAATTTAGTTTCAGGTAATTTACTGATACAGGTGGATACGGGTTCTCACCAGTTCCCACAACACCATACCTGCAGCAACAGATATGTTCAACGAATGTTTTATGCCTGCCTGCGGAATTTCCAGGCAAACATCACACAACTGCAAAACATCCGGCTGGATGCCATCTACTTCGTTGCCAAACACCACAGCCAGTTTTTTATCATACAAAGCGGCCGCCTCGTACAGGGGCATGCTTTTATCAGCCTGTTCGGCTGCACAAATGGTAAAGCCTTCTTCCTTCAACAGCCGGATAGATTCCTGTACGGTGCTAAAGTGTTTCCAGTCTACCGATTCCGTAGCGCCCAGGGCCGTTTTCTCGATATGCCGGTTAGGGGGGTATGCGGTATAGCCACACAGGTGAATGCCGTGTAGTAAAAACGCGTCGGCAGTCCGGAATACGCTGCCTACATTGTGCGCGCTGCGAATGTTATCAAGCACCACCAGAACCGGAATTTTCTCCGCTTGTTTAAACGCTTCAACTGTTTTGCGGTTCAGCTCATCCATCCGTAACTTTCGCATGCCGGCGAAGGTATGAAATGTTGCAAAATCTTACATTTGCCGTTATGTCGAAAAACAGTGCCGATACCCCTATGATGCAGCAGCATAGGAACATCAAGGCCAAACACCCTGATGCCATTCTGCTGTTCAGAGTCGGTGATTTTTATGAAACGTTCGGGGAAGATGCGGTAATTGCCTCGCAGGTGTTGGGCATTACATTGACCAAAAGGAACAACAGTGTATCGCATTCCTCCGAGCTGGCCGGTTTTCCCCACCATGCCCTTGACACCTACCTGAACAAACTGGTAAAAGCCGGCTACCGGGTTGCCGTATGCGACCAGCTGGAAGATCCCAAATCGGCCAAAGGAGTTGTGAAGCGGGGGATCACCGAAATGATCACGCCCGGTACCACTACCAACGACAAGCTGCTGGAAGGAAAATCAAACAACTTCTTGAGCAGCATCTACTTTGAAAACGATCAGTGGTACGGCATTGCATTCCTGGACATCACCACCGGCGAGTTCTTTGTTTCAGAAGGAAACCGGGAATACACGGATAAGCTGCTGCAGGGCTTCAAGCCATCAGAAATTATTTTCCAGCGGCACAAGCAAAAACAGTTCAAGGAATTCTTTGGCGACCGCTTTTACATCTACACGCTGGATGACTGGATATTCCAGGAAACCTATTCGCAGGAAACCCTGCTCAAGCATTTTCAAACCCATTCCTTCAAAGGCTTTGGCGTAGAAGCGCTGAAAAGCGGTCTGATCGCTGCCGGCGCCATTTTGCATTATCTCAAAGAAACCGAACACCCGCATATACAGCATGTGGTTTCCATGCAGCGCATCGACCGGGAAGATTTTTTGTGGATGGACCGGTTTACCATCCGGAACCTGGAGCTGATGCCGGCCGGGGAAGAAGGCAGTTCGCTGCTGAAAGTGATCGACAATACGGTTTCACCGATGGGTGCCCGGCTGCTCAAGCGCTGGGTTATATTTCCGCTCAAAGACCCGCTTAAAATAAATGAACGCCTCAACCTGGTTGAATACTTTATCAAGGAAACAGATACAAGAAACAAGCTGGTGCAGCTGATCAAACAATGCGGCGACATTGAAAGGCTGGTGAGCAAGATTTCCTTGCGCAAAACAAATCCGCGGGAAGTGCTGCAGATCGCGCGCGGCCTGCAGCAGATAGAGGCCATCAAACACCTGTGCGCCGATGCCGGCAACAATTACCTGAACCGTCTGGGCGACGCGCTGAACCCCTGCACCTACATCGCAGAAAAGATCATACAGCAGGTGGTGGAGAATCCGCCGGCTACCGCTGCCAAAGGCGGCATGATCAGGGATGGCATCGTAAAGGAACTGGATGACCTGCGCCTGATTGCTTCCAGCGGAAAAGATTACCTGTTGCGCCTGCAGCAACAGGAAGCAGAGGTCACCGGAATTCCTTCACTCAAGATTTCTTACAACAATGTATTCGGCTACTACCTGGAAGTCACCAACACCCACAAAAACAAAGTACCTGCCAGCTGGATCCGCAAACAAACCCTCACCAATGCCGAACGCTATGTAACACCCGAGCTAAAGGAATACGAAGAAAAGATCGTTGGAGCGGAAGAAAAGATACTCGACCTGGAATGCAAAGTGTATGAGGCGCTCTTGGGTGAGCTGCAGGATTATCTTGCGCCGATCCAAACCAACGGGAACATGCTGGCCATCATTGATTGCATCAGCTGTTTTGCCAGCAATGCGATCCGCTACAATTACAAGCGCCCGGAGATCCACGAAGGACCAGAGCTGGTGATCAAAAACGGCCGGCATCCTGTAATTGAACGATACCTGCCAACCGGTGAAACCTATATCGGCAACGACATAGAGCTTAACAAAGAGGCGCAGCAGATTATTATTTTGACAGGCCCCAACATGAGCGGAAAGAGCGCCCTTCTGCGGCAGGTTGCGCTGATTACGTTGCTGGCGCATACAGGCAGCTTTGTACCGGCTGCCGAAGCAAAGGTTCCGCTCACAGACAAAATATTTACGCGTGTGGGTGCCAGTGATAACCTGAGCGGCGGTGAAAGCACCTTTATGGTAGAGATGAATGAAACCGCCAGCATCATCAACAATTTAACCGACAAGAGCCTGATCCTGCTGGATGAAATTGGCCGGGGTACGTCTACCTATGATGGCATCTCTATAGCGTGGAGCATTGTGGAATATCTGTACAAATCGCCGTTCAGTCCCAAAACCCTTTTTGCCACGCATTATCACGAGCTCAATGAGCTGGAGAACAAATTTCCCGGCATCAAAAATTATCACATTACCAACAAGGAAACAGGCAACAAGATCATCTTTTTGCGCAAGCTTGCACCCGGCGGCAGCACGCACAGCTTCGGCATTCATGTAGCCCGCATGGCCGGCATGCCGCCTGCCCTGATAGACAGGGCCAATACGGTCCTCCGGCAGCTGGAGAAAAAAAATGTAGACGAAACCACCGCCGACAGTGTCAAGAAAATAGCCGCTCCGCAGCTCCAGCTCTCTATTTTCGATGCCCACTCCCAAACCTTTGATGAAATCAGACAACTCTTGGAGAACACTGACATCAACCGCCTGACACCCGTGGAAGCCCTGTTGAAATTACAGGAGATCAAGGGGATGATTAAGTAGGGCTGTCTTGAACCATGATCTACAGGATTTTTTGTCTTGAACCAGGATTACACGGATCCACGGATTACAGGATTGCAGCTTGAGGGTGTATTATCATGGGGATGTTCAAAACTTATGTTTAAAGATCGATCCATAAAGATAAGCCTCGAGTATTTTCAGAATGATACACGTTCAACCACCAATCCTGTAATCCGTGGATCCGTGTAATCCTGGTTCAAGACAGACAATTACCTGTCATAATCATACACCACATACCCCCAGGGCTCCAGGTTGAAGGAATGTGTTGGGTTGATGGGTTCTTTCAGAAAAAGAAATACGTTGTATGGCTTGCCTTCGAGGGAAGGGTCTTTGATGTTGACGGATTGTTCTTTGGCGGAGAGATTGAGAATGACCAGCACCTTGTGTCCTTCTTTTTCTCTTACATACGCATACAAGGCCTTGTCATCACCGGCTGATACCCTTCTGAAAGAGGCATCGGTGGAGAGGGCCGGTGTTTTTTTGCGGAGGGTAAGAAGGGCTTTGTAAAACGGGGCGCGCCCGTATTTTCCAAACCCTATATTGTCTTTTTCAAAGAACTCGATCTTGCGCAGAACGGGTTCTTCCTGTCCGCTGTAGATAAGCGGTAAGCTGTTGCGCATGGTTTGGGTAAACACGGCAAAAGCCCCATGTACCAGGCCGGGGAATGTTTGGTAATCGCTTCCATTCCAGCTGTTCTCATCATGGTTGCTGGTAAAATACATGCGCACGGCGCCGGCCGGAAAGGTGCTGTCCTGCCGGCGTAGTACAGTGTCAATCGCCAAGACATTTGTTTTTCCTGCGGCAACCGCTTTGAGGGTGGCAAACATGTCCCATGGATAGCTGGCATTAAATCCTGCCCGGTGGAGTTCACCCTTGTCGCCTTCTGCCAGCATAAACACATCCTTTTGCTTCCTGAGTTCTGTGATGCATGCTTTCCAGAAATCTGCCGGCACTTCACCTGCCACATCGCAGCGGAAGCCATCGACGTCTGATTCGCTGATCCAGAATTTCATCGCGGCAATCATGCTGTCTCTCAGTTCCTTGTTGTCATAATTCAGGTCACGGGTATCTGTCCAGTCGAAGGGAGAAACAATCTTTCCGTTTTTGTCTTTCGTGTAAAAATCCGGATGCCGGGTGAGCCAGGCATTGTCAGCACCTGTGTGGTTGGCCACCCAGTCGGTAATGACTTTAAAGCCCATGCTATGTGCTTTTTTTACCAGGGCTTTCCAGTCGTCCATGGTGCCGAACTCCGGGTTGATGGCGGTGTAATTTTGTACGGCATAATAGCTTCCCAGCGTGCCCTTGCGGTCGGTTTTGCTGATGGGTGTGATGGGCATAAACCAAAGGATCTCTACCCCCATGTCTTTCAGGCGCGACAAGGCTGGTTCAAATGCCCTGAACGTGCCTTGCCTCGTATACTGCCTGACGTTCACTTCGTAAATGTTGGACTGAAGCGTCCAGGACGGCGCCGGCGAAACTTGCGCAACAGAATCAGCCGGAGATGCAGTTGTGTCTGCATCTTTTTTATTCGCTGGCTGGCAACTTATAAATAGGACGAGTACAATGAACAGTCCGGTCTTTGTTCCAGTTTGAAGGAAGTGCATAGAATGGCGTGTTATATAGATAAGAAACCTGTTAAACTAGATCAAGTTTTTTAATTTCTTCACCACTGCATCAATCTCTTCTTTTGTATTGTGTTTGCTGAAAGAAAAACGGACGGCCACTTTGTTGGGATCGTTGTTGACAGCCTGGATCACATGCGATCCCTGGTTGGCGCCGCTGGTACAGGCGCTGCCGCCGGATACACAGATATGCTGGATATCCAGGTTGAAGATAATCAGCTCTGACTTTTCTGTTTTCGGAAAAGAAACATTTAAAACAGTGTACAGGCTTTTCTCGCCTGTTTCACCGTTGAAAGAAACACCTTCTATCTCCTTGTTCAGCTGCTCTATCATGTGCTGTTTCAGTTCCCTGATATATTTGCTGTCTTCTTCGAAACCGGCGCTGGCCAGTTCAAGCGCTTTGGCAAATCCAACAATGCCATACAGGTTTTCAGTTCCGGCCCGCATGTTCCGTTCCTGGGAGCCGCCGTGAATAAACGGTTCGATCTTTACATTCTCGTTGATGTATAAGATGCCGGTGCCTTTGGGTCCATGAAATTTATGCCCGGCCCCGGTAATAAAATGAACGGGCGTGTTGCGGAGGTTGAAAGGATAATGTCCTACGGTTTGCACGGTATCAGAATGAAATATCGCATGGTGCAATTTGCATAGCTCACCCACTGCATGCAGATCAAGCAGGTTGCCGATTTCATTGTTGGCATGCATCAGCGTTACCAGGCATTTTTCCTTGCTTTCTGCCAGCAGTTGTGCGAGGTGTTCCAGGTCAACATCGCCATTGGGAAGCAGGTCTACCCAGCTAAGCGCCGCCTGGCCTGTATGATGGAAGTGTTCTACTGTGTGCAGCGTAGCATGGTGTTCAACGCGCGAGGTGATGATGCGTTTGCAGCCCAGGTTTCTCACAGCAGCAGCAATAGCCGTATTGCTACTCTCGGTTCCACCGGAAGTAAAAAATATTTCAGCCGGGTGTGCATTCAACAGGCGGGCCACCGTTTTGCGTGCATTCTCCACAGCCAGCCTGCTTTCCCGGCCATAAGAGTAAATAGAAGAAGGATTCCCAAACTTATTCGTCAAATAAGGCATCATTGCCTCCAGCACCACCGGGTCCAAAGGAGTTGTAGCGGCATTGTCCAAGTAAATTCTATCCATGAAAAAACACGATTTAAAATAAATCCATTCAAAAATATCCCACATCCTCTTCATGCTTAACCTCCTCTTTTCTCACCACCCCCTTGGAAATTGTCTGAACCTTGATGCCAGGGATTACAGGATTCAGCGGATCGGGTACTATGTTGAAAGCTCGGACGGTAGCGTGCTTCATGCAGTTCATATCTTTACCCCCCTACCCCTGCCGGGAGGGGATACGTCTTTTTCACTCCGCATTCGTAGGCTCTGCTGATATACTTTGCGCTCTCATAGCAATTAGCTAATTGTGTTGAACCAGGATTATACGGATCCACGGATTATAGGATTGATTGGCAGCGGATCGATCTTTAAAGATAAGTATCGATCAACTCCAAGATGCCCCACTCTCGACCACCAACATCTCCCCTCTCTTCTTCTCCCCATCCAATCCCTTCCATCCCCCCAATCCTGTAAATCAAGGTTCAGACGTTCTTCCCCCGGCCTTTTGAAAGGGGCGTGAAGAAATTTACGGAACGAAGCGTTCAGCAACGAACACGCCTGGTGCTATTCCAAAGCCCCATGCATGCAATGGCACAAACACCTACAACTGCCAGGCCCTAGCTTGTTCGTTG
>JADCRZ010000056.1 GCA_015069695.1 Williamsia sp.
ATATCCAACCCTCCAGATCTAGCTTGTTCGTTGTAGCGCAGTGCAGTAAATTTTAGCCCCTTTCAAACAGCCTTGATTTTTTTGCTTCTTTTTGCATCAAGGCAAAAAGAAGACGGAGTGCTCACTCAGCCTTGATTTTTTTGCTTCTTTTTGCATCAAGGCAAAAAGAAGTCGGAGTCTTACCCTTCAAAGATCAAAGAAAACACGACCATCCGGGTTTTCATTTTGTCAATCACGTTGGAGAATTTTAGATCGGGGTCACGGCTGTGGGAATTGCTGATGCCGTTGCTGATCTTTATTTCAGGAGATAGGATAAAATAGGGGAGATAGAAGTTAAAGCCGACTCCGGCTTCAATGCCGTAATCAACAGGTTGAAGTTTGACCAGTTCCTCCGCATTTTTTGCCCTGGCCTTGCTGGAAAGGTCATACTCGGCTTTGAAGCCGCCCATGATGTAAAAGCGGAAGTTGTTGATCCGGTCGCTGCGGAACTTTACCTGTACGGGTACACCCAGCAGGATCGATTCGATGTTTTTGGTGATCACAGGTGCTTCTTCCACCGTAGGATACTTCAGCTTGTAGGTAATGGCCTTGTTCACGAACAGGAGTTGCGGAAATACTACCCGCACCTGGAAGCGGTCGCTGATGGTGAGGGTATGCATGCCCCCGATGCCCAGGCCAAATGTGTTTTCCGGACTGCTTACCAATACACTGTCGCGCTGCAGGAAGAGGGGATGCTGGTTGATTTGCAGCCGGCTTTGTGCACCCATGATGATGATGCCGAGATGATAAGGCTTTTCGTCGGTTCCCGGAAGATTGATCCTGTCTCTCAACTGCGCACTGGCTGATCCACCGGCCAGCAGCATGCAGGCAAATAAGATCAGGGTACTTTTTCTCCGCAATAAATGGTGCATATTCCTAAGCTAAGCGTTTTTAAATAGGTATTGCTGTAACCTACTTCCTTGAGTATAGTTAAAAAATCATTCCCTTCGGGAAAAGCTTTCACGGAGTTGGTAAGATATTGGTATGCTTCGCGGTTGTGCGTGAGCAAACTGCCTACGCCTGGTGCAACTGTTTTCATATACATACTGTACAAACCCTGAAAAATCTTCCGGGGTTTTGAAAACTCCAGCACCACCAGTTTGCCACCGGGCTTTAGTACCCGCAGCATTTCCTGCAAACCGCTCCGCAGGTGTTCAAAATTGCGTACTCCGAACGCCACTGTAACAGCATCAAACGATGCCTCAGGAAAATTTATTGCTTCACTGTCGCCCTTCAGCAACTGGATCTCCTTGTTTAACATCAACTTAGCAATCTTCTTCCGGCCCAGTTCCAGCATGCCTTCAGAAATATCTACACCCGTTACCCTATCGGGCCGGAGCATGCGGTGAACAAGGATAGCCACATCACCCGTTCCTGTTGCCACATCCAGCACTTGTTTGGGCCGGAGGGCCTTCAGCTCCCGGATAGCCCGGCGGCGCCAGTATTTGTCGATGCCGGCGCTTAAAAAGCGGTTGATAAAATCATAGCGAAAAGCAATGCGGTCGAACATCTGCGCAACCTGTTCTTTCTTGCTCAGACCGGAATGTTTGTAAGGCACAATGGTATCGTGCGGTAGCGGGTTGTCCATGAGCCTGTAAAGATACAGAATACCCCGTGGATTGGCGGATAGATGCAGGTGAAAGAGGCCCACTCCTCCCTGCGCATGTCAGCCGGAATTATTACTTTCACATCTGCCGCTGGCAAGAACAAGGCCGGGTAAACATCCATGCTTATTTTATCCTCTCAATATATCATCAGCAGTCCGGATTACACGCTTTGTCCTGCAGCCGACCGGCCGGAGTATGCTTTTATAGGCCGCAGCAATGTAGGCAAATCTTCTTTGATCAACATGCTCAGCAACAACCAGCAATTGGCCAAAACCTCCAATTCGCCTGGCAAAACGCAAATGATCAATCATTTTGACGTCCGCAGTGCCACCAAAGAGGGGGCTAAACCAGACAACTGGTACATCGTGGATCTGCCAGGATACGGCTTTGCGAAGGTTTCGCAAACGCAGCGGGCAAAATGGGAGAAAATGATTGAAAATTATTTCAAAAAACGCCCGAACCTTGTCAATGTGTTTGTGCTGATTGACAGCAGGCATACCCCACAGCAGATCGATCTCGACTTTATAAACCGGATGGGAGCGTGGGAGGTGCCCTTTTCCCTGGTGTTTACAAAGGCAGACAAAGAAACCCAGCTGCTGGTGAGCAGGCATGTAAAAGAGTTTCTCAACCGCATGCGCGAAACCTGGGAGTTTCTGCCCCCCCATGTAGTGACCAGTGCAGTGAAAAAAACAGGCCGCGAAAAGCTGTTGCAGCTGATCGATGGTATGAATAGTGAGTGGGAGTTACGCTCCCGGCAGCTATAGGTCACCGGGATAAAGGAGGTAAGTTGTAAGAGGAGCCGTTTTAGTTCACGACTTTGTTGGCGCAGCTGCTGCTGGCAAATGCTTCGGGTTTGGCTTTAAACGCAAAGCCCATACCCAGGATATACCCCATGGCTTCTTTCAGGGCAGCATTGCTTTTGAACGTGGGATTGGTATTGATGTCCGCATGTACTTCCATATCAACATCATACACGGTAAACAGATCGCAGAGCTCGTAGGCGATCTCAATACTTTTGGCCACTTCCAGGAGCATGCGTTCCTTGATGCTGAACTGCTGGCGGGTCTTTTCATTGTGAATGAACATAAAGCCGCCGTGGCCTTCACGCAGGAACACGATCACGGTAGCAAATTCTGTTTCCAGGCCTTTTACCTGTGAGTCTGTACCGATGCAAACTTTTAATTTGTAACCATTGGCGGTTTCCCTTTTAATGGCCGTTTCTACGGCTTCGAGGATGGGAGCGTCGATCGGGTCGCCATTGAATTTTCTCCACAACATAAATACGGGTTTTTCGAAGTTACCCAAAAACCTGTATACAACAAGTGGTGTGGATAGTATGTTGACATTATTGTTTTATTAACTTCCTGACCTGGTTCTGCCTTCCGTTGGTGAATCTTATGAAAAGCATGCCTGCCGGGGCCTGGTGTATAGCTACCTGGTTTGTACCCTCCCTTGCATTTCCTTTGCAGATCAGCCTTCCCTGCCCGTCCACCACTTCGTAATCCCAGCTGCTCTTGCTGGTAAATACAATGGAACTTTTTACCGCCGTAGACTGCAGGCTGATCTCCTCAACCCGCTCACTTCCAGTAAGGTAGATGGTGTTGGAATAGTAAACCCCCTGTATGCCTGTTGCTTTCAAACGGTAATACCCAGCCGCAGGTTCGCAGGAAAAGGTTGTTGTGCTTGCGTCTACTGTCGTTAACAACTGAAACCGGCCTGCATCATCAGACCGTTCTATGCCGAGCGTCCGGATTGCTTCATCGCTCCTGAAGGACCAGGTAAGCGTATGATGGCCGGCCGCTTCTTGTCCCCTAAGTACAAATTGCTGCACCGGCAGGATGGTGACCAGACTGCCTGCAAGGAAATAAGAACCCAGGCTGCCGTATTCTGAATGATTGATATTCCCTGTTCCTCTTACTGCAAGATAATAGTCGCCGGCTTGCAGACTGGTATCCACGCCTGCATCAAGAAGCGCCGTTGGATTGTAGCTGCCCAGGGTATCAGAGGCTGCATTCAACAGAAGGATTTTTATATCGATGTTGGCGCCCTGGTTACCGCTGCCTACATTTTGCGGTACTGCGTTTACCCGTAGGCGTGAATTGCGGAGGAGGGAGAGCTTGAACACATCTGCATCTGTCATCCGGTTGATCATGCCATTTACCTGGAAGCTTTCACCCTGCAGCGCAATAGACTCAGCACCTGTTATATTGTCGGCATGATCATCAGGTCTGTATCCAATGTTGTTGGTGGCTCCGGCAATCAGGTCCATATCGTTCTGGATCAGATCGCAACCTGTTGTGTTCGGACCTGTGTGCCAGGTGGTCATGTTTTTGGAATAACCCACTCCCATGATCGGCGCCCAGCCTATCTCTCCGGTGCCTTGCCCGGGGTTGTACTCGGACGTTTTTACGCAGTTGTCGTAAGCGCTCTGGTGCTGCAATCCCAGAGTATGGCCCGCTTCATGTGAACAGGCTTCTGCCACATTCTTGGGATTGTTATACAACAGGGCACTAAATACCCAGGCCGGTGTATCATCACCCCAGGTAAACGATCCGATATACGACACGCCGCCTGCACTTCCATACCAGCCTGAAGTAGGCGTGATCACCAGGTGTGTTCTCCTGTTATAAGGTGCTGCTGCATATACAGCTGAATCAGTCGTAATGTTGATCGCGAAGGGGCGGTAGTCTTCTGCCACGCGGTTAAAAATTTCTATCACCGCTTCAGCCGAAAGGCCCGCGGGCTGTGCGTTTATTGGGCCATTCCAGTTCCAGGGCGTGCCGCTTACATATTCACCATCGAAGTTGAGATAGATGGTAGCTGCAGCAGCCGGATAGCTGTTGAGCCGGGGCGTTTGTGCCTGGAGGAAATTAAATCCTAATAGGAGAAGCCATCTCCATACAAAGTAAATCCTGATTTTCATAGGGTAGGAACAAAAGCATTATTCTACAATTACCAGCGAGGCTTTTTCTTTTACCAGGTAGTACCGATCATCCTGCCCGGTGAGCAGCAGCACATCACCATAGCGTATGTTAACGACCCTTCCCAGATAAGTGATAGAAGAACCCGTGCCTCCAATGCGGGAAACCGTTAACAAAGCCCCGTCATAATTTGTACACTCGATGGTAACGTTGGTTACATGCTTGTTGCGGGCTACTTTTTCTTTTACAACGCCGGTCAAATAAGTTCCGGAGCCGAGGGGAATTTTGACGTGTTGATCGGCATCCAGCGAAAACAGCTGTTCGAGCTGTACTGCAGAGATGTTTGTTTTGGAAGAGAGCTGGTTAAAAAGAAGGGGTTTGTTGGGCAATGACTGTCGGACAGGAACCTGGGCACTTACAGAGAGATGCAGGAGATTGCACAGCAGGGCCGCACCCGCACAGATCGCGTGTTTCATTGTATTGGATTAGAACCCCATAACGGCAGAAAGCCGGGCAATATTGTTAGTACTGTCCCGTACTTAACAAAACCAGGGTACAGGCTTCCATAGGCTGAATGCCATTTTGGACGGCCAGCTCCGCCAGCTCATCATTCTCTGCACCCGGATTGAAAATGATCCGTTTGGGTTTCAGGGAAAGGATATAGTCGTAATACTGTTTTTGGTTGTTGGCGTTCAGATACAGGGTAACTGTATCGACTCCTTCCAGCGGCTTTGTTTCTGTACTGATCTCAACAGGGCCTGCCTTGCCGGCGCGCCTGCCAATACCAACTACAGGATGGTTCATGTTGTAAAGGCGGTTTAAAGCCAGATAGCTGTAGCGGGACGGATTGGGCGAAGCTCCCAGTACCAGCGTTTTTTTAGTGCCTGCCATAAAGTTTGAATTAGTGGTGTAAAATTATTCGATCTGCAGCGGATACAAAAACTCAAAACGGCTCACCATGGGTTTGTTTGATGAGGTAAGAAATAAAGGCAGGAAAAGGCTTTGCCGCGCGGATAAAAGCATCTGTCATCCATGTTTTCCCAAACAGGCGCTGGATCAGCCGCCCAGCCTGCAGGCGGCGTGAAAACCGGTTAGTCCATTCCTGTATATAGGCCTGCTCCAGCTGTTCCCGCGTGATCCCTTTTTGCAGGAACTGGTGGATGAGCGGGGTGGCCAACTTGCTGGCATGAAGTCCCATGCTCATACCGTTTCCGCAAAGCGGTGTGATCAAACCGGCTGCATCACCCAAGAGCAGCACACCCCGTTCTACCTGCGATTTTTGTTGAAACGAAATTTGTGAGATGGTGAGCGGCGAGCGATATAAGAACTCAGCCGATCCAAATATCTTTTTCAGATGGGGATTGCGGTGTAAAAAAATCTCTTCCATCCTGCTGATCGAATGGCCGCTCTTTAAAAGGTTGGCAGCCGTGGTCAGATAACACAGGCAGTATTTTCCTTCTTCGATGCGGGAGATGCCGCAATAACCATTTTCAAAATTGTGCAGCGCAATGGTATCAGGCAAGAAGTTGGTGCGTACATGGTATTTTACGCCTATCCAGTTGTTCAGCTTGCTGGGCCGTTGTTCTGCAAAGGGGCGTTTCCATTTGATGTCTAGATTGCTCTTTTTGCCAAAGCTGCCACACACCAGTTTTGCCTGGTACCGAACGCCGGAACACACTACTGTGGAAACATTCTTTCCATATACCACATCCCTGACCGTTGTGCCTTGCTTTAGCTGTACGCCATTTTCTACTGCAAGCCGGGCCAGCTCGCTATCGATCTTATAACGGCTGATGCCAAAACCACCCAGCGGAAGCGGATGCTGGATCATTTTTCCATTGGGTGCAGATACGATCAGGTTTTTTATACGAGGCAAATCCATGTTGCGGAGCGGATAACCCAATCCTTCCAAAAAATCCCAGCTTTCCATGCTGATATACTCACCACATACTTTGTGAAACGGATAGCTTTCTTTTTCCACCAACACCACGCTCCATCCCAGCCGGGCCAGCTGGATAGATAAGGCCAGTCCGGCCAGTCCGCCGCCAATGATGGCTACATCCACCATGGCTTCTTCTTCAGCCACCGCCGGTTGAACAAGCGGGTCGTTTTTATATGTGGAAAGATGGCTCACTTTTATAGTTTATCGACCGCGTTCGGGTAAACCTGGTTTGTTTGTACGGTTACCAGGTACCTGAAAGCCCATTTCCAGCTTACTTGATAGCTGTGGATGCCAGCCGCATGCAGCAGCTCCTTCCATTCCCTGCTTTTAAATCCCCTTTGTACAGATAAAGGTGCATCGTTCTTTACAAGGTAAGAAGAAGAAAAAAGGGCTGTCAAGGCTTTGATGGAGTAATAGGCAAGCGGATGGCGATGCAGGTCGTTGATAAAAAATCCGCTTGTTGCATGCTGCTGCATCCAGTGCAGCATGCCCGTTAGTTCCCCGTTCGTGAAGTGGTGGCAAAACAGGGAGGAAAAAACAATATCGGGTTTGCTGTTGAACCTGGCCAGCTTGTAATCAGCCGCTATCAATTCGCAAGGAATGGAGCGAAGCTTGCGGGCAGCCACTTTAATGCATTCCGGATTGATGTCGACGCCTACAAAGCTGGCGTGGATGCCCTGCTTGCTGCACCAGCGGTGTACAGCGCGGATATTATCTCCGCCACCGCAGCCGATCTCACAGATCAGCCAGGATTTTTTTTCCGGCAGTTCCTTCCCAATCATCTTCTTGATGCCTGCCAGCGTAATCGCATGTCCGCCCAGATAAGTGTTGATAAAATCGAGCTCCTGCATATTGCGTTCGATATCCGCAAACGGGATGTCGTCCCGGTCGAGCAGCTCTTTTTGGTATGAACGGCAGGAGAAGTCCATAGAACAAATTAAAAGTACCCGTGAAATGGGCTTTAGTCGTTGACCGAAGCTACAAAGGTTTCCATCGTCAAACCCGGGCCAAATGCAGCAGCGAACACCTGGTTGCAGCGGTTTTCATTGGGTGAATGCATCAATTCCTTCAGCACGTACAAAATGGTGGGCGACGACATATTGCCCATTTTGCGCAGCACATGAAAGCTTTCGGCAAGCGCATCCTCTTTTAGCTGAAGGCTTTTGTGGATCGCTTCCAGGATGCGTTTGCCACCCGGATGGATGCACCAGCCCGTAATGTCTTCCATCGCCAGCTTGCCATGGTGCAGCGCTTTTAAAACCAGCTGCTGAAAATCTTCTTCAATCAGTTCGGGTATATAGCCACTGAGTGTCATCAGAAAGCCGGTGGACGACAGCTCCCAGGCCATGTCTTTTTTTCCGCGGGGTATGATCTCCGAATAAAAGCTTTTAAGGTTGAGACCGCGGCGGGGGTGTGATTTGCCGGTAACAAGCACCGCCGCCGAACCATCGCCAAAAAGCATGCTGGAGGCGATGTTATCAAGCGTGGCTTCTTTTTGAAAATGGAGGGTGCAAAGTTCCGTGCATACGATCATCACATGGGCCGTTGGGTCGGCATTGCAAATGGCATCCGCGATCTTCAGGGCATGGATCGCTGCATAGCAACCCATAAAATTAACCGAGGTGCGGAAGATATTTTTGGGCAGATCCATGAGTTCCATCACGTGCAGATCCAATCCGGGAGCGCTCATCCCGGTACAGCTGGCAGTGATGAGGTGGGTGATTTCTTCTGCTGCTGTATGACTGTCCAGGCAATTGCGGATCGCATCAACAGAAAGCGGTGCGGCCCATTTGTTATACAGGCTCATGCGCAGCTCGAGTGATGGAAAAGGTTCCATATTTTCCGAATGCGGATAGAATTTCCATTCATTCACCGGCCGGCTGTAATCGGGCAGCACAGAGTAGCGGTAATCAATCTGGCCTTGGCTGTATAGAAACTTCATTTTACGCTTGTCGATCTCATTCATCGCGTAAATGTTCTGCATAAAATGCAGGATGTCTGTTTGCAGGTGCTTATAGGCTGGTAAAGCAGTTCCTATCGATATGATCTTACTCAAAGAAACGGGCGATGGTTAAGGTTAAAAAAGCGGCACTGCTGCAACAGGAAGCCAGTATATTCATCTTCATTGTGTGGGCAAAATCAGCGGCGGCTGTGTTGCGCCATACCTTTCTTGCCCACAAAAAAAAGTAAACAAGCACCGGAAGCATGATGATTTGCAGGATCAAAAATTGCTTCACCTCTAAATCACGCATAAAATAATAGGCCAGCACTGCAAAGGCAAAAAAATACACAGTGCCGGTAAACAAAAAAGTATTCCTATAACCCAGTACCATGCTAATTGTTTTCACACCATCCTTTTTATCTGCTTCAAACTGGTAAATCTGCGTGAGGGGGTAAAACCCTCCGATCAGTAAACTGCTCGCCAGCATGCCGCTGGCCGGTACCTTTGTAGTGAGCGCAGGATGGCATCCATGGTATACCAGCCAGAAAGTAACCGCGCCTTGAAAGACAATGACCGTCAGGTATCCGATCAGTGGATAGCGTTTCAGCCGGATACCCCGGAAGCTGTAAGCCCTGGATGCGAGGATATAAAGACCGATGCCCAGCGCAAATGGAAAACTGATCAAAAAGCCCCCGGCAATGGCCATGCAGTCCATGATCACCGTTGCGATAAACAACTGCCGGGTGGGTTGTAAAGGTTTTTCAATACCACCAACGCTTTCCTCATCCCTGTCCATGTAAGAGTTATACCCGTTGCTTGCCGGGTATACCAGAAGGTGGAGAATAAAAAAGATTAACAAGGCCCGGCTCCAGTCAGGATTGAGCAGTCTGCTAAGGGCAAACAAGTAAACGGGCAGCAGAAAAAAAGAAAAGGGAAACCTGAGCAGTTGTATGGTTGATCGTTGGAGCATGGCGGTTGAAGATAACTTTTTTTTGCAGCTTTTTCCGATTGAATGTCTGTTTGCCCGGGCCCTCCTGTACAGGACAGTTGCCTTCTGTTTCCATCCTATCTTTGTGCACAAACCAAAACTTATGAGTACACACAAAAAGAAAATCGGGGTACTGGGCTCAGGCATTGTTGGCCGCGTACTCGGCGCCGCCTTCCTCAAAGAAGGGCATGAAGTGATGCTGGGCACGCGCAATCCGTTAAAAAGCGAAGTGGTGAAATGGAAGGATGAGAATGCGGACGGACAAGCCGGCTCGTATGCCAAAGCTGCTTTCTTTGGTGAGCTGCTGGTACTGGCTGTAGAAGGTGATGTGGCAAAAGAAGTGATCCAGCAAGCCGGGTACGACAACTTCACCGGTAAAACCGTGATCGATGCCACCAATCCTATCACCCGGGAAGCACCGCACAATGGTGTCCTGAAATACTTTACCAATCTCAATGAATCCCTGATGGAGCAAATCCAGCACCTCCTTCCCCAGGCGCATATTGTAAAAGCATTCAACAGTGTAGGGAATGCCCTGATGTACAAACCCAGCTACAAAGATGGCAAGCCCAGCATGTTTATTTGTGGCAATGATGATGAAGCAAAGAAAACAGTTACAGAGATATTGGATGCTTTTGGCTGGGAAGCAGAAGACATGGGCAAAGCTGAATCAGCACGCGCCATTGAGCCGCTGGCCATCCTCTGGTGCATTCCGGGCTTTTTGAAAAACGAATGGGGACACGCCTTCAAGCTCCTGAAAAACTAAGTTAATGATCCCTCGCTGCTATCTTCACTAAACCTGATCTATTTATGACATGGCAGGAATTTGCCAATTCTCTTTCTCAAACCATGCCGCCGGCTGAGTTGTCTCCTTACTTGCAAGCTTTGTGGTTTGATGCAAAAAACGATTGGGACCGGGCGCATGAAATTGCCCAGGACGTTGATGACCGCACCGGTTCGTGGATCCATGCTTATCTGCACCGCAAGGAAGGTGATCTGGGCAATGCTGCTTATTGGTACCGCCGTGCCGGTAAGCCGGTGCCTTCATCAACGCTCCGGGAAGAATGGGAAGCCATGGTGAAAGCTTTGCTTGCTTAATCTTTCTTCGGGATATACTGGTTGAGCTGCAGGATGAGATCAGGATCAGGACAGTTGCTGAAATACTTATTGCGTTCGCTCCAGCTGCATACGCCCGGGTAGTCGCCTTTGTAAACACCCATATCATACATTACCTGAAAGTGCAGGTGCGGTGGCCAGTGCCCGTTCTCATGCGGCTCTCCGATGTGGGCAATCTTTTGTGCGCGAACTACATACTGCCCCTCCTGCAGTGTGGCAATGTCTTTCAGGCTGATGTGGCCGTACAGGGTATAAAACGGAAAGCCGTCCAGCTGGTGCAGCAGGATAAGCGTAGCGCCATAGTCGCCATAGCGGTTGTTAAAAGCAAAGCTGTGTATCATGCCGCCCAACGGCGCAAACACGGGTGTGCCGGCAGGTGCCCACAGGTCAATGCCGAGGTGCAGCCGGCGTGGTTCCTTGCCCGGAGAGCTGGCATTAAAAAGAGGGCTTTTGCTGTATACTTCCCGGTACTCACCATAACCCCCAATGCCCATTGCAGCATGGGCTGCTTTTAGTTTGCTGTCTATGTAAGCGCTGAATAATACAATGTCTTCCAGTATATCCGCCCGCAGGTCTTTGTTGTTGGCTGTAAAATCAAGTTCCACCAGCTTGTCCTTTCGCGGATTAAATTGGACAATGGGATAAAAAGAGGATTGGTTTCTGATGAAGATGTTTTGCTGGTCTGGATTCATTTGCTTCCCCTGTTGCATTGCAAGCACCCTATGGGGTGAGTGCTTGGTACAAATTTTTACTAAATTACATGCCTTAGTAAAGTAAACCTATTTTTATGCAACCAGAAAAAAATAAGCACAGACAGGCTTCTCCCTCAACAAAAGAAAACAAACCTGCCGACAGCGAGCATGTAAAAGAAGCTCACCAGCAGGCGGATGCTGATATAGAAAAAGACCCTGATTTTATGCCCGGTAACGAAGCCGATGATCTGGATGAAGAAGAATCAGTAAAGCTGAATGACGATGAGAATGATTTAGTGTAGGGGTTGTGGATTCTTCATCCATGCAGCAAGCAACGCGGGGTATGGACTGGGTAAACTTATTTTTTCTTTCCCCAATTGTTCTCCATCGCCTTGTAAGCCTTTTTTGACACGGTGGATTTGCTTTTGGGTTTCGCTGTGCCTTTTTCCTTTTTTGCGTTGATGTTATTTACGAGGGAGTTTTTCACGCCCAGCTTGTTTTTCTTTGCGCCTTTAGCTGCTTTTTTTGCGGGTGCTGCAGATTTCTTGGAAGCGGCTTTCTTGGGAGCGGCAGCTTTTTTACTGGCTGCTTTTTTGGGAGCGGCTTTTTTAGCGGCAGGTTTAGCAGCTGCTTTTTTTGCAGGTCTGCCTACTTTTTTCGCAGGTCTGCCTGCTTTTTTTGCGGGTGCTTTTTTAGATGCAGGTGCGGCTTTTTTTGCAGCTGCTTTTTTGGGACTTTTGGAAACTGCCATGTCTGTTTGTTTTATGTAAGTGGTATATTATGCTGGTTCTACTGATGCCGGCGTGAATGTATACAAATTTTCTGTTTCCTACTTGTGCTCCTGCATCAATAACAGGAGATTTTCAAAAAAAAATGCCACTTCGCCTTTTTATTTAAACACAGAATAGCGCAAGATATTGCAGCTGATGTTGATTTTTTTCATCAACAGTCGGCTGAATTTCTACAAGCCTTATACAGTATGGGTGTTGCTGCCCTGCAAAGAGGAGGAATAAACTTTGCGAGTATGATTTTTAAATTGTGTTATGCTGATCCCTATTGTGCTTGTTATTGTGGTAATTGGAATTGTTGCATTTCTTGTTGTTTCAGCAAAGAAAAAAAGTTCCGGTGAAGACATAGGAGGAAGATGATCACACGACTATATTGATCATCTTGCCCTGTACGTAGATGATCTTCTTGGGTGTTCTTCCTTCCAGCCATTTCTGGATGGTTTCATTTGCCAGTGCAATGGTCTCAACCTCTGCAGCAGATGAATTCAATGCGATCGGTATGGTTGTGCGTACTTTGCCATTTACCGATACCGGATATTCCTTGGAACTTTCCGTTACCCATTTTTCTTCAAACCGGGGGAATGCTGCGTCCAGTACAGAGTTGCCGTCTTGCTCACCTGCATGTACCTGGTGGTATAACTCTTCTGCGATATGCGGTGCATAAGCAGCGAGCAAAACTGCCAAGGGTTCAAGAATTTCTTTTTTGTGGCATTTGAGTTCATTCAGTTCGTTTACACAAACCATGAAAGCACTTACGGCTGTATTAAAAGAAAATTTTTCTGTGTCTTCTTCTACCTTGCGGATGGTTTTATGCAGCACTTTTAATTCAGCCTCACCGGCTCTTTCATCATTCCATACCTTGCCCTTTACTTCATCAAAAAACAACCGCCATAGTTTGCGCAGGAAACGGTGAACGCCTTCAATGCCTTTGGTATCCCAAGGTTTGCTTTGTTCAATCGGGCCGAGGAACATTTCATACATGCGGAAAGTATCAGCACCGTATTTGTCTACGATGTCATCAGGGGTAAACGTGTTGAGTTTTCTTTTCGACATTTTTTCTTCTATCGTCAGCAGTTCAACCTGCCCGTTCACACTGGCAGACTGCACCCCTTTGAGCAGAGCACTGTCTGGCCCGGCAATTTCCAATTCCTCAAACTGCGGATACTTGCTTTTAATCTCCTGCAGGTCTGATTCGGTCAGGTAATAGTTTCCATTGTTGTCGAATGATAATTTTTCAACCGGGAGATGGGTTTCAACCACTGTGTCAGCATGCTCATGCGGAACTGCTTTGAAAGGAATGATATAACCGGTTTCTTTCGGTTGGCCATCGTTGTTAGGTGCAGGAGTCGTGATCCAGACAACTTTCGCCACCGCACTTTTGCCCGTGATCATGCCCTGGTTCACCAGTTTTTTATAGGGCTCATCGTGTCCGATTAAGCCCATGTCGTATAGGAACTTTGTCCACATGCGGCTGTACAGCAGGTGTCCTACTGCGTGCTCAGTTCCGCCGATGTAAAGGTCCACCTGGCCCCAGTAATCTGATGCCTGCCGGCTGCAGAATTCCTCCTTGTTGTGCGGATCCATGTAACGCAGAAAATACCAGCTGCTGCCCGCATAACCCGGCATGGTACTGGTTTCAAGATGACGGGCTGTCCACTCAGGAATATTTGCCAGCGGACCTTCGCCCTCCGGCCCTGGTCCATATGTGTCTACATGCGGCAAGTGAAGCGGAAGCTCGGTTTCATTGAGCACGCGCGCTATCCCATCCTCCCATACAATCGGGAATGGTTCGCCCCAGTAACGCTGGCGGCTATAACCTGCATCCCGCATGCGGTAGTTGATC
The DNA here is from genome assembly GCA_015069695.1 of Williamsia sp. Lineage (GTDB taxonomy): Bacteria > Bacteroidota > Bacteroidia > Chitinophagales > Chitinophagaceae > JADCRZ01. The sequence goes on from JADCRZ010000056.1 coordinate 13,879, forward strand.
TGCCGCTTGCCGATGCCTTTTTCTTCTAATTTCTCAATCACCTGGTTAATGGCATCCCGCATCACCATGCCATCTAAAAAGCCGGAGTTTTCCAGCACGGCATCCTTGGTAGGATTGGCTTCCTGTCCATTGTAGTAAGACCCAATAATATTGGTAACCGGAATATTAAAATGCCGGGCAAAGTTAAAATCGCGCTGGTCGCCGCAAGGCACGGCCATAATGGCGCCGGTACCATAACCGGCCAGCACATATTCTGCGATCCAGACAGGAATCTCTCTTCCGTCAAACGGATTGAGGGCATACGCACCGGTAAAGCAGCCGGTGATTTGCTTTACTTCAGCCATCCGCTCCCGGTCGCTGCGGCTTTTTACATAATCAAGATATCCGTCAATAGCTGCTTTTTGTTCCGCTGTGGTAATGGCAGCTACCAGCTCGTGCTCCGGTGCCAGCACCATGAAATCGACGCCGAAAATTGTATCCGGACGGGTGGTGTACACTTTTAAAGAACCGCCCCCTTTTATGTCAAAATCAATCTCAGCACCCTGGCTCCTGCCGATCCAGTTCCTTTGTTGTTCTTTAAGCGATTCGGAAAACTCTACCTGCTCCAATCCCTGCAGTAATCTGTCGGCATAGGCCGTGATGCGCAGGTACCATTGCCGCATTTTTTTCTTGACTACAGGATGGCCGCCCCGTTCGCTCAGGCCATTGATCACCTCATCGTTTGCGAGTACGGTGCCCAATGCTTCACACCAGTTTACTTCGCCATAGGCAGAGTAAGCCAGCCTGTATTCCATGAGAATGTCCTGCTGTTGTTTTTCATCAAAAGCGTTCCATTCACGGGCATCAAAAGCGATGACTGAAGGCCGTGGGAACCGCTTGTTTCCTTCCTGCTCAAAAATGCTCACCAGCTCCTGGATCTTTTTTGCTTTGTTGGCCGTAGGATCGTACCAGGCATCAAAGAGCTGCAGAAATATCCATTGCGTCCATTTATAATAGGGAGGATCGCTTGTTCTGAGCTCACGGCTCCAGTCGTAGCAAAAGCCGATTTTGTTGAGCTGGCTGCGAAAGTTCCGGATGTTGTTCTCGGTTGTAATGGCAGGGTGCTGTCCGGTTTCGATGGCGTATTGCTCGGCAGGCAGGCCAAAGCTGTCGTAGCCCATCGGGTGCAATACGTTGAAACCTTTCAGGCGTTTGTAGCGGCTGTAGATGTCGCTGGCAATATAGCCGAGCGGATGACCTACGTGCAGTCCGGCGCCACTGGGATAGGGAAACATATCCAATACATAAAACTTCGGTTTGTCCGAATCGTTGGTCACGGTGTATGCGCCGGTCTGATTCCACTGCGCTTGCCATTTTTTTTCTATTTCCCTGAAATTGTATTCCATGCCCTGTGCTGATTTATTGCCTGCGTCCTGAACGGAGCTATCTTATATTATAAGGAACAGCCGTTGATCGCGCCAGGCGGGTAGTGGTTGTAAATACTGATATGCTATTAATGGTAACATGCAAGGTGGACAGTAAAATGGGAACAGGCCCAAAATTTTACTACACTGCAGGCTGTTATGGTCAGTTTCCGATACTTAGACCGGATCTGCAATCGTTAAGAGGATGACAAAAATACGGATTCGACCTGTAAAACCATTATTTTTGCCCCTCTTAAACAAAAACTAGAGAGAAAACCCCCTGTTCTATGGCGCAAATTGGAAAAGGATCAGCCAAGCGTTCACAGCCATCGTATTTTATGTCTATCCTGGGCGTGTCGCTTGTCTTGTTTATCCTGGGTGTTCTGGGCTGGATCGTGATCAATGCCAACAAACTGGGAAATTACTTCAAGGAAAACATTGAAGTGCGGGCCTACCTGCGCGAAAACGTATCGCCCCGCGACAGTACGGCCCTGGTTTATTACCTCTCCCAAAAGCCATACGTAAAAAGTTATACGTACGTAACCAAAGAAATGGCCCGCCAGCGTTTTCTCGCCGATGGCAACAACGACTGGAAAAACGTACTCGAAGCCAATCCGCTGCAGGCCAGCATCGATTTTACCCTGAAGAACCAGTATGTGGATTCTACAACACTGGCCGACATCAAAAAAGACCTGGAGCAGAATGTCAGCGTCAGCGATGTGCAGTATCCCACTTCGCTGGTCAATACTTTGAATAAAAACGTCGGTAAGATTATCCTGATCCTTTTGTCGATCGCCGTGGTCCTTTGTATTGTGGTGATCGTACTGATCGATAATACCATCAAGCTGGCCATGTTCAGCAACCGGTTCCTGATCAAGACCATGCAGATGGTGGGCGCCACGCGCGGCTTTATTGCCCGTCCGATGGACAGCAGGGCCATCCTCAACGGACTCATCAGCGGACTGATTGCCCTGGCGGGTATGGCAGCGCTGGTGTTTTTTGCAGAAAACCAGCTGCCGGAATTAAAAGCCATGCGGGATTTTAAATGGCTGGGATTGCTGGCTGCCGGTATCATCGTACTGGGTATCCTGATCTCCCTCTTCAGCACCCACCGCAGCGTGGTTAAATACCTGCGGATGAAACTGGATGATCTGTACTAATTAAAATACATTTAAACAACGCTTATATATGATCGAAAAAAAACCAGTCTCGCCCGTTGCGCGTCCCAAGACTGTTGCTACCGCTCCGGCGTACACCGCGCCTGCAGCAAAACAGCCAGCTCCTTTTTTCTTCCGGGAAAATTATATCTGGATGCTGGCCGGGGTTGTTGTGATCATCATCGGCATGTTGATCATGAGTGGGGGAAAAAGCACCAATCCGGGTGTTTTTGATCAAAAAGAAGTCTATAGTACTACACGCATCACCATTGCTCCGTTGCTGATCGTGATCGGACTGGGCCTGGAAGTGGTAGCTATTTTTAAAAAAATAAAGCTATAGGTTAGCATTTATAAGTTCAGCAAACTAATTTAGCGATGTTTACAGCATCGCTTTTTTATTGATACAGGCGGGCGATCTTTCATCAACCAACAGCAAATGAGCATTCTACAAGCCATTATTATTGCAATAGTGGAAGGCATCACCGAATTTCTTCCTATCTCCAGCACGGCCCACATGAAGTTCACCAACCCCCTTGTTGGCGCAGAGAACGGGGCGTTTACAGACATGTATGAGGTTGTGATCCAGCTGGCTGCGATCCTGTCAGTTGTGGTGATCTACGCAAAAAAGTTCTTGGATTTTAAACACTTCAGTTTTTACATCAAACTGGTGATCGCGGTTATTCCTGCGCTTTTGTTTGGCATTCTTTTTAAAAAATACATCGACCGGGCCCTGGATAATCTCACCTTTATCGCCTGCGTAATGATTGCCGGCGGCATCGTCCTGCTGTTTATTGATTCTTTTTTCAAGAACAATGTGATCAATGAAGAAAAAGACATCTCTTACGGCAAAGCCTTTATGATCGGGTGTTTCCAGGTTCTTTCCATTGTTTTTCCGGGGCTGAGCAGAAGTGCGTCCACCATTATCGGCGGTATGAGCCAGCGGCTGACGCGCAGCCTGGCTGCAGAGTTTTCTTTTTTCCTGGCCGTGCCTACCATGTTCGCCGCTTCCGTGAAAAGCTTTTATGATACCTATAAAGATCATCCGGATATCCTGGCTGCCGGGAATATGTCTACCCTGGGCATAGGCGCTTTGGTTTCTTTTGTGGTGGCCCTGATAGCAGTGAAGTTCTTTATCACCTACCTGCAAAAGCATGGTTTCCGGGCATTTGGCTGGTACCGGATCGGGCTGGGTCTCCTCATGCTGGCGCTGCTGTATAGCGGTACCATTCGGGCTTAATCCTTATCTTTATCGGGGCCTGGTATAGAGCCGGGGCCGCTGTTTGCGTCATGTATCTATTCAGCTCAACCCCTCCTTCATGCTAACTGCTCCCACTGCTTCCAAAAGAGTTGTCAACGGCTGGGCCATGTACGACTGGGCCAATTCAGTCTATAACCTGGTTATCACCTCCACTATTTTTCCTGCTTATTACGATGCTGTTACCGGCGACGGCAACAGCAATACGGTTGATTATGTCAAATTCCTAGGCCGCACCTATGAAAGCAGCTCGCTGTACAATTATGTGCTGGCACTGGCTTTCCTGGTGGTAGCCCTGATGTCGCCGATTCTTTCTTCCATTGCCGATTACAAAGGAAACAAACGGTCGTTCCTGCGTTTTTTCTGCACCATGGGCAGCTTGGCCTGTGCCGGCTTGTTTTTCTTTACGGGCAAGGAAGCCATGGGCACAGCAGTGGTATGTTCTATCATTGCCTGTATCGGGTACTGGAGCAGCCTGGTGTTTTACAATTCTTACCTGCCGGAGATCGCTGCGCCCCATGAAAGGGATGCGGTGAGCGCCAAAGGATTTTCCATGGGCTATATCGGCAGCGTGCTGATGCAGCTGATCTGCTTCCTCTTTGTTTTTAAACCTGAATGGTTTGGCATGCAGGGCGACAAAACCCTGCCTTCCCGTTTTTCATTCCTGCTTGTAGGGGTGTGGTGGTTCGGGTTTGCACAGATCACCCTGTTCCGCCTCCCCAAAGGCACGCCCGCCGCCCGCCGGCCCGAACACAATGTGCTGGCGAACGGATTTATTGAGCTGAAAAAAGTACTGGTCGACCTGGCGCAGCAGCCTGTGCTGAAACGCTTTTTGATTTCTTATTTCTTTTATAACATGGGCGTGCAAACGGTTATGCTGGTAGCTACCTTATTTGGCAGCAAGGAATTAAGCCTGCCTGCATCCAAGCTGATCGTTACCATCCTGATCATACAGCTTGTTGCTATTCTGGGTGCGTGGAGCCTGGCCGGACTTTCCCGCAAGATCGGCAATATCCGGACCCTGATCTTTATCGTGTTTGTCTGGATCCTGATTTGTTTGTCCGCTTATTATATTGCCGTTTTGCACAACCAGGGTGTAAATGTCGAAATCCATTTCTATGCATTGGCCTCGCTGGTCGGACTGGTAATGGGCGGCATTCAATCGCTCAGCCGGTCTACTTACTCCAAGCTGATGCCGGTTACAAAAGATACCACGTCTTACTTCAGCTTTTTTGATGTAACCGAAAAGATCGCTATTGTAATTGGTATGTTTAGCTTTGGATATATTACAGAGCTCACCCAGTCGATGAAAAATTCAGTACTGGTTGTGATGGTGTTCTTTGTGATCGGACTGGTCCTGCTTTTTATTACGCTGGCAAAAGAAAAACAGTTATCAAAATTGGTGATCGCTCCATGAACTTATATACAATCAACACAGGCTTTTTTAAACTGGATGGCGGTGCCATGTTTGGCGTGGTGCCCAAAAGCATGTGGCAGAAGCTCAATCCGCCGGATGAAAACAACCTCTGCTCCTGGGCCATGCGTTGCCTGCTGATTGAAGACGGTAACAGGCTTGTGCTGGTCGACAATGGGGTAGGGGATAAGCAGGATGCCAGGTTCTTTGGCCACTACTATCTTCACGGTGAAGATACGCTCGATCAATCGCTGCAGCAACATGGTTTTCACAGAAACGACATCACCGATGTGCTGCTCACCCACCTGCACTTCGATCACTGTGGCGGCAGCATTGTTCGCGACGGTGATAAATTGGTGCCCGCTTTTCGCAACGCTACTTACTGGAGCAACGAAGCACACTGGAAATGGGCCACGCAGCCCAACGACCGGGAGAAAGCTTCTTTTCTCAAAGAGAATATTTTACCGATACAGGAAAGCGGCCAGCTGAAAATGATCGAAGTAAAGGAGGACGTTGAATTGATACCGGGCATAAACATCCGTTTTGTAAACGGTCATACCGAAGCTATGATGCTTCCGCAGATCAGCTATCGCGGCCGCCAGCTCGTCTACATGGCCGATCTGCTTCCTTCGGCAGCGCACCTGCCCATTCCTTATGTGATGGCGTATGATACCCGCCCGCTGGAAACCCTGGTAGAAAAGAAAACTTTTTTGCAGGAGGCCGTTACCAAAGATTACATCTTATACTTCGAGCACGATCCTGTGCATGAATGCTGCACGCTGCAAATGACCGAGAAGGGCGTAAGAACAGCCGCCTTTTTTGGGGTGGGGGAGATATGAGCTTGTGATGTGGTTCGTAAGATGGAATTTCATTTATATTGTACCAAAATCTAATTATTGGCTAAGCATGCGCAGTTCTGGTGTGTAGTTTTCATCGTTCTAGGAGCCGCAAGCCTCTGCTGGTGTATATACCGCGATCTGCATATTGAAAAACAGTACCCGGGCGACCTGCGCAACAGGGTGGTGGGCGCCCGTATGCAGCTGGATGGTTTATCACCTTATTTCCACCATTGGAAACCAGCAGAAGGGTTCCGGTATTACGACTGGGATAATTATTCCCCTACGCTGAAAGTATCTAATGCAACTGCCACCCCTTTTTTTCACCAGCTTCTATATCCCCTTGCTAACCTGTCGCAGCGTACAATTTCAAGGATATGGATGGTGTTGGAATACCTCGTGCTGGCTACTATGACCCTGTTAGCCTGGCGGATGACAAAAACAAGAAAGCAAAAATATGCAGCCTGGTTTACAGGCCTTTTCTTCTTACATACTTATGCATGGCTGACCAATGTTGAAATGGGGCAGCTGTATATTTTTATTCCCTTTTTTGCCCTCATTTTTTACAATGCTCTTATACGGAAGGCAAATTTGCTGAATGCCTGTATAGCCGGTGCGAGTGCCATGGCGCTTGTGCTGGTTCGTCCGAATACCATGCTCTTGTTGCTTCCATTTGTATTGTTGGTTGCAAAGTTCAGCTTAAGGTACAAGCTTGTTTTTGGTATAGCGGCCTTTGTTTGTTTGGCAGTGGCTTTTGGTAGCCGGTCTTCCAGGTTTTACTGGTCAGATTATCTCGAAGCAATGAAGGAACAAGTAAAGCTGCATCAGGAACTTGGGCCTGCTGTTCAGCAAAACTTACCCGTTCCTTTGTTTGAAAATTTTGAAGGATGGAACCGGACCCGGATGGAAATTGCCAATAAATTTCCTTTTTACAAGCACAGTGGAGAGCATGGAAATATGTTTGTATTGCTGAACAGCGCCTTGCATGTAAAAACGCCCGTTTGGGTGCTTTCAGCGCTGTGTGCAAGTTTCATCGTGTTGCTTTGCTGGTTGTACTTCAAGAAATATAAGCCGGTTTCTTTTGAGCCATTCTCTATTGCCTTGCTGGGTTCTTGCCTGTATATGACGAGCGACCTGTTCTCTCCGGTTCACCGGTTTCTTTATAACGGCGCTTTCTGGATTTTTCCCTTGTTGCTTGTTGCAAGCTGTTATTCGGCATCCGTCAGTAAGCTGTCAGTGGCAGGAATTGTTGCAGGCATGCTGCTCAATAGTCTGCCGGTTGGTTTGTTTCCTATGCAGCACAGTTTGGGAGAATATGTAATGTTTGCTGCTTTCCTTCATATCTTACTATTCTCCAAACCTGACATCAACCCAGAAAAGAAGCAATCATCATTGCGAATATAAATTGAACACCTGCTACACAACGGTTGTGTGGTTTATTATCTTCTGAAATTGTTTTCCTGTATATACTGATACTGTTCTTTTCTTTCCATCCAATAGGCGCCTACCCCGCCCCTGATCACGGATTTAGAAAAGAAGCCTGTATGCTGCAGCGAATCAACCTTGTTTATAAAAACCGGTGAGCATGTTGTATAAACCCGGTTTACGATCAGCCACCCGGGATGAAACCGGGTACTGTCGGGCTTTTCATAGTACACCTGGTACACTTTGTACGGGTGTTTTTCGAAGTTGTAGGCATTGAGCAAGCGATCGTCATATTTATGGAGCAGCTTCCAATGCATCATGTTGTCGTGATCGGGAAAATAGTAATACTGTGCGTGAAGCAGGCCATTGAGCTCCTGCAAGTTTTTAAACCATTGTGCGCGGCGAAAGAACAATGGTTCGAGTATGCTGAGAAACAAGATCGCGGAGAGAACGAGATAATGATACCTGCCTGCCATCCTTGCTAAAAAGGGTTGCGTGAGCAGATACAAGAAGATCAGCAGATAGATCATCCACTGCCATTTGTTACCGGTTCCTTGTATGCACACCAGGAGTGCGAATAGTACAAGCAAGGCAAAGACCAGGCTGCTTTTTTTTGCTTCGCGCTGCCTGTACAGGGTGGTGGAAATAATAACAACCGCGAGCGGCAAGATGAAATAAAAGTGCCGGGGTGCAGCGCAGAGGGGTTGGTAGCCACTCCAGGAAAATGGAAAATAAAGGCTCAGCAACAATAAAATGCTGAAGCCGGTGAGCTCATAATCCTTTTGCCATTGAAGATTTTTTTTTGTCAGAATCGCTAGCAATAATGAGATCCCGCCTAAAACAAACGGGTAAAAACCCAGCAAAATAAATGTTCTCCATACACCATAGGTTAACCGGATCACAAGATCATTCGCCGGTAGATAAGAAAAATTGCAGGGATTGGGGTAAGCACTGTTTTCTATCTGTGAGAATTTGAAAAAAGCATTACCGGTAAAATGATAATAACCCCATCCCATCAAAAGGATGATACCTGCGAACGAACCAAGGATCCAAAGCAGATTTACCCAACGCTTTTGATAGAACAGGGTAACAAAGATGGCATAAGGCAGGAAAACCAGCACGGTTTCCTTGATCAGCAAGGTAGCTGCGATCAATACTCCAATCAGAATAAAAAAAATTTTTCTGGATGGATCTTCCCTGATACCCTTTTTCAGCAACAACACGATGCAGGTGCCTGTCAACATAACATAAGGATCAGGTTCGATTCCTGTGATGTCCATGGCCAGGGAGGGACTGAAATAAAACAGGGAACTTGCCACCAGCACAGTAGACCGGTTCCTGACAGGAAGAAGCCGGCTTACAGTGATAAAGCAGGCAGCTACTGTGGCAATAACTGTTCCGATGCAGGTTGTGAAAAGATTGACGCCACCGGTCCGGTAAAGCAAAGCCTGCCATGCTATCAGAACAATGCGGCCACTGAATATATCAGCCGGTTGAAAAGGATCGTATGATCCTTTTAACATGCGCGCCGAGAGCATGGCATAGTGCAGGTCATCAGTTCCGTGAAAGCCTTGAAACAATACAAAGCGGCTGACGATAAAAGCAAGTGTAACCAGAACAAAGGGAAACAGGCAAGAAGAAAGAATTGCTTTTTTCAAAACACATGCTTTGCAGTTAGATCAAACATCCTGTGTTGTTGTGAACGCAAGAACCAAAACAAGTTGCCCGCTCGTTACCGCACTTCTATCATGGAGCTGAACGGATAGCGGTTATTCCGGTGGTCCATCATGTCAATCTTGATGCTGCCTACGCTGATGGCGCTTTCTACGCGCAGCGGAAGGCGGTTGGCATCATCGCTGATCCAGGCCGTCATTTTCTCGCCTCCTTCGAACACAGATCCTTTGATGAGCAGGGGACGGATCTTGATGGCCTTGAATTTTCCATACTTTGTTTTCACCGTCTCCTTGCCCATGTAGCGGATATAAATATTGTAGAGCTCATCACTCAGGTAAAGCGTAAAAGGGATCTTGTCGTTGACCTTGTATTTGTCGAAATTGGTATTGCGGGCAAAAAAGACCAGACTGATCACATCCTGGGTGCACAGCGGCATTCGCACCACGCTGTCGGAACTGATGGCCGTATGGGTGCTTTGGTTGAAGGTCACGTTCTCCACTTTTTTGTAGCTGCCTTCGCTGATGTTGCGGATAAACTTGTAGGGCTGCAGGGTAGAGGTGTCGATGAAAGATTCATACCTGTCGCGCACTTTAAAAAAGCCATCATAAAAGCCATAGGTCTTTCCCTCTCCCACAATGTGATAAACAGGTTTGTTGTTCAGCCGCTCCAGGTTTACATTGAAGGTGGCTTCACCCGCACTTACATAAATGCCGGCCAGGGTGTAATAAGCTTTGTAGGTGACCATCTCACCAGCTTTGAATGTAGTATTCACAATGCCGCACGATCCGTTTCCAGAGTCTTGGTACAAACCAAAAGCAAGCAGGATCGTGAAAAAAAATGCCTTCATCTATTCTGAAATGTTTTGATTCTTAGTATAAACAAGCTTCCTATCATTGCCGGGATCACCAGATTGATGACCCAAATACCGATGGATGCAGCAATGATGCCAAAACTGTTGCTGCTGTACAATCCGAACAGGGCCAGGCTCAACTGACCTCTTATCCCCAGTTCTGCAAATGCAATAGTCGGTACCAGGGAGAGGATCAGAAACAACCCGCCGATCAACCAAAATGCCTGCCACAGCGGAATATCCACCTGCATAGCCTGTAGCAGAAGGATATATTGAGAAGCAAAAATAAGATAACGCAGCAACGACAAACCGCCAATCCGCACCAGGAGGCTGTTGTCCATCTCTTTTAAGACGGCTGCATGCGCCGTTATCTTTCTTACCCATGCAAATCTTCCTCCTATATCTATAACGTGCTGAAGCCTGAAATATGTTACTCCTGCTATAATCAGCAATCCGCCTGCCACCCAGATGCCCGCCCGTAAATATGGGAAGTATGACCCTGCCCAGAGCGCCATCGTTGCAGCATCCTGCGCATATAACAAAAATATAAGTGCACCCAAACCCATGATCAGGGTTATAATAAGTTGGCTCAGGTTGCCTGCTATGATCAGGGACAGTGCTTTGATCCGGTTGCCGGGTTGCACCCACAGTACTTTTCCGGGGTATTCGCCGACCCGGTTGGGTGTACTGATAGAAAAAGCCAGGCCTGTAAGCACCGCCTTCAGTGACCTCCTCCATCTCATCTCTTCTACCGGACTCAGCACCACCTGTAATTTTTTTGCTTCCACACCCCAGTTGACCATCATGAGCAGGAGCACCAGCCACAATTTCCAGGAACGGTTGTCGTTCAGGATATTACCGAAGCTGTTGAGGGATGCTGAAAGGTTTGTTTGTTCTTTTACCTGCAGGTAAATAGAATAAGAAAGCCAACTAAATAAGACAGGTCCGATAAAATAGCGAAGTAATTTGATATTTTTGCTCGACCAGGTCATCACGCAATCTAAAAATAACTTCCCTATTTGGAAAAGCCGTCAAAAATAATTTTAGGCATCGATCCCGGAACCGTTATCATGGGCTATGGCATCATCCGGGTGCAGCACGACAAAGTTTCTTTGCTGCGCATGAGCGTGCTCAAACTTTCTTCCAAACAGGATGCATACGAACGCCTGGAGCAGATACACAAAAGCGTACAGGAAATCATTGGCCTGTTCCGTCCGGATGCCTGTGCCATTGAAGCCCCTTTCTTTGGAAAAAACGTACAAAGCATGCTGAAACTGGGCCGGGCGCAGGGCGTTGCCATTGCGGCTGCCATGCAGGCCGGTTTAACGGTAACAGAGTACTCACCCCGGAAAATAAAGCAGGCCGTTACCGGCAAAGGAAATGCTGGCAAAGAGCAGGTATGGAAAATGCTGCAGCGGCTGATCCAGTTGCAGGAAGAACCGGAATATTTTGATGCATCCGACGCCCTGGCTGTGGCTATTTGTCACCACTTTCAAACACGGTCGGTGCTGCCGGCCGCAGGCGAAAAAGTAAAGAGCTGGGACGAGTTCATCGCCAAGAACCCATCCCGGGTTGCCAGCAATTAGCCGGGGCTTTGTTACAATCCATCCCTAGTTTATACCGGTTCATGTAACATATAGGCGTACCCGGGAAGAAAATAGTTTCCTCCCTGTGTATAGTTTCAAAAAGTTTTTATCTTTAGCCGAACAAAACAATTAATATGAAAAAAGTATTCTATTTGTTTCTGACTTGCTGTCTGTTTTCATTGGCTTCTTTTTCTGCCACTCCTGTTACCACTTCATTGCCGACCGATGAATATTCTGTGAATGACCAACAGATAGATCAATTGTTCAGCAACAGTGTAGATGTGAGCTTGACAGCCGTTTCAGAATCCCTCCTGACCAACCCTGCAGCAAAAAATACGGCCAACAAAGCTTTTTATGCTGCCGGTGACAAAAACTTTGCAACTGCCCTTTTGTTGAATTTCTTCCTGGGTGGTTTGGGCATTCACCGCTTGTACCTGGGTACTAAAACCTTTACCTGGGTTGGTTATATCCTGACCTGCGGTGGTATCTTCGGTATCGTGCCCCTGATCGACTTTATCGTATTGATTGTACACAATGCAGACATCTCTCCTTACGTGAACAATCCTAAATTCTTTATGTGGAGCGGTGGAGGTATGTAAAAAATAACTGACCTCATTATAAAAAGCTGTACCCCCGGGTGCAGCTTTTTTATTTTTGTCCCGGCTTTCTTCTACTGCCTTTCAGCCATCATTTTTAAAACAGCTGACTTTACCTGCTCGTTGAACTGCGTAATTTTTTTCCGGTTATATTGCTCTACCAATACCTCCGAACGGCGTACGCCGCCCATGTGAAAAGAGCCAAACAGGCCGGCCCCGGCGAGCCAGGCAGCCAGGTAATAATGCTGTTGAAAGCTCACAATACCAAACCAGATGCCCGCCCCCTGCATGCCAATTGTTACAAGCGCCTCCAGCGGTTTGCCGGCATAAATTTGTCCGGCTCCGGGTATGAAAGTAGACAGCCACTGCGCTTTGTCCTTGCTTTTCAGGTGGGGTAGATGTTTGTACGGACTCAATGCTGTATCAGCCACCCCGTACCGGCCTACGAATGCATTGTACACATGGCCGGCTTCTTCCCAACGTTGCAGCTCGTTCAGCGATAAGAGCTGTAACAGCTTCAACCTGGGCTCTTCCGAACGGGTGGGGTACAGGAGCTTTGCCTGTTCAACAACAGAGAGGGCATTCTCATAGTTACCGGCCAGGTACGTGCACAGGGTCTGCTCATAATACAGGCGGTACCCGGTGCTGTCGGGCAGGTTTTCGTGCAGGTTGGTGCGGATAAAGTTAACCGCCTGGGTAAACAATCCCTGTTGTTTCAGGCACTGGATCTTTTGGGTAATGGCATGGAGAGCTGTTTCGGGGTTGTTGTCTTCAAACAAGACCCGTTCGTAACCGACCGATGCTTCAAAATAAGCCCCCTGTCTGAATAGGCTGTCGGCTTGCCGCAAAGCGGAAGACTGCGCCCTAATTGTACAGGTTGCGCAGAGGAATATGCAGGTCAAACAAGATTTTATTGTCATAAGCTCTGTAAAACTCTTTTTCTTTTACCTTAACCGAAAGCACGCTGCCCCATATATTTCCAATGTAAAACACACTGAAGAGAGAGCCAAAGCCGATAAACCGGGCGCTTCGTACACCACCTTTCCGGTATGCTTCATAGGTAACGGCGGCCAGCGAAATCACAGGCAGAAACGCGGCAATGCCCTGGCGTTTTTTGCCTGCATAAAACTTGCCTGCCCCCGGCAGCACGGCACTGTATACACCTGCCAGAAAGGGTGATTTGGATTTGTAGCTGCGCAGGCCTTTGTAATAGGCAGCCATGTTTTTTTCTTCTTTTTCCAGCACGTACGAACCATAGGTAAATCCGCGTTGGTACTGTTCAAATGTATTGTAGTCCCTGCGCAGCAAAGCCATGCCGGCAAGTTGAAACGCACGCATTTCTATTTCCGTGCTGTCTCCCAGTTGTTGGCCCTGTAAAACCTGTTGTGCTTCGGGCTGTCTTGCTAAGTAGGTCAGGCAATAAGCCGCAAAAAAACGGCTCTTATTGTAGAGAGAGAATCGGGGAGAAACCCGCAACAGTTTGCCCACTGCCGTGTCCAGTTGTTTGGAATTATAAGCAGCCCAGCCGGAAAAATAAAACAGCGTGTCTTTTTGAGTCCGGTCCAACTGCGTGGTATCGATCCTGTTAGTCACATACCGGGCTTCGCGGAACAGCTCTTTGTCCTGCAGGTATTGTGCAAACTTTATTTCCCGGGAAAACAGAGCCTGCTGCGAATGGGCAGAAAGGGCGGAGCAAAAGAAAAAAGCGAGTAAAATAAACCGGTGGCAGGCCGGAACAACAGATCGGATCATTGCCGGTATTTGGTTGGCGCATCCATGATGGTGCCATTGTTCTCATTAAAATCAAGCTGGTCTGTATCGAGCACGCCGATCCTGTTACAACGCAGGATCCTGTCGGCACTTAAAAAAACACCTTTTACAATGCCAAACTCCTGGATGGCTTGTTTGCTAAAGTTGGAGCAGGTGATTTCATAAGGACAGTGGCGCGAAAGCTGGGGTGAGATCGCATGCTGATAGGCTGCCATAGCGCCTTTCAGCACCAGCGTGACCGGATTGTACTTCACCAGTGCGCTGGTATGATGCGTTTGGATTGCCCGGGTGTTGTTGCCCGGTCGCTGGTAATAAGCTGTTTCACCTCCTGCAGACCGGTTCCCGATCAGCGCAAGATCATCTTTTGCTTCCTGTGCACAGGCCAGCTGGTGAGTAAGCAGGATCATCCCCGCAAGTACAAATGGTTTTATCACTGCTTTTCTATTTTTGCGTTGGAAGGTATCTTGAAATTAAAATACTGGCTTGTGGCATCCTGGTTGATCTTGAAATCAGAGAACTGTGTTTTGGTAACGGTGGAATCTCCTTCCCCGTATACGATCTCGGTGGTGGTAAAAGGGAACTGACTGTTTTCAACCGGCGTGTAATTGTAATAATAGATCTTCCTGATAATTTTACCGCCCGCATCTTCATAATGCATGTACACAGGTTTTTGTCCCTGGTACACCAGCTTTACTTTTTGGATCACCGCTTTTCTGTCCGGTACTTTTAATTTCCACAACGATACAAGCGCCCCCTTTTCAGGATATGTTTTTTCCTGCACAAAACCGATGTCGGTCAAACCCATGTCCGCGATCTTGCCCGAGAAAAAATAATAAAATTGGGAAGTTTGGGAACTGAACAAGGCATTCTGGTACTGAAGCACTGTATTGTTGGCCGGGTCGTAGATCTTGATCTCTCCGACCTTGTTTGAGATCACGATGTAAGCACGGGGATAAGTAAAATTGGTGACCATATTCCCGTTGTTCTGATAAAATACTTCTCCCTTGATGGTAACGGATTTTCCGGACTGCACCTGTTTGCTCACAATGGATGCCGATATTTTATCAATCACCAACGGCCTTACCAGAAAAGAACTGCCTGCAAATCCGAGCAGGCCGATCAGCCCTGCTACTAAAAACTTCTTCATGGGACAAATATATTGTATTCAACGCAGGTGTTTGCATATGCGGTCCTGGGCATCTTTCATCTCTGCTGGTGTGGGGCTGAGCTTGGGCCGCGTAAAGTTCAGATCGTCTGCTGAGTTGAGGGGAACCAGGTGAAGGTGTGCATGCGGTACTTCCAGTCCGATCACAGACAGGCCGCAGCGCTTGCAGTCAAATGCCTGTTCAATCGCCCGCGCGATGGGTTGGGCGAATAAAAGCAATTGCTGCAGGTAGTCGTGGGGCATGTCAAAAAACTTGTCTATTTCTGTTTTAGGAACCACCAGGGTATGGCCTTTCACCAGGGGAGATATATCGAGAAAAGCATAAAAAAGATCATTTTCTGCGATCCGGTAGGAAGGGATTTCCTGTGCGATGATCCGGGAAAATATAGTCATGGCATTTTTGGGGGCAAGTTAAACCATAAAAAAAGCCAGGAACCTGATTCCTGACTTTTTATAATGATCGGTCTATCTATTTATGCGGTAATACTGTCTACCTTGAATTTCAATTTTCCATTGGGGGCCACTACTTCTGCTTCTTCACCGACCTGTTTTCCAAACAAGCCTTTGCCGATAGGGGAGGTAACGGAAATTTTACCTGCTTTTATATCAGCTTCTTTTTCTCCGACCAGCTGATAGGTCACAGATTTTTTGGTGGCAATATTGGTGATCGTTACTTTGGACAGCAGGCTGACCCTGCTTGTATCGATGTCTTTGGCGTCGATGATGCGGGCATTGGCAATCACGCTTTCCATCTGCTGAATCTTGGCTTCCAGCAAACCCTGGGCTTCTTTGGCCGCATCATATTCTGCATTTTCTTTCAGGTCACCCTTTTCCCTGGCTTCCGCGATGGCCCTGGAAGCTGCCGGCCGGTCAACTGACTTCATTCGCTGCAGATCGGTTCGCATCTGCTCAAATGCTTCTTTCGATACATAGTTAAATTCACTCATGAAACCCTCCTCTAATTTAAAAGATTTACGCTCTATGACAGAAAAAAAATACAACGCCTCGGATGAGCCAAAGCGTTGCATTCAGACAAATATAAAAAAATCTTTTTTACCGGCGATGAGGGAAAGCCTGTTTTAACGTTTATTTTCTCGCCTTATTGTGGGAATTACACCCCCAGTTTATCCAATACTACTTTGGCCATCTTGTAAAATGCCTCCTGGCTGTAACCTGCAATATGGGGTGTAACGATCACATTGGGTTGTGCAAGGAGCCAGTCAAGACGGGCTTTTTCTTCTGAAGTGTAGGTGTCCAGCTTTTCGTTTTCCAGTACGTCCAGTGCAGCAGCTGCAATCTTCCCTTCTTCCAGGGCGCGGATCAGGGCAGCGGTGTCGTGCACTTTACCGCGGCTGGCATTGATGAAATAAGGCTTTTGCTGCAGGCCCTGGAAAAATTCATCATTGGCCATGTGATGGGTTTCAGGGGTGAGCGGAACATGAAAACTGATTACATCAGCATAGCGCTGGATGTGCTCCAGGTTGGCCTCTTTTATGTACGTCCGCGCAAAGCCGGATACATATTTATCATAAGCCATTACCGTTACATCGAAAGAGGCCAGCAATTTGGCAAAGGCACGCCCGGTATTTCCAAAGCCGACAATGCCCACCGTTTTACCGCTGAGCTCAGTACCCCGGTTGGCATCCCGGATCCATTTGCCTTCCCTGATCTCGGCCTGGCTGGAATTGATCTTGTTCAGGAGATTGAGCAGCATGCCTACCACATGTTCTGCTACTGCATTGCGGTTGCCCTCCGGACTGCTTGCGCATGCAATCCCTTTTGATCGGGCATACTCCACATCAATGAGTTCCATGCCGCTCCCCAGCCGGCCGATCCATTTTAGCTGCTCCGCTTTTTCCAGCATGGGGGCGTCGATCTTTAAACGGGTTGTTACAATTAATCCGCTTGCCTCTGCTATCTTTTCGTACAGTTCGGCATAGGTAATCTTGGGTTCATAGATCACTTCATAGCCACGGGCCGTAAGGCGCTCTATCAGATAAGGATGTACGTTGGCTGTTACAAAAACTTTTAAGCTCATTGGAAAGGGCACTTTTACAGTTGATTCATCTTATAGGTCAGGGCGGCAAACTCGTCTATGCCCAGCTGTTCCGGGCGTTTGTTAAAGATCTCTTCCAGCAGAACCGGAGGCGCGAACAAGGTTTTTACACTGTTGCGCAGCATTTTCCGGCGCTGGTTAAAAGCAGTTTTTACCAGCGTGAAAAAAGCCTGCTCGCTTTTCATGGCAGGAAGCGCTGATCTCGGCAGCAGGCGGATGACGGCACTTTTTACCTGCGGTGGCGGATAAAAAGAATTCTCCTGCACTTCAAACAAGTACTGCACATCAAAAAAAGCCTGCACAAGTATACTGAGTACGCCATAGGTTTTGTTGCCCGGCGGAGCAGCAACCCTTTGTGCCACTTCTTTCTGGAACATTCCGATCATGCACTCCACCTCTTCCTTCCATTCAATGATCCTGAACAGGATCTGCGTCGAAATATTATAAGGAAAATTACCGATCACCGTGAAAGGGCCGGTGAAGGGTTCTTCTACCTGGAGAAAATCAGCTTGCACAAGCTTGTCCTGGAGTTCGGGATAGGTTTGCAGCAGGTAGTTTACTTTTTCGCTGTCCAATTCTACGGCCTTGAACTCGACGTCCGGTATTTTTACCAGGTATTTCGTCAACGCGCCACCTCCCGGTCCTACTTCCAGCAAGCGGTTGAAACTCTTTTCCTGTAAAGCAGCCAGGATGCGGCGGCATACATTTTCATCGTGCAGAAAATGCTGGCCCAGCGATTTTTTTAAAGTATACATGCTGATACAAAAATACAGTTGCCTGCCCAATCTTTGGTGCAGATCGGCGGAGGAGTATAAATGGGTGCTGAGCGGCCGGGCGCAAGGTTTGTGCAGCGAGAAATCGTACATTCGCGTTTTTATTCAACAAACAGCAGATGAGTCAACCAGTAGCAGAGCTTCCGAAACCTGTCATCGGCATATCCTGCGGTGACCTGAACGGCATCGGCCTAGAGCTGATCATCAAAACCGTTTCAGACCAACGGATCCTTGAAATATGCACCCCCCTTATTTTTGCTTCCAATAAAGCCATCAACTTTTACCGCAAGTCAGTTACTGACAGCAATTTCAATTATTTCAGCACCAAAGATTTTACCCGCCTGAACAACAAACAGGTGAATATATATAATTGCTGGGAAGAAGAAGTGGTGATCCAGCCCGGGCAACTAACAGAACAAGGCGGCAAGTACGCTGTTAAATCCCTGTTGGCAGCTACGCAGGCTTTGAAGGCACAACAGATCGGCGGACTGGTAACCGCCCCCATCCACAAAAAGAATGTGCAGTCTCCCGACTTTAACTACACAGGCCATACACCCTTCCTGCAACAATACTTTGGTGTGAAAGACGTGTTGATGCTGATGGTAGCCGAAAACATGCGGGTAGGACTGGTTACAGAGCACCTGCCTATCAGTGAAGTTGCCAAACACATCACGCCCCAGGCGATCATTTCCAAACTGACGATCCTCAAGGAAAGCCTGATCCGGGATTTTGGTGTCGACAAGCCCAAGATCGCCGTGCTGGCTCTCAACCCGCACGCAGGCGATGACGGATTGATCGGGTCAGAGGAAGAAACCATTATTACACCTGCCATCAACGAATTCAAGCAAAATCACAACGTCATTGTCCGCGGCCCCTTCAGCGCCGATGCTTTTTTTGCCCGCGGACAGCACGAAAAATTTGATGCGGTCCTGGCCATGTACCACGACCAGGGGCTCATCCCTTTCAAATCACTGGCCAATGGCGAGGGGGTAAATTATACAGCCGGTCTCCAGGGCGTCCGCACCTCTCCCGATCACGGCACCGCTTTCGACATAGCCGGAAAAAACCGCGCCGATGCCGCTTCCTTTATCCGGGCCGTCTTTTCCTGCATTGAAATCTGTCAGCAGCGCGCCTTCTATGATGAGAACCACAAAAACCCGCTGAAGAAGATTACGGCAGAGATCCTGGCGAATACGGAAGATGAAAGGATACAGGAGGAATGAGACGCTGTGTTCTTTTTGCCTTGACGCAAAAAGAACCAAAAAAGTCAAGGCTGTTTGAAACATGGAC
>JADCRZ010000057.1 GCA_015069695.1 Williamsia sp.
CAACGAACACGCCCGGTAGTGTACTACAGCTAAATTCATGCAAAGGCTGAAAGAAGAATTACCCTCCAGATCTAGCTTGTTCGTTGTAGCGCAGTGCAGTAAATTTTAGCCCCTTTCAAACAGCCTTGATTTTTTTTGCTACTTTTTTTTATCAAGAAAAAAAAGTAGACGGAGTCTAAGCATTAGCGCAAAAACGAAGACGGAGTCTCAAAAAACGCTAATTTTATATCTCCTAAACAGTACCACCTCATATGAGCAATCTGGCAAAACGCATTCTTTCAACCTTTGTTGAAATGGATGAAAGCCCCGAGAAAAAGCCTGAACAATCAGCTGCTGCCGCTTCCCTTCCCAGAAATACAGACGCCGTTACCAGCACCAGCACCGTGGTGTTTGCATCCGATAAATTCAAGGTGTACTTCGACAACCTGTTCAAAGACACCAATTTTCCCGGTCCCGACTACTTTGAATTCTCCCGGATGATAGAAGCCATGAGCGCCATTCCGGATGAAAAGACCCGGTTTGTTTCAGCCTATGCCGGCCTTTCGCTGCAAGGCCTCGACAAAGACAAGCTGCTCAAAACAGCCAACCAGTATTTGCAGGTGATCGACAGCGATGCCAAAAACTTTCAGTCCACCGTGGATAAAGCCCTGCAGGAAAAAGTAGTGGGCAAGAAAAAAGAAATGGAAGCTACAGCTAAACGGATACAGGAACTATCCAGGGAAATCAACGAACTAAACACCAAAATAGAAGCCCTGAACAACGATGTTCGTGAAAACGAAGAAAAAATCCATTCCAATTCGAACACCTACAAGCAAGAATCCGACAATATGAAAAACAAGATCTTGCAAGACGTTCAAAAAATCAATCAATACATCTCTTAATTGTCTACAAAAATGGAAAATACACTCACCTTAAAAGATAAAACTCCCGGTTGGTTCTCAGAGCCTAAAAATATTGCTACAACGGTTGTAGGTGTGGCCTTTCTGGGCGCACTGGCTTATTTCTTTCTTACCTACGTACTTCCCTGGCTGGTAAAAGTTACCTGGAACACCGTAAACCTGGTCATTGGCGGCGTAGTACTGGCATTTTTGCTGCTGCTGGTCACCAACGGCAAGTTCTGGCGCGCCATCAAATACTTTTCTGAATTTGTGGCCAACTACACCATCGGTCTGGCTATTGAGCTGAACCCGTTCAAAATCCTGGAGTACAAGATAGAACAAGGATATGAAGACAGAAAGGTCCTGTACCAGCAAGCCGCCAAGCTAAAAGGCAAGCAAGCTGAACTCTCCGACAAGGTAAAGGAAAAAGACAAGGAGCTGAAGCTGAATGTAGAAAAGGTAAAGATCCTTCAAAAAGAAAACCCGGGTTCCAAGCAGCTTGATCTGTATGCCAACAATGTAACCCGCAACAAAGAATACATCGACAATGTAACGCCGATTATCACAGATCTGAACAAGCTGATCAAATTTGCAGATACGGCTTATGAGGACAGCGGCATCATGCTCGAAGACGCCAAGATGGACCTGGAAGCCAAAAAAGACCTGTATTATTCTGTTACGACCGGACTTTCAGCTGTATCATCAGCCATGCGCGCGTTCAAAGGCGATGATGAACTGAACCGGGATGCAGAAAAAGCCCTGTCTATCCTGAAAGTGAAGATTGGCGAAAAGATCGGCAACATCAAATCAGCCATTGATGTAACGTCGAAGTTTATGGATGACAAGGCGCTGGAAGACAAAGCCAAGTCATCGCAGGCGATCGAGCTGATCAACCAGTTCGATACACGCAAAGACTTTACCTATTCAGACACCCTGCTGACCGACAGCACCAAAGACCAGGGCCGCCTCAAAGACGTTTACATGGGCGACCGCTATAAGAATTTGCTGGATTAGTTTTCGAGTGTCTCAACAACATTCAATGCATCATCAAATACAAGAAAGGAAGCGTGGCTTCCTTTCTTGATTATACCCAGGCCGGATTCCCCCGGAAGCAGGCGGGCCGGGTAAAGGGAAGCCATTCTGAGGGCTTCGTCCAGCGCAATGCCTACGTGCTGCACAGCATTCCGCACACATTGCATCATGGTAAGGGAAGAACCGGAGAGGGTGCCATCAGGCAGGGTATAGCGGTCTCCCTTAAACACATGCTGGTACTCGCCTTCTGCAGTAGGCGTAACAGCATCCGTAATAAAAAACATTCTTTCCTGCAGGAGCCTTTTACTGATGCGTACGGCTGCAAAATCAACATGCACGCCATCGCATACCACGGAGCTTACGACACCTGGATGATCGTAGATGGCGCCTACCATGCCCGGCTCCCGGCTTTGAAAAGCCGACATGGCATTGAACAGGTGGGTGGCGGCCGGGATGCCGCTGTTAAAAGCTGCTGTTGCTTCGCGGTAGGTAGCGTTGCTATGCCCTGCTGAAACAAGCACGCCCTGCTTCAGCAGCCAATCAATAACTTCCCCATCGCAGCATTCAGGTGCGAGGGTCATCATTTTTACAATGCCTTGTCCCTCATCAAGCAGCTCCTGCACTTCCCGGAGTACCGGCCTTTTGATACAATGTTCCAGGTGGGCACCTCTTTTTACCGGATTGATATAAGGCCCCTCCAGGTGCAATCCCAACAAACCTTTGCCACCCTGCTCCTGGTACAGGCGGGCCACTTCCATGCCCTTCCTGAACTTTTCGATCGAGTTGGTGGCCATGGTAATCATAAAGTGGACGGCACCTCCTTGTCTGCAGTATTCGTAGGTCGCCTCAAGGGCGGCCACAGACAAATCCTGTGAGAACAGCAATCCGTTCCCGCCATACAGCTGCAGGTCGATCAGGGAAGGAGCTAAATTCTTTCCCTGCAGATCGTGCCGCAGATAAGAAGCCGGGATAGCCGCCTCTTCAACAATACCGGTGACCATGCCTTTGCTCACCAGCACGGCTTTCCCCGAGAGCACTTCGCTCCCCGTATATACGGGTCCGTTATAAATAGCTTTCTCCATCTTTTCTGTCTATTGCTTGATCTTCGTTTGCGAAGATCATAAAATGATCCGTGTCCCGCCAGAAAGGAAACTTATCCCGGATGTCTAACAGTTCGTCCTTCTGCAGGGTAAAGGTAAAGACGTCATCCTTGTGGGCTTTGTGGTACATGATCTCGCCCAGCGGATCGATCACCATGGAATCACCGCTGTAGTAAATGCCGTTGCCGTCGGTACCGGTTCTGTTTACACCAATTACATAACACTGGTTTTCGATAGCCCTTGCCTGCAGCAGGGTTTTCCAGGCCAGGCTGCGCCGTTCGGGCCAGTTGGCAACATATACCAGCACGTCATATTCCGGTTCGGAGGGAATACTCAGGGCATCAAAATTGGATACCCTTCTTTTGCGCTCCAGCGGAGACATCAACGATTGCTGGCTTGCCCAAACCGGGAAGCGCAGGTCGTAACAAATCTGGAAATGGATCCGCCACTTTTTTACGGAGGTCACCAGCCGTTTGATGCCCCGCGTGTAGTGCTGGTCTTCTCCGGCGTAAGCAAACAGGTGGCGTTTGTCGTAATAACCATACTGTCCCACGGGCAGCATCCAGATCAGGCGGTTGTAATAATTCTGGTTTTCTTCTATCATCAGGCTGCCGGTTACTACAAGCCGGTTTTCCCGTGCCACCCTTTCCATCCATTGCACCGAAGGGCCATCCATCCGCTCTGCCAGTTGTTGGGGCCGCATGCTGAACCCGGTGCTGAACATCTCCGGCAGCACAACCATTTCTGTTGTTCCTTTTACGGACTGGATCTTTTCCTCAAACATCTTCAGGTTGGCTTCCCGGTCTTCCCAATGCAGCTGCGACTGGATCAGCGTTATCGTAAGTGGCGTAGACATAGGTGGTGGTAATGTTGTTCGTAAAGGTATAACTTGCGCTCTTATCAACCATGATACCACAAAAAGACACCGACGTAAAGATATTGTTCAGGTCTTATAACGACCTGCTGGAGCAGGATGCCGTAGAAAGCATGTGGGCAAACGTGGTTGACAGCACCGTCGGTTATTACAAGATCGACAACATTCCGCTGTATGTTCCCCTGCTTGCCAGCGATGATATTATCCAGGCAGAGTACGATGAGGAAGAAGGCATGCTTACATACAGGCAAACCATACAACCTTCGGGCAATTCAACCATCTGGGTAGTGATGACGGATGAAGAAGTAGACATAGATGATGTAAGAAAACGGCTGTACGACCTTGGCTGCAATTCAGAAGCACCCAGCGACCAGTACTTTTCCCTGGAGATCAAAGCAACCATCAATTACCTGCGCATCAAAGACGAACTAAACCGCCTGCGGACAGATGGCATTATTGATTATGTAGAACCTTGTCTTTCTGTTCAGCACCAGTATTAATAAAAAAGGTGATGGCCCCCATAGCCACCACCTTGTGCATGTGCAGGAATCATCTCCCTAACTTACCTGTATTTCCTGCGTTGCCACTTCTTTACCGGGAATGACCGGCAGACTTACCTGCAGCACACCATCCAGGTATTTCGCGGTGATGGCGGCTGTGTTGATGGTTTCATCCAGGGTAACGGTTCTCTTAAATCCGCCCCTGCTGTATTCGCGGCTCACCCAGTTGAATTGGGGAAAGTCTTCGGGGGGTGAATAGGAGACCGTGAGCTCGGCACCTTTTACATCCAGGTGAAAATGTTCTTTGATGCGGCCCGGTGCAAACACCAGCATTTCATAGCTGTTGTCTGTTTTGTAAATGTTGATGGCAGCTCTTTCCATCGAGCGGAGAAACAGGTGCCGGTTCCTGCCTCCGTAATTGCCTTTTGCGGCATGTGCATGATTGTGATACATGACTTCTATTTTTATCGGGAACAAGATCGTTCCTGTTGGGGTAGACGGACAAGCAGGGAAAATACTTTAGGGTCTAAATCTTTCTGCCACTCAATCCCCTTTTCACTGCTTCGCGCTGGCTTTTGGAAACAGGAATCCTGGTAGCATCTTTCAGCAGGAGAGAGCCGCCATCTTCCTTGATCCAGCTTTTGACCCAGCCTGGATTCACCAGGTGCGATTGATGGGTACGCAGGAAACCATGACTATGCAGCAGGCCATCGTATTCCTTGAGTGTTTGAGAGACCAGGATCTTTTCTCCCCCCTGCAGATAGAAATAAGTATACGTGTTGCTGGCCTCACAACGGATAATATCACTGACCGGGACATAGCGGATCTCATCCTGCAGGGGAAGGGCAATTACGGGTGGTGTTTCCTTGCCGGATTTCAGGTAACTCACCAGGTACTCCAGCCTGTCGTTCGTTTTGCGCTGGGATAGTTTCACGCGGGCTTTTTGCACAGCAGCCTGCAGCTCTTCCACATCAATGGGTTTGAGCAGATAATCAAGCGCAGAAAATTTTACAGCCTGGATGCCGTATTGATCATAAGCTGTCACAAAAATGATCTCGAAATGGATCTGCTCCAGTTGCTTGAGCAATTCAAAACCAGAACGGCCGTGCAGCTGGATGTCAAGGAACAGGAGTTCCGGCCGGTGTTTTTGAACAAGCCGGAGCCCCTCTTCTATGCTGCCGGCGTGGGCCACTACGGTAATATCGGGGCAATAGCGTTGCAGTAAATTGTGCAGGTTCTCCCGGTTGGGTGCTTCATCGTCAATGATCATGGAGCGCATGCAGGTAGCCGTTTAGCTGGATAGAAATGGTGGTGCCGGTAAGATCGGATTTTTTATGCAGGCTGATGGGATTTTCCTTGTGCAGGCGGTTGAGCAGATCGATCCTTTCCTGCGAAAGCCGGGTGCCATTCCCATGGAGTGGACTTCCATCCTGAAACCCATTGCCGTTGTCCTTTACTTCTATCAGCAGGGCATCCTCTTTTATCTTGAAGCGGATGGAGATATGGCCGTTTTCATGCATGGATGATACGCCATGCTTGACTGCATTTTCCACAAAGGGCTGCAGCAGCATGGCCGGGATTTCTGTATTGGCCGCATCGATGCCTTCCTCTACCCGGATCTCGTACCTGAATCCAAAACGCATTTGCTCCATCTGGAGATAGATTTCCAGCAGGGTGCATTCTTCATCGATTGTTACGCCATCCTGCTTTTTTTCTTCCAGCACATTGCGGGTGAGCCGGGCAAATTTGTGGAGGTACCGGTTGGTGGCATCTACATCGTTTTTGTTGATCAGGTTCTGGATGCCTGCCAGGGCATTGAACATAAAGTGCGGATTTAACTGCGAGCGCACAGACCGGAGCTGCAGGCGGGCGATTTCTTTTTGCTGCGCTTCCCTGGTCAGGCGGCGCCTGTGAAGAAAATAATAGATGCCGAAAACGGTTGCAAAAACCAGCAGGCATGCGCCGATGATGAGACCAACCTGGGCTGAGGTGAAGGCCCTGGCTTCTGCCGGCAGTACAGTGAAAGGGATAGCCAGGGCCTTGTTCATGGTATTCCTCTTAAAATCATCCGGCGCTTCCGGTACAACAAGGATCTCATACTCGCCCGGCTTGTTGAAATAAGCAGAACTGACACGCAGGAGGGGATTGGGTGAATAGTAGGTGAGCGTCCAGTCGTTGGAAACATAGACCGTATCTGTTTTGCCGCTGATAATTCTTTTCAGATAAACATTGTACATATCATTTTGCAGGGTCTGTTCTATTTCAACAGCGATGTGATTGATGCTGTCTGACCAGGGAAAGCGGATGTCTCCCCTCTCCAGCTTGTGAAAGACCTTTTTACCCTTTGCGTAACCGGCACTATCTTTTCCTTCAACCTGAAAGGATTCTTCCGAATAATATTTGGAACTGTTATGCGGGATAAGATGTTGCTGGTGGGGACGGAAAAGATATTTGTTGTTATAGCTCACCGCAATGTATTTGAGCCTGGCAGGTGGAAGGAACAAGTCGTTGAAGGTCCATATGCTTCTGTCGTAGTAATGCTTTGTGCTGTAAAACTCAAGCCGGAGGATCCGGTTGCGCGTGCTGAACTTTCCCAGGTAAGCATACGCAATCTTGTTGTTGCTTCGGAAATCATGGGGCTTTGTCCAGGGAACAATTTCGGTGCTGTCGTTCTCTACGATATGATACATAAATTCACCGGCATTCTGTGCGGCAACGCCAGCTGCAGCCAGTTCCACTTCATCAACGTTATTCAGCCAGTACAAAGCTCCCTTACCATAGTAACCAACACTGCCAGTGGTAGAATTCCCGGTTTTTACCGTCTTCCGATCGTACCGGATAAATAGCTGGTAGTCGATTCCCTTTACTTTCAACCTGGCCCATTTTTCTGCACTGCTTTCCATCTTGTACTGCCAACTGGTTGTATCGGGGGAATACAAAGTGTTGACCGTATCCATTCTCTGTGCATGAAGCCTTCCCACCAGGAGAACCATCGCCATCAAACATAATGTGCTTTTCATATGTATAATTATGCGTCAAAGCTGTTGCATCTTCAGCTGATACAAAATACCCAAACAGCATCAGACAGCAGCGGGTCAGTATTTGCCATAATTTACAAAGAATTTTGATCAGGAGTTTACCAATCGACGGCGAGAAGCCGCCTCAAACTTTGTCCTCTCATCCTAAGATCCCCGGGATCCCGGTTCCAGCCAGTTTCCATAACTTTAACCTCTATCTAGCACCCTCATCGTGAAACCATCCCTCCTCAACCGACGCCAGTTTATTACCCGCCTGCAGGAAACACCCGAGTGGGACATCATTGTTATCGGTGGTGGAGCCACCGGACTGGGAACCGCGCTGGATGCGGCTTCCAGGGGCTACAAAACACTTTTGCTGGAAGGGGCCGACTTTGCCAAAGGCACGTCCAGCAGAAGCACCAAGCTGGTGCATGGAGGCGTGCGCTACCTGGCACAGGGCAATATCCGCCTGGTGCTCGATGCCCTGCGCGAAAGAGGAAGACTGCTGAAAAATGCAGCCCACCTGGTGAGGCGCCAGTCGTTTGTCATTCCCTGCTATGGAATGTTCTCCAAGCTGAAATACCTGGCCGGACTAACCCTGTACGACTGGCTTTCGGGCAGGTACAGCTTTGGCAAATCAAGGCTGCTGGGCAGGAAAGAAACAGCGGAGAAGCTTCCTTCCATCCGCACCCAAAAGCTATCAGGCGGCGTGGAATATTTCGACGGACAATTTGATGATGCCCGCCTCACGATCAACTTAGCACAAACCATCGCAGAACAGGGAGGTACCGTCATTAATTACTGCAGGGTGACCGGCCTGCTAAAAGAAGGCGGAAAAGTAAGCGGTGTAGCGGCTTTTGATACAGAAGCAAAACAGGCGTATCAGCTCCGGGCCAAAGCAGTGGTAAATGCCACTGGGATATTTGTTGACGATGTTCTTCAAATGGATTCACCCGGCGCCCGGCCCCTGGTAAGACCCAGCCAGGGTGCGCATGTTGTTGTGCATGGTTCTTCCATCTGTAACGGAAGCGCCCTGATGATCCCCGAAACAAGTGACGGGCGCGTGCTCTTCGCCATCCCCTGGCACAACCACCTGCTGGTTGGCACAACCGACACCCCCATTGACCAGCACGCCCAGGAGCCCATCCCCTTAAAACAAGAAATTGATTTTATCCTCAGCACCTTACGGCAATATATAAACGATGCACCCGGAAAGAAAGATATTCTCAGCCAGTTTGCAGGTCTGCGTCCACTGGCAGCATCTGCCGGCAACCAGGCCACCAAAGAAATCTCCAGGGATCACAAACTGGTTATAAGTCCCTCCGGTTTGATCACCATCACAGGTGGCAAGTGGACCACCTACAGAAAGATGGCAGAGGAAACGATGGATAAGGCTATCAGCGTGGGAGCCCTGTCTCCCATACCATGCAAAACAAAAGATCTGCCGCTGCACGGCTGTACGCCGGAACCGGTAGCGGATCATACTTCTGTTCACGGCCGGCTGATTGAAGATCCGCTTGCTGTTTACGGTACCGATCAAACGCAGGTACGCCAGCTGATCGGGAAAGATGCCTCCCTGGGAACAAGGCTGGTAAGCGCATTGCCCTATACCGAAGCCGAAGTGGTGTGGGCTGTGCGGCATGAAATGGCCAGAACGGTGGAAGATGTGCTGGCAAGAAGGATCCGCCTGCTTTTTCTGGATGCGCGTGCCGCCATGCAGGCAGCGCCGCGTGTAGCCATGCTGATAGCCAGGGAAGAAGGCTACGACGAAAGCTGGCAGAAAGAGCAGGTAAAAAGTTTTCTGCAACTTGCCCGAAATTATCTGATCGCAGATGGAGAAGAGAAAGAATGATAGATTAACTTGCTCTGCGCGAACTGCCAACCAGCTAAAAGCTTCCATATGAACTTGCCCCAGTACATTCTCTCCTTTGACCAGGGAACGACAAGCTCCAGAGCCATTGTATTTAACCAGCAAGCCGATCCCATCGCCATCGCCCAAAAAGAGTTTACACAGATCTATCCCCGGCCGGGATGGGTGGAACACAAACCGGTTGAGATATGGTCTACACAGGCCTCTGTGGCTGCCGAAGCTGTACTGGCCGCAGGATTGCAGCCCAGCCAGATCGCGGCCATCGGCATCACCAACCAGCGGGAAACAACCATTGTATGGGACAGGGAAACCGGTGAGCCCATATACAACGCGATTGTATGGCAGGACAGGCGCACGGCCGATTACTGCAACGGGCTGCGTGAACAGGGACTGGGTGAAATGATCCAGCAAAAAACAGGACTGGTGATAGATGCTTATTTCTCGGCCTCAAAAATAAAATGGATCCTTGATCATGTTGAAGGTGCAAGGGAAAAAGCGGCGGCCGGCCAACTGGCATTTGGCACCGTAGATAGCTGGCTGGTCTGGAACCTGACCGGAGGCAAGGTACACGCAACAGATGTAACCAACGCTTCCCGGACAATGATCTTTAATATTCACACCCTGGAATGGGATGGGGAACTGCTGCAGCTGTTCGATATCCCGGCATCCATTCTTCCGCAGGTGCGCTCTTGCAGTGAAGTGTACGGCGAAACTGCCGGACAGATCCTGGCAGCCAGGATCCCGATCGCAGGCATCGCGGGTGATCAGCATGCGGCCTTGTTCGGACAAATGGGCATCCGGGAGGGCCTGGTAAAGAACACGTATGGAACCGGCTGCTTTATGCTGATGAATACCGGTAACAAGCCGGTCGCTTCCCGAAATAACTTGTTAACTACCATTGCCTGGAAGCTGGGCAACGAAATAACTTATGCCCTGGAAGGCAGCATCTTTATCGGAGGGGCCGTGGTGCAATGGCTGAGAGATGGCCTGGGCATTATTTCCTCATCGGCGGAAGTAGAAGAGCTGGCGCTCAAAGTAGCCGATAGTGGCGGCATCTATATAGTGCCTGCTTTTGCGGGCCTGGGCGCCCCCTATTGGAACGGGGCCGCCCGGGGTACCATTGTAGGCATTACCCGGGGCATTACAGCAGCCCATATTGCGCGGGCAGCCCTGGAAAGTATTGCCCTGCAAACCCTCGATGTGCTCAAAGCCATGGAAGCCGACAGCGGCTCACCCATCCGGGAGCTGCGTGTAGACGGTGGCGCCTCTGTCAACAACCTGCTCATGCAGATACAGGCTGATATTGTGCAAACAGCCGTTGTGCGCCCGGAGATCACCGAAACCACCGCCCTGGGTGCGGCCTACCTCGCCGGACTGGCAGTAGGTTATTGGAAAAGCCTGGATGACATACAGGCTCAATGGAAGGTGAACCGCCGGTTTACACCTGCCACCAACAGCCAGCCGGCTGATCAGGTAAAGCAATGGCAAAAAGCAGTCAAAGCCTGCATTGCCTGGACAGAAGCATAACCGGCAACCGGAAATCACCAGGCAATGGCCGTCCTTCGCTAAACACACAAAATCTCAAAATCTATACACATGTCTGAATTTACAGCAGAACTCGTCGGAACAATGCTGTTGATCTTGCTGGGAAATGGCGTGGTTGCCAACGTGGTGCTAAAAGGAACAAAAGGAAACAATGGAGGATGGATGGTTATCACTACAGGGTGGGCCCTGGCTGTATTTGTGGGCGTGGTAGTGGCAGCCCCCTACAGCACAGCGCACCTGAACCCGGCCGTTAGCGTAGGACTGGCGATTGCAGGCAAATTCAGCTGGCTCAAGGTACTGCCCTTTATACTGGCACAAATCATCGGCTCCGTATTGGGGGCCCTGCTGGTATGGATCGTATACAGGGATCATTTCAATACAACAGAAGATCCGGATACCCAGCTTGCTGTATTCAGCACAGCACCCGCGATCAGAAATACCCTTTTCAATCTCCTCAGTGAAATTGTAGGAACTTTTGTGCTTGTATTTGTTGTGCTTTTCTTTACCAATGCTGAAGTGGGTACAGATACCAAAACACCCATCGGACTGGGTTCGCTGGGTGCACTGCCGGTGGCTTTCCTTGTTTGGGCCATCGGGCTCTCGCTGGGTGGCACTACCGGGTATGCCATCAACCCGGCGCGAGACCTGGGGCCCCGCATTGCACATACCCTGCTGCCGATCCGGCAAAAGGGCAGCAGCAACTGGCGTTATGCATGGGTGCCCATTATCGGCCCCTTTCTGGGAGCCGCGATTGCCGCCCTGTTATACTCGCTCCTCTCCCGTTAAGCTGCAATTGTTAACCGCATGTTATTACACCTGTCTACAATGTGAGTAAAAACGGCCAGCATAGCCTCATTCCGTACCATCATTTCTACACCCGCTCTTGCCCGGCCTGTTAGGATGCCCTATTTGGCATATTTTTTATCCCAGGTATATACTGAATAAAAATTGCTTACACAAAGGAGTTATCTCTTTAAAAAATTTAATGTTATGAAAACAATCATGTTCAAAGGAATTTGCACAGCAGCGGTTTGTATTGCGTTAAGCACATTTACAGCAAACAAGACACAGGCAGCCACAACCAATCCCGGCGACACAAAAGTGAGCGCATCTTATTTTCAGGATTCCACCTCCCGCCGCGGCAACAAGGGCAACAGCGGCAGAATGAACAATGGCAGCAGAATGAATGGCGGTAAAATGAGCGGTGATTCAACCGGCAGAATGGGTAACATGAAGGGCAAGAGCTCCGGTGGTTACAAAGGCAAAGGAAATAGCAAGTCAAAAATGGATACTACACAAAGACAATAAGCTGTAGCATCCGGATCAAATTATCCAAGGGCTGATCAATGAGATCAGCCCTTTTATTTTTTTCTCAGTACAGGATGGTTGCGTCCGTTGACGATGTTCTCCACCAGCTCAAAACTATCCAGGGAGGCAAACAAACCGGTCAAGGTCTTGAACCCATACGTGCGGCAATCAAAGCTGGGATCGAGTTTGCGCAGGTTGATGCCCAGGGTAGCAATGTTGACTTCATTGCTTTCATTGGCCGACATATTAAAGGCTTTGTGGATCAGGTTCATGTTGGGCGGCACTTTTGATTTTATCTTTTTTACCGCTTTGCTGCTGGCCGGCTCCTCCGCTTTTGTTTCAACCACTTCCAGGTTCTCACTATAGGTAAATATCTCACACGATTTTACAAAAGCCATGGGCGTTTTCTTTTCCCCGATCCCCATCACAAATACACCTTCTTCCCTGATCCGCTGGGCCAGGCCGGTGTAATCGCTGTCGCTTGACACCAGGCAAAACCCTTCTACCAGCTCATCATGCAGGATGTCCATCGCATCAATGATCAGGGCACTGTCTGTGGAATTTTTTCCGGATGTGTAGGAAAACTTCTGAATGGGGTTGAATGCCATCTCATTCAAAATGCTTTTCCAGGTATTCATCTGGGGCTTTGTCCAGTCGCCATATACGCGCCGGATGGTTACCTTGCCGTATTTGGAAGCTTCTTCCAGGATCAGGTGCAGCATCTTTGCCTGGGCGTTGTCGCCATCAACCAGCAGCGCGATCTTGTTGGTTTTGTTCATGCTGCAATTTAGCAAGCATTTATTTTACCAGCTTTTTTATCATCAGCCGGCGTCCATCGATCCCGATCGTCAGCCAGTACACACCGGATGGCAACGCAGCAAAAGGAATAACGGAGAGCTGGTCGCTCCGGGCCAGTTCTCCTTCCATTTTGTACAGAAGCTGTGCGGCTGTATTGTACAACTGCAGGGAAAACCGGCGTCCTGCCGGGTTGGCGATGGATACCGTTACATGATCGGCAGGGGGATTGGGATAAATTTTTATATCGTTGATGCTGGCAGAAGAGGCAGGCAGTTTTCTAACTGTGTTGTTATTGGTGAGCAACCAAAGGGCGGGATCAAAAACGATCGTGTCCACCAGAAAACCTGCATCTACCCAAAATTCCTGTCCTGTATAAGTATGGTCAAGCACAACCATTGTATCCCTTCCCGCTCTTTTTAATTGAAGCGGAACAGGCATCTCGTAAAAAGAAACAGAGGGATGCGAGGTGGTCTGATCTAATTTTATTTTAACCTGGTTGTTTTTATTTTCCATCCAGGTAACCTGGTAGCTTGGGAAGCCTTCTCCTTCGTACCAGTTGGCAAAAAAACGGGCAAAGCTTTTTCCGCTGATGCTTTCCAGGTTGCGCTGCAAACCAGCGGTGGTGGCTGTTCCGTATGAAATAAGCGGATCATTGAGGTATTGCTGCAGCGCTTTGAAAAATAAGCTGTCACCCAATTTCCACCTGATCATATGGAGTAAGTAGGACCCTTTCAGGTAGCTGAGGCGGGAATCAAAGATGCGGCCCGTCGTGCTTGTATCGCTTACCCTTACGGAGCCGCCAGGCTGGGCAATGATTTTTGTTCTGACTGTATTCAGGTGCGCCAGCTTTTGGTCGGCAGCAAAGTTTTCCAGGTAGATATACTGCATGTACTGCGCAAAGCCTTCGTTGAGCCAGATGTCCTGCCAGCTGCGGCAGGTAACCCGGTCGCCAAACCATTGATGCGACAGTTCATGCGCCACCAGCTGATCGTATGAACTGTTGATAAAACTGTTTGTCTGGTGTTCCATGCCACCGCCCCAGCCAAACTGGGTCTGGCTATAGCCTTCTTTTAAAAACGGGTAAGGCCCGAACAAGGAAGAAAATTTCTGCAGGCAGCCCTTGGCGATGAGGGTGGCGCTTCTAAAATATTCAGCCGCACCGGCATAAGACCGCATGCGTACCGGCATCAGCGTATTGCCGATCAGTACGCTGTCTGTTTCGGTTACATAATTTGTAACCGCGATGGCTATCAGGTAAGAGGCGATCGGATAGCGGTGTTTCCAATAGGATGTCTTTTTATCACCCGCTATTTTTTCTTCAGTCAACACCCCATTGGAAGATGAATTATAAATGGCCGGGTAGGTAAGTATGACATCGATAGAATCGGCTTTGTCGGCCTGGGCATTCTTGCAGGGCCACCAGTCTTTCGCGCCGTAGGGTTCAGACAGGGTCCATAGCACGGGCACATTGCCCTGGACACCTGTAACAAAAGAACCAAACCCATCATCCACGGGTACGCCCTGGTAGGAGATGCTCAGCGAATCTTTCTGGCCAGCAGCGATTGTTTGCGGCAAGCGGATGGTCAGGCTGTTGTCGGCTCCTTGCTGGAAGGAGAGCTTGCTTCCCCTGTTCAACACACTGTCCACCGTTAAGGCATTGTGCAGGTCAAAGACGAGGCTGTTGGCAGCAGCCGTGCTGGTAAAATAGGCGGTTACCCTGCCGCTGATGTACCGCACAGCAGGATCAATGGTCCATTCGCACCGGTAGAAGTAAACATCGAAATTGTTGGAGGCGACCGAAAGGGTGCGCAAAGCCGCTTCGTGCCGCCGCTCATACCCTCTTTGCTCAGCGGCTGCCATGCTTTCAACGCTGCGGATACCTTTCTGCTCAATGCCTTTCTGTGCTGCAGCTACAGCCACCTGTAAAAGGAGAAACAATGTAGTTACGATTTCTTTCATGCGACTCAGTCGATTTATCAAAGGCCTCTGTTGCTTTTCAACATATAGCAGCGTTTTAATCAGCAGCCCTGTACCCTCAACCAAATGTTCCGGCTAAAACGCTGCCGTACAGAAAAAACTTGTCTTTTACCGGCATGACTTATTTTTACACTGATTATGTTTACACGCAACTGGCATGATTACGCCAATTTGTTCTCTAAGTTAACCTTTCGCCGGGTAGGGAATGCGGTAAAAGTCTTTTCCAGCTATTACCTGAGCAAATGGACCCGCAAACCCATTCAATGGGGTTATCCTATCTCTATTTCTTTTGAGCCAACAACGTCCTGCAATTTGCGTTGCCCTGAGTGCCCGAGCGGTTTGCGTGCCTTTACACGCAATACCGGCATGCTGAAACGGGATTTCTTTACTGAAACAATCGACCAGCTGTATAAGGAACTGGTATACCTGGTGTTTTACTTCCAGGGCGAACCTTATCTGAACCCGGCCTTTCTGGATATGGTTAAATATGCAGCCGGCAAAGGCATCTACACGGCCACTTCCACCAATGCCCATTACCTAACCGATGCCAACGCCAAAAGAACGGTAGAAAGCGGGCTCGACAGGCTGATTATCTCCCTTGACGGCACTACTCAGGAAGTGTACCAGCAGTACCGTGTGGGCGGCCAGCTGACCAAAGTGCTGGAAGGTGCCCGGAACATTGTAAAATGGAAGCGGGAGCTGAAAAGCAAAACGCCCTTTGTTGTTTTCCAATTCCTGGTAGTTAAACCCAATGAGCACCAGATCGAAGAAGTAAAGCAGCTGGCCAAAGAGATCGGTGTAGATGATGTGTGGTTAAAGACAGCACAGGTATATGATTATGAAAACGACCCCAACCAGCTGATCCCGACGATCGGGAAATACAGCCGTTACAAGAAGGACAAGACAGGTGAGTACCAGTTCAAAAACCGGCTGAACAACCACTGCTGGCGGCTTTGGCAGGGTACGGTTATTACCTGGGACGGACTGCTTGTTCCCTGCTGCTTCGACAAAGATGCCCAGCATAAACTGGGTGATTTAAAGCAGCGGCCTTTCCGCGATGTATGGCAAAGTCCGGAATATAGTTATTTTCGCAGCCAGGTACTGGGGAGCCGCAAGAACATCGATATCTGCGCCAACTGCAGTGAAGGCACAAAAGTGTGGAGCAGTTAGCGGGCAGTTGGTGAGAAAGCAGCCTGCCAAGCCGCCTGTGCCTGGCAGCAAACCCCTGTACGTCTCGGAGCACGTAACTTTTATCCGTATGAATTTATGAGCATCGACAACGAAATCAAACAAAAGAACTTTCGCAATGAGCACCAGAAAGCCTTCATCAATCTGATCTATACCTACAACTGGATAACGGAAAGATCGCGGCCTATCTTTGAACGGTATGATATTACCTCCCAGCAGTTCAATATCCTGCGCATCCTGCGGGGAGCCAGCCAGCCCTTGTCCACCATGCAGATCCGCCAGCGCATGCTGGATAAAATGAGCGATACCAGCCGCCTGGTAGACCGCATGATCAAAAAAGGATTTGTAAAAAAAGTGGTCTGCAAATCAGACAAGCGCCTGGTGGACATTACGATCGCAGAAAAAGGCAGGAAGCTGCTTGAGCAAATGGAACAATGCGAAGAAGAGATGGATGCCATCATAAAAAATATTTCCGAAGAACAGGCCACGGCCCTGAACAAGCTGCTCGATACCATCCGCCACACAGATGGCAGCCCAGACGGAAGCAACGGCACCACGTGTTGATCTCCGGTGTGTCTGGCTAAAATTGATTCTGTATGAGACAAGTTTTTATCCTGTTTTTATTCGTATCTCTCTGTGCCGCTGCAGCAGCGCAAAAGATACGGTACGAAGTTTCTTTTCCCAATGTAGCGCATCATGAAGCATCGATTGCGCTGATCGCTTCCGGCATTCCGAAAACGGCTGCTGTATTCAGGATGAGCCGCTCCTCCCCCGGCCGGTATGCCACGCATGAATTTGGCAAGAACGTGTATGATGTAAAAGCCTTTGACAAAGAAGGCGTGCCCATTGCCATTAACCGTACTGAAGGGGATGTATATGAAGTACCCAAGCACGAAGGCTGGGTTCGCGTGGTATACACCCTGTATGGCAATTATGCCGACGGAACCTACGCAGGCATCGATCCGCAAAGCATTCACCTCAACATGCCCGCCAGCTTTATGTGGATGAAAGGCATGGATGCTGCACCCATTGAAATCAAGTTCAATGCGCCTGCGGGCAACGCAGGCAAGATAGCTACCCAATTAAAACCCACCACAGATCCTACCGAGTTCACAGCGCCGGGCCTGCAGTATTTTATGGATAGTCCGACCAAGATCGGTGACCTTATTCTTAAAGAATGGGATGTAAAAAACGGGGATGGCAAAACCTTTCATTTCCGCATTGCCTTTGACATTGCGGAAGGAAAAGACAAGGTAGACCCATTTACAGAAAAAGTAAAGCGGCTGGTAGAAGAAGAAAAAGCCGTGTTTGGCGAATTTCCGCAATATGATTACGGCACCTATACCTTCCTGGCCAGCATCAACCCCTATGTACATGGCGATGGCATGGAACACCGCAATTCAACTATGATCAGCTTTGGCGGGCAGTTCGATGGCGGTGACGAGCTCCTGGATATATTTGCGCACGAGTTTTTTCACAACTGGAATGTAGAAAGGATCCGTCCGAAAACGCTGGAGCCCTTCAATTTTGAGAAAAGCAATATGAGCAACGAGCTCTGGCTGGCCGAAGGCTTTACACAATACTATGGCAACCTGCTGGTTGAACGGGCCGGCCTCTCCACCTCCGCCAGCCTGATTGCCAATTTTACTGGCATGATAAACAGCCGGCTCAACACGCCCGGTGCCACCGGCTATACGCCAATTGATGCCAGCCGCCAGGCGGTTTTTACAGATGCCGGTGTTTCTGTTGACCGGACCAACTATCCCAATATCTTTACCTCGTACTATTACTATGGCGCTGCAACTGCCCTGGCCCTCGATATGGAGCTGCGCAGCCGCTTTAACAAATCGCTCGACAACTTTATGCAGGCGCTCTGGAAACGGTTTGGCAAAACCGAAGTGCCCTATACGGTTGCCACCGTGCAGGAAGAACTGGGCCGCCTCACCACGCCTGCTTTTGCGCAGGAATTTTTCACCAGATACATCTACGGCCACGAACCGGTAGACTACACCGACCTGTTCGCCAAATTTGGTTATGTGGTAAAGCGCCGCGGGATCCGTGCCTGGCTGGGCAACAACCGGCTCATCGCTACCCCCAAAGGCATGCAGGTAGGTTCCAATACTATCCGCAACACACCCCTGTATAATGCCGGTATCGATGTGGATGACATCATCGAAAAGATAGACGGCAAAGAAATTTCAAAGGAAGATGCGCTCAGCAACCTGCTGGAACTTCACAAACCGGGCGATGTGGTAGAAGTTCAGTTTAGCCACCGCGGTGTTTCCAAAACAGCGCCCATGCGGCTGATGCAGGATCCGGCCAATCTGATTGTTTCTTTTGAAGAAGAAGGAATCGGTGTAACCCCCGCCGTGAAGAAGTTAAGGGATGAGTGGCTGGGCAGCAAGTTGTAAGGGATTATGTGTCAGCTGTATCTTTCAGTACGACGTCTTATCCTCCTTCTCCTTCCATTCTTCAAATACCTTCCAGGCTTCCGGTTCATGAAGACAGATCATCGGGATCTTACGGGCATCCATAGGCGCTGTCAGCTCTTCATAGATCAGTGAATCATCAAAGCCTGCAGCGGCGGCATCCTCACGGGTGTTGGCGTAGTACACTTTATCAGGCCGGGCCCAGTAGATGGCCCCCATGCACATGGGACAGGGCTCGCAGGAAGTGTATATTTCACAGCCGGTGAGTTGAAAGCTGCCCAATTTCGTGCAGGCATCCCGGATAGCAACCACTTCTGCATGCGCAGTGGGATCGTTGGTGGAAGTAACCTTGTTCCAGCCAACCCCGACAATCTCCTCCCCTTTTACCACTACACAACCAAAGGGGCCTCCTTCATTGGTGGTGATGCCGTTGCGCGAAAGCTCAATGGCCTTGCGCATAAACCCCGTTTCCCGTTCTGTGATGTTCATCGTTGAAATGTACCACTTTTTCCGGGTGTTGGCCTACTTTAACTGAAGTGTTTGGCTTGACAGAGTGGACAGCACAGGTATCAGGGTCTCAAGCAATTCTTGGCTGAACCCGCTCCACCGCACCATAAAGCAGAAGCCGTTACCAAACTTGCGTTCGATAACGGCTTCTGCTTTATTCATAATAAAGACTAATCTATACATCCCCCTCTCCTACGCATGCGGCGCGGGTGGAGGTGGTGCATCCGGGTGTTCCCGGTGTTCTTTTTCTTCTTTCAGATGGGCCAGCTTTTTCTTGCTGTAAGATATCCGGCTGATCAGTACGAACAGCACGGGCACCGTGAAGATGGCGAGCATGGTAGCGGAAAGCATGCCGCCGAGTACCGTCCAGCCAATGGTAGAACGTGCTTCGGCACCGGCACCGGTGGCGAAGGCCAGGGGCAATACGCCCAGGATAAACGCAAGTGAGGTCATGATG
This sequence comes from Williamsia sp., assembly GCA_015069695.1. Taxonomy (GTDB): domain Bacteria; phylum Bacteroidota; class Bacteroidia; order Chitinophagales; family Chitinophagaceae; genus JADCRZ01. Next base: position 19,481 of record JADCRZ010000057.1, read on the forward strand.
ATCGGACGCAGACGCAGCTTAACAGCTTCCAGGGTTGCTTCTATAATCGGCGCTCCGGCGTCTACCCGTTCCTTGGCAAACTCTACGATCAGGATGGCATTCTTAGCCGCCAGCCCGATCAGCGTGATCAAACCGATCTGCGCGTATACGTTGTCGGTAAGCCGCGGTATCAAGGTCAGCGTGAGGATGGCGCCGAAAGCCCCGATGGGTACGGCCAGCAGGACCGAGAAAGGTACCGCCCAGCTTTCATACAGCGCAGCCAGGAACAGGAACACAAAGAGAATAGACAAGGTAAAGATGTAAACGGTAGACGAGCCCGCATTGATTTCTTCGCGGCTTAATCCGGAAAACTCATAACCATATCCTTCAGGCAGCACCTTGGCGGCTATTTCCCGCAGGGCCTGCAGGGCTTGTCCGCTACTATAGCCTGCACCCGGACTGCCATTGACCTCGGCCGTGCGGAACAGGTTGTAGTGCGAGATCAGCGGCGCGTTTTCCGTGACCTTGTAACTGACCAGGATTCCCAGCGGAACCATGGCGCCATCCTGGTTGCGTACATAATACTGCTGCAGGTTTTTGATGTCGTTGCGGTACAGGGTATCGGCCTGGGCTACTACCCGGAAATTTCTTCCATAGGTTGTAAAATCATTGATGTAGCGGCTGCCCAGGTAAGTCTGCATCGTTGTGTATACGTCGGAGATAGATACCCCCAGCTTTTTACATTGCTCCCTGTTTACCGTTACCTGGTAGCCAGGCGTGTGGGCAGAGAAAAATGAAAATGCCCGGCTGATCTCCGGCCGTTTGTTGGCTTCTGCCAAAAAGTTCTGAACAATGCGCTCAAACGTACGGATGTCGTCATTGCTCTGGCGCTGCTGCAGCTCAAACGTAAACCCGGCTGTTTGTCCGAGCCCCGGAATAGGCGGCGGCGGAATCACCACCACATTGGCTTCCTTGATCGTGGCAAAGCTTTGCTGCAGGCTGGCGATCAGTGAACCTACCTGCAGGGATTTATCTTCCCGGTCTTTCCAGGGTTGAAGCTGGATGAACACGGTACCGCTGTTTGATTTGGTGGCAAAGGTTACTACGTTCAATCCACCCAGGGCTGCATAATGGGCGATGCCGGGTGTGCGGCTCAGCTTGCTCATCATGGTATCCAGCACCTGCAGGCTGCGGGCAGTGGAAGAAGCTTCAGGCAGCTCAAAGGTTACAAACACACGTCCTTCATCCTCTGTGGGTATAAAGCCTGTGGGTTTATTTTTAAAGAGGAAAAAGGTGCCGATAAAAAGACAGATCAGTCCGATAATAACATAAGGACTGGCCTTGATCGCTCTTTTCACCCCGTTGCTGTACGATGCTGTTAAGCGGCCAAACCACTCGTTGAAACGGTAGAAGAACTTGTTCAGCCCTTTTGAGTTTTTGTTCAGTTCCATCGGCCTGAGCAGCAGGGAACAAAGCGCCGGCGTAAGCGAAAGGGCGATGAATGCTGATATCAAAACCGATACGGCAATGGTAATCGCAAACTGCTGGTACAGCCTTCCCACGATACCGGGTATAAATCCAACCGGTACAAACACCGCAGCCAGGATCAGCGCGATGGCGATAACCGGACCGGAAATGTCTTTCATCGCTTTCTCCGTTGCTTCCCTGGCTGAAATCTTCTCCGTATCAATATAATGCTGCACGGCTTCCACCACCACAATGGCGTCATCCACCACGATCCCGATGGCCAGCACAAAACCAAACATGGTGAGTGTATTAACCGTAAAGCCCAGCGGGATAAACATGGCAAAGGTTCCGATGATGGAAACCGGGATGGCCAGTACAGGAATAAGGGTGGCGCGCCAGTTCTGCAGGAACAGGAAAACCACCAGCGTTACCAGCACCAGCGCTTCGATCAACGTTTTTACCACTTCCTCAATCGACACTTTCACCACGGAAACAGCTTCAAAGGGGATCATGTAATCCACGTCTTTCGGAAACGATTTTTTCAGCTCTTCCATAGCGGCGGTGATACCGTTGGCGGTTTCAATGGCATTGCTGCCGGGTGCCTGGTATACCAGCAGGTAAGAGGCGCGCTTGCCATCCACAAAGGAGTTGCTTGCATAGCTGAACTTACCGAGCTGGGCGCGGGCTACATCACGCAGGTACACGATCGAGCCATCCTGCGGACGGGTGCGCACCACGATGTTGTTAAACTGCTCTTCCGTATTGAGGCGGCTATTGGTAAACACCGTGTATTCAAACGCCTGCAGTGAATTCTGTGGCGGCGCACCGACCGAACCGGCAGCCACCTGCAGGTTTTGCTCCTGCAGTGCAGTAATGATGTCCTGGGCAGTAAGACCCAGCTGCGCCATCTTATCAGGCTGCAGCCAGATGCGCATACTGAAATCATCGGCGCGGGTAAAGATATCACCCACCCCCTGCACGCGGAGCAGGGCATCGCGCACAAAGATGTTGGTGTAGTTGTCAAGGAAAGTAACGTTGTGCGTACCCTTTGGCGAGTACATGGCCACCAGCATCAGGATGCTGGGGTTGCGTTTGCGCGTGACCAGTCCCAGCCGCTTTACGTCATCCGGCAGCTGCGGGGTGGCGATGCCCACCCGGTTCTGGATATCGAGGGCGGCGATGTCGACGTTGGTACCGACCTTGAGCGTTACGTTGATGGTGGTACGGCCGTCGTTGGTACTGTTGCCCTGCATGTAGGCCATGCCGGGGGTACCGTTGATCTGGGTTTCGATGGGCGTGGTCACGGTTTGCTCCACCGTTTGCGCATCTGCCCCGGTAAAGCTGCCGGTTACCTGCACTACCGGCGGGGTAATTTCAGGATACTGGCTGATGGGCAAGCTGTACAGGGCCAGTAACCCTACAATGACCACCACAATGGAGATCACGATGGCGGTTACCGGTCGTTTAATAAAAGTATCTGCTATCATGCTGTCTCTTTTCTTTGTCTTTTCCTAGCCGGCTGTTTTTACTGCTGTTGAGTCTTTTGTAGTAGGCGATCCGTCACTGCTGGGAGCGCTCACCTTTACCGGGGCGCCATCCTTCAGCTTCTGGATGCCTTCGGTAACCACCTGCTCACCCGGTTGAAGTCCCTCGTTTACAATTACTTTTTCATTGATCCTTGTTCCCAGCACTACTTTCCGCTGCTCTACCTTGTTGTCCCGTACGGTAAACACAAAATATTCACCCATCTGCTCGGTCACTGCCTTGTAAGGGATCAGCAGTTTCTGCACAGCACCGTTGTTGCGTACCTGGATGTTGGTGCTCATACCGGGCTTCAGGATGCCTTTTGAATTGGGGAACAAGACACGGGCTGTAATGGTACCTGTTTGCGGGTTCACGGCCCGGTCAATAAAGTAGATAGATCCCGGATAAGGATAGATGCTTCCATCGGGCAACTGGAGCGAGAAAGTTGAATCACGGGGATTTTTTCCTTTCTGCTGCAGGTCGGAAAACCGGACGATTTCTTTTTGGTCCACCGCAAAATCCAGGGCCATGGGGTCATTGGATGAGATGGTGTTGAGCACCGACTGGCCGGGTGCTACAGCGGCACCCAGTTTGAACTGGGAGATGCCGATGGTGCCCGTAAGCGGCGCATAAATGGTTGAATAACCCAAGGTTGTTTTTACGCTGTTTACATTGGCTGCGGCTGCAGCTACCTGCATCTTGGAAGCCTGCAGATCAGCCTGCGCATGCTCCAGGGTTTGCCGGGCAATGGCATCCTGCTGTGCCAGCTGGTTGTACCGGTCGGCATCCTGCTGGGCCCGGGCGGTATTGGCTTTGGCTACGTTCAGGTTGGCCACGGCTTCGTCGTAGGCGGCCCGGTATTCCCGCTGGTCGATCGAATAAAGCTTCATGCCTTTTTTAACCAGCTGTCCTTCCTTGAAATAAATGCCGGTAATATAACCCGATACCTGCGGCCTGATCTCTACTTCGTTCAAAGCCGTCAGCGTAGCCGGGTAAGAATCGAAATAGGTGGCGTTTTCTTCCTGTGCCTGGTATGCGGCAACAGGCACGGGTGGTGGAGGCGCCGCCTGTTGCTGCTGTGTTTTCTTTTCGTCACTGCAGGCAGCCAGTAAAACCACTGCCAGGAAATAACTGCTTATATACAATCTGTTGCTCATAGACTAAATAAAGTTTTTATCGTTCCCAAACAACTGTTCCGGCAGCCTGCTCAACATCGAGCTTGCTCGACAAGACCGCAAACAGGGCATTAAAATAATTCAGTTCGGCTGCGCGCAGGTCGGTTTCCGCGATCACCACATCCAGGTAAGTTTTAATGCCGGCATTGTACTGCACACGGAGCGTACTGTATACTTCCCGCGCCAGGTCTACGTTTTCCTTTAAGGCGTTCAGCTCGGCCAGGTTGCCTTTGTAGGAAGACAGGGCCTGAAAATATTCGGCATTGATCTGTTGCTTCAACGCGATCATATCCCAGTTAGCCCGCTTTACCTGCAGGGCGGCATTGCGGATGTCATAAATGCGCTTGCCCCCCTGGAAGATGGGGATGGTGATGGACAGGCCAACCAGCGAAGTCGGGTAAACGCTCCGGTATAAATTGGTCAGCTGGTCGTTTTGATAGGTGGGGATATAGTTTCCGTTGGCCGATACGGTAGGCAGGTAAGCATAGCGGGCATACTTGAAATTGGCCTGCAGCAGGCTCTGCTGTGTTTCCAGCAGCTGGTACTCGATCCGGTTGCTGAAAACGACATTGCGGCCGGTATCAATCAAGGCATCGCGCTCCAGCTGCAGGCTGTCGTAGCGAACACTTACGGGTTGATCGGTAGGGTACCCCATTACCTGTTTGAGAACGGCTGCCTTGGCGTTGATCAGGTCAAAAGCCCGTTTGCGGTCGGCGCGGGTATTGTTGAGTTCGATCTGGGCGCGTTTGTAATCGGTTTTATCTACCAGTCCGCCTTTGTACTGGTTATAAGCATCCTGCAGACTGCGTTCGGCCCGCACGATGTTTTCATCCAGCACCTCAACCTGCCTTTGCGTCAGCAGCAGGTCATAATAAGCCTTGCTTACGTTGACGGTTATGTCTATTTTATCGGCGGTCGTTGTCTGGCGCGCTTGTCTTCGTACATCCCTGGCTGTTGTACTGGCCAGCAGCAGGTCGCGGTTAAAGATAGACTGGGAGAGCTGGAACTGTACATTGGACGTGTATTTCACGCCTGTCTGTACCGGCCGCTTTGCGCCAGTGGTGGCATCCGGAAAAAATGAAGTAGGCAGTTTCAGGTAATGCTGAAAAAGAAATCCGCCGCTTAGTTGCGGAAACCAGCCGGCCAGGTTGCTTTTGATGGTGTTTTCAGCAATGTCTTCATCGATCTGGGCCTGCCGGATCAGGGGCTGGTTCTTCAATGCGAACTGGATACAGTCTGCCAGTGAAGCATTTCTTAAAACTGAATCCTGTTTGCTTTGCGAGTACGAGCCATATGGAAAAACCAAGCTAACGAATATAGCCAACCTAAGAAACCAATTTTTCATAAAAAGAGCGATAGTCTATAGTCTGTTATATAATGCATTTCAACCCACTTGGGTTCAAAGCGAGGGCAGGCAATCGTTGAAAGTATAAAACAGAGGCAGCATTCCCGGAAAAGGAAGGAGCAAAATTAGGGGATTTCGAATTGTCTGAACCATGTTTGTCTTGAACGAGGATTTACAGGATTTGAGGGATTCGGGGATTGGATACGATGCGGGCGAGCCCTGGCAGGGAAGCCGCAGGGAGTAAAACTCCTTGCACCCTCAATCCCGGAATTCCTCAAATCCTGTAAATCCTCGTTCAAGAAAAAAAGCCAGGTCTTTCAACCTGGCTTTATCAATCAACCACAACAACTCAAATCAACAGTCCTCTTATTTCACTAAATTCTTTTCTACTTCACTTGCGTCATTTCGAAATACAACAACCCCGTCAAACACATCTACCAGCACGGGCTGTGATTTGTCTATAACACCTCCCAAGATCTTCTTACTGAGCTGATTGATGATTTCTTTCTGGATCAGCCGCTTCAACGGACGGGCACCCAGCTGCGGATCAAAGCCGTTCTCTGCCAGATACTCCACTACATAATCGCTGAAGTTCAGGCGGATGCCGCTCTTGGCTACCAGGTTCTGCAAGCCCTGGAGCTGTATTTTGATGATACCCTTGATTTCCTTTCTGAGCAGGGGCTGGAACATGATCACCTCGTCGATCCTGTTAAAGAATTCGGGGCGGATGGTTTGTTTGAGCTGCTCCAGCACTTCGCGCTTGGTTTCTTCCACAATATCTTCCTTGTTCTTCTCCGTTACATTCTCAAAGTTTGCCTGGATGATATGGCTGCCCATATTGCTCGTCATGATGATAATGGTATTCTTGAAGTTTACCACGCGGCCTTTGTTGTCAGTCAGGCGGCCGTCATCAAGCACCTGCAGCAGGATGTTGAATACATCCGGATGGGCTTTTTCGATTTCATCAAGCAGCACCACGCTGTAAGGCTTGCGGCGAACGGCTTCTGTAAGCTGGCCGCCTTCATCATAACCCACATATCCGGGAGGCGCTCCTACCAGGCGGCTTACAGCATGTTTTTCCTGGTACTCACTCATGTCTATGCGCGTCATCATGCTATCGTCATCAAAGAGATACTCAGCCAGGGCCTTGGCCAGTTCGGTCTTACCGACACCGGTAGTACCCAGGAAGATAAACGATCCGATAGGACGTTTGGGATCCTGCAGACCGGCCCGGCTGCGGCGGATGGCATCGGCTACCGCTTCAATGGCTTCGTCCTGCCCTACCACGCGTTTGTGCAGTTCGTCTTCCAGGTTCAGCAGCTTTTCTTTTTCGCTCTGCATCATCTTGCTCACCGGGATGCCGGTTGCTTTGGCCACATTTTCGGCAATGTCTTCTGCATCCACCTCTTCCTTGAGCAGTCTTCTTTCACTGCTTTTCTGCAGTTCGCGCGTATACTCTTCTACGATCTTTTCCTGTTCTTTTACCTTGCCGTAACGGATCTCGGCTACCTTTCCATATTCACCTTCGCGTTCTGCTTTTTCAGCAGCCAGCTTTAAATTTTCAATCTCCGCCTTGGCATTCTGGATCTTTTCTACCACTTCTTTTTCCTGTTGCCACTTGGCCTTGAAGGTATCACGCTGTACAGACAGATTGGCGATCTCGGTTGCCAGCTCTCTCAATTTGCTTTCATCGCTTTCGCGCTTGATGGCCTCGCGTTCAATTTCCAGCTGGCGGATCTTTCTTTCCAGCTCGTCCAGCTCTTCGGGCATGCTGTTCATCTCCAGGCGGAGCTTGGCAGCACTTTCGTCGATCAGGTCGATCGCCTTGTCGGGCAGGAAGCGGTCGGTGATATAGCGCTGAGAAAGTTCCACAGCTGCAATGATCGCTTCGTCCTTGATGCGCACATGGTGGTGTGTTTCATAGCGGTCTTTCAATCCGCGCAGGATCGAGATGGCATCTTCCACATTGGGTTCACCGATCAGGACTTTCTGAAAGCGGCGTTCAAGGGCCTTGTCTTTTTCAAAAAATTTCTGGTACTCGTTCAGGGTAGTGGCGCCAATGGCCCTTAGTTCGCCACGGGCCAGGGCAGGCTTCAGGATATTGGCCGCATCCATCGCACCATCTCCGCCGCCGGCACCTACCAGGGTATGGATTTCGTCGATAAAGAGCACAATTTCTCCATCGCTGGTGGTGACTTCATTGACCACGCTTTTCAGGCGTTCTTCAAACTCACCCTTGTATTTGGCACCGGCAATGAGCTGCCCCATGTCGAGCGCATAGATCACTTTTGATTTCAGGTTCTCGGGAACGTCGCCGTTTACGATCCGGTGTGCCAGTCCTTCGGCGATGGCTGTTTTACCCACGCCCGGTTCACCCACCAGGATCGGATTGTTTTTATTTCTGCGGGAAAGGATGTGCAGGGTCCTGCGGATCTCATCATCGCGGCCAATTACGGGATCAAGCTTGCCGGCGGTAGCCAGCTCGTTGAGGTTCTTGGCATATTTGTTCAGGGCGTTGAACTGGGTTTCGCTGGTTTGGGAATTGACGGTAGAACCTTTTTTCAGGTCTTTGATGGCAGCGATCAATCCCCTTTCTGTTAAGCCGGCATCTTTGAGCAGCTTGGCGGTATTGTCGTTACCCTGCACGATGGCCAGCAGCAGGTGTTCTACGCTGATAAATTCGTCTTTGAACTGTTTGAGGGAAGCAGTGGCCCGGAGCACCACGTTGTTCAGCTCGCGGCTGATCACCTGGGCCGGCTCGCCGCCCTGCATGGAAGGCAATCTACCCAGACTTTCATCCAGCTTGGTTTCAACAAAGTGAAGATTGACGTTGTTTTTCTTGAGAAGAAATTCAACAGGACTGTCCTCTTCGCTCAGCAAGGCTTTCAGGAGGTGCTCGGTTTCAATGGACGGATTGTTGGCATTGAAAGCAAGCTGTTGCGCTTTCTGGACAGCTTCCTGCGATTTAATTGTGAAATTATTTAAGTTCATACGTTGTATTATTTAGTATAATCGTGCAAATTATTCCTGCGAACAGCCTTAAAAAATCCAGCCACTTTACTCAACGTCCGGAGGAACGGCTTGCATATGATTATCCGGAAAATTTGGTTAGATAAATTCAAAAAACTTCTTTAGGTATGCAAAAAAGAATCCAGGAGAAAAACTGCGAAATTTTGTCATTCAACAAGCCGCTCATCTGCTTGAATTGCAGCCTGATAGTGGGTTTCCTGCTATTATTTCAGTTGGGCTTCGGTCAGTACAGTTTTACCGGGATCGACGCGGTGCTGAACCGGAACAAACAGGCCTTGGGAGGAAAGGCCGTTGTGCTGGTAGCCAAGGACGGAAAGGTGGTTTATCAGAAAGAGCTGGATGAAGAATTCAAAGCTGAAACACCGGCACCGATCGGCACCAGCAGCAAATGGCTGACAGCCGCCCTGGTGATGACCTTTGTAGACAAGGGAGAGCTTTCGCTCGACGATCCTGTGAGCAAATACCTGCCCGTTTTTTCTTCTTACAGCAAGGGGTATATTACCATCCGTCAATGCCTGTCGGAAACCACCGGCATAGAATCGGAGCAAAAAAAGGTATCCCGGATGGTGCAGAAAAATAAGTTTGAAAGCCTGGAGGAAGAGGTCAATTATTTTGCGGCGCACAAAGACATTGTGGTAAAGCCCGGTCAGGAATTCTTTTATGGGGAGACGGGCTTCGACATTGCAGGCAGGGTGCTGGAAGTGATTGCCAAAAGAAAAACGTTTTCCAAGCTGATGCAGGAGCGCATCACCCGTCCCCTGGCGATGCGGAAAACCAATTTTGCCAATGAGTCGGGCGAGGGCGCTGAGAACCCTGCCAGTGGCGCTGTTTCCACGGCCGGCGATTATATTAAGTTCATGACCATGCTGCTCAACGGCGGGCAGTTCAACGGCAAGCAAATCCTGAGCAAGGAAGCGATCGAAGAGATGGAAAAGATTTCTGCTCCCGGTGTACCCGTAAAAAGCACGCCCAAAACCACCGAAGGCCTGAGCTATGGCCTGGGAACCTGGGTCAGCGAAGCAGACAAAAGCGGCAAGAGCAGCGCCATCAGTGCCCCCGGCACCAATGGCACCTGGCCCTTCATCGACCGCTGCAGAAATTACGCCGCCGTTATTTTTACCGGCCAGCTCTCCACAGAGCAAAAGCGGGACGTGTTTACAGCCATCAAAGAAGAGATCGACCAGCAGATTAAATCAACGTGCCAATAAGTGTCAGGTGGACAATATTTTTTTGCCATGCTGCTCTTCCCGGGAGCACGGCAAGAAAAAAGGCAATTCTATAGCCTCTTTGTATAGATTCAATGTAGTGTAAACCCTTTTTGTCATTCCGCCGGGGCGCTTTTTGCTGTTGCACGTGCTGTATGCTTGCGCGCGCCGCGCGGAATCTCTGCCGGGCAGGGTCGTGTGATGATTTGCCGGTGTCTTACCAAACAGAACCTCCCCGCTCCGCAGAGATCCTGTAAGGGCGGGGCATCATCCTGCAAGTGCAAAGGGAACTGCGCCCTTACAGGATGACAAAGTATGCAGGAGAATGCCAAAAGGATCAAGCAGGGAAACAAAACAAGCGGAAGTAGGCACTCCCACAGCTCCTCTAACCCGCTACACGGCTGATTTCCAAGGGGCGTTAATACCCGATAGCTTCTGAATCTTCAAACGAAGCGCGGGATATATAAATAATTACCAGGGCTCCAACGATGCCGGTGAGGGCAGCTGCGATCAGGATGCTTTTCATAATTTTTTTGTGTAGACTAGTGCAAGTTGTGTACCAGGGAAGTAAGAATGCCTAGCTCAGCAACTGGTAGGCTGCCAGGCTTAACACGTAAGCCAGCAGGGTCATGTAAATAAACTGGAGCAGGGGCCATTTCCAGCTTTGGGTTTCCCGCTTTACGATGGCCAGGGTGCTCATGCATTGCATCGCGAGGGCGTAGAAGATCATCAACGATACACCGGTGGCCAGTGAGTATACCTTTGTTCCGTCGCTCCGTACGGCGGACTGCATCTTTTCGCGCAGCAGCATGCTGCTTTCATCGTCGCTGTCGCCTACGCTGTAGAGGGTAGCCATCGTACCTACAAATACTTCCCGGGCGGCAAAAGATGTGATGATAGCAATGCCGATCTTCCAATCGTAGCCCAGGGGACGGATCAGGGGTTCAATCTTTTTTCCCAGCAAGCCGGCATAGGAATTTTCCAGCAGGGCTGATTTTTCCTGCCTGTCCCATTCCGCTTCCTTTTCAGGCTGTCCCTGTTTTGCCTGGGCATATTCCATCTTCACCTGCTGCATGCGGCCTGATGGACCGAAACTGCTCAAGGCCCAGAGGATCAGGCTGATCACCATGATAATTTTGCCTGCATCCGTTACAAATATCTTGGCTTTTTCAGCCATGGTAACGCCGATGTTTTTCCAGCGGGGTGCCCGGTACATGGGCAGCTCCAGGATAAAATAACTCCGTTCCTTCCATTTGATAAACAGCTTAAGTACGTAGGACGTAAGCAGGGCCATTACAGTGCCTAGCAGGTATAAACCCATCATCACCAAACCCTGCAGGGATATGATTCCTCCTATAAGTATTTTGGGGATTACCAGCGCAATCAGGATGGTATAGACCGGCAGGCGCGCCGAGCAGCTCAGCAGGGGCGTTACCAGGATCGTTAGCAGGCGTTCTTTCCGGTTCTCGATGCTGCGGGCGCTCATGATAGCAGGTACGGCGCAGGCAAAACCGCTGATCATCGGCATCACGCTTTTTCCGTTGAGGCCTGCTTTTCGCATAAGCCTGTCTGTTAAAAAGCTGATTCGTGCCATATAGCCTGTATCCTCCAGCAGGGTGATCAATCCGAACAGGATCATGATCTGCGGCACAAACACCAGGATGCCGCTGAGGCCGGCCAGGATGCCGTTTACCAGCAGGTTGCTCCACCAGCTGTCGGGCAAAAAGCTGTTGAGCCAGCCGCCCAGTTCGGCAAAGGTCCATTCTATGGCGTTCATCGGCATTTCTGCCACCAGGTATACGCTTTGAAAAAGAAGGAATAAAACGGCCAGGAGGATCACGTATCCCCATACCCGGTGCAGCAGGATGTTGTCGAGCTTTTCGGTAAAGAGGCTTTTTTGCAGGGGATCGGGCTCGGATACGGCCAGCGACATCAGTTGCTTGATGCGCCCGTAGCGTTGCATGATCTCATCTGCCTGCGTCTTGGTCGGGTTAAATTGATTTTTTTGTTCGATGCCTTCGATGGTATCCTGTATCTCTTCGCTGAAAGAAAAGTTTTCGTGGTTGATCAGGTAGTGGATGGCCGTGTAGTCGCTGATAGCCGGAAAATGTTTTTTCACGCTTTCCACCGAAGCGGGTGCCAGGGCCATATTGGGGATAAAATCGAAGAACGGTGCCCGGTACAAGTTCTTAGCTGTTTGCACAACAGCTTTTTTAAGCTGTGCGATGCCTTTGTTCTTGCGCGGGTTTACGGGGATCACCGGTACGCCCAGTTCCCTTTCCAGTTCTTCAATGTCGATATCGATGCCCTTGCGTTTTGCCAGGTCGACCATGGTAAGGGCTACTACAACCGGGGTTTTCAGGTCGATGATCTGGGAAACAAAAAGGAGGTTTCGCTTCAGGTTGCTGGCATCGGCGAGCAGCACCAGCATGTCGGGCTGTACATCTTTATCCTGGTTCAGGAGTACGCGGTAGGTGACCCATTCATCGTCCCGTTTGGGATAGAGGCTGTAGGTACCGGGCAGGTCAATGATATTGGCATCCATACCTGGAGCCAGGTTACAGATACCTGTTTTTTTGTCCACCGTTACGCCGGGGAAATTGCCTACTTTTTGCCGTAGTCCGGTCAGTGCATTAAACAAGGAAGTCTTTCCGCAATTCGGGTTTCCTACCAATGCAATATGTAAATCCCGTTCATTCAATTGGCGGCAAATGTAAAAAAGAAGCCGCCGAATGATTTACGATTTCGGGAGCTTTATTGTCTGAACCGGGATTTACAGGATGGGGAGGGGAATTGTCTGAACCAGGATTACACGCATCCACGGATTACAGGATTGGTGGTTGATAGTGAGGTATGTTGGAATTGATCGGTACTCATCTTTAAAGATCGATTCCTCAAGCTGCAATCCTGTAATCCTTTATACCGATTTGAATTTGGTGGTGTGCAGTGTTGAGAAGGGGGTAAATGAAATGCATACGCAAAATACATAACGGCAGGGGTGGGTCTACGATGCATGCCATACCAGCTCATTCAATTTGGTATCAATCCGTGTAATCCTGGTCCAAGACAAAAAAAGCAAAGAACCCCGGAGTACTTACTCCAGGGTTCTTCTTTGTGTTTATGAGTTACTATTGATGGCCAGATCTCTAGTAGAGTTGATGTATGATAATGTTATTGCTGAGTAGCCGTGTAAACAACAGAGAGGCTGTAAGTACCTGCATCGTAGCTGTATCCGGGATTGG
>JADCRZ010000058.1 GCA_015069695.1 Williamsia sp.
AAGGCCGGGGGAAGAACGTCTGAACCTTGATTTACAGGATTGGGGGGATGGAAGGGATTCGATGGTGAGAAGAGAATTGTGAGAGGCTCGAGTGGAGAGAAGAAGGGAGGGAGGAAGAAGGCGAGAGAGGAGGAAGAGAGAAAAGATGGTTTAGAACGAGGGGGAGGGCGAAGGAATATCCCCCTTTCTTTGTCATCCTGTAAGGGCGCGGTTCCCTTTGTACTTGCAGGCTGATGCTGCGCCCTTACAGGATCTCTGCGGAGCGGAGCGTCTCTGTTTAGTGAGACACTGGCCTATCATCGCAGCACCCTGCCCCGCAGAGATTCCGCACGGGGCGCGCAAGCATACAGCACGTGCAACAGCAAGATGCGCCCCGGCAGAATGACAAAGAGAAAAGGATGACAAAAGAAAAGGATGACAAAAGGAAAGAGTAGGCTGCTCCACTTGTACCTGAAAATCCTGTAATCCTTTAATCCGTGTAATCCTGGTTCAAGACAAAAAAATCCTGGAAGAAAGAGGCTATGTATGCAGCCTGTCAAAGACGTATTCCCTCCCGGGAGGGACGGGGGCGCAATACTTGATTTGTTTGATGACCGCTATCACTGCATCCTTCTCTTGAATGTGGAAATGTTTTGGATTGGTAGAGGCTGGGGAAGAATGGAGTAGAACCAGGATGCGTGCGGTTCCTTGTAAATGTGTAGGCGGCACGCATCCTGGTTGGGATGATTTACTGGTCTGTATGGATGGAGAAATTTCCTTTTTCTTTTTTGAGCTGGAGGTTGTCTTTTTTGAAGTAGGGCATGTAGCGGTCCCTGTTTTCTTTGGATTGTTTGGTGCCGTTGATAAAGAGTTCGCCGTTCCTGAATTCTATGTTATAGTCTTCTTTTGTGTTGACCAGCCCTGCTTTTTCCATTTCTTCGATGCCATTTTTATACTGTTGAATTTCTTCTTTTGCCTTCTGAACTCCTTCCTTGGCCTTTATCAGCTGCTGCTCCATGTTCAGCTTGTTGTTACTCAATTCCTCTTTGAGCGATTTCATCTGCTTTTCAAATACGCCCCTTTCCTTTTCCCAGTCCAGCTTTGATTTTTGCAGGTCAAGTTTCAGCCGGTCGAAGTTGATCTTCTTCGCATCTGCCAGGCTCTTTTTGGCTTCCTGCATCGCACGGTCTGTTTCCTTTTTCATCTCCTTCCAATCTGTTTCTTTCAGGTGTGCCATGGATTCCTTGAGCTGTGCCTGCATTTTTTCCAGGTCTATCTTGCTGATGGCCTTCTGTGCGTCCAGCTGCACTTTTTGCATGTCTACCTTTTTCATGGCATCCTCAAACTGCTGCTGTACCTTCTGCATGTTGATCTTGCTCAGCGAAGCTTCCAGATCAGCCTGCATCTTTTGCCAGTCTTTTTGTTGCAGTTGTTTGTCCAGCCTGTCGAGCGCAGCATCCAGACGCTGCAGCTGCTCGTCCAGGTTGGCGTTGGCGCGCTTTTCTGCGTTGCGGTTTTTAGAAGGAACGGTATCCTGCCAGCATACATTCCTGACACCCGCCGTAGCCTGGGCCGTAAAAAATAAGGAGAGGACTGCACATACAGCCGGCAGCGCGATCAGCCTGCATGCTTTCTTGAAAGATTGTTGTAACATACTTGGTTGGTTTTGTAGAAAACAAATGTATATATTGCCCTGTCAATATACGATGTATTTCGTATATTTTAAAAAAATTTATCAATTGGCTCTTTGCCTGGAAGGCCAGGACCGCCAATTGCCTGTATCCCAAGTAGCTATCGGAGACCTTTTTTAGTGTGAGCCGGAAGAGATCCGGTTGAGATGAAAATGTTCTTTGTTTACCACATCGTACAGGTGACTCGTAACGGAGGTGATGGTTTCCCAGCTTGTTTCATAATCAATGGGCATGCCGCTCATGTAGCTGACCTGGGCATGGCCGGTTTGTTTTCCCTTCATATATACACTGCCGCCTTCTGATTGTGTTGCCGACACGATCGATTCAATATCTATAAAGGCAGTATCACCACTGCGTTCTGTAAGCGTGTACAGGTTGCTGATCTTAACAGGTGCCTTGGTTACAAGCGTTACGTTGCGCACCCATCTCTCTGCTTGTTGTACCGTTGCCTGCGGAACTACGGTAAAGATCCTGTTGAGCATGTCTTTCATCGCATTCTCGCTGATATAATCTGATAAAATTCTTCTTACATGGGACGTTTGGTTGTGGCTGCCTTTTGCGATGCGATCTATCAGGTCTTCAATCCCATCTACTCTCTTCACAATTCCTTTGCGGTTAATGACCAGTTGGATGGAACGTCCGCGTATATAGTAACCAACCGAATCAAAAAGGGCAAAAGGATTGCTGTGTACAAACTGCTCTCCGTTGGGCAGGCCGATGATCCTTGCCCTGATCTGAGGGATCTTTTTTCTGAAATCATGGAAGGTCAGCTTGCATATCAGGATGCTGTCCATGTCGTAGATGTTCTTGACCGTAAAATCAAGCCGGATAGAATCAGTTATGTTTTTATTGGCCGTATCGGTCAGTACATCGTTTACATAGCGGCGGATAAGAGAAGCTGATGTAATGGTAAGCGCATACCTGTACTCTTTGCGGAAAGGCGGATCAAACCGGAACTCGATCTCCCGTTTCTGCCTTGGCTGACAACCCATTCCTGCACATAGCAAGGCCAGCAGGTAAAAACAACAGCGGTATAATACGGATCTGGACATTCTGTAAGTTCCGGAAATTATTTGTCATAACCCGGTCTGATCAAAATTATCCTCTTACCCGGTCAGTGGAGCGGTGTGAATAGTTTGCCACCGGTTGCCATTGTATTGCAACAGTGAAATGCCGGAAGCCGGAAACTGAACATTGTATGCCTGGTCCTTAAAATGACGCCAGGCCTCTTCAAAATGAGATTTATCCAAATCGCGGTTGGCAATGGTAACATGCGGATGAAAGGGGCGGGTAGATTTTTTTACCGGGAAATAGGGCAACAGGCGGACTTCCAGGAGGGACTGTACCTGCTTCAATGACTCGTTGTGAACAACATCCACATAAATAACACGCGGTGGAAAGCAGGAAAAATCCTTTAGCTCAAGAACAAAATCCGGAATGCTCCCGGCAAAATTATCCAGGGCAGTTTTGAGTTGATGGACCTCCGCATCCGGTAAATTAAACGGCGGTATCAGGGTAATATGGGCCGGTGACCGGAGCGCCACCCTGCAGCCGTATTGCTCCAGCATGGTTTGCTTGAACTGGAGCACTTCATGATCGACTGCAGGAGGCGCGGTGATGGCAACAAAGTAGAGATGCATAGGTAAGCCGGCTTTTGCAAAGGACGGTTTATTGCAGGAGCCGGCTGCTACCCTCTTTTAAAAGCCCATTTTGCCATTTCTTTCCAGGTTGTTTTTTTGCCGTACATCAGGATGCCGGTGCGGTAAATTTTGGCTGTAAGCCAGGTGAACAGGAGAAAGCTTCCAAAGAGCAGTACCATCGATATCACCAGCTGCTGCCAGGGAACCCCGTAGGTGATCCGCCCCATCATCACGATCGGGGAGGTGAGCGGAAACAAGCTGCCAAAAACCGCCAGGCTGCTGTCGGGATCGCTGGCAGCCTTGCTCATGATCACAAATGCCAGGATGATCGGCATCATGATCGGAAGCATCAGCTGCTGGGCTTCCTGCTGGTCTTCACTCACCACGCTTCCCACCGCAGCAAAAAGCGAAGCATACATGAGGTAGCCACCCAGGAAATAAAAGATAAAACAAAATACGATCAGTCCGATATTGAGTGAACCCAGTCCTTCACTGATGGTGCTGACCATTTTCTGCGTACCACTCTGGGGTATGGCCGGTGCATTGATGCCGCCCTGTGCTACGACCTGGTGGAACATGTCAGGGAAGAGCAAAGGAATAACTGATTGCAACAGCGCGATCAGCACGATCCAGATGGCAAACTGCGTGAGCCCAACGGCACCAATGCCGATGATCTTGCCCAGCATCAGCTGGAACGGTTTTACAGAGCTGACGATCACCTCTGCGATCCGGTTGGTCTTTTCTTCCATCACGCCCCGCATCACCATGGTGCCGTAGATCAACAGGATGATATAGATCAGGATGCCGCCTGCAAATGCAACTGCATAGGCTACACCCGCCGAACTTTTTTTCTCTCCTTTTTCCGAATCGATGGTATTGTCTACAGATACATCCGAGTTGATGGCTTTGTACAATTCAGGATCTATCTTGGCTGCCTTCAGCCTTTTGGCCTCAATAGCCTGGTCGAGCTTTTTTTCGATCCGGCTTTTGGTCAGCAGGTTTACTGCCGACTGGCTGTGCAGCTTGATATTGGACGGCTGCTGGATGTCGAGCTGCGGAATGTAAAGGAACTGCGAATAGCCATCCGCTTTGTATTTCTTTTTAAAGGAAGCCTCTGTTTCACCATGGATAAATATGTACGCCATGTTGTCGTCCTTCAGCGCTGTTTCGTTCCCATCAAAAAGATTGCCTTCATCAAGCACGGCGATCTTTTGCTTGTCGCTGCCGCCGCCACTGATGGCAATGGCAAAGATGGCCCCGTAAAAACCAACAATGATCAGAGGCACCAACAGGGTAATTACCAAAAAGGATTTTTTCCGGACACGGGTCAGGTACTCTCGTTTTATAATGAGCCAGGTCTTGTTCATACAGTCTATTTACGCAGTTACAGGTTGAAATTGACGGGTAAGCGGGGTGCCTTCTACCAGCTTGATAAAAATATCATTGAGCGAAGGAAGGATTTCCTGGAAAGAAACTATGCCTGCTCCCTGCTGGATAAAATGGTGAAGAACATGGTTGGGCGTATATCCTTCGTTGATCTTTACAATAAGAGACTGGTTCTTGGTGCCGGCCAGATCAAATGCAGGCGTGGCATAGGGGCCTTCCGGCAGCTTTTCGAATCCGATGCTGAACAGGTTTTCCTTGTGAAGCTGCTTTACTTCCTGCACGCCGCCATCCAGGATTTTTTTGCCTTTGTTGACAAGGATGATCTGGTCGCAGATCTCTTCTACCTGCTCCATGCGGTGTGTGCTGAAAATAATGGTGCTTCCGCCTTTGGCCAGGTTAAAAATTTCTTCTTTGATTAAGTTGCTGTTCACCGGGTCAAGGCCACTGAATGGCTCATCCAGAATAATCAGCTTGGGTGCGTGCAGTACAGTGGTAACAAACTGAAGTTTTTGTCCCATGCCTTTACTCAGGTCTTCTACTTTTTTGTTCCACCAGGTTTGCATTTCAAATTTGGTGAACCATTCTTTTATTTTCTGGATCGCTTCGCTCTTGCTAAGGCCTTTGAGCTGGGCCAGGTAAACAGCTTGTTCACCGATCTTCATCTTCTTATACAAACCCCTTTCTTCCGGCATATAGCCAATGTTCTGCACGTCTTTTTCCAGCTCAAATTTTCTCCCGTCAAAAAGGATGTCTCCGCTGTCGGGGTAGAAGATGCCGGTGATCATCCGCAGTAGGGTGGTTTTACCCGCGCCGTTCGGACCGAGCAGGCCGAAGATGGTTCCCCGCTCAATGGAAAAGCTGATGTCGTCGACGGCTTTTTGGGTAGCGTAATATTTTTTAAGATTCTGAACATCCAGTAAAGGCATAATGGAACAATTTATTGTCAAATGTACTTTCTTGCGCCCATATAGGCATTGGCTAAAAAAGAACGGTGGTGCCGCTAAGCTAAAAATTAAAGGCAAACCAACCTCTTTTTAATGCGGCTGACGGGAAATGAGTTTTTGTGCGAGCACCGCAGCCACATTTTCGCCATCCATGGCTGCGCTTACGATGCCGCCGGCGTAACCAGCCCCTTCTCCGCAGGGATACAAATTTTTGATATGCGGATGGTGAAAGCCGGTCTCATCCCGGGGTATGCGAACCGGTGAGGAGGTTCTGGATTCGGTGGCTACCACCACCGCTTCATTGGTATAATAACCCTTCATCTTTTTGCCAAACTGTTTAAATGCTTCCTGCAGGCATCTAAAAACAAAGGGAGGCAGCACTTCTTCCATCAGGGCCGACCGGATGCCGGGGAGATACGAACAATCAGGCAGGGTGGCGGAAAGCCGGCCTTCTACCAGGTCAACCATCCGCTGGGCCGGCGCTACAAAATGGCCGCCCCCCTGGGTAAACGCGCGCTGTTCCACGGCCTGCTGAAAATGCATGCCGGCCAGCGGACCCTGTTCCTTGCCGGTTCGAAAAATTTCGCTTTCATCTATGGTAACGACCATGCCGCTGTTGGCAAAGGGGTTGTTGCGTTTGGAAGGGCTCCAGCCATTCACCACCAGCTCGCCCGGTGCGGTAGCAGCCGGCGCAATGATGCCACCGGGACACATGCAAAAAGAAAACACACCCTTGCCTTCGACCTGCTGCACCAGGCTGTAAGCGGCGGGCGGCAGGTATTCGCTCCTGTTGGGCTGGTGGTACTGGATACTGTCGATCAGGGTTTGCGGATGCTCGATGCGCACACCCAGGGCGAACGGCTTTAACTGAATGGCGATGTTTTGTCCGTGCAGCAGCGTAAAAATATCCCGCGCCGAATGGCCGGTTGCCAGGATCACGGCATCCCCCCTCCACGTATCTCCATCGGCAGTATGTACGGCTTCAATGGCATCGTTGTGCAGGGTAAAACCGGTCACTTTTTTTTCGAACAGGAAGATACCGCCGCAATCTTCAATCTGCTTGCGCATGGCCGTGATAATCTGGGGCAGCTTGTTGGTGCCGATATGCGGATGCGCTTCGTAAAGGATTTTTTCTTCGGCTCCGAACTGGGCAAACAAGTTCAGGATCCGGTTTACATCACCCCGCTTGCTGCTGCGTGTATACAGCTTGCCGTCGCTGTACGTGCCTGCGCCGCCTTCCCCAAAACAATAATTGCTTTCCGGGTTCACAATACCTTCCTTGTTCAACAGCGCCAAGTCTCTTCTGCGGGCCCGTACATCTTTTCCTCTTTCAAGGATCACAGGCCGGATGCCTGCCTCCAGCAGCCGGAGCGCAGCAAATAAACCTGCCGGTCCGGCCCCGATGATAACCACGCTGTGCACCGCTTTCGACACTTCTTTAAACGGGATCTTCTTTACTTCCCGCTTTTCAAATGGTTCCTGTACAAACACCTGCAGCATCAGTTGCATCCACACCTGTCTGCCCCTGGCATCAATGGATTGACGGAGGATGTAGAACCCGGTAATGTCTGCTGGTGGCCGGCCGAGCTGGGCTGCTGCCAGCTCTGTCAGTGCCGCAGCATCGCTGGCCTGGGCAGGAAGGACTTTGAGGGAGATGGATTGTTGCATAAGCGGGAACGAAGCCCTGATCTTTTATCAGTTAAAATAAGAACATGTTTGTTAAATTTAGGAAATGTCAAGGGAGTATATTTTTAAATGCAACAAGTGCAATGAATACGGCGGCACCTATACCAGGCAAGTCTGGGGATGGGGGAATTTTTATGTAGTTGAATCCTTTAAGTTCCTTGCATATCATACAGAAAGATGCGGACCTGAGTATATCCGGGTCGTCAAGGAGGAAGATGTGCCTTGTGATAGAGCGGAACCTGAAAAGCGAATGAAATATCTTAAGAAAACAAAGAAATTTTTTCCTCATTTTGAACGGGCTTTTGCGGATGGAACTAAATTCGACCTGTTTAATCCGCAGGAGTTGAAAAAGGAGTGGTACAAAAGAGAGATGCAGGAAGCAAAAAAAACTTATCAGGCAACTTTGCCCTTGGACTATGATACCGCTATCAAAGTATGGGAAAGTAAAAAAGAACAGAAAGAAAGAGAGATCCGTGAATTTTTTGTGCTACTGGGAACTGACCTGACCTCAGAAGAACTGAATCATATCTTGGAAGAAGATCGACAAATGTGGATCAGTATGAAGGTAAGAACAGACCAAAGAAAAAAATAAATCCAGACCAAAACCACCTTGCATTCTGTCCTCCTCTATATCATTTACGGCTATATAGCATTTGTCATTGTCTTCTACTTTATCCAGGAGAAATTTATTTTCAAACCGGAAAAGCTGGGAGCTGATTTTAAATTCAAGTATGACATCCCCTTTAAAGAACTAAACTTTGAAGTAAAGCAGGGCGTGCGCATCAACGGACTGCATTTTTACCGGGAGCATCCCAAGGGATTGATCCTGTATTTTCATGGCAATACCCGCAGCATCAAAGGGTGGGCACGCTATGCGCGTGATTTTTACCGGTATGATTATGATGTAGTGCTGGTTGACTACCGCGGTTTTGGAAAAAGCACCGGCAAAAGAAATGAAGCTGAGATGCTGGGTGACCTGCAGTTTGTGTACGACTCGCTAAGCGTGCAATATGTACAGGAGTATATGATTGTATACGGCCGGAGCCTGGGCAGCGGGTTTGCGGCCAAGATCGCTTCCGACAACAATCCCCGCTACCTGATCCTGGATGCGCCGTACTACAATTTTCACAAAGTAGTAGAACGCTTTGTGCCCATCCTGCCGGTGAAACGGCTGCTGCGTTACTACCTGCCCATTCATGAATGGATCAGGCAGGTAAACTGTCATACCTATATTATCCATGGCACCCGCGACCGGCTCATCCCTATTTCCAACAGTGAAAAACTGCAGGCCATCAACCCACGCAAGATCACGCTGATCCGCATTGAAGGGGGCGGGCACAACAACCTGCCTTCCTATCCGGAATACCATAATTTTGTGCGCGATATTTTAAAATACTAAGCGCATTCCATGCAGAATTGGTTTTCAGCTCAGGCAGCAAAAAAGATTTTCCGGTGGACAAAGGTCCTCATCATCCTGTATTGCATTGTTGGATTTGCGATCTATTATTTTCAGGATTATTTTTTATTTCATCCTGTGCCGCTGGCCCGCAACCACCGGTATGATTTTACCATTCCGCACCGCGAAGTAAATATTCCGTATGATGCGGCCTCTAACTTAAACATTGTACAGTTTGCCGCTGCCGGCTCCCCGGCCAGGGGGGTGATATTGTATTTTCATGGCAACAAAAAGAATATTTCCTGGTATGCCAGCCGGGTGCCTGCACTTACCAAGTGGGGATATGAAGTGTGGATGATCGATTACCCCGGCTTTGGAAAAAGTACGGGCCGCCTGACCGAACCCCGTTTATACGAGTACGCCAACCAGCTCTACAAGCTGGCCCGCACCCGGTTCGAAAAAGAAAAGATCCTTGTTTACGGCCGCTCTATGGGAACGGGCATTGCTGCCTACCTGGCTTCCCGGAGAGACTGCAGGCGCCTGATCCTGGAAACACCTTATTATAGCATGCACGCGCTGATGTCGCACTATCTGCCCATTTATCCCGTCAGCAGGATGATCCACTACCGCCTTCCCACCTTTGAATACCTGCCCAAAGTGCTGGCCCCCGTTACCATCTTCCACGGCACCTCCGATGGCGTCATACCTTATTCCAACGCAAAACAGTTGCAACCCCTCCTGAAACACGCTGACCAATTCATCACCGTCGAAGGCGGCAGCCACAACGACCTCGACAAATTTCCGCAGATGCAGCAGGCATTGGATTCGTTGCTGTCTCAACCATGATTCAGACAGATTCAAACAATTTATCTATTTTTAACCACATGCAGATCACCCATACCGATGTATACCGGTTTAGCATTCCTATGCACCCCTTTACCATTGCAACGGGTACCATGCATTATGCACAGAATGTGTTGATACGCGTGTTTACCACAGAGGAATTGGTGGGGGTAGGAGAGTGCTCTGCTTTTCCGATGATTACCGGTGAAACGCAGGGTACTTGTTTTGAAATGGCGCAGGAATTTGCCCGGCTCTGGAAGGGAAAGGATGCGGGGCAGCTGGAGGAAAGAATGCAGGAACTGCACGACCTGGCTGCTTTTAACACCACCATCAAAAGCGCTTTTGATATGGCCCTCCACGACCTGGCCGCCAAGCAGGCCGGGTTGCCGCTGTACCGTTTTTTGAATGGCGAAAAAAAAATGATGGAAACCGATCTTACCATCGGCATCGGTGAGCCGGAGCAGATGGCCGGCACAGCAGCATCGTATAAAAAGAAAGGGGTGGGGATCATCAAAGTCAAGCTGGGCAAGGATGGCAGGCAAGACATTGAACGGATCCGGCAGATCAGGGCTGCTGTGGGCGAAGAGATAGGACTGCGCATTGATGCCAACCAGGGATGGGATTATGAAACAGCGCTGGCTACCTTAACAGCCCTCGCGCCCTTTAACATCCAGTTCTGCGAACAGCCGATGCGCTTTTGGGATGATGATAAATTACCTGCTTTGAAAAAGCTTTCACCCGTGCCCCTGATGGCCGACGAAAGCGTGTTCAGTCATTATGATGCACAACGCCTGATAAGAGCAGATGCCTGCACCTATATCAACATCAAACTCGCTAAATCAGGCGGTATCCTGGAGGCAAAAAAGATCCATGACGTGGCAACGCAGCATGGCATTCCCTGCATGATGGGAGGCATGCTCGAGAGCCGGATCGCCCTTTCTGCTTTTGCCCATGTAGCCGCGGCCTTTTCCAACATCCGGTTTTACGATATGGATACCTGCATGCTCGGCCACAAAGTAGATCCGGTTACCGGTGGCGTACAGTACAGGGGGGGGTTGATCGAACTGCCTGACACACCCGGTATTGGTGCAGATGCAGATGAAGAATTTTTAAAAACCTGCGAACGGGTGCGGGTGTAGTGTAGGATTGATCTTCCATTGGCCGCTTGAAACTGTGATGCCAAGTTCACTGGTTTGTCAGATAAAAAACTATGTCATTAAAAGACACCATTAAAAAAGATCCCCGGTTGAAAAAGCTGGCCATGTGGGCCCTGAGTGCCGACGGGGGCATCAGGCCGCGTTGGTGGGTGCGCAACCTGGTAAATCCTTTTTTTCACAAACGCGGCAAGGGAACGGTCTTTTTCCGCAGAAGCCGCCGTGATCTGGTGCCGTTTAATCCGTTCGAGATTGGCCATCATTCCACAATTGAAGACTTCAGTTTTTTAAACAATGCCATGGGTGCTGTCAAAATTGGCAACCATGTTTTTATCGGTGCTTCCAATGTGATCATCGGACCGGTTACCCTGCATGATCATATTATGACAGCACAGAACGTAATTATATCCGGCCTCAACCACGGCATCTCCAGTGTGTCAATAGCATACCGCTACCAACCCTGCACGGTAGCCGAAATCACGATCGGCGAAGGCTGCTGGATCGGTGCCAATGTAGTGATAACCGCAGGCGTACAAATCGGTGCCTTTTCCATCATTGCTGCCGGCAGCGTAGTAACCAAAGATGTTCCTTCCTACTCCATGGCAGGCGGAAACCCGGCCCGGCTGCTCAAGCAATTCAATCACAATACAGGGCAATGGGAAAAGATAGGATGAGAGACCGGCACAACCATGCCGGCCGTGTTGGAGTGTAACAAAGAAAGCCTATATTCATACAACTATACAAACATGAAACAGCTTCTTTGTACACTGGTCCTTTGCACGCTGGTGACCCTGCTCCGGGCCCAGTCTGCTGACCAGAAAGCCATCCTGCAGATCCTGCACGAACAAACCCTCTCCTGGAACCGCGGCGACCTGGAAGGGTTTATGAAAGGTTACTGGAACAACGATTCCCTGCAGTTTGTTGGCCGCAACGGCGTTACTTACGGTTATGGCAATACGCTGGATAACTACAAAAAGAACTACAGCAATGCCGACCTTATGGGTGCGCTGAGTTTTAAAATCCTGCAGGTAAAA
This sequence comes from Williamsia sp., assembly GCA_015069695.1. Lineage (GTDB taxonomy): Bacteria > Bacteroidota > Bacteroidia > Chitinophagales > Chitinophagaceae > JADCRZ01. The sequence continues at coordinate 11,754 of JADCRZ010000058.1, forward strand.
CAATTGTCGGCCGAATACTGTTTTGTACTGGGTCAATGGGCACTAAAGCGCAAAGCCGGTGATGTGGGCGGTCATTACACCCTGCTGTTCCGCAAAATCCGCGGCAGCTGGTACATCGTTTCCGACCATAGCAGTTAACCTGTTTGTTGGTATTCCTGTATGCCCGCTTCTTGCCCTGTTATGCTAAACCGATCTGTATATGTTTCTCATCATTCTTGGATTTGTTGTTTTCCTGGTTGGACAAGCTTTCGCCAAACGGGACTTAAATCTGCAGCGGCTTGCTGGTCCGGTCCGGCTGGCCGGCATTTTGGTTGTCATCGTCGGGGTGCTCACTTCCTGCATCATCCAGATCGATGCAGGTGAGATCGGGGTGAAGAAATTGTTCGGCCGTGTGCAGAACGATGTGCTTTATAGCGGACTGCATTTTATCAATCCCTTATTGGAAGTTGAAAAGATGGATGCCCGGACGCAGAACTACACCATGAGCGGCATCGCCGACGAAGGCCGTAAAGCGGGTGACGATGCCATCCGCGTGCTTACATCCGACGGACTGGAAGTGACCATCGACCTGACCGTTTTGTACAAGCTGATTCCTTCCGATGCCCCGCGGCTGGTGCGGGAAACCGGGCTGGATTATACCGACAAGATCGTGCGGCCCCTCACCCGCACCAAGATCCGCGACAATGCAGTTTACTATGAGGCGGTCGCCCTGTACTCTACCAAGCGCGACGAGTTCCAGCAGCGCATCTTTACCAGCATCGACAGGGATTTCAAGCGGAGAGGACTGATGCTGGAGCAGCTGCTGGTCAGAAATATCACCCTGCCGCCTTCCGTAAAAGCCTCGATAGAACAAAAGATCAATGCAGAGCAGGAAGCCCAGAAGATGCAGTTCGTGCTGCAAAAAGAAAGACAGGAAGCTGAACGCAAGCGGGTAGAAGCACAAGGCATCGCCGACTACCAGCACATCATCAGCGAAGGCCTCACCGATAAACAACTCCAGTACGAAACCATCAAAGCCCAACTGGAACTAGCCAAATCCCCCAATGCAAAAGTGGTGATCATGGGCCGGGGCGGAAATGCACCGGTGATTCTGGATGCGAAGTAGTCTGAAACTGTCTTGACCCATGATTTGCAGGATGGAAGGGATTCGGGGACATTAGTCCTTTGATCATTTTGCTGGTAAAGACTTTACTGGTTTACTGATTGAGCCCCGAACATCCGATCCTGCGCTTCCCTCCCATCCTGTAAATCAAGGTTCAGACAGTTTCAGATATGCTTGCTCCATAAGCGGTAGTATATCCGCAACAGCAAACCCAGGCTGAGCAGGAACCAGGCATAGAAGACCCAATTGCCTTTTGTCGGACTGTCGTGGAAGAAGAACCAGCCGCCAAAGATGCCGGCGGTTATGTTGATAAATAACCAGGCCAGTCCCGCTCCGATGGAGAACATGATTCGTTTTAGAAAGTCCCTGACTTCCGGTTCAATACCCATAAGAAGTGTGCTTGGTGATAAAAGATATCCCTTAACAAGAAAGCCTGGTAAGGGTTTGCAGGCCGACAGGTTTATTCAACCAGCAACTGCTTAAACGTAGTGGAATCGCCGTTGAATACATCAAAGTCTACCTGGTTCAGGATGCCGTTGACCCGGCCGTTTTCGCTGTGTTGCCAGAACAGCCAGTCGCGCGTGATCCGGGGCTGGTCTTTTTGCAGGTAGTGTGCCACCCACAGCGGGTAGCGGTCGAACTCGCCTGTAGACAGATAGGCATCGTAAAAAGATACGTTTGTATAAATGATCGGCATAACACCATAGTATTGCTGCACGGTTTCCAGAAAGGCTTTTACATTGGCACGCACCTTTTCGGGCGGTGCCCCATAGGTTTGCTCTACATCGAGCACGGGGGGCAGATCGCCGCTTTCCAGTTCTACTGCATGGATAAAGTTCATGGCCTGTTCACGGCCGTTCTTGGGCGCGATAAAAAAATGGTAGGCGCCGCGGATCATATTGGCATTGCGGGCTTTTCTCCAGTTGCGCGAAAAATAATCATCTACCTTCCGCAGTCCTTCCGTGGCTTTGATAAAAGCAAAATCGATCTGCATGTTATCAACTTCCATGGCCTTTACTTCATCCCAGTCGATATAACTCTGGTGCCTGCTTACATCAATTCCATGAATGGCATAATCTGTCGGAATGTCGATCCCGAATTCGTTGTACCGGACAAAATGCGGCGCTTCCCGCAGATAAAACCACCATATAAAAGCACCGAAGAAGCAGATCAGCACCAGGGCGAATAAGGAGCGGGAACGTCTTTTGTTTTTTCCGGAAGGCATGAGGACAGGGGCTGTTGGGTACAAATATAAAAGAAAAGCCCGCTAAAAGCTATACTGAAAGATCGCGCCGGCTGTAAAGTTCGCTCCTGGCGCTGCATTGTAAAAACGGTTGCCGGCCGCATTGATATCATTGCCCAGGCTATAGTTTTCATTGAGCAGGTTGTCGCCTGTAATGGACAAGTCTAAGCTCAGGTGCTCTCCAAACAAGTGTCTGTATCCGGCTTTGCTGCCCAGTAAATGATAAGGCATCGCATAGGCTGAGTTGGCATCGTTCAGGGCAATGCGGCTGCTGTAAAAATAATTTGCATTGGCATAGAATCCCGGGCGCAGGCGCAGCTCCAGTCCGGCAGCAAGGGTCTGTGTAGCTACACCAGGAATGCGCCTGCCGGAAAAATCCTGCGTCAGTTGTTTGAAATCCTGGTACCGGAAATAATTTCCTGTATGGTTGAGCCAGGCTGCCCACTGCGAAAAAAAGTGACGGTCCTGGCGGCGGCTTTGGTAATTGATGGCGGTTTCAACGCCTTGCTGTTTTGTACGGCCGGTATTGATAAAATAATCAGCCCCGCTGGCATCGCGGCGCTGGGTGATGGCCCTTTTTAAACGAAAGTAAAACGCATTGACTTCTACCTGCAAGCGGTTACCCAGCCAGGCACTCTTTGCCCCGGCTTCCCAGTTCACACCCTGTTCTGCCTGCAGGCCTGTATTGATCACACTGGTGGAAGGCAGGAGCTCGGCCACCGTTGGCGGTGAAAAACCTTTTGATACCAGCGCATATAAAGACAAGTGATTGCCCATTTTTTTGAGCAGCGAAATGCGGGGCGCCAGCTCGCTGTTGTAATGACTTGTATACACAAAGGAGGGCACTACGCTCAACCGGTTAAAGGATACCGCTGCTTTGTTGAGGCTCAAACCAGCCGTCACAATGATGTTATTGGAAAAACTGATCTCTGCCTGTGAAAAAATGGCCAGTTGCCGGCTGGCTACCTCATCGTCCGTCTGCAGCGAATCTGGCTGTCCCAGCTTGTTCTTATATACTTTGATGGTGGCATAACCTTGCTGTGCTTCGGCGCCGGCAATGATTTTCAGGTTGGTTTTGTGTATGTCTGTGTTATAGCTAAAGGTTGTTCTGCCCCCGAAATTGGGCTCCAGCCTTCTTTCATAATTGCGGACAGCCGGATTGCGTACCTGCGTAAACGCACCGTATACAGAGCTGCTGTTTTGCCAGTGCTCATTAAAATGGTATCCATAATGCAAACCTGACCAGAATGTTTTCTGGTAAATCGCTGCCCCATTCTGCACGGCGCTGGGAAAGCCACCTGCTGCAGGACGGGCCGCTTTCGGATTAGCTTGGTATTCGCTCAGGGTAAGCGCACCAGGTGTTTGGTAATACAAATCGCCATAGAGTACCTGGGTGGAGAGTTCTTGCTTTTCAGGATTGCCTGTATGTGTTTCCCAGCTTACCACATCCCGGCGCATGGCCGATTGCTGCCGGTAGCCATCACTGGTTTGATGCGTATAAGATACCTGGTTGCGGAAAGATTCAGTGCCTGCTATTACCGATGCAGAAAGATGATCTGAGCCATAGCTGCCCCGCGCATAAGAGATAGAAAGGCGGTTGCTGCTTATCGCAGGAAAGCTGTTGATCAGCATCACGCCCCCCGTGCCTGCACCATACAGGCTGCTGCCGGGGCCTTTTAAAATCTCCAGGGAAGAAAAATTATACGCTGAAAGCTGGTTGAGATAGGTATTGCCGCCGGGATCTGTAAAAGGGATGTCGTTCCAGTACACTTTTACATTGCGCACACCAAAAGGCGAACGCAATGAACTGCCCCGGATGTTCAGGCGATAGCTGGCAGGGGAGCGCTCTTCCATGCGTACGCCGGGCACCGTGTTCACAGCGGGCAGTACAGATGTGGGATTGAAGCGTTGCAGCTGTTGCTGGTTTACGACGCCAATGGGCGCCGCCACGTCCAGGAGCCGCCGGTTTTGTTCATATCCTTTTACCACAACTTCGGGCAGCGATTGGGATGGGACCGTGTCGGTTTGTTCCTGCTGGGCCAGAACACCTAATGGAAAAAGTACAAAGGCGAGTAATGCGCTCCAATTCATGGGATTGGTCAAAACAAATGTAAAGCCAGATTTTCTCTATCTTTCCCCCATGAACAAACCAAAGCTGAATCTGTTCGATCTCACGATGATCGTTACAGGACTGGTCATTGGCATGGGCATTTTCCGGACGGCTTCAGATGCGGCCAAAGAATCCATCACACCGGCTATTTATTTTGCCAGCTGGGTAGCAGGCGGCCTGATCGCCCTTAGCGGGGCGCTTACCTATGCCGAGATCGGTTCCAGGTTTCCTGTCACAGGTGGTTATTACAAGATATTTGCCGAGTGCTATCATCCTTCTATCGCCTTTGCCATCAATTGTATCATCCTGATATCCAACGCCGCATCGCTCTCCGGCGTAGCGCTGATCGGCAGCGAATATATCTCTCAGATTATCTTTAAAACCGGCACGACCGATTTTGTAAAGGCCCTGATTGCCATGGGTGCCATCATTCTTTTTTATGGCGTAAACCTGATCGGGTTGCGCATGAGCGCGAAAACGCAGAACGTGCTGATGCTGATAAAGATCAGCATGATCGTGGTATTGATCCTGGCGCTTTTTTTCCCGGCTGCACATGTCAGCAGCGCACCCGCTGCTGCGCAGGCTGTTTCATACGGCTGGTCAGATTATATAAAATCTTTTGGCGCCGCCCTGATATCGGTTTCTTTTACCTACGGCGGTTACCAGCAGACCATCAATTTTGGGGAAGAAGTGCACAATCCGCGCAAAACAATGCCCCGGGGAATATTCATCGGTATTATGCTGATCATTGGCCTGTATCTGTTGGTACAGGTTTCCTATTTTAATATCATTGGCTTCGAGCAATTAAAAACCACCAAGGGCATCGCTGCCGTGGTCGCAGAAAAAATCTTTGGTCCGACAGGAAAGTACATCTTTACTCTTCTCTTGTTCTTTGCGGTGCTGGCCTATGTGAACGTGCTGCTGCTCAGCAACCCGCGCGTGATGTATGCCATGAGTGCCGATGGCATTCTACCCGCTTCTTTTAAAAGCCGCAATGAAACGCGCGATGTGTTAACGGTGAGCCTGACGGTGTTTGCGGCTATATGCCTGATCGTCCTGTTCTTTTTCAACAATTTTGAAAACATCCTGGGCTTTACGATTTTTCTTGATTCAATCGGCATGGCAACTTCTGCCGCCACCATCTTTATCTTGCGCAAACGGACCCGGCATTTGAACAACACCGGCATTTATACCATGAAACTCTATCCGCTGATGCCGCTGATATTTATAGCTGCCTATATCTTTGTAGGCCTTAGTATCATGTACAATACACCCCGGCTTGCCCTCACCGGCACGCTCGTGTTTGCAGCATTTTTGGCGATTTATTTTATCGCAGCCAGCATAAAAAAGAATCCGGTTACCTAAGCAGACCTTCTTAAAATAATTTACTAGCTACATGGATCTATCATTGTCATATATTTTAAACGAACTGGGAGAAGACCGCGAAAATTACTTCAATGCCATTGCGCCACCCATCGTGCAAACCAGCAATTTTGCTTTTAAAAAGGTTGATGAGCTGGGAAAGGCTTTCCAGGATGAGATGGCCGGTTACCTGTACAGCCGCGGCCTGAACCCTACGGTAGACATCCTGCGCAAAAAACTGGCCGCGCTCGACCGGGCAGAAGACTGCCTGGTGTTTAACAGCGGGGCTGCCGCGATTTATGCTGCTGTGATGGCCAATGTAAAAGCAGGCGATCACATTGTATCGGTCGACAGACCATATAGCTGGGCACAGCACCTGTTCAACAAGATCCTGCCCCGTTTTGGTGTTGTAACTACTTATATTGATGGCACACAGATCGAAAATTTTGAACGGGCCATTATTCCTTCCACCACCCTGATCTATCTCGAATCGCCCAACTCCTGGGGCTTTGCCCTGCAGGACCTGAAGGCCGTGGCCGAGCTGGCCCGGGCCGAAGGCATCACAACCATCTGCGACAACAGTTACTGCACGCCGCTTTACCAGCGGCCAGTAGAGATGGGTATAGATATTTCCCTGCAGTCGGCCACCAAATACATCGGCGGTCATAGCGATACAGTGGCTGGGGTTATCACCGGATCTTCCGCTATGATGCGGAAGATATTTGAGAACGAGTACATGACCGTTGGAAGCGGGATCCAGCCTTTTAATGCCTGGCTGCTGATCCGGGGACTGCGAACCCTGCCTGTCCGGTTGGAAAAGATTGGCCGCAATACGGAACAGGTCGTTGATTTTCTCATCAACCATCCGCTCATAGAACGGGTCATCCACCCTTTTCATCCCAGCTTCCCGCAGTATGAACTGGCCAAACGCCAGATGGAAGGGGCCTGCGGACTGGTAAGCTTTGTGGTGCGGACAGACAACCGCGACAGCCTGGTGCGGTTTGCAGAATCGTTGCGGCATATCCTGATGGCTGTAAGCTGGGGAGGGTATGAAAGCCTGATCATACCAGGATGCGCCTCCGTACCGCCTGAGCAGTTTGATGCAGGCAACCCTGCACACCGTATATTCCGCCTGTATATCGGGCTGGAAGAGCCGGATTACATAATCGCAGATTTGGAACAAGGCTTAATGAAAATCCCTTAGTTTGTGAAAACGTTTGTAATTCTTTTGTTAATGAACGCATGAATTGCTTATTTTTAAGCCTCAACATCCGGGAAAAACCTGTTACACAAATATTTACTCCTCAACGCTACCTTTAACTTGTACGATGAAACATAAGATTCTGGCATGGCTGGTTTTGTCCCTTCTTGTATCAACCGCTTTGTTCAGTCAGGATGTTTGGAGCTTGCAACGGTCAGTGGAATACGCCATCGCCAATAACATTTCTGTAAAGCAGGCAAACATTGCCTACGAACAGGCTGCCCTGGACTTCAGAAGCAATTACGCCAGCGTATATCCGACGGCCGCTTTTTCCAACAACTGGGGCATGCGCTTTGGAAGAAGTGAAAACCCTACCACCGGTATCCTCGAAAACACCACCGCCCTTACCACCAGCTTTAGTTTTACTTCCAGCTTCACCATCTTTAATTTTTATTCTCTCCGCAATTCAGTGGCGGCTGCCCGTTACCAGCGCGAAGCCGCTGTTGCTTCAGAAGAAAGGGCAAAAAATGACATTGGCCTCCGCGTAGCCAATGCCTACCTGCTTGCCTTGCAGGCCAAGGAACAGGTGCGGGTAAGCGAATTGCAGATCGGGTTAACGAGGGAACAGTTGGATGTAACCAGGAAACGGGTAGAAGCCGGTTCCCTGCCTGAACTAAACGTGGCTGAAATTGAGGCGCAGCTGGCTACCGATAGCTCCAACCTGGTATCTGCCACCGCCAACAGGGAACTTCAGCTTCTACAGCTCAAAGCCGTTCTGAACCTGGATGCCGGTATTCCGTTCGATGTGGAAACACCCAATCTGGACAAAATCCCGGTTGAACCCCTGGGTTCCCTTCAGCCGGAAACCGTCTTTAACCTGGCAATGAACAATCTGCCCCAGCTCAAGGTAGACAACCTCAATGTGCTGGCTGCGCAAAAGAATTATGCGGCCGCCCGCGGACAAATGTATCCGAGGCTCACCGGCTTTGTAAACCTGGCTACCAACTTCTACGCGGCGCTGCAGCAATCTATCGGTTCGGCTTCGGGATTCCGGGAAACAGGCTTGTTTGCACGGCAAGGTGCGACCGATATCCCGGTGTACTCTCCCGTGTTTACCGGAAAATCCGTCAGCAAACCTTTTGGCCAGATATGGAAGGGTTTCGGCAGCCAGATGAACCACAACTTCGGACAAAACCTGGGCATCGGTATCAACGTTCCGATCTTTAACGGGTTGCAGTTCCGCACCAACTGGGACCGTGCCCGGCTGACCCTGCGCGGACAGCAGCTGCAGCTGGAGCTGGACCGCCAAACCTTGAAGCAGGATGTGTACACAGCTTACAACAATGCCATTGCAGCCCTGCAAAAGCAGGTAGCCAGCAAAAAAGCAGTTGAAACAGCCCAGCGTTCCTACGAGCTGTCGAAAAAAAGATATGACGTTAACCTGCTTACCTCTTTTGAATTGATCACCAACCAGAATAATTTGCTCCGCGCCCAGATAGATTACCTGCTTGCCCGCTACGATTATGTGTTTAAAATGAAAGTGCTTGAATTTTACAAAGGGCAGGGGCTAAAATTGTTTTAAGGATTGGATAATAAATTTCTTGATATGCCAACCCACTCTACCCCTCCCAGGAGGGGATAAGAAGGCGCTTGTATTATCCCCTCCTGGGAGGGGTAGGCGTGGGTTCAGCATGTTGTTGCTTTCCAAAATAACTGATATAATATATTATGAATAAAAAACTCATCTGGTTTATAGTTGCACTGGTCGTTATTGTCATTGTGTTGGTCGTGCTGAAAAAACAAGGCGTGATCGGCAAGGAAGAAGGCCTTAAGGTGGCGGTGGAAAAAGCTGACAAGCGCACCATCATTGAAACCGTGAACGCCAGCGGCAAGCTGTCGCCTGAAGTAGAGGTAAAGGTCAGTCCGGACATTTCCGGAGAAATCGTAGAGCTGACCGTGAACGAAGGAGACAGTGTAAAAAAAGGCCAGACCCTGGCCAAGATCTATGCGGATATTTATACTACCCAGCGCGACCAGGCCGCAGCTGTCGTAAACCAGCAGGAAGCTTCTGTATCCAACAGCTCGGCCCAGTTACAGGCGCTGAAAGCCTCGCTGGACCAGGCAAAACGGGTATACGACCGGCAAAAGCAATTGCTCGATGAGAAAGTAATTTCGAAGTCCGAGTTCGAACAGGCAGAGAACAGCTATCTCTCCGCGGAAGCCAATTACAATGCCGCTACCCAGGGCATCAAGGGCGGACAGGCCAGCGTGCTGAGTGCCCGGGCCAACCTGGCAAAAGCCAACAAAGACTTAAGCCGTACGGCTATTGTGGCGCCTATGAATGGGATCATATCGCTGCTGAACGTCAAGAAAGGTGAACGTGTGGTCGGTAACTCCATGATGGCCGGTACCGAAATGATGCGCGTGGCTGATATGAGTGTGATGGAAGTAATTGTAGACGTGGGAGAGAACGATGTTCCCAAAGTAAATCTCGGCGATTCGGCGATTGTAGAGATCGATGCTTATACAAACCACAAGTTCAAGGGCATTGTAACGCAGATTGCCAGCAGCAACTCCACTGCTTCGCAAGCCGCTGCGTCAACCACCAACGATGTCACCAACTACAAAGTGCATATCCGCCTGCTGCCTGAATCATACAAATCGTTGCTGGATACACCCAAGGGCAAACGCTATCCTTTCCGCCCCGGTATGAGCGCCAGTGCCGACATCCAGACCAAGCGGCACGAGAATGTACTGGCTGTTCCGATCAATGCGGTTACCACGCGTGAAAAGGATACGGACAAACCGGCTTCTGATCCGCAGAACAATGCAACCCAAACCAGTGCCACCAGCAACCCGGATGCAGAAAGGGATCAGAAATCAGCTTCCACCGAGCTGGAAGAAGTTGTTTATATGCTGCAAAAAGACGGCACCGTAAAAAAAGTAAAGGTATCAACCGACATACAGGACATCAATTATATCCAGATCCTGGACGGACTGCAGGGCGGCGAACAGGTAGTTGTAGCACCATACAGCACAATCAGCAAAGTCCTTAAAAACGGCACCAAGGTGCTGGTGGTGGACAAGGACAAGTTGTATGACACAAAGAAATAAACTTTCCGGGCAGATAGCTGATCTTGCTGTTTGCTCCGGCAGGTAGCTGCTCACCAAAACTCTGTTGTATGCAGTTTGGCGTTCTGGGAAGCGGAAGCTGGGCAACCGCTTTAACAAAGATCCTGACCGATAACAAACACCCCGTCAACTGGTGGATCAGGAACGGGGATGCCATCCGCCACCTTACCGGCAGGCACCACAACCCCCATTATCTCAGTTCTGTTTATTTCGACACTTCGCTGCTCCGGATGGATGCCTCTATTCAAAAAGTGGTGGAAGCAAGTGATTGCCTGGTGCTGGCCATGCCATCTGCTTATATCCACGATGCCTGCAAAGGGCTGGACAAAGAAACGTTTAAGGGCCGCAAAATCATATCAGCGGTAAAAGGAATCTTGCCGGAAAACAACCTGCTTGCAAACGATTATTTTAAAATCAACTTCGGCCTTGCCCTCAAAGATTATTTTACAGTGATGGGTCCTTGCCATGCTGAAGAAGTAGCGGCAGAAAAGTTGTCTTATCTTACTTTTTCAGGAACCGATGAAGTGGCTACTGAAGCTATTGCCCGCTGTTTCAAAACGGATTACCTCAATGTGGTGGTTAACCAGGATGTATTGGGCGTTCAGTATGCTGCCATCCTCAAAAACATCTATGCCCTTTGTGCCGGCATTGCGCACGGACTTGATTACGGCGATAACTTTCTCAGTGTGCTGATCGCCAACAGCGCAGATGAAATGGCGGGATTCCTGCGCAAGGTAGGCATCCGGCATATTGAAGTAGGCGTGCATGAAGAAGAGCCCATTTCGCATAAGAAATCAGCCAATTACGCTGCCTCTGTATATCTGGGTGATCTGCTGGTAACCTGTTATTCTCTTTACAGCCGCAACCGCACTTTCGGCAACATGATCGGCAAGGGCTATTCTGTAAAGTCTGCCCAGCTTGAAATGAATATGGTGGCAGAAGGCTACAATGCCAGCAAATGCATGTTCCTGATCAACCAGCAGGTACGGGCTTCTATTCCCATCGTAGAAACCGTTTACCAGATATTATGGAACGGATTGCCTGCCCGCCAGGGCTTTCAGCAGATCGAAGAAATACTGGTATAGGAACTCACACCACAAACAAGTCTGCCGCAATGCCGTCGGCAAATAATTTTCCTTCGCGGGTAAGCTGTAGCCGGGCCTGGTCGACAGCTATTTTGCCGCTGCGCTGGTACTTCTGCATGGCATCATGGATGTGCTTTACAGCCTGCTGACCAAACCGCTGATCTATGTGGATCAGGTCAAGTCCTTCGACGGTTCGCAGGGAGGTCATGATATACTCATTGAGCTGCTGGGTGGGCGTAAGCAGTTCGACTTCTGCAGGAAGCATACCTTTTTGTAATGAAGATATATACAAGGCATTGTTGGCAACATTCCACTGCCGGGAGACGCCGTTGAATGAATGGGCTGAAGGGCCCAGCCCAACATAATGGCTGCCTTGCCAATAAGAAGAGTTGTGCCGGCTGCGCATACCCTTTTTGGCAAAATTGGATATTTCATAGTGTTCATACCCGGCTTCTTCCAATCTGTTCACCAGCATCTGAAAATGAGTTGCCTGTTTCTCCGGATCTACATCAGGCGATTTTCCCTTTTCTATCAGGCGGTTCAACGCTGTAGCAGGTTCTACTGTGAGGGCATAACAGGAAAGATGAGGTACATTCAGCTCTATGGCAGTGGTTATGGTCTGTTCCCACTGTTCGTTGCTCAAACCCGGTGTTCCATATATTAAATCAATCGTAATATTATTAAATCCGGCTTCCCGGGACGCCTCGAGGGCTCTGAGGCTTTGTGCAGCCGTATGTGCCCGGTTCATCCACTGCAGTTCTGCATCCAGAAAAGATTGCACACCTATACTAAGCCGGTTAATGCCTGATCTTTTCCATTCTGCCAATTTGCAGGCTGAAATGTCATCCGGGTTGGCTTCGAGGGTGATCTCAGCTTGCGGGCTGACAGGGTATGATGACCGGATCTTTGTAAGGATGGCATCGAGCTCAGCTGCATGCAACAGGGAGGGTGTTCCTCCTCCAAAATAGATGGTTTCAATTTGCTCCCCATTCAAGGCCAGGTAAGCGTTCTGCGCAGGAGAGGAGCCGCTTACAAGGGTGATCTCATGCAGCAAAGCTGCTACAAATGCTTCTCTGAGCGAGAAGGAGGTGGAAAAATGAAAATTGCAGTAATGACAAGCTTTTTTGCAGAATGGAATATGAATATAGATACCTGCCATGGATTGGGCTGCAAAAATATACAAGTAGATCCAGCGGACAAAAAGTGCAGGGAAGCAGTTTGTCAAAAGACTTGTAAAAATCAGGAATGGATAGCTAGCTATATCGGATCGTAATCAAACCTGGCCCACAGATCTGAATTGGAAAAATTAAATTATTAATATTTATATGTAATAAATAATTTGTTAATGTATGTCTGTAGGCATATTTTTGACCTGTTGATAACAGATTAGTATAATAAAAATGTAAATGATAAACTGCTTATCATTTGCTCCCCTTCCTGCCCGGTTTGCTTGCATCATATGATCGAACGAGGCCTCTGCCTGTTAAACCAAAGCTGCTATTTCCAGACATAAATAAAAACCATGAAGAACTGCTTCTTGCTGCTTGTATCTGTTTTATTATGTATTACTTCCCTTGCACAAACAAGAGTCCTTTCCGGTAAAGTTACATCCATGCAAAACGGGACAGTCATTCCCAACGTAAGCGTGATCGTAAAGGGAGAGAACCGGGGAACCTCTACCGGTAAAGATGGTAAATACGCAATGCCGGTTCCTGCATCAGCAACGACGCTGATATTTTCCTTTGTAGGCTATGCATCGCAGGAAGTTGCCATCACCAATAATCCGGTCATCGACATCAGCCTGGTAGATACAGCAACTACACTTACCAATGTGATCGTAACCGCAGCTGGTATCAAACGCCAGCGAAATACCTTGGGATATTCTGTAAGCACGCTGCAGGCAGACCAGATTGCACAGAAATCAGAGTCCAACCCCATCCGTGCGCTGGAAGGAAAAGTGGCCGGGGTAAATATCCAGGGTTCCGGTGGTACAGCCGGCGGCGCTACCAATATCACCATCCGGGGCAACTCTTCCCTAAGCAATAACAACCAGCCTTTGTTTGTAGTAGACGGGGTTCCGTTCGACAACTCCAGCTTTGCCAACGTAGGTACCACTACGGTAGGCGCCTCCGCCGTCACCAACCGGGCATACGACATCGATCCCAATAATATATTAAGCATGACGGTTCTGAAAGGCGCAGCTGCGGCTGCTCTCTACGGATCAAGAGCCGCCAACGGTGCCATCATCATCACTACCAAATCGGGCAAAAAACAAAGCCGCAAAGGATTGGAGATCACCTATAACACATCTTATTCTTTCGAAAATGTCTCAGGCTTTCCTGAGTACCAGACCTCCTACGGACAGGGGACAAATTTTGACTACCGCTGGGGCGTATATGGTTCCTGGGGACCTCCCTACTCAAATGTAACAGGCAGTCTGATCCCCACCCGCGATTCTGTTCCCTGGCAGCTGGGCCGGCAGACATCGGTTGTAAATCCTTCCTTGTTTCCACAGTATTACAATCCAAACGGCACCCTCAAAAATGTTGCGTACGCACCTTATTCAGACTACAACCTGAAAAACTTTTTCCGGACCGGGAGTCTTTTTGAAAATTCCATTTCTGTTTCTTCCGGAAGCGAAAAGGGGAATTTCACAGCAGGCTTGTCCAGGAGTGAGAACGAAGGCGTGGTGCCCAACAACACCATCACGCGTACTTCCATGAGTATTGGCGGCAATGCCCGGCTGGAGAATAAATTCTATGTAAGCGGCTCGCTCAATTATGTAAAAACAGATCAGAAAACGCCCCCGATCGGAGGCAGCACCGAAAATATCATGGGCGTGCTTATGTACCTGCCCACCAGCTTTAACCTCACAGACTACCCCTATAAAAACCCGATCGACGGAAGCAATATCTATGATTATACCGGTGTAGACAATCCTTACTGGCTGGCGCAGTATAGTCCGGCTACCAGCAGTGTAGACCGCTATTACGGGAACTTTGTGCTGGGTTACGATCCGCTTCCCTGGCTGAACATACAGAACACAGTTGGGTTCAACGCCTATACCGACCGGCGGATGAACGTACGGGGAAAAGGCAGTACAACTTATCCGAGCGGAAGCATCCAGACAGACAATATTTACCGGCAGGAGCTGGACAACAACCTGCTGGCGACCATTACGCATCCTATTACCTCAGACCTGTCTTTAAGAGGCATCGTAGGGTTTAACATCAACCAGCGACTCACGCAGCGGCAGGCTATCTATGGTGACGGGATCATCAACCCGGGCATCTATTCCCTCAACAATACCCAAACGCTGACGCCGGTGGCCCTGGGCAACGGCTGGAACAACATCAAGCAGCGGTTCTATGCATTCTTTACGGACATCACACTCGATTATAAAAAGATCCTGTCGTTGAACCTGGTCGGGCGCAACGACGTTTCTTCCACCTTACCTGCCAGCAACAGGAGCTACTATTATGGTGGCGCCAACGGCTCGTTCATCTTTACCAATGTAATGGACATACCAAAGAACATCCTTTCTTTCGGTAAAGTACGGGCAGGTTATACCCGTGTGGGAAATGAGGCTTCTCCCTATCAAACCATCAATGTGTACCAGACCAACATCTCGCTGGGCGGTATCGGTACGCCCTTTACACCGGCAGGCGGCGCGGTTACCAGTGTGCTTTCCATGTCTGATCTTTCCACCAATCCCAACCTGAAACCGGAGTTTATCACGGAACTGGAACTGGGTTCGGAACTGCAGTTCCTGAACAACCGGGTTGGACTTGACATTACTTTTTACAACAAGAAAAGTACGTCGCAGATCTTCACCGTAAGTGCTGCGCCTTCTTCCGGTTACCTGACCCAGATCATCAACCTGGGTGAGGTGAACAACCGGGGTATTGAGATCGGGCTGAACCTGACACCTGTAAGAACCGCTCAGTTTACCTGGAACATCGCCGCCAACTTTACCCGCAACAGGAACATCGTACGAAACCTGGGGCCTTACTCCAAACTGGCGTACAACGGAACCGACAATGTGCACATCGTAGGCATGCCCTACGGCCTGATACAGGGAACAGCCTATGCGAGAGACAGCGTTGGACATATCCTGGTAAACCCGCAGACCGGCAAGCCGCTGACAGTATCCGCTCAGCCGATCGGCAATCCCAATCCCGACTTTTTTATGGGTTTAAGCAATACATTCCGTTACAAAGGATTTACCCTGGACGTATTGTTCGACTGGAAGCAGGGCGGCAGCCTGTATTCATCCACTACCGGCGAAGCGATGTCGCGCGGGGTAACAAGAGATACGGAGAAAAGGGAAATGATCCTGGTGGGCCCCGGCGTGCTGGGTGATCCCAATACCCTGAAGCCGCTGCTGGATAGCCGGGGAAATGAGATTCCGAATAATGTAGGCATCACTGTAGCTGATTATTACTTCTCCAGTGGATTCGGGCCGGGAGGCGTAACAGAGGGAACCATCTTTGACGCGACCGTTTTCCGCATCCGCGAAGCTTCTTTAGGATACGACCTGCCAAAAGCTTTCTTAAAGAACACGCCATTTGGTTCAGCCATGATTTCGCTGAGCGGACGTAACCTATGGTACAAAGCGCCCAATTTTCCCAAGTACATGAATTTCGATCCGGAAGTAAGCTCCGGGGGCGCCGGAAACGGGCAGGGATACGACAATCTCACCGTGCCAACGACCAGGAGGTTCGGCGCCAACCTGCGATTTACTTTTTAACCATACCATTACTTACATCAGAATATTTTCATGAGAAATACAACCAAGCCTATCTTGTTCTTATCCGGACTGCTTCTGCTCACCATTACATCGTGTAAAAAATTTATAGACATCAACCGGGATCCCAACAATCCTACTACGCCCGTACTGACGCTGCTGTTGCCTTCTACCCAGGTATCACTGGCCGGGAACATGAACGGCGTAAATGAAGGTGCTACTACCGTGATGCAGCAACTTGTAAGCACGATCGATCGTTACCAGCAAACCGGTGCCAGCTTCAACGGGTCCTGGAACGGCTTTTACACACAGACAATACCCGACATTCAAACAGTTATCAGACAGGGAACACAGCAGCAGCAGTGGGGTTTTGTGGCGGTGGCCAAGCTGGAAAAAGCATACCTGTACAGCATGCTGGTAGACCTTTGGGGTGATGTGCCGTACACACAGGCTTCCAAGGGCAGCGAAGTACCCAGTCCGGCACTGGAAAACGGGGCGGCTATCTACGACAGCATCTTCAACCTGATAGATGGCGCGCTGGCCGATATGGACAAGGGATTTGCCATTGCGCCAACCAGCTCGGATGTAATTTATGCCGGAAGTGCAGACAAATGGAAGCGCATGGCCAACTCATTAAAGTTGAAATTGTTCAACCAGATCCGCCTGGCTGACCCGGCCAGGGCAGCTGCCGGGATAAAGGCCCTGATAGCCAACCCCGCTACGCTGATAACCGACAATAGCCAGGATTTTACGTTCAGGTTCGGCAGCTCTATCAGTCCGAACAACCGCCATCCCTGGTACAACAATGAGTACAGGTCGGGCAAAAGCTACTACCAGAACCAGGCCTTTATCAACCGCCTGTTCAATGCCGACGACATGCGGCTGCGTTATTTTATTTACCGGCAAAACGCCACAGTCGGTATCTACAATTCAGCAAACGGAAACGGTTATTATGGCCGCCCCCCTGCAGACCCGACAGCATCGCCGGCCGACCAGTCTACCCGGGCTACCATCGGCATCTATCCCGCTGGGGGCTTGTACGACAATGGCAACATCAAAGACATTCCTGCTACCTATCAGTTCTTTACCAATACAGGCGCCACCGGCACGCAGCGGGTGGTGGCCAATACAGACGGAACAGGTGCAGGCATGACGCCCCTGATCACCAATGCCATGGTAAAATTTATCCGTGCAGAAGCGGCCCTGACCCTGAGTACAGGTGAAAATGCAAAACAACTGTTTCTGGATGCGGTTACCGCCAACCTGAACAGCATCAGCACCTTCGCTGCTGCCAACGGAGGCTTGGCCATGACGAACATCAGCAGTTTTGTAAACCGGCTGGCATCTCAGTACGATGCGGCGGCCAGCGACAATGCCAGGCTGAACCTGATCATTACCCAGAAGTATATTGCCCAGTTTGGCAATGGCATTGAATCGTACAACGATTACCGCAGAACAGGCTATCCCCAGCTTGATCCGCTGCTTTCGCCCCTGAATGTATTTCCACTCAGATTTTATTATACCACCACCGAACTGGCCACCAATACAACGCTAAGCGGCGCCACAGGCACAGCTTTGCAGGTAGCGCAGCAAACAAAACCGGTGTTCTGGGATAAATAACTAGCATGCATAAGCGCACTACCAAAACTAACTGCTTTAACAGGGTCGTAACCAAAACAAATACCAGGACTAACTGCTTTTAACAAGGACCCATACCAAAACCAACTGCTTTATTTTTTCATTCAGATCACAATTACTAGCTATGACCAAATCGGGATTTTCTGTTCTACTTGGATTGATTGTGGCAGTGGGCATGCTGCCTTCGTGTAAAACCAAAACGTATGAATGGGAACAGTACTCCATTACCGCTGTCCCTATCGTACACGTAAACACCGCGAAATCAGCGCTGCCTACCTATGCCACCGCCAACACTTCTTTTTTTAACCTGAAGGATGCGAATGTGGCCAACCAGCAGTTTGAATTTGTGTTAAACTACGAAGGGTTTGGTGTAGCAAAGGTGAACTCGATAGAGCTGTACCTGAGCTATAACCAGGGCACCGCTTCCACCATCCCTGCTTACCCGATCGTGTTATCTACGCCGGGAAATGTATACCCCAGCCAGGCTGCCTTCTATCCCATCTCTACCACAATAGCAGGAACAGACAAGCTGTTTGAAACTGTCACTACTTTCCCCAAAACATGCACCTATACAGCCACCCAGCTGGCAGCGGCCGCAGGGGTCAGCATGTCCAGCATCAAGGTGAACGATTTCTTTTTGTTCAAGTTTATCCTGAACCTGGCTGATGGCCGCCGCATCGTCGGTTTTCAGGACAATGTATGCGACGAAAGCCGGGGTGAGCCCGGTGATTGCCGCGTAGGCGTCCGTTTTAAAAATCAGTAATTCTTTTTTTCCTATTTTTCCGGCACTTTATTATTATTAATTCCAATCTATGGTACGTAACCTCAGCTGCTTGCTTTGTACTATTTTGCTTTTTACAATTTCATCCTTTGCACAAACAATCCCGTCGCCCAAAGAACATTTTGGTTTTAACATCGGCGACGATTATCACCTGGCCACCTACACCCAATCAGAAGCCTACTTTAAAAAGCTGGCTGCTGCTTCCGATCGTGTGAAGCTGGTGGATATTGGGTTAACCGAAGAAGGAAGGCACCAGTGGATGCTGGTTGTTTCTTCTCCGGAAAACATCAAGAACCTGGAGAAGTACAGGCGCATCTCCCAGCAGCTGGCCCATGCTGATAGCCTGACAGACGAGCAGGCCCACGCCCTCTCCAACGAAGGCAAGGCCGTGGTATGGATCGACGGCGGACTGCATGCGACAGAAACTGTGGGCGCGCACCAGCTGATTGAAACCATCTACCAGTTTGTGAGCCGCAAAGACCCGGAGACCATGCGCATCCTCGACGGTGCCATCATTCTTTTTGTACACTGCAACCCGGATGGCATGGAGCTGGTTTCAAACTGGTACATGCGCGATTCCACCCCGGCAAAGCGCTCATTTGAAAACCTGCCCCGGCTTTGGCAGAAATATGTAGGGCACGACAACAACCGCGATTTCTTTATGATGAACATGAAAGAAACGCAGAACATGAGCCGGCAGCAATATGTCGACTGGCTGCCCCAGATCATTTACAACCACCACCAGGCTGGTCCGGCCGGTTCCATCCTTGCCGGTCCGCCTTACCGCGATCCGTTCAACTATGTATTTGATCCGCTGCTGGTCACCAGCATCGATGCCGTTGGTGCGGCCATGAACAACCGCCTGAACCTGGAACGCAAACCCGGTTACACGCAGCGGGCCGGTTCGCAGTTCTCTACCTGGTGGAACGGCGGCTTGCGCACGACACCTTATTTTCACAATATCGTCGGGCTGCTTACAGAGATCATCGGCAATCCCACCCCTGCTACCGTACCGCTGGTACCTGCCCGGTTGATACCGAATGGCGCTACGCCCCAGCCGGTAACTCCCCAGGTATGGCATTTCCGCCAGTCGATCGACTACTCTGTTTCGCTGAACTATGCCGTGCTGGATTATGCTGTACGGCAGCGCGAAGAGCTGCTGTACAACATTTACAGGATGGGAAAGAATTCGATCGAAACTGGCAGCAAGGATAACTGGACGCTTTCACCCAAGCGCATTGATTCTATCAACGCCGCTTTCAGAAAGGATCAGCAGGCGAATCCCCGGCCAGGAACAGGAGGCACCGCACAGGCTGCCGCGGACAATCCTTTTGTGAGCGATACCATCCCTGCGAAATATTACAACGTCGTATTTAAAGATGCCACCCTGCGTGATCCGCGCGGGTACATCATCCCGGCCGACCAGGCTGATTTTCCTACTGCTGTCCGTTTTCTCAATGCGCTGATCCAGTCAGGTGTGCAGGTGCACAAGGCTACGGCTGATTTTACGGTAGAAGGAAAAAAATATCCGGCAGGCTCTTATGTCGTCAAAGCAAACCAGGCTTTCCGTCCGCATGTGCTGGAT
>JADCRZ010000059.1 GCA_015069695.1 Williamsia sp.
AAACCCCTACCAAAGCTCAATAATAGCTTGTTCGTTGTAGCGCAGTGCAGTAAATTTTAGCCCCTTTCAAACAGCCTTGATTTTTTTTGCTACTTTTTTTTATCAAGAAAAAAAAGTAGTCGGAGTCTCTCATTCAAACGAATAACTCATCACTCCATCTTTCTCGTCCTTAAGCGCAATGCCTAATTGCAAGAGCTGCTTGCGGATTTTATCTGAAGTGGCGTAGTCTTTTTTTGTTTTGGCTTCTTTTCTTACTTCTATCAACAGCTCCAGAATGCCTGCCAACGCGCTGTTGCCAAGCGGGTTTTCGCTGCGCAGTCCCATGATGTTTTCGAGGTAATCGGAGAAATATTTTTTGAGTTGATGGATGGTTTCCTGGCTGATGGCCGCCGCTTCGATGTGCCCATTTTTGAGCGAGTTTATGATGGGTACGATCTCGAACAAGTTGGCCAGCACCTTGGCGGTATTAAAGTCATCGCTGATAAATTCATCCATTTCATGCAAAAGCCTGATCAGCCGTTCATCCAGTTCGGTGGGGGGCTGGGAAGAAAAATCAGCTGTTTGCATTTTTTGCAGGGTCTCATAGGCTTCCCAGAGCCGCTTGAGGCCTTTTTCTGCAGCCTGCAGGGCTTCGTTGCTGAAATCAAGCGTGCTGCGGTAATGGGTTTGCAGGATAAAAAAACGAATGGTCATGGGCGAGTAAGGCTGCTCCAGGAGGGGATGGCTGCCGGTAAACATTTCGGTGAGCCTGATCTGGTTGTTGTAGCTTTTGCCCATCTTTTTGCCGTTCACCGTAATCATGTTGTTGTGCATCCAGTAGCGAACCGGCATTTCATGGTTGCAGATGGTGCTTTGGGCGATCTCGCTTTCGTGGTGGGGGAACTGGAGGTCCATGCCACCACCATGAATGTCGAACTGCTTGCCCAGGTATTTGGTTGCCATGGCCGAGCATTCAATATGCCAGCCCGGAAATCCTTCGCCCCATGGACTTGTCCAGCGCATGATGTGCTGTGGTGGAGCGGCTTTCCAGAGGGCAAAGTCTTGTTTGTTTCTTTTTTCGTCCTGTCCTTCCAGCTCCCGGCTGGTTTCAAGCAGGTCATCCATCACCCGGCCGCTCAGTTTTCCGTACGGATAATTTTCAGCATATTTTTTTACATCAAAATAAACCGACCCGTTCACTTCGTAAGCATAGCCGGCTTCAATGATCAGCTTGATCATGTCGATCTGTTCAATCAGATGGCCGGTGGCAGTCGGCTCAATGCTGGGCTCCAGGTTGTTGAACTGGTGCATGGCCCAGTGAAACAGGTTGGTATACTTTTGTACCAGCTCCATGGGTTCCAGTTTTTCCAGCACGGCTTTTTTAGAGATCTTGTCTTCTGCTTCTCTTCCTTCTTCTTCAAAATGTCCGGCATCGGTGATATTCCTTACATACCTGACCTTATAACCCAGGTGGTTGAGGTAGCGGAACACAATATCAAAGGTGATAAAAGGCCGGGCATGACCCAGGTGACTTTCACCACTTACAGTAGGGCCGCACACATACATGCCAACATGCCCCGGAATAAGGGGCGTAAAAACTTCTTTTTGTCTGCTATAGGAGTTGAATATTTTCAGTTCGGTCGTCATGTGGGCTCAAGTTTACGTAAGGCTGCAAAGATATAAGATCAATTAAAAGCTGCCGTTAAAAATAGATGCTTGTTGCCCTGTCAGGGTAGTTGAAAATCAGCTATCACCGGAAAATGATCAGAATAGGGAAGCTTTGCCTTTTTACATTGCATTACCTGGAAAGCCGGGTCGGCCAGGATATAATCTATGCGCAAAGTAGGAGAGATAAATACATAGGTTCTTCCCAGCCCGAATCCGCTTTCTATGAATGCATCCTGCCGGTTGCCCTTGATGGTAAAGTAAGTGTAGGAATTGGGCACGTCGTTAAAGTCGCCGCAAATGATCTCCGGATAGTGGCTGCTGTCGAGCTTCTCGCGTACAATGTCAGCCTGTATGCTCCGGTACTTGTAAGAAGTTCTGAATTTTTTTACAATGCCTTTGCCGGCCTTCAGCACACTGTCTTTGTCATCGGCCTGTTTGATGGTCCGCAGATTCCGGTAATCGTTGCCGGTAAAAAGAAAGGACTGAAGGTGGGTCGTAAACACATTGATCTTTTTTCCGTTCACGTTGATAGTGGCCCTGATCAGGCTTTCCGTAGCACGCAAGGGATCAGAGCCGGGAGGGTAGCGGAGCCGGAAGGTGTCTACGATCGGGTAGCGCGAGAACAACGCAATGCCATGTTTATAAATTCCGTTCCAGGTAACATGATCAATGGCAACATAATGATAAGGATATCCCAGCACCCGGGTTATATAGGGAATGTTTTCATCAAACAGTTCAGGCTTGCATGATTCAAAAAATTCCTGTATGCACAGGATGTCGGCATCCTGGCTTTTTATAAAGTCGAACATCTTGAGGCGGTAGCTGGTACCTCCTTTGGCTTGTTTGTTCATCTCATCCCAGCGCGAGACGTTCCAGGTCAGCACCCGGAAGGTGCCTGCCTGTTTCTGTTGCTGAAACTGCGTAAAAGCATGGATGCCAAAGAGAGAATGGATCTGGAACCAGCCGATCAGGAGGGTGGCCAGGGAAAGCCAGGCCCAGCGAGAGCGGACCAGCAACCAGAAAACAAAAAAGCCCAGCATGATTACGGTGATAAAGAGAAAGCCTACGCCCAGCAAGGCTATCAGCCAAAAACGGTAAGGATTGCAATAAGCAGCCCCGCATGCCAGCAGAAAAATAACTGCGGCCACCCAATTTGAAAGAATAAAAAACCGCTTTGTCCAGGTGCGTAAACGGTAAGCCATGCGTTGCGTTATAAATCGTCTTTGCTAGCTGCCCTCTTCAAGATGTCCCGCTCCTCGTCAGTTAAAAAATGGATCCCTTTTTGGTTGATTTTGTCCAGGATTTCGTCAATGCGCTTCTGCGTCACATTGGGTGTTTTCTTATAGGGGGGAGATGTGTGTACTTTGTAAAAAAACTGGTCTTTGGCAGGCTTCATCCCTTTCTTATTGGGGTCGAACAAGGCATCCAGCCAATCAAAAAAACCATTCATCCATTCGCTCCAGTCGCGCCCTTTCCTTAGCTGGTAGATAAAGAAGAAACCCATGGCAGCGCCGCCAAGATGACTCATATACTGCGGAACATCACCGATGTGTATGCTGGCAACATCGAGTACAGCAAATACCAGCATCAGGATCCACAAGGGGATGCCGCCATTCACCAGGGGAAAGATCCTGTAGTCAGGCGATACAGTGGTTGTAGCAACAGCAATAGCCATGATGGAGGCATTGGCGCCCATCAACACAGAAGAAGGTAAATGATCCTGCGCGTGCGGAAATAGATTGTAAGACAGGGCATAAAACAGGGCTCCTGCCAGTCCGCCATAGATATAAAGCGGTACCAGCTTGCGGTTACCGGTCAGGTCCTGCATGATATATCCAAAAGCCCATAGCCAGAATACATTGGCAATCAGGCGCAGCACACTGTCGTCCGTAAACATGAATGTAATAAGGGTCCAGGGCCGCATGCTCAGTTTAGTCAGGTCGGAAGGGACGGTGAACCAGTAGAATATATTCTTGTAATAAGCATCCAGGCTTAGGTCCGAAACCTGGTAGATCACATACACAAACTTCAACAGCACAAAAAGCACCGCGTTAAAGACAATCAGGTTTACCAAA
Organism: Williamsia sp.; assembly: GCA_015069695.1. GTDB lineage: Bacteria > Bacteroidota > Bacteroidia > Chitinophagales > Chitinophagaceae > JADCRZ01. Next base: position 3,723 of record JADCRZ010000059.1, read on the forward strand.
GCATTCCCATCTTGCCCCAGCGAAACCTTGTGGCGGCTTTTTTCTTCTCTTACATTCATACGTTTAGATTAAACGATCCTGCTTAGAATTACAATTAACGAAAGGTAATGTTTATTATGATGTGTGATGAGGGTGCCAGGCAGTTTGTTTATCTCCTAATTATGCTAGTAAAAATCTTTTCGGTTGTTCCGGTTCCATAAAATTACAATAATTAATCCGGCCAATGCACCGCCCAGGTGGGCGTAATGGCCGATATTATCGCCTTCCTTTGGAACAAGAACGCCCCACAGATCAAGCAGGATAAAACCGGAAATGGCGTATTTCGCCTTGATCGGGATCGGAATAAAAAAAAGGTACAGGTCGGTATTGGGGAAAAGATAGCCAAAGGCGGCCAGGATGCCCATCACCGCACCGGATGCGCCCAGGGTAGAGAGACTGCCTTGCTGAAGCAGCAGCTGAACAATGCCAGCTGCCAATCCGCACATCACGTAAAACTGAAGAAAACGCTTGGAGCCCCAGAATCTTTCAAGCAGTGTACCAAACATATACAACCCGATCATATTAAAAATAATATGGTACCAGTCAGCATGCATAAACATGTAGGTGACAAGTTGCCACACCCTGAAATTTCCGGTGGGTATCGGCCACAGGGACGCATACAGCTCAAGCGGAAAGCCAGTTTTTCTAAAATACAACTGGGCAACAAATACAAGCACATTTGCGATCAGTAAATTTTTAACTACGGGGGTCAGGGAGTCATTCGAACCGTATAATGCCATTTCAATTTTTTTTTGACGAATTTATAGTTATTATTTCAAGCCCCGCCCTTTTGGGAGGAGATGCGCTTACAAGCACCCGCGATTTGGTTGCCTCATCCCGGTTTGCCGGGAGGGCTGCTTTAGCGGATCGTAAGCTGTACCACATTTTCGATATGGTGTGTATGTGGAAACATATCGACCGGCTGCACCCGGGTCACTGCATATTTTTCATCCAGCAAGGCCAGGTCGCGGGCCTGGGTGGCGGCATTGCAGCTCACATAAACCACGCGCGGTGCGGCCATGTCCAGGATTTTTCTGACCAGCTTTTCATCCATGCCTGCCCGCGGCGGGTCGGTAATGATCACATCGGGCTGACCGTGCTCAGCAAAAAAACCGGGTGTACAAAGGGAAGCTACATCTCCGGCGAAAAATTGCGCATGCCCGATTGAGTTTAGCAAAGCGTTCTCCCGGGCGTCCTGAACGGCATCTTCGACCATCTCTACCCCTACAATCCTGGCCGCACCCTTGCTCAGGAAAATACCGATGCTTCCGGTGCCGCAGTATAAGTCGTACACGGTTTCCCTGCCTGTTAGTGCAGCAAACTCCCGCACAGTCCGGTATAGGTTTTCAGCCTGGTAGGTATTGGTTTGAAAAAAGGATTTTGGACTGATCTTGAACCTGAAATCTTCCATCTGTTCTACAATATACCCCCTTCCTTTGTATACCTGCGGTTGCAGGTCGTAGATGCTGTCGTTCCATTTCGGGTTAATGGTGTAAAGCAGGCTTGTAATCGAAGGCACCTGGACCAGCAGGTGATCCAACAGCCGGGCAGTTTCCTCCTTGTCTTCGTAGGCTACGACCATATTTACCATGATCTCTCCGGTGGTACAGATGCGCACGATCAGGGTGCGCAGCCAGCCGGTATGGGCTTTTATGTCGTAAAACGGGTAACGGTGCTCCAGGGCAAAATCACGGACGGTGTTCCTGATCTTGTTGACCGGTTCCTGCATCAGGTGACAAGTATAAATGTCTATAGCCTTGTCAAAGATGCCGGGTGCGTGAAAGCCCAGTGCATCCTGCTGCGGGATGATGCGGTCGCTGCTGATTTCTTCTGCCCGCAGGTAACGCCGGTTGCTGAACGTAAACTCCAGCTTGTTGCGGTAGCGGACAGAAGGCTTTGCACCCAGGATAGGAGCGAGGAGAGGCAGCTCAACCTTGCCAATGCGGCGGAGGTTTTGTTCTACTTCTTCTGCCTTGTACTGCAACTGCTTTTCATACGGCAGCATCTGCCACTTACAGCCGCCGCATACACCAAAATGTTCGCAAAAGGGCTCTACCCGGTCCTGGGCATACGCATGAAAGCGGATGGCTTTGCCTGCTGCCCAGTCTTTTTTGTTTTTGGAAAGTTGTACATCCACCAGGTCGCCTGGTACTGCTCCTTCAATAAAAACCACTTTTCCATCCTGCCTGCCCAACGATTTGCCTTCCGCTGCATAATCCTGCACCGCTACCTGGTGCAACACTGGTTGCTTTTTTCGCATGTGCAAAAATAGGGAATAGACAGCGAGGCATGTTCATTGCAATGGGCTATTGTGGGAAGTACCGGTGCGTGCATGATTTTATTCAAACCTGAACCGCTCCTGGCAGCCGGTGTAGAATTGCGTACCCGTTTGCCTGAAATTTTACCTTTTAAGATTGCTGCTAAAAAATCAATTAAACGTTTGTTTGATTCAAACATTTGTTTAATTTTGCTGTTGAAATGAGCAAGAAAGAAATCATCATGCAAAAGGCTATCGAGCTGTTTTCAACCTACGGGTTCGATAACACGCCCATCCGGGAGTTGTGCCAGCGTGCAGGCGTTAACATCGCCATGATCAATTACTATTTTGGCTCAAAAGAAGGCTTGTTTGAAGCGATCATTGAATACAAGTCGCATTACATGAAGGAACTGCTGCAGGGTTTACAGGCTGATACCAGTATGACCGAGATGGAAAAAGTGAACCTGCTTATTGATCAGTATGTAAACCGGATCTGGTCGCACCCCCTGTTTCACAAGATCCTGCACCAGGAAATGATGCTGAAGTCGCGGCCTGAAGTTAACCGCATCATAGAAAAAATGTTTTCCCGCAACATGCAATTTATCAAGAGCATTCTTGAAGACGGCATGAAGAAAGGGATTTTCCGGAAAATAGACCCTGAGTTTACGATTGCTTCCATGTTGGGTACTATTAACCATTTTATGAATACGCCAGCTATTTATTTACTGCTCTCTGGTGAAGAACAGCATACAGATCCTTACCAGAACGATGCGATCAAAAAACGGTTGATCACACACCTGAAGCAATTAATGGAAGCGCATCTACTCAAAAAATAAAGAAATCAGAACAGCATGAAATACACCAGACTATTAATGATGATTTGCATCATGGCCGGTACCCTTGCGGCCAGTGCGCAAAGCGAAAAAAGGCTTTCCCTGCAGGAAGCTATCGACCTGAGCATCAAGAACAGCAAACAGCTAAAAAGCCGGCAGGCACAGGTAGATGAAGCCATTGCGTCTGTAGGGGAAGCTGCAGATGCCCGGCTGCCCAGCCTGAGCGTATCCGGTTCTTATCTGCACCTGAACAGCCCGCATATCAGCCTGAGTTCCGGCAAAGACAGTGCAGGCGGTGGTTCCGGTCAATCCACACCCAAAGTTTCCCAGGCTGCCTACGGTATTGTAAACCTGGCCCTGCCTATTTATTCCGGCGGTAAAATCCGCTATGGCATCGAATCGGCCAAGTACCTGCAAAAAGCAGCCCAGCTGGATGCCGACAACGACAAGGAGGGCATTGCCATCAATACCATCAATGCCTATAGCAACCTGTACAAAGCCAATGCAGCGGTTAATATTGTAAGGGAGAATTTAAAACAAGCCAACCAGCGGGTAAAAGATTTTTCCAACCTGGAAAAAAATGGTTTGCTGGCACGCAACGACCTGTTGAAGGCACAGCTGCAGGCTTCCAATGTAGAGCTCTCGCTGCTGGAAGCAGAAAGCAATGCCCGCGTAGCCGCAGTGAACATGGACCTGATGATCGGTTTACCCGAAGAAACTGCGCTTACGACCGATTCGATCGGTTATCAACCGCCCGCCGGCACCAGGTCGATCCTTGACTGGGAGAATACGGCCATGCAAAGCAGAAAAGACCTGGCTGCGCTTGCCCTCCGGGAAAAAGCTTCCAACACTGCCATCAAAATAGCCATCGCCGATTACTATCCAAGCCTGGCGCTTACCGGCGGTTATATAGCAGCTTATGTGCCTCACCTGCTCACAGTTACCAACGCCATGAATGTTGGGGTAGGGGTTCAATACAACCTTTCGTTCTGGAAGGCAAAATCAAGGATCCAGCAGGCCAAAGCAAGGGTACAGCAGGTACAGGCCAACGAAGAAATACTCAGCGATGCCGTGCGGCTGCAGATCAACCAGGCTTACCAGAGCCACCTGCTCAGCCAGCGGAAGATCGATGTGTATGCCAAGGCAGTAGAACAAGCCGCTGAAAATTACCGGATCACCAAAAACAAGTACGACAACAGCCTGGTCACCACAACCGATTTGCTCGATGCAGACGTAGCCCAGCTGCAGGCAAAACTCAACTACGAATTCAGCAAGGCCGATGCCATGGTTGCCTACAACCAGCTTTTAGAAGCAGCCGGCATTTTAAACACAACCGCAACCAAATAAGCAACCACATACAAAGCATTTATCATGGAAACAAGAACTGACACAACCGCTACAAGCCAACCGGCAAAAAAGAGAAGTATTATTTTCCCCATCATCCTCGTCCTGATCCTGATAGCAGGCGGCTGGTTTGGTTATACAAAATACACCCATAGCCAGCACCACGAAGAAACCGATGATGCACAGGTAGAAGCCAATATCAGTCCGGTCATCCCCCGCATCGCCGGTTATGTAAGAGCCGTCAATGTTTCAGACAACCAGCAAGTAAAGAAGGGTGATACCCTGCTGGTGCTCGACGATCGCGACCTGCGTATCAAACTCGACCAGGCTGAGGCTGCACTGGCCACTGCACAATCCAATTTAACCGTAGCCAGGGCTACTTCAACAGCAGCCGGAACCAATATCGCCACTTCCCGTGCCGGTATCTCTACGGTGGATGCCCAGATAGAAGAAGCCAAGGTAAACGTTTGGAGAACATCGCAGGACTTAACCCGCTACGAAAACCTGATCAAGGATCATTCTATTACCCAGCAGCAGTACGAGCAGGCGCTCGCCCAAAAGCAAACCGCTGAACGCCAGCTGCAGGTACTGGAAGCACAGAAACGCCAGGTCGCTGCACAGTCCAGCGGCGTGGTTTCTCAAACCAATGCTACAGCCCAGCAGATCTCCGTTGCCAACGCCGTGATCAAACAACGCCAGGCCGAAATAGAAGATGCCAAGCTCAATTTGTCCTATACCGTGATCACTGCACCGGTTGACGGACTGGTGTCAAAGGTGAATGTACAACCAGGGCAGTATCTGCAGGCCGGACAATCCCTGTTCAGCATTGTGTTGAACCAGGCTGTTTGGGTGGTAGCCAATTTCAAGGAAACACAGCTGAGCAAGATGAAGCTGGGGCAAAAAGTTATGGTGAAGGTAGATGCCTTTCCCGGTCATCCGTTCGAGGCCAAGCTGACCTCGTTTTCACCCGCTACCGGTGCCCGTTTTGCCCTGCTGCCCCCCGATAATGCAAGCGGCAACTTTGTAAAAGTTGTACAGCGCCTGCCTGTAAAGATCGAGTTCAATGAAAGCAGCGATCCGCTGGTAAAAAATCTCCGTCCAGGTATGAACGTGGATGTGGATGTGCATGTGGACTAATCTTCACCAGATCATAATAATTTTTTATGCAACAGGAATCATTGGTTGAATACGGCGCCCGCCGGGTGATCATCACCATCACCGCTATCTTTTGCGCACTGCTGGAGATCGTGGATACCACGATCGTAAATGTGGCGCTGAATGACATGCGGGGTAACCTGGGCGCTACCCTCACGGAAGTGGGCTGGGTGGTTACGGCCTACGCGATCGGGAACGTGATCATCGTGCCCATGACCAGCTGGCTTTCGCAGCAATTCGGAAGACGCACTTATTTTGCAGCCTCTATTATTTTGTTCACGGTCTGTTCCTTCCTGTGCGGAAATGCAACAGGCATCTGGGAGCTTGTCTTCTTCCGTTTCCTGCAAGGGGTTGGCGGAGGAGCCCTGCTGGTAACTTCCCAAACCATCATCACCGAATCTTATCCCGTTGAAAAAAGGGGGATGGCACAAGCCATCTACGGATTAGGCGTCATTATTGGTCCAACGCTTGGCCCCCCGTTGGGTGGTTATATTGTTGACCATTATGCATGGCCTTATATTTTTTACATCAACCTGCCTATCGGTCTTATTGCTGCCCTGCTGACCCTTCAGTTTGTACGCAGTCCCAAGTACGGAGAGAAAAAAGCCATTTCCGATATCGACTGGTGGGGAATCATATTCCTGGCCATGTTTGTAGGATCCCTGCAGTACGTGCTGGAGCGCGGGCAAGATGATGATTGGTTTAACGACAATGCGATCATTGTTTTATCGGTCACAGCCTTTCTTGGATTTTTCTTTTTTATATGGCGTGAACTGGAGTACAAGAATCCGATTGTAGAATTGCGGGTGTTGAAGAACGGGAACCTGCGTGTCGGTACTATTCTATCGTTCATACTTGGCTTTGGCCTGTACGGGTCTACTTTTATCATACCGCTGTACACGCAATCAACCCTGGGTTGGACGGCCCAACAGTCGGGCGCGCTGATGATCCCGGCGGCACTCACGACTGCATTTATGATGCCCCTGATCGGGCAGCTGTTGCAGAAGGGGGTACCGCAGCAGTATCTGGTTGCAGCCGGTATGATCTTGTTTTTCTTGTACAGCTTCTGGGGATATAAGATCCTGACGCCTGATACCGGAAAAGACAACTTCTTTTGGATGCTGATCGTGCGGGGATTGGGAATGGGTATGTTGTTTATCCCCATCACGACCCTGTCACTCTCTACTTTAAAAGGCCAGCAGATCGGGCAGGGAGCTGCATTTACCGGCATGATGCGGCAGCTGGGCGGTTCCTTTGGGGTGGCGCTGATCACCACATTCATGGCCAGGCGAAACGTGTTGCACCGCAGTGATCTCGTGAGCAACCTGGATCCAAGCAACCCGGCTGTGCAGCAGCGCATCCAGGGCATGCAGCACAGTTTTATGGCAAAGGGAATGACGGCCGACAGAGCCCTGCAGTCTGGTTACCAGTCGCTTGATTATATGATAACGAAACAAGCCGCGGTGTTGTCTTATATGGATGTGTTTTTATACCTTGGTGTTATGTTTCTGATCTGTGTACCGTTTGTATTGATGGTAAGAGGAAACAGAGGCAAAAAAGTTGATCTTTCGCAGGCAGCGCACTAAGCAAAAGCTGGCTGGGAAAGAAGCTAAGCGTGGCACTGTTTTGTATGGTGCCACGCTTCTATTTTCGCAGATAAAACATCCAACATGAAAACATTTTTGGTCAAAAAGGATTTTGATGTCGAAACCCAAAAAGGGCCGGCCGGTATATTTCAGGTCATCAGCGTGCTTGACGAACAAGGCAATGACCTGACCGGCAAGATGGGCAGTGGGAGCGGATTGTTTTTTGAGAACGATGAAATGCTGATCAAGTTCATGCGCGAGAACAATGACATTGGCGCCAACGAGGAAATCCGCATCCTGGAAGATAATTAAGGATCCAATCCATTCTCCGTTTTTTCACCCGTTGTTCTCATGGCAGAAGCTGGTAGCTTTCCGCCATGACGTTCAAGCCCATCCCGGTATGGAAGGAAGCGCCTTTTGTGCGGTTGGTGATTCCTTTTGTTGCCGGCATCCTGCTCTACCGGGAAATAAATGGACCGGCAACCAGCTGGTGGTTGCTGGCTCTTGTTTGTGCAAGCTTATTAGGCGTCTTTATTTTCCTGCGTTCATTTATCCGCTTCCGGTATTATCAAACTGCCGGCATCCTGATTCATACGCTGCTGTTGATGACAGGCGGGTTGGTCACCTACTACGCTGATAGCAGGCACCAGCCAGCTTGGATAGGCTATGCAGTTCACGATAAATGTGAGATACTGGTTTCTTTGGATGAGCCATTGCACCGGCTGGCTGCTTCGTACAAAGCCATTGCATCAGTTGAGGGTACTGTCTACAATCACCGGTTTACACCTGCTAGGGGAAAGATCTATGTTTATTTTGCTGCCGGTCAGCAGCCTCCATCCTTGTCTTACCAGAGTAGGCTTTTATTTTCCAAACCTTTGGAAGAGATCAAAAATGCGGGCAATCCGGGTGGTTTTGATTACAAACAATATTGCGCGTTCCAGCATATCTATCACCAGGTTTATTTGCGAAGCGGTGACTACGTATCGCTGCCTGAAAAGAAAGGAGCGGATTTTACCGGAACGCTGTTTGCCTGGAGAGAAAAGATCATACGCACGCTGCAGCAAACAGTTGCACCTGCTCACGCAGGGTTGGCAGAAGCGCTGCTCATCGGTTACAAGGATGATCTTGATAAGGAGCTGGTGCAATCCTACGCAAATACCGGCGTGGTGCACATCATTGCTATTTCAGGTTTGCATCTGGGATTGATCTATTGGTTGCTGGTACAGCTGTTTGGCTGGATAAAGATCAGGCGGGTAGCATGGTTAAAACTTTTTCTGATCATAGGAGCTTTGTGGATTTTTGCCCTGTTGACAGGTGGAGCTCCATCCGTTATGCGTTCTGCCCTGATGTTTACTTTTGTGGCTGCCGGTCAGCTGGCGCGCAGAAGGGCATCCATTTACAATTCCCTGGCAGCTTCTGCCTTTTTGCTTTTGTGCTACAATCCTTACTGGTTGTGGGATGCGGGATTTCAGCTTTCGTATGCGGCCCTGCTGAGCATAGTGATGTTTATGCGCCCCCTGTACAACTGTTTTTATGTAACCAATCTTATGCTGGATGCCTTGCTGAAAATGCTGGCAACATCCCTGGCCGCCCAGATCCTCACCGCACCCCTCAGCATCTATTTGTTTCACCAGTTTCCCCTGTCTTTTCTGCTGACGAATCTGGTAGCAGTGCCGCTCTCCAGCTTGGTGGTGCTGGCGGAAATTGGCGTATGTGTATTCGCCAAGATCCACTGGCTTGCTCATAGCATGGGCATCGCTGTTTCGCTGCTGATCAGCGGCATGAACAGGTTTGTTGTATACATGGAAAAGTTTCCTTTTTCTGTATGGAGCGGATTGCAGATTTCCCTGCTTCAAACAGGTTTGCTGTATGCCATGATTGCTGCGCTGTGTTGTTGGTGGCGGCTGAAAAAGCCATTCCAATTGTGCGCGTTCTTGGGGTTTATGGTTGTATTTCTTTCAATGCGGTCATTCCAGTTCAGCACTGCACAAAAACAGGCGCGTTTGATCGTTTACAATATTCCCAGGCACAGCGCAATAAACCTGGTCAGTGGCCGGCATGCTGCCCTGGTAGCCGACAGTGCCTTGCTGCAAACTACCCGGCTGATCAAGACTTCTGTAGAGCCTGCAGCCACTGTCTTCCGCTTTCAACAGGCGGATTTTATTCTATCAGATACTATAGTTATACAAGGATTTTATTTTGAAGGGAGGCGGATTATTCTCTGCAACGGGTTTACAGAAGGAGTAGTGTTACAAGATAAAATAAAGGCTGACATTGTTATTGTTTCAGGAGCTAACCGGTTGCCTGCAGAAGAAATGGGCAGGTTGATCGATGCCAGGATGTGGGTGCTTGACAGTTCTGTTCCTGCCTGGAAGGTAAAACAATGGAAAGAAACAGGTCAAAGCACCCATCTGGCGTGTTATCCCGTAAGTGAAAAAGGTGCTTTTGTTTTCCAGGCGGATTAGAGTAGTTTTGCCGCGCATTGGCTTAAACACCTGCTATGACCAAAAAAATCAAGACTGCACTGGTTTCTGTTTTTTACAAGAACGGATTAGACAATATCATCAAAGAATTGGACAAACTGGGCGTTACCATTTACTCAACCGGCGGCACGCAGCAATTCATAGAATCCCTGCAGGTCCCCTGTACAGGCGTGGAATCGCTTACCACTTATCCTTCTATCCTGGGCGGACGCGTCAAAACCCTTCATCCGGCTGTATTTGGCGGCATATTGGGTAGGAGAGCAGTAGAAACAGACAGGCAGGAAATGGAGCAGTACAAGATCCCGGAAATAGACCTGGTGATCGTAGACCTGTACCCGTTTGAAGAAACGGTTGCTTCCACGGATGAGGAAGCCCTGATCATCGAAAAGATCGACGTGGGAGGCCCTTCCATGATCCGGGCTGCTGCCAAGAATTTCCGGGATGTGCTCGTCATTGCTTCCAAAAAAGATTATGCGGCCCTGGAACAGATCCTGGTAGATGGGAACGGTGAAACAACGATGGAACAACGCAAGGAATTTGCGGCCAAAGCCTTCAACATTTGCACCGGCTACGACCTTGCTATTTCAAACTACTTCAACGGCAGCACTTACGCCAACCCGTTCAGCGATGAAACAACTGTACTGCGGTACGGCGAGAACCCGCACCAGTCTGCCCGGTTCATCGGAAAGAGCGAAGCGGTCTACAAACAAATTCACGGAAAAGAACTTTCTTACAACAACCTCGTGGATGTTGACGCCGCCATCCAGCTGATCCGGGAATTTGATAATACCACGTTTGCTATTATCAAACATACCAATGTATGCGGCATTGCTTCACGGGATACAGTATTGGAAGCATGGCAAGCTGCACTGGCGGGCGATCCGGAAAGTGCTTTTGGCGGTGTGCTTGTTTGCAACAAGGAAGTAGATGAAGCAACAGCCCGCGCTATCAATGAGCTTTTTTTCGAAGTGCTGCTGGCTCCTGCTTTCACCGGAGATGCACTGGCCCTGCTTCAATCAAAAAAGAACCGCATCCTGCTGGAGATGAAAGAAGCGTCCACAGCAAAAGGATATCAATACAAGTCTTTGCTCAACGGCATCCTTACCCAGCAAAATGACGAAGGAAACTACCAGAAATGGGAAGAAGCGGGCGCCAGGGAATCGGCTCCTTCCGAAAAGGCAGACATGGAATTTGCCAACCTTGTTTGCAAACACCTGAAATCAAATGCCATTGCACTGGTAAAAAACAAGCAGCTCATCGGCAAAGGCTGCGGACAAACAAGCCGGATCGATGCATTGCGCCAGGCTATAGCAAAAGCCCAGCAGTTCAATTTCAGTTTGCAGGAGGCTGTTCTTGCAAGCGATGCGTTTTTCCCGTTTGATGATTGCGTGAAAATGGGACACGAAGCAGGCATCGCGGCTTTTATCCAGCCAGGCGGTTCGGTGCGCGACCGTGATTCAATCGCTTACTGCAAGGAGAACAACCTGGTCATGGTATTGACCGGAACCCGGCATTTCAAGCATTAATGCTGTTCCTTCCACAATTCATTGAACGTTTTGGCTGGAAACTGGAGCGGCCCTCTGTGAGCTGTCCAGCCTTTAAATAGCTTATTGATCAGCCAGTTTTTTGTTTTGCTGCTGCCTTTGTTCATCAGCGTGCGGTGAAGACTGGCTTGCCGCCATACCTTCCAGGCCATGCGCTCCTGAAATGTAGTGGCGCCTTCCTCTACGGCTTCCCACCTGTTTTCCAGCAACAACTCGTGCAGGTTGATCTTGACCGCACACACTTCGGTACAGTTGCCACAAAGCGATGAAGCATAGCTCAGGTGCTTCCAGTCTTCCAACCCTTTCATCTGCGGCGTAATAACCGAACCAATGGGACCGCTATAAGTTGTTCCGTATGCATGGCCGCCAATGTTCTTGTACACCGGACAAGCATTCAAACAAGCGCCGCAGCGGATGCAGTAAAGGCTCTCCCGGGTTTTGGGATTGCTGAGCAGGTTTGTGCGGCCATTGTCGAGCAGGATCACGATCATCTCATCTGGGCCGTCGGTTTCTGAAGGCTGGCGGGGACCGGTGACCAGGGTATTGTATACGGTCAGGTTTTGTCCGGTGCCATAAGTAGCCAATAAGGGCCAGAACAAGGAAAGATGGTCCAGCGAAGGAATGACTTTCTCGATACCTACGATCACGATATGGGTGGAGGGCCCCGATGCACTCAGGCGGGCGTTTCCTTCATTTTCGCTGAAGGCAATGCCGCCGGTATCGGCAACAATAAAGTTGGCACCTGTAATGCCGATCTCTGCATGCATAAATTTCTCGCGCAGGTTCTCGCGGGCTACTGCGGTCATCTGCTGCGGTGTTAAGTTGGGAGCCGTGTGCAGCTTTTCATAAAATATCTTGGCAATGTCTTCCTTGCTTTTGTGCATGGCCGGGGTTACAATATGATAGGGCGGTTCCCCGTCAAGCTGCTGGATATATTCCCCCAGGTCTGTTTCAATGCTTTCTATCTTGTTTTCTTCCAGGAAATGGTTCAGGCCGATTTCTTCCGTTACCATGCTCTTGCTTTTCACAATCATCCTGCATTTTTTCTCCTGGCAAATTTTACTGATTGCGTCCAGGGCCTGCTTGGTATTCTCTGCCCAGACAACTTTGCCGCCCCTTTCAGTAAACTTTTTTTCAAACAATTCAAGTTGCTCATCCAGGGTTTCCATGGCCTGCCACTTGATGTTCTTTGCTTTTTCGCGGGCTGCTGTCAGATCGCTGAACTGCTTTTTGCCTTTGGGTACGGAAGCAGCGTATTTGCCCATATTGAAATTGATCTTTCTGCGGTGCTCAAGATTGTTTGCCTTGATGGTGCTCTTGGCCAGGAAAGACCGTGCGTTCTCTGTCATAATCTGATTGATATGAGTCGTGCCGAAATAAGGACCGTAAAGGGTTCCGGAGGTTGCAGGAAAAGCGGTTATGGCGCCTCTATACAGCGCCTGATTTTTCTTTGTTGTAGTATTCGAGGGCGATCTGCTCCAGGGCCTGGTAAAAATCGGCGCCAAACCTGCGGATCAGGGGTTCTTTTAAGAATACATAAACCGGTACTTTCAGCTTTTTGCCAAATGCGCAGGCTGGCTTGCACAGCTTTTCCCGCGGTTCGTAGTTGGCCATTTCATAGCCTCTTGATTTTTTTACGATAACCGGGAACAAGTGGCAGCTGATCGGCTTTTTCCAATCTATCTTTCCGTCGTTGTAAGCCCTTTCAATGCCGCATTGAATAATGCCATGCTCGTCGCGTATGCCATACGCGCACATCTTTCCTTCAATGGTTGGTGTTACCCATCCAAATTCCTGGTCGTATATATACTTGCCCTGCTGTTCTATTTCCTCGATGCCTTCAGGAGTAAGATAAGGTTTGATGGTTGGATAAAAATCTTTGAGCAAGGCGAGCTCTGCTTTCTGCAAGGGAGCACCGGCGTCCCCATCTTCACAGCAGCCGCCCTTGCATTTGTTCAGGTCGCACACAAACTGTTCTTCCACAATTTCATCGCTGACCAGTACTTTATCGATCGCTATCAAATTAATTTTTTATAAAGTTAGTTATTTCTCCACTGAAATGTATTGATCAGATGGCGCATGTCCTGGCGCAGGAACTCGTTGACGATGCCCAGTGAATCTTCGTTGGGTGTGGCATCAAAGTAAAGTGCGCCCCGCAGAAAATGCCGCACCGAGTCAGTCAGGAGAAATTGGTTGGCCGTGGCCGTATTGCCGCCCAGCCGGAAATAAATTCCTTCAATGCCCCCGCGGGTGCGGAACACACTGTCGTCTATGGAAGAAGCTTTGTAGGTATGTTTAAAGGTCAGGTCGTATGAGCCTTTGACCAAACCTTCCAGGCTATTCAGCCCAACAGAATCTTTGTAGCCGCCTTGTCCGTTTTTTATTTTGAACTTGGTGGGGGCTCCCAGGCGGTAATAGCTTACATAGATTTTACCGTTGAACTGGGGAAAATCAATGTTGATCCAGTAAGGGTTATCGGCATCCTGGAAGAAAGATGAATTCTGTGTTACCTGTGCATATACAGGATATTCAAACGTATAAGGAAAACCGGTCCGGTTAAAAGTTTGGTACTCTTTTTTTGGGAACGGAATCTTGAAATAGCCGGTTGGCTTGGGAAGATAATCGCTGTTACAGGCAGTAGCCGTTACACTGCAAACCAGGAGCCATGCCAGGTACTTTCTTCGAAGCATTATTTTCCGTTTGCGTTGACATGTGGTGTAATGTCGACCTTGACCTTTTGTACCCTGTTGTGGTCTACTTCAAGCACGGTAAATTCAAAATCGCCACATGGTATCACATCATTGGGTTTGGGAAAATCGCCCGCCAGTTCCAGGATCATGCCGCCCAGCGAGTCACTGTCGCCCCGCACTTTGTCGAAGGTGTCGACAGATATGTTGAGGATCTTGCAGAGATCATTGATCATGGTGCGGCCTTCAAAGATATAGCTGGTTTCATCGATCTTTTTGTTGACGCTTTCTTCCACATCAAATTCATCCCTGATCTCACCAATAATTTCTTCCAGGATGTCTTCCATGGTCACGATACCGCTGGTTCCGCCAAACTCGTCCACTACAATCGCGAAGTGGATCCGTTTGCTTTGAAATTCACGCAGCAGGTCTTCGGCCAGCTTTTGTTCGTGCACAAAATAAGGTGGTCGCAGCAGGTCGTGCCACATAAAGTCGTCCGCTTCGTTGAGGTGCGGAATCAGGTCTTTGGTTTGAATGGTGCCCACGACCTCATCCAGGCTGCTTTTGTATACAGGCAGGCGGGAGTAATGCAGTTCTTCAATATGCGAAAGAACTTTGTGAAAAGAAAGGTTGAAGTCGATGCCGCTTACGTCGAGGCGCGTGCGCATTACCTGCTTCACGGTAATGCTGCCGAAATTGACAATGCCTTTCAGGATATTTTTTTCCTCAATACTGGCGTCGTTGTTGGTGCTTAGATCGATGGCCTGGTCAAGCTCTTCATAGCTGTAGGAAGCTGTTTTCTTCCCGAGGAAGAGTTCTACCTGATCAGAAATCTTGACCGCCCATACGCTGATGCGTCTAAACAGGTAATGAATGATTTCAACGATAAAGGATGCATTGTAGGCAAACCGGAAATTGTTCTGTGTGGCCCATATTTTAGGGAGTATCTCGCCAAATAAAAGCAACAGGAATGTGATCACAACAACCTTCAGCAGGTAGTACAGGAATACCCACCAGCCCGGATCGGGTGGCAGCAGCTGTTCGATCAGGAAGTTGGACAGGATGATGATAGCGATGTTGACCAGGGTATTGGTAATAAGGAGGGAGGCCAGCAGGGCTTTGGGTTCTTCCAGCAGGTTTACAATCCGCTTCCAGCTTGTATCCTGTTTGGTTTTGAGGTTGTTGATGTCCTTGTAGGTCAGTGAAAAAAAAGCCACTTCAGCTCCTGATACAAAAAAAGAAATTACCAGCAGGAACAGGATAATGATGCCTGTTAAAGCAGGCGCTTGTAGGGGAGCAGCGAGAAGGGGAGTCAGCAAGGTTAAGTAGAGGTATTCCTGTAAATGATCCAATGCAATGGGTTTTCGTGAAAGATACTAGTTTATCTTATTAAATGTGCAGGTAAAACAGTGCAGCGCATGGAGTAGATAGAAGGAGCTAACACCTGTTTCAGAAAGGCAGGTCTTCAGATGTTTCACCGATGGGCGGAACATCTGCACCGCTCATACCTTCCAGGGAATCATTGATAGATGGATGGTGGCTGTTTGCTTCTGAACGCTTGTCGAGCATGATCAGGTTGTCGCCCACCACTTCGGTAGCAAACTTTTTATTTCCTTCCTTGTCTTCCCAGCTTCTGGTTCTTAGTCTGCCCTCGATGTAAACAAGACTCCCTTTGTGCAGGTATTTTTGAGCCAGTTCTGCGAGCCCGCGCCACAAAACTACGGTATGCCATTCTGTTTGAGAAATCAACTTGCCTGCCCTGTCTTTATAAGTCTCGGTGGTAGCCAGTGAGAACTTTGCCACGGCAATGTTTCCTTCCAGGTATTGTACGTCTGGATCTTTCCCTAAATTACCGATCAGCATAACCCTGTTTACCCCTCTCATAAAGTATAGATTTGATGTTGAATAATCTGTTGACCCTATAATTGCCTTTAAAGTTAATTTTTTTCAACAAATAATTTAGAAATTTTTGGAGTCAATTGGAAGCATTCCATGCTTGATGAAAATAAAAATCGCTTAATCTACAGTGTTTTGCAGATAGCGGGTTATGAAGCGGGGGAAGGGATACTGATCCAGGGCGGGCCGGCTCACCCGTTCGTACCCGCTTAAATGGGGGGATGGCGCATGCAGTTCCACTTCAACAAATTTCCCGGTAACGGTTTGATGGGTCAGCTCCTGTCTGTACTCATGCGAAATGGTTCGGATCGTAAAATCAGTGTGTCCCAGCAATGCACGGAGGTTCTGCTGCAGAACGGATTCATCCTCTATAAAAAAAGGTGTATCAACTTCCTGCAGCACAAATTCATACAGGTTTTCCCAGATGTCCCGGCCGGTCCGTTTTCTGATGCAGACTTCTCCCTGGTAGATAATAACAAAGTAATAAAGCCAGCGGGACCGTTTCCTGACCCCTTTTTTCTTGAGCGGCAGCTCGTGCACACGTCCTTGCTTATACGCCAGACAGCCGGATTGGAGCGGGCAGCGGGTGCAGGCCGGTTGCTGGGGTTTGCACACCACCGCTCCGAAGTCCATGATGGCCTGGTTATAAAGATCGGGCCGTTCCCGGTCGAGCAGATCCCCGGCCAGCTGGGTATATTTCTTTTTGCCTTCCGTGGTGTCAACCGGTTCTGAAATGCTGAAGTAGCGGGATAAGACCCGCATTACGTTCCCGTCTACCACAGCATAGGGAAGCTGATAGGCAAACGAAGCGATGGCAGCAGCAGTATAAGCGCCTACCCCTTTCAGTTCCCTGATTTCCTCGTAGGTATCAGGGAATTTTCCATTCAGTTGATCACAGATAAAACGGGCACTGGTGAGCAGGTTTTTGCAGCGGCTGTAATAGCCCAATCCTTCCCACAATTTAAAAACATCCTGTTCGGGAGCATGGGCCAGCGAACAAACTGTGGAGAATGTCTGGATAAATTTTTCATAGTATCTGAGACCTTGTTCTACCCGGGTCTGCTGGAGAATGATTTCGCTGATCCATATTTTATAGGGGTCTTTTTCTCCTTTCCAGGGCATCATCCGGGTGTTCAGATCCTGGTTCCAGGCGAGCAGGTTTTTTGTAAAAAAAGGGTTCATACGGGTTTATTGGCCGTGTTGGCTAAATATTTACAATTACGGAACCATACTGTTCAGCAGGAAGCAGGCGGAAAATGTGTAAATTGAACAAGATTAATAAATTATACATCTTTTTTGGATTTTGTGTGTTATAAGCAGGAAAACAAAACAAAAACGGTCCAGAGCTCAATAATCTTTTGAGTCTGTGAAAGTTGCAGAACCCGGTTTTGCAATATTTTCAACAGATGTTTCGTTGTTGTAATTGTATAAATTTTAAAAAATTTAAGCTTTTAACAAATGAGAAAAGCAGACCTCATCAACCAGATATCCGAAAAAACCGGCATCTCAAAAGTGGATGTACTTGTAACGCTCGAAACAATGTTTAAGGAAGTGAAGGAAACGCTCTCCCAGGGTGAAAATATTTATATCAGGGGCTTCGGGAGTTTCATCACAAAAAAGAGAGCTGCAAAAATTGGCAGGAACATAAAAAGAAATGTAGCTGTCAACATTCCGGAGCATTTTATTCCTGCGTTCAAACCCGCCAAGGAATTTGTTCATGAAGTTAAAAAGCTAAAAACAGTTAAAGAAGAACAGCTAAACCCCGATGAAGAGATGTAATTTCGCGTCTCTAAAAATCTGGGTGTGAAAAAACAGCAGGTCGTTCTTATCGGGAGTGGTGTAATTTTACTTCTTCTTTTATCCATATTCGGAAAGACGGTACCTTCCGGTGAGCCAGTTCCCCGGCCTGCTGCTACTTCTGCTGCAACCCAGTTTGATTTCTCTGTCTTTTTGCAGCAAGCCAAAAAAAATCTTTCTCCTGCCCAACAGGCTTTTGTCAATTCCCTCGAGGTTTCCGTCGTCCGTGGCGACGTCAAAAGCCAGCAAATAAAGGTATATAATCAGCTCGCCCAGTTCTGGAAAGACTCTGCCAGCCAGGCCGAACCATACGCATTTTATACAGCTCAGGCATCGAAGTTGGAAAATTCTGAAAAAAGCCTCAACTTTGCTGCCCAATTATTTTTAGATAATTGCAGAGGAGCCAGCGACGAGGGCATGCGATCATGGATGGCAGGAGAGGCGAGAGATCTTTTTCAACGCTCATTGCAGCTCAATCCTTCCAACGATTCCGCAAAGATCGGCCTGGGCAGTTCTTATATCTTTGGCAGTCCGGCCGGTGACCCGACGCAGGTAATGCAGGGCATCCAGCAAATCCTGGAAGTAGCCCGCCGCGATTCGACGAACCTCTATGCTCAACTTATGCTGGGCATCGGCGGAGTTGTCTCGGGACAGCTCGACAGGGCGGTTGAACGGCTTCAGAAAGTTGTTGCGCATGATCCTTCAAATGTAGAAGCCTTGCTCACGCTGGCAGATGCATACGAACGCAAGGGCGACAAAGTAAAGGCCGCCCAATGGTATGAGGCTAGCAAACAGCTGATCCGGAACCCTGTAATTATCAAAGAGATAGACGAGCATCTTAAAACATTAAAATAAATTTCATTCAATAAACTACCTTCACATGCCTTGCGGAAAAAAGAGAAAGCGTCATAAAATTGCAACTCACAAACGGAAAAAAAGACTGAGAAAGAACCGTCATAAGAAAAGAAACAAGTAACCAAATCTCTTTTTGTTTATCTGCATGGTTGCCATGATGAGCGTTACATTCGCTTCATGGCAGCCCTTTCTTATTACACTCCATCTATCCTGATCTATTACATGCATTAAACAAGGTTTGTGACCATGCACTCTTTGAAAATACTGGACTACCTTAAACTCCGACTTGCTTGAACAAGGAATTAATTATAAATGCAGCTCCGCAGGGAGTTGAAATAGCTCTTTTGGAAAACAAAAAGCTGGTTGAGCTGCACAACGAAAAAGCAGATGCCAGCTTTGCGGTAGGAGATCTCTACCTGGGAAAAGTAAAAAAATTAATTCCTGGCTTGAATGCTGCATTTGTTGATGTAGGATTTGAAAAAGATGCTTTTCTGCATTACACTGATTTAAGTCCCTATGCAAAATCACTGCTGAAATTTACCAACCAGGCTATTCACGACAACAGTGAAAACGGGTTTGATTTTTCCAATTTTTCGGTAGAGCCAGAGATTATCAAGACCGGGAAGATCAATGAAGTGCTGGGTGGCAAGCCAAATATCCTGGTACAAATCCTGAAAGAACCTATTGCAGCCAAAGGGCCGCGCCTGAGCTGCGAAATATCGCTGCCGGGGCGTTTTGTCGTCATCACTCCCTTCAACGACATTGTAGCTGTTTCTAAAAAGATTCATTCTTCTGAGGAGCGCAAGCGCCTGCAGCGGATCATCGAATCCATCAAAGCCAAAAACTTTGGTGTGATTGTGCGCACGGCTGCCGAAGGAAAAAACCTGGCCGAACTGCGCGAAGACCTGGATTCCCTGGTAGAAACCTGGAAAACGATCCAGCGCAATCTGCGCAAGGCCGTTGCACCAGCCAAGATCCTGAGCGAGCAAACCAAAACCACCAGCATCCTGCGCGACCTGCTCAATGAAGATTTTAACCGCATCATTGTAAACGACCGCAATATCTTCAATGATGCGAAAAACTATATCCAGCGCATTGCCCCCGAGAAAGCAGACATCGTTACCTATCATCACAACGGCTCACCCGTCTTTGATCAGTTTGGCGTAACCAAGCAGGTAAAAGCTGCCTTTGGAAAAACGGTCAACCTGCCCAGCGGGGCTTACCTGATCATAGAGCATACAGAGGCCTTGCATGTGATCGATGTTAACAGCGGGTATAAGAGCGTGAGCAACAACCAGGAGCAAAATGCACTGGAAACAAATTTAGAAGCGGCGGAAGAAATATCGCGCCAGCTCAGGCTGCGCGATTTGGGCGGCATTATCGTGGTAGACTTTATAGATATGAAGTTGCCCGATAACAAAAGGAGGCTGATTGATGCGATGGAGGAGTTTATGCGGCCAGACAGGGCCAAGCATGCCGTACTGCCGATCTCGAAATTCGGATTGATGCAGATCACCCGGCAGCGGATGAAGCCGGAGCTGACCATTAACACACAGGAAATATGCCCCTCCTGCATGGGCACAGGTAAAATATCTTCCAGCTTGGTTCTGGAAGATGAAATAGATAAAAACCTGAATTATCTGATCACCCACAAGCATACAAACCTGACCTTGGCGGTCAATCCGATCATGCATGCTTATCTCACCAAGGGGTGGTTATTTTCTCAAAAATCCAAATGGCGCTGGAAGTACAAGCAAAATATCAAGATCAGGCCCAACACCAATTATCACCTCACCGAGTTTCATTTTTTTGACAACAGGGACGAGGAGATCAAGATATAAGACTAGTCACGGTTCCTGCTCTGGTACAGGAAGATATACTGTGCAAGGGTTGCAACGGAAGCAAGAGCGCCTATTACATAGGTCATGGCTGCCCAGTTCAACGCGTTCTTCGCTTTGGGAAACTCTTCATCGTTGGTAACATTGCTGGTATGAAGC
Source organism: Williamsia sp. (assembly GCA_015069695.1). Taxonomy (GTDB): domain Bacteria; phylum Bacteroidota; class Bacteroidia; order Chitinophagales; family Chitinophagaceae; genus JADCRZ01. The sequence continues at coordinate 24,196 of JADCRZ010000059.1, forward strand.
CAGGCCAATGCACGTCTGGTTGCGTCAAACTCAACCGGTAAGGTGATCAAGGAAAACAAGGTGGTAACAGCAAAAAGGATGATACCTGCCAAAAGGAGTTGGGGGAAGCTGTTGATCATCAGGATCCCGCCAAGTAATACCCACTGAACCAGCGAAGAGCTGATCTGTACTGCAGGTACCAATCTGCTCCGGAGGTTCAACCATTGGTATGCATCGGCGTGCTGGACGGCATGTCCGCATTCATGAGCAGCAATAGCTGCGGCTGCGATACTGCTGCCTTCATATACTTCTGCGCTCAGGTTTACAACTTTGGTTTGCGGGTTGTAATGATCGGACAAAAGCCCATTCACTGAAACAACCTTTACGTCGTAAATATTATTTTCCCGCAGCATCTTCTCAGCAACTTCCCGCCCGGTCAATCTGCGTGAAAGAAAGATTTTGCTGTAGCGGGCAAATTTGCTTTTAAAAATAAAAGAAACCAGCATACTGAGGACAACAAAAGCTATCGAGGTATAAAAAATAGAGGGTGTCATTACTAAATTATTGTTTGTAAAAGAACTATGCAAAATCATGACCAAACCTCTCGCACATATCGTATTTAATATAATATTAAGGGTAAGCAGGGGCTTTTTGACAATTTGGCTGACCAGCCGCTGACGGGTAAAATTTCTGGCTGTCATCTTTTCTGGAAGGCCTGTTAGAATGGATGATGATCTGTGATAAATAATTGAAGATTAATTATTTAAAAATAAGTGCAGCTTGTGTCAGGCTCTTTCGGGCAGATTTTTCGGCAAAAAAATAATTTGGTTATGTACCACGATTTTGTAATTTAGTGGTAGAATTTAATGGGTTAGTAAGTAGAGAGGTCAATCGAAAGATTGGCCTTTTTACTTATGTGTATATCCCGCCGATCTTACACTCTTCCTGCCTTGATCTGGAAACAATTCATGCCCTTTTCCGGTTCCTGTTTTAAGAACTAAAACTTTGACAACAATCCATGATGGTTTATCTACTCTGCATGAATGGGGTTAACTTTAGTTCATGAGTAAGGTTAAGACAGCATTCTTTTGCCAGAACTGCGGATATGAAAGTGCAAAATGGTTGGGCAAATGCCCGGCTTGTGGCCAATGGAACACTTTCGTGGAAGAGCTGATCCAAAAAGAAGAAGGACCCCGGCAAAACGGATGGAAAGAAACACGCGATAAAAAAGCAAACCGGATCGTTTCGCTTACCGAAGTAGAAAGCAGTGAAGAGAAACGCATCACAGGTGGCGATGCGGAATTGAACAGGGCCCTGGGCGGTGGCATTGTTCCGGGCAGCTTTGTACTCGTTGCAGGTGAACCGGGCATTGGCAAGTCGACACTGTTTCTGCAAAATGCTCTGCAGCTGAAGGGTGTTACAACGCTTTATGTAAGCGGAGAAGAAAGCGAGCAGCAGATCAAAATGCGGGCCGACCGGTTGAAGATCCAGAACGATCAGTTTTACCTGCTTACAGAAACTTCTACCCAGATTATATTTCAGGAAATAAAAAAACTAAAGCCCGACCTGGTCATTGTTGATTCTGTTCAAACCCTTCATACGCAATACATTGAATCATCACCCGGAAGCGTTTCACAGATCCGGGAATGTGCAGCCGAGTTCCAGCGCTTTGCCAAAGAAACCGGTACACCGGTATTCTTAATAGGTCATATCACAAAGGACGGAACCATTGCAGGACCAAAGATCCTGGAGCACATGGTTGATACGGTGCTCCAGTTTGAAGGCGACCGCCATTATGCATACAGGATCCTGCGGACCCTGAAGAACAGGTTTGGCAGCACAGCCGAACTGGGTATCTATGAAATGTCCAGCGAAGGCATGAAGCCCGTTGCCAATCCCAGCGAAATCCTGATCACCCAAAAAGAAGACCAGCTCAGCGGGATCGCCATTGCGGCTACGATAGAAGGGATCCGTCCGTTGCTCATTGAAACGCAGGCGCTGGTTACACAATCGGTGTATGGAACACCGCAGCGTACAGTAACGGGTTTCGACTTGCGGAGATTGCAGCTGCTGCTGGCTGTGCTGGAAAAAAAGGGTGGTTTCCACTTTGGTGTGAAAGACGTGTTTCTTAACATCGCAGGCGGATTAAAGGTAGAAGATCCTTCTACCGATCTGGCGATCCTGTGCGCTTTGCTCAGCTCTTACGAAGATACCTCCTTGCCGCTGCATTGCTGCTTTGCCGGTGAGGTTGGACTGAGCGGTGAGATACGTGCGGTAAACCGGATCGAGCAGCGGATTGCTGAAGCAGAGAAACTGGGGTTTGAAAAAATTTTTGTTTCCAAGTATAACCAAAAGGGTTTGTCCAAGAAATCATTCAACATCGACATTGTAACCGTTGGAAAAGTAGAGGAAGTGTACCAGTCGCTTTTTTGAGTACCCGCTTCGGAAACCGCTAATCATTGTACCGCCCGTTTGCAAATCGTTAAGAAGAAAAACAAGCGTCAGAATATGTGTGCTATGATCAGCGTTCAACATACCATCGATGATTTTCTCCACTTGTTTTTCCCGCATGTATGTGCAGGTTGCGGAACGGATATGATAGGAGAGAAGGCCCTCCTTTGTATAGCATGTATGGAAGCCCTGCCCTTTACCAATTTTCACCTGCATGCACAAAACCCGGCAGAGAAAATGTTCCGGGGGCGGGTACCGGTTGAACGTGTCAGCAGCTTTTTGTATTTCGCCAAGGATTCGCTCGTGCAGCGTTTGTTGCACGGGCTCAAGTACAAAGGCAATACGGCCTTGGGCTACCTGCTGGGAAACATGATGGGTGCGGCACTCCAATCTTCGTCACTTTGGAGCGGCATCGATGTGCTGGTTCCGCTGCCCTTGCATCCGGCCAAAGAAAAAAAACGGGGCTATAACCAGGCGCTGGTTTTGTGCGAAGGCATGGCAGCCGCCATGAACATTTCTATCTGCGCCCAGGCAGTGTTAAAGCGCTCACATACGGAAAGCCAGACCAAGAAGCACCGGCTGGAACGCTGGCAGAATATGGAAGGACGCTTTGCGGTAACAAACCCGGCCCTGCTCGAAAATAAACGGGTTTTGCTGATAGATGATGTAATGACCACTGGAGCTACGATCGAAGCCTGCGGAAGAGAGATACTGCAGGTGCCGGGTACAGCGTTGAACATTGCCACGCTTGCTTACACAGTAAAATAATTGCCTGAAAGCGGGCGAGCAAAAGGCACTATAAGTAGGAGGCCCGCGTATTATAAACAGCGATAACTTTGGAACATGAAGACACTGCTGCTGCTGACCATTCTCTTTGGATCCATTGCATTTGTTGCCTGCAAAAAAGAATCCCTGATTACTTCAAAGGATGCCGGCATTGTATTGTCGGCAGACACGCTTCGCTTTGATACGGTCTTTACATCCGTAGGCTCCGTTACCCAATATTTCACCCTTAAAAACGGGAATCACCAGAAATTGCATGTATCCGGTATCCGGCTTACCGGAGGCGCCGCTTCTGCTTTTAAGATCAATGTAGACGGCACTGCAGGTCCGGAAGTAAAAGACCTGGAAATAGAAGCAGATGACAGCCTGTATGTTTTTGTATCTGCCAACCTGGACGCGAATAACAGCAATCTTCCTTTTATTGTACGCGATAGCGTTGAAATAAATTGGAACGGCAACCAACAGTTCGTGCAGCTGGAAAGCTGGGGCCAGAATGCCAATTTCCTCCGGGCAAGAAGGATCACCGGAAATACGACCTGGACAAACAAACTTCCCTATGTCATTCTCGGCGGTATCCAGGTAGACACCAATGCCGTGCTCACAATAGAACCGGGTTGCAGGATTTACCTGCATGCAGATGCGCCCTTTATCGTTGATGGCACTTTGCGGGTCAACGGCAATGCGGCAGACAGCATGCGGGTGTATTTCAGGGGAGACCGGCTGGATGAGCCATATAAGGCCTACCCGGCAGGATGGCCCGGCATTTATTTCAGGGGCACAAGCAAGAACAATGTGTTGAACTGGGCCGTGGTGCAGAATGCCTACCAGGCCATTGTTACGGAGCAGCCGGCTACCACAGCGGCGGCAAAGCTCCAGCTCAACCAATGTATCATCGACAATGCTTATGATGCAGGTATATTGGGCGTGCAGTCTTCTATCAACGCAACAAACTGCCTGATCAGCAACTGCGGAAAGGGGATTCAATTGGTTTTAGGGGGGAGCTACCAGTTTACCCATTGCACGGTGGCCGCTTATTCCAGCACTTATGGGGTGCATAAGGAGCCTGTGCTGTTTGCCAGCAATTTTATCAAGCAGGACAACAACCTGATTTCCGCCAATCTGGAAGCCGGGTTCCGCAACTGTATCTTCTGGGGCGATTCAGGAACGGTAAAAGACGAAGTCGTTGTATCCAAACAAGGAACGGGCGTACTCAACGCCAGCTTTCAGAACTGCCTGTACCGGGTCAGCAAACAACCGGATAATATTACAGCATCCAACAACATCAGCAACCAGCCCCCCCTTTTCGATAGCCTCAATCCACAAAAGCATTATTTTAATTTCCGCCTCAAAGAAGGTTCTCCTGCAAGAGACAAAGGAACCATCACGGGTTTGGCTGTCGACCTGGACGGCAAGTCGCGTAACGTGGGACTGCCCGATATAGGGGCATATGAGCGGCAGTAAAAGCGGGTCAACCAGGCCTTAATCCCAGGCTGACCAGGGTAAAAACTTTTCAGGCTTGTTTTTGTTGATCATTATTGTTTTACATTTGAAACAAATTTGACACTATGATACGCCTTGCTTTGCTCTCGCTCTTTTTTGCAGCAGCGGTAACCATCTATGATTTTAAAGTTCCCGGATTGGATGGAAGCCAGATCGATCTGTCTGCCTACAAAGGAAAAAAGATCCTGATAGTCAATACAGCTTCCAAATGCGGCTATACGCCCCAGTACAAAGACCTGGAAGAACTGTATGAAAAACACAAAGACAAGCTGGTGATCCTGGGTTTTCCGGCCAACAATTTCAAACAGCAGGAGCCGGGTACCAACCAAGAAATCAAAGAATTCTGTACAAAGAACTATGGTGTTTCTTTTCCCATGGCAGAAAAAGTTTCTGTGAAGGGAGAAGACATTCATCCCCTGTTTAAATACCTGACTGAAGAAGCAGCAAAGCTGGGAATGGAAGATCCCATCAAATGGAACTTCACCAAATTCCTGATCGATGAAAAAGGAAAACTGGTTACGGTATTTCCCAGCAAGGTGAGTCCTACAAGCGAGGAAGTAGCCAAATACCTGAATTAAGCTGTTGTAATCAATCCGTCACAAACTTACAAACCGGCGATGGGCTTGCAGCTCATCGCTTTTTTTTTGCTACGCGGTATATTTGCATTCTTATGCAGTTTAAAGACATCATTGCACCAAAAAGAGTGCAACAGGATTTAACAGAGTTGGTGCAAAGCAACAGGCTGAGCCATGCCCTCTTATTTTTAGGGAGGGAAGGCAGCGGCGCTTTGCTGGCTGCGCTGGCTTTTTCCCAATACCTGGTATGTGAGCGGGTAAGCAACAGTTTAAAAGAAGACCAAACGCCTTCTCTCTTTGGAGAAAACCCACAAGCTGCCGACCCGAAAGCCAGCAGTACAGCAGGGGTTCAGGAAACCAAAAAATGGACAGATGCCTGCGGGGAATGCCCGGCCTGTTTAAAAGCGCAACAGTTTATTCATCCCGATATCCATTATTCTTACCCTGTTGTTTCGAAAAAAGGAGTCGACAAACCCCTGAGCACGGATTATATCAGGGAATGGCGCGAGTTCCTGGTGAAGGAGCCTTATGGAAATGTATACGACTGGCTGCAGTTCATTGCTGCGGAGAACAAGCAAGGTAATATCACGGCGCATGAATGCAATGACATCCTGCACAAGCTGTCGCTCAAAAGTTTTGAAAGTGATTACAAGATCCATATCATGTGGATGCCCGAATACCTGGGCAATGAAGGCAACAAGCTGCTGAAGCTGATAGAAGAACCGCCGGCCAATACCATATTTATCATGGTGGCAGAAAACGAATCATTGATCCTGCCCACGATCCTTTCCCGCTGCCAGCTGGTAAAAATCCCGCCCATCCCGGCTGATGCCATTGAAGAAGCCCTGATCAGGGAGTACAAGATCCCTGTTCAACAAGCCAAACAACTGGCTGGCATGAGCGAAGGAAATTACCACGAAGCGCTCCAACTGGTGCAGCATGCGGAAGAAGACTGGCAGCACCTCCTGCGTGAATGGCTGAATGCCATCCTGAAAACCGGTCCGGCAGCCCAGGTAAAGTGGATAGAAGAGATCAGTCGCATCGGGCGGGAAAAGCAAAAGCAGTTTCTCCGCTATTTTAACCACCTGCTGGCGCAGTGCATCCGGGTGCAGATCATCGGGGAAGCTGCGTTGAAAAATGTGGCGGATAAGGAAAAGGATTTTATGCTGCGGCTCAACAAGCTGGCTGATATAGCCAGCCAAAAAGTAATGGTAGAAGAGCTGGACAAAGCGGTTTATTATATCGAGCGCAATGCCAATGCCCGGCTCCTTTTTCATGCCCTTACGATCAAGCTGTATCATATTATGAAAGATAAAGCCTTGATTACCTGCTGGTAGTGCTCTTCCTGCTGCCGTGGAATTTACGGGTATAAGCGTTATATTTGCAGATAGGCTCCGACTTTGGAGCCACCAGAGAAAACAATACAAACAGTAATTTTTTATAGCATTAGATATGGGTTGTGGAAGTTGTGGAACAGGAAAACCGAACGGATGCAAAAGCAATGGCGGATGCAGTACAGGCGGATGTAACCGCCTGAATGTGCATGATTGGCTGGTAAATCTGCCCTTTGCAGATACGGAAAGCAGTTGTAAGGTGATTGAGCTTTCATTCAATCACGGAAGCCGCAAAGATTTTTATCGCAATAGCAGCTTGCAGCATTTTGAAAAAGGCGAAATGGTAGCCATCGAAGGCGTAAGTGGTTTTGATGTAGGTGAGGTTAGTCTCACCGGCGAAATGGTGCGTTTACAGATGAAGAAAAAAGGCCTGGATGAATTTAACCCGGAAATGAAACGGGTGTTGCGGAGGGCTACAGACAAAGACCTGGAGCTGATGACCCTTCACAAAGGCCGCGAAAGGGAGGTCATGGTCAGGGCGAGGGCAATTACCCGCCAGCTGAGGCTTAATATGAAAATGTCTGAAGTGGAAATCCAGGCCGATGGCCGCAAAGCCACTTTTTTTTATATAGCCGACGACCGGGTTGATTTCCGGGAACTGATCAAGATACTGGCTGCTGAGTTCAAGGTAAAAGTAGAAATGCGGCAGATCGGGGCCCGGCAGGAAGCAGGCAAGGTAGGCGGCA
>JADCRZ010000007.1 GCA_015069695.1 Williamsia sp.
GCCCCCTCACATCAACCCTCAATCCTGCGAATCCCATCAATCCTGTAAATCATGGTTCAAGACAGCACTAGCACTCGCTTAAATTAATAGGTATGTTGACTGCCAAGCCGCCTTCGGAGGTTTCTTTGAATTTGCTGGACATGTCGAGGGCGGTGTCCCACATGGTTTTGATGACGGCATCGAGGGAGACTTTGGCGTAGTCGGGGGTGCTTTGGAGGGCCAGCTGGGAGGCAGTGATGGCTTTGATAGCGCCCATGGTGTTGCGTTCGATGCAGGGGATCTGGACCAGTCCGCCGATGGGATCGCAGGTGAGACCCAGGTGGTGTTCCATGGCTATTTCGGAAGCCATCAGCACCTGGCGCTGCGTGCCGCCCAAGGTTTCGGTTAATGCGGCGGCGGCCATGGCGGAAGAAACACCGATCTCTGCCTGGCATCCGCCCATAGCTGCAGAAATGGTGGATCCTTTTTTAAAGATGCTCCCTACCTCGGCAGCGGTGAGCAGGAACTGCACAATCTTGTCATCGTTGTTCCCGTCGCAAAAAAGAATAAAGTATTGCAATACGGCCGGGATCACCCCTGCGGCCCCATTGGTGGGCGCCGTTACCACCCGGCCAAAAGAAGCATTTTCCTCGTTTACAGCCAAGGCAAAACAACTGACCCAATCCAGGATATACTTAAAACTGCTGCCCCCGGAGCGGATGGCCTGTAGCCAGGAAACATAATCTGTATAAGTTTTGTTGCCCAATAAACGCTTGTTCAGAGAAGCGGCCCTTCTTTTTACATTCAGTCCACCTGGCAGCATGCCTTCCTCATGACAGCCCCGGTAAATGCAGGCTGCCATGGTATCCCATATGCGTAGCAAGCCCTGTTTCACCTCGGCCTCGTTGCGCCAGGAGAGCTCATTTTCCATGACCACTTCGCTTACCGAGAGCCCTGTCTTGATGCACCAGTGCAGCAGGTCATCTGCTTCGTTGATCGGAAACGGCAAGGCTACCTGCGAGGTTGCAGCTGCTTCTTCCCCTTCTTCTTTTACAAATCCCCCGCCTACCGAATAGTAAGTGCGGCTGATCTGCCTTCCGCTCTTCAGGATAGCTGTAAAAGTAAGCGCGTTGGGATGATAAGGCAGGAGTTCATTGAAGAGAAAATCAATGTCTTCCTGCGGGTCAAAATCAATCTCATGGCGGCCGGCCAGCACCAGCTTCTTCATAGCCCTGATGTCGTTGATGCGGGGCTGTATCCAGTTTACATCAAAGGTCACCGGATCTTCACCGCAAAGACCCAGCTGTACAGCTACATCGGTTCCATGGCCGATACCGGTTTTCGCCAATGAGCCATAAAGAAGCACTTCTATGGATACGACCTCGTAAAAAAGTCCGGAAGCCTGGAGCACATCCAGAAAACGCAGGGCAGCTTTCCAGGGGCCCAGGGTATGTGAGCTGGATGGACCGACCCCGATCTTGAACATATCAAATACGGAAATAGCTTCGTGTGGCACTGACAGCGGTTTATCGCATAAAAGTAATCAAAAGACTGGGTTGGTTCAGGCAGGTGTATGCAACAACGGCCACTTGCCTGGCATCAACCAACCAAGTGGGATAGAATCAATATACACCCAACAGCTCTATGTCAAATACCAGGACAGAATTCGCAGGTATGCCTGTTCTGGGTGTTGAGCCGTAAGCCAGGGAGGGCGGGATGATCAGCTTTATCTTGCCGCCTTTTTTGATCAGCGGCAGTCCCTTCTTCCAGCCCTGGATCAGGTCTATCAGGCTAAAAGAAACCGGTGCAGTGGTTTGATCGAATACCGCTCCGTTTGTCAGATAACCTTTGTAATTGATGGTAACGGTTGAACAAGGCGTGGTTTCAGCGCCGGAGCCTTCGGCCTGTATCTGGTAATATAACCCGCTGCAATGTTTAACGGCAGTGATGTTATTGGCAGTTACATAAGCCTGCACCTGCTGAACTTCAGAATCGGGAGCTACAAGAGAACAAGCATCATAATCACATCCGGACCTGTTGTTCTTTAGACATGCGGAAAAAAACAATGACGCAATGCAGATAAATCCAATCACAATTTTATTCATAAGGTACTGAACATTTACATATAACGACTGTTGCCATACTGCTTTCGCTGCTTGCGGCCAGATTAATTATCTTCCCTTGCTTTCAACTCCCGGTAATGCTGCTCATTCATCTCCCACTTATGGCGCTTTGAAAAAATAGCCACAAATGAAACAATCAGGATCAGCGCGATGATCAGGACCAGGGGATTGAACTCACCGTTTGCGATGTGGCTGTTCAAATCCATATTGGCCCTTTTGTACCAACCCGAAAATAAATTGATGAGGATGGGTATGCCAAACAGCAGACCCAGCGGGAGCCCCCTCAGCCAGAGCTTCAACGTTTTCTTTTCTTTGTCGCGGTTGTGCTCCCAGTAAACAATAAAATTTTGTTCTTCTTCAGAAAGCATGCTTATACCCATTCGGGCGCAAAATTAAGGGCTGGCCCCAAAAGAGCCTTTCTTATTTTTATCAGACAACCAGATCATTTTGCACCAGATCAGCTGAAATTATCTTTATTTTGTGGTGAAAATTTTTCAATTTGAGATTTGACGTTTTACTCGCGCAATACCTGAATCAACACAAAAAGCTAAACTTGCCCGGCATCGGCACTTTCGAAACAGACAGCGCTACTGTATCCTGGGATGAAAATGGCAAGCAAAAAGGAACAGGCAATGGCATTGTTTTCCGCAATATTCCTGTATCCAAAGCTGATGATGACCTGATCGCATTTATATCTGAGCACACCGGCAAGATGAAACCGCTGGCCATCTCCGATCTTGAAAGCTATCTTACCCTGGGAAAACAGTTTCTCTATATCGGCAAGCCCTTCTACCTGGAAGGCATCGGTACGCTTCAATTTTCCAAAGCAGGCAGTTTTGACTTTATACCCGGTGAGTTTGTTACAACCAAATTGGAAGAGCCTGTATTTGAAAGGGTAGATGAAAGAAAAAAACCCTACGAAGAAGAAGAAAGACTGGCAGTTCCCGCCCGCAAAGGCTCCGGCAAAACCATCCTGATCTGGATCATTGTCCTGATCGCACTCGGACTGGCAGGCTGGGGCGGTTATTATTATTATACCAATTACTACCTGGCTGATTCTTCCCCAGCTGCAAAACAGGCGCTGGCAACAGATAGCACCGCCGCTGAAAACAGTACGCTCACCGGTTCTGACTCTCTGAACCTGGCAGCCTCCAATACAGCAGGAGTCGATTCTGCGCGTCCAGACCGGCCGCTGGCAACACAGGGAGATTCTTTCGACAAAAACACTTTCAAGAAATTTATTGTTGAAAGCACAACCGACAAACTGAGAGCGCTAAACCGCTTCCGCAAACTCAAATCGTTTGGAAACGACATTGAACTGCAAACAACCGATTCTGTCAACTTCAGCCTGTTCTTTGTATTGCCCGCCACCAATGCAGATACCCTGCGTATTCGCGATTCCCTGAACCGCTGGTATTATGGCAATGCCAAAACTATCCGCGTAAGGGTAGCGCCCTAAACCCCTGCTATGCACCCTTATCCGGCAGCCTACTGGATCGATCGCCTGCAGCTCACCAGCCATGTAGAAGGCGGTGCTTTCAGCGAATACTACCGTTCTTCCCTCCTGCTTGATATACCGGATGGGACCAGGCGGCACAGCAGCACCGGTATTTATTTTCTCCTGCAGAAGGGACAGTTCTCGGCTTTCCACCGCATTGCATCTGATGAGCTCTGGCATTTTTATTATGGTGATCCGCTGGAAGTTTTTGAACTGGACCAGGATGGCAGCTTGCGCATCCACCGGCTTGGCAACCAGCCCCAGCTGGATCAGCAGTTTCATTGCGTGATAAAAGCTGGCAACTGGTTTGCCTCTGCGCCTGCTGCGGGCAGCGAGTACAGCTTGTGCGGCTGTACGGTTTCGCCCGGTTTTGAATATGCTGATTTTGAACTGGCAGAACGCTCCATACTGCTCAACGAGTTTCCGCAACACAGCCAATTGATCAGATCACTTACCCGCTGATCTATCCGGCTCAAGGCCGGTCTTCCCTTTTGTAAACAATCCCGTTCTTCATTACAAACTTTACGCGCCTTACAGCAGAAATGTCTTTGGAAGGATCGCCTTCTACAGCCACTAAATCGGCCAGCAGTCCCCCTTTCACACTCCCCAATTGCTGGTCTATGTGAAAGGCAGCGGCGTTCACCGAGGTAGCCGATTGCAGTACCTGCAAAGGTTGCATACCGTAATCTACCATCATTTCCATTTCACGGGCATTGTCGCCATGCGCGAATACGCCCACATCACCGCCCATGCAAATGGTTACACCTGCTCGCAGGGCTTCTGCAAAACTTTTGCGTTTTGCTTTGAGGCGGGCAGGTTCTTCGCGCCCCTTTGTCCATCCGGCGTATGCTGCAGTGGCAGCGCCGGCAGCCAGGGTCGGACAAAAAGCAATGCCTTTTTCTTTCATCATCCGGAAGATCTCATAGGTTCCGTCATCCCCGTGTTCGATCGTGGCAACGCCTGCTGCAATAGAGCGCCGCATGCCTTCTTCCGTAGAAGCATGCACGGTTACTTGCCTGCCTGCCGATGCCGCTACCTCCACCGCCTTTTTCAGTTCTTCTGTTGTAAAAGTTGGCTGGGCATCTCCGTTGAGCCCCCAGCGGTAATCAGCGTACAGTTTAATCACGTCTGCACCATGCCCGATCTGGGTACGTACTTCCCTTGTCATCCCTTCTACGCCATCGGCCTCTGCCGCACCCCGGACAGATTCAAGATCATAACTCAGCACTCTGGGACCATAACTGCCAGTGGCAACAATAGCCCGGGTAGCTACCAGCATACGCGGACCGGGGATAACACCTTTTTGGATGGCTTGCTTTAAACCTACATCATCATAACCCGCTCCTTCTGTACCCAGGTCGCGCACGGTTGTAAAACCGGCCAACAGGGTCCTTTCGGCATGTACGGTGGCGCGGGCTGTGCGTTCTGACCGGGATTCTCGCAGCACCTGGTCGTTCCATGGCACTTCATTGTATGGATGGAGAAACAAGTGGCTATGCCCTTCAATGAGCCCGGGCAGCAGCGTGCACCCTTTCAGCATTACTACGCCGGCTCCTGCAGGCACCTGTGACAACGGACCGGCCGACTCAATTTTATTTTTCCTGATCACCACCTGCCAGCCTGTGTGCATGTCGTGGCCATCAAATACCCGGTCAGGTTGCAGTACCCAAACAGAATCAGCAGCTGATTGGGAATAAATAAAAAACGGGATCAGCAAACAGCAGAAAAAGCAAATCGGTTTATGCAGGAATGACATGTTGATGTGGATTGATTCCAAACATAAACAAAAATGCCGGCCGCATAACGGCCGGCAAAAAAGATTCTGTAGGTCCGGCTATTGAATGAACAAGGGAAGTGTTTGCTTTTTACCCTCGAGGGAGAACTGAACAAAGTAACTGCCCTTTCTCAGTTTGGGCAGGGGCATATGTGTTTGGTTGGCACCTTCCACAGCGGTGATGGGCATTGAAAAAAGTTTTCTGCCGGTTGTTTCAAAAATGGTGATGTCTAACAGGCCGTTGTTTTCTGCATTAAAATCAAAATGCACATGATCACCGTTCGAGGCCGGATTGGGATACATCTTCTTTACAAAATTGGCTTCTCCGGCTTTAGGCAAATGAAGAAGAATAATGCTGGAGTACTGCTGTTTTCCGTCTTTGTCAACAGTGAGCACACGGAAGTAAAGGTAGGCAGCGCTGCCGGGCACATTGTTTACTGTATAGGAATACTTGAGAAGGGACTGGGAATTGCCCGCTGCTGCCACGGTTCCGATCTCTGTGAAGTTAATGCCATCGATGCTTTGCTGGATGGAAAAATGATCTGCATTTTCTTCACTGGCGGTCTGCCAGCTGATCTTTGCCTTACCCTCTACCAGTACACTTGCCAGATTGGTCATCTTTACCGGCGCAACAGATTGGACCACAAACTGGCCTACCATGCCCAGGGCTTCGTGCGGGACACAGATATAGTCGTAGGTACCCGGCACTGTGACCACATAATTGTATACAAGGCTTGTTGCATTGAGGGGTTGATCCCAGGATGCAGCGCCGGCAGGAATGTTGGTGGAAGTGGTGGTGTGTGTGCCATTCACACGGGTAAACCGGATGGTATCACCCACCTTCACTGTTTGAATGTTGTTGGGCGCAAAGGCAAAATTGGAAGTATTTACCACGTGAACCGTTTGCGAGAATGCGGGTACAGACAACAAGGCTGCGCTAAAAAGCAATAAGTAGATTTTCTTCATGGTGGCTAAATAGTTTTACAGTTTAAAGATGTTTTGATGGTTTCTTTCAGTTATTTCAGGGCAATGCGCGGGCAAGGACACATGGGGAACGAAGGAGCTTCCGGGATGGTTGCCTAAGCGGAGAAAATCTTGTTGGCAATCAGTTTGTAGTAGTAAGTTGCATGACCCAAAATCCACGAACAATGAAGAAAGAGATCAACATAGAAAAAGAAGAGACGCTCTCAGACAAAAAGTACATCTTAAAAAACTATACGTTCAACCGGCAAAAAAAGGACGGGACCCTACTCCACAAAAAAGCAGAAGTGTATAATCCGGGAAATGCCGCGACCATCCTGCTTTACAACAAAGAAAAGGGAACCATCATCCTTACCAGGCAGTTCAGGCTTCCTTCTTACCTGAATGGAAACCCGACAGGGATGCTCCTGGAAACCTGCGCCGGCAAAATAGAAAAGGAAAGTCCGGAAGAAGCCATCAGGCGGGAAGCCGAAGAAGAAGCAGGCTACAGAATCAAGGAGGTAAAAAAGATTTTTCAGTTGTATATGACTCCCGGCTCCGTAACAGAGCTGCTCCATTTTTATACTGCTTCCTACGACGAAAGCAGCCATGTGTCAGCAGGGGGCGGACTGGAAGATGAGCAGGAAGACATTGAAGTGGTAGAGCTGGAATTCCAACAAGCGTTGGACATGCTGGACCGGGGTGAGATCCAGGATGCCAAAACGGTTATATTGCTGCAGTACGCCCGGTTGCAGGGGTATTTTGCCCTTTCCCATCCATAGATTGCTTCATGATGGCGGCCAGCAGCGCAGCCCATATCTTGTATTCCTTGGCTGAAAAATGAAGTCCGTCTGAGGCGATCAGGGCAGGATAGAGCGCAGCCTTGCGGCTTTCTTCTGTTACATTCAGGTAATGTACCCGGTAAGCGGCAGCCAGCTGTTTATTTACCCGGTTAAACTGGTTGATTTCACGCGCGATCTTGTCCCGGTCGATGGGCCCGATCGCAAATGGCGTAACAGAATAATCCGGAATAGAAACGACCACAACCCTGTCTGGACGATTGCCCGCCAGCCGGATCGATTTGCGCAGCAACGCGGTAAACTCTGCCCGGTAACGGTCAACCGGCAATCCGCGAAACTGGTTGTTGACACCGATCAGCAGGCTGACAAAATCGTAAGAGGCTGAGATGTCTTTTTCTTTCAGGGCCTGCAGCAAATTGCCGGTCGTCCAGCCCGTAGTGGCGATAATATCGGCGTCTGCCATGTTGTAACCCGCGCTGCGCATCATTGAAACAGTTTGCATAGGAAAGCGGTCATCTTTCCCGACTGACTGGCCGATCGTATAAGAATCACCAAGGGCCAGGTAGGTGACAGCAGGGGGGAGCGGCACATTGGGGGTATCACCGGAAGGTGAATAAGCATGGGGTACAGCCCGTTCCGTGCCAAACAAAAACAGCATGGCAAAGCCCACCAGGAGCGGGTTGATGAGCAAGAAATTGAACCAGGGGGTTTTACTTTTCATAACGTACGGTATAAGAGCAGCAGGGGTAAAGGTATCTTCTTCATAAACGCAGGCGGCAACACTTATTGCGCGGCCAGAAGATAATACTATTAATCTATACGAAAACACTTAGCACTTGGTTCAACAAAAAAATCCCTGCTACCGCAATTGGTAGCAGGGATTGAATACAATGGAAGCGGAAAGGATCCGCGTCCGGGCTCGAGATCCAAATTAGTAACCGCCCATGCCGCCCATATCAGGAGCGCCATGTGTGTGAGGTTCTTCTTTTTTGGGTTTGTCGGCAACCACACATTCGGTGGTCAACAGCATACCTGCGATAGAAGCTGCATTTTCCAATGCGATCCTGGTTACTTTGGTCGGGTCGATAACACCGGCGTTGAACAGGTTTTCGTATACTTCAGTGCGGGCGTTGAAACCAAAGTCAGCAGCGCCTTCCTTGATTTTCTGAACCACGATGCTGCCTTCGATACCGCTGTTTACCACGATCTGGCGAAGCGGTTCTTCGATGGCTCTTTTCACGATGGCGATACCGGTGGTTTCATCTTCGTTGCTGCCTTTCAGGTTTTCCAGACCGGCAATCGCGCGGATATAAGCCACGCCACCACCCGGAACAATGCCTTCTTCAACAGCAGCTCTTGTAGCATGCAGGGCATCATCCACGCGGTCTTTCTTTTCTTTCATTTCAACTTCGGTAGCAGCACCTACGTACAGTACAGCTACACCGCCGCTCAGCTTCGCCAGGCGTTCCTGCAGTTTTTCCTTGTCGTAATCTGAGGTAGTGGTTTCGATCTGGGCTTTGATCTGGTTTACGCGGGCCTGGATGTTGGAACCATCGCCTTTACCGCCTACAACAGTTGTATTGTCTTTGTCGATAGATACGGAAGAAGCCTGACCAAGATAAGACAGGTCAGCGTTTTCCAGTTTAAAGCCTTGTTCTTCACTTACTACGGTACCAGCTGTAAGTACAGCAATGTCCTGCAGCATTTCTTTTCTTCTGTCGCCAAAACCAGGCGCTTTCACAGCAGCTACCTTAATGGTTCCGCGCAGTTTGTTTACCACCAGGGTAGCCAGTGCTTCGCCTTCGAGGTCTTCTGCAATAATCAGCAGGGGGCGGCCGCTCTGGGCTACTTTCTCCAGGATGTGGAGAATGTCTTTCATGGCAGAGATCTTCTTGTCGTAGATCAGGATAAACGGATTCTGCAGTTCTACTTCCATTTTTTCGCTGTTGGTAACGAAATAAGGAGAGATATAACCGCGGTCAAATTGCATACCTTCTACTACTTCTACAGTTGTATCGGTACCTTTTGCTTCTTCTACGGTGATAACGCCTTCCTTGCCTACTTTCTCCATAGCCTGGGCAATCAGCTTACCGATAGAAGCGTCGTTGTTGGCAGAGATAGAAGCCACCTGCTCGATCTTGCTGTGGTCGTCGCCAACAGTTTGTGACTGAGCTTTCAGGTTTTCTACTACAGAAGCAACGGCTTTGTCGATACCCCGTTTCAGGTCCATCGGGTTGGCGCCGGCTGCTACGTTTTTCAGGCCTTCGCTGATGACGGCCTGGGCCAGAACAGTGGCAGTTGTTGTACCATCACCGGCGATGTCGGCGGTTTTGCTGGCAACTTCTTTCACCATCTGGGCACCCATATTTTCGATCGGGTCTTCCAGTTCGATTTCTTTTGCTACGGTAACACCATCTTTTGTTACGGAAGGTGCTCCAAATTTTTTCTCGATCACCACGTTGCGGCCTTTCGGTCCCAGGGTCACTTTCACTGCATTCGCAAGTGTATCTACACCACGCTTCATTTTGTTGCGGGCATCGATATCAAAAAATATTTGCTTTGACATACCTGTTTAAATTTTTAGGTTTTAATATAAGTGTACGAACCAAATAAAAAAGATCTACCAGGCTGGTGCCCGATAAAAGGAGAACCAATTAAACGATTGCTAAGATGTCGCTTTCCCGCATGATGAGAAAGTCTTGTCCGTCTACGCTGATTTCGGTGCCTGAATATTTGCCATACAGTACGGTATCGCCTGCTTTTACTGTTACAGGCTCATCTTTTTTACCGGGGCCGGCTGCCACTACTTCACCACGTTGGGGTTTTTCCTTTGCCGTATCCGGAATGATGATGCCGCCTGCTGTCTTTTCTTCTGCCGCAGCAGGTTTCACTACTACCCTGTCATGCAAAGGAGTAATGTTCAACTTGTTAGCCATAAATGATAGATTTTGATTTAGTGTAAAATATTTGGCGTGCAAAGCTAAGCACATTCCATACCAAATGTTTTGTTAAAGCAAAACAGGAATTACTGACAGATTTTACGAGAAAACTGGCAGAGATCAGGACTGTGGCCCGGTCATCTTACCACGTTATTGACAAATTTTCACCCGGCGCGGCAAGGCACGGAAAGGCGCAAAAGTTTTCATTATCTTCGCGGCCCAAAATAGTTCCGTCAAGCAATGATCAGCAGAAGAAATATTCGTGTGAAGGTGATGCAGACGCTCTACAGCATAGAAACAGGTGAACTTGATACCAAAACGGAACAGGGGGTCAAGATGCTCCAGCGGCATTTTGACCAGAGCCGGCAGCTCTTTGTATACCTTCTTTATTTCCTGTCTGAAGTGGCCCGCTATGCCGAAAAAATGGCGGTGCTGCGCGCATCCAAACACCTCCCTACGGAAGAAGACCTGCATGTAAACATCAAGCTGGCAGGCAACGAGGTGATCTGGAAACTGATGGAAGACCCTTCCTACCAGAAAGCGCTCAAGGACGACAAACCGCACCTGCAAACTGACAAAGAGCTGATCAAAAAGATGTATCTCCAGCTGGTTGCCACTCCTGAATACACGGCTTATATTGGCGAGCAAAGCAGGGGCAAAAAAGAAGAAAAAGACATTCTGGTCTTTATCTTTCAGCATATCCTTCTTCCTGATGAAGCTTTTACCTACCATATTGAAGAGCTGTTTACCAACTGGGATGACGACTGTGAAATGATCGATACGCTGGTAACCGGGTACCTGCAAAAACCAAATGGGTTCAACTTCCAGGAAATGCTCGGGAAAGAAAAATGGGAGTATGGCAGAAAGCTCCTGGAAACCGTGTTGGACAAAAAAGACATAACCATGGGCCTGATCCAGCCCAAGCTGACCAACTGGGATGCGGAGCGCATTGCCACTCTCGACATGATCCTGATGCAGATGGGCGTTTGCGAATTCCTGTATTTTGAAACCATTCCCCCCAAGGTTACCATCAACGAATACATCGACCTGGCCAAGGAATACAGCACGCCGCAAAGCGGACAATTCGTCAACGGCATCCTCGACAGCATTCACAAAGACATGCTAAAAAATGGAACACTCAACAAAGTAAGTTTCCGGAAACCATGAGAAAATAGGCCAATGCGTACATTTGCAACAAATATTGTTATGCGCCTTTATATTATCCTGCTTTTCCTGGGAACGACAATTCTTACCTCCTGCCAGCAATCCGGCGCAGCCGGGGACGGCAAAAAAGAAGGAACGCTTACCGGAGCAGGAAACAATGCTGCAAAGGGTCCGCTTACCACCATTGCGTGGAAAGAAAAAACAATCAATTACGGCAAGATCAAGGAAGGGGAAAAGCTCAATGTAGAGTTTAAATTTACAAACACCGGCAAGCAGCCGCTTGTGATCAGCCGGGTTGAACCCAGCTGCGGCTGCACCGTAGCGGAAATTCCCAAAGAACCGATCCAACCTGGCAAAGAAGGCAGCATACACGGCTCGTTCGACAGCAACGGCCGCTCCCGTACCCAGCACAAAACCCTGTTGGTTTACTCCAATGCAGAAGGCGTGCAACCCTCCGAACTCAGCTTTGAGGTAGAGGTAGAACCAAAGAACTAATTATTTATTTAAAACAGCAACAGCACATGTACACTCACTTGTTCTTACAAGCCCCCGCCAACAACAACAGCATGTTGTTTATCATGGGTGCGATGATACTTGTTTTTTATTTTTTTATGATCCGTCCGCAGGCGAAGAAAGCCAAAGACGCCAAGAAGTTCCAGGAAAACCTGCAGAAAGGTGACCGCATCGTTACCATTGCCGGTATTCATGGCACGGTAAACAAGGTAAACGAAGACGGAACCATTTCACTTGAGATCAATCCCGGCAGCTACCTGAAAATAGAAAAAAGCGCGATCTCCATCGAATGGAGCCAACAAGCCAACAAAGCCCTGGCAGGAACAGAGAAGAAGTAAGAAAACTCCTGATAAAATCTTCATAGAGCATTGGCCGCCCACGAGGCGGCTTTCTGCTTTAATGCTGAAATTGTATATTTGGATATGTTTCGCCTGCTCAACATCATCGCCACCAGCCTCAGAATGGCATTGGAAGAATTCAGGGCCAATAAGCTCCGGACCTTTCTCTCCCTGTTTGGCATCACCATCGGTATTTTTTGCATTATCGGCGTGCTGGCAACTGTCAACAGCCTTAAACACAATGTAGAAAATGACCTGAATGCGCTTGGTACAAATTCCGTGTATATAGACAAGTGGCAGTACGCTTCCAAAGGGGAAAACCAGTGGTGGAAGCTGATGAAACGGCCGCAGGTAACTTCCCTGGAAATGAAGCAGCTGAAACTGAAAGTACCCAGTGCGGAGAACATGGCTTTCAAAATCCAAACAAGCAACAGCATCGAATACCAGGACAACCTCCTGCGCGACATCAATTACCTGGGTATTTCAGAAGAATTCCCGCAGATCCAGAAAGTGGAAGTGGGCGTTGGCCGGCTTTTTCAGGCGTCCGATTACGATCATGCTGCCAACAATGTTGTACTGGGCTATGCAGTGGCCGAACAGCTGTTCGACAAACCGGAGAATGCTGTCGGCAAAATGGTTAAGCTCAAAGACCGCAACGCCAATGTGATTGGATTGATCAAAAAACAGGGGCAGAACATGATCAATATATGGGATTTTGACAATGCGATCCTGATGCCGGCCTCTTACCTGAAAACCATGGTGCTGGAGAAAAATGCCAGTCCGGTCATTATTGTAAAAGGCAAAGACGGTGTGCCCGTGGAAGAATTAAAAGATGAGCTGACAGCTGCCATGCGTTCTATCCGCAAGCTCAAACCCATGGAAGAAGACAATTATTCGCTGAACGACATCGAGCCGATGAAGGAAATCACAAACAGCATCTTCAGCGGCATCAACCAGGGAGGCTGGGCCATTGCGGCACTTTCGCTGCTGGTTGGCATGTTTGGCGTGGCCAACATTATGTTTGTAACCGTACGGGAACGAACCGGTCAGATCGGGCTGAAAAAAGCCATTGGTGCCCGCCGTTCTACGATCCTGATGGAATTCCTGATGGAATCAGCTTTCCTGTGCATCATGGGAGGCGCCATCGGATTGCTCCTGGTCTTTATCTTAACACAAATATTTTCTCACCTGCTCAATTTTCCCATCTTTATCTCTGTTGGTATTATGGGCGTTGCCGTATCTATTTGCATTGTGATCGGTATTCTCGCCGGCATTATCCCGGCATCGATGGCAGCCCGCATGGATCCTGTAGTGGCCATCCGTTCCAATTGATGGAGGGGTTTATCAAAAAGCGCAGAACAAAATCTTTCATGCCTGACAATTCTGAGCCTGTAACTATTTTAGCCATTGAATCATCCTGTGATGATACGGCTGCTGCTGTTTGCCGGGACGGTGAAATGCTTTCGAACCTGGTTGCCGGCCAACAGGTTCACCTGAAATGGGGCGGTGTAGTACCGGAACTTGCCAGCAGGGCCCATATGCAGCACATGGTGCCTGTTGTAGATACCGCGTTAAAAGAAGCCGGTATCGGTTTGCCGGAAATAGACGCTATTGCTTTTACCCGTTCGCCAGGCCTGATCGGATCGCTGCTGGTAGGCGCTGAATTTGCCAAATCACTGGCTTATGCGCTTGGTAAACCGCTGGTGGCTGTAGATCATATGCAGGCCCATGTGCTGGCCAACCTGATCGGTACACCCCGGCCCACCTTTCCTTTTCTTTGTCTTACGGTAAGTGGCGGACATACCCAGATCGTGGTTTGTCATTCGCCTGATCAACTTGAAGTGATCGGCAAAACAGGCGATGATGCAGCCGGGGAAGCTTTCGACAAAACAGCCAAGATACTGGGGCTCCCCTACCCTGGCGGACCGCTGATAGACCGGCATGGCAAACAGGGCAACGGGGAACGCTTCTTATTTCCCGAGCCGCAGATCCCTGGTCTGGATTTTAGCTTCAGCGGGTTAAAGACAGCCATCCTTTATTTTATTCAAAGGGAAACGGCCGCCAATCCCCATTTTGTAGCGGAGAATCTGGCCGACATCTGTGCCTCCGTACAGCACCGGATTGTAACCATCCTGCTCAACAAATTAAAAAAGGCGGCTGTGCAAACAGGCATCAAAGAAGTATGCATTGCAGGCGGCGTTTCGGCCAATAGCCACTTGCGTACCGAGCTCACCCGTTTGGGAGAAGCGCTTGGATGGAATACTTATATCCCTGATTTTTCTTATTGTACAGACAATGCGGCGATGATCGCGATTGCAGGTTATTACAAATACCTGGAACAAGATTTTAGTCCGCTTTCAGTCGTTCCTTCTGCGCGTTGACGATGAAAAATCCCTTTTTTCAGTTTAAGCAGTTCAGCGTGCAACAAGACCGGTGTGCGATGAAGGTGAGTACCGACAGCTGTTTGTTCGGGGCGTGGGTAGCCGAAAAGATGCAACAGTTAAAGCCGGACTGCCGGCGCATCCTGGACATTGGCACCGGTACCGGGTTGCTTTCTCTTATGCTGGCGCAGAAAACGGCCGCACAGATAAATGCTGTTGAAATAGATCCGGCGGCCGCACAGCAGGCAACAGAAAATGGATTGGCCTCTCCCTGGAAACAGCGGATCCATGTGCAGCAGACAGACATCAAGGAGTATGCACCGCAGCACCTGTACGACCTGATCATTTCCAATCCACCATTTTACGAGAAGAGTCTTCTATCACCTGATGCAGCTACGAACCAGGCCAGGCACAGCAGCGACCTGACACTCGAACAACTCATACAGGCAGCAAGCAACCTCCTTGCAGAAGAGGGCCATTTTGCCGTTTTGCTTCCATACAACAGAATGGATGATTTCCTGGAAACGGCCGCCAACAAAGGTTTCAGTCCAATGAATAGCTTGCTTGTAAGCCATTCCACACAGCATGCTTTTTCGCGGACTTGCGTTTTGCTCAACCGCATTGCCGGTAGTGAAAAGCAACCGGAAGAACTTTATATAAAAGAAGGAAACCAGTACACAGGCAGGTTCTGCGGGTTGTTGAAGGATTATTACTTGTATCTGTAAAACAGCTATCTTCCAGCTGCATAATCCTGCAGATAGCTGAAATGCGGTGTGAGTTTACCCTGTCGGGCGATCGTGGCGCGTTCTATAATGGCGGAAGATCCGCTTACCAGGTCGGGCAGGACCCATTTTATTAATTGCTCGCCAAAATAGCGCGACGCATCTTTGGGCAGTTCATTGGGCAGGTTGCTGACCGCCATCAGGTCTACACCAGCAGGCTGGTAAGGAAGAGTCTGGGTTCTGGTGATGGGGTCGATTCCGTACACCGGTTCCTGCAGGGTGCCATCGCCTAAGTTGCAGGGGATAGAACCGTTGTAATCATCCGTTACGTCAGCAATCACCCGGATGCGAAAACGGGCGTCTGCCATGTCTTCCCAGGTAAAGAGGCGGGGAATGTCTCTATCCCAGTAAACGCCGTTCAGGAGGATGTCTGTTTGCTGTGTATAAGGTTGAAAAAGCGAACCGTAATCTGCCGGAGCTGCATGGAACTCTTCTCGGTTGTACTTGCCAGTTAGCTTGTGTTTGTAGAGGCCGGTGCTTTTGAGATGGACGTATACCGCATAGCTGAACTCACGCACTAGATACTCTTCCGGCTCTACTTCAATTACTCCCATGAGGTTCATGATCTCCAGGATGCCGCTGGCAACCCTGCCCGAGCCTGTTACGGCAATCTTTACGGGCGGCAGCCGCAATCCGAAATACGTATGCATCAGCTGCCGCAGATCACTCGATTCATGAACCCTGTTGAGTTGGTACAAACGGCTTCTGTTTCCATAGGCCATCATGCCGTTGTGTGCGCCTACCAAGCCGGCAAAAAATCCAAAGCCGATGATGCGTTGGCCGTCTTCGTGTTCAAGGCATTCATAATCGATCAGGGTGATCCCTTTTTGAAGAACGGTTTGTAACAGGCGCTGGTTATGGGGTTGTTTTTTCTTGGTATGAGAAAAGAACAGGTAAGTTTTATTTGGCAGCAGCTGTTCAGGCGGCACTTCTTTGATGCCCAGGAGGAGGTCACATTCCTGCATGTCTTCCAGTACTTCCACGCCGGCTGCGCGGTATTCCCGGTCGGTGAAGCAGCGGCCCGGCGCGCTCTGCACTACGACCTTCAGGTGGGGCATGGCGCGGTGGATCCACCTGCATTGTGCAGGTATCAATGCAACCCGGTTATCAGCCGGCACCTTGTCTTCTCTGATCAGGCCAATTTTCATGCAATCATTGATTTCTACGCTACCTTTGCTGCAAAGATTGTATAAAAAGGGCAGAGCAGAAAACCGTTGCCAGCCAAAACAGATGACCCAAACGATGAATTATTTTGAATTATACGACATACCGGTTTCTTTTCGCATAGACCAGGCCCTGCTGAAAAAGAAGTTCTATCTCCTCAGCAGGCAATACCATCCTGATTTTCATACGCATCTCAGCGAGCCCGAGCAGGCAGCGATCCTGGAAAAATCATCCCAGGTAAACAAAGCTTACAAGATACTGAGCGATGAAGATGAAACCATCCGCTATGTATTGCAGGTAAAAAATCTGCTGGAGGAAGAAGGGAAGTACCAGCTTGATCCGGGCTTTTTGATGGAAGTGATGGACATCAACGAAGAGCTCATGGAATTGGAGCTGGACGAAAGCGGAGAGCAGCTGATGGATGTAGAGCACAAAGCAAATCATTTACTGTTAAAAACCTACGAAGATGTGGCAGCGTTGCTGGAAACTTATCAGGAAGGTGTTACTACCGAAGAAGAACTGTTGCAGGTAAAAGATTTTTATTACAAGAAAAAATACCTGCAGCGCATTTTGGACAAGATCAGGGGAATCCGTAATATTGCCTCCCCCAATTAAAGCTCCTCGCATCAGATCAAGCCCGGGTGGCGGAATTGGTAGACGCAGCAGACTCAAAATCTGCCGCCCGCAAGGGTGTATCGGTTCGACTCCGATCCTGGGCACTTGATTTTCAGTGAGATAAAAAGGCCTACGTTAGTGGGCCTTTTTTATTTGCAAACAATTTGCAAACAAAACACCGAATGCTTTACCAGAATTGATTTTCTGTTTGTTTGTAGTGAGAAAGAACGAATGTGACTGTAAGATACGAAAATACTGGCCTTAAAGGTTGATTTAAGCTGATTTTTAATGTCATCAGTTCCTGTGCACTGATAAAAAAAGCCTGAATTTCTTCAGGCTCTCACTAATTCCGCTCATGCGATTTCTTGCCTAAGATGGTGCAGTTTGGAACCTACTCCGCACTGCCGCATCTTCTTCTCCTTGATGTAGTCGAGTACCTCCTTTTTATCAAAATAGATCCGGCCGCCTTGCTTGTGGGAAGGCAGCCCTCGTTTCATCCAATCAGTTAGAGTGACCAAAGAAACCCGTAAAAACTTGGCTATCTCCTTCCTATTAAACAGATTTTGTTCGTCGTCTGCTTTCGTTTGGGCGGTTGCATGTTCTGCCAGATATTCCCGCACGGCTTCCTTAACCCATCTTTTGATGTCCGTTTCGGTTGGTATAAAAAGCGTCTCCATAGAATTTTACTGGATGGACTTTAAGTAAATGATGCTTTGCGTGAACGAGTTTGACGACGGCAAATATTTAATGTATCCGTAGTCTTGCAGGTTATTCAAGCATTTGTTATAAGTTTTTCGGGCGCTGATTTTAGCCGTTCTCATCACAACATCCCGATCAATGGGAAATGGATTTCTACCGCCCAATAAGTTCCACTGTTGCATCAAAGCCATATACAGGCTGATGTGCGTTGAACTGATGCGAAGGTCCTCCGCAACGGCGCCATAAAACCCTGTGAGGGGCGGAAACAATTCCATAACTTATAGTTTTACTTTGAACGGTTTGCTTTGTTGCCGGTTCTTGGTCTGCCAGCCCTTCTTTTTCGGAGCAAGCCCGAACCTGATTGCGCTTCGTCTGTCGGCGCTTCATTGCTCCGGCCGGCCTCACCTGATCGCTTTCTATTGGCAAGCATTTCTTTTTCCAACTTTCTGTTCAGCAAAAAGCGATAGGCTTCATCAATTGAGATTAAGTTTTGTGCGTTTTGAGGATAAAACCGCTGACTGACTTCCGATTTGTCTCTTATTGTCGCAAGATTTACTGTCAAATGCAAGTGCGTAAGATTAGACCAATACTTGTGTTTCAGCCGTGCGGCAACCTGTTTGCCTTCTTCGGTTCCTTCCAGGCTGGTCAAGTGTGTTATGACCTTTTGCACTTGAGCTTCTTTTTCCCACGTTTTTTTATCATCCAGAACAATGGGTTTGTTTTCATCCAGATCAAAAGCGGTTTTCCAATCAATGCCTTTCATTTCCTTCTCTAAATCAAGGATGGACATGTCATTTAATGCACCGTCTTGCATTTGTGTTTCACCTGTAAGTATAACATCATAATAACGCAATACGTACTCAAAGCCGCTTTCAAGTTTTTGAAAAAAGAGTTGTAGGCTGATGGTATCGGTACCCTTATTCAGCGTTCTTTCCAACACAAATTTTTCCGGCAGAAAGCTGATACGCTTAACCAAAGCCGACGTTGCGCTTTCCAAGCCAATGGCATCGAGTTGTTTGACAAGTGCCGCAATGTTCTCAATGTTCATGTCCCTCAATTTTTCAAGCTGTAATTGCTGCGTTAGGCTGTTACGCCATGCCCAGTCCTTTTTTAGTGCCTTCCCGCTTCTTCGGCAGCAGCCCGGCTTTCTTTTCCGGTTTCAGTGCTTCCGGTTTCTGCGCTACCTCTTTTTTTTTATCCTGACCGGCTTCCTGCTTTACGGCCTTTGAAGCAGCTTCTTTGCCCACGGACTGATATGCAGAAAGCGCCTCTTTTGTGATGAGTTTCATGTGTTCGTCGTACAGCTTGACGGTTTTATACCGGGGATCGGCTTCCATGAACATTTTGTGTGAGGCACCATCTTTTTCCAGCGTCACAGACTGTACGTTACCTTTTTGCAACGAAGCCATCAGCTTATCGGCTTTTTCGGTGTCTTTGAGTTCCGCAACCGGGAACTTGGCTACCGCTTGTTTTAAGTCGTAGCCGTACTTTTCATGAATTTGCTCCACCTTCATGTTGCCGTTCTTTTCTTTCTCCTCCGGGTTTAGCTGCAACCAGGCTTTGTAAGGCTGGCCTTCTTTCGTCACCAAATCTTTGTGCACTGCCCGGCCGTCCAGAAGGTTGAACGCTTCCTTGGCCGTTATTCCTTTGCCTTTATTGAGGTAAAACGTTTGTTCCGGCTTTGTGCCATCGTTCCGCTCCATGGAAGCCCGGTAATTGTTGAAAAAGTACATGTCGCTTGTTTCCGACTTGCGGAAATTCAGGATTGCCTCAAACGGCTTTTGATTGAACTCCGTTGAGAACCGCAATTGAAATTCCGGCTTGCCCTCGTACATCGCTTTTTCCAACGCCGATTTAAGGTCTTCGCCAAAGCCGGCATATTTGATGTTGTCGGCAAGGAAGTTGAAATTTTCTTGTTTCATGATGTCTGTTTTTTGAAGTAAGTCATATAAATCAAATTGTTGCTGGGCCATCTTGTCCAAAACATCTTCAATGAAATCGTCTTCATCTAAATGATTTTGGTCTTTGCTCGCCGCACGGCTCTCTTGCCCTGCAACACTATTCGGTATTTGCCGCAGAATATCTTCCACCGTATTAAAGCGAATAAGCTCGTACTGGTGCTGAATGCCGTAATTGTTAATGATAAACTCAATGGCATCGTCCTTTGTTTTAAAAAACGACACATCCGGGCCTTCCAGCAAGAGTGAAGCATCGTTGTATGCCATCCACTTGTTTCCGTTGGCTAACGCAACAGTGGCGGCGTCAAGCACCTCCTCTGCTATGGGACGCGTTTCTGTCATTTTAAGTCGGGTAAAAGCGTGGCTTGCATCAATTTTCGATTACCAAGCTTTAGCAGTAAGTGTCGGCCGCCATTCTTTTCTCTCACCTGCAAACCGAAATACTTTGCGTCGGGTATGGTAAACTTCTGAAGAGCAATCACAGCCACCGACTTTTCCATACCTTTTACGACAGAGACATTGCCAGCCGTGTATAATGGCTGTATATCCACTTCCTGAGCAGCGGTCCGCTTACTTTGTTTTTGGTCGGCAATAAAAAACCGGAGCCATTCCACTTCATAATCTAGTGGGCTGTCATTCTCCAAACCCAACTGCAGGTACATTACGTCATTTTTGATGTAAATGCCCAAGACTTCCAATCGAATATTCCACTTGCTACTGTGTAACCCTTTCACGGTTTTGGGATTGTCCAAAATGCCGTTGGCATAGGTTTCCATGCTGGCTCTGTTTTGAATGGGCAGGTGAAAGCTGGTGCTGGTTGGGTTTGGGTCGTAGCAAACAGTAAAACAATAAATGCTGCCGTCTTCGGTGGCGACACTAAGGTTGGTTTCTGAAAATCCTTTAGCGCCTGCTTTTACAAGCAGCAAATTGGGAACATCTTTTACCTGCTGCGCCAAAACCGATGCAGTGCCACGGTCTACGTGTTTTATGGCAAACGGGAAAAGCAAGCTGGTAGTTTTGTCGGTGGAAAGGCAAAGGGAACTTTGTGCCGTCGAGTTGAGGCAAATGCAAGATAGCAGTGTAGCGAAAAGAAGTTGTTTCATAAAAACCGATATGGGGTTTTGAAAAAGTTGTTATTGAATGGATGTGTTTTTTAAAAGCACTTTGTAGCCTGCTTTCACAAATACTTTCACCTGTTTCACTTTGCGGCTCAACAAGTTTTTTACGGAGCTAATGCCCGCCGAAGCCAATTGCGCCTTCATTGACGGGTCCATTGAGGAGAGTTCCAAAAGTTGAAGGCTGTTATCGGCCGATTGTTTGGCTACATCGCGGGAAATGGCGCCGGGCACATACAAGCCTTGCAGGCCATCCATGTCATACACCGTGAGTTTCACCGGCATAATGGAGTTGCCGGTTCTGATGCTGCTGATTTCCACTTCCAGCCGCTCGTTATTTAGGGATGCCAGGCCATTGGCGTACGTACCCTTTGGAACAAGCTTCCCGTTGATGTACACCGAAGTCAGAAGGCGCAACCGCAAAACCGAACCATTGGTGATGGTTTGAGAAGTAAGAACTTCGGCTTCAATCCCGACATCCTCCACCGTGTCCTTTGTTTCCTGCTCCAGTGACAGGAACCCATTGCCGCTTGGCCTATTTTGGAACCCGAACAAACTGACGCTGGATTTCTGGGATGATTTGCTTACCGGATAGGTAAGACTTTTTTTGTCGGAGGTAGCTTCCTTTAGCCGGTTCTTGACACGCTCTGGATGCTGTATGTCCAGTATTTTGTCGAGTGTCGTGCCTATTTGTTTCATTTCCCCATCTTCGCTGTCGGATGCCTGCATGCCTTCCATCATGCTTTGCAGCCGGTTCATTTGTTCCGTCATTGCTGCATCGCTCTCCTGTTGTTCATCTGCTTTGGAGGCTGCTTTTTCCACGGCAGGCTTATCCAACTCTTTTTGCAACGTAGCCAGCTTCTGCATTAGCTTTTGTTCTGGTGGTGTGGCGCCTGTTTCATACGGCGATGAATTAAGCGGCTGATTGTACTTCGCCGAGGTTTGCTCCGTGATTTGCTGCAAGGCGTTTGGCACCGGCGCCTGATTGGTATCTACACGAGCTTTGTAATACGGGTCGTTTCGCATCCACTCTTCCAACTTCGCCGAGTCTCGGCGAGCTTTGTCATAAAAACTTAGCTTGTTGTCGTCTTTGTCATCACTTATTTTAGATGCTGGCAAATTCAGGTTCAATCCCTGCGAGGCGACAGGTGTTTTATCAGGCGATGCGGTGCCACCGCCCAGGGCCCAAAAAGCCATCGTTAAAAATGGAATGACCAATAAGGGCAACACCAATAGCATCTTGCGTTTTCGCAGAAACGCCTGCGAACGGTTCTCACTTTTCATACACTCTATTTTGTTTTTGTAATTGATAGATTTCTTCCAGCATCCGAATACTGTCCATCAGCATGGGTCTTTGAAAAAGTATGCTGTCATGGCTTTGTGTGTTTTTCACTCGTAAGCTGTCCATGTACCGTTTAAAAGCTTGTATTTTTTGAAACGTGGCTTCGCTTACATAATCAACGCCTTCCTGAATTTCAGAGCCGGTTTTGTCAACGTGCTGCGGCTTACGGATTGGCTCCACTCGAATGTTCGTTTGGTCTCCATCCTTCAGAACGGCTGTTGCCAATACAAACAAGCTGTAACCGCCACCTAAGAGAAAGAACAAGACCACAACCACCTTTAACCTTTTGGTTTCCATTCGCTCGACTTGCTTATTCATTTGCGTAGCAAAACCACGCTGCAATCGTTGCACGCCCTGGCTGATTTTCTGCGCCATTTTATCCGAAGCTGTTGCAGGCCCTTCTTCTGTCCGTATTTTCCGCTTGTTCAACATTTTACCGGTTTTGAGTTTTTATATCGCTGTTGTCCAGCGTTCGCCATTTTTCAATCAAGAAACCATGTGGGTTATTATCGGACCTCGTTACGTTTCGCAGGTACCCTTCAGTTACAAGGTTGCGGGTAACGATGGTGGCCGGGCGGATGATGCGTTGCTGGCCTTTGAAGCGGAAGTAAAACGGATAAACCGACGTGTTGATCTCTATGCTGTCGGCTTGTATTTCCTGGCTGATGTTGCCGGCAATCATGTTTGAGTAATAGCCGTTTTCTTTCAGGTTGTCGTACTGTTGTTTGGCCGAAGCGTCGGCGAGGTAAAGGGCTTTGGTAATGTTTGTTTGAATTACTTTTTCATCTGGATCAAGCGAAAAGAAATAGTAATGAAACATTTTTACGTGGTCGCGGGCTTCCACAGGAATGTTGTCTTTTCTATCGGCTGAATAGGCTTCCAGAGCCTTACCATTGGCCAAGATGAAAATCTTTTGCTGCGACTGGGAAGCGAGTTGGTAGCTTTTGTAGGAGATGAAAACCGCTATGCTCAAACTGCCCAATAGAAAGAAAAGTGAAAACAGCCGGATATACCGGAAGGAAGTATCAATATTTTTCATTTTCTGAAACATCACACATCACGTTTTCGGGTTCACACACTGTTTCAAAATCCAGCAGTACAAAATGACTGCTATTAAACTTTTTCAAAAGCCCATATCCCATTCACACTTGCGCACCGCCGCCTGCATTGGATTTTTCACTTCCGTTGCCCGATGAGGGCGTTTCACCGGATAGCTTTTCTTTCATGTAGTTGTTTGTAGTTCCACCACCGCCATCTTTGAAGTAGCCATTAGAACTGCCAAACGAAGCCATGCTGCTGGTCATCTGGTTGTAGGTACTTCCCAATACGTCTTTTACCATTGAAGCACTGCTATTCATCGTGGTTTGGCCGGAGCTGCTCATTAGGTTCGTTACCTTGTACAGCAGGGTATTTCCACCGCCTGCGTGAATGATGTAGTTTGCCACCGAAGGCACCGTGAAATAACCTACAATGCCGATGACCATGAATATGAGATAGGCTGTATCGGTGGTGGAGAAAAATGTATCGCCGTTAGAGGCAATCTGCTGCAAGTCCACCTTCAGCATATTCTCCTGAATTTTTCCCATGATGCCGCCAAAAATGTTGGCGACGGGCAACCACAAAAAAATATTCAGGTAACGGGCAATCCAAACAGTAAGGGTGTGTTGAAAGCCGTCAAATACCGCAATGCCGAAAACAAGAGGACCAAGAATAGCCAGCACAATCAGGTAAAACGTTCGGATGGTGTTGATACAAAGCGCTGCCGCTTCAAATAAGATTTTGAGTATTTCGGACATCCATTGCTTGATGGCGTTGCGAAAATTATACGAGGCTTTTGCCATGGCAAACTTGATGTCGTTGCCAATGCCATCGAAGAAACCTTCTTCTTCATTGCCATAGTTGTACTTGTACCATTTATCACGGTCGCCGCTACCGGAAGGTCCTACATACATTTCCCAATACGGCGTCTTCTTTATGGCTTCTTCTTTCATCTTTAGAAGTTGCGCCACGGCTTCATCGGAGTTTTTCACAACGGATGCTGTTGCCGTAACGGTTGGCTTCATTACACCGTTAATCATGGCAATGACGGAAGGAAAAATAAGAACGGCAAAGCCCAAGACAAAGGGCCGGAACAGCGGATAAAAATCCACCGGCTCCGCTCGTGCTATGTGCCCCCACACCCGGGCCGCAATGTACCAGGTGGCAGCAAAGCCGGCAATGCCCCGGCCCACACCAATCAACTGGCTGCAAAGCGGCAGCATGTCCGTGTAAAGTGTATCCAACACTTCTTGCAGGCTTCTAATCTTGTCTGCAACGTTTTGGGCGTTTGCTGCTGCCGGTAACAGAAAGGCAGGCAGCAGCAATGCGATAAGTTTCACACACGATTTCATACACACAAATTCATTTTATCACAAAATCTCTATCTCACACCGGCAATCTTTCGCGACACATCTACGTTTGCCTGCTCCGCTTTTCGTTGCAAGGCTAACAACGCCGTATTGTTGTTGAATTCTTTCAAGAATGAAAATTGTTCCACCACAGCGGTATAGATGCGGTCAACGGCTTGTAAGCGTTCGTCATCACTCATCCGGAGTTTACCTGCGGTTATGACCATCAGCAGTTCGTCAACGCTCTTCGTTGTTTGCTTCAGCAACGCCCCATATATTTTTACTAAGTGAGCGATTTCGTCAGGTGTGAACTGTTTTTCTTGCTTAAAGCGGTTGAAAGCAGCTTTGTATTCTTTTACAATTTGTACCTGATAACTAATGATATCAGCAATGCGCTGATACTTCCGGACACCGGGGCTTACTTCAAATAACGCATCCAGAAAATTCTTGTGCAGGTTGAAATTTCCCTCGGAAATGTCCTTAACGGCTGTGTAACCTTTGTACAGAATTTTATAGCCGTCGTACATGTTTTGCAGGATTTTTTTGAACTGGGCGAGTTTTTCAACATTAAGCAAAAGTTGCTGTGCTTCTTCGCCTTGAGCCTTCACCACCAATGAACTTGCACACAGCCACAGCACTACCAGAAGCTTTTTCATTTTATACCGTTTATGGCTCTTGAAATATTAATTTCGGTCTGCGCACGTGAACGCTGCACCGATAGCAAATGCAGTTCGTTAATGTAAGATGAACTGAAAGCGAACTTGCTTTGCATATCGGCATAAAGTGCATCAATGCGCTTTATCCGTTCATCGTCTTTCATTTCATAGTCACCCGAAGTAATAAGGTGGATTAGAACATCTATCGTTTCCAAACAATCTGCAAGAAGGAAGTCGAAAACACTTTTGCAATGCTCCAATTCTTTGGGTGTGAACTGTTGGGACTGACCAACGCCTTGAAGCGCCGCCTTCGTAGCCTTTACAATACGCATTTGGTAAGCAATAATCTCAGCCACCTTTGCATATTTGCGGATAGCAGGATTAATTTCTGCCAAGGAGTTAAAAAAATCACGGTGCAAGTTGAAATCTCCGTCCTTGATGTGCCGAACGGTTTTGATCCCTTTGCCGGCGATCTCGTACCCTTTTTTTGCATAGCCGAGGTAAACCTGCAGCGCCGCAATTTGTTGCAGCAGGTATTTTTTCTGCGTTTTCTTTTGTTGAAACCATTCGCTCCAGGTTTGTGCCTGGCTGCTTTGTTCAACAAACAGCAGTATTCCTACAATGAAAGCAAACTTTATCATAACACACGATTTCCTTCTTCACGAATTAAAACTTCACAAGCCGAGGCCATATAGCCTTCTTACGTATTCAATCTCGCCTTTGGCGACTGCCCGTTGCAGGCTAATCATTTTGTTTTGGTTGTTGAAGTCTTTAATGTCCACGTACTGTTGCTCCATGTTATCGGCCACAGTGTTGATAATTTCCAGCCGCTTGGCATCCGTCATCTGCGTGATGAAAGCATTCACCACCAAAAACAGTTGGTCAACATTTTTGCCGCTCTCCTCCATCATGCCGGCATAGATGTTGAACATATAGTCAAGCTCCTCTTTTGTAAAGTTCTTGTCTTGCCGGAACAGGGCCCAAGCCCCTTTGTACTCGGCCACAATCTGCACTTGCCGCTGCACGATGTCTTTCACCCGCTGATAGTAGGCCAGAACCGTTTTCACCTGCCGCAACTCCTGAAAATAATCATCGTACAGTTTGCGTTGCTTTTCCACCCAATCCTTGATCTCGTCGAGCTTCAACTGCGACATTTTGTTTTCCAGCGTCTTTTGCGCATTCTGCAGCCAGATGGTTTTGTTTTGCAGCCGCTGAATTTTGAGGTCCACAGCCTTGATGACTTTAATGACCGCCTGTTTGATGATTTCCATGATCGGGTCTTGCGCCTTGGCTTCTTGCTGCGGCAGCACCAAACAGCACATAATCAGTCCCACGCTTGCCAACAACTTTTTCATATTCGCTCTATTTTAATTTTTCAAATTTGTTAGCGCCGGAAAACAAAACACCGCTTTTGGGGTCAAACGTGTAAATCTTGCCCGAGCGGGCCTCTTGCAACTTTTTGCCCTGCGCATCGTAGATGGCGGCTGTCGTGGTAACCTTATACTCGGGCTCTTGTGGTTGTCCGGCTAATACCCGCTCGTATCGCCAACGCCGGGTCAATTGGTATTGGTTTGCCGTAGCATTTTGCAACTCGATAGCCAGCGTATCCCATTCCTTGCCATACTCATGTTGGGATACATGAACGTATGTACCGGGTATAAACGCTTGCACATCGTCGGCCGGAGCCGAATTGCAACTGGCGAAGAAGGTCAAAAAGCCCAAAATGGCGATAACAGGTTTCATATTCTTTAGTTTTTGGATTGACTAAATTCTTCGGCTAATGCCCGGATGCCTTTTTCTATATCGCCACCATATCGCTGTGCATACGTCTGCACCTTCATCTTTTCCTTTTCTTCAGTAGTGTAAGCCAGATATTCTTCCGGCGACACTTCGGTGCGGTACACCTTGGACAACACGCCACCCAGGCTAATAAACACCTCTTTGTATTTTTTCGTAGGATCGTTGGCTTTGTTGATGCTCAACACCAATGTCTTTTCCTTTTCCGTCAGTCCGAGTAACTCTTGTATTTGCCCAAATTTGTTCTGGTACTTGCTTTGGTCGAGCAGGATTTTGCAATCGCTATTGTTGATGATGGCCTGTTTGACTACGGGCGAGGAAATAATGTCTTCCACTTCCTGCGTTACCACCACCGCTTCGCCAAAGAACTTCCGTACGGTTTTGAACAGATACTTGATGTATTCGGCCATTCCTTCCTTCGCTATTGCCTTCCAGGCTTCCTCAATAAGTATCATTTTCCGAATACCCTTTAACTTCCGCATCTTGGAGATAAAAACTTCCATGATGATAATGGTGACGACGGGAAACAAAATCGGGTGGTCTTTGATGTTGTCCAGTTCAAAAACGATAAACCGCTGCTGAAGTAAATCCAAGTTCTCCTTGGCATTCAAAAGGTAGTCGAATTCACCGCCGCTGTAATAAGGCCGGAGCACATAGAGAAAGTTGGAAACATCGAAGTCCTTGTCTTTAACGTTATCGCCTTTCAGCACGGTAACAAAGTCATCTTTTAGAAAATCATAGAAACTATTAAAGCACGGAAAAATGGCTCTGTCATTTGCTAATTTATCAAAATAAAGTTGCAACGCATTGCTCAAGGCCACGTACTCGCTTCGGTTGTAGTTTTCATTGTCCTTTTTCCAGAGGGCAAGAAGCAGGGTTTTGATGCTTTCCTTTTTTTCGGTGTCCAGAATGTCGCCTTCACCAATGTAAAATGGATTGAACCGGATAGGCTCTCTTTCCGAATAGGTAAAGTAGTAGCCTTTCACCATATCGCACAAACCCTTGTAGCTGTGACCAACATCCACCAGCACAATGTGTGTTCCTTGTTCATAATACGAACGCACCATGTGGTTGGTAAAAAACGACTTGCCGCTGCCCGATGGGCCTAAAATGAATTTGTTGCGGTTTGTGATAATGCCTTTTTGC
Source organism: Williamsia sp. (assembly GCA_015069695.1). Classification (GTDB taxonomy): domain Bacteria; phylum Bacteroidota; class Bacteroidia; order Chitinophagales; family Chitinophagaceae; genus JADCRZ01. The sequence goes on from JADCRZ010000007.1 coordinate 28,131, forward strand.
ATTGGCTCGTCGGAAATATCCACATGGATAGGCTTACCGGTCAGGCGGTCGCCCAGGCGCAATCCGGTTGGACTAATCGAGGAGCGGTAGGCCGTTTCTAAGTTGAAGAAACAGCATGCTTGCGGCGAGAACGTGTCAAACGTGTCATTCATGGGAAAATCAGCCGCATTGCCGGGAATGCCCGCCCAATAGATTTGGGCAACGCCATCGCTTTCCAGTTTCGGCGTGGCATCCATTTGTGCCAGCGCCGAGGAACAGTTGTTACGAATGACCTTTAATTCTTCCCGGTTGTCGGTCCAGGCCAAAATGTTGAAGTGTGCTTTCACCGGCAACCGCTGTTCGGAGATGGCTTCGTTCAAAAAGGCATCCGTAGCTTGTTTGGAGATGGCGTTTTCCCGGCTGTAAGCGGACAGTGATTGCAGCCGCAGCTTTTTGCTTTCCAGTTTCTGCAACGTCTTTTGCACGTCTTCAATAAATACGTACTGGCTGTAAATGTGGTTGCAGGCCAGCAGTTGTCCCACCGGCGAAGCAAAACCCACACTGAACTTTGTTTTGTCGGTACTGTACTTATCGTAATTGATGCGGGAACCACAAAGCGCCGGCACAAATTCGGCGTCAGCCATCGTGTAGAGTTGGCAGTAATTTTCGCCAATCTTTAGTTCCTCTTTGAACTGAATATCCCGGATTAAGGCTCCGCCATCCTGAAAGTTCAGGTAGCGGGTAATCAATTCAAAAAGTTCGCTACCCCGCAAACGTTTCATCGAAATAAGTCCACCGTCGCAAAGTATTTTTTCAAATTGGCCGACATGGTTTAAAAACTCATGGAAGTGTTTTGGGTTAAGCGTTTCTTCCGGCACCAGGCTTCTGCGCAACAAACTTGAAAAAGCGGATGTAGAAATTTTGCGGTTTACCGGCTTTTTGGTGAGCATTATGTAGCACCGATGGTCAAGAAAAGGCCGCTCGTTAAAGAACCGTTCGCTGCTATGGCTTAGAAAGCTGGCCGCCTTTTCAAAATCAGGCTTGTAGGCCCCTTCTGTAAACCAGTCTTGCTTGTAGAGAATGGAGTGAACGGGCAACACCTTGATGGCTTTTATCCAAGTGTGATGAAAGGCTTCATAGTCTTCATTGCTTAACGAAAAAAGTTCGGGCAAGGTTACTTCAAAGACAACGGTTACATCGCCCATTTTGGAAAGAATGGCGTCGTGCTCAATGCCATAAATAGGCAGTATGTCAAAAAGGTTTTTCATTTCAGCAAGGCCTTTTTAAGTTTTTGGATGGAGTAGCTCTTTACCACCCGTGGTACAGCTTTACGGGCCAACTTTTTCATAAGCCCATGTTCGCCATGTGTGCGGCTTAGCTTATACACAAACATGAACAGCCCGGCCCCGAAAGAAAAAATAATGGCCAGGCAAAAGAAGATGTGCACACCGGCGATATAGAGGATGGCAAACAACACCAGCAAGGATACAAGCCCGCCGCCCAAGTACCAGATGTATTGCGCCTTCAACCCTTTAAATTCAACAGGCTTGTTGATGCCTTTATTGATTTGGTAAATGCTGTTTGCCATGACTGATTACGTGCCAATAATGAAGCAAAGCTTTATCCAAAGTGGAGACATCAAGGGGTAAACGAGGTAGGACAACCTCCGACAAACGGGTTGATAATCTTGCGTTTGTATCTACCAATTTTGGCAGAAAGCTGGGTGAGAGAAAGTCGAGAATGTTCAACTTGTTTTCACAGACTGTTTTCACATTAGCTTTAACCGTATGAACTGTATTAAATGATTTACCGACAGAAATGTAGAAAGGCTGACGATAAAGTATAACCACTGTAAAGAACCGACCGACAAGCTGAGTGCTTTGTTAACCTGCATAATGAATTTGGCAAAAGTTAAGTATGCTTGTTGTTACACTAAGCGGTTTTGTTATGTAAGCCCTTACCCTTTTGAATTGTAATCCACCGTAAAGCCAGCTTTGAAGACTTGTTTGAAACAAGGCAAATTTTCAATCATAAAAAACAAGACCATTATGAGAGTTCTACTTTTGATTTTATCATTACTGCTTGTGCGCTTCTCCAATGGACAAGAAATGGCGTATAAGTTTGGACACCTTTTCAAGCGCTCATTGTCGAGCAAAGGAACTCTGTACGTAGTGCAAGAGGGCACAGCTACTCGAACAGATATTGTTGGAAAGATCAATGCTAACGAACTAATACTCATAAGCCCTGCTGATGCCAGTCAGACGTTGAGAAACAGCACCGATATCTTGCTTAGAAACCAAGCCGCCGTTGAAACGAAAACCTACACTCCGAAAACAATCAACAGCAAGCTCAAAGGCGTCATCCAAAAACGAAGCAAGGACGGCAACAACGACACATTATTGATCCGATTTTGGGATATTACAAATGAACTGGCAACCTTTACAGCCAATGCAGCTATCGTGAACTCGACCAACAATGGACAAGACTTTATTTTTGTTATCAATCCCACCTACTGGGCTACTCACAGGGTTTTGCAAATACCGTATAGGACTTGGCAGTTCACTGCCACAAATCTTCCATTCAGGATACTCACAAAGACTGGAGACTTAGAAGCTGAATTCCTCAACGCAAACGTTTCGTTTATCAAAACATTTGGACATACCAAGATTTATCAAAGTGAATTTGTTGAGCCTCGCAACTGGTCTTTGTCAGTTGGCCCATACCTTGGACTGACCGCGATTGACAATCCTTCTGCTACCAACGACAACAAAAAAGAATTTGGATTAAACTATGGGTTGAACGGCATCTACGCTGTGCAAAATTTTAATATCACAGCAGCATTTGGTTTTCAAAATGGTTTTAAGGAGCAAACCAGATCGGTACAGCCTTATATTGGTTTCGGAGTGGGTTTTAAACTTGTCGAATTTTTTACTCCAGAAATCAAAGACAAAGAAAAGGATTGACTAAAGAAGTCACAGCCATTAACTGTCTGGTCAGGTGTAAATACCATTTCTTGAAAACCTAATCGCAGAGAGCATGGAGTTTACACTCCCATACCTCTGGAAGTCTTTTTACATTCCACTTTTTTTGGCAGCAAAGATTTTTCAGTTTTGTCAACAGTCTTGCCATTTTGCCCGTTTGTTTCAGCCAGTTGATTTTTCTGAATTTTGATGGTAATCTCTCTTTCCAGCCGGGCCACTTCCGTCTTCAGGTGCGTTAGCTCAGTCTCTTTGTCAAAAGGCTTGTGTGCGATTTGGTGTAAGATGGGAATATTCGCTTCAAGTTCCTGCAAGGTCTTTTGGTATTTCTCCCTGGTTGCTTCCACCCGGTCAACTGCATTTAAAAAGTACCGGGCAGCCAGCTTAGGATTATCGGCATTCAGGTGCCCACCGTTCCAAAAGTATTTTAGCCCGGTTTCCTTGCTTTGGGTGTAAAACACGTTTTTCAGATAATATTCAAACATGTCTTTGTCCTCGTAGGTTTCCCGTTGTTGGCGGATGTAGAGGTCAAATCCATATAGGGTTCCAATGACCTGTTCATTTTCAGCCCCCGGCTCCGGCTTCCAATTTTGGGACAGACCGATTAAATAATGACCGATGGCTTCTGCGTCACTCAACGAAAAGCCATGCAGCCGGATAGGGTTTTCCTTTGTGCCGTCTTTATCGTAACGCAGGTTTGCCCCGTATGTTGCTTCGTCCACGTTCAGCTTGCCAAGCGTCTGCAGGGTGCTTTCTTTTTCACCTTGCAATTCGTCCAACTTAAACCGTGACCGGACAATTTCCTTGTGATGTGCATTGCGCAGGCTTTCCAGTACGGCAATCTTTTTCTCCAGCTTCGATTTTTCCAGTAGCGTTGTATCGCCGGATAGAATTGCGATGTATTCCGAGAAATTCATCCCACTTTTTTCGTCAATGCTACCTTCATCAATGGTACGGACGTTCAGTTCGCAGTTCTTCATTTGGCTGATGAAGGTTTGCTTGTTCTTGAGCAAATTAAACTTGTAGTTGTCCAAGGACTGCTCGACGGCATAAATGAAGTTCCTTACCTTGTTGCCAAAGGCTGTTTTTGCCAACACATTTCCCTGGCGGGAGCCACGGCCATTTCGCTGCTCCAGTTCCGATGGTTTCCATGGAATATCGAGGTGGTGCATAGCTACTACTTTGGCTTGTACATTCAAGCCCGTGCCTGCCTTTTCGGTACTACCAATCAATATGCGGATTTCGCCCCGGTTCATCTTACGAAACAGTTCCGGCTTTTGCTTGTCGTTCCAATCGTGGATGAAGGTGATGGCATGGGCTGGCAAGTTGAAATCCCGAACCAGTTTTTCCTTTAGAGCGTCGTAAACATTAAACTCACCGGGCTTTGGGGTACCAATGTCACAAAAAACGATTTGCGTGCCCTGATGCTCTGCACTTTCCTTGTAGATGTGGGCTACGCTTCGGGCACAAACGTTCACCTTGTTATTCGGATGGTCACCATAAACAAACGGATCAATCAACCGCATGTCGGCAGCCATTTTCTTAGCATAGTTGGTGGCAATCAACATGCGTCCTTTGTCCTCGGCATCTGTGAGCGGCGGCCGGCCGATCAATGCACCGTCGCCGGTTTTGGCAAAGGCCATTAGCTTTTTAATAAAAACTTCTTGTTCGGGCGTCGGTTTGATGTTGACAAGCTGCTCGTCCAGTTCTGGTTTGTCAAGGTTGATGTGCTTTGCCGTTTTATAGTCGGTGATTTCGTTGTAGAACAGCGCCAGTTCGGGCACTTTGATGAAATGGCGGAACCGCTCTTTTGCAATGATTTCGTTGGTTACGGAAAATTCAAAGTCCACCGTTTTTTTCGCAAACACGGCCGCCCAACCGTCAAAGTTTTCGATGCGCTGCCGTTCCATTTCCTTTGGCCGCAGGTATTTAAACAGCAAGTACATCTCCGTAAGACTGTTGGAGATGGGAGTACCGGACAAAAAAGTGACACAGAGGTCTGCATTGAATTTGGCCTGCAGCTCCCGTATCGCAAAAAGCATGTTCAATGCCTTTTGGCTTCCTTCCTGGTTGCCAAGACCCGCAACTCTGTCGTGGCGGGTGGTAAAGGTTAGGTTTTTAAACTTGTGCGCTTCATCCACAAACAAGTGATCAATGCCCAATTCCTTGAAATTGATGCCGGTGTCTTTCTTTTCGGCAATATCTCTTGCAATGCTTTTTAGCTTGATAGCAAGATTGTTCTTCCGGATTTCCAATCCCTTCAACATGCGCCGAGAGATTTCCCCGCCCATATTTTTTAGCGTGCCCAGGTCACGCTCCACATTATCCAATTCCGATTGGAAGATTTGTATTTGGATGTCCGGTGACTGCGGTATTTTCCCGAATTGGTCATGTGTAAGGATGATGCAATCCCAATTGTTGTTCTTGATTTCGTTGAAAAGCCGCATCCGTTTAGCCGGTGTAAAATCAGTTTCACCCGGAGCCAATACCTTGGCGGCCGGATACGCTTTACGGTAGGTTTCGGCAATCTGGTTCACATTTGCTTTCAGCGCAAGTATCATGGGCTTTTTTATAATGCCCAATCGCTTCATTTCATATGAAGCTACCACCATCGTGAGCGTCTTGCCTAAGCCCACCTCATGGTCTATCAAGGCACCACGATTTTGAACGATACGCCAAACAGAAGCTTTTTGAGAACTGTATAGATCGTCTATGCCCAGCCGCTTCCGGTCCAAGCCGGGAAAAAGCAAATGGCTGCCGTCATACTGGCGCAGCACATAGCAGTTAAAGGTGTTGTTATACAACGTCTCTAATTCTTTCTTCTCACCCGGCGGCAGCTCCTTCAACCATTCGGTGAACCGTTGCCGGATGGCTTCTATTTTCTGATGCGCCAGTTGAATAGCATCGTTATCCGGAACCCGAACGGTGCGGTCCCCCAAATCCACTTCGTAGGTGTAAAAGGGTGTGGTGTTTTCCAACGCATGTTCAAGCAGCGTGTGCCCGTACGATGTTTTTCCGCTTTTAGGAGTAATGGCAAACTCCTGGTTCGTTTTCGCATTGCTTGTGGTCGTCTTTACCTTGAAAGCATCTACGGAAGAAAAGAAGCTTACCTCTGTAGGAATTTCAAAAAGATCGCTGGCAAAGCGGTTATAGAGGTGAAGCGGTATCCAGCGTTCCCCCAAATTGAAATCAAGCAGCTCAAAAGGAACCTTTTCGGGCTGCACCTTTTGCAAGGCTTCAAAACTTTTTTGCAATTGCAGGTTATCGGGCTGACTGTCTGCCGCTGCTTGTGCTACGGCCAGCTTTTGAACGACATTGCCACTCAAAAATTGGTCAGCCGTCTCCCAGGCATCTGTAGCTGGATCGAGGTAAATGTGGTGCCCTAACGCCTGTATTACTTCTGCATCCGTGGTGCCCGTGGCTGCGGCGATGAATGCTATATCCACCCGCCCTTTTTCGTTCAGGCTTCGGGCCAACGCTTCCAAGGGATCATCGGTATGAAACGCTTCTTTCTTGGTCAATAAAGAGCCGGCAAGGAAATCCGACTTTACAAAGCTGTCGCCTTCCCGGCGCTCTAGCGAGGAAAGCATGGTCAGGCCAAAGGTTTCATCTTTTAATAAGCGTTGCCGATTGATTGATGCGTTGAGCAGGCCATATTCTTTTATCAGCGCATTGTATTTTTCATTTAGGCGCAGCCGCAGTTCGGGAGGTTCTACGCCTTCGGCTGTTTCTTTCTCATAAAGCAATAGGTAACTATCCCGAACATCGGTGTATCGTTCATAGAAGTGTAAGTCTTTTTTATCATTGATGGCAGGAATAAACCCGGGATATTTCTCGTTGCCAGCGGCATAGGACAAAAAACCAATACGGTTATTATGCACAATCAATGTCCCTTCTCGATGAAGTGGGTTCGGTTCTTTTATCAGCTCTGTCTCTTTCTCCCGGTTCAGGTTTACGTAAAAAGCGCCTTCGCCTTCGTTGTAAAAGCGATGGTCAAAGTCCTGAAGCTTTTCGGGCAGTTTGGCTATCTCTTTGTAGAACGCCGAAGCATTCATCCAATTGGCGGGAAACCGGAGTTCTTCCACATTGGCATACAGCTTATACACGTAATACTTCTGCGCCAGGGCTTTGGCCACAACCATTACGATGGGTTCGTGTTCGGGTTTGTCGGCCGTGCGAACGATATTGAGAATGCGGGCCGATTTTTTATCTACTACAGTCCGGTCAAGGTCATTGATGTAAGCGGCGGCCCTGTTGCTTGTCTCTGCCGGTACCATATCAAACAAGCCTAACTGAAACGATGGCGTGTCGGCCGCGGACTGTGGCAGAGGCAAGTAAGTAAGCTGCTTCTTTTGCGGCGCTTCTGCGTGCTGTAGAAATAAGCCGAAACGTTCACGGTTGATGCGTTGGGTAATGCCCTGCGTGAGTACGTTAGCCAATGGTTGCTGCAGGTTCGCCATCTCGCCGCGCTGCCAAATCACTTGGTGGGCTTTGCCATACTGGTTTTTTCCGGCAGCAATCTCGTCGCCTGTAATTGTTTCCGGATGATTGAACAGGAATTGATTTAGCGGAAATTCACCGAACGAATTGCTTTGCGTTACCGTTTCTACCAATTGCCGTTCTTCGTCCGAAAGGCTTTGCTTATCGCTGTTTTTCTGAACAACCAACAGGTGTGACGGCGCTTCCGTGTTGCCCGTGTCCTTCATCAAATTGTCGGGCAATACGACAACCGAAATAAAATCAGCGGATGAGAAGAGATATTCTCTCGCTTCTTTGTTGGATGGTGAATTTAAAAACGCATCAGTCGTGATAAAAGCAAGCAAGCCGCCTTCCCGCAACTTCTCCAAGCCTTTTGCAAAAAAGTAATTGTGAATTTTCCCGGTAATGCTTTCGTGATAGGCTTTATCAAGCACACGAAAATTGCCAAAGGGAATGTTGCTGGCAATGAGGTCATAGGTATCGTTGTCTTTGTTGGTGGACTGTTCAAAAGGTGTTATCTGAACATTTGTTGAAACAGAAAGTGAACTGGCCAAAGCCGTCAGCACTTTGCCGGACAGAAAATCTTTTTCAACAGCCGTCACCGTTTTAAGACTACTAAACCCTTGCGCCGCTTCTGTGATGAACACACCGGCACCGCTCGATGGCTCATATAGCCGCTGCGGTTGGAGGTCTAACTTTTTCAAAACCCCATATAACGTTTGCGGCACAACAGGCGGCGTGTAATAAGCTGTAAGAATACTGTTGCGGATGGAAGCAATTGCCTCTTTGTATTCTTGTTCTGCTAAGAAGTTTTTCAAAACTCCATGTAGCTCCATTACTCTTGGATAAAGACTCAAGTCTTCAGTAGAAGCATTGAGCCGCATCCATTCTTCTTTTGGCGCATCGGGAAACAACACCGCTTTTAAACCGCCAAATCCAGAGTAGCCTTTTAACACTTCGATCTCTTCTGGGGAAAGGCCCCGTTCCTTCTTCCACGTCAAGGCTACCCGGATGGCGGCAATGTTTGCGTCTAATTTTTGGCGGCTGTTGTATGCCATGATAATTTCCCTTCTTCCGCTGCAAGGCTCTTGTCAAAATATTCCGAGATGGCGCCGGCGATAGCGTAATACAGCAGCTTGCTTTGTTCCTTTGTTTCTGAAAAGTGCATAGCATCGAAAAGCTCCTGGCAGAAGACTATGAGGTTGACGGCTTCGTACTTTAATGTGCCTGCTTCTATCAGCAGCCGGTAGGTGGCACTGAATTCCTCTTCCAGCACTTCGCGGATATAGTTATACTTGGACGGCCGCAAGTCCTGGGTAAGAGCCAACATACACCGTTCTTCCAGGATGTATTCTGGCTCCGTAGCATGAGCCTTTAGGACCGCATCTATGCTTGCAATCTTTTCATGCAGATAAGGCGTTACCCCCCGTTCTTCTTCCAATTGAAACAGCAGATCGGGGTTGTTGTCGCAGATGTAATCAAACAGTTTGTAGATAAGCCGTTCCTGCAGGGCGTTTGAGGCCATAGGTTTTGTTTTAGGCGTATTGGATTTAAATACCGAAGAAGGCTCGGATGACAGTAGCCACCACTACCAAGAACACGCAGGAGCCGAACCACGCGGCGGCGACTTTGCCGGTATCGTGATCGCCGCTGTTCCACTTCTGGTACACTTTGATGGCGCCAATCAATCCGACAATAGCGCCGATGGCATACATCAGGTTTAAGCCTGCGGAAAAATAGCTGCGCACTTTTTGGTTGGCATCGTTGATACCGGCCGTTCCATCTTGTGCCGATGCAGCAAGGCTGTTCAAGAAGTACCACGACATTACAATAAATGAAATCAACTGCCGTTGAACGGTTTTTTTGTCCTTCGCACTACGCATAACTCACATTTGTTTTAGATGAGAAAATAAGGAAATGCTCCACCCTGTTTGTCTTATTGCACTTGGTTCTCCTGCCGCAACAGCAGTGGAGCAAATGATTTATCTAAAGAGGTAAGATTTTACTTCATCGGCGGTGAACACACCTGAAAAATGCTGGTTGATGATGTCATGAACAGCACTTGCGAGAGTGTCTTTGTAATCGGAGTTGGCAAGCACCGGATAACGGGCCGAAATTTTCTGCAGTGCATACAGCACTTCTTGTTTGGCAGCATTTTCGGTCTTGGCTTGCTCCAGATATGAGCCTATCTCCAAAAGAAAGCCTTGCACAACCGGCGTAATATCTATATCAGTAGAGGTATTGGTTTGGTTATTTTCCTGTTCCCAGAGATGATTTGCCTCAAAATTGGCAGCCGAAATGTTGCCGCCATCTGATTGATACCTTACAATGCCGACAAGACCTAACAACTCGCGTCGAAAAAAGAAGTACCCAACAGCGATGTAGTAAATGACAAGCAAAAACATAAGCGTAGAGAAGTAGTCGCCCCAGGAAATGAACTTAAGCATAAAGGATTTTTTAGTATTGCTTTTAAAAATTGGTCTGATGAAATGGGAGCAAATACAAATCCAGTTGTGCCAAACGAAGGGGTAAACGCAGTAGGACAATCCCCCACAAACCCATTGGAAATGATTGAAAAGCGAACGACAATTTTTAGGTTAGCGAAGTTTTTTCCTGATAGAGAAAGCCTCTATAAACCGGCGTTTGTGTCTATCAACATGAACCGATACGCATTTTAGGCCAGCATTTTATTTTTGCAGATGCAAATAATGATAAAGAACATGGTTTGTAACCGCTGCATCATGGTTGTCCGGCAGGAGTTTGAAAAGGCGGGCATCAATCCCGTTGCCGTTACCATGGGCGAAGTGGAGTTATCAAAGCCGCTTACCGACGAGGAGTTAAATGACATGGACGAGCGGCTTGCCAACTTGGGCTTTGAAATATTGAATGATAAAAACAGGAAGCTTATTGAGAAAATAAAAACCTTGCTTATCAAGCGGGTGCAAAGTGGTGAGGTAGAAGAACACTTTAGTCTATCCGAATTTCTGTCAAACCACCTGCACAAGGAATACACTCAAATCAGCCGCTTGTTTTCCGAAGTGGAAGGCATTACGTTGGAACAGTTTTTCATTCTGCAAAAAATTGAAAAGGTGAAAGAGTGGTTGGTGTACGATGAACTAACCCTTAGTGAAATTTCTTACAAACTCGGATACAGCAGCGTTGCCCATTTATCTGCACAGTTTAAAAAAATTACCGGTCTTACGCCAAGCTATTTCAAAAAATTTGGCAACACGCACCGGAAGTCATTAGATCAACTATAAGTTATGAAAACAGCCGTATATCTCCTGCTTGTATCCTTCCTTGTAACAGCTTGCAAAGAACAAACCTCTTTGAAAGGCTCCGACACGGTTATTGCTCAAGGACAAATGCCGAACCTCGTTAAAGATGGAGCCAAAGATCTGCATTTGGTTTATGGAACCGGCGACAGCATCATGTATTCCTACTCGACCGATGATGGCATGTCTTTTTCTGAACCCTCCTTAGTATCAGCACTTCCGCTATTGGCTGCCTCCCATACAAGAGGGCCACAAATTGCCGCAACCGATAAAGGTTTGCTTGTGACAGCCTGCAACAACTCGGGCAACATCTATTCTTTTGTAAAAGAGGCTACCGGCAAATGGTCCCAAACGGCACAGGTAAATGATGTAGATACTGTAGCGAAGGAAAATTTAATGGCCTTGGCTGCCGACGGTGAAAATGCCTTTGCGGTATGGCTTGACTTACGGGACAAGCACAATAAAATTTTCGGGTCTAAATCAAGCGACGGTGGCAGAACATGGTCGAAGAATATTTTGATATATGCTTCTCCCGATACAACTGTTTGCGAATGCTGCAAACCTTCCGTTGCCATGAGCGGAACCAACGTTTATGTAATGTTCCGCAATTGGATTGACGGCAACCGGGATTTGTATCTTGTTCATTCCACCGATAGCGGTGCCTCGTTTGGGCAGGCACAAAATTGGGAAATGGAAGCTGGGCATTGAATGGCTGCCCGATGGATGGAGGAGCAGTCGTGGTTGATAAGAACGGCAAACCGCAAACGGTTTGGAACCGAAAAGGAACCATCTATTCCTGTGAGCCCGGAATGGAGGAAAAAAAATTAGGGACGGGGCGAGGCTGCACGATGGCAACGATCAATGGGAAGAATGTGTATGCGTGGGTTGAAAATGGCGATGTTGTGGTATTGAAACCGCAAGGGATAAAAAAGATCGTTGGCAAAGGTCAACTCCCCGTACTCAAAGCCATCAATAATGAGCATGTAGTATGCATATGGGAGAGTGAAAAGATAATACATGAAGCCATTTTAGAACTATAGTTTTACTTTTTGCCTGGGCTTTTCCCAAAAGTGCAAATAAGTGTAACACTTTCCTAAAATCCTGTAACAAATCGCCCTGTAAGGCGTCCGAACTTTGCGGTCTCTAAACAGATAATTATGGATACCAAAGACGATGTTTTAGAATTGCCCCTTTCAGGCGTTGAGAGCGAACATTGTGCTCTCATCGTGGACAATGGGCTTGGAAAGGTTCCCGGCATCACTTCCCATAAAGTAGAGCTTAACAATCACAAGGCAGTAATTACCGCCAAAGATAGTGAAGCCATTCCACAAGCTGTAACTGCTATTCGTGATTTGGGCTATGACGTAGAAACCGTAAAACAAACCTTTCCCGTGACCGGAATGAGCTGCGCCTCTTGCGCTTCCAGTGCGGAAAGTATCGTGGTGGCGCAACCGGGTGTAGTGAAGGCTACCGTAAATTTTGCTAACACGTCCTTGCAGGTAGAATATGTGCCGACTATCACCACAGCGGAGAAATTGAAATCTGCCGTACAGGGTGTTGGCTATAATTTGATAATTGAGGATACCAAGGAAGCAAAACAAGCGTTGGAGGATTTACACAAGGAAAAACTTCAATCGCTTAAGAAAAAAACGATTTGGTCTATTTCTTTATCTGTCCCGCTCGTGTTGATTGGAATGTTTTTCATGGACATGCCTTATGCCAACTATATAATGTGGGCATTAGCTACACCGGTAGTGCTTGTGTATGGGCGACAGTTCTTTGTGAATGCGTGGAAGCAAGCGAAGCACCGTTCGGCCAACATGGACACACTGGTTGCCTTGAGTACGGGCATCGCTTACATCTTCAGCGTTTTCAATACGGTTTATCCGCAGTTCTGGCATTCCAAAGGCTTACATGCCCACGTTTATTTTGAAGCGGCAGCGGTTGTCATCGCCTTTATCCTCTTGGGCAAGCTGCTGGAAGAAAGAGCAAAGGCTTCTACTTCGTCCGCCATAAAGAAATTGATTGGCTTGCAGCCAAACACCGTAACCGTGGTGCACGACGGCGGGCACATGATGGAAATGCCAATCGAAAAAGTAAAGGTTAGCGATACGCTGCTTGTCAAACCGGGTGAGAAGATTGCCGTTGACGGTGTGGTTACGTCGGGTTCTTCCTTTGTGGATGAAAGCATGATTAGCGGCGAGCCGGTGGCCGTAGAAAAAGCAAGCGGTGCAAAAGTCTTTGCCGGAACCATCAACCAAAAAGGCAGCTTTCAATACAAAGCCGAAAAAGTGGGCAGCGATACCCTGCTTGCACACATCATCAAGATGGTGCAGGAAGCGCAAGGTTCCAAAGCGCCGGTGCAAAAGTTGGTGGATAAGATTGCGGGCATATTTGTTCCGGTGGTCATTGGCATCGCTTTGCTTGCTTTTATTGCATGGATCGTGCTTGGTGGTGAAAATGGAATGACACAAGGTTTACTGGCCCTTGTAACTGTGTTGGTCATTGCCTGCCCTTGTGCGTTGGGATTGGCTACGCCAACGGCGATTATGGTAGGTGTAGGCAAAGGTGCTGAAAATGGAATATTGATTAAGGATGCCGAAAGCCTTGAGCTGGCACACAAGGTCAATGCCATTGTATTGGATAAAACAGGAACCATTACAAAAGGAAAGCCCGAAGTAGTTGGTGTCAAATGGAAAGACGGAGCCGGTGTGGAAGAATTATCCAACCTTCTTTTCACTATAGAGCAGCAATCTGAACATCCGTTGGCAGAAGCAGTAGTGAATTACTACAAATCAAAGGGAGTTTCCTTAGTACAATTAGAACATTTTGAAAGTATAACCGGGAAGGGCGTTTCGGTATTGTTCGATGGCAACACTTATTTCCTGGGCAGCCCCAAGTTAATGAAGCATGAAGGCATCGTCACCGATGATAGTTTACAGGCACAAGCCGATGCATGGTTAGCACAGGCATACACCGTTATTTTTCTTGCCGACCGTGAAAATTCTTTAGCGGTAATTGGTATTGCCGACCAGATTAAGGACACGTCATTAACTGCTATTCGGGAATTAAACAGTTTGGGAGTTGATGTGTATATGCTTACCGGCGATAATGCAAAAACAGCCGAAGCCGTTGCTGCCAAAACAGGGATAAAAAACTTCAAGGCAGAAATTTTACCGCAAGACAAAGCAGCTTTCGTAAAAGAGTTACAAGCAAAGAAGAAAACGGTGGCCATGGTAGGCGACGGCATCAACGACAGCCAGGCGTTGGCGCAGGCCGACGTAAGCATCGCCATGGGCAAAGGCTCTGACATTGCTATGGACGTGGCTAAAATGACGCTCATCAGTTCCGATCTTGCCCGCATTCCTGCGGCTATTAAACTTTCCCGAAGCACGGTCAGAACCATACGCCAAAACCTCTTTTGGGCCTTTATCTATAATCTGATTGGCATTCCTATTGCCGCTGGTTTGCTTTATCCTATCAACGGTTTTTTATTAAATCCAATGATTGCCGGTGCAGCAATGGCGTTGAGTAGCATAAGTGTAGTGACCAACAGCCTCCGCCTGAAATGGTTGAAATTGTAAACAAAATTCTGTAACAGAAAATCAAAATGCTGTAAAAAACCGAGCGATGCAGATAATTAATTTTGAACTCTAAAATCAACAATCATGAAGCAGTATCAGTTTAAGACGAATATTAATTGCGGTGGTTGCGTAGCCAAGGTTACGCCGAAGCTGAATGAAAACCCCGATATACAAGAATGGAACGTGGATACAACAAATCCGGCCAAAATCCTGACTGTGAAAACAGATAACCTCGCTGCCGATGAAGTTAAGAGCATCGTAGCAAGCGCTGGATTTAAGGCAGAAGTAGTAGATTAACGAAACCAAAAGGATGGCTTGCTGCCATCCTTTTTAATTTTACCGCATGATCATTGTTCAAAAAATAGGCAGGATACTTCTTCAAATTTTGAAGGCCATCTTCGTGCGAAAAAAGGATTGCTGCAGATGACATGTTGCCTGCTTCTACCAAGATTATATAAGCACCTTACCAATTAAATATAAAAATCAACAATTCTCATTTTTCTTTCCGTTTTCCGTAAAGCCAATTCCCAATTCCGTAAGAAAACACACGGCGCTTTCAAACACTTTCGCCCCATAAAGTGTAGAACTAAATGAGAAAATTCTTGATAGCCGGTTTTGTATTCAGCAATACTGTTTCATTTGCACAGGCAGAAAAACAAGGCAAGACCGCAGACACCATCCCTGCAAAATATTTATCCGAGATAACCGTCGTTGGCCGTGGAAGTAAAAGCGATTACCAGCAAATGCCGGAAGTTGTAGGCACCAATATCTATGCAGGAAAGAAAAATGCCCTCATTGTTTTGGACAATGTGCAAGGCAACGTTGTAACAAATACCATGCGACAGGTCCTTGCCAAAATACCGGGCATTCAAATCTGGGAAAGTGACCCAAGTGGAATACAGATCGGCATTGCGGCAAGAGGATTAAGCCCTAATCGTAGCTGGGAGTTCAATGTGCGGCAGAATGGCTATGACATTGCAGCCGACCCCTTTGGCTACCCCGAAGCGTATTACAATCCGCAATTGCAAGGTGTGCAACGGATAGAAATTGTGCGTGGCGCCGGCTCATTGCAGTACGGTCCGCAGTTTGGCGGCATGGTTAATTATATCCTTCGCAACGGCAGCGACATGACGAAAAAGTTTGAGGCTGAAACCCAGCAAACCGTGGGAAGCAATGCGCTGTTTAACAGCTACAATGCCATCGGCGGGAAAACAGATAAAATAAATTACTACGCCTTTTTTGACCATCGCAACGGCGATGGCTGGCGGCAAAACAGCCGTTATTATACCAATGCAGGCTTTGCGACATTCACCTATTATCTGTCGCCTAAATTTTCGCTGACCGCCGAAATCATGCGCTCCCATATACGCAGCCAGCAGCCCGGCGGGTTAGCAGATAGTCTTGTTTATAACAATGCGCAGTCAAGCAACAGAAGCCGTAATTGGTTCGACCTGACATGGACAACGCCGGCACTGATAGCCAACTACCAGCTGAATGAAAAAACCCATTGGAACACGAAGTTGTTTGCCACCATCGGTGACAGGAATAGCGTTGGCTTTCTTCAATCAATTTTGGTGAAAGACAGCATCAATAATTCAACCGGCGAGTACAACAAGCGTGTACTGAATATTGACCAATACCGAAACTATGCTTTGGAAAGTCGCATGATTACCGGTTATCGCGTAGGCAAAACGAACAACACACTATCCGGTGGCATTCGTCTTTACACGGGCGAAACGTACCGGCGGGCCGATGGCAAAGGAACAACGGGTACAGATTATGACATGAGCGTGATTGGTAACTATCCACGTGACATCCGTTTTAAGTCTAACAACATTGCTGCCTTTGTAGAAAATATTTTCCGTTTATCCAGCAAGCTGCTCGTCATTCCGGGTGTCCGTTATGAATGGTTAAAAGGTTCTGCATCTGGTCGCAACGGGTTTGCGTCTAACGGCGCGGAAATCATTCTTCAAAACATCAGCCGCAGCCGTAGCTTTGTTTTGGTGGGGGTTGGTGCCGAATATCATATTACCCAGCAAACAGAATTTTACGCCAACTACACACAGGCCTACCGCCCCATACAATTTGCCAACCTGCAGGCGCCACCCACAACCGATGTTGTGGATCCAAACCTGAAAGACGCAAAAGGATATAATGCTGATTTAGGCTATCGTGGCAAGGTGAAAAACTTCATTCAATTTGACGTAAGTGGATTTTACTTGCAATACAACAACCGTGTGGGCACCATTACTGTTACCAATCCCGCAGGTGTTACGCCAGCTACCTACAGGCTCATCACGAATGTAGGAGCAAGCACCAGTAAAGGGTTTGAAGGGTATATTGAATTTAATCCGGTAAGGGCCTTTTCAAAAAACACAAATGCTGACTTGATTGTCTTTGGTTCGTATAGCTATCTTGATGCAAAGTACAGTGGCGACCACAAAGATGCTGCAACGAAAGGAAAGAAGGTGGAAAATGCACCATCCACTATTTTCCGTGGCGGCCTGTCGGCGGGCTACAAAAATGTTTTGGTCACGGGGCAATTGAGCTATGTCGGCGAAACCTTCAGCGATGCAAACAATACACTACAGCCTACTGCTAATGCTCAAAATGGCTTAATTCCATCTTATACCGTAGCAGATTTAACGGCTACCTATAAATTTTCAAAGGCATTGAACATTAAAGCCGGTATAAATAATTTGTTTGATGAACGCTACTTTACCCGCCGAGCCGGTGGTTATCCCGGCCCCGGTGCTTTGCCGGCTGATGGACGGACATTCTTTTTAAGCGCAGGTGCAAAACTGTAAATCAACCTTTCATTGTACAAGTCCCGAAACAAACGAAGCCCTTATTTTATCTTGCATCTGCATAACGTCTTGTTCATGAAAAAGCTATTTTTTGCAACCATCCTTTTAATGATTTTTGCTTCGGGGTTTTCGCAAGCGCAAAAACAAGAAGAAGTTTGCTACAATCCTAACCTTGTAAAAGACACGAGCAAGAAAAGCATCAAAGCGCTGGCCATTGGTGTAATTGGGAACGACAGCGTGAAAATCAGCTACCATTCTCCCGGTGTACGTGGACGAATTATTTGGGGCGGCCTTGTGCCGTTGGGTGAGGTGTGGGTGACAGGTGCCCATGATGCAACCAACATCAGCATAGATAGGCCTTTTGAGGTTAACGGAAAGGAGATACCAGCAGGTAAATACGCACTATTCACCATTCCCGGAAAGAGCGAGTGGACGGTTATTATCAACAAACGGTGGAACCAACACTTGGCCAATGAATATGACGAGAAAGAGGACGTAGTAAGGGTGCGAGTAAAGCCAAAGAAAAACAACCATACCGAGCGGCTTCAATATTTTGTTGATGTTAAAAATGCTAACCAGGGCTTGGTTGCGATGCAATGGGAAAGGGTTCGCATTGAATTGCCCATAACAATTAAATAATGGCACCCTCGTACATACCGGCACTGCGTTACAACTGGCTCACCCGGTTCTACGACTTTTTTCTCTCTCTTACCTTTCCCGAGCGAAAAATCAAGCAGCGGTTAATAAGCCAGCTCAAACTCCAAGGCAATGAGAATATCCTCGACTTTGGTGTAGGGACGGCAACGCTTTCATTGATGATTAAAACACAGTACCCTACAGTTCAAATAACCGGAATAGATGTGGACGAAAAAATTCTCTCCATTGCCCGACAGAAGGCGGATAATACTATACAGCTTTTGCGGTACGATGGCTCAACCCTACCCTTTGAAACAGGCAGCTTTGATGTGGTAGTGTCTTCGCTGGTGTTTCATCATCTACCGACAGACGTGAAAAAAACTGTCTTGAATGAGTTGCATCAGGTGCTCAAAAGAACAGGCATACTTCACATTGCCGATTTTGGCAAGCCGGCAAGTGTGTATGCAAGACTTGCCTTTGGCATTTTCAGGCGGTTTGACGGGGAGGAAAATACACGTGTAAATGCACGAGGCGCCCTTCCTTCTTTCTTAGAGAAAGCCGGGTTTGTGTCGGTTAAGGAGCCTGCCCATTTTAATACAGCATTCGGTACTGTGCGGGTCATTTCGGCGGGAAAATAATCAGCGATGAAAGTGTCTTACAGCTTATAATTTTTCTATATTGAGCGGTCAGAAGCATTGGTTTAAAATGGAAACAAATTTTCACCCGCTCATTCAACAATACAAAGCCGACAGTCAATCCGTTTACAACACCTGGTTCATCAACAATGAAGACCGCCTAAAAGCCTTCCGTTCCATCCGTCGTGGCGTGATGCAGGTAATCGAGGACATCAAATGCAAACGCTTCCCAAACGATTTCAAAGGTTCTTCGCTTGAGTTTGTACTTACTTGCATCACAGAACAAAAGCAGGTATTCGAAGGTGCTTCTCATCCATTTTATTGGAAGCCAAAGTTGCGCATACCGGACATTTACGAGAACGAAACCAACAAGCAAGCCTTTGGACAATTTCTGGAAAACTGCTTGAACGCAAAATCAGAGGAACAAATCATTAAAGAAATTATCAAGCTGGATAGCCTCAAAATAAAGGGCTTGGGACCCGCCGTTGCCAGCATCATTTATTTCCTTCATCCTACTATAATTCCACCCTTCAATACAGCCATCATTAACGGATTTAACTTCTTGTTCAAGGATAAAAAGAAGCTGGGAAGCTGGAGCGAATACCTGAAGCTACGAGAGGTGCTTATTAATACCAATAATCAACATCGTTCTCAATTGTCCTCTGACCTGGGGGCAATTGCCGGACTGCTTTTTGAAATCGGTATGCAGAAGCTGGTGCTGGGCGGTGATGAGTATCTGTCGGAGGCCGAACGTACAAAATTGGAAAAGCTAATAGAGAAACGGCATGAAGAAGTAAGGACGGAAAAAGAAGAAGAAAACCTTCATACTGAAATGCAATTTCATTTACTTAAAATCGGCAAAGCTTTGGGATACGATGTCATTCCGGCTTCAAATGATAAATCTAAGTCTTACAACGGGCATAATTTTTCTTTCATCTGCCTGTCACAGTTTCCGTCGTTTGATTTGGACAAGGAAACCCTCAACACGGTAAAGCTGATTGATGTGCTTTGGTTTGAAAAAGGAACCAATAATGTAATTGCCGCATTTGAGGTGGAAAAAAGCACCAGCATTTATTCTGGTATTTTACGGCTAACTGATTTGAGCTATACGATTGCCGATGGTGACGAAATTTTTTATTTGATTGTACCAGACAAACGAGAAAAGGATGTGGTGGTTCAATTGTCCCGTCCGGCCATTAAAAAAAATAGTACAGAAATAAAGTACATCCTCTTCTCCGAACTCCGGCAGCACTGCGATGCAATGTGTAAATTCGGGGACAGTCACCGGATAATGGATAAGATTGCAAAATCCGTGTGATCGGCCCTTTTTCCATTTAACTATAACGTTCTATCGCTAAAATGTAACTCTTTGATAATAAAGGGAAATGGCATGATTTTTACGACCGGTTAAAGAAAAACAAATGAAACGGCTTTTCATACTTGCATGTCTTAGCTCAACTATATTGGCTGCCTGTAACGGGAACAATTCAAATAGCACAACGTCCACGGATAGCAGTACGGCAACTAACCAAAGCTCAACGGCCGAGAACACAACGGCTACTTCGCCTTCCACAAACAATGCTGTTGCTTCCGCTACCTTCAAAGAGGCAATGGATAAAATGATGAGTGATATGCACACCATGCAAATGTCCGGTGACCCGGATCATGATTTTGCCACCATGATGAAGCAACACCACCAGGGCGCCATTGATATGGCCAACATCGAAATCGCTAAAGGAAGCAACGCCGAGTTAAAACAAGTGGCGCAAAAAATCATTGACGACAGCCAAAAAGACAACAGTGATTTGACTGCGTTTCTTGGTAGCCACCAGCCTTCCAAGAAAACCGATTTCGGCAAAAACCAGATGGACAAGATGATGAAGTCAATGAACATGAATATGAACATGACAGGAGATGTGGACAAGGATTTTGCTATGATGATGAGTATGCACCACCAAGACGGTATTCAGATGGCGAAAGACTACCTGAAAGTGGCTTCTGCCGAAGAAGCAAAGAAAGTAGCCAACAATACCATCAAGTCCAATGGCGAGGACTTAAAGGTATTGAAGGCGCATAGTGGCATGGATATGTCCGGCCACCACGACATGAAGGGTATGGATATGAAGGTCAGTAAGAAGGATAGTTCAAATGCGACAGACCATTCCCAACATAAATAAATAATATCACCAACTGTTTTCATGAAGAAGCTTGCAGCCAGTTTGTTACTTGTGCTCTACTTCGCTTTTAGTGCGGGTGCCACCGTTCACCTTCACTATTGCATGGGAGAGTATGCAGGCTTCTCTCTCACAGGCCAATACAAAAATACTTGCAGCAAGTGCGGCATGGACCGCCATGAAAAAGAAAGTGACTGCTGCAAGGACGTTCAGGTTACAAAAAAAATATCTGATCCGCACAACTTCATTAGTGCGGTCTTCAACACAGCCGTGCCCTGCATTGAGCCCCCAACATTTTATTTAGCGACCGATGAAAACCCATCGGCGCAAATTCATACTCCTGTTGTGAGGGGCAATCCACCACCTGGCATTCTTCTTCCTCTTTTTCTCCGCAACAGAAACTTGCGTATCTGACATAGGTACATCGTCGCAAGGCAGATGCATTGAAGGAGTTATCAATTAACAACCTTCAACATGCTTCGTTGCCTATGTTCCGGCAAGCACCTCACGCTTGCTTTTTGAAAGATGTATCCGATCCCTTAAGCAAGTACCAGCGACCCTTAACTCGTTAAAAACAAAATGATGAAAAATGCCCTTTTTCTGCTCGTAGCAGCAATACTTATTTCATGGCTTTCTGCCTGCAACAAAGACAACGACGGCCTTCAATTACAAAGCCACGATGCAAACCGCATGATGGACAGCCTTCATGCCATGATGAGCCGGATGGAGGCTATGCCCATGACCAACGACCCGGAAATTGATTTTGCCAAAATGATGATAATGCATCATCAGGGTGCTATCAACATGAGTACCGTGCAAAAAGGAGAAGGCAGCAGCGACACGTTGAAACGCTTTTCCCAAAAAGTGATTGCGGCGCAAACGATGGAAATTCAGGAATTGAATGCTATCCTGGCCACTGAAACAGTAAACAATTCGGTGCCCGCACACACCATGGAAAACATGGCGCACATGCAGAAGATGGACCAGATGGCTGATGTGCAACTCATCACAGGCGATCTGGACAACGATTATGCCACCCTACTCATCCTGCACCACAACAGTGCAATTGAAAATGCCGAAGCTTACCTGATGTACGGCAACAACACGCAGCTAAAGGCAATGGCGCAAAAGATGATTGACGACCAAAAAATGGAAATCCAAGAGTTGAGCAATTGGCTTAAGGCGAACAAACGATGAGAAACACCGGGCTTTCTCGAGCGCTAACAATTATTGGTGCGCACCCGTATTTAGTCCGTATGACTATAAATCCGTCGTTATGAAACAGACAATATTGCTGCCCAATGGAGACCTATTTTTTAACCATTTAAAAGAAACGTTATGGCTCACAATCCAGAACATCAAGCGTGTATAGACGCTTGCTTTGACTGTGTCTCAGTCTGTAATCATTGCGCTTCGGCTTGCTTGCAAGAGGAAGACGTAAAGATGCTAAGCCGTTGTATCCAATTGGACCTTCAATGTGCTATCGTATGCAACGCTGCAGGGCAACTCATGAGCTTAGGCGGGGAGCATGCCACTCACCTTTGCCAAGAGTGCGCAGAAATCTGCGACGCTTGTGCCGAGGAATGCGAAAAGCACGCCCAGCACGGCATGGAACATTGCCGCGAGTGTGCCGAAGTTTGTCGCCGTTGCGCTGACGAATGCCGAAAAATGGTTGGCGCTGCCGCGTAGCAGTTGTAGTTTTTAAAGGGCAAGAGCGTTTCTCTTGCCCTTCTTAGCTTAATAGTTATTTATGAACAAGAGATTTTTCATTGGGAGTTGGTTACTCGTAGCCTGCTTCGTCGCTCGTGCACAACACGAACAACATAACATCACTTCCGGCGACAATAATCAGAACCGTTCGCAGCAACGAAGCGCACGGCGCATTGGGCCCGTGGTGGAATACGACTTATATGTAAAAGACACGACGGTAAATTTCACCGGTAAACGACGAAAAGCTTTGGCCATTAATGGCCAGATACCTGCCCCGACACTTCGTTTTATTGAGGGTGACAGTGCAGTTATCCATGTGCACAATCTTTTAAAAGAAGAGGTTTCTATACATTGGCACGGCGTACTGTTGCCCAACGATCAAGACGGTGTTCCCTACCTCACTACACGTCCCATTCACGCAGGCGATACGTACACCTTCCGTTTCCGAATTATCCAGAACGGAACCCTATGGTATCACTCACACACAGGTATGCAGGAACAAAAAGGATTATATGGCCCACTGGTTTTTTACCCGGCCGTGCAGGAGCCAGAAAGCGGTAAAATGGAAGAAGTGTTGCAAATTACCGATTGGCGGGATGAGAAAGGCGGCAGTATTCTTCGTTCTCTTCGCCGCCGCTCCGAGTGGTATGCCATCAAGAAAGGAGCCGTACAAAGCTGGGGCGAAGCCTTGGTGAAGGGTCATTTCAACGACAAAGTGCAAATGGAATGGACACGCATGCCCGGCGCTGACTTGAGCGACATCTATTACCAAAAATTTTTAATGCACGGCAAGCCCGTGCAAGTCTTCGAGAAATACAAAAAAGGCGACAGTGTGCTGTTAAGAGTGATTAACGGGGCAGCAGGTTCTTATTTCTGGTTGCAGTATTCGGGTGGCAAAATGCGGGTACAAGCCGCAGACGGCAACGATGTAAAGCCAGTTGAAGTAGATAAGCTTCTAATTGCCACCGCCGAGACTTACGAAATCATGATTAAAATCCCCGATGACAAGCAGTACGAGCTTCGGGCTACTGCCCAGGATATTACCGGTTACACATCGGCTTTTTTCGGGTCCGGTCCGCAGGTAAAAGCAAAAGACATCCCCAAACTGGATTACATGGTGCTGATGAATGAAATGAACAAGATGACCTGGATGATGAAGGGCACGGGCATGAAAATGAAAATGGGCCTGTACATGAAAATGCCCGAGATGGACATGAATAACATGAATGGCATGCAAGGAATGGAGAACATGGACAACATGAATATGGAAGACATGGACATGAACAACATGCCCATGAACCACAGCATGGCAGATACAACCATGAATATGGACAGTGTGCAGCAAGGGAATATGGAAATGGATACTATGCAGCACAACATGGACAGCATGAAGAACATGGACATGGGAAACATGGATCACGCAAGCATGCCGGGCATGCAAAAAAAGCCAGCATCCAAGAAAACACCAGCTAAAAAGCCTGCTTCTGTAACGGCGCCCATGAAAGGCATGGACCACAGTAAAATGAACATGGGAACTCCTAAAAAAATTCCGGCAAAAAAAACAGCGCCTAACAAAAAGCCTGCCCCGAAGAAGAAAGATGCAATGGACGGAATGGACCACAGCAAGATGCCGGGCATGAAAATGAAAACAGGTTTTCGGCCGATACCTTCCAATGCTTCTGCTTCACCTGCGCTTGTCACCAGTCTTTACAGTGCCAATGCTGCCATTGTCCTTTCAAAAAATACAATGACCGATACGGTCCCGGATAAAAACAAACAGCAACCCATGAACATGCAAGGCCATGATATGCACAACATGCGAATGGATACGGTGCCAAAGAACAAAGAGCAGCAGAACAAGCAAGATGTGAATATGCAGGGCATGCAGCACGGCAACATGAAAGGCAATAATATGGGTGGAATGCAGGGGGGTATGCAAGCGAATAACCGGCAGCGTGACACAAGCCGTAGCTACATGTTGCAGACCATGATGCCGAAAACGCCAATGACTGGTTTTGACTTTCCTCCTGGCAATGGCAATGACGTGGTGCTTTCATACGATATGTTACGTTCTGATACAATGACGGCCTTACCCAAAGACCGACCCTGGCGGGAAATCAACATCAACCTTTCGGGCAATATGCAGCGCTACATCTGGTCTATCAATGGAAAAACACTGTCAGAGCAAGACCAGAAATTTCTTATCCGCAAAGGCGAAAATGTAAGAGTAGTGTTTACCAATGCCACCATGATGGAACATCCCATGCACCTGCACGGACACTTCTTTCGGGTCATTAACAATAAAGGTGCTTATGCACCCATGAAGCACACCTTCAACATCAACGCCATGGCCACGCAGGTCATTGAATTTGCTGCCACGGAAGAAAAGGATTGGTTTCTGCATTGTCACACGCTTTCACACATGATAAACGGAATGGCTACTATTTTCAGTTACGAAGGCACAACGTCTGCCGTGCAGCAGGAATTTGCGAAGGAGTTTGTCCAGTTCAAACGAGAGCACGGCGGCCAGTATTACCCGTGGGCAAACGCTGCTTTTCACAGCCAAGGCACCTTTGGCACACTTGTAGTAGCTGGCCGAAAACTGCAATTTGATGGCGACTGGCGTTGGGATTATAAAGTCAACTACGAATTGGAACCCAGACTACAATACTTTTTAGACAAACGTCAATATTTCTCGGCCTTCATCGGTGGGGAGTTTCAGCATTTTGATAAAGTCGTGAACAAGATACCGAAGCACATTGAAAACCTGCACGTCGCTACAGCCGGTCTCATTTACACCTTACCATTCTTTATTAATGCCGAAGGACGAATTGACACCAAAGGAAGGACCCGCCTACAGTTACGCCGGGAAGATATTCCCCTCACCACAAGAACACGGCTTGACTTCTTTTGGAATACCGACAAAGAGTATGGCGTGACGGCAAGGTATATTGTCTCAAGATACCTTGCTATTTCGGGCAACTATGACAATGAATTCGGATGGGGAGCAGGCATATCCATTATCTATTAGAAGTCTATGAAAAAGGGAGTAGTTACCCACTGTTTTCTTTTTACAACTAAAGCGTAGAAATGAAGAGAAAGTTGAAACGGATTTTCTTGGTTCTATTGATTGCTTTTGCACTCATCCAATTCATCAGGCCTGCCAAGAACCTTGGCAATGCCGAAGCAACAACTGACATCTTCCATGCCGTTATGGTGCCCGACAGCGTGAAAGGCATACTGAAAATGTCGTGCTACGATTGCCATTCAAACAGCACCCGGTATCCTTGGTATGCAGAAGTAGCCCCGGCAAGTTGGCTTTTGGCCAGTCATGTAAAAAATGGAAAAAAGGAATTGAATTTCACCGAATTCTCGCAACTCTCGCCCAGGCGAATGAAGAGTAAACTAAAATCCATTGCAGAACAAGTGCAAAAGGGAGAAATGCCGTTAAAGTCTTATACCCTTATTCATAAAAATGCTGTCCTCACCGAAGCACAGGTGAGAACGATAAAAGCTTGGGCCGATGCGGCCACCCAGGAACTCAATGCTAAAAATCAATGAGCACCGCTCATGAGTTGAATGGATTTGTTTAGAGACATAAATAAACACAAAACCCTACAGGCTATGAACAATGAACATTCGCACAACAACGCTTTGCAAGATATGCAGGCAATGCACAAGAAGCACTACAAAAAGTTGGCAATTATGGCCATTCTTTCCTTTATCAGCATGTACATCCTGATGTATTCAATGGTGGATAAGCTTGCCAATGTTGTTCCCAACATCAACCAGTTTTACATGGCGGGACTGATGACCATGCCCATGATTGTTATTGAAGTATTGCTGATGCGCAGCATGTACATGAACCGAAAATGGAACACCGGCATCATTGCCGTTTCGGTGGTTCTCCTACTTGGCTTTTTCCTTGCCATTCGCCAGCAGGCTGCCGTGGCCGACCGCCAATTTTTACGAGGCATGATACCCCACCATGCCGCCGCCATCCTGATGAGCAAAAAATCTCCGTCGCAAGACCCGGAGATACAAAAGCTGCAGCAGGAAATCATCTCCAGCCAGGAAAAAGAAATTGCACAGATGAGGGCTATACTGGCAAGAGGTACAAAGGATTGACTGGTTATGCCGCTGATTTACATTCAATGGAGTGCAAGTCCTTTTATCATCCGTATTGGCGGGTTCGAGCTTCGGTATTACTCGCTGCTCTTTGCCGTTGCGTTTTGGTTGGGCTATGTGCTAGTTAAAAAGATGTTTCAGAAGGAGCACAAGCCCGAAGAGCTTCTTACCCCATTAATCATTTACATCATTGCGGGAACCGTTATTGGAGCACGGCTGGGGCAAACACTCTTTTATGAGTTTGGTTATTTTAAAAACCATCCCTTGGAAATAGTTCTCCCGTTTCGGATTTCAAGCGGCGGCTTTGAATGGACCGGCTACCAAGGATTGGCAAGCCACGGTGGTGCCATAGGGATATTACCATCGCTAGCTTTTTATTGCAGAAAATACAAGCAGGACTTCCTGCAAACGATTGATAAATTGGTTATAGCTGTAGCACTGGCGGGCTTTTTTATCAGGTTGGGCAATTTCTTCAATTCCGAGATTATAGGCATGCCCACAACCCTGCCGTGGGGAGTTGTCTTTTCCAGGGTGGATAACATCCCACGGCATCCGGCACAGCTCTACGAAGCACTCGCTTACTTGTCTATTTTTGTTTGGTTATGGTCGCTGTACAAACAGCATAGTATTCAATTAAGAAAAGGTTTTTTGTTTGGGCTATTTCTTGTACTCGTTTTCACTGCCCGCTTTCTTATTGAATTCATAAAAGAAGATCAGGAAGCCTTTGAAAAAGGATGGCTGTTGAACATGGGTCAGCTACTAAGCATTCCGTTTATTGTTGCCGGTATCTATTTTATGACACGGCGCAATAAGCACAAAGCGGACATTTATACCATCGAGTGATGAAGCAAAGAAAAATTTAGCGACACGACTTGTATTTTCTGAAAGATGTGATGAATAGGTAAACAGGGCATATAATTCCAAGACAGCAGAAAATAGCCATAACGCCTAAATAATGCTGTGCAAAACCAAACGTACATTTAAAGTGTGGTTGTAGCCTTGTTAAAGTCGTTTAGGGCGAAAACGGTAGCGACATACATAACGTAATTTTGTCGTGATGAAACGCTTCCTCGCTGTCTTTCTCTTGATGGTTTACGGGTTCACCTCCTTAGGTGCATCCGTTACCGTTCATCAGTGCAACACAAAGCAGGAAACTACTCATCACCACAAAGGAAATCACCATCATTCATCTTCTTCCTGCAGTCATCAGGCAGCGCATAACACTCCCGATTGTTGTTCCGGCAATGTAGATACCTGCACAGCCAAAACGGATGACACGGTTACAGAGCCTGTTGTTTCCAAACCACTGAATTTACAGCCAGTCTTTTTTGAGACATATTATGCCGATGGCTCCTCTTTGCCTGTTGCACAAAGGGACATAACACAGCCTCTTGCGCAAACGTCATCGGTTCTTCATAAACTACGACTGCATTTACACAACCGCATTTTGTTGATTTAAGATTGGATACTTGTGCAGCTTGTGCACAGCCGGTTATCCAGTTTCTACGGAAACCGCAGCTTCTCTATTGTTCAATCATTAAATCAATTTAAAATGAAAACCTTCTTATTTGCCACCCTTGTTTCTTTATTTACAGTAGCCGCTAATGCGCAACACGACCACAGCTCGCATTCGCCTGCTGCCACTACTTCTTCGACCCAAACTTCCCTTACGCAACTATTGCCGCTTTACTATGACATCAAAAATGCCTTGGTAAACGGCGATGCGGCCACCGCTTCTGCGAAAGCCGACGCCTTCGCAAAGGCCGTGAACGGCGCAGACATGAGCACCTTGGCCGGAAATGAAATGGATGTCTTTATGGCTTCGCAGAAAAAGCTGGCTGCTGATGCCGGACAAATAGCGGCAGTAAAGGACATTCAAAAGCAGCGGGATGTGTTTGCTACTTTGTCTGCTGATATGGCAACGTTGGCCAAAGGCGTGAAACTTTCTTCCGCTCCGGTTTATGTGGCTACCTGCCCCATGAAAAAAGCAACATGGCTAAGCAGCGAAGCGGCAATCAAGAACCCGTATTACGGCAAACAAATGCTGAGCTGCGGAAAAGTAACAGAAACCATAAAGTAGGCTTCAATGGTGGTTTCAAACGACCACAGGCGTGGGAAGCGCCTGTGGTTCCTTTCCTTTTTTTACACTAAACGAGAACAGTTTCTCAACGAGATACATGAAAAAGATTTTCTTTTTTCTGCTGACGCTTGCTGCGTTTGGCAACGCCATTGCCCAAACTGGGCACAGTAGTCATAGCATGTCTATGCCGACTATGCCTGCTCAATCAGGCATGGAAAAAACGAATGCTGTGCAGGTTGTCGGCGGTGCCAGCAATTACAAAAGCCGACCGGCCAAGCTGGTTCGCTACGATTTATATATTGGAGACACCACCGTGACTTTTGCCGGAAAGAAAAGGCCGGCGCTTGCCATCAACGGTTCCATTCCGGCACCTACGCTCAATTTTATCGAAGGCGACACGGCCGAAATTTATGTTCACAACACACTGAAAACGGAAACGTCCATCCACTGGCACGGCTTAATTCTGCCGAACGAGGAAGACGGTGTACCCAACCTAACCACGGCACCTATAAAAGCAGGAACCACGCACAAGTTTCGTTTTCCCATTGTTCAAAACGGTACCTATTGGTATCACTCACATACCGGTGTGCAGGAGCAATTGGGCATGTACGGGGCCTTTGTCATCCACAAGCGGAATGAAGCACCGATGAAGGAATACACAGTAGTGGTAAGCGACTGGATTAACGAAAATCCCCACCAGGTAGAACGTTCACTTCACAATGCTACCGATTGGTATGGTATAAAGAAAGGCAGTACGCAGAATTATGCGGAAGCCATTGAAAAAGGGCAGGTGAAAACTAAACTCACTAACGAATGGAAACGCATGCTGGCAATGGACGTGTCCGATGTGGCTTACGACAAGTTCTTAGTAAACGGACAGGACATAGCCGAAGCGCCACAGTTCAAAGCCGGCGACAAAGTACGGTTGCGCATCATCGATGCCGGTTCATCTTCCTATTTCTGGTTGCGTTATGCCGGTGGCAAGTTATCTGTTGTAGCCAACGACGGCGCTGATGTAGAGCCGACAGAAGTGGACCGGATGATTATTGCCGTGGCCGAAACATACGACGTTGTGGTTACCATCCCAGAAAACAAAAGCTATGAATTTCAGGCAACGTCGGAAGACCGCACGAAAAGCGCTTCCCTGTTCTTGGGCAGTGGCCCCAAAATGGCGATGGCTCCCATGCCAAAGCTGAAATATTTCGAAGGGATGAAGATGATGAACGACATGATGACCGTGGGTGGCAAGATGAAGCCGATGGAAGGAATGGAAATGGCCAACCAAACAATGGACATGAACACGGTGATGTATCCGGAAATTACCGGCGAAGAGCATCCCTCTCATTCAGCAAACACCGACAGCAGCAGTACAGCAACCGAACAAGATATTGTTACCTTGAATTACGGCATGTTGCGTTCGCCGGTAAAGACGGCTCTACCCGGGGGACCTGTGAAAACCATTCGCTTCAACCTGACAGGCAACATGAACCGCTATGTGTGGAGCATAGACAACAAAGTGCTTTCAGAGGCGGATAAAATCCTGATTAAAAAAGGCGAAAATGTTCGTATTATTTTGTACAACGGAACCATGATGCGCCACCCTATGCACCTGCATGGGCATTTCTTTCGTTTGGTTAATGGCAACGGCGACTATTCGCCAATAAAAACGGTAGCGGACATTATGCCCATGGAAACCGATACTCTGGAGTTTACCGCGACGGACCGTGGCGATTGGTTTTTTCACTGCCACATTCTGTATCACATGATGGCGGGCATGGGCCGGGTATTTACCATCGAAAACTCACCGCCTAATGAGCAATTGCCTGATCCCAAAAAGGCTTGGCGCAAGCTGGCGGGCGAAGACCGCAGAGCGCATCCGATGGCCAGAGTGGGTTTGGAAAGCAACGGTTCGGACGGAGAGCTAATGTTTGCCAACACCCGCTGGCGTTTTTCCACCGAATGGCGCATTGGCATAAACAACGCAATGGGCTACGAAACCGAGAGCCATTTCGGACGCTATTTTGGACAGAACCAATGGTTGTTGCCATACATCGGTTGGGATTTTCGCAAGCGGGAAATTGACCCTTTAGAGAAAAATCTTTTCGGGCAAAACATGGCGTTGCCGGGAAAAAATCTCTTTGGTCAGACCAACACCAAAAATTTCCGCCGGGCGTTGCACCTGGGTGTGCAATACACGCTCCCATCACTGGTGGTGGCCGATGCCTCTATTGATAGCGATAAAAAGCTCCGCTTTCAATTGTCACGTGAAGACCTGGCGCTAACCAGCCGGTTGCGGTTCAGTTTCCTTGCCAATACCGACAAAGAGTACGCAGCAGGCCTGCGGTATATTATGACCAAGCACTTTTCCTTGTCCACGCACTACGATAGCGACATGGGGTATGGCGCCGGAATAACGTTGACCTATTAATGCAGTTCTTTGCCTGGCGATAAAACAACTTTAATGTCAGTCGGAGGTTTTTTTTGCGGCGCCTGATTTTGGTTGTCTTTGTTACCGAAAAAATGTTTATACATTTGTGTCCCATCTCATTTTGAAAAAGGCCGTTATTCTCATATTATCCTTTGTTTACCTCACCAGCACCGTTGGCGCTACCGTGCATTTGCATTATTGCATGGACAAGCTGGTTGGTTGGGGTTTGTTTTCGCACGAGGAGGAACAAGGATGCAGCAACTGCGGCATGCAAAAAAAAGACGCCAACAAGTGTTGCAAAGATGAGCACAAACAAGTCAAACTAAAGGTTGACCAGAAGACCCCGCAGGCTGTAAAAATATTGCTACAGCCTGTTTCCATCGCCCCATTTGTCCTGGCCGACTTCCCGCAAAACGACTTGCTTTCTTCAAGCAAGAACTTGCATCCGGCAAGCCATGCCCCGCCTTTCCGGGAGGGCGTTCCGGTTTTCCTTCGCAATTGCGTTTTCCTGATTTAAAACATCTATAGCCTGACCTTCTGTTGGGCTATTCTTATTTGCTTCCTTCCCCGAAGCACACGGCTTTTCCTGTCTATTACTTAACCTTTAATACAGCAAAATGAAAACAATGTTTTTCACCATTTTGGTGGCATCCACTGCCATCCTATTTGAGGCTTGCGGCAACAACAACGACACAGCCAAAAGCACCACTTCCACAACTGATAATTCAGAAACTTCTTCACCGGCAACAACCACGGACGCCAATACGGCAAAACCGGCCCTTGCCAACGTGGACCCGAAAGTATCATCCTCTATCAATGAGGTCGTTGACCACTACCTGCACGTAAAGAACGGGCTTGCAAACGACAACGGTTCTGAAGCGGCGTCCGGCGCTAAAATGCTGATAGAAGCCATGAACAAAGTGGACCAATCAGCATTGACCGCAGACCAGAAAAAAGTTTATACCGATGTGGCCGACGACCTGAAAGAAATGGCCGAGCACACGGCCGAAAATGCGGACAAAATAGACCACCAGCGGGAACACTTCGTAATGATGAGCGACGACGTGTATGACCTGGTGAAAAACTTTGGCTATAGCAAACCCCTTTACGTGGATCATTGCCCAATGGCAAACGACAACAAAGGCGCAAACTGGATTAGTGAGCAGGAAGCGATCTCCAATCCTTACATGGGTAAGAAAATGCCTACTTGTGGCAAGGTGGAGAAAGTTATCAAACAGTAACATCTCACTACGGGAAACTACCCCATAGGCTTGAGCAGAAAATTCCTGAACAATGAAAAAATGGTTTTTGAATTTCATGCTGCTGTTGGCAACGGGCAATCCTCTTTTTGCCCAAGATGCCAAACTACGCATCAGAGACTTTACACCGCGGTTTACAATCAAAGAGTTTCATGTGTCTGGCGTTTGTGGCCAGTGTACCCGGCGCATCCTAAATGCCTTGAACGTAACGGGTGTAAAGTCTGCCTATTGGGACAAAGAAGAACAACGGTTAGTCATTCAATACGAGGAAAAGAAAATCGGCTTGGTGCAGGTACATACCTTGATAGCGGCCGCCGGGCACGATACCGAAACGGTAAAAGCGCCTGATGAAGCTTATGCAAAACTTCCCTCTTGTTGCCATTACCGCAAAACCAATTAACAAACTGAAAAATCAAACCTAAATGAGCAAGCAACTATCCACCTTATTACTAACAGCCGTCTTTGTAACGGCTACTGCTACCCTCGTTTCATCCTGCCGCAAACACGATATGAGCAGCATGAACAACATGGAAAAAAACATCAACTACCCGGCAGCCTATGTGGTAAACGGGGAAAGCAATACCGTATCAGTTATCCGGCTATCGGACAATACGGTAGCTGAAACCATTGACTTAATGAGCAACGGCATGAGCGGCATGGCCATGTGGCCGCACCATATTTATCACAGCGTAAATGCCAATACCCACCAATTAGCTGTAGCCATGCCAGGGATGGATTTAAGCGCCGGGCATACGGGCAGCATGGCTGGCATGAAAGGAAAAGTCATGGTAATTGATGCTGTAAAAGGAACCACCATCAAAGATTTGGACGTTCCCGGCATGAACCACAATGCTGTGTATTCGCCAGATGGCAGCGAAATATGGACGTCGCAAATGGGCGATAAAAAAGTGCTGGTACTTGACGCTGCAACCTATGCGGTGAAGAACACCATCACTGTGGGCATGGAGCCGGCAGAAGTCACGTTTTCGGCTGATGGTAGCAAAGCATACGTGGCAAACGGCGGCGACGATAACGTAACGGTAATCAATCCCGCTACCAAGGCCGTCATCACAACGATAGCGGTTGGGGATAATCCCGTAGCTGCATGGGTTGGCAATGACGGCAAAATGTACGTTGACAACGAAGACGGCAAAACCGTTAGCGTGATTGACGTTAGCACGAATACGGTAGTGCAGACCATCAACCTCGGTTTTATGCCGGGCAGCGTGGCGCATAACAGCCAAAAGAGAGAACTGTGGGTTACAGATCCTGAAAACGGAAAAGTGCATTATTGGACTTGGGACGCCACTGCTAACGCCTGGATGCACGGTGGCGCCTTTAATGCTGCGGACGGCGCACACGCCACGGCTTTCACCAACGATGGCAACACCGCCTACGTTACCAACCAGTTGGCGCAGAGTGTTTCTGTTTTCAACGTGACCAATCATACCAAGACAAAGGACATCCCGGTAGGGAAAAAGCCTAACGGCATTGTCCTCAAATATTAATCACCAACGAAGTCTGTTATGCAAAAAATTTTATTGACTTTGTTTGTAATGGCTCTATGCTTGAAAGGCCAGGCACAAACCAATAATGAAAGGGCCGTGAAAGCCGTGCTGAAGGCTTACAAAGACAAGCTTGAAAAGCTGGACACATCCGGTGTGTCGTCGCTTTTTACAACTGGCGCAAAGTTGTACGAAGGTGGCAGCGATGAAGGTGGAATTTCAGGCTACCTCAATCACCACCTCGGACCTGAATTAAAGGCTTTCAAGTCCTTTACGTTCTCCGATTACAAAGTGGATGTAACGCTGAACGGTGATTATGCATACTCCGAAGAAACTTATGGCTACACCATTGTGCTGGCGAAGGATGACAGCCAAATCAAGAGCAAAGGCGTGTCAACATCTGTTTTGCGCCGAACCAAAGACGGATGGAAGATCGAAATGACACATACTTCGTTCCGCCGGGTCAAATAATTTTTAAAACCAAATCAATACAAAATGAAACAAGTCAAACTTTTCCTGCTGGCTGCTTTTTCACTTCTCTCGGTGTCGGTTTTTGCTCACGACCGAACCGACAGCATAAAAGTGTACGGCGAATGCGGCATGTGCAAAAAGCGAATTGAAAAAGCCGCCGCCATAGACGGCGTAAAAAAAGTGGACTGGAATGTGGATACCAAAATGCTGGTTGTTACCTACAATTCGGAAAAAACAACACTGGATGCCATTCAGCAAAAGATTACTGCCGTAGGGCACGACACCGAAAAGTACACAGCAAATGATAATGTGTACAACAAGCTTCCGGGCTGTTGCCATTATGATCGCAAGCCGGCGGCTGATGGTCAAAAAAAATCTGATGCAGGAAGTAAAGAAGCGGCACACAATCACAACTAACCTGATGCGGCGAGAGCAGAGGTGTTCTCTCCGCTTTAATGTTTTTGAAATAAATGGTACATCGAATTATTGAATGGTCATTGCGAAACCGGTTTATTGTGCTGGCGCTGGCGGCCGGGCTTTTTGTATGGGGCCTGATTAGCGTGAAAAAAAATCCCATTGACGCAATTCCCGACTTGTCGGAAAATCAAGTGATTGTTTTTACAGAGTGGATGGGTCGTGCCCCGCAGTTGATTGAGGACCAAATTACCTATCCGTTGGTAACAAACCTGCAGGGACTGCCTCGCATCAAATACGTGAGGGGAACGTCCATGTTCGGCATGAGCTTTATCTACATCATTTTTGAAGACGACGTAGATATCTATTGGGCCCGCTCCCGGGTGCTGGAGCGATTGAGCACTCTTGCGCAAACCTTGCCGCAAGGCATTTCTCCCAGGTTAGGTCCCGATGGTACAGGCGTAGGCCACATACTTTGGTACACGCTTGATGCACCCAATCTTGATTTGGGTGAACAACGGGCCATTCAGGACTGGTACGTAAAGTTTGCTCTGCAAAATGTACCCGGCGTTAGTGAAATCGCTTCGTTCGGTGGTTTTCAAAAACAATATTCTATTACCCTTGACCCGAACAAACTTCTGTATTACAAACTGTCAGTACCCAATGTGATTGCGGCGGTGCGAAGCAACAACAACGAGGCAGGCGGACGAAAATTTGAGATGAGCGACATTGGTTACATCATCAAAACCACAGGCTACTTGCAATCCATTGATCAGATCCAAAACATTCCTGTAAAGAACGAAGGCGGTGTGCCGGTGCGGGTGGCTGATCTTGGTACGGTGCAAATGACTGGCGAAACAAGATTGGGCATATTTGATCAAAATGGCGAAGGCGAAAGAGTGGGCGGCATTGTGGTGATGCGCTACGGGCAGAATGCCGATGCCGTCATAAATGGAATTAAGGCAAAAATGTTGGAAGTCGCTAAAGGGCTGCCCGAAGGCGTAAAGTTTGACATTGTTTATGACAGGGGAAAATTAATTGAACAGTCGGTAGCGTCCATCAAGCATACATTGATCGAAGAAATGATAACCGTTTCCATCATCGTTATCATTTTTCTTTTCAATTGGCGCAGTGCAGTAAGCATTGTCATTCAAATTCCCATTACGTTGGCTATTTCCTTTATCCTGCTCAACGCATTTGGCATTTCATCAAACATCATGTCGCTGACAGGCATAGCGCTGGCCATTGGGGTGATTGTGGACAATGGCATCATCATGAGCGAGAATGCCTATAAGAACCTGGCGGAACGATATGCCGTTTGGCAAAAGACACAAAAGAATAAAACGATTTGAGACCTATGAAGTTTTTGAAAAAATTTTTTCGAAGGCCTGAAAAATGGATTTCCGAAGAAGAAAGAATTCACATAATTGAGCAATCTAGCAAACAAGTTTCCCGGGGTGTGTTCTTTGCCACGGTCATCATCATTACATCCTTTCTGCCCGTTTTTATGCTAACTGGCCAGGAAGGCAAACTGTTTCATCCCCTCGCATTTACCAAAACGTTCATCATGATTGTGGACGCTTTTTTGGTAATTACGTTGGCGCCGGTGCTCATTTCTTTTTTCATGAAAGGAAGATTTCTACCCGATACGGCCAACCCGGTTAACCGCATTTTGGAACGGATTTATACACCCGTAATCAAGGGCGTTTTGAAGTGGCGCAAAACAACACTGGCCATCAACATCATTGCTTTGTTAATCAGCATTCCGTTGGTACGCAGTTTAGGTACAGAGTTTATGCCGCCGTTGGATGAGCAAAGCATCCTGTTTATGCCGGTAACGCTGCCGGACATTTCCAATGCGGAAGCGAAACGGATTTTGCAGGTGCAGGACAAAATCATCAAGTCGGTACCGGAAGTGGAAAAGGTATTAGGTAAAGCCGGCCGGGCCAGTACCGCCACCGATAATTCGCCCATCAGCATGATTGAGACTATCATCATGCTGAAACCCCATTCCGAATGGAGAGACGGCATTACAAAAAGCGACATCATTAAGGAACTGGACACCAAGTTGCAGATACCCGGCGTAGTGAATGGGTGGACGCAACCCATTATCAACCGCATCAACATGCTTTCCACCGGCATTCGCACCGACGTAGGTGTAAAAGTTTATGGCCAAAACCTGGATACGCTGGCTGCTGTCTCGGAACGGGTGAAGCGAGCGTTGGAAGGCACGACAGGCATATCGGATTTGTATGTGGAACCCATTACTGGCGGCAAGTACCTGAACATTGATGTGCGCAGAGCGGATTTAAGCCGCTATGGTTTGAATGTGGACGACGTGAACCAAACGGTGGAAACAGCGCTTGGCGGTTCGCCCATCGGAACCACTATTGAGAAGCGGCAACGTTTCTCTATTAATGTGCGGTTGGCACAGGAGTTCCGCAACAGCGTGGAGCAAATTAAGCGCATCCCATTGCAGTCACCAACATTTGGCGAAGTGCCGCTTTCGGCTGTGGCCGATGTGGCTTTTCAAGACGGTCCACCCATGATACAATCCGAAAATGCGTTGCTGCGCGGTGCGGTGTTGTTCAATGTTCGCGACAGGGATTTGGGCAGTACGGTTCAAGAGGCTATTCGGAAAATCAACAGCCAGAACGGCATCTTGCCCGAAGGGTATTTTGTAGAGTGGAGCGGGCAATACGAGAACCTAATCAGAGGCCAAAAAACACTCTTGATTATAGCACCCATTGTAATTGTGATTATTTTCTTTTCGCTCTACTTTGCCTTTCATTCGATACGGGAAGCGTTTCTAAGTCTCATCACCGTTCCCTTTGCGCTCATTGGAGGAGCCTATATCATTTACTTCTACGGGGTACATCTTTCGGTTGCGGTGGCCGTTGGTTTCATTGCTCTTTTCGGCATTGCGGTAGAAACGGGTATCGTGATGGTCATTTATCTCAATGATGCTATGCAGCAATTAATTAAGCTGAAAGGAAACTCAAGCGCCACCATCACCCGGCAAGACTTGAAAGAATATGTCATTGCCGGTGCCGCCAAGCGCCTTCGCCCCAAACTTATGACGGTCTCGGTTTCGCTATTTGGCCTGGTACCTGTCCTTTGGGCAAGTGGTGTGGGTACAGACGTAATGAAGCCAATTGTACTGCCTATGATTGGTGGAGTGCTGACGTCATCCACCCACATTTTGCTGGTAACACCGCTAATTTTTTTGATGACCAAAGAATACGAATTACGTAAACACGGAAAACTGGAGGTGTACGATGTTAAGCATTAAGATGCGATGGTTGATTTTCTGTGTTCTGCCTTTGCAGGTGTTTAGTCAGCAAACACCGGTACTCCCGCTTGATACCATTCTTAACCGGATTGACAGGAATAATAACCTGCTTCAAACCTACGACATCAGGGCCCGTAGTTATCAATACAGTGCAGATGCTGCCACGGCTTTGATGCCGCCGATGGTGGGTGCGGGTACGTTCATGACGCCGTATCCCGGCCAAATGAAGATGCAACCAAGCGATGCCGGGCAGCTAATGTTGCGTTTTGAGCAGGAGATTACCAACCCTTCAAAGCTTAGAGCCAAGAGCCAATACATAGCATCGCAGGCCAATGTGGAGAAGGCAACCCGCACCGTCACCCTCAATGATTTGAAAGCGCAGGCCCGGAGTAATTACTATGCGTGGCTGGTGGCACAACAGCGCATCAAGGTTCTTCAGCAGAATGAACGGATTATGACAACAATGAAAAAGATTGAAGAAGTGCGCTATCCCTACAACCAATCACTATTAGGCGGTGTGTATAAAATTGATGCGAGGGTTGAAGAAAACCGAAACATGATCCGGATGCAGGAAGGGGACATTGCCCGTGCCCGTGCTTACCTCAACGCCCTGATGAATGAGCCGGGGAACGCATTGTTTGAGGTGGACACAAATTATGTAATCACATTCCGCCCTGCCTTTATTGACACAGGTTCGTTAGCCGGTGTGCGGGGCGATGTAGTTCGCATGAACGAAAGCATTCGCTCCATGCGGCTCAATATAGACGCCATGAGCAAACAGCGCCGTCCCGATTTCCGCATACAATACGACCACATGTACCCTCTGGATGCCATGATGCCCAACCAGTACAGCGTAATGGGTATGATTACTATTCCCATTGCACCATGGGCGTCAAAAATGTACAAGTCCGACATCAAAGCAATGGAATTAAACATACAAGCGATGCAAAAGGAACGCTCGGCCATGTTGTTGGAAACCCAAGGTATGTTGTACGGAATGCAGGCGGAAATTCAAACCATGCAGAAACGCATTCAGGCGATGGAAACACGGATTATACCATCCATGCAAAAATCACTGGACGCTTATTTTATCAGTTATCAGGAAAACAAAGCACAGTTGCCTGTGGTGATTGATGCTTGGGAAACGCTGAACATGCAGCAAATGGTTTTGCTGGATGAAAAATTACGATTGTATCAAATGATTGTGGATTATGAAAGACAGCTTTATCGTTAAGGGTGTTATGGCTTTGCTCTTGCTGTCGGCAGTAGTATTAGCCGGCTGTTCGGCCAGTTCCGAGAAAAGGACGGCACATGAGCATACGGCAAAGCAGGAATACACCTGTCCCATGCATCCGCAAATCGTTCGGGAAAACCCCGGCAAATGCCCTATTTGCGGGATGGACTTGGTGCTTAAACAAACAACCGGTGAGCAAACGGGTATTGACAGCACCATTGCGCATCTGGCAAAACCAGTCAATGAGCAGGTGGTGGCCACTACGGCCACCATTCAGCCAGAAAGTAGCATGCGCATCCTGTCCGTTCCGGTGCAGGGCAGCATTACCTACGACACCCGTAATCAAACTACCATCTCTAGCCGGGTAAGCGGACGCATTGAACGGTTGCTGGTAAAATACAATTACCAGCCTGTAAAAAAAGGGCAACTAATCATGGAGATTTATTCGCCTGATTTGGCGGCTGCGCAGCGTGAATTGCTATTCATTTACCAACAGGACCGTAACAACAGCTTGTTGCAAAAAGCCAAGCTGCGGTTGTCGCTGTTGGGCATGCAAGAGGGGCAAATCAATCAGGTGCTGCGTACCGGTAAAGTTTTATACCGTGTACCTGTTTACAGCAATGCCAGCGGTTATATTTTGGAGCAGCCTGCATTGGTTAGCAGTTCCACATCCGGAGTTGTTACTACTCCAACAGCATCCAACGGCGGCAGTGATATGAACAGCATGAGCGGTGGCGGAAGCAGCGGCAATGCAATGAACAATCCTTCAGGCACAGGAACCGAAATGGCTTCAACCACTTCACCTGTCCTTATTCGGGAAGGGCAATACGTAGGTGCCGGGCAAACCATTTTTACCATCTATGGGAACACAAGTTTGGTGGCCGAGTTCTCTTTTGATCCCAAAATGTCTTCCCTTATCAAACGGGGGCAGCGGCTAGTGTTCTACAAGACATCCGATCCGGAAACGGTTCATACGGGAACCATCGGCCTGATACAACCCACCTTCAAAGCAGGCAGCCGGTTTACCGTCGCCCGTGTTTATTTAAACGACACCCGTTTTCAGGTTGGGCAACTGGTTACAGCCAATGTGCCGATTACCAACAAAGGCTGGTGGGTGCCGCAAAGTGCCGTGCTTTTTCTCGGCAACCAATCGGTCGTGTTTAAAAAAGAAGGAGCTGTGTTTGTGCCCAAGCCGGTACAAACAAGAGTTACGGCAGAAAGCATGGTCTTGATAGAAAGCGGCCTTTCCGGTAATTGGGAGATTGCCAAGAACGCAGCCTATATGGTGGACAGCGAAAGCTTCATCAAACTTAAATCAGACACACAAAAACAATCGCAATGATAAGACGCAATGAGTTTTTGAAAAAGATGGCGATTGTCGCCTTGGCCCCTTCTCTCTTGTGGGCTTGCAAAGACAACACGAAAACGGCTGTGAAGGGCGCCAAAGAGCAAACCTATACCTGCCCCATGCATCCGCAGATTGTACGTAACCAGCCGGGCACTTGCCCCATTTGCGGCATGGATCTGGTGCCGTTTGACAAAAACAATGTAGAAACATCGCTGACCCTCGGACCCAGCCAACAGATGTTGGCCAACATCACTACCATAACGATTGGTGCTGGCGCCATCTCTAATTTTATTCGCCTGAATGCTCGCTTAGTAACCGATCCAGAGGCAACAACTTATATCTCCAGCAGAGTTCCCGGCCGGGTGGAAACCTTATACGTGAAGCAAACCGGTGTGCCCGTGCAGAAAGGGCAGCCGTTGTATAAAATCTATTCCGAACAACTGTCCACTCTGCAGCAAGAGTATTTGCTAATGGCTGCGCAGGCGGCCAGCTTTCCCGACGACCAGCGTTTCCAGCAAATGGAAAAAGCTGCCCGCCAAAAATTGCTTCTTTATGGGCAAACGGAAGGGCAATTAAACGAACTGGTACAAAGCAAAAAAACAAATCCCTACGTCACCTATCTGGCGCCGGCGTCTGGCATTGTTGCGGAGCTTTCCATAACCGAAGGGCAATATGTGGCCGAAGGCGGCAACATCATGCGGCTGGAAGCCTACAACAGCATTTGGGTAGAAGCCGATGTATATCCTGCCGAAGCATCTAAAGTCCGGCAGGGGCAACAAGTGAAAGTAACCGTTGCCGGCTACGAAGACCAGCCGCAAGCCATGACCATCAGCTTTATTACACCGGCTTTACAAGCAGGCAGTCAAGTGATGCAGGTACGTGGCAGCATCTCTAATCCCAACCATCAATGGCAACCCGGTATGCAGGCAGTGGTACTGTTGCCCGGCGCGGTAAAAAGCAACGCTTTGACGTTGCCAGTTGATGCCGTGATCAGGGAGGCAAAAGGAACGCATGTATGGATTGAAAAAGAAAGTGGGAAGTACGAGCCGCGAATGGTAAAAACCGGTACCGAAACCTTCGACCAAGTAGAAATCACCGCCGGACTTCAAAGCGGCGATAAAGTGGTTGTTACGGGCGCCTATCTGCTGTACAGCGAATTTGTATTGAAGAAAGGAAAGAACCCGATGGACGGCATGAATATGTAAATCGCCACAGAAAAATGAAGAAGAAAACGAAGAACATGAAAACGATAGTAAAAGTGTCGCTTGCCTTCGCAGGGATGTTTATTTTTTCTTGTAAAAACGAAAATGAAACATCGGCAGAGACAACCGTGACACAGAAAACAGCTACTGCAAAGCGGACAACGAAACCATTGACTATACAAGATGAAACGGTCAATGCCATATACCCTCACTACCTGGCATTGACAACCGCCTTAACGGAAGAAAAAGTAGCCGAGGCCAAAATTGTCAGCAGCAACATTGAGGCAGGCGCAGCCGAGCTAAAATCCAACCAAACCCTGAAGAAATACGCGACACAAATCATTGCAGCCGACGACATTGGACAGCAACGGTCAGCATATGCCAAGTTGAGCGATGAATTTATAGCGCTTGTCAAAAAAGCCGGCGTGAAAAATGGACAATTGTACAGGAACCATTGTCCAATGGCATTTGATGGCAAAGGCGCTTCCTGGCTAAGTCCAAGCAAAGAAATCCGCAATCCTTACTATGGAGAAGAAATGTTGACTTGCGGTAGCGTAGAAGACACGATAAAGGGTACAAACCAGCGAAACAGTTTTTAAGGTGAGAAAGCACAGCGGCGCTGAAAGCATAAATCATGAACCCTGCAATGAAACCTATGTCACGTACAAGATTGAGCA
Organism: Williamsia sp.; assembly: GCA_015069695.1. Classification (GTDB taxonomy): domain Bacteria; phylum Bacteroidota; class Bacteroidia; order Chitinophagales; family Chitinophagaceae; genus JADCRZ01. The sequence goes on from JADCRZ010000007.1 coordinate 70,426, forward strand.
CCTTTTCAAATAGCGTTTATGAACCACGAACACCACAATCACAACCACGAGCATCAGCACCAGAGCAATGCTCATCCTCCCCAACCGGCGCCTACGGCTGCGTTAAAACAACAAGCTGAGAACGAAGCACACCAACACCATCATGGGCCAGAGGAAAAGGGTCGGGCCGCGGAAGGGTCTATGCACGACAAGCACGCCGGGCACCATACCGAAGACTTTCTAAAGCGGTTTTGGATTTGTCTTATACTGACCCTCCCTGTATTGTTGCTTTCTCACATGATACAAACATGGTTGGGCTTTAGCATAAAGTTCCCCAGCGACAGCTATGTATTACTGCTGTTGGGCAGCGTCATTTACTTCTATGGCGGCTGGCCTTTTTTAACCGGCATGGTGCGGGAGATTAAAGACAAAGCCATCGGCATGATGACACTGGTAGCGCTGGCTATCTCGGTAGCTTACTTCTACAGTGCTGCCGTGGTGTTTGGACTGCGGGGCATGGATTTCTTTTGGGAACTGGCCACGCTGATTGATATTATGCTGTTGGGTCACTGGTTGGAGATGCGGTCGCAGATGGCAGCTTCCAATGCCCTGCAATCGCTGGTAGCCCTGTTGCCTTCAAATGTGCATGTGGAAAGGGACGGCACCGTTACAGACATTGATTTGAAAGACTTGAAGAACGGCGACATTGTTTTGATAAAGCCAGGCGAGAAAATCCCTGCCGACGGCCACGTCATTGATGGCAGTTCGTATGTAAACGAAAGCATGTTGACCGGCGAAAGCGTGCCGGTAAAAAAAGAAAAGGACACAAAGGTAATTGCCGGCTCGGTCAACGGCGATGGCTCTCTTCGGGTGCATGTATCAGGGGCAGGCGCAGAGAGCTATTTAAACAAAGTCATCACCTTGGTGCAATCGGCACAAAGCGCAAAATCAAATACGCAGAATTTGGCCGATAAAGTAGCCAAGTGGCTGACCATTGTTTCCATTTTGGTAGGCGTTGCTACATTCCTTTATTGGTATTCGGTTGAAGGAAACCTTGCTTTTGCATTGGAGCGACTGGTAACGGTGATGGTAACATCCTGCCCCCATGCGCTGGGTGTGGCTATCCCTTTGGTAGTGGCCATTTCCACCACCAAAGCAGCCGTGAGCGGTTTGCTCATTCGCAACCGCACGGCCTTTGAGAATGCCCGAAAACTCACCACTATCATTTTCGACAAAACGGGCACACTTACCAAAGGTTCACACGAAGTGCAACAAATCATTTCTTCTCCAAACAAGCTCTCACAGGATGAAGTCCTTCAATACGCTGCTTCGGTACAGCAAAACTCGGAGCATCACATCGCCCACGGTGTATTGCGCAAGCTGAAAGAGAGAAATCTACCCTTGTGGAAGGTGGAAGACTTTAATTACATGCAGGGCATCGGCGTTAGTGGAAAAGTGAATGGAAAGAATGTACTGTCTGTTGGCCCTAACTATTTCAAGCAAAACAATCTTCCGCTGCCCATGTTTGCAGGTTCCGTTGATCGGAATATCGAAACCATTAGTTATCTGTTAGTCAACAATGAGCTGTCCGGTGTAATTACGCTCGCCGACGCCATTCGTGAGACATCGGCTGAAGCCGTTCAGCAGTTGAAAGCAATGAACATTAAATCGTTTTTACTTACCGGCGATAACGAAAACATTGCAAGTGCCGTTGCCAATAGGTTGAACATGGATGGTTTCTTAGCCAACGTATTGCCGCACGAAAAACAAATTAAAGTAAAGGAATTTCAGGACAAAGGTGAAGTGGTGGCCATGACCGGCGACGGGGTGAACGATGCGCCTGCGTTGGCTCAAGCCGATGTGGGCATTGCGGTAGGCAGCGGTACGGATGTAGCCGCAGAAACAGCCGACATCATCTTGGTAAACAGTGATCCGACTGACGTTGTAAACATGATAGCTTTCGGCAGGGCTACGTACCGAAAAATGGTGCAAAACCTGTTTTGGGCGGTTGGCTACAACGTGGTGGCCATTCCATTGGCAGCCGGCTTATTGTATCCCCGGTTTGTGCTTAGCCCGGCTATGGGCGCAGTTCTCATGAGCTTGAGCACCATCATCGTTGCCTTCAATGCGCAACTGCTGCGAAAAGAGTTTAAATCTTAAAACAAAAGTTATGACTATCGAAAAGCTAAGCGAAATATTGGGTGAAGAAGCGCAATCGCTTCTGTCGTATAAATGTTCAGCCGTGCCCAAGGAGAAACTGCATCTTCCGTCTCCCCATTTCGTGGATGAAAACTTTGCTCTTTCCAACCGCAATGCTCCCACGCTTCGCAGTCTTAGATTTCTTTACAATACCGGTCGTTTGGCCAACACAGGCTATTTGTCCATTCTTCCTATTGACCAAGGCATTGAACACAGTGCCGGAGCTTCGTTCGCTCCAAATCCAATGTATTTCGATCCCGAAAATATCGTTCGCCTTGCTATCGAAGGTGGATGCAACGGCGTTGCCACCACCTTCGGCGGGTTGGGTTTAATGTCCCGGAAATATGCACACAAAATCCCTTTCATCGTAAAGATTAATCACAACGAGCTATTGACCTACCCCAACAAGTACGACCAGATCATGTTTGGCTCGGTGAAGGATGCCTGGAATTTAGGTGCGGTTGCCGTGGGCGCCACTATCTATTTCGGTTCGGTTAATTCCGACCGTCAAATTATCGAGGTATCGAAAGCGTTTGAAGAAGCCCATGCTTTAGGGATGGCAACTATTCTTTGGTGCTATCTACGTAACGATGCTTTCAAAGTTGGCGGCAAAGACTACCATGTGGCAGCCGATTTAACTGGACAGGCCAACCATTTGGGCGTGACAATACAAGCTGACATCATTAAGCAAAAACTCCCGGAAGATAACGGCGGCTACACGGCACTGAACATGGGCAACAGCAGCTACGGCAAATTAGACAAACGGATGTATAGCGAACTGGCATCGGATCATCCGATTGATTTGTGCCGTTACCAGGTGTTAAACTGCTATAACGGACGCATTGGATTGATCAATTCCGGCGGCGCTTCGGCGGGAAGTTCAGACACAAAAGAAGCCATACGAACATCGGTCATTAATAAGCGGGCTGGCGGCATGGGATTAATCTCCGGCCGGAAAGCTTTTCAACGGCCGTTCGATGAAGGCATAGCGCTTTTGCAAGCCATTCAAGACGTTTACTTGATGAAGGAAATAGACATTGCTTAACAAAACAAGATCATGGCGAAAAGCAAGCACTATTACATCAGAAAAACACACCGCTACCTTGGGGTAATACTGGGCGTACAATTTTTGTTCTGGACGTTGGGCGGTTTGTACTTCAGTTGGAGCAGTATTGACGAAATACACGGCGATCTACAACGCAAACAAACCCCAAAGCCCGATGGCAGCATCCAAATGGTTTCGCCCGACAGTGTCTTGCGCCATCTGCCTCAAAGAGTGGATTACATCAATTCCCTGCAGCTTGTGAATATTTTGCAGCAACCCCATTACAGCATAACCTACTTTTCCCAAGGCAAATTGTCCAAGCTTTTGGCCGATGCAAGGACTGGAATGGAACGCCAGCCCGTTTCGAAAGATGAGGCTGTAAAAATTGCGACAGAAAGCTTCAAAGGAACACCCACTTTAAAATCGGTTGAATACATCACCACCACAAACGGCCATCACGAATACCGGGAGAAGCCGCTGCCTGCATGGGCCATTACCTTCGATCACCCGACCAATACAACAGTCTATGTCTCATCAGAAGTTGGACGAGTAGAGGCATTCCGCAACAACAAATGGCGCTTGTTTGACCTCTTGTGGATGATGCACACAATGGATTACAAAGAGCGGGACAATTTCAACAACTGGTTATTGAGAGCCTTTGCGCTGTTTGGGCTTCTCACAATCTTGTCAGGTTTTGTGCTTTATTGGGTAAGCCGCAAAAGGAGAAGGAAGCGAATGCCCACTCTGCAAACGTCAACAAATCACCAAACCATTTGAGAGATGCAAGCATGATGTTGTTCATAAAAAATATGGTTTGCCCAAGATGTATTTTAGCCGTAAAACGGGAGTTAGACGAAATGAACCTCCGTCCGGCCCATATTGAACTGGGTTTTGCGGATTTCGACTATGACCTTGACAAAGAAGAACTCAAAGAAATAACCAGACGATTGGTGAACTTGGGTTTTGAAATATTGCAGGACAAGAAGAGCCGTCTGGTGGACCAGGTGAAAACACTTCTCGTCAAAAAGTTTCAGCAAAAAAAGATTGAAGAACATTTCAGTGTCAGAAAATATCTATCTGCTCACATTAAAAACGATTACACCACTATCAGCAAAACATTTTCGGAAAGTGAAGGGCACACAATAGAAAAGCATTTCATTCTGTTACGATTGGAGAAAGCGAAGGAACTGATTTCGTACGGCGAACTGACAATGGTGGGCATTGCGAAGAAATTAGGTTATAGCAGCGTTCAACATTTGTCTGCACAATTTAAAAGCATCATTGGGATTTCGCCAAACACATACAAAGCCAATCAACAGCTTAAGCGAAAGTCAATTGATAAACTCGGATAAAACAGCCGATGATGAAGTATTTTATCATACATACCTCGTTGTTGTTGTTTGTTCCCGTTTTTAACTTCCGCTCATGAAGGCAGAGCTAATCATTACGTTCAACGAAGCCCAACTAAAGGATATTTTGAACTCTCTTGGTATTGCCGATTGCAAAAGAGCCATATTCTTTCTGCAAAGAAGAGTGCAGAAGGAGGAGGAGCAAAAGCGGCAAAAGAAGCAGGGAATACGGAAATGGGATGACGAGTTTCTGAACATGCGAATTGAAGAATTCGAGCTTAATCCGTGGACGCTCAACCGGCTCCGAGAAAACGAGCTGTTTACTGCAAGGGATGTCATTGACTTCGGCGTAGAAAATTTGGCAATGCTCCGAGGTATAGGAGCAAAAACAACTAACGAAATCAGGCGGGAAATCTTCAATAACCCATCCTAAGCGGCAACTGGTAAAATACTATTGGCAAACGCATTTCTTCCAAAATTGTTCTTTTCTATTTTAAGACCATGAACACCACCAACAGCGATAGCCATGTGTCTGGCAATTAAATGCGATATAACTCCTAATAAAATGTAACGATTTCCTGTGATTTTGCAACGATTGACATCGTTGCTTGTTTGAACTTTGCATCAACGGAAATTACGCATGAAGTCATGACAAAAATCATGTTGTAAAATAACGGCTGTCATTGGATTGTAGGAATTGAAATTGTTCTTTCGTATAATCAGGTGAAACGTTTAATCGTCATATCATTCCTGCTGATTTATGCCACAACCGCTTTTGGCATTACAATAGATTTTCACTACTGCCAGGGACGGATGGTAAAATCTTCTCTGCTCAACATTGAGGCAAAACCGGATTGTTGTTGCAAGAGGGATACTTCCGGCACCATGTCTAAAGGGTGCTGTAATGATGACATAAAGGTTGCAAAATCCGAAAACCACAACACGGTACAAAGCGCTACGGCTCCTGATTTACCGGAACATGAGATAATAACTCATTTCCTTAGTTACCTGGTTCTTGCTGACCGGGCAGGCCGTCCAACTTCTTACACTATTTTTCTTAAACCGGAACGAGATCCTGAACCGGTTTATCTTCTTTGCCGGGTCTTCCGCATTTGATTTTTGCCAACTTCTTTTCTGCGCACTTGCTATGGGTACAGCAACTGCGTCCGCCTGTACCTGTCTTCCAAACCAATCGGCAAAAGCAATGGCAACTACTCATCTTTTCATACGCAATATGTGCTGCAATCGTTGCATTGACACAGTCACGCAACAGTTAACGTCGCTGGGCCATAAGCCCATAGCGGTCGGCATAGGCGAAGCAAAACTGGCAAAAGAGCTAAGTGCCGCCGAACGGGAAAAAATAAGCGTAACGCTGAAGGAAAGCGGCTTTGAACTGGTTTCAAGGCCCGATGACATTCTCGTGGTGCAGGTGCAGGCCGTGCTGATTAAATACTTAGATGAGTTGTTGATGAAAGGTGCCAAAAGCAAAAAACTGTCTTCCTACCTGGCTGAAAAGATGGGGCGCAGCTACTACCACATTAGCCATGCGTTTTCCTCAACGCTGAAAACCACCATAGACCAGTATTTCATGTTGTTGAAGATGGAAAAAGCAAAGGAGTTGTTGTTGCGGGAAGAATTGAGCTTATCGGAGATAGCCTGGCAACTGGGTTATGGTTCGCAACAAACCTTCGGTACGCAGTTCAAAAAAGAAACCGGGCAATCACCCGGCGAATACCGCACCAACCCGAAGCATGGCCGGGTGAAAAGAGATAGCCTGCTGCCGCAACATTTCAAACAACATTCGTAAGCAATCAAACCATTGCCGACAGGCGAAAAAATAATTTTGAATGCTGTTTTGAACACGTAAAATCAACACAATGAAAAAGATTACAACCGCCGCATTTTCTCTGGCGCTGTTTCTGCCACAAATACTTTTTGCGCAAAAGGACAGCAGTGGCGTTTACCTGACCGGAGAAGATTTTCAGCAGCGGAAATTAAGCTACGCCATCAACTGCAATACCGAGCAGCACAAAATCAAGCTGAATGATTTTTTTGGTAAGTCGTACATCACCGTCAAGCATTTTGACAGCAGCTACAAGCTGAATAAAAACCAAATTTTCGGTTACAAAACCTGCGATGGTGAAATCGTCCGGTTTTTGGAGAAAAAGGAATTGGTGTTGCTGAACGCGGACGAAACAATTCTGATTTACCGTCATGAAGTCTCCAAGCCTGGTAAAGGACAAACAAACGTTACCAACTATTACTTCAGCAAAGACGCTCTTTCGCCGGCGCAATCGTTGACCATCAAAAACGTAAAAAAGGCTTTTCCCGACAACCATGCCTTTCACATGAAGCTTGACGAGATGTTTAAATACAACACCGAATTAGCCGTGTACGATGACTTCCATAAAATGTATAAGCTAAACTGGATTTTCAAACAAAACCCCTAAATAAAATCTTTTACAAACAATCATCAATCTACAGTCATGAAAAAGACAATCATTTTAATCATTTGCCTCTTCGTCGGTGCCACGTCTGTGATGGCGCAAACCAAAGCGGGAAGAGTTGACACAGCGCAACACGTTACGTTGTACACCTGTCCGATGCACCCAGAGGTGCAAAGCCATGAGCCGGGAAAATGTCCCAAATGCAACATGGACTTGGCGCTTTCCACAAAAGAAAAGATGAAGGCAGGCATAACCAAGACCTACACCTGCCCGGTGCACCTGACCGTAAAAAGCCACGACCCGGGCAAATGCCCCCAGTGCGGGAGAAAGCTAAATCTGTCTCCCAAAGAACAGATGAAGGCCGAGGTAATGAAGACCTACACCTGCCCCATGCACCCCGAAGTGGCCTTGGACAAAGACGGCAAGTGCCCGAAGTGCGGGAAAGACCTGGTCGAAAAGAAAGATAAGTCATAGCAGCAACGTCTCGCATCTTACAGCAAAAGGCACACGATAAAAAGGTGCGGGACTTTGGCCATTCCTAACACGCTTGACGCACGGCGATGCGAAAAGCGACAAAACATGCAGCTACGATGATGAATTATTTAATCCTAAGAAACGTAACGGGAGAACACAGTTTTGCCGAAGCGGAAGAAGTTCTTCGCAGCGATGGATTTCATTTACTGCCGGCCAATGGAGATGAAGTGCGAATAGACGGGAGCCTTCTGTCAGCGAATGATGTGGCAAAAATTAAAGACAAGTTGAAATCTATCGGGTTCCTGCTCGCCTCTTTTATGCAGCAGTCGTGGCACTATCCCTCACCCAAAATTGACGTTCTGTTGTAAGAATAAATAACCGGCCGGTTTCAACCATGTTTCGATAAACGGGCTAAACGGATGTGTATGAAAAAAATACTTGTAGGCATAATAACTGTGCTGCTTCTGAATAGCTGTGGCACCTACACTAATATTTACTCGGACTACGACCGGGCAGCGGATTTTACAAAGTATAAAACCTTTGCCTGGCTCCCTGATAAGGCCGATACCACTTCTGCGCCCTACAATAATGAAATCGTTCGTAACAACATCCGTAATTATTTCGGCCAGTGCATGAGCGACCGGGGTTACACTGTTAATTTAGAAAAACCAGACATACTCATGCAGGTTGTGGTGCGTAACGCAAAAAAGGAACGAACCGTTTCCAGTTACCCAACAACCTACTATTACCGTCCGTATTACTTGGGTAGCTTGTACTATTCCCCTTATCCGTACAGGTATTATTATCACGGCTATCAAACTTTTAATTATGCATATCCCGGAGCCATCAGTACGCAAAAGCAGGAGTATTGGGAAAACTCCATCACCCTGAATTTGATTGATGCCAAAAGCAGTCAATTGGTATGGACCGGAACGGCCCAAGGTGACGTTTATGACCCTGCTTATCTGAACAAAGACATTCATCCGGCCGTGCACAGCATCGTTTCCAACTACCCGGTAAAGCCATTGGCAGGGAAAAGCCACCGGGCAAAATAGTGCTTGCACCAAAAAAAGTTCTTTCACAAAGCAATTCTTAACCGGTGCTTCGCCGAAGCCGGAGCACCCCAAATCAAAAGGACATGAAAAAACTCTTGATTTTCCTTGTTGCAGCCACATTTGGCTTAACCGCTGCGGCCCAGCATGAAGGCCATACGCAAAAGACCACGGAACAATCCACTCACGTCAAAGAACATTTGATGATGATGGATGGTAAAATGATGCACATTAAAGACGGTAAAACAATGGAGCTTAACCAAGACATGCAACTCTCCAATGGTGCCACCATAGCGAAAGATGGTACCATGAAAATGAAAAACGGGAAGACCCGAAAGCTGAAAAACGGAGAGATGATTTACATGAATGGCAAGATGGGTAAAATGCCTGCCAATAAAACAAGCAAGGCCAAGTCAACGAGCATGTCCATGCCAATGAAAGGTTGTTAAATAACAAGAGATAGGGCGGCACCAACATCGCACTGCCGCCCATTTACTAAATCAAAACGCTTAGGCAATGGCACACGCATCATCAAACGGAAACAAACGTCCGCAAAACCAAAGCGGTACGCCGTAAAAAGCCGGTTCTGTTGAAACCTGCACCATGGATCCCTGCCTAATGAAAGAAAAAAAAAGGCAAGAAAGACCGGAAAAATGTCCGCGGTGCGGAATGCGTGAAAAATCAACGAATTCCCGTAATAGCGATACGTTGCTGTAAGACAAGCCACCGCAGTCATCCATCATAAAATGGAAGTGTTTAATTATATCGCCTTGGGCATAAGCATTGGTGGAAGCAGCATTATCATTTGGGGCGCCGCCGTGGTTTTGTTTCATTTTTTCCGGTTTAAGAAATTGACTGCCACTTGTCCGAAACCCGATGCCGGCCGTGATTACTTAAGCCACCGCTTTGGGGCCTACCTGCTATTAGGCCTGGATTTCATGCTGGCTGCCGATATTATTCATACCATACACAAACCGTTGTTGAACGAACTGTATGTGCTGGCGATGATTGTCGGCATCCGTTCGGTGATCAGCTTCTTTTTGGTAAAAGAAATGAGGAGCATCATCCCGAACGAAGCAGCCGGGAAGGCGAATTAAAAATTGAGACGTGAAAAAGAAATAATTATGAAGAAGCACATCGTTTTAATGCTCATTGGTTGCTTGGTACCGTTGCTGCTTATTTTTTTGCTGCCATTATTTGGCATCACCGGCAATTACAGCACATTCATTTTCATCGTTGCCATGTTTGCCTGCCATCTGTTGATGCCTATGCATCAAGGTCCACACGACCAGCATTCCCATAATACACAAAATAAAAAGGAGGAAAATCATGCATCGCATTAATGTAAAAGCCCTTGGTTTTGCGGTTGCATTGACCGTTGCGCTGGTTTATGCAGCCTGTATCATGGCAATGGCCGTAACGGGGCCGCAAACAAGCATCTCCTTTTTTAATAGCCTGATGCACGGGATAGACGGCTCGTTTATCATTAGAAAAACGCCGATGCCAGTTTCGGAAACCCTAATGGGTATTGCGGAGTGGTTTGTGATTGGCTGGCTTATGGGTGCTAGTGTCGCCGCTATTTACAATGCCGGTAATCGCCTGCGAAGCCCGAATTAATTCACAAGCATCACCAAAGACGTTAAGCTCAAAACAAATCAAAAATCATTTAAACCATCCTTTATGTACACCACAATCCTCAAGAGTGCAAAACGCTCTTCACCAACCTCTCACATCCAGATGGCAGCTTATCTGCTGCTGGCTGCGGCCGTCTTGTTTGCAGCCTGCAACAATAACAAAGGCAGCAATGCGTCCGGCAATGACAGTGTATTGCACACTACCGCTAAACCCGCTGATACGGTCCATCATACTGACACCATTCATCACGGCGACAACACCACTCATGACACCCGGCAAGGCATGACCGCCATTCACGAAGGCATGGACATGGTAAAAGCCGGAAAGGAGATGGTGGAGCAAGGCCGCAAAGCCAATGACAAAACCATTGTAGAAAGAGGCATGCAAATGATAGACAAGGGCATGGAAACAATGAACATGGGAAAAAGCATGATGGAAAAAGACAAAGACGGCATGAATAGCGGCATGGCCGACGACATGGATATGATTATGAAGGGCATGGACATGATGGACAAAGGAATGGCAATGGATAGCAGTAACATGAATAAAGGAATGCCTATGAACAAAGGAATGGACATGATGGATAAGGGCATGAACATGATGCAAAAAGCCACCGACAAAATGAAAGCGGCGCCAATGAATTCGGCCAAGGATACGATGTCGAAAGACAAGCCCATGATGGACGACGATATGTAAGAAAACCCTTGCTGTAGAAAACAACGTTTAATCGTTAAAAGGAAGCAACGATGAAAGGCACTGGCCAGAAACTATTTGCATTGATGTTGGGTAGTACGTTGTTGGCTGCCTCACCGCAGGCCATTGCCCAGTCGGAACACGAGAAACATCATCCCGCATCACCAACCGACAGCACTGCCGCCATGCAAAATCCCGGTAACAAAGGCGCCGGCTCCATGAGCGGCGGTATGCAAAATGGCATGGGCGAAATGATGAATGAAATGGGCAAACCGCCCACCAAAGAGTTGTATCCTTCCTTGATGCAGTTGCCGGATATGTCGCTGCAAACCCACAACGAAATCAAGCGCCTTGCCGATGAACGGGTAACCGAAGGAAACGCCTTGCTGGCTGCGGGTATGGAAAAGCTAAAAGCTGCAACGGCGCAGCATAACTATGCGGCGCTGCAGGAAGCGATGGCGCAAATCCGGCAAGGGCAATTACTGCTTCAGAGCGGACTGGAAGTGCAACACGCCCTTGCTACTAACCAGCCTCTTTCGGATGTTGGCTTTCGCTGGTTTAAGCAAAACATGAACCTTGAACCGTCTGTGGATCAAACCCAGCCACACGGCTTTTTTGGCTTGTCATGGGTCCATTACGTTTCAATGCTCACCTTGGTAGCATTTGCTATAGTGGTCACTTGGCTGTATTACCACAAAATGAAAAGGGCCAATGCGCTCCTTACCAAATTGGCCGGAACAAGTGCAGCAAACATTCCGGCGCCGGCAACCGCTTCCGCACCGGTAACGTTAGCCATTAGAGCCGAAGCACCTGCTGTAAACGAAGAAATATCGCCTACCAAATCCAACTCTTGGTCCGGCACCTTGCTCGTTGCGGAAATTTTTGATGAAACGCCCAATGTGAAGACTTACCGGCTTACCGACCCCGATGGCGGTAAGCTGCCTTTCAATTATTTGCCGGGACAGTTCATTACAGTAACGGTTGCGCCGAAAGGCGTTCCGGTAAAGCGTTCCTATACCATCGCTTCTTCACCAACCGACCGGGATTACTGCGAAATCACCGTAAAGCATGAAGAGAAAGGTACCGTTTCTCACTACTTGCATACGCAAGTGCATGTTGGCGAACTGCTACAGTTAACCGGACCTTCCGGACAGTTTACGTTTACCGAAAAGGAAGGCGACAGCGTAGTGCTGATTGCCGGCGGCGTGGGTGTTACACCCATGATGAGTGTTATCCGCTACCTCACCGACCGTTCCTGGAAGGGCGAGATGTATTTCTTTTATTCCTGCAAAAACGAAGCGGCCATCATTTTCCGGGAGGAAATTTTCTACCTGCAAAAACGCCATCCAAATTTAAAGTCTTGTATCATTCTTGACGAGCGGCATGCTCAGCAGGAACAAGAGTATGTGATTGGCCGCATCAGCAAAGACCTTATGGTGCAACGGGTACCGGACTTGACTTCACGCCGCATTCATATCTGCGGGCCAAAGCCGATGATGGAAGCCGTTAAGCAAATGCTGGCTGAATTGAACGTACCAAAAGAAAACGTCAAAACGGAAGTGTTTCCCGGACTGCCGCCAGCTCTGAAGCGCAAACCGGTTGAGCCGGAAACTGCTGCACCTGCCGTAGAAGCCATAACCGGCGTGGTGACATTCGCCAAATCAAACAAGACCGCTATCCTCACACCGGACAAAACCATTTTGGAAGCCTCGGAAGATGTAGGGGTAAATATCGAGTATTCCTGCCGGGTGGGAACCTGCGGCATTTGCAAAACAAGGTTGCTTTCAGGTAAAGTGACGATGGAAGTAGAAGATGCGTTGACAAAAGAGGACAAGGCGCAAAACATCATTCTTGCCTGCCAGGCCAAGTCAACAGAAAACGTTTCGGTGGACGCCTAACGAATATGAAAAGAGAACGGACGATAATTGGTTCTTTACTCTTGCTGCAGTTGCTCCTGTGGTTAGGGTTCTTCATTCACCGGTCGCCACGGTTCCCCGGCAGTTTATCCGGTGGAGTGTTGGCAATTTCCGCTGCCCTACTAATGGTAGTACCGCCACTTCTGTATTCGGCGGCAAAGCGGGTAAAGTGGTTCAAGGAAAAAATCGGCAAACTTGTTTCGTTGGGAGTTCTGTTAACATGGCATGTGTACACCAGCATCATCGGCGCCATATTCGCTATTCTGCATACCGGCCACCGCTTTGAAAGCGCCGTTGGCATCTGGCTCACCACGTTAATGATGTTAACTGTATTGAGTGGATTTCTTGGAAGGTATTACCTAAGTTATTCTTCAACGGAACTGCGGGAGAAAAAAGACCTGCTCAATCTACTGGCTACGGAATACAACCAGCTAACGGAAGCTCTTGCCAAACAGTCAAATCCTGAAATTACCTATGCCGCAACGCATGGATGGATGCGGAAGGCCTTTAACAGCTTCACCGGTACTGAGCCAATAGAGGAAGGCCCGAAAGCACCGCTCTCGGTACGAGCCATCCGTTTGACGGAGGCCATCGCTGATGTAGAATATGCTATCAAAACCCACGAAGCGTTGAAGCGTAGGACGGCAAATTGGCTTACGGCACATATCATAACCTCTTGTGCTTTTTACATGTTGCTCATCATCCACATTTGGTCAGCAATCTATTTCGGCTTACGATTTTTTAAATGAAGAAGAAGGCAATTATATTATTGTTGTTAATCGCCGTGGTTTCGGTAGCTGTTTATTTCATCGGCAGCGGAAAAGTAAGTCCTGCCGATTGGCAAAGCGGCGTGCTACCGGGCAAGCTATCAACGGCCCACGCAAGCCTTGAAACAAACTGCGCATCTTGTCATACCCCGGTGAAAGGCATTGACGAGGCCAAGTGCATTAGTTGCCACGCTAACAACACGGCCTTGGTACAGCGGCAGCCGACTGCTTTTCATGCAAACATCGGCAATTGCGCCACTTGCCACACCGAACACCAAGGAGCTAATGCCAACCTTCGTGTAATGAACCACGAAGCCTTGGCAACACTGGGAGAAATGTTTTTAAAAGATGAAAAGGCTTCCGACCGATTAAAGGCGTTGGTGATGCACGGTAGCCACCCCTTGGTATCAGCACAGGAAGCAAAGTTGGATTGCGCCAGTTGCCACGGTACAAAAGACAAACACCAAGGCTTGTTTGGTCAAGACTGTGCATCGTGTCACGCCACTGCACAGTGGACGATACCCGCTTTTCAACATCCGTCTGTGTTATCAATGGCTTGCAACCAGTGTCACCAGGCGCCTCCAAGTCATTACATGGAACATTTTGAAATGGTATCTATGAAAATAGCCGGACAAGAAAATGTTATCGTAAGCCAGTGCTATAAATGCCATCAGACTACTTCTTGGAATGACATTAAAGGAGTAGGCTATTACAAGCATCATTAAAGTAACAAGGGTTCGTAAATACAGACCACAACCAACAGAGCAAATTTTTAGAACCGCCAGCTATGGTTTTATGATTATTGATTTCTAAAGTTCAATCATATGCCCCTACTCAAAGTACCAACAATAAAGACGAATTTCCGCAAGCAGAGGAAACATATAATCGCTGTTTGCATACTGTTCCTGAATAGCGTGGGACTGTTTGGTCAGCCGCAAAAGAGCACCAGTGCTGCAATGTATTTTTTGAACACGGGAACTTTTTTTTCGCCTGGGATGGACAATGTTTATTTCAGCCCTGCATTAGATGTCGAATTTGGGTTTTGGAAGACAAATAGGAAAAACTTTTTTTCCTGGGGCGCTTCTACAGAGGCGTGGTACTTTACCAGTATAGATTATGGATTAAATCGCCCGGTCGTTAAAAACAATACCGTTGGTTTCTTCAATGTGAACGGTATGTTCTTTTATGACAACAAAGCAATCACTCCCTATCTAAGTCCAACCATTGCTTTGGCTACCGATTTTAAAAACATCGGCTTTGCCGGTGGAATAGCCTTGGGTTTAAATCACAAGACAGCAAAACGCTTAGAAACATTCGCACAATGGAAATCCATACGATTTTCCAGGCAGCTTGATTATTTAGATATGTACTTTTTTATGGTAGGGCTTTCATGGAGACTATCAGACTAAAACGGTAGTAGGAAACTCTCTTCTGGTAGCTCTATGAAAAGTGTTGCGTATCGTGCAAAGACGAGTGATACTTTAATAAATGCGAACGTTTTTATGACAACTTAGAAAATGCCAGAAAACCGACTGTATAGTTGATAAAACTTTTTGTATGAAAAATGGACTGTTATTCATCCTGCCCGGCGCAAAGGAAATCGGCCGTGCGTTGATGCAACAATTTAATGCTGAAGAAGGGAATGCAATCATTCGGAAATTTCCCGATGGAGAGACGCTTGTAAAAGTCGTTTCGGACGTTTATGGCCGGGAGGTGTTGATTGTTTGCAGTCTAAACAATCCCGATGAAAAGCTTTTACCGCTGTACCTTCTTGCTAAAACCCTAAAAGAATTCGGCGCCTCGTCCGTTCTTTTGATAGCTCCTTATCTCGCCTACATCCGGCAAGACAAAAGTTTTTCATTTGGCGAGTGCATCAGTGCCCCTTTGTTTGCACAACTGTTGTCCACCTGCGTTGACCAATTAATCACCCTCCAACCACATTTCCATACCGGAAAATCGTTAAGCGAATTATACCCCATTCACGCATCAGGCGTTTCTGCGGCCCCGCTTATTGCTTCGTGGGTTGTAAACAATGTAAGCAAACCCTTTTTGATTAGTCCCGACAACGAAAGCAGTCAGTGGGTGGAGAAAATGGCTGAAGACATTCAGGTACCGTTTATGGCATTTAACAAAAGCCGAAAGACAGACGAAGAAGTTGAGTTGGTTCTCTCACAAATGGCCACTATTGACGGTGCCCGCACACCTGTAATTATAGACGACGCTATCACGACCGGCGCTACAATGAAAGAAGCAATTGTCACCCTAAGAAAGTTTACTGCCAAGCTGCCGGTGTGCATTGCCGTTCACGGCCTTTTTGTGCGGGGCGCTTTTGAAAAGCTAATGATGGCCGGCGCCGGAAAGATCGTCACCACAAATACCCTTTCCCACCCCACGAATGCCATTGGTGTAGAACGGCTGTTAGCCGATGAAGTGTGCAAAAACAGTTTTGTACTTTATTAAAGCATTATGAGGTCTATTAACGACATTGACCTATCTCCCAAACCTGAAAAAAAATATTGGGCAAATTGCCATCGGGAATGGCGGGAGGAGTTCATTTACTTCTTACTGGTGGACAGGTTTCATGACAGCAACAAAAGAACCCCATTGGAATATACCGACAGGCACAACGGCTTTGGCGATGCGGATCAGTTAAACCAATCCTGTGGTGGTACCATTCGGGGAATTACCAGTCATTTGAGTTATATAAAAGAGCTTGGGTGTACAGCCATTTGGCTAAGCCCGGTGTTTAAAAACAACCCCGAGGCGTATCATGGTTACGCCATCGAGAATTATCTGGAAATTGACGAGCGTTTCGGCACAAAGGCCGATTTAGAAGAATTGGTGGATGCCGCACACCGCTTCAACATGCGGGTCTTTCTCGATGTTGTTCTGCACCATAGCGGTAACAATTGGTTTTACCCCGACCGGTTGCAATACTACTATCATGAAGGCCAGGCATTTCCCTTCGGCGAATGGCGTTATGAAGACAAACCCGTACCAGTTGAACTTCGCAATCCTTCCCTATATGGCTGCAAGGGAGAGATCGTAAATTTTGACGCATTTCCCGAAACAAGAGAAGGTGATTTCTTCAACTTGAAGGCCTATAAAAACGACGAAGGCAGAGAAGCGCTTTACGTTCAGAAGATTTTAATTGCCCTCCACTGTTATTGGATACGGGAAACGGATATTGACGGATTTAGGCTTGATGCGGTAAAGCACATGGGCGAAATTGCCATCAGCCGGTTCTGTTCATTTGTACGGGAGTACGCTTATTCGTTGGGGAAGAAGAACTTCTTTTTGTTTGGAGAGTTGATAGGCGCTGATGAGATGTGTAACCAATACTTAGGCCCCAAAACGATGACTACCGTAAATGACCACAATCTTTACTACGGCTTGAATTCCGTACTTGACTTTCAGCTTTATTTTATTTTGGAGGGAGTTATCAAAGGCAAGAATTCGCCGGGGAACTTAATCAAACGCTATGAAGAACTTCAGAAAAATGCGTTGGACCGGGGCGAATACGGTGAATACCTTGTCACATTTATTGATAATCACGACCAGATTGGCGACGCCTTTAAAAACAGGTTTGGTTACAACGCCAGTCCTCGGCAGATCATCGCCGGCATTGCCTTTCTTCTTTGTGCTTTGGGAACGCCCTGTATATACTACGGTACCGAGCAGGGCCTAAACGGCTGCGGTAAGGGTGACAAATACATCCGGGAATGCCTGTTTAATCCTGATGACAAAACCACCAATCTGCTTAACCAGAAATCGGAAATCTATGCGGGTATTGCCGCCATTGCAAAATTTCGCAACGAAAGCAACGTGCTTCGGTTCGGCCGCATGTTCATTCGGGAACTGTCAGGTGACGGAAAGCATTTCCATTTACCCGAATGCAGTAAGTGTACACTTGCATTTTCCAGGGTATTGTATAATCAGGAAGTGGTTTTTGTTTACAACACATCGGCTTCAGATGCAAAAGAAGAGTATGTATTGATTGACCATCAATTGAATAATGGGAAGAAATGGCTAACACCGGTTTATGGCTGCAAAAGCAACGTAGAGATACATCATTCAGAAGACCCTTCAAACCCGGTCAGCTACATAAAATTGTACCTCATGCCCATGCAGCTTGTTATTCTCAAAAACTATTAAAAGGTATAAGCAATTAAAAATTCTTAGCCAACTGTCAGTACGGGGATGCTACACACATGAAGGTGAAAATTCTATTATTGGCATATACTCAAACAAGAAACACATGAACAATCAGCCTTCAACCGATACACGACTTGCGCAATCTGCTTCCGCAATAGGGGCAGGTATTTTAGGTTTTGGCATCGCTTCTAAACTTGGGCTCTCCATTGGTAATTACGCCTTTATAATCGTGGTAGTGGGCGGTATCCTACACGTATGGGGGATGTACTTAGCACAAATGAAAAATGCAGGCGTTACCAGCACCGGGATTGCAAAAATCCTTTGGATTTCGGCCTGGCTTTGTCTTTTTGCCTTGATAATGCTTGTAGTTTATTGGCTACTTTAAATACAACGACTGAACTTTATTATGGACAACAAACGAACACAAACAAATTGGTATGTTATTACGGGCGGGCCCAGTTCTGGCAAAACAACGACGGTGAACTTATTGCGTGACAAAGGCTACAAAACCACTATCGAACATGCCCGCCATTACATTGACACCCAACTTGTCGCCGGCAAAACGGTAACTGAATTAAGGCAAAATCAAAAAGCTTTTCAGGCTGGTATTCTTGATATGCAAATTGAGAAGGAAAATTCTTTGTCGCCGGACGAGGCGGTCTTTCTTGACAGAGCCATCCCGGATGCATTGGCTTATTACCGCTTTTTAAATTTACCCGAAGATGAGAAACTGGTACAGGCGTTGAAAGCCACAGCGTACAAAAAAATTTTTATTCTTGACCGTTTGCCGCTGATAAGAGACTATGCACGAACCGAGGACGAAGAAGCGCAAAAAAGACTTCATGAATTGATTATTGAAGTATATCGGTCATTGGCATTTCCCGTTGTCACTGTACCTGTACTTGAACCTAAAGAGCGGGTCAACTTCATTTTGTATAGCCTTCAAGGGTAAACAAGTGTTCTAATGGCGGTCCTCGCTTAGTACCGGCTGAAGCCGACATTCTCGCCAGCTCAAATTGCGTATCTTTTGCTGTCAGTAATTTCGAAATTGTGATTTAGGGTTATGGTCCGTTTTTAAATTGATAAGATAAGAAAAAACGCATTTTTATAAACCCTTTGCCTAGTATCATCGGTGCTTCTTTAAACAAAAACCCTTTCTGCGCCTTGGTCTAAAAATTGCAAATTTGCTCTGCCATGTTACAGCAAGCTTTTCAGGCACAATCTGCCTGCCAACCAATTTTAATTTCAACATGAGGGACACAAACTTTAATCTGTACCGGGTTCTGCTTCCCGGCATCTTAGGCTGTATTTTTCTTTGCAACTCCTTGGCTGTAACAGCGCAAGCTGACACCATCATTCAACGGCTTTTTTTATTGGGCGATGCCGGCCAGATGGAAAGCAACACCATCCCGGTGATGGAATGGCTGAAAAAAAAGGTTGACTGGAACGATGAAAAGAACGTGGCGCTTTTTTTAGGCGACAACATTTACCCCGAAGGTTTGCCGGATGAAGGCGCTGCCGATTATCCTGAAGCGAAAAAAGTCATGGACTACGAATTGAGCTTTTTCAAGGGTAAAAAGGCAAAGGCTTATTTCGTGCCCGGCAATCATGATTGGCTGGGCGGAAAAATTGGTGGCTGGGAAAGGGTCATGAACCAGGTCAATTATATCAATTCACTGCAGGCGCCCAACATTCAGGCATGGCCGCTGAACGGTTGCCCCGGCCCCATTCCGGTGGAACTGAACGAGAAGGTGGTGCTGGTGATGATGGATAGCCAGTGGTTCCTGAACATTCACGACAAGCCAGGTCCCGCGTCTTCCTGCGAGGCCCGGAGCATCGATGAATTTGCCGCTGAATTAAGGCAAATCGTACTGTCCCACCCCAACCAGCTCCTGGTGCTGGTGATGCACCATCCCATGTACACCTATGGCGTTCACGGCGGCGCTTACGGCCTCAAGCAAAATATTTTTCCCCTTGCCGACGCCATTAAGGGACTGTACATTCCCCTTCCCGGCCTTGGCTCTGCCTATGCTTTGGCCCGTGGCTTTTTCGGCAGCCTGCAAGATACCTACCACCCGCTTTATAAAACCATGATTAACGAGATTGAGGCGGTCTTGCAAAAGCATCCTAATCCCATTGCCGTGGCGGGACATGAGCACAGCATGCAGCTTATCGTCAAGGATAGCATTCCCTACATCGTTAGCGGTTCGGTAGCCAAACTCACCCGGTTGCGCAAGGGAAAGAACAGTTTGTTCTCCCGGTTGGAGAACGGCTTTTCTGTTCTTGAAGTCAGCAAAAGCGGCAAGGTGGAAGTGAAGTTTTACAACCTGCAGGCGCAGGGCTTAAACACACCCATCTTCGCTAAAGAATTAAAACCAATCGTCCCACAGGCAGCGCCGGCAACGGTGGATACGCTGCTGCCGGTAATCGGCAAAGTGAATGTGCAGGCTGGCGCCAATTTAAAAGCGAGTGGTTTGCGGGAATTTTTGTACGGGGAGAATTACCGCAACGAATGGACACAGTCTATCACCGTGCCCATGATTGACCTGGGCAGCGAAGCCGGGGGGCTAAAGCCGTTAAGACAGGAAGGAAGCCGGCAAAATGCTTCGTTGCGCCTTGCAGACAAATCCGGAAAGGAATGGTCGTTGCGTACGATTGTAAAATTTCCCGAAGCCGTTATTCCTTCCGACCTGCGCAGTGCCGTGCAAAAGCAGGTGCTGGCCGACGGTGTATCCGGCGCCTATCCCTTTGCTTCGTTGTCCGTGCCCATTTTAGAAAAGGCTGCCGGCATCCCCACCCTGCGGCGAAAGCTTTTTTATGTACCCGATGACCCAAGGCTGGAGCGGTTTCGCACCGGGTTCAAAAACACCCTGGCATTGCTGGAAGAAAGGGAGCCTGCCGGAGTAAAGAAAACCATCCCGACCGAAGACGTGATTTTGCTATTGGCCAAAGACAACAACAGTCGTGTGGCCCAAAAGGCCGTGTTGCGGGCAAGGCTGATGGACAATTTTGTGATGGACTTTGACCGCAACGAAAGCAAGTGGCGATGGACGACTATTGACAGCGGCAGAACAAAAACCTACTTCCCCATTGGTCACGACCATGACCAGGCATTCTTTAAAAGCGAAGGCCTCGTCACCAGCCTGCTGCACCATCCCTGGGTGATGCCCGAAACACAAGGCTTCAGCCCACAGGCGCACAACATAAAAACCTTCAATAAAACCTCCCGCAACTTTGACCGCTACTTTTTGACCGAACTTTCCGCCGCCGATTGGGAAAAGGAAGTGGACACCTTTTTGCTGCGCTTGACAGACGACGTGATTGCAAACGCCTTGCAACAACAACCGTCCGAAATAATAACGTATAGCAGCCAGGAAATCGTAGCGAAGCTGGTAAAACGCAAAGCATATTTTAAAAATGAGATGATGGCGTATTACCGCTTTCTTTCTAAAGAAGTGAACGTGGTCGGTACCAATCAAAGAGAGTTGTTTACCGTTGCTGAAAAGGATAGCGGCATCGTTTTAGTTACCATCTACAAGCTGGAAAACGGCGGCAGTGTTGGGGCAAAGCTGTACGAACGCTTGTTTGACCCTGCCGTCACCCGTGAACTGCGCCTTTATGCGCTGGAAGGGGATGACAGCCTTGTGGTGAAAGGCAATACATCTCGCATCAAAATCCGGTTGATTGGAGGCCCTGGCAACGATTATTTTTTGAACCTGGGAACCGGCCAGCAGGTGAAGGTTTACGATGCCACTTTTGAAAAAAATACCATTGCCGGCAATCCGGGATTTATCAATCGCAACGTGGCTGACCCCGAAGTCAACCGCTACACCTACGCCGGTTTTAAATACAATTACATCTATCCAAGACCGGAAGCAGGCTACAACAAAGACGATGGCGTGACGGCAGGTATAACGGTGGAATATTTCAGGCAGGGCTTCCGGAAAGAGCCCTACGGTATGCGGCAGTTTCTCTATGCACGGAAAATGTTTGGCACAGGCGCTTGGTACTTTCGTTACGAAGCCGATTACCTGAAAGCGGTTAAGAACATGGATGTGCTGACAACAGCAGAAGTGAAAGGCCCCGGTTATGTCACCAACTTTTTTGGCATCGGCAACAACACTGTTTTTGATAAATCAAAAGGAATAGGCTACTACCGCACACAATACACTGTCGCTAATGCCTCGGTGCTTTTTGGAAAACGGCTTCAGTCCTGGATGCGGGTGGGCATCGGGCCTGCCTTCCAATATATTTCTACGAACAGGGAGCAGAACACGGGAAAATTTGTGTCAAATGCATTATGGAATGGCGTTAATTCGGCTACCCTGTTTCAGGACAAATGGTATGCGGGTGTTGGCGGCCGGGTGGACATCAATTCAAAAAACAGTGCGGCCCTGCCCACACGGGGCGCCTTGCTAAACCTTTATGCCCGGCAGTTGTTTGGGCTGAACGGGGCCAGCAAATCCTTCTTTGACGGCGGCCTTGATTTGCGCATTTTTATCAGCATGGCAAACCTGCCCCGCTTTGTGCTGGCCACCCGTTTTGGGATGGCCCGCAACTTTGGAAAATTTGAGTACCAGCAGGCGCACTATTTAAGCGGCATTGACAATCTCCGGGGCTACCGCAAGGACCGCTTTGCAGGCCGCAGCCTGCTGTTCAACAATACAGAACTCCGCATCCGTTTGTTTGATTTTCCCACCTATATTTTTTCCGGCTCGGCAGGTGTACTGGCCTTTCACGATATTGGCCGTGTGTGGGCTGATGACGAAAGGTCGGGCAGATGGCATACTGGTTACGGTGGTGGTATTTGGGTCTCGCCATTGCGGCGGTTTGTGATTGCGGGTTCGTTGGCCTTTTCCAAAGAAGGAAAAGCCTTGCCGCTTGTATCGTTTGGCTTTCAGTTTTGATTGGAATGGGCGGCGAATAGTAAGAATGGAGGATTTTTTTGCGTAAACCTTACAACAACCTTAGCAAAAGCCTTCATAGCTTTACCATATGAAAAAATTCAATGCACTCACCTGCTGGAAATGTGTGATGGTTTTGTCGGCCTTGTTCGCCTTGGCAAACCTATAAGCAGTGAAAAAATAATGATAAATGAAGCTGGCTCGAAGCCAGCTTTTTTCATTTAACATTCTGCGCTAACTTTACCCTTATGAAAAAAGCGTTGGCATGGGCTTTATTGGTGGTGATGCTGCTTGTCAGCTTCCTGCCCTGTGCAGATGCCAAAGGCTTGGGTTCTCCCGAAAAAATAAGCTTGGCATTTGCCAAAACCGATAAGCAGGATAATCATCAGCAAGATCTCTGTCCTCCGTTCTGCCAGTGTCAATGCTGCTCAGTTGCTTCTTTTTATCTCCCGGAGCAAACAGAGTTTGCTCCGGTTATCCAGTATCATCAACCATACCTTTTTCAACCGGCAAGTGCGGTAGTTCAAAAGCCGCACGACATTTGGCAGCCTCCCCAGCTATAAGCCTTCTTCATTCTTTAGACGTTCTGCACGGCCTTTAACGTTGTTGCTGCAAGGCAAGGGCATGCAACAGCGATGTACGATAATTTCTCCGTCTTATAACGGCTTTAATGCTATAAACATCAATAAACAACCTTTTAAAGCAAAAAATATGAAAACAATTATTTTATCGGCAGCGTTCATTCTTGTCGCCGCTACGCTGAATGCGCAAGATGTTATCACGCTGAAAACAGGAACGACCATTAACGGCAAGGTGGCCGAAGTGGGCATCAACGAAATCAGGTACTACAAAGCCGAAAACCTCCAAGGGCCGGTCTATGTAACCAGCAAGGCCGATGTGGCGCAGATAGCCTATGCCAACGGCGTAAAAGATGTGTTTGCATCAACCGGTACGCAGGCCGCCACAACGCAGCAAAGTCCAAACGTGGTGGTGGTGCCGCAGCAGGCGCCTCAAACGGTGATTGTGGAGCGGCCTTATAGAAGAAGTTGGTCATCGTACGTCTATCCCATTTTTACGCCGCATATAGATTTGGGCCATCACATTGATTTAGGCCATCATGGCGGTGGGCACGGCGGCGGGGGACATCACTAACTCACACGTTACCCCACTGCCGCAACGGCGGGCAGCGATGCCTGCACTACAGAAAACGTTACAAGCTTAGAAAGGTTTTTAGTTGTAAAACGAAAATTGATAACAAATGAAATGTCCCAATTGCGAAGAAACACTGGTAATGACCGAACGCCAAGGCGTCGAAATTGATTATTGCCCCAAATGCCGTGGTGTGTGGCTCGATAAAGGGGAGCTGGATAAAATCATTGAACGTACTGCTGGCTATGCCGGGCCTGATACACCTGCAAACCAACAACCGCTGCCTCCGCAGCAAGGCTATCAGGGCGGACAGGGTTATTATGGTGGTGGTCATCACGACGACCACCACGGCGGCCATCATGGTGGGTATGGCAAGCATGGACGGCGTGGTTTTTTCGGAAAGCTATTTGACTTTTAAACAGCTTTGAAATTACATCACATCAACCCAACAACCATGCGATTTCAAAACAAAGTATGCCTTGTTACGGGCGGTGCCTCGGGCATTGGCAAAGCCATTTGCCTGCGGCTTGCTTCGGAAGGCGGCAGCATTGCCGTCATTGACATCAACGAAGCGGGACAGCAAACCTGCAACGAAATCCTGTCACAAAAAGGCGAGGCCATTTTTCTGAAGGCCGATATAGCGGAGAGCCGGAGCGTTCAGTACGTGGTGCAGCAAGCCATTGCCAAATGGGGCAAAATAGATGTGCTGGTGAACAATGCCGCCATCATGACGTTTAAGCCCATTACCGAACTAAGCGAGGAAGAGTGGGACAAGGTGATGGCCGTGAACATGAAAGCTGTGTTCATGCTGTGCAAATACAGCCTGCCCTACATAAACGGCGGCGCCATTGTAAACATCAGTTCCGTTCACTACCACGAAACCACCGCTAATGTTATCCCCTACGCCAGCAGCAAAGGCGCCATGGAAGCTTTTACACGGGGAATGAGTATTGAATACCCCGGCGATAAAGTACGGGTGAACTGTGTTGCGCCGGGTGCGGTGGATACGCCCATGCTGTGGAGCAATCCTAATGTGAAAGCAGGGGTGGAAAAGATTACGGGCAAGATTGGCAAGCCCGAAGACATTGCCGCGGCGGTTTGTTTCATTGCTTCTGGCGAGGCAGCTTATATCAACGGCTCCTCGCTGCATGTGGACGGTGGACGATTGAATATTTTATAACGAAAGGAAAAAGTCTGATGGCGAATAAGTTCATGTTTGCAACCGGTATCGAAAACAGTTATCCCACCATCCAACTGCCCGATGGCAAAATCAAAAGGGTGGATGAAATGGAAAAGGCTGGTCATTACCAGCGATGGAAAGAAGATTTTAACCTGGTGAAAGAATTAGGCATTGAATTCCTTCGCTACGGTCCGCCGTATTACAAAGTGCACCTCGGCCCCGGCCGGTACGATTGGAGCTTTACTGACGAGACCTTTAAATATTTGCAGGAGCTCAACATTACACCCATTGTGGACCTGTGCCATTTTGGGGTGCCCGATTGGATTGGCGATTTTCAAAACGAGGAATGGCCGGTACATTTTGCGCAATATGCAAAAGATTTTGCCAAACGCTTTCCCTACCTGCAGTTTTATACGCCGGTAAACGAAATTTTTATAGCGGCTACCTTTTCTGCGCAATGGGGTTGGTGGAACGAACGAAAAGCGGACGACCGCTCATTTGTCACCGCACTCAAAAACATCTGCAAGGCCAATGTGCTGGCAATGGCCGCTATCCTGGAAGTGCAACCACAGGCCACCTTTGTTCAAAGCGAAAGCAGCGAATATTTTCATGCAGAAGACCCGCATTGTTTGCCGCAGGCGCAGTTCTTGAACGAAAAGCGCTTTCTCTCCCTTGACCTGACGTATGGCTATCCGGTGAGTGTGATTATGTATGAGTACCTGATGCAAAACGGCATGACTAAGGAGGAATATGGCTGGTTCCGCAACCAGGACATCACGGCCAAGTGCATCATGGGCAACGATTATTACTGGACCAACGAACATATGGTGCATGGTGATGGAACCACATCGGCATCGGGCGAAATTTTCGGCTATTATGTCATCACGCATCAGTATTTCAGCCGCTACCGCCTGCCGGTGATGCATACCGAAACCAACATGAAGGAACCCGGTTCGGTAAGCTGGTTGAAAAAAGAATGGGCCAATGCCTACCGCCTGAAGCAGGACGGCGTACCGCTGGTGGGTTTTACCTGGTACAGCCTTGTGGACCAGGTGGATTGGGACACAGCATTACGGGAAGACAACGGAAGGGTGAATGAGCTTGGCTTGTATGATATTGACCGCAAGATCCGGCCTGTTGGAACTACGTATAAGGACCTTATTCGTGAGTGGAATGTGTTGTTGGAGAAAGAAAGCTACGGCGTGCATATTAATTATTAACCTGGTTTCAACTTGGAGGTGAATATTTTTCTTCACTTAAAAACAGACCAACTTAAAAAAGAACGGCTTTATGAAAGGTATAGCATTAAAAAAAGACATCCCCGCATCAATCGTCGTATTTCTGGTGGCGCTGCCGCTTTGTTTAGGTGTGGCCCTGGCATCCGGCGCACCGCTGCTCTCCGGCATTATAGCCGGCGTCATCGGAGGTATTGTCGTTGGGTCCATTAGCGGCTCGCATAATAGTGTAAGTGGTCCGGCAGCAGGTTTAGCAGCAGTAGTGTTATCGGCTATTACCTCATTAGGATCCTTCCCGGTTTTTTTAGTGGCTGTTTTTATTGCCGGTGCCCTGCAACTCGCAGGTGGCATTTTCAAAGCCGGATTTATTGCCAATTACATTCCCAACAATGTTATAAAGGGTTTGCTTGCGGCCATCGGTATTATCCTTATTCTGAAACAAATTCCGCAGGCACTGGGCAATCATGCTGACGTGATTGGTGACTTTTCGTTTTGGCAGCTTAACCGGGAAAACACATTCTCTGAGCTTTACTTAAGTCATAAATACATCACTCCAGGCGCCATTCTCATCTCTGTCTTATCTCTTGTGGTTTTAATTGTATGGGACAAAACACCGCTGAAAAAGTTCCGGTTCTTTCCGGCGCCGCTGTTTGTAGTGCTGATGGGCATCGGGCTTAATTATTTGTTCCGCTCTTCTTTTCCTTGGCTTTACCTGGATGGCAACCACCTGGTAAAAATTCCGGCTGTTGACCCGGACACGCCTTCTTCGTTTATCACATTCCCGCAATGGAGTGCCATCAACAATGTTTCGGTATGGATCTCGGCCCTCACCATTGCCATTCTTGCTTCGCTGGAAACACTCATTAATGTCGAAGCACTGGAAAAGATTGACCCACATAAACGGCAGTCGCCGCCCAACCGCGAGCTGGTGGCACAGGGCATAGGCAATATGGTGGCTGGCCTGGTGGGTGCTTTACCCGTAACTTCCGTAGTGGTGCGTAGCTCGGTCAACATTAACTCCGACAACCGCACCAAGCTGTCAACCATTCTGCACGGTATATTTTTATTGTTAAGTGTGCTGTTCCTAAGTCCTTACCTTAACCTCATTCCTATTCCCTCGCTGGCAGCCATCTTACTTTATACAGGATACAAGCTGGCGAGCATGAAGCTGATGAAGGACATGTACAAAAAGGGATGGAACCAGTTTATACCGTTTATTGTAACCATCATTGCCATCGTTTTTACCGACCTGCTGATTGGGGTTTTAATTGGTCTTGCCGTTAGTCTTTTTTTCCTGTTACGCAGCAATTACCGCAATCCTTTTTTGCAGGAAAAGGAACAACATCACATCGGCGAAGTCATTCGCTTTGAATTATCGAACCAGGTTTCGTTTTTAAACAAAGCAACCATCAAGGACAGTCTGTGGGAGATACCCGAAGGTTCTAAAGTGGTGATTGATGCTACCTATTCCGATTACATTGACAACGATGTGCTGGAAGTCATCAATGATTTTAAAACCACCATCGCCCCGGAAAAGGGCATTCAGCTCAACATCCTTGGTTTGAAGGAAAAATACCAGCTCACCGACCATATTGAATTTATCAATGTAATGGATAAAAACGCACAGCAGAGCCTAAGCCCGGCGGATGCGCTTGAACTTTTGAAAAAAGGCAATGAGCGTTTTGTTAGTGGCAACGTAAGGGAAAAATATTTGCAGCATCAATTAAAAGCCACTTCGGGTAAGCAGCATCCGGTAGCTATCGTGGTGAGCTGCATTGACTCCCGCACATCGCCTGAAATTATTTTTGACGCCGGTCTTGGTGAAATTCTTTCCATCCGGGTGGCAGGCAATATCATCAGCCCCGAAATTATCGGCAGCATTGAATTGTCCGTCAAGGAAATTGGTGCAAAGCTCATTGTTATTGCCGGACACTCTGCTTGCGGCGCCGTGGGGGCAGCCTGTGCAAATTTGGAAGAAGGAAAAATTTCTTCCATCACCCAAAAAATAAGGCGGTCCATTGAGCAGGTGAAGCATGAAACCGGCAATGCAGATGTTAGTGACCCGGTTATAAGAGAAAAAATTACGAAGTGCAATGCTGATAATTCTTTGAGGGAGGTGGTAACAGAAAGCATTTTTCTGCAGCAACAGTTGCAGCGCAAAACAGTGGG
The DNA here is from genome assembly GCA_015069695.1 of Williamsia sp. Classification (GTDB taxonomy): domain Bacteria; phylum Bacteroidota; class Bacteroidia; order Chitinophagales; family Chitinophagaceae; genus JADCRZ01. The sequence goes on from JADCRZ010000007.1 coordinate 98,774, forward strand.
AATTGTAGCTTGTTACTACGACACTTCTTCCGGCGCTGTTGAGTTTGGGCAGCTACAATACCATTAACATGGACTGGAATACCGAGTTCACCATGATGTCCAGAACGCTGCTGGCCTGCGTGCTGGGCGCCGCCATTGGCATTGAAAGGGAATTCCGTGGCAAGAACGCCGGCATCAGAACCTACGCCGCTGTGGCCGTAGGCGCCTGCACCTTCGGTTTAATCGGACAGCACATTGCTCCTACAGTGGACACCCGTGTGGCAGCCAATGTGGTGGTAGGTATTGGCTTTTTAGGAGCGGGCATGATTATGAAAGACGGCAACCGGGTAGAAGGGTTAACAACCGCCGCCACCGTCTGGGCCACGGCCGCTGTGGGTTTGGCTCTTTCATCGGGCATGTACCTGCTGGGCGTTCTCACCTCGGTGCTGATTTTTTTCATTCTGGCGCTGCAGGACCTTCCTTTTTGGAAAAAGCTGAAAGATAAACTTCAGAAAAGAAAAAGGGATGGCATAGAACAATGATGGTTCGGTTGTCAAATATCGTACAACAGCCCCGCTTTATTTCTGCACCAGCCCTGCAATGATGTTGATGCTTAAAGCCAGGATGACCGTGTTGAACAAAAACGAAAGAAGGCCGTGCAGCAATGCCAGGCGGCGGATGGTGCTGGAAGAGACCTGCACATCCGACACTTGAAAGGTCATGCCAATAACAAAGGAAAAGTAGGCGAAGTCGAGGTAATCAGGTGTTTTGTCATTGGGAAACATCAAGCCGCCCCGGTGCTTTTTTTTGACGGCATCTTCCTCCGACTCGCAGGTGTAAAACAGGTGCGCATAGCGAAAGGTGAAGATGGTGTGGATTAACAACCACGAAAGGGCCACAGAGCCAATGGAAAGGATAACGTGATAATAATAACCGGGGTCGCCGGCATTGGGCAAGTTGCGCAGCAACAGCACAATGGCAAACAGGCTGACGAATGCACTGATAACCGTCACTAAAAAGATCAGCGTGAGACTGGTATCCTGATTTTTGGCAATGTGCGAAATTTCATCGGGATGGGCCGTAAACATGGTAATGCCGTACATTGCAAGATTGGCAAAGGCAAAACTGATCCATACAACCATGAATTGCACAGGCGCCGATTTTCCTCTGGCGATGAAAAACACAAGGCCCGCGAGAACCACGGCGCTTAAAAGCCGTACAATGGCCGGTAATTTGTGAAACCCATGTAGCAGTTTGTTTTCTTTCATGCAGCAAAATTAAAAGCACAGGCGTTAGCGGTACTATGTTTTGAAAAGAACCGGCAAACGCATTCATCTAACGAAAGCAAATTTATGGTGACAAAAATCTTCCTTTTTTCCCTCTTGCCTTCCCTGGCCATGCTGGCCAGCGGCTCGCTTGCTTTATGGAAACAACCGGGTGAAAATCTGCGGGGCATCATTCTGCATTTTGCAGCCGGCGTCGTGTTCTCTATTGTTGCCGTGGAAATTTTGCCGGACGTAATTAAAAAACATTTGCCGCTGGAAGTGCTGCTGGGTTTTGGAGCAGGCATTGGTTTGATGTTCCTGATTGAAAAACTTTCCAAACGGCCGAAGGCTGTTGCCGGAGCCGTTGAAGAAGGCCAGCCGTCAACGGGCTTTTTAATTACGCTTGGGGTAGATATTGTTATTGATGGCTTGCTGCTGGGCATTGGCTTTGCCGCCGGTGCCGAACAAGGCGTACTGCTCTCCGTTGCGTTAGCCGTTGAAGTGGTTGCGTTGGCGCTTGCCATGGCAACGCAATGCCTGCGGTTGGGATGGCCCAGAAAAAAATCATTGCTTCTATTAGCGGCTTCCTCGTTGCTTTTCATAACCGTGGCTATGCTGGGCGCCACGCTGCTCAAAAACCTTTCGCAGGAATGGCTGGAAACCCTGCTTTCTTTTGGGTTAGCCGCCTTACTTTATCTGGTTACAGAGGAGTTGTTGGTAGAAGCCCATGAAATCAAAGAGAACTCCTACATGACGCTTAGTTTCTTTGTGGGCTTTCTCATTTTTGTGATGGTGGGCATGTATGTATAAGGCAAATGCATGGCCACAGAATACGGAACAATGCAGTCATTCCTCTTTTTGCGGCGCCATTGCTTGTATAAAGTTCTTCCGCTAAGGTTTAACGATTAATTGATGCCTGCACCGCAGCCGTCCGGGTGAAATAAACGTCTCAAAATAGAGTGGAATACCAGCATTTGCGAACCCTAAAAAAGATCATCATTATGAAAGCTTCTCTTATTATCGCCGCGCTTGCGGTTCTTGTTATTTTCAGTAGCTGCACCTCTTACCGTTACGCCGGAAGGCCGACGCCCCGTTACGGTAATCCTTATCCCGTAGAACGGCACGGTAAAAACCAGAGAATTTATGGCGATGCTCATAACACGAGACCGGTGCACGGCAGGAAAGCCAGGCGTCATCACTAAAAAGTCAGTTCGAAAAAGCTGTCTATTGATAGTGCAGGCAACATACAATCACCTTCACGGTCACCAAATTTTCAGGCTGTGTTCAGCTAAGTTTTTCAAACAAAAAACCCAGGTTATTTACCCGGGTTTTTTGCAATAAGAAAATATCCACTTTTACTTACCGGCATCCAGCTTCCGCAAAATTGTTTTTACACTTTTTTCAAGCTCCTTGCTGGATGGGTTAGCCGACGCCACTTCGTTCGTCGTCCATCCCTGCCAAATCACTTTGTCTGTTTTTGCATCAATCAGCGAAAGCGTTAAGGTGCTTTCCCTGGAAGGATACTGGCGTACATCATAACCCATGAACTGTGATGGATAATAGATATAGCTCCAGCGCCGCAGGTAGGGGTTAAAGTACGGCCGGCTAAACGGTGTGCTGTAAACCGGGTTCCGGCGTTCCCTGGTTGTTTTTTCAATCAGCATGTCGTGCTTAATCAGCAGCTCCGGCTTTTCATTGTCTTCTTTCCAACTGGCTTTCGCCAGGCCTTCGCTGACAGCGGTGTGAAGATTGCTGTCCTGTATGCCCGTTGGCTTCAGCGCCGTCGTATCGTTCACGTTTTCCAGCCAGGTATAAGTCTTATAGTTGGCCAGGTTTACCGATGGGTCTTTTTCAACCTTGACGACGCTGGCGCAACTGCTCAGAAAAACAAGGCCCAAGGCAAACAGGGCAAATGTTTTATATGGTCTCATTTTGTATCTCCTTTTTGTTTTCTTATCAACGGCAAAAAGCCTGCGAGAGATTTGAACAAAATGCAAAAGATGGTTTTTAAACGGAACAAAATTTTATTGTTTAACCACTGTTGTCCGGGAAAAGTTCGGGATTAAAAGAATAAAGGGAGGTTTGTAGCCTCCCTATTTTCGTTAGTTTGGAGTTACCACACAACAAAATAACGATGGGCAAAAGTAGCTTTTTTACCGGACAGCCGATTTTGACACAACTGCTTTCTTTCATCCCGCGCTTTCTGGTTAAAAACGCCGTCAGGGAGTTTGACAGCGACCGCTATGTAAAGCATTTTGGCTCCTATGAACACCTGGTGACCATGCTCTTTGCAGTACTGAACCGCTGCTCCTCGCTGCGTGAAGTGGTCACCGGCATGCAGGCCTGCTCCGCCCGCCTGCAACACCTGGGGCTCCGGAGCACCCCACGCAGAAGCACCCTTGCAGACGCCAACAGCCGCCGCACTGCCGCCTTCTTTGAGCAGGTTTACCATGAGCTCTACAAGCTGCATTATGGCGGTATACCGGACAGCTTGCCGAAAAAAGGCATCGAAGCGCGGCTCTTTATTGTTGATTCCACCACCATTACCCTTTTTTCCGACGTCTTGAAGGGCGCCGGTTCCTATGGGCACAATGGCAAAAAGAAAGGAGGCGTCAAAGCCCATATCTGCGCCCGGGCACTGCATGATGTAGCCGCCTTTGTAGTGCTGAGCGAAGCGGCAAAACATGACACTTTTATCCTCGATAAACTCGCCCTGCCCACCGGCTCTATTGTCGTATTTGACAAGGGCTACCGCAACTACAAACAACTACTTCAGTGGAGCCGCCAGGATGTAAGCTGGGTCACGCGTCTAAGCAAGGGCACGGTGTATGAAGTGGTGGCAGAAAAGCCCTTGTCGCAGGCGGCCGAAAAAGGAGGTATCTGCGCCGATGAGCTCATCGTGCTGGGCAATCCGGCAACTGAGGGCAAAACACCACTGCAGCAGGCCCGCCTCATCACCTACTATGACACCGAAGGGGAGCGGACCTTCCAGTTCATCACCAATAACCAGCACATGGCTCCGCTAACCATCTGCGGCATCTACCGACGCAGATGGCAGATCGAGTTGCTGTTCAAACGCATCAAAAGTGCTTTCCAGTTGCACTGCTTCATGGGCGACAATGAAAACGCCATCTATGTGCAGTTATGGTGCACCCTGATCGCGGATTTGCTGCTGCGCATCGTTAAAGACCGCCTCCGAAAGGTGGGTGCACAATGGTCTATGTCCAATATTACATCGTTGGTTCGCCTGCATCTGACTACCTACATCGACCTGATGGCCTTTTTGCGCCAGCCGGAAAAAGCGCTGCTGGGCTATGAAGATCCCCATCACAAACAACAGTTGCTGCTCTTCTCAACCTAACCACAGGGGGGCTTACATTGCGCACAGAGGTATACGACCCTTGCCCAGCAACACTTTCAAAAGAAAAAACTGCCCGTTTGTAGTTTTACCGGACAGCAGTGATTGTTTAACTACAAAAAGGCACTCAAATTTCACCCTTCAAACTGGCAGGTCTTTTTGCCATTGTTTCCATTTTTGTTGTGCCGGAACTGCCAACAATTCATCAGCGGAAAGCCTTTCCGGATGCGGATTACAGCTTCTGTTAACAGAGCGTAAAATGTGGCAACTTCAACAATAACTGCATCAAAATTGCAGTTGTAGAAGCATAAAAAAAAGGAATATTCAATATGAAAAATTTATTTGCCATATTGCTGTTGATAGGACTGGCTTACGGCGCTTCGGCGCAACACGCCAGAGGTGGTCATGCTATCGTTAGGTCACACACAGGTTTTGGTTTGGGCATTGGCACGTATGCGCCGTTCGGCTACGGATACAACAGGTTTTACTCGCCCTTTTATTCTTATCCTTACAGCCGGCCATATGCCTACAGCCAGCCGACAAAATTAGACCTGCAGGTGCAGGATATTGAAAACGAGTACGACGATAAAAAATGGGCCGTGAAGCACGATAAAAGCCTGGACCGCAAGCAGCGCAAAGAGGCGCTTAAGGTCTTGAAAGCTGAAAAGGAAAATGCCATTTTGGACGCAAGAACCAATTATTACAAGGCCAATCCTTAATCGTTTCTTTCTTCATTTTTCATCTGCAAAGCCTCTCCTTCCGGTGAGGTTTTGTTTTATTTGAAAGGCCCAAAAAAGCCTGCCGGAACTTTGGAAAACAAGCGAAATAAAAGGCTCCTTCTTCAACAAAAACAGGCTGTCAAATGACAGCCTGTTTCGATAACGGTTTACTGATTTTAATGACGGCCATACCGGCGCTGGTACCCGCCGTGTCCCCGGTTATCAGCATAGTGCTGCTCCAACCTTCTTGGTTCACGGTGCACCTCCCGGTTATTGTAACCGCCGTAGCCATTGTTGTAATAGCCGTTGTTGTAGTTGCGGTATTGCCGCAGGTGCTCGTTGTTCAGGTCCCATATTGAGCGGCCACGATAATTAATCATCACTCTCGGCGCCGAATTGTTGAACCGCATATAATCGGGCAGGTAAGAAGCCTGGCACCAGCGGTTCTGGTCGTAATAAATGTAATTGTTGGCATACGGATAATAATACACATTGGCATCGGGGTAATAATAGTACTGGTCTGCCGCCGGTTGTTGCGGGTAACCGCCATTCTGCGGATAACCCTGTGGTGGATAAACCGGGTAATTCTGAGCCGATGAACTTAGAAAAGCCCCAATTGCCAGGAGGCTTACAAACAAAGTTTTTTTCATGGTCAAAAAAAATTTTAAAGAGTAAAGCATGTTATAACCGGCATGCTTCTGTTACAATTGCTTCATTGGGTAATGAGTTATAAAAGCATTTATGTGACACTGAATTTCTTTCAATAATTAAAGCTGTGGTGCCAATAAAATGTTTATTAACGATATCTTTTCAAAGAAAGCAGCAGTACAGTTGCTCCGTTTGGAAAACTGCCGGTTAAGAGAAGAAATTGGTGCTATTTTTACCTTCCATGAAGCAACTGCAATTTTCTGTTTGGCTGATTTTTTTGACGGCTACCGTTTGCTTTTCACAAGGTGATACGGTGCAAAAGCAAATCCCGTTTACGTCTTTGCAAACGGCTGCAGCCAATCAAAAAACGACCAACTACAACTCACGGCGATGGCTGGTGGGCAGTGCTTCGGCTGCTGCATTCGGCGGGTCGTTTATTTTTTTGAACAAAGCCTGGTATCAGGATTATCCCCGGACATCGTTTCACTTTTTTAATGATGCCGGCGAATGGCTGCAAATGGACAAAGCCGGACATGCCTGGACAGCCTACACGTCAAGCCGGCTGCTTTACGGCGCCTGGCGATGGGCGGGCCTGAAAAATGAAAAGGCCGTTTTGCTAAGCACCCTCACCAGCCTTGGCTACATGGCGTCCATTGAGTATTTAGACGGCCGTTCGGCCGGTTGGGGCTGGAGCTGGGGCGACATAACCGGCAACACCTTTGGTGCTTCTCTGTTTGCGGTGCAGCAATTGGGGTGGAAAGAGCAACGGGTGCAGCTAAAGTTCTCGGCGCATGTAAATAAGTACGACGCTTCCCTAAAAGCAAGGGCGGATGAACTGTTCGGAACATCGCTGCCTGCCCTGCTGTTGAAAGATTACAATGCGCAAACCTATTGGTTCAGCTTTAACCTGAAATCGTTTTTGCCACGGAGCAAACTTCCTGCATGGCTCAACGTGGCCGCTGGATATGGCGCCGAAGGCATGTGGGGCGGCTTTGATAATACAGCTTATGATAAAAATGGCGCAAAGGTTTTTGACCGCACCGATATTCCCAGGCGCCGGCAGTGGTATCTATCGCCTGATATTGACCTCACCAAAATCCGCACAAAAAGCAGGGCGTTGCGAACGATACTTTTTGCACTGAATAGCTTGAAAATGCCTCTTCCGGACTTGGAGTACAGCCGTGGAAAATGGAGCGTCCATGCCTTTTCATTTTAAAAGGAGTGCGGTTCCATTGGAGCCGCACCTTTTTTATCAAAATGCAGAGAGGCCTCGCCGACGACGTTTACCCTTCTGCATTCAGTACCGTTGATGAAGCCAGATAGGAAGCATTGTTGGCATAGACGAATAGTACGGAACCATCTTTGATTAAATCAATCACTTTTATGTAATCGGCTCTTGGCAAAGCAGGACAGCCCTGGCTCCGGCCCATGTATGCAGAATTAACCCTGCCTTCATTCACATAGTCGGCGCCATGCACCACAACGGCTCTTGCTTCAGCATTGTCGTTGTATCCTTTATCTAACCCTGCCATCCTGAGCGAAAAGCCATTTTTTCCAGTGTATGTGCCTTTGGTAACATAAAATCCGAGGCTGCTTTTTTCAGAACCAACCGTATTGGAAAAACTGTTGGCCATATCCACCCCGCTGTTTTTACCATGCGCAACGTAAGTATTCACTAACAGCTTATTATTTTTCATGTCAAGAAGGTAAAAACGTTTTTTGCGGGAAGACTGGCTAAAATCAACAATAGAAAGCAAGCCCTCATTCGGTAAATTACCTTGTTCCTTCAAATGCAGGTAGCCTTTCAACGCACTTTGCAAAACGTCGTTGGATAAACCTTTTTTAGTAAGCTGAAGACTGGCGGCGAGTGAAGCGCTAAGTGTGTCCGCAACTTCTGCATGACTAAGCCTGGCTATTGCCTTAGCGGCGATAGGCTTGCTATTTTTTAGCGTTACTGCGGCTGTATTTTCAACTGGTTTAGTTTTTGTAACAAAGGAGAAAGAAAGAAGGGCAATCGCAATCAGCCCCGCAAAGAGATAAGTGGCTTTTTTCATGTTTTCTTGTTTTTCAATGTTTATTGGATGAGCAAATTTCCACCATTGACAGGAGATTAAATGTTACTGTATGTTAATGAAAATGTGGGCTTCAGAAATTCAACAGGAACTTAACAAGCGGATAGAAAAGCAGGTGTAAAAGGCTTCACTTATTGTTTAATGCGGGGTTCGTTTAAAGAACGGTTTGCAACGACATTGTAAAAAAACGTTTGGAACTTTCAATTGTTCTTAAATACTTTTGCATCTTATTTGTTATTCCATTTGGAATGAAAGCACTCACCTTCATACTCAGCATTATCATCCTCGGCTTGAGCTGCCTGCCTTGCACCGACGGGAACGGTATTGCATGGAAGAGTGAGGGGAAAAACACCCAACAGGTTGTAGCGCAACTGGCTCCTGACACACCTCATTCTGATTTTTGCAATCCTTTCTGTTCCTGCTCTTGTTGCGGTGTGCAGATTTCCGGTATCAAACTTCCGTCCTTTCAAATGGATTTGCCTGTTTATACATTAAGGCATAGCGATACATATCTGGCGTCACCTTTAGCGCTTCTGCCTGCCATCATCTGGCAACCTCCCCAATTACATGCCTAATCGCTGAGCCATCTATCAGCGGTTTTCAGCCTTTTGGTTCCTTTCTTTTTTCATCATTCTTATTACTGGCAATGGCTAAGTCTCGTGTACGAGCTAACCGTAGGCAGTACAACACAAAAAGCAAAGAACCCAAATGGTCAAAGAATAAAAAAATTTCCATGACCATTATGGGCGTTGTACTGAGCATATTGATGGTTCTGGCTATCATCGGAGCCATCAGTAAATACTATCGTCTGGTCACACAATAAAATTCGGCATGTTAAACAAGATCATTGATTTTTCGATAAAGAACAAACTCGTTATCGGCATATTCACCCTTGGCCTTATCATCTGGGGTGTCTATTCTCTTCAAAAATTACCCATTGATGCTGTACCCGATATAACCAACAACCAGGTACAGATTATTACCGTAAGCCCTTCATTGGCGGCACAGGAGGTTGAGCAATTGATCTCCTATCCGGTTGAACAAACCATGTCCACCATTCCTGAAATCCAGGAAGTGCGTTCCATCTCCCGCTTTGGTCTTTCGGTTGTTACGGTCATCTTTCATGATGATGCCAACATTTATTGGGCAAGGCAGCAGGTAGCAGAACGCCTGCCCGAAGCCCGCAGCAACATACCGGCCGGTGCCGGCGAACCGGAAATGTCGCCTATCTCTACGGGCTTAGGGGAAATCTATCAATATGTGGTCCATCCTAAAAAAGGTTATGAAACGAAGTATGATGCAACCGCCTTGCGTACCATTCAGGATTGGATTGTGCGCCGCCAGTTACTCGGCACACCTGGTATAGCGGAAGTAAACAGCTTTGGTGGCTTTTTAAAGCAGTACGAGATAGCCTTAAATATTAACCAAACCCGGAGCTACGACATTTCCATTTCCGACATCTTCACCGCCCTGGAAAAAAACAACCAGAATACCGGCGGTTCTTACATAGACAGAAAGCCAAACGCTTATTTCATCCGTAGCGAGGGCCTCATTAATAACCTGAGCGACATTGAGCGCATCGTAGTGAAAAAAACCGAAGCCGGGTTTCCCATTACTATTCGTGACATCGCACAAGTGCGCTTTGGTGCAGCCAACCGCTATGGGGCCCTCACCCGCAATGATAAAGAAGCCGTAGGTGGAATTGTGATGATGCTCAAGGGGAGTAACTCCAGCGAAGTGGTTCAGCGGGTGAAGACAAAAATGGAGCAAATCCGCAAATCGCTGCCGGAAGGCGTAGAAGTGGAACCCTTCTTGGATAGAAGCGAATTTGTCGGCCGTGCCATTGACACCGTAAAAAAGAACCTGATTGAGGGGGCCCTCATTGTCATTTTCGTGCTTGTCATTTTTCTGGGCAACATCCGGTCAGGTTTGATCGTAGCATCGGTTATTCCGTTGGCCATGCTCTTTGCCATTGCGCTAATGAATGTATTTGGCGTTTCGGGCAACCTCATGAGCCTCGGCGCTATTGACTTTGGCTTAATAGTGGACGGAGCGGTGATTATTGTAGAAGCTACCATGCACCAGTTGGTACACCGACGAAAAAATCAATACACACAGGCAGAAATGGATAAAGAAGTGGGAAGCTCTGCAAAAAAGATGATGAATTCCGCTGCGTTCGGGCAGATCATCATCCTGATTGTTTATCTCCCCATCCTTGCTTTGGTGGGCATTGAAGGCAAAATGTTCCGCCCAATGGCACAAACAGTTTCCTTCGCCATCCTCGGCGCCTTCCTCCTGTCGCTGACGTATGTGCCCATGGTTAGTTCTTTGTTTCTGAGTAAAAAAATCAGCCACAAAAAGAACTTGTCCGACAAGATGATGGATCGCATTCACCGGGCTTATTTGCCCGTGCTGAAAGGCGCCCTGCGCATGAGGAAAATGGTAGTGGGCATTGCCGTAGCCTTATTGGTCGGCGCTATTCTTCTTTTCTCCACGCTTGGCGGAGAATTTTTACCGCAGTTAGAGGAAGGCGATTTTGCTGTGGAGACAAGGTTGCTTACGGGTAGTTCGCTCAGCCAAACCATAGACAAAGTGACACAGGCTTCAAACATTTTGATGAAAAAGTTCCCGGAAGTAAAGGAAGTCATTGGAAAAATCGGCGCTTCCGAAATACCGACGGATCCGATGCCGATTGAGGCCTGTGACCTGACTATCTTGTTGAAACCAAAAGACCAATGGACCACGGCTGACAACCGGGAAGAACTGGCGGAGAAAATGAAGGAAGCGCTGGAAAGCATTCCCGGTGTAAGCTTCGGTTTTTCGCAGCCCATTCAATTACGGTTTAACGAGCTGATTTCGGGTGTACGTCAAGACGTCGGCATCAAAATCTTTGGTGAAGACATGCAAGTGCTTTCCGAGCTTTCCAAACGCATTGGCGCCATCGTCCCCACCGTACAAGGAGCCGAAGACTTGTACGTTGAGCAGGTCAGCGGCTTACCGCAAATCTCCATAAAGCTCAACCGGGACAAGATTGCACAAAACGGGCTCAATGTAGCCGACATTAACCAGGCCATTAACACCGCTTTTGCCGGCGGCGAAGCAGGAACCGTGTTTGAGGGTGAGCGACGCTTTGATTTGGTGGTACGCCTGCAAGCCGGTGAGCGGCAAAGCATTGAGGACGTGAAACGCTTGTTCGTGACGGCTTCTGACGGCACCCAAATTCCATTGGAACAAATTGCCGATGTCACCTTACAATTAGGCCCGAACCAGGTTCAGCGGGAGCAGGCACAACGAAGAATTATTGTCGGCTTTAATGTGCGGGGCCGGGACATCGCATCGGTGGTAAAAGAAATACAACAGAAGATTGACCAGAAAGTGAAATTGCCGACTGGCTATTACATTACCTACGGCGGGCAGTTCAAAAACCTGGAGGAAGCGAACAAACGCTTGTCCATTGCTGTGCCCGTTGCCCTTGGATTAATCTTGTTGTTGCTGTATTTCACTTTCGGCTCCTTCAAGTATTCAATCCTCATTTTCACCGCCATTCCCATGTCCGCCATCGGAGGAGTAATTGCCTTGTGGCTAAGGGGAATGCCTTTCAGCATATCGGCCGGTGTAGGTTTCATTGCCCTTTTTGGCGTAGCGGTATTGAATGGCATTGTATTGATAACAGAATTTAACCGGCTAAAAGCAAGTGGTATGACAGATTTGAAAGAAATTATTTTGGAAGGCACGGCAGTACGGTTGCGTCCGGTGTTGATGACGGCAGCCGTTGCTTCGCTCGGCTTCCTGCCCATGGCTATTTCCACCGGTGCAGGCGGCGAGGTGCAGAAACCGCTGGCCACGGTGGTTATTGGTGGCCTGATAACAGCAACCCTTTTGACCCTGATTGTGCTGCCGGTACTATATACCTTTTTTGAAGGTTTTGGCAAAAAGAAAAAAAAGAAAATTGACGACGGGAATGCGGCTACGGGGCCGGTTGGCCCGGCCATAGCGGTTTTAGCCGTTATGCTTTTAGGAGGCACAGCTCTGAAGGCACAACAGGCGCCTACTGGCACCATCAACCTGCAGACTGCCGTGAGCCGCTCTCTCGGCGTTAATCCGAACATCCGTGCCGCGAACTTGGGGGTGCAATACCAGCAGGCCTTGCGGGGCTCGGTACGGGACATCGGAAAAACCAACATCAATCTTACCTATGGGCAGTACAACAGTCCGGTACCCTATGACAACAACATCACCATCACGCAAAACATTCCGAACCCGGTTTACCTGCGCCGGCTCTCGGAACTGGCCGATGCCACGATTGATGCCACTCGGTTGCAGCTACGTGTGTACCAAAGCCAAATTAACTATCAGGTAAAAAGCATTTATTACCGGTTAATTTACCGTAACGAGCAACGCCGGCTTGCGGACACGCTTATTACACTCTACGAGCGGGTATTGCGGGCAGCCGATATACGCTTCAGAGCCGGTGAAACCAACATCCTGGAAAAGTACAACTCCAACAATCAATTGCAGGAGGCTATTGCACAAAAAGCCCAGCTTAATGAACAGATTGCGGCTGACATACGGCAGCTCGGCCTTTTTACCAACGACACTACCATTACCGGTATACAAGACACGGTATTGCACGAAAAACCGGTCAGTCTTCTGCTCGATAGTGCCTTGTTAAGCAACAATCCGGAACTGCAGGCTTTGCGAGGGCAGATAGAGGTAGCAGCCAGAGAGATTAAGGTTGAAAGGAGTCGGTTGTTGCCCGACTTTAACGTCGGCTACTTCAATCAATCATTGGTGGGAACATACGATGTAGATGGTGGCCCGAAATATTACGGCGTGGGCAAACGCTTTCAGGGCATTGAAGCCGGTATCAGCATCTCGCTGTTCTCCAAGCCGCAAAAAGCAAGAATAAGGGCTGCGGAAGTGAACCAGCAGATACGCCAGGCAGAAGTGCAGGCTTTCTACTTTGGCTTGTCGCAAAGGGGAGCGCTGTTGCTTTCCGAATTGCGGCGGCTGGCCATTCAGCTCGCCTATTACCGCAACACGGCATTGCCGCAAGCCGAACTTCTGATACGAACCTCGCAACGGGCTTTCGAGGCAGGCGAAATAGATTATTACCAGCTCAATCAATCGTTGAACAATGCCAACAATGTCCGCCGACAGTTTATTGAATACGTAAATCAGTACAACCAATCCGCCATCGAGCTGGAACTTATCACAGGACTTTAAAAATCAAAATCAGTATGTACAAAGCAATCTATAGAACTTTCTTAGCCTCCTCCATTTTTCTAGCCGCCTGTTCGTCCGGCTCAAAAGAAGCCACACCGCCCCCGGTGGCTGAGGAGCACGACCCCAACGTTGTAGAATTCACCGATGAACAGTACAAAACGGTTGGAGTTCAACTGGGCAGCGTAACACCCGTAAACCTAAGCAACTACATTAAAGCTTCCGGCACCATTGATGTACCGCCGAAAGATTTAATCAGCATTGCCTCACCCTACGGTGGCACCGTACGCAGCACCAATGTTATTGAAGGTAAGTTCGTGAGCAAAGGCCAGGTGTTGGCTACCATTGAAAACCCTGAATTTGTGCAATTGCAGCAAGATTACTTGGAAAGCAGCAGCCAGCTCTCGTTTCTGCGGCAGGACTTAACAAGACAGGAAGAACTGGTGCGGGAGAACATTGCCGCCCGAAAGTCATTGCAACGGGCCAGCAGCGAGTACAACAGCATGGTGGCCAGAGTGGAAGGTCTACGGGCACGGCTTCGTATTGCCAACATCAATCCAGCTAACGTACGGGCCGGCAATTTTACGTCACGCATCAACATTGTTGCACCGGCCAGCGGTTACATCACCGATGTGTTTTCCAACATCGGCAAATACATCGGCGCTAATGAAGTATTGGCAAACATGGCCAACACCAGTAACATTTTGGTGCGGGTTAAGGTGTTTGAAAAGGATTTGCCGCAGGTGAAAATGGGGCAAACTATTCGCTTCCGGGCCACCGGCGACAGCGTTGAGCGCAACGCAGAAGTATTCCTGATCGGAAAGGATATTGACACAGACCGTACCGTGGAAGTGCACGGAAGAATTGTAAACCCGGTAGCCACTTTGCTGCCGGGCATGTTCATCAATGCCATTATGGAAGTGGGCACTTCCACCGTGCCGGCTTTGCCCCAGGCTGCCGTCGTTCAGTCAGGCGGAAAGAACTACATCTTCATTGAAGAGGAAGTTAAAACGGCCGAAAGCGATAGCAGCGGCAAAAAAGAAGAAGGCGGTGAAAAACATTATTCGTTCCGTCGCATTGAGGTAGGTGTTACTGTAACAGAAAACGGCTACACCGGGGTTATCCTGCCCGAAAATTTCGATATGAAAAGTAAGGTGGTCATCAAAGGCGCTTACGACCTTCTATCAAAAATGAATAATTCGGAAGACGAGGAAGAAGGCCACTAAACAATGGGTAGAAGCCTAGCCTCGGCTCAGTAAGAAAATTTCGAAACAATCTATTTTTTCACCCATAAAATCAAATCAATGGAACAACAACAACCCGGCCATCACCATTCAGGCCACAAACACGAAAGCCTCATCCAGACCCTTTTAGACTGCGCAAGAGCCTGCGAACAGTGCGCCGCCGCCTGCCTTAATGAAAAAGACGTAACGCCAATGGCCCACTGCATTGAACTGGACAGGGATTGTGCGGAAATCTGCTTTCTGGCCGCAAAGCTCTTGCTGCGGGACAGCGAAATTTCGCACAAGTTCCTGGCCGTTTGCGAAGAAGCCTGCCGTAAGTGCGCAGAGGAATGCGGGATGCACGACCATGACCATTGCAAGCGTTGTGCGGAAGCGTGCAGACGCTGCGAACAGGCGTGCCACGAGCATCACGGGCAGCAGCAAATGAAGTAAGCAAAGCCAGGAAAAACCATCCCTTTCGTCAACTAAGAACACAATCCGCCACTTTATGAAATTAGGGTGAAGCCCTGCCAACCTTGCGTCTGCCAGGCAATGGTTGTGCAGGGTTTGCACCCGACAACTCTAACGGTGAAAAGAATTGTATGAAAACCTTGCTTTGCCTTTGTTGCCTTTTTGTTTGTTACAGCGGAGATGCACAAAACAAAATTTTTTATTCTTCTTCCGACTTGGCAAACGTTGGCGAAGAAGGACATGGCATCGCTAAGATCAGGCTTCCATGGGGACGGTTGGGCAAAAACATCTTAGTTAAATACACGGATGGATGTCAAACATCTTACAGTAAGAAAGCAATATGGGGTTTTGAAAAAGATGGTAGAAAACTAAGGCATTACAACGGAGAGATTTTTGAAATTGTTGATACGGGAACAATCGTTCTGTATAAAACCTTTTCGCCACATCCGATGTATTATTTCAGTAAAGATTTTCAAAGTGATATCATGCTACTTGAAAGGTCGAAATTGATGAAGGCTCTGGATGCGCTAACCCTGGTACGGCTGTGGAAGGAAAACAATCTGGTAAAGCAAATATGGTGAGCACAAAAATGAAATGATACAGTTAATACTTGGCATATTACTATTGGGCCTCGTCCATGCACTGATACCAAACCATTGGTTGCCGCTTGTGGCGGTGGCGAAAGCAGAGAACTGGTCAAAAAGAGACCTAACAAAAATTGCATTTCTATCGGCCCTGGCCCACGTATCCGGAACGGTTTTATTGGGCATTGTACTGGGCAACGTCGGCCAAACGCTGGCACATCGCTACGATGATTATGTACATGTTATAGCGCCGGTATTGCTTATCGTTTTCGGCCTAATTTATTTCACTATTAACCTGCCGCACCACCACCATTCTAAACAGGAAGAAATATTGGCCTACAAAAAGTCAAAGCGAAGATGGATTTTAATATTTGTAGTGATGATGTTTTTGTCGCCTTGCCTGGAAGTGGAAAGCTTGTTCTTATCTGCAGGCGCTTACGGAATGAACCATGTTATTGTAATGGCAATTGCGTATGCCATCGTCAGCATATCGGGCATTGTTGCCTTGGTGCTTTTTGCTTACCAGGGCATCAAGCTGTTGAACACGCATTTTTTTGAGCACCACGAAAAACGCCTGACCGGCGGGATTTTGATTGGCGTAGGCGTACTAAGTTTTTTTATTCATTAAATAAAGTTTTATGAGCGCAGAACACGATAACGGGAAGGAAGCACCGGTTGTGCCGATGAAAGCCGAAAAGCACAACCACAAACACGATACCCAAGAAGGTCATAGCCACGACGACGGGCATGACCACGACCATGCCCATGACCATGATCACGGCGGCGCTGAACCCACACAGCCAGCATGGAGAGAGCATTTGAATCTAATAATTGCCCTTGTCATTCTTGCCGTGCTGCTGGTGCTGGAATACGGGTTCAAATTTGTGCCTCCCAAACCCATTTCTTTTGCAATAAACGCAGTGGCCTACGTACTAGCCGGCGGCAGCGTTCTCCGCATGGCCTTCCGCAAAGCCAAACGGGGCGACATTTTCAATGAATTTGTTTTGATGAGCGTAGCCACCATCGGCGCTTTTGTTATAGGAAGTTATACCGAAGGTGTTGCCGTGATGGTGTTTTACGCCATTGGCGAATGGTTTCAGGATTCGGCAGTACGCCGGGCCAAAGCAAGCATCAAAGCCTTGCTGGACATACGGCCCGAAGAAGCAACGGTAGTGCGTAACGGCGCCACGCTGGTTGTGCATCCATCGGAAGTTCAGTTAGGCGAAAGCATTCAAATGAAGCCCGGCGAAAAAGTAGCGTTGGATGGCGAACTTCTCTCCGAAAGCGCCTCGTTCAACACCGCAGCCCTCACCGGCGAAAGCAAACCCGATACAAAATACAAGGGAGAACCGGTTTATGCCGGTATGGTGAACCTGAACACCGTTGCCGAAGTGAAGGTAGCTGCGCTGTTTAAAGACAGTAAGTTAAGCCGCATACTGGAAATGGTGCAGGACGCCACCGCCCGCAAATCGCAAACGCAGCTTTTCATTTCCCGCTTTGCAAAAGTCTATACGCCTATCGTATTCTTTTTGGCGCTGGCGCTTGTGTTGGTGCCCATGCTGGTGGTAGAAAACTACGTGTTCTACGACTGGTTTTACCGGGCACTGGTGTTTTTGGTGATCAGTTGTCCTTGCGGCCTGGTAGTGTCTATTCCTTTGGGCTATTTTGGCGGCATCGGGCTGGCGGCACGCAATGGCATCCTATTCAAAGGCGGTAATTTTTTGGATGTAATGACGAAGATTAACGCCGTGGTGATGGACAAAACCGGCACATTGACGAAAGGCGTTTTTAACGTGCAGAAAGTAGTGGCCTATACACTGGAAGAGAAAGATATGGTACGCATTACGGCTGCTTTGGAAAAAAACTCCACCCACCCTGTTGGGCAAGCGGTGGTGAAGTATGCCGGTGACAGCATTGGTGACACAACGGCTACCAACGTGGAAGAAATTGCAGGACATGGATTAAAGGGCATGGTGGATGGGAAGGAAGTATTGGCCGGCAATTTAAAGCTGATGAAAAAGTTTGGTATTGATTACCCGGCCGAAACGGAAAGCATTGTGGACACCATTGTGGTGCTAGCCATTGACAAAAAATTTGCGGGCTACATCACCATTGCCGACGAAATAAAAGAGGATGCTGCATCCGCCATCAAGGAGATGCACAACCTCAATATCAAAACGGTGATGTTGTCAGGTGACAAGCAAACGGTTGTAGATAATGTAGCCAAACAAATCGGCATTGACGACGCCTTTGGCGACCTGTTGCCCGAAGGCAAAGTGGAAAAAGTGCAGTCGCTAAAAAATGAAGGACGTCGCATTGCTTTTGTGGGCGATGGTGTAAACGATGCTCCTGTTGTTGCATTGGCCGATGCAGGTATTGCCATGGGTGGCCTGGGCAGCGATGCCACTATTGAAACAGCCGATGTGGTAATACAAAACGACCAGCCTTCCAAAATTGTAGCAGCCATCAAAGCCGGAAAAATCACCCGCAAAATTGTGTGGCAAAATATCATTCTTGCCATGACCGTGAAAGTGATTGTGCTCATTTTGGGCGCCGGTGGCGTGGCTACTTTGTGGGAAGCGGTGATTGCCGATGTTGGTGTGGCGCTGGTAGCCATCATGAATGCCGTGCGGATTCAGAGAATGAATATTTAATCCTTTGTAAAAAGGTGTTTATGAGCGCAGGATTTGAAAGGTTATGAAAGGAAAAACAACATTGCTGTTCATCCTTATATTGCTGTTTATAGACCAGGCAATAAAAGTATATATCAAAACGAACTTTTATTACGGGGAGGAGCTCCGGGTGTTTGAATGGTTCCGCATCCACTTTATTGAAAATCCCGGCATGGCCTGGGGCCTGAAATTAGGCAAGGGAGATGCAGGCAAGCTTTCATTAACCTTGTTTCGGCTGGCAGCAGTTATATGGGGCTTTTTTTACCTGCGGAAAATCATCCGTGAAAAACATCACCCCGGTTTTATTGCCAGTGTAGCTTTCGTTTATGCTGGCGCTTTCGGAAATTTAATTGACAGCCTTTTCTATGGATTAATTTTTGAAAAAAGCAACCCGGTTACGCAAAACATTGCCCAGGCGTTTACACCGGAAAGTGGCTATGCCGGATTAGGATTTGGCCATGTGGTGGATATGTGGTACTTCCCTATTGTTCGCACAACGCTGCCGCAGTGGGTGCCGTTTTGGGGCGGAGATGATTTTGAATTCTTTTCGCCGGTATTCAATACGGCCGATGTATGGGTTTCTGCCGGTGTGATAAGCATCCTGATTTTTCAGAAACGATTTTTGAGACGACATCCTGTTGTAACGGCATCTGCTAAAGAAATGCCCGCATCTCTATGAAAGAACAACGCATTCAGCAATGGATAAAAAACTTCAACACGGAAATTGTTTCGGTGGAAGCGAAGTTTGCATCGTTCTTTAAACGCCAGCCGCTGAAAGATTACTATCAAATTAAAGTGCACGACGACATTGGTTACATCAGCATTGACATTGTAAACCGGGAGGCACTGCCCACCGAAATTATAGATGCCATTACAGTAGCCCTTTTGAGGGCAAAGCCACGGTTTAAGCTATTGGGATAAAATGGGCGTAGGCAGCAAAATGACTTACCGGAAAAAGTAGTTAAAAGCATAGAGCATGAAACGTTTGGTTTTTCTTTTCAGTTGGTTAATTGCTTTGTCGTGCAAAAACACGAACACGGCAAAGCCAGAGGCGGGCAACCATTCGTCAGCCGATATGGCAAATTTTTATTTAACCCTGCCGCAAACAATGAACGACATGGTGAACCGGATGAAGGCCATCCCGTTTTCGGGAAACAACGACAGGGATTTTGCTTCGTTGATGAGGGAGTATTACGACGGTGCCATTGACATTGCAAGGCTACAATTCGCTCATGGCAAGCAAAAAGACTTGAAGGCGTTTTCGCAAGCGACTATCAAAGATTTGAAGCAGGAGCTTCTTGTGCTCTCCAATTTTCTAAAAGACGAACCCACTGAAAAATCATCATCGGCTCAAATGTTTCAGCGGGCAATAAAAAATGCGTTGAGCCAAATACCGGCAGACAACAGTTTGCACGGAAGGGAAACTGACCATTTGTTTGTTCAGCTCATGATTAATCATCACAAAGCAGGCCTGCAATTGTTGCGGGCCGAACTGGAGTACGGCGCACACCAAACCATGAAAATAGATGCCAGGAACAGGCTGGCAAAGCAGGCAGAAGAAATCAAATGGCTGCAATCGTGGCTCTCAAAAAACTAACACACTAATCGTTTTTCTATGGCAGGAAATCATGCCTCTGCAGGCTATCAAAACAAAAAAAAGCTCGTTGTCGTATTGGCCTTAACCGGCAGTTACCTTGTGGCTGAAGTCATTGGGGGCATTCTTACCAAAAGCCTTGCGCTGCTGGCCGATGCGGGCCACATGCTCACCGATGTGGGCGGCCTTGCTCTTGCGCTGTTTGCTATCAATCTTACGCAACGAAAAGCTTCGCCGCAAAAAACCTACGGCTATTACCGGGCGGAAATACTGGCTGCACTTTTAAATGCCATTGTGCTCATCGGCATTTCCATTTACATTCTGTACGAGGCGTACCTGCGGTTTAAGAACCCACCAAAAGTGGAAAGCGGCTCGATGCTGATAGTGGCAGCCATAGGGCTGGTAATAAACATCACCGGCATGATGATACTTCGCAAAGGTTCCAAAGAAAGCCTCAACATGAAAGGCGCTTATTTTGAAGTGCTCTCCGACATGCTTACATCCATCGGTGTTATCCTTGCGGGTATCATTATGCTGACGACGGGCTGGTATTATGCCGATCCTATTCTCTCTGCAGGCATTGGCCTTTTCATTTTACCCCGCACCTGGATTTTGCTGAAAGATGCCGTAGGCGTGTTGCTGGAAGGCACACCCAGTGACGTAAACGTGGCCGACTTGCAAGACGTCATCAAAAAGATTGACGGCGTGAAAGACGTTCACGACCTGCACGTATGGGCTTTAACGTCGGGCATGAATGCCATGAGTGCCCACGTTGCCATTAATCAAGGGATTTCTCCTAAGTCCATTCTTGAAAAAATACAGGAGTTAATAAAAGCCAATTTCAAAATAGCGCATACCACCATTCAAATTGAAGAACCCGGCTTTCAGGAAGATGGAATAGCAATATGAGGCTGTCCTTACATACTATACGAGTAGTGTACAGGGTTGTAATGGCGTTGTTAGCGGCCTGCGCCATCATTGACTTATACCGGTTGTTTAATCCGCAAGTCACCAACCTGCTATTTACGATTGTTCTGGTTCTTTCCCCGCTTACGCTTATCGTCTATTTACTACTCATTGTTAAATACAGAAAAAATCTTAGGAAGAAGCTACATGGCAAACGGCAAAAGTTTTTCAGCAAAAATTAAAAAGGCATTTAAAATTTTAGGGCCGGGATTAATCACCGGCGCCAGCGACGATGACCCTTCAGGCATCGCCACCTATTCACAGGCCGGAGCCAAATTCGGAATGGGCACCTTATGGACAGCCCTTATCACTTTTCCCCTCATGGCGGCCATTCAGGAGATGTGTGCACGCATCGGCCTTGTAACGTCGGTTGGACTGACCACAACATTGAAGAAGCATTATTCAAAAGTGCTGCTTTATACCATGATGGCTTTCTCTATCCCCGCCATCATACTAAACATCGGGGCCGATATATCCGGCATGGGCGCTGTGGCCAACTTGTTGTTTCCTTCAATTTCGCCAATCGTATTCAGCGTGGCATTTACGGCCTTACTGCTGGTGCTGATTATCTATTTGCCGTACAGCAAAATTGTGGCTGTATTAAAATATTTGTGTTTGTCGCTTTTCCTGTATATCGCCGTTCCTTTCTTTACGCATCCTGATTGGGCGCAAGTGGCAAAAGCGACGTTTGTGCCGCACATTCAGTTCAACAAAGACTTCTTTGGGGTGCTTGTCGCCATTTTGGGCACCACCATTTCACCGTATCTATTTTTCTGGCAGGTAACGATGGAAGCCGAAGACGTAAAAGAAGCCAGGCAACTGGTGCTGGCCCGTCGCAAATTGGTGCGGGATGCGGAGCATAAGGGCGACGCAACAAAAAGGGAGCGAAACTTCTTTCGCCTGCTTATTCAAAAAATGCAGATGGATGTAAACTTCGGGATGCTCCTTTCCAACATGGTGATGTACTTTATCATTCTGGCTACCGGCACCGCTCTTTTTGGCAAGGGCACAAATGATATTGAAACGGTAGAACAAGCCGCTAAGGCATTGGAACCTGTTGCTGGCAAAGCCTCCTATTTGCTTTTTGCCCTCGGCGTTATCGGCACCGGCTTTTTAGCCATCCCGGTGTTGAGCGGTTCGCTGTCCTACATCGTTTCGGAGACCTTTGGCTGGAAAGGCAGTTTGGACAAAAAGTTTGGACAGGCAAAGGCTTTTTACCTGGTCATCATCGTGTCGCTTGTGGTAGGCCTGTTGCTCAATGCCGTTGGCTTAAGCCCGATACAAGCCTTGGTGTACACCGCCATCCTGTACGGCATCACGTCGCCGGTTATTATTACCATCGTACTGCACATCGGCAACAACAGAAAAATCATGGGCGAATACAAGAACGGTCGCCTTTCCAATACGCTGGGGATTATTACCCTGGTGTTGATGTCGGCGGCAGCGGTAGCCTTGATTTATTTTCAATTCAGTTAAGCTGTTTTTATGACACATGACGAGCAGTGGATAGCCAATTTTAACGAGCAGGTAAAGGCCATACAAATTGAGTTTGATGCCTTCCTGAAAAGCAAAAGCCTGTCTGATTATTTTGATTTTCACCGGGACGAAAACGGCAACATCACTTCGCTGCATTTTCCGCAGGCACACGGTTTGCCGAGGGAGATTGAAGAGGCCTTGACTGAAGCCTTTCTGAAATCAAAGCCCAAAAAGTAAATGCATTTTTTCACTACTACTAAATCAAAAATTTCATGGGATTTCATCAGTACCACGAGCCACCCGAAGAACTTTCAAACGACACCAGAACCTTGGCCCGCATGATTACTTCGGTGATTGAAGAAGCGGAAGCCATCGGCTGGTACGAGCAGCGTATTTCGGTTGAAACCGACGAAGAAGCCAAAGCCATTATGCAGGATGCCCAAAAAGAGGAGATGAAACACTTTGGTATGGACCTGGAATTTTTGCTGCGCAAAAAACCGGAATGGCGCACCATTTTGAAATCAGTGCTTTTTACCAAAGGAGATATTATTGAGAATGCGAAGAAAGGAGAAGAGAAAGTGGAGTAGCGAAGTTCGCAATGCAATTTTGCGTTTGTTTTTCGCTTTCTTTCAGGTTATTTAGGTTTCAACTTACGAGCAGTTACGGGTACTGATCACCTGCCGTATTAAACCGTTGCGTAATGCTATGAGAAAATTCCTTTTAACGTTTGTGCTTTTGACGATCAGCAACATTTCCATTGCACAAACGTGAAAAAAGCATTCCCTGAAACCTTGCGGTACCGTAACGAGACCTTTGCCATCAGGTATAAGCTTCTCTACAGCTCTCTTACGATACTGCAAGCAGAAAAGATACGATAAGCCCGGGAACAGACGCAGCTCTGAACGGGCATGTCAGTCTTTATTTTTGAGCGTTCAAGATTTCTTGCAAGCATACCGAAACAAGCAAGCCTTACATCACGTAATAGTCAAACGATGCCATGGTTTTTTCCTCCACAGGAAGTCCGGCCATTTCGGCGAGGTTGCGTTCGATTGTTTGCGCTATCGTTGTCATAGCTGTATCGGTGGGTTTGTTTTCAAAAGGATCCTGCATCAATATAGCCGTCCGCTCAATAGCGATGAATAAGCATGGAATCAACGTCGCCAAGATTATTTCAACAATAGCATTATTATCATCCAGCCCAAAAGGCAGGATGGTCATAAAAACGTATATCAAGAAATGGATTAAGGCACTGTACGACCTCGGAAAAATAGTGTTTTTGATGCGTTCGCATTTTCCCATCGCATCTGTAAGGCGCTGCAGGGTTGTTTCCAGTTGCACCTGTATGTTGGCATTCAATTCAAACTCCGTGCTAACGGCCGCCAGGTCGGCGGCGTGCCTTGAGAGCAATGCATTCGGTAAATGGTCCCCGGTAATGTTCTCCCGCTGAAGGTAGGCGGAGAGGAATGAGGGAAAGCTTTCTTTACGCAGCCGGTAACCCAGTGCATAACACCACATAGACTGCCTTATGGCGAATTGTTGAATTACTTCTTTTTTTCTTTCACAGGATGGAAGAAACTGGGCAATCTGGCGGATCAGCGTCCTGCTGTCGTTGACGATGCCTCCCCAAACGATTCGTGCTTCCCACCACCGCTCATAGGATTGAGATGTGCGAAAGGCCAGAAGCAGCGAAAGTAATGTGCCGGTGAGTGCCGGGATACTGAGCGAAACAGAAATGTTTTTGAAGAAGGAGAAATGGTCAAGGGTTCCCACAACAGCGGCGTAGCAGAAAATCGCAACAAGATCCCATTTAATGAGCCGGATAAAATAGCTGACGGATATTCCTTTATTGAGTAACATGGTCGAATATTAAAACTTTTTTGGCAAACTTTCTTTCTTTCAGCCAGTTCGTTCGACCCGTTAATTATTCTAATTATGTTGACCCGCCTGTCGTTTGACCCAATTACTTATTTCTTCTCCTATAGGTTTACAAACAAACGCCGATTTCTCTTAATTGCAAGGAAATGGCTTACGGCAAGAGGAGCCTACGGATACTTTTTTTGCGATGGTATCTGCACGACAGGGGCAACGGTTGGCATTAAAATTTTACCGCAATGAAAAGTGTTTGGATGATTGGTAAAAGTCACGAATATCCGCTCCTTGCAAAATAATCGGCTGCCTGCACAAAGCCCTAATAAGGCACAGCAAAGCGTAACTATTGACAAAGCAAGTTGATAGTAGGAGACGACATTATTGACTTTTGCACATAGCACTCCGGGTTCAATTACCTTTCCTGAAAATCAGCGACTGATGTTTTGTTTTCAAACAGCGTATACAAAACCGGCGGCAGCGGGTAAAGAAGGGAAAAGAAAAGGTGGACTATCAAGGTTCGCTATGCGATTTTGCGTTGGCCGTTAGCCATGTTTTAGATTATTTATGTTTCACTCTTTCCAAATCTTTCACAATCCGTAAACTCCTTTCCCGCATTCGTAAGCATCGCTTCATTTTACTTTGCCACATTTGCCAAAAAAATCCGGCAAATGAGAAGACTGATATTGTTTCTTGCACTGTTTGTTTCCATCAATTCGTGGGCGCAGAGCGTTGTGCAAGGCATCGTAAAAAATGAAAGCGGCGAAGCCATAGCATCGGCCACGGTGCAAATCAACGGACAAACCACCCTCACAAATGAAGGCGGTTTTTATACTCTTCGCACTAGGGCTGGCGCCGCCAAAATCACGGCATCTGCCGTAGGCTATGAAAGCTTTCAAAAAAATGTAACGGTGCAGGAGGGAAAAGAGCAAACGGTAAACATTATCTTGAACGAAGCTGTAAAGGAATTGCAGGCCGTGGAAATCATTGGCCGCAAAGAAAGCGGCTATAAAAATAGCAGCTCGTTTTCCGGCACCAAAACCGCTACACCCTTGAAAGAAGTGCCGCAGGCCATCAGCTACGCCACCAAAGAGCTGATGCAGGACCAGCAGGCCATCCGCCTGGGCGATATCGTAAAAAACTTTAGCGGCGTCAACCAGTTTACTTTTTACGACGACATCACCATTCGCGGCTTCCGGGTATCGGGCGGCGAAGGCGGTGTGCAATTGATTAACGGCATGCGCACAACCACGGGCTTTTGGAAACAATCCTTAACGAATTATCTTGAAAGAGTGGAAGTCATCAAAGGGCCGGCCTCGGCCTTGTTCGGCAACACCTCACCTGGCGGCACCATCAACCGGGTTACCAAAAAACCCTTGCAGGAAAAACGCCAAAGCATCAGCTTTACCACCGGCAGCTTCAACACGCTCAGGGCTTTGTCCGATTTCACCGGCCCCATGAATGAGGAGAAAACCTTGCTGTATCGTCTCAACCTTGGCTACGAAAATTCGGGCAGCTTTCGTCATTTGCAATTTGACAAGAACATCGTGATTGCACCGTCCATCTCCTTTTTACCAACAGCCAAAACCCGCTTTAATTTTGATTTGGTTTACAACAAGTCCAATAGCCGTTTAGACCGTGGGCAAGCCGTGTTTGGCAACAACGATATTTACTCGGTGCCCACATCAAAAAGCCTGAACCAGGTGAATGACTATCTGAATGAAGAAAACTTCATGCTCACCACATCACTTAACCACAAATTTTCAGAACGGCTTCAGTTCAACCTGGCGTATGTAAAAACCGGCTACGAAGAGGATTTGCTGGAGCACCGTTCCGCAAACACTTATGCCAAAGACAGCGCCGGCGCCATTATTCCCACACTGGTGGAAATGCAGGTGTTCATTCGCAAACGCAAACGCTATGTGGACAATGCTTCTGCTTTTCTTACTTACGATTTCAATCTGGGAGCAACCACGCACAAGTTTTTAGCCGGTGTTGATTACTCGCAGGAGCGGCAGCCCTTTGGCGGCTCGCAGTTGCAGGCAAGAGGCTATCGCAACAACACCAACACTGGCGCCGCAAACTATAACCCTGCACAACCCGCCAAATTTTTGTACGAAACGGTGAACGGTGTAAAACGACCGGTGCCCAACGTGCCGCATTTTGATTTGGCTGCGGCAAGTCCGTACGCCCTGCAGGACATGAGCAAATATTTTTACACTCGTGTTGACTTTGACCCGACGTTTAATTCGCTCAATGGCTTTTATGTGCAGGACCAGATAAAGTTTGGAAAGTTGCAGGCTTTGATTGGCCTTCGCTATGAAATATTCTCCGACAAAATAAACTACCTGAAGCCGGCCCAGGCTACTGTAAAGCAGAATGCTTTTATCCCCCGCTTTGGTTTAGTGTATTCGCTTAGTCGCAACGTTAACCTTTACGGCACGTATGCCAAAGGCTACAATCCGCAAACGGCCAGCACCATTGCCAACCCTTTGGCCGGCGGACCTTTTGATCCCTTGTACAGCAGCCTTGTAGAATTTGGGGCGAAGAGCGAATGGTTTAATAAACGTCTTGCACTAATCACTTCGGTTTACAAAATTGAACTGCGCAATGTGCTGTACAATGCAGGTGTGGCCGGCCAGCCCGACCTGTTGCGCCAGATAGGAAAAGAAAGGGCAAAGGGTTTTGAATTTGAGGCCACGGGACAGCTCAACCCCAACTGGAATTTGATTGTAGCGTATGCGTACAACGACGCCGCCATTTCGGAAAGCACCAAGCCGGAAGAGATAGGCCGTCAAAAACCCAATGCACCCAAACAGCAGGGCAGCTTCTGGACGAAGTACTCCTTTTCCAAAGGCAATCTTTCAGGTCTTGGTTTTGGTATAGGTGGCAACTTTGTTACCGGCCGTAACGTATCGCTCAGCCAGACGCAAACCCTGCCGGGCTATGCGTTGCTCAACGCAGCGGTTTATTACCGGGTGAATAAATTTCAATTGCAGGTGAACATGAACAACCTGCTTGATAAAACCTATTGGGTGGGCGGGTATGATTATTTGCGGCTGTTTCCCGGCGCAACCCGGAATTATCTGGCAAGCGTGGCTTATACATTTTAATTCGTGGCTTTGAAAAAGCGTTCGCAAAAAATAAGAAAAGCATTTTTATTGCTTCACCGTTGGCTCGGTCTCACCACCGGGCTGGTTGTTTTTATAGTGGCCCTTAGCGGATGCCTTTATGTGTTTGAAGAAGAATGGCGGGAACTATTTCAGCACAAATACCTGCACGTAGCAGATACGAGCGGCCAGCGCAAGACACTGACAGAACTAACTGCGGCTGTAAAAAATGCCTACCCGCAAGAAGCTATTACGCAAGTGCGGTTTCTGGAAGAAAAAGATGCTGCCTTTGTTTTTTTGACAAAGAATGAGCTTTCTATTTCCGTAAATCCTTACAACGGCCAAATTATCGGGCAGCGCAACATGAAGAAGGACTTTATGAGCGTTGTGCTAGACATTCATTTAGATCTGCTGCTGGGCGAAGCCGGAAAGCAGATCGTTCGCTGGAATGTGCTCATCTTTTTCGTCATGTGCATCACTGGCCTAGTGCTTTGGTGGCCAAAGCAAAAGCGTTTTTTTAAACAGGCTGTAAGCATCAAGTGGCGGGCAAAAAGCTGGAAGCGGGTGAATTGGGATTTGCACAGCGTGTTGGGCTTTTATGCTTTGGCCGTGCTGCTCATCATTTCCTTAACCGGTATTTTTTGGGTATTTGATACGGCAAAAAACATGGTCAGCTTTGCCACCGGCAGCCCGGTGTGGCAGGCACCGAAGTTAAAATCAACACCCGCTTTTTTACGGAAGGCTGATCCGCTTGACCATGCTTATGCGGCGGCGAAATTTTCGCACCCCGGTGCCAGGCAGGTATTTATTACCGTACCCAAAGACAGCGTGGAGCCCATCCGCATTTTGTTTCGCTATCCTTACACAATCATTCGCAAACAAACCACTCTTTGGTTTGACCAGTACAGCCTCGCCAACTTGCGCACCGACGCTTACCAGAATTACACCCGCTACGAGAAGGTGAGCCGAAGCATTTACGATTTCCATACAGGACGGATAAGGGCTTTGGGTATTGGCAGCAAAATCATCTATTTTCTGGCATCACTCTTCGCTGCCTCGCTGCCTGTTACCGGCTTTCTGATTTGGTGGGGTCGGAATAAGAAAAAGAAGCCGACGCTATCTAACGAATGCACTGAAAAAAGAACCGGTCAATCTGCAGTTACCACAACCGCATAAAAAAACCTGGCAGTTCATAAAGCCAGGTTTATCGTCTTTTTGGGTTAGCCATTTACATGCTGCCGCCTTTGTGATGTTCTTTCTCCTGGTGGTGTTCAGGATGGTTGTGATGCTCCTGCTCCTTGTGCTGTTCCGGCTGGTTTGGGTCAAAACCCGCATGGTGTTCTTTGTGTTGGTGATGCTCCTGCTCCTTGTGATGCTCGGAGTGCTGGTGCCGTTCTTGCCCACCCTGCGTACCGGCTGCGTTACCCATGCTTTGGTTTCCAGTGCCTTGAGACTGGCCTTGATTTCTATTTTCCATAATTAAAACATTTGAAAAGAAAGGGCAAAAAAAGTATGCCAGAGCCGCGGGCAGGAACTTTATACAATCCTCTTGTAAAAGAGGGTTTGAAAAGGGTATTTGCTGTCGCTGTTATTACTTGGCAACGTCAAACTTGCGAATAGCGTTACAGCCACCGGCCTGAACATTCTTGTCGGGCAAAAACACTACTGGTTGTCACTACGTCCAAAACCTGACCGTTTAATGTTGGTTGATTTCTTAAATGGCTCCTTTTTTCTTAGATACGCGACAAACCGAAAACAGGATCCGGTAATTGTTCAATTGATTAGACATTTTGCAACGGCATATTAAACAGATAAGGAGGATTGCACAACGGTAAGTGACGAAAGCAGCTTAATTATTGCCTAGGCTTTGGATTACTTTCATCAAATCTTAAAAGCGTTATTAAGTCTGGATGCTGGCATAAGTTTTTAAACGGAGGTTGCACGATGAAACGGATCATTTTTCTCGCATTTTTAAGTGTGCAGGCGGTATTTTGTATCGGACAGCAGCCAGATACGCTAATCAAGAAATTGGACAGCCTGGCCACGAAGTCCGACAGTGCCAAGCCTAACAATACAAACCCCTCTGCTTATAACCAGGCCACGAAACTCAATGTGCCCACCTACTTTATTTTGTTGGGTAGCGACTTGAAACAAGCGTTTACGAAGCCCTTTCACATGAAGAGTAGGGATTGGAAATACCTTGCCGCCGGAGCGGGTACAATTGCATTGCTAACATTTGCCGACGAACCGGTTCAAAAGTTTGCGATAGGCCTGCGAAACAACAATCCTGGTTTGCGGGGTGTGAGTAAGATTATTACAGACTTCGGGGGGCCATATGAATTTTATACACTTGGGGCGTTAGGAGCTTATGGATTCATCTTTAAAAACCAAAAGATGAAAACAACTACGTTGTTAGCCACTCAGGCCTACATTACCGGAGCAGCACTGCAAACGACACTCAAGTTTGTTTTTGGACGGGCACGCCCTACGTTCTTTGATCCAAACACTGTCGCCCATCCCACATTCAGGGGCCCTTTTTCAAAGAGCATCGATTACCAGGGCAATAGAACCAATGCATCCTTTCCATCGGGCCACGCCACGGTTGCCTTTGCCGCTGCCACAGTGTATGCAATGGAATATAAAAACAAGCCTTTGGTTCCTATTTTATGTTATACTTCAGCGTCGCTAATCAGTTTAAGCAGGCTTACAGAGAATAAACATTGGCTTAGCGACATAGTCGCCGGTGCAGTATTGGGTTATCTTACGGGCAGACAGGTAGTGAATAACTACCACCGCTATGCAACAATAAGATCTCCTAAGAAAAAAAGGGGAAACGTTACATTCAATATTCAATATCAACGGGGAACTATTTTACCAGGTATGGTTTACCGTTTCCGATGAAAATATGAAGCAATGAAGTAGAGAATAGAGGCAACTTAACACTCCTGAATAAGACATTGATTTTCTGTGTCGGGATGAAACCGACTGTTTCCTAAAATTCTTTTAGACGAAACGACCGACTGGTCGAAGTCTATCCTCACACTTACAAGCTACAAGGCAACAAGCAACGTATTTGCAGCTTCATTACTCAACGTGATGGAGCTTTTTTTATGGAGGATAGTAATTGACTTGTCAAAGTCCTCTACCTCGGCGACTTCAACTGTTGCACCAATGCTTAATCCAATCTTATTCAGGTATTTCAAAAACTCATCCGAAGAATTTCCCAAGGCAACAATGGTCAGCTTTTTATTCCACGGTGCTTCGGACAGGGGTTGCGTTTTTATCCTTTTGAGCTTTCCGCTTTCATCCGGTATCGGGTCGCCGTGCGGGTCAACGGTTGGATTGCCCAAAAACGCTTCCAGGCGTTCCGTCAGGCTGTCTGCTTCTATGTGCTCCAACTGTTCCGCTATGTGGTGAACCTCGTCCCATTTATAGTTCAGCTTATCCACCAAGAACACTTCCCAAAGCCGGTGCCGCCGCACTATTTGCAGGGCTTTCTTTCTCCCTTTATCGGTAAGTTGTATGGTTTTATCAGCCAGCACCGTTACCAGTTTCTTTTCACTCATCTTTCGCACCGCTTCCAGCACGGTAGCCGGGTTCAGCTCAAGAGCTTTGGACAAAGCGGTGTTGTTTACCTTCTTCACCTTCTTGTCTTCCAGCTTGTAAAGCGTTTTCAAATAATTCTCTTCGGAATGGTAGGCAAAATGCTGCATCCCTCAAAAGTACAGGGTTTAGCCAAAACAATAAATTTGGTGAACCAAATAAAATTGTTTGGAAGCATCAAATTATTTTTACCTTCGGTGGGTAAATCTTTCGGCATGAAGAAAACACTACTTGTCTTGTCCCTGCTCATTGCTCCGGTAGTCATTTACCTATCGTGCAGTAAGGTATTGCCTGGTGCTCCCGCAGATGACGAAATACTTGATGGCCCCGTAGAGAGTTTGACATCCGAACAGAAGCGGATGTTTCTTCGGGGCGATGTTGCCTTCAACGATGAAGTGTTTACAAAGGAAACCGGGCTTGGGCCAATCTTCGTCGCCACAAGCTGCGGCACTTGCCATGCCGGCGACGGCAAAGGCCATCCGTTTTCTACCCTTACCCGTTTTGGTCAAAGCGATACCATCAGCAACCAGTTCCTGCATTTGGGCGGACCGCAATTGCAGCACAGGGGTATCAATGGCTTTCAGCCGGAAACTATACCCGCAGGGGCCACGTTCTCCAGCTTCACGCCACCGGCAAATACAGGTTTGGGCTTTTTGGAAGCCGTTTCCGATGCTACGCTGTTGTCGTTGGCGGATGAAAACGATGCGGACGGCGACGGTATTTCGGGGCGTCCCAACTGGATAGCCGTTCCGCAATATGCTATGCTCCGTCCTGGCACCGTGGTAAGGGGTGGCAAATACATTGGCCGCTTTGGAAAGAAGGCCGCCGTGTATGACCTGCTGCAACAAACGGTGAACGCCTACAATCAGGACATGGGCATCAACTCGTCTTACGAATACCTGAATACCTACAACGGTCAAATTGCCGACCCGGAAGTAACCAATCAAACCGTGCAGGATGTGGTGTTTTACCTGCAAACCTTGAAGGCACCCGTACAGCGTACACCAAATGATGCCGATGTACAGGCCGGGCGGCAAATTTTTCAAACCATAAACTGCGGCAAATGCCATACGCCGCAAATGCAGACGGGAAGTTCTCCGATTGCTGCCCTATCAAACAAAACCTTTTTTCCTTTCAGTGATTTTCTGTTGCACGACATGGGGCCAGGATTGAATGACGGCTATACCGAAGGCACCGCCGTGCCTGCCGAATGGCGAACGCCACCGCTTTGGGGTTTGGGCTTATCAAAGAACTCTCAAGGTGGCCGGTATTTTCTTTTACACGATGGCCGGGCAAGAAGCATAGAGGAAGCCATCAACCTGCACGGCGGCGAAGCCCAAGGCAGCCGGAACGCATTCCAGCAATTATCAGCATCCGACAGAGCCAAACTGATTAAATTTTTAGAAAGCCTATAAGATGCACAGAAGAGACTTTATCAAAAATGGTTGCGCTGCCTGTCTGTCGTTCACGGTCAGTTCGGCTTTGTTAAGTAGTTGTGTGGCCACCAAGTATATTTCCGGCGACTTGGGTAAGGATGGACTGACCATTAGCAAGGACGAATTTAAGGTGGCGCAGAAAGGCGGCACGGCGTACAGCTCTTTCATCATCATTCGCAACGATGCGCTGCAATACCCCATTTGCCTGTACCGCTTCAATGATGGCGAGTATTCCGCCCTGTGGATGAAATGCAGCCATCAGGGAGCGGAGTTGCAGGCATCCGGCGATGTGCTGCAATGCCCGGCGCATGGCAGCGAGTTCAATAACAAAGGCGTGGTAACAAACGGGCCTGCGGGCACTAATCTTCGGACGTTTCCCGTGACCATCAATAACAACGAAATCTTTATTGACTTGAGAAAACAATCATGAAACGATTTATACTACTCATCCTACCGGCTTTATTATTCATTCAGGCAAACGCACAGATTGACCCGGAGCTTCTTCGCAAGCCGCAGAACGATACGGGAAGTTTAAAGCTGAACATGGATGCGGTGTACGACCGTCCCTTTACAAAAGCAGGCAAGCTGCCGGTGGCCTTGGGCGGTTACATGGAAACCAACTATCAATACCTGGGACAGGACGGCGTAACCGAAGGGCACCAGTTTCAGATGCGCAGACTAACCTTGTTTGTTTCCTCGTCCATTTCCAAACGCATCAAGTTTTTAACGGAGATAGAGTTTGAGGACGGCACCAAGGAAATCAACATCGAGTTTGCTTCGGTGGATGTGGAGTTTGCCCCGCTCTTAAATTTTCGGGGCGGTGTGGTGATGAACCCCATTGGCGCTTTTAATCAAAACCACGACGGCCCGAAATGGGAGTTTGTGGACAGGCCCATATCCGCCACGCAAATGCTTCCGGCCACGTTCAGCAACGTTGGCTTTGGCGTGTTCGGGAAGAAATACACAGGCGATTGGGTGTACGCCTACGAAGCCTACCTAACCAACGGCTTTAACGAAGGCATTATAGACAATAGCGAAAACAAAACCTACCTGCCCGCCACCAAAGCCGACCCCGAACGCTTTGAGGAGAGTTTTAACGGCAGTATGCTATTCACCGGCAAGCTGGCAGTGCGAAACAAACGGGTTGGCGAGATAGGTTTGTCCTACATGGGCGGAGCTTACAACAAGTTTCAAGACGATGGCTTGGTGCTGGACAAAAAGCGACTGGCGAAGATTTATGCGGTTGACTTCAATACCACGCTTCCAACAAAAACCTTCATCACCGGCGAATGGGCATGGGTGACCATAGACATACCCGATACTTACACCGAGCAATTCGGAAGAAGGCAACAGGGCGGATTTGTGGACATTGTGCATCCCATCATTCAACGGACTGTATTTGGTTTTGAAAAGGCAACCCTGAACGCAGCCGTCAGGCTGGAGTATGTTGATTGGAACCGGGGAACATTCAAATCCACCGGCGACAAGATTGGCGATGAGGTTTACTCCATCGTTCCGGCCATCAGCTTCCGGCCAACGCCGCAAACGGTGTTGCGGTTGAACTATCGGTACAACTGGCAGAGGGATCTGTTGGGAAATCCGCCGTCCAAGCTGGCAGGGTTTCAGTTTGGGTTATCTACTTATTTTTAGCCAAAAATCTTTTTTGCAATCCTTCTAATCAAACCCTGCTTTTTTTCTTGAACTACATCGTGAGAGTTGGGCGTTAACATTTGACTTGCCCGCAGGTTTCTTGCACGCTCTGCAACAGCATGCGGACCGTAAACTGTTAGTCCTGCAAAATCGCCCTTACCAACGACTGTCGGGAAAAAACAATTTTTGTGGCAAGCTTTTTCTGCGTCAACGTCCAAACTACCCAACACAAAATGATACAGTTGCTGACCGACATCTGCTATACCTGACGGAGCGACAAAGAGCGACAGCAACTGCAGCACTTCCATGGAAGCTAAATGAGAGCTGAACACGAACACATTTTCATGTGCATCCAAAAACTTCCCTTTGTCCAGACCTTTAATGTAATCCGGGTCGTCCAATTTACCGCTGATTTCAAGCGAGGCATTTTCCGCTTTGTATTGTCCCAAACATTCAAGACAGGTACGCTTGTATCCAACCGTCTGTGCCTTCCAGTCGGCGCCAATAATGGCCGTATTACTTTTGTTGGTGCGCACCAAAATACCGCCATCAATCACCGGAACCAAATGAGCATAGGCAATGAAGTTGAGTACCTGCCGGGGCCAAGGCCGGTCCACGCAGCTAAACAGCACATCGCAATTGAGCGCCGTTTCAAAACCTACCTTTTCACAAACGCTATACTCGCAGCAGTTGATTTCCAGTTTTGGTGCGGTGGCGCTTCGGCGAATGCCATCCGCTATTGCCAATACCTTTGCCCTGCCAATGTCATTTTTGAAAACATTGGTCAGCCTGTCCAAATT
This sequence comes from Williamsia sp., assembly GCA_015069695.1. GTDB lineage: Bacteria > Bacteroidota > Bacteroidia > Chitinophagales > Chitinophagaceae > JADCRZ01. The sequence continues at coordinate 133,489 of JADCRZ010000007.1, forward strand.
CTTTTCCTCAACCGCATCAAAATCAATCAGCGTAAAGTTGGCGATGCCGGTACGGGCCAATACCTCCGCGACGATGCTGCCGACGCTCCCCAAGCCAACAATGCCAACCTTTAAACGGGATAGATCTTCCTGTGTTTTACTGCCCCATGCCGAAATGGTGCGAAGCTGTTTTCCAACATCAAACAGGGGCGGCAAGATTTCATCGTAATAGGTGATGCTTAATTGCTTGTCCACTACCCTTACCGTATCGCACCAGGTACGGTTGTATTTTCTCTTTTGGGTATCATCTTTTAACCAGAACCGTCCGCTCCAGGCGCCATCTGTTCCTAGAGTTAAGCCTAATAGTGGCAGGTCTGTTACAGCCATTACGGTTGGTGAAAGCCTGGTTTCGGCAACAACATCATCGTCGCTCATTCCCTGCCAGCCCTTTGAAGGGTGCGAGTGCAGAAAGGCAATGCCTTCCTTTCTTTCACCGGCAATCTTTAAAACCCGCTCCAAGTATTGCGGCATAAAACCGACATTCCCGTGTACATTTCTATCGCCTTCCTCCGGCATGATCAGCGACGTAAGAATACCCGTCGTCCGGCTGGCACCGGTGGAAGGAACGTAGGTTGCGAAACACAAATCTTCCTGTTCATCTTCACGAATGAGGTGACTGAAAAGTTGCTGATGCAATTCGCCGTTGATAATAGCGCTATACGTTTTCATACGACTGTTACAAAAAGGTTTCGGATATGAGCTAAATAAGTTTTTACGGTGCGGTCGCTCCGGTTCCATTCATTGAAAGGCCGGCTCCAATATTGCCAGTCTGTTCCTAATGGGCTATGGTGAATAGCCCCGAGTGGATGAACGCCACCGCCCCCAGAAATTGGCAGAAGATGCGGCTTAAAATGCGGGCCGGGTGGTGCGTTCATCGGAAAGCTATCCACAACCTGCAAAGCCATCCATGCCTTTTGGCCTGCGAACTTGCCTACGGGTATTTCGTATTCGAAGGATACAAAATCAGGAGCAGGCTCCTGAACGGTGTAGCCAAGAGCCTGCAATTGATGGATAAAGTCTAATTTGGCCATACGCTGGTTTTTTAAGAAACATTGGTTTCGCCTCTAAATGCTGACACGAACTTCACGGCCGGGCAAACCATTTTCAAAGGCGTGTCAGGATTGTCTTTAAATGGCGTCTGACTGCCATCCGCATTAATGCGCACCAGGTAGTAATCCTTTACCGGCGTGAGGCCCGCCGCTTCGAGGATTTGGTTTGGCGTCATTTCTTTTTGGTCGGTGGTTTCGGGCTCACCGTCCACGAAGTAGTGAAACACTTCGGTGGGTTTTACCACAAAATGCTCGATGCCCGGTTTTGCCAAATCAACCTTTTCGTTCAGGTCAATTTTCTCAAAGTCGCAGCCGTGCAGCTTTTGGTAGAGCCAGTGGCACTCAATAGGCGTAATGCCGGCCTTTTGGAGAATGTCTTTACCGGTTACGTACTGCTGGTCGAAAACGAGGTGGTGATGGCCAACCAGCACCTTGTACTTTTTGTCTACGGGTGGCTTTTTGCCCTCTTTGGTGTAAGCCGCCACGTCAATTACGTCATCTTGGGCGTCGAGGCCCGCTGGTGTTTCTTTCAGATTTTCCATTGTTACAAGATTTATGTTGTTTCTTGTAACTGTTGGCGAAGAGGAATTTTTTGCGGGTGGCCGTAAAAAAAATTATTTTTCCAACATCTACTAATATGAACCCATTAAGAAATGAATGCACCAGCCAACTGCGAACCGGCAACCAACTGGGAGGAGATTTACACAAGATTATTGGCGTACACACGTTCTTTAGCCAAAGGGAAAGCGTGGTTCCGAGGCGGTAAAACCACCAGCTTTCTGATGGGCAAGGAAGCGGAAGATTACACGCTGGCAGCCATTGGAAAGTACCTGGAGGAGCCCGACAAATACGACCCGTCGAAAGGCGAACTGATAGACTATTTAAAGTATAATCTGGTTCGTTCAATGGTGGCCAATGACCTTCGAAAACAGGAAAACAAATTGACTGATGACGTTTTTGCGGTAAGAAACGACGATGACGATGAGGGTAATTCGTCGCCCTACTTGGACCGGGTACTGCCACACATTGAAGCCCTGTTTCCCGACGACATGGATTACGATGCCGTCAAATCCTACATAGAAGCGGAGATTAAAGACGATGGCGATGTAGAGAATATTTTTCTTGGAATTTATTCCTATGGCATGAAACGCCGGGAGATCATCAAAGAATTTGGAATGGAAGCAAAGGCTTACGACAATGGAATGCGGCGGCTAACGACAGTGCTTGACCGGGCCGCCTTGCACTTCAATAAAACCAAACAAGCAGTATGAACAAAAAAAACGAGAGCAAGTCTGACTTCGTAAAGTTCATTATCAGCTCAGCAGAAGAAAACAGTTGCAACTTCGACGATGCGAAAACCTTCCTGTCAGAAGAAGGTGTAAACGTAGATAAGACGATAGCGGACGGCCTGAGGCGGATAAAACAGATGCACACAATGGCTGAAGCAAAACGTACGCAACAAGAAATGCAACAGGCTACTGCTATGAAAGAAAAAGCGACACAATGGGTAGATAGTTTGCTGGCTAAAATGGATTTTTCCCTTCCCGACCTTGTCCGGGACGAGGAATTGACAATGAGTTTCAGGAACGTGGAAGAGTTAAGCCAGGAAGATATTCGGAACCTGTTGATCAAGCACTTTATGCTGAAATTTTCCCAAGACCAGACCAAGAACAGCAAATGACCTTTAGCTATTCTGCAGCCGAGATTAAAGCAAAACAAGTTTTAGATGATTGCGGCTTAACTGAACCCAACGAGCTTACCATTCCCAACATCATCTTAGGGAGAAAAGCCTTCTACGAAGAACTCCCGTTGGAAGGAAAGGAAGGGGAAATTGTTTCGGTAGATGACCGTTCCATCATTACGGTAAACTCCAACATTCAATACGAACCGAAGAAGCGTTTTGCCGCCGCACATGAACTCGGACACTACGAACTCCACCGCAGCCTTAAACCCATCTTCTCCGACACGGATGAGAGCCTGATGAATTGGTACAAAACCGGCTCTCACGAAACAGAGGCCAATGAGTTTGCGGCAGAATTTTTGATGCCTTCTGAACTCTTTTACAAAGAATGCAAAGGCAAAAAGTTTGAGCCCAAAGTGATAGACCACTTAGCCAGTCGGTTTGAGGTGAGCAAGACAGCCGCCATTCTAAAATTTGTCAAACGAGGCAATCACCCCGTCTTTGTTGTGTACTGCAAAAACAACAAGATGAAATGGTACAAGCGGTCGCATGATTTTTATTACCAGCCTTTGTTTCAATACAACGTCAACCCACCATCCGGCTCCGTGGCGTATGAAATAGCATCCGGAAAGAAAGCTTACTTTGGCGATGAAGCAAGGCAGGAAATATGGAAATCTGATTGGTTTGTGATGCGGGATGATGACGAGGCCGACACCAAGTTTTACGAATACTGTATGCATTCACCCACTTACGGCTATACTTTAAGTGTGGTTTGGGAACGGTAATTGAGTTTTCCCCCGACAACATCAATTCACTAAACAGCCGCTTTTTTCAATTTATTCGATACACGAGTGAACAGAAAACAGGGCGTTCCCTTCGGTCAGGCTATCCACTGCAAGTCCGGCACAGGTGCTCCGCTGATGCCTTCACCGGGCTTTCCGTTTCTATCCTTAACGCACTTCTATTGGGCAAACGGATGGTAAGAGGTGTTCGTGTTACAGCCCCGTGCCATAATTGTTATCCCAACTTGCCCAGAATATTAATCCATTTGAAAAGCATATCCCTTACAGCGTTGATCGTCGCCTTGTCAGGTGAATGATATTTGGTCTCCAAGCTACCGAAAGAGATTTCGTCTTTTTGTAGGGTGCTAAACAATCTTGCTACAAGCTTAAGCACTGGCGCCACCGAGTGGTTGATAATGATTTTATCTACAACCATCAGCCGAATAATAACGGCCAACTTGGCTACCGAAAGAGAAGTGTGAATTTTTCCTGCTTCCTGCTCTTCCTTTTTGCCCGGCGCCAAGCCAGCATAGCCACTTTCCAAAAACTTGATTTCTTCGTCAATCCAGGCGCTCACTTGCTCCTTGATAGACGACATAAAATCTATATGGCAGTAATCCAACCGTACCGGCGATTGGTTGATTTTCTTTTGCTCCTGCTTCAGGATCGCAATCCGTTGCTTTAGATTTTCAACATGCGATAGTTGATCCAACAGCCGGTTACATTCAAAAGAGAAAAAAGCTTCGTTGTTGTAGTTCAAGTGGTATAAAGCTTCCCTGACTTCCTGCAAGGCGGGAGTACCCGAAAGGTTTCCCAACTCCTGAAGCAGTGCCTGCTGATAATGCAAGTCCACATACCGGATACTGATATTAGCGTCTTGAAAAAAGGCTTCGAGGTTCTGAACAACAACCCCGGCAATAGCTGTAGTTTCCGAGCCATCCTGCTTCCAAAGCCAACCTATTTCTTTAAGGCTTTCCCTTAAAATACTTTTCTTGACTGCAACCATGTTCAATGGTACTCGCTCGTTTTTATTAAAATAGGAACCGAAAACCTCTTCTAAAAATTTCAAAACTTCGTTCAGGTGAAGCGTCAAAATTTCTGCCTGGGTCTTGAACCCGTCTGCTTCGCCTTCAATTTGGAGGCGGCGATAAATTTTGTTGGAAAGGTTCGTCAGTAGGGTTTGTGTTATCTGAACGAGTTGCTTTCGTTCACTGCCGTTTTGGGCTTCACCAACCTTCTGCAAAACGACTGCCTTCAGATTTTCCAAATCGGCAATAAAGTTTTCAACGACGGCATGCAGCTCATCAATACCGGGCTCACTGCTTTTGGCACCTGCCTTCGTAAATCCAAGATGGAGAAGTTTTTCCCATTTGAAATATATGTCCGCTGGCCCCCAGGCTGCTTTGCTCGCAACACCGTTGATTGGTTGTTCCCTAAAAACAGGAAGGTTTTTTACTTGGCTTGTTTTCATGGTTTATCACACATTTTCCTGCTTTCGAGGAACAAACTTTACGCCCAAGCACAACTTTAAGCCTACGCAAAACGCAGTAAATTCATACGCTTTTCAACGTATTTTGCTTTTGTAAAGGCTTGGAGAATGAAAAATGGTCGTCCAGCAGGAAACAGGCTCGGTTATTCGGTCAATTCGAGCTTTTTAATGAGTTCAAGCCGGTTCGATACCTGCACTTTGTCAAAGATGTTTTGAACGTGCTTTGCCACTGTTTTCTCGGAGATGTACAAAGTTTCGGCGATGGTTTTGTAAGGTTTTCCCTGGCCCACCGCCCTTGCGATGTCTTTTTCTCTTTGCGTTAAGTTATACCGGTCAAGGTTTTGTTCTAAAATCTCTTCCCGGCCATTAGAAGGTCGTAGGTCGGGTTTGTTAATCCAGGAATGGACATTCTCAACCAACGCTTTTCGCTGTTTCTCGCTGATGGCTAAAATGGCTTCTATTTTATGCGATAGCTCCGGGAAGCTGAAAGGTTTTTGAATTACGTCAATTGCACCAAGCTTCAAGGCTTTTAGCCGGTCGGTTGAGGTGGATTTTGCCGTAAGAAATACGAAGGGAATGTGGGAGTAGGTTTCATTTTTCGCCAGCGCTGCTGCGAAGGCATAGCCATCCATATGGTCCATCATTACATCGGTAATGATCAAATCCGGAACTAATTTTAGTTCATTGAGCTTCTTAAGGGCATGGCTGCCGTTGAAGGCTGTATAGACATTGTACTGCTCTTTCAATTTTTTGGCAAGGTAGCTTTGCAACGCTCTGTTGTCTTCTACTACCATGATGTTTTTACGAACGCCACTTTGAATAAAGTCACCCACATCCATGTAAACACCCGTATCGAACGTGCGGGTAGCCGTTGGCGGAGCGGCAACCGCTTCATTCTCGAGAAGGTGATGGCAACACAGCACCACCTGAAACTCTGTTCCTTTGGTTTTGTCAGGCTCAGAAAGAACCGAAATTTCTCCTGATAAGTCTTCCACCACTTTTTTTACGATGGGTAAGCCCAAGCCCATGCCCTGAAGGTTGTTTTTGTGCTTCCCAATTTGATAATACGGTTCAAAGACTTTTCGTTGCGACTGCACCGGGATGCCCGGGCCTTCGTCCTTTACGGAAAAAATAATCTTTTCGCCGGCAGTGGTCAATTGAACATGGACAAGACCATGCGGTGGCGAAAACTTGATTGCGTTTTCAATAAGATTGTTGATGATGCGGTTTATGGCAAGAGGGTCTGCTTTTACGTGTATGTTTTCTTCAATTGTTGCGTCAACATTTACACCCGATTTTTCAGCATAAGCTTTGAACAAGGTAACACTGTCACGAAGCGTACGGCTGAAATCACAAACTTGGTTGTGGTTGTAAACGCCAAAGCCCTTTTTGAACTTCTCCAAATCAAAAAGGTTGACGATGTCCGCCGATAGTTTGTCAATGTTATTTTTTACAACAGACAATTCTTCGGAGTTGCCGTGCTTTGAAATGTATTCATCCATGTAGTTGTTGACAAGCGTAAGTGGTGTTTTTGTTTCGTGGGCCAGATTGATGAACGTATTCATCTGCTGTTCGTTAATACGGGCCAGCTCTTTTGTTCTTTTTTCTACCTCTGTTTGCAGGGTTGAATTCCAAGACTTAAGACGTTGTTCCGATGCGACCACCTTTTCGTGTTCTACACGGATGCTTGTAATGTGCTGCCGGAGTTGAAAAGCAAAAAGACCTAAAAATCCAACGTTGGTAATACTGGCTTCTATCGCTTGTCCAAAATTGAAGAAATCAATGATGGGCAAACCCACCCAGGGGGTTAGGCTTAGTAACAACACTAACCGCTCTTCACGGTACTTTATATTGGAAAAATCGTTATAGTATTTGGCACGTACGGCTTTGTTCAGGGAAAAGATGACCCATAAAGCGTAGCAAACAGGAATAATCAAAATGTCTTTTGCCTGTTCCAACGATCCCGAAACGGCAAATACCGTCACAAAAAGAGTATAGGGAAAAATGAGGAATAAAAAAACGCCTTTGTAAGCATGAAACCTCAAACCAGTTAAGCAAAAGGCTTTATAAACGTAGTACGGAAAATAACAGGGTGTTATAAAACCAGTGGCGTAGGCAAGGCTTGTTTGTATGAAATAAGAGCCAGGCAATTTTGGATCAGGAAGCAGCCCGCCAGTAAGGTTGTAAAAAATCAGCAATGCTATCAGGACGATGTTTAGGACAGTAGTCTTATCGTCGGGCCGGGCAAATTTGTAGATGGTGAGGTAAAACAGAACCACAGTCTCTATGCAAATAAATAGAAACGTAATCCAGTGCATCTGTGTACCGCCAACCAACATCATTTCTCATTTTAGCCTCTTTTTAGAAAGAACAAAAGGTAGCCTAAATCAAGTTCGTCGTAGATGGTGAAACCAAACTTCTCGTACCAAGGAATATTTTTAAGGGTGGATGTTTCCAAACAAACCACCCGGTTCTGCGCTTCACCTTTCGCAATGACTTCAACCAACAATTTGCTACCAATGCCATTGTTCTGCACCTCCACATCTACCCCAATAAACCATAGGTAATACAACGGCTCTTTGGGATGACGACTTTTTATCTGGCTCTCCCTGTTCAAAGCTTTGCTGACGTTGGCTAATCCGATGGAGCGCAAAATGAAGGTGATGTCCCACAGTATGGATTTTGGTGTCGTTCTCTTTCTATCCGGAAACAGAATAAGTGCACATGCTTTCCGGTCGTCGGATAAATAGACTTCACCAAACGAGTAACAGACATCAAACGAATATTCCATAAAACGCCGCAATCGTTTATCCCGTTTGTCATCCTGCGGAATGAGGTAGTTAACACTTTTGTTGTTGTCAAACGACGCTTTCAAAATGTTTACTACCAAAGGTCTGTCGCTGTAGGTTGCTTTAATCATCTTGTTATGCTGACTAAGTTAATCTGATAGCCGTTTAATTTGTCCGTTACTTCCATTGGTTTCGCCGTCAGAGCTTCTTACTTACCAAAACAAGCAAAATACCACATCCCGCGAGGCCTTACGCTTTGGGCAAACTTTCAACAACGATAGAAGTTGAAAAAACCACGGAAAAAGTTGTGAAAGCTGTGCTTTCGGCGTTGCATCTTCACACCTCACGAGATAAACTCGATGGAACAATCCGCATTCGAGCTTTGCTCAAGAAATAACCGCCCTCTTAGATAGAAATGGGCCAGCTAATTAATTCTTTACCTTTGTTACATAATCAAAAAAGAACTTAGCGCATTAAAGATAGAAAAGGAAGACAGGTTGAACTGGTTCTGGAGGCAATTCCGCAATTCAAATCTGCTTCCTTGAATACTGAAGGGCCGATTTTAAGGCCCTTCTCTTTTAGGAATTGCTGAAACGTGCAAATAATGGACACAATGGCGAAGTTTTGCTATTGTGACGAAGTTCTCTTACTTGCAATGCCATACTTTTGAAAGGCATGAACGCTTCTGAATTGGAATTACTCATTCAACAAGGTGAGGGTTACAACCTTGAATTTAAACAGTCGCTGCCGTCTAAAGCAAGCGACCTGGCAGAAGAGATATGCGCTTTTGCAAACGCAGCCGGCGGCACTCTGCTTATTGGCGTTGACGACAAAGGAAAAATTGTGGGCGTCAGTTTGGACAACACCAACCGCTCCCGGCTCCAAAACATATTGAAGACCATTGAGCCGGAGTACCCGGCGATTTTGCAGGAAGTTTCCGTGCATGGAAAAACGGTTCTTTGCATTCAGTGCCAATCCGGTGAGCAAAAGCCTTACACAGTCTCCGGCGCCATCATCATCCGCAACGGACCGAACTCTGAAAAGATTACGTCTGTTCAACGAATGCGGGATTTCTTTCAGAAAGCAGACCGCATATTTTTTGACGAAGCTCCCTGTAGCGGTTTCAAATACCCTGAAGATTTTGATGAAGCGTTTTTTAGAGACTTTACTGCAACAGCAGGCATCAGCACAACTTTGGATACAAGAACCATTTTGGAAAACCTGAAGCTGTTTGCCGACGGCAAGCATTTTAAAAACGGAGCTGTGCTGTTTTTTGGCAAGGAGCCACAAAAGTTCTTTGAATGGGCCGCCACCAGGTGTGTTCTTTTCAAGGGGTTAAGTAAAACGCACATCATTGACGACAAGTTATTTTACGGTAATCTGGTTAATCAGTACAATGAAGCACTAAAGTATATTTACTCCAAGCTCCAAGTAGAGTATATTATTGAAGATGCCGGCCCACGAAAGGAGGTTTGGGAACTGCCGGATGTGGCTATCAAAGAGGCATTGATAAACGCTCTTTCGCACCGGGATTATTACGAAAGAGGCGCCAGAATTACCGTGGAAATATTTGATGACAGGGTTGACATTGTAAACCCGGGTGGATTGGTGGACAGCATACCAAAATCGGAGTTTGGGAAACGAAGCCTTTCCAGAAATTCATTGGTTTTTGGGCTGTTTCAACGGATGGATTTGGTGGAGCAAGTCGGCTCGGGTATCAAGCGTATGAACGACGCAATGAAGGAAGCCGATTTACAACCACCTGAGTTCAACACGGAAGGGATGTTCGTCGTTACTTTTTATAGGCCTGTTGGTTTTGAAAAATGGCTCAATTACTGGTCGCCTTTTTTAAATACGCCTCAAGTAAAGGTGCTCCTGGCTATTCATGATAAAAGCACCATCACAAAACCACAACTCTCTGATGTTATAGGCCAAGGCAAAACTTCGGTGGAAAATTATATTGAACAACTGCGAGCAAAAGGTATTTTGTCTCGTTCTGGCTCCCGCAAAACGGGTCAATGGGTAATTCATCAAATTCCATGGCCAAAAGGGTAAAGTGGGTGAAAGGTGGGTGATAAAAGTGTTTGACGGCATCTTTAAAATGAACTTATCCGCCTAAAAATCAATGATTTATCAAAGAGACTTTCCAAAAAAGTGGGTGAAAGGTGGGTGATAAATGCAGCTTTAGCCTTCGGTTTTGAAGAACTCAGAAAGTTCAAATTTGAACGCAGCAGCAACTTTTTCAAAAGCCCATGCACACTTGGCCTTTTCAACTTTAATGAAGAAGTCAAGTAAGCTTATTTGAAAGTAAATGAAACCTAATTTTTCTTTTTCGCTCGGACACTTTTCTTCCTTTCAATCTCCTTTCTATAAGCAATGACATCGCTTTCCTGAATACTGTCGTAGATGGATGCGAATTCTGAAAGTGTGAGATTTAAGCCATCAAGTAATGCATCAATCGTTGACCATGAAGCATTCTTTGTGCCATTCGCAATCTGAACAATTGTTGCATGCCGAATTCCTGAAAGGCTCTCAAGTTCCCTTGTGCTGATTGATGCGACTTTACCATCTCCTTTAAGAGCAATCTTTTTGATAGGTTCATCCATTACCTTCTTCAACGCCAACCCAAACTTCAATTTCCGATATGACTTCTCCTTTTCATCCATTAATGGAAAAGTCCAAGGAATTAGAAAATTAAGTGGTACGCTTTCGCATACCATAATTGAAAAAGTTGTAGCTTAGTTCTGGAAACACTACAAAAAGTAGTCGTTTAAAGAGCTATTTTGCGAATTCTTCATAACAACTAATTGAAGCTTTCGCTTGAAGTCTCGTTCTGAAACCTCGCAAATTTCAAAGCACCGAGACCATAAGCAAGAGCTCACGTTTAGGCGTGGGCTCCCTTATTGGTGCAAGGCCTTGCGAGGGCCTCAGAACGGTAAGCGGAGTACCTACGCCTTCTTTTTTTCTCCAAGGTATCTAAGCTTATAACGGCTTCTGTTTCAAAAGCAATAAAAGATTTTGAATTGCAACGGAAGCTGCCAGATAATCCTTCATTACACTTCGCTTCTTTTCAACGCGGAGAGGAAAGCGGCTTCACCTACTTTTTCAAAACCCTATATCAGCCGGTGCTGCAGTATGCTCACAGTCTAATTGATAACGAGCCAGCGGCTGAAGACATCGTTGAAGAAAGCTTCGTAAAGCTTTGGGAAAAACGCACAATGGTGCAGAGCGCCGCTTCAGTAAAACCGTATTTATTTGCTATCGTAAAAAATACCTGCATTGATTACCTGAACAAACGCAAAACGGAAACGAAGGGTAAGCGAGAGATTGTGTGGTTGAGCGAAACCGAAAACAACCCCTTGCAAGAGGAACGTAATTTTCCGAGCATTCATCTGAATATGCAAGATGCTGTTGAAATCCTCCCTCCCCGCAAAGCGCAAATCTTCACCATGTTTCATCTGCAGCACAAGTCCATCCGGGAAATAGCGATGGAGCTGAACCTTTCCATTGGTTCGGTGAAAAACCAAAAGTCGGCCGCACTCGAAATGCTTCGAAACTATTTTCTGCAAAACCGTTGGAAGAAGTAGCACTCCTTCGCAAGCCACCGCAATCAATTTCAAAAAAATTTTACCGAAACGACGGTTACCTTTTCTCATTTGCCTGTCTTAGTAAAGTAACACGTAAGCATTGGCAAGTTTTTTAACTTAGGGTATGAAAGAAGAAGGCCACACCATTATTTCAACCGACTTTCACGAAGCCTACCGGCTTTTATACCTTATCAGGGCTTTTATCCTCAAAAACCTTTCTGCAAAAGAACGTGAGGAATTGGATGCGTGGCTGGAGCAATCGGATGAAAACATAACCTTGTTTGAAAACCTGACCGAAGACGACCAGGTAGAAAACACAATGGCTTTGTACGAACAAATGCGGGAGGAAGACGCCCTGCGGCGATTAAAAAACCGCATACCATTTGTCATTCCGCGGCAGAAGAAATCATCCGTTCGAATATGGCTTTCTGTTGCCGCGATGTTTATCATCCTGGTGAGTGTCGGGTTGTTTATATACCCGAAATCAAATAAAAAATTAGAACAGGTAGCAAAGGCCGAAAAACCCGAAGCTAAACCTGCAGAAGAAATTCGGCCGGGCGGAAACCGGGCGGTGCTAATTACGGAAAACGGACAGCGCATTGTATTGGATAGCCTCGCCAACGGCCAACTTATAGCGGGCACGGGGGTTGTAAAAAGCAGCGGGCTTATTTCTTACGATGGCCAGGCACAGCCCCACAATACATCTCCGGTCTTTCACACCCTCGTCACGCCAAGGGGCGGACAATACCAGGCAATCCTTTCCGATGGTACTAAGGTCTGGCTTAATGCTGCCTCTTCCTTAAAGTATCCGGAAGTATTTATAGGAACCGACCGGGTGGTTGAACTCACGGGGGAAGGTTATTTTGAAGTGGCGCACAATTCCAAACCTTTCAAGGTGAAAATGGACGATTGCTCGGTGGAGGACTTGGGCACTGCGTTCAACATCAACACATACAAGGACGAAGGATGCAATAAGACCACGTTGACAGAAGGCTCCGCCAAAGTAACCACCCCTTTGGCATCAAAAATATTGGTGCCGGGTCAGGAAGCAAAGGTTGAAAACGAAAAAATAAGAGTGGTGCCCGCCGACATTGAGGCAACCAAAGGTTGGATAAACGGAAAGTTAGTGTATCGTTTTACGCCGATGAAATTTGTTCTTAAAGATTTGGAACGTTGGTACAACATAGAGATTGATAACAAGCATTTGGGCACCAGTCATCTGAAGGCCACGATTGACCGGGACGTTCCTCTAAGCCAGATGATCCGGATATTAGAAGGAGCCGGCGATGTAAAGCTCAAATGGGATGGCACAAAACTGGTTGTTTTACCGTAGTGCTCAATCCGGCACGTTGTAATTGAAATATTGAAAAACCATCTATAAACACCTGATGGTCCAAAAAAAAACCAGCCGTGGTAACGACACGACTGGCGAAGTCTGGGCACATCATTTCAGAACTTTTGACCGAACTGTTATTTAGTCACCCAAACAAAACAAATCTATGAAAGGTATTGCACATGGCAATTGCCGCGACCCCTTGAATTTTCCGGTCATCAAGAAGAAAAACCGGTTGCGTTCTCTTCTTGTTTTCCTCCTCTTGCTTGCTGCCCAGTTGCTTCACAGCCAAAAGTTAACCATTGCTGTGAAAGACATGCCGTTGGAAAAGGTCTTCCAAACCATTCAAGAGCAATCGCAGTACGAGTTTGTTTATACGCTGGAGCTACTCAAAAGCAGCCGTCCGGTGACGTTAAATATCAAAAATGCTTCCCTACTCGCCACGCTGAACGAGGTTTTTGCTGCACAGCCTTTGACCTTTCAACTCGAAGGCAAATACGTTTTGATAAAGCGCAAAGAAGCAACAACTACGCAACAAGGTTTTAACCTGCGCGGCAAGGTAGTCAGCGAAACCGGTTCACCGATAGTTGGTGCAACGGTGGCTGTGATGGACGCTTCCCGAAGTGCCGTTACAAACGATAACGGCGATTTCACCCTGAACAACATTAATGGAAATGCCCGACTGATTATCACGAGCGTTGGCTACTACGGCCAAGAGCTTGCAGTGAACGGCCAGCCATTTGTTATAGCCACGTTGCGGGTGCGCACAACGGCACTGGATGAAACGGTGGTCATCGCCTACGGCACCACCACCCGGCGCCTAAATACTGGTAGTGTCAGCCGCGTTGCGTCAGCCGAAATTGAGCGGCAACCTGTTGCCAATCCGTTAGCCGCGTTGCAAGGACGGGTAGCCGGATTAGTTATTAGTCAATCAAGCGGAGTGCCCGGCGCCACGGTGAAGGTTCAAATTCGCGGCCGCAATTCAATTGCCCAAAACTCCGACCCTCTTTTCATCATTGACGGTGTTCCTTTTGCTCCAAACAATGCCGCCTTGGGCAATACCGCTTCTGCTTTTGCATACAATGGCAATGGCTTGAGCCCATTTAGCACAATCAACCCAAGTGACATTGAAAGCATTGAGGTTTTGAAAGATGCCGACGCGACGGCAATATACGGCAGTCGCGGTGCCAACGGTGTGGTTCTCATTACTACGAAAAAGGGAAAGGTCGGGACAAACAATGTGAACGCTAATCTGTATTTCGGTAACAGCACCGTGACCCGCACCATGAACTTTTTAGATACAAAGCAATACTTGGCCATGCGCCATGAGGCGTTCAATAACGACGGTGTAGTGCCCGATGCAAGCAATGCTCCTGATCTGTTGGTGTGGGATACGAGCCGGTACACCAACTTTAAAAAGCAACTGATTGGCGGAACGGCAAAGATGTTGAATGCTTCTGTTTCGCTTTCCGGCGGCACAGCGCAACTGCGGTATTTGGTGAGCGGCACATACTTCCGTGAGACAACCGTTTTCCCCGGCGACATGGCTAACAGTCGTGGCGCCGTGCACCTGAACTTGGCCAGCCAACCGCCTACGAGCCGCCTTGGATTTAATCTTTCGGTCAACTATACAGCAGGTGTCAACCGCATTATCGCATCCGACATTACGTACTACGTCAACTCCGTTCCCAATCTTCCCGCCGTGTACGATGCCAACGGAAATCTAAATTGGCAAGAGGGCGGCGTTTTTTTCGATAATCCCTTTGCATATCTGAAACAGAAATACACAGGAAAAACAGACAACCTGGTAAGCAACCTCCAACTGAATTACAAACTCGCCACAAATCTGCGTTGGAAAATTAATCTTGGCTTCAATCGTTTTGCCCTGAATGAAGTTTCCACCTTTCCGCAATCATCCCAAAACCCTTTGTACGGCATGAGCGGCAGCGCTCAATTTAGCGACAATACTTTTCATAGCTGGATAGTGGAACCGCAACTGGATTATTCAAAAAAAATTGCTAAAGGACAACTGCAACTTTTGTTGGGTGGGACTGCCCAACAAACTCATAATGAGAGTATTCTTTCATATGGAACCGGTTATGCAAATGACCTGTTGTTAGGCTCCGTCAACGGGGCAAGCAGTGTGTTTTCCAACAGCAGCGTAAAGCAATACAAATATGTTGCAGCTTTTGGACGCATCAACTACAATTGGGACGGAAAATACGTACTCAATCTTAGTGGCCGGCGCGATGGTTCGAGCCGCTTTGGACCAGGAAAACAATTTGCCAACTTCGGCTCAATCGGTGCTCTTTGGATTTTTACGAACGAAAAATTTTTAAGTAAGCAGACCTTTCTTTCGTTTGGTAAAATTCGCGGCAGCTATGGGCTTACTGGCAACGACCAAATCGGCGACTACCAATACCTGGATACATGGAGCAACACGACAAATCCCTACAGCGGAAGCCGTGGCCTACGGCCAAGTCGGCTTTTCAACCCAAACTACGCTTGGGAACTGAACCGGAAAGTGGAATTGGCTTTTGAACTGGGCTTTTTAAAAGACCGCATAACAACCACTATTGCCTATTTCCGAAACCGTAGTGGCAACCAACTCTTGTCATACAAGCTACCAACCCAAACCGGCTTCACCAGTGTATTTACCAACTTTCCTGCGGAAGTGCAAAACAAAGGATTTGAATTTGAACTCGCCGCAACGCCGATACGCACAACAAAGTTTGTTTGGGAAATAGGTTTAAACGGGAGTTTTATTCGCAATAAACTACGTTCGTTTCCGGGCCTTGCGACATCCAGTTACTCCACTTTAACGGTTGGCCAACCGCTGAGCACGTACAACGGTTTTCGTTTATTGGGTGTTGACACGCAAACAGGCATTTACCAATTCATGGACAGCACTGGCAAACCAACCTCGTACCCGCTTTATCCTTCCGACCTACAGAAAAATATAGGCAATCTTGATCCTTCATTTTTTGGCGGGTTTCAAAATGATATTTGCTTTAAGGGTTGGCAACTTGCTTTCCTTCTTGAATATAAGCAACAGCAGGGATTTAGCTACTTGTATCAGTTGAGCAACGCAGGCATCGTTCCTGGTTCTATGTACAATCAGCCAACGATTGTTCTTAATCGCTGGCAAAAACCCGGCGACAAAACCGAAATCCAACGTTTCACTACTACTCCCGGTGATCCTGCTTACGACGTCGCTTCTGTTTTTAGTTATGTGAACGTTGATGCGCAATACACAGATGCATCGTATCTACGATTAAAAAATATTTCGCTATCGTATAACCTGTCGGATAAGGTTTTGAAAAAGTTGCACTGGCAGGTGCTGCGTTTGTACGTGCTGGGCCAAAATCTACTGACCATAACATCCTATAAAGGCAACGACCCCGAAACACAAAATCTGTTTGCCCTACCCACTTTGAAAACCTGGGCTGCGGGGTTACAAATAACTTTTTAAAACTATCAAATGAAAGACGTCCTAACAATGGCAATAAGAATGGCAGACACCAAAAAGAGCGGCTGCTTCCTACTCCTGGCACTCGCCATGGTGGCACTGCCATCATGCAAAAAGTTCGTGGAAATAGAACCGCCGCCAACGGAAGTTACCACAGCCACCGTATTCTCCGACAGTACTGCCGCAGCCTCAGCCATGACCGGATTGTACAGTCAAATGATGTCATCGAATTTGTTCTTTATGAATGGCGGGTTAACCCTATTACCTGCACTTTCGGCTGATGAACTAACAAGAACATCACCGAATGCATCGTTTGATGTCTTCACGGTTAATGCTATTGCTCCAAACAATAGCCTGTTGCAAAACAATCTTTGGCGATCAGCATATGGATACATCTATCAATGCAATGCTATAATAGAAGGCGCCGCTAAAAGTTCAAGCCTGTCGCCCTCATTCAAACAACGCCTTATTGCCGAAGCCCGCTTCAATAGGGCCTTCTGCTACTTTTATTTGGTAAACCTCTTTGGGGATGTGCCGTTAGTTGCAGTAACTGATTATTTAATAAATGCTTCGATGCCGAGAACGCAAAGCAGCGCCGTTTATGCAGCAATTGATGCAGACTTGCAATATGCGAAATCTTACCTGCCAGCGATGGTTACTGAGAACATTCAACCCACAAGCGGCGCAGCCGCAGCCATGCTTGCCCGCTCAAAACTGTTTCAGAAAGATTGGGCAGCAGCCGAAGCCAACGCGACGACTGTCATCAACTCCGGCTTATATAGTTTGCCTGCAAATTTGAGTATGGTGTTTGTTCCGGGCAGTAGCGAAATCATTTGGCAATTGGTACCGGTGCAGCCTTCGTTTAACACTGCAGAAGGAAACGTGTTCATTCCAGCCAACGGAACCACACGGCCAACGTATGTTCTGACCCAATCCCTTCAAAACGCTTTTGATACCGGCGATGCCCGAAGGACAGCATGGATAAAGACAACCGTTTCAAATGGCCAGTCATACGCTTTCCCTTACAAGTACAAGGAAAGAGTTAGCACCACGATAGGGGCGCCACCTGTGGAGTACAACGTTGTTCTTCGACTGGCCGAACAGTATCTCATTCGAGCGGAAGCCCGCGTGAAGCAAGGCAAACTCTCCGAGGCTAATGCCGACCTGAACGTCACTCGTGGAAGGGCCGGCTTGCCCAATGTTGTTGCCACTGATGACACGTCTTGCTTGATGGCAATCGAGAAAGAGCGTCGGCGGGAATTCTTTGCGGAATGGGGACACCGTTGGTTCGATTTAAAAAGGACCGGCCGCGCTGACACGGTGTTGAGTTTAACAAAATCCGGTTGGCAACCGAGCGATGCGTTATATCCCATTCCTTTTGAGGAAATTCAAAACAACCCGGCGCTCACACAAAATCCGGGGTATTAGTTCACATTGAATTCATACATCACCATTTCCATAACGAGATAACTAAGCCTTAATCATCAAAAAACAATTTTTATGCACTCATATTTGAGGGTAATCGCCCCCTTATTTCTCATAATCATCTTTATGGCTGCCAAGGGGCAGTCTTCCGGGACAAAAAAACCAGATTTTTCAATGCGCTTGCATCCCGGCGATGCCGTGCCGGACGTCTCCTTTAGCAACGTCAAAAACTGGAGTGGCAAACCGCTTCGACTGGCGGATTTTAAAGGTAAGCTTCTGATATTGGATTTCTGGACGGTGAATTGCAGCCCTTGCATCGCAGCGATGCCAAAAATGGAAGAACTGCAACGGAAGTTTGACGGCAATTTGCAAGTGGTGATGGTTACGCCAAATTCAAAAGCGGCGGTCGAGAAATTAACCGAAAGGTCTAAGATACTTCAACGAACCACCTTGCCCGCAATAACGGGTGACACACTCTTAGGAAAACTATTTCCATATACCGGCACACCTACGCATGTTTGGATTGGGAAGGATGGAAAACTTATGTTCATTACAGACGGGTACAATACATCTACTGAAACGGTTCAAAGGTATCTGAATGGTTCACCACTAGCCGTTAAACACCGAGTGCTTCAACCTGGTGTTGAAGTAGATGTAGCGGCTACTATCAACGACCCTGACAAATCAGACTTGCGGTGTTATTCTATTTTTACCGGCTTATCTAAAATTACCGCTCAAAGCTCCGACGGGCTTCTATTGGACACCGCTAACAAAGTGGTTGGGTTCAAAGCTGTAAATATGCCGCTGCATGGGTTACTGATAGCCCGATTTGCAGAAGATAATGATGGATTTGATAACGGCCTTTATTTACCGAATAGAACAATATGGAAGGTCAGAAATAAATACCCATATGCCTATCCAGAAGACAAAAGCTTGGAAGGCGAATGGCGTGAGCAATATCTTTATTGTTATGAACTCAAACTACCTAAGGAAACTTCGGTTGAAGATGTACACACATACCTAGCCAATGACCTGAAACGTTATTTTAACGTCTCAGCAAGGTTAGAAAACCATAGAATGAAATGCTTCGTTTTGATTAGGACTTCAACAGACGATAAAATCAAAACCAAAGGCGGAAAGCACTTGTTTTATTCACAAGAAGATTACAGCGGTTTCGAGGGGGTATCTATCAGACCTTTAGATTTTATGATACACACATTTGGAGAGGCGAACTTGCGGTCTGCCTTGCCCGTTGTTGACGGCACTCACTACACCGGCAGAATTGACATTACAATTAACGCAGACATTCGTGACCTACCGGCTGTTAGGAAGGAACTCAAAAAGTATGACCTTGACATCGTAGAGCGAGAAGAGATAGTTCCCATGATTGTGATAGCCGAAGAAAAATAAAAATAGGGAAAGGAGTTATCCTTTCCCTATTTCCTTACTGGTTTGGCTTCCGTAACGTTTGGACTGGGCTGCCGGTGTGTTGTGGATTGTTGTAGCCACGAGAACAGACAAATGTGCCACCAGTGCAATTCCGGTCAATCGTTTCTTGAGTTGCTGTCTTAAGGCCATCGTCAGTTCCATCGGCGGCTACCCAATAAAGCATGGGGTCGCCAGCGGGTTTTGATTGAATGTGTGTAAAGGCACTGGCACCCACGGCCAGCACAACGGCAAAAATTCCGGTAATGTACTTTTTCATATTCAGGTTTTTAGTGTGTAATGCTTACTCTGTTGCAGGTTTTCAGCAATCCCTGGCCAGAAAGGCTGGCGCTTAAACTATCGTTTTGAAATTAGCTTTAATAGTTGGCGTGTTTTGATAACGGCTTAACCACAGGCCGGCGAAAGCAAGTATTGTAAAGGCTGCATTGAATAGTAGATGTTCCACCCAAGTAAGTCCTTTTAATGCTCCGCCGCAAGAACAAGGCAGCGTTGATTGGGATAGTAACATGTAGGCAATGTAGCCGGTAAACATCAACATCAACGCAAACGCAGCGTACCAACCTACCCGGATGCGCTGATGGACAAACAATAAGGCTGCAATACCTAATTCAACAACAGGCAGTACGTAGGAAAAAATAGTTGATGCCGATCCAATAAGCGGCGACTTTGACAACGTGGCTTCGAAAAAACGATGATCAAGCAGTTTACTGATGCCGGTATAAACAAACAGCAAGATAAACAGGGCGCTAAGTATGCTTTGGAGAGCAGATTTGAGCATCATCGGTCAGGCATTTACAATAATCATCCTTGACCGTAAAATTGAAAATTTTGGGAAAGTGACTGAAAATTTCCATCACCGCTCGAAGTTGAAAAAACTACGGCTGCGTTGAATAAAGCGCTCTGTATTTGGATGGTCCCATACCGTATTTGTCTTTAAAAGCTTCCTCAAAACCGGACAAACTCTTATAACCAATCTCCCTGAAAATAGTCTTCACTTGCATGTCAGTATGCATTAGCAACTGACGGGCCTTTTCCAACCTTGCGTCCCGTAGCCGCTCAAACAAATTGACACCGATAACTTGTTTGAAAGCCATCTTCAATTTAAACTCGCTTAAGTGCACCTTTTTGGCCAAGGCAGGTATATGCAGCCACGTACGCAAATCTTCAAGTATGATGGCGTCCACTTCGTGTATTTTGCGAACGTCTTCATCGCTAAGCCCCTCGTAACGGATGCCGGCGCCAGGTCGCAACATGGCATAGAGCAAAACGTCTCTTACCCGATTTTCATAGAAGAAATTTCTTGTTTCCGCATCGTATGGGCAATCTAAGATTTGGTGGATGGTGTCCATCCATTCCTTTTCGATAGGAGATGTATTCTTTTCATCTGGTTTTCCTGTATTAGGAAAGCCGGGTATCAGTTGTTTTACAAAATCCGGTTTGTATAAAATTTGAAAGAGCTGACATTTGGTATTCTTTGAAAAAACTATTGTGTTTAGCGGATCAGAAGGCCAAAAAGAATTCATCGTTCCTGCCCGCATATGCGTTTTTCTCAATGATGTCTGGTGGACAAATTTGCCTTGCAAAGCAAATTGGGTTTGCAGCATGGGCGATTGGCGCCAACGCAATTCCGTTTCGCCGGAGAAATGAGCGTAAACGAAACGCATTTCCCATTCAGGCTTGCGATATACCTGAATGACCATTTCGCCTAAATTTCCTTTGTACGAAAATGTCTGGCCGCCTGCAATCACTCTTCCGTTCCAATTCGCCGGTAAGGCGCTGATTAGTTCAATCCGTTTGTTGCCATGCAAAAGGAATGACGGAGCGTTGTTTGAACACTCCACGTGCAAAGGCGAAGTCGGGTTTCCATATGGAGTAGATGCCAGCAAAACAAACACGGTTCTATCTTCTAAATTAAGGTTTATTGCAGATGTTTTGGCAGCTAAGTCAGGGGCTTTTGGCAGATAACGTAAAAACCAATGAAAGAAATTGGGAAGAGCCTCAAAGGCATTTATGGAGGGCAATCAAATGTTTATGCTATCGATTTGTGCAGCCGCTGCGAACACAGCAAAAATTGGAAAGGATTACAGCCACTGCACGAACAAGGATATTTTACCGGCAGGTGCCAAATTTCCGCACCAGCCGTCAATGATGTCGCAAAGACAAACTCTAAAAAAACATTCTTCAACTGCTTTAAAGAGGTGCTTTTAGACCCAGCCTTCACACCCTCATGCTTCGGGAGAGAAGGCTTTGACAAGATTTTGCGCCGCATCCGGTTCGCCGCTCTCTTCCTCGCTAACAGCGGAGCGCCTTCGCTTCGCTAGTTCCCACATCACTTACGAGCTATTTAAACCGCTCCACTCCAGCGACCCGCTGCGCTCGGTCGTTCGACGCCGAACCCGATGCGGCAAGAAGCTTTAATAAAGAAAAAGAGTTGCAAAGCAATATTGCAAAAGCATTTCAAAAAACAGCATCAAAACACCGAAAAGAAAATGAGCCGTGCAGCCGCTGCCTACAGAAATAAAGATTGCGCAAGTTTTCAGCCGCTGCACTTGTAAGGTTATTGTGCCGGCAGGTGCTCGCCTACTCACACCAGCCGGCAAAGACACCACAACCAAGTTCTTTAAGACACTTCAAATCTATCACCCCAGCCTTTACAAAAATTGGTAAAAGAACCGGCATACACTCCCTCATGCTTCGGGAGAGAATGCCTTGCAACAAATGATTGTGTACGGCACTTGCCGCTTCTTCCCTCACTTGCAGCAGTGCCCCTCTGTTTCGCTCCACCCTACAAGAAAAAGAGTTGCAATGCCGCTCACGCCGGGAGCCTTCGCAAGCTCGGTCATGCAGCCGCAAGAGCCGTACGAAATTGATGTAATGGATTTCATAGAGACTGATAAGAACGATAATTCAAAAGCATCCGACACTAGCCTTTTAAAATTCAAACGGGAAAAAAGAGGCGCGAAGCTGGGGGCTGCCGGTAAAGATTGCTGCAAGTAGCCAAAAGCTTACGGCATAAAGCAAAGTGCTTCTCACACGCCATTAGACACTATTTATTCCGTTTCCTTTTGGCCTCCATGGCAGCCCCGCTTCAGAGTGCTTTCTTTTTTCCCTTTTTCTTTTAAAAAGCATTTTTTGTGGTTTACCTCATACACTTCAAAACGAAACTTCATCACGCCGAACACTATCTCGGTTTTGTGGAGCGCAACCTTTCCCGCCGCATCAAAAAGCACAAAGCAGGCACAGGCGCAAAACTGTTGGCAGCACTCAACCGGGCGGGCATTGCGTGGGATGTGGTACGGGTGTGGCCCGATGGCGACCGGCATTTTGAACGCAAGCTGAAAAACCGTAAAAAATCACGCTGTCTTTGTCCGGTTTGCGGTGCAAAACACTAATTCAATTCTGCGTATTTATTCACTTTAAAACATACAGTTATGACAATCACAGGACGACTGACCGCCGATGCAACGGTCAACACAACGAAAGACGAACGGAAAGTGGTAAACTTTTCAGTGGCCATCAACGACACCTACAAACCAAAAGGCGGCGAACGGGTGCAGGTAACCACCTATTGCAATTGTTCGTACTGGATTTCGGAAAAGGTGGCGCAGTACCTTAAAAAAGCGACGTTGGTGGAACTCACCGGCCGCATTTATGTGACGCCGTATGTGAGCAAAAGCGGTGAGCCAAAAGCCTCGCTCAACTGCCACGTTTCGGCCATTAAATTCCTTGCATGGCCGAAAGAGGTTGAAGTTATCGGAAAGCCAGCGGAAGCAGAGGAAACGGCAGCCGCAAATGGCGACGATATACCGTTCTAACCCCTCCTTGTTCCGGCACTCCCGGTGCCGGAACTTTTTCAAAACCTCATATCATTTCACGTACATAAAACCGCAGCAGCTACCGCCTGCGGGATAGAAATTAAAGCTGGGTAACTCACTATGGCACACAACCTCAATTTCAACGAACACACCGGACAACACGCCTTCTTTTCCGTGAAAGAAAAAGCCTGGCACGGCTTGGGGCAAATCGTGCAGGACCATCCCACAAGTGCCGAAGCTTTGCGGTTTGCCGGATTGGATTTTACCGTAGAAAAGCGCAAGCTTTTTACCTACGATAACCGGAACCTTTTTGGCAATGCCGATACCATTGCGCCGAACGTGGAAGTGCCAAATTTCTACGCAACTATTCGCACCGATACGGAAACGCCGCTTGGCGTTGTTGGCAAGGAATATCAGGTAGTACAAAACAAGGACGCTTTTGCCTTTTTTGACGCCATTGTGGGCGGCGACGGTATTCAATACGAAACGGCTGGCGCACTTGGAAAAGGCGAACGCATTTTTATCACCGCAAAGTTGCCCGGATACATTGCTGTGGCGAACAAAGACCTCATCGAAAAATACCTTTTTCTCACTACGTCCCACGACGGCTTTGGCAGCATTACGGCGGCTTTCACGCCAGTCCGCATTGTGTGTAACAACACGCTCAATGCAGCTTTGAAAAACCACAGCAACAGCATCAAAATCCGGCATACAGCAAACGCCAAAGAACGGCTGGAACAAGCGCACAAAGTGATGGGCATTTCCAATAACCTTTCACAGCAGTTAGAAGGCATTTTCAACCAATGGGCAAAGGTGCGCATCAGCGACCCTGAATTAAAGAAACTCATCCAGCTTGCCATGACACCGAACAAAGAAGTTTTACGGAACGTTCGGGCCGGTAAAGACGATGAACTTTCGACACAATTCCTCAATTTGTGCGACAGCGTTTTTGCGTATAGCCAAAGTAGTCCCACGCAGCAAACAGAAACCACCAAAGGAACCGTTTTCGGGGCGTACAATAGCATCACCGGCTATTTTCAAAATGTGCGCAGCTACAAGAACGAGGAAGCAAAATTAAAGTCTCTGCTTTATGGCGGAACGGCGCAAGGCAAAACCCAAAAAGCCTTTGACGTATGTGCTGATTTTTCGGCCAAAGGAAGCGATGCTTTTTACTTCAACTAAACCTTTTCTACGGGGGCCGCGGCCCCCTTCATCTCTTTAATTATTTTGTATGACACATCTCATTCAACAATACACTGCCATTAAAGCAAAATACAAAGACGCCATCCTGCTTTTTCGTGTGGGTGACTTTTATGAAACATTCAATGAAGATGCCGAAACAGTCGCTTTGCACATGCGAATACCTTTGGCAATTCATGAGCAAAAGCCCGATATAAAAGCAGCAGCTTCGCTGTCTCATTATCATTTACACGACGCACTGCGCATCCTTACAAGAGCCGGTTACAAAGTAGCTGTTTGCGACCAGTTGAAAGCACCCAAAGCCGGACCGACGAAGCGAGGTGTTACCGACCTGTTGGAACCGGAATAAACGGATGAAACAGGGCTGAGTTTTCAAAAAATTCGCCGCCCAAAGGGCGGCTTTACTACGTGGGAAGATGTTTTGGTTTAAGGATAAAAGAGTAGTCAATTCTGCCGTGCAAACTTCGCTTCGGAACTGACATAGCAGGTATAGCATTGCGGTTTTGCCATGCTTGTCGCCTCATATTCGCCGCATCCGTGGCAAACGTTTTCGGGATAGTCAATGTTTTCAAACTGTGCCCATGTGGTGTAACAATCCGTACAAAAAGGCCGGTCAAGGTTGTATTCAATACGGGCTTCGCAGCGAATGCAATAACCTCGCTGTGAGTTCTTTTGATGGCGGTTTTTGGCGTTATTAGCTGGTGCTTTGTAAGGAGTGCGTTCCTGCTTTTTTAGCAGCACCGCTTCGGATGATTTAAGGATGGAAAACGTCTCGTTCATGGCCTTCTCAAAAAGTTCCTTATCGTTATTTCTGTCAATCAAAATACCCATTTCCCCGTTGGTCTTTTCTGAAAATTTATACATGTTCATGGAAGTAATTACCATCTTGCTTTCGTTAAAAAAGCATTTGGCATGTATGTTTTGAAAGTAATAGAGTTCGGCGTTTTTAAGTTCGGCCAGTGAGTTTCTTTCGTTAGGTTTTAGTTCGTCTTTGCCGTAAATAATTTTGATTACTACGCCTTTGCCGGAAGCACCCTTTAAACGCTCAAAAAAAGTTTTGGAGAGTTTTAGATAAGGAGAAACCAAAACCAGTTTTGCCTTGGCTTCCATGATGATGTTTTCAATGTGGTGCGATGTGCCGCTGGTGGTAAGAAAGGCTGCCATAGAAGTTGGATTTTCAAGGGGATAAAAATATAGTTCTCCTTTAAGATTAACAAGGTCATTATGGGGTATATTTTGCAAATTTTCTTGCAAGAAAAGCCACCATCCTTTTTCATCTAAAGGCACCCAATCCTTACCATTTTAAATGTTTGTAAATAGACTTTAAAAAGGCATTCTTCTCTCCACTTTTCTACGATTTATCAGCGATAAATAAACTGCTATTTTTTGGATTTTTTTTCAACACTTCAGATGATAACTAAGTCCATTTTTTCCTCGTCAATTCCTCGCACAAAGTTCGCTTTGGGGCGGCTGAAGCGGCCATGAAATTCCGGCATAAAGCAAAGGTTTTCCTACACTTAAACAGACGTCATTTATTCCGTTGCTTCATGGCCTTAATTGCCCCAAAGCGGGAGCTGTTCTGTAATTGATTTTTTAACCGCTAAAAAAACGTTATGGAATACAGAAACGAATATCCAGCATGGACAAAAGTGGCAGAAGTAGAACTGGTGTACAGGACTAAGATAAAATCCTCTGACAGACCGGCTGTAAATTCTGCAACAGACATTGCTATTCTGATGCAAAATATTTGGAACAAAGACAGAATAGAAATGCAGGAAGAGTTTAAGGTTTTGTTCCTTAGTCGCGGCAACCGGGTAATCGGATTATATGAAGTAGCCAGCGGTGGGATAACGGGTACAGTTGCCGACCCACGGTTAATTCTTGCGGCAGCTTTAAAAGCTTTGGCGATTTCAATCGTTCTTTGTCACAATCATCCATCCGGCAACGTAAAACCCAGCCGCGCCGACCAAGAACTGACGGCCAAGATTAGGGAGGCGGCAAGCTACCACGACATCAAGGTACTGGACCACATTATTCTCTCCAGCGAAAGCTTCTATTCTTTTGCAGACGAAGGGCTCTTGTAGCCCTTTTTTTATTTCCTAAAATGTCAAAAACCAAAGTGGATGCGAAAACGCCAAAGTCAATGCGAAAAATTTTTCAAAGTGAATGCGAAAGTTAATACCGACACACAAAATCGCTGCTAAACCATCAATTTAGTATCACTGGCTTTGACCAAAACTAAATCCAGTTGCATGGACTCTGAGCAACTTTTATCAACGGCTTTGGCGAAAATTCGCATAAACTAGCAGAGTTTTTCGCAATCACTTTGAATTCTCACAAAAAACCTGTTTGAAACAGGGAGTAGTTTCTTGGGAACATTGCAGCAACAAACTCTTTTTAGCTGGGTATATTTTGCCCAGGCAAAAGGTCAAAACGGTACAGTTTTTAAGCTTTCAGAGCAGCCAATCGAAGGGATGATTTTTCTTTCAAAACACACATTCCATTTTCTAAAACAAACAAAACCTTATCAAGGCCAAAGTGTGCCGGGTCTTGCACACGGCAAGATGTACAAATGTGGCCACATTTGAAAAAAAGGCCCTTCACTCGGAACTCGTTTCGGGGAAGCAGGGAGGCAGAAACATAAATCTCATACAGTAATGAAAAAGCAAGAGGCAGATGTGCGCAAGAAAGTTCTTAAAATAAGAATGAGTGGAACCGAGATGGAACAATTGAAAAAGCTTCAGGAAGCAAGCACGGAGAAAGACACAAGCAATTACGTCCGTTCCGTCGCTTTAAGGAAACCTGTTATCGTTACGTACCGCAACAAATCCGCAGACGATTTTTTGCAGGAGATGTTACAACTGCGCAAGGAGTTAAATGGCATCGGCAATAATTTCAACCAAGCCGTTCACAAGCTGCACATTCTGGACAAAATCCCCGAATTCAGAAGCTGGTTGCAGCAAAACGATGTTTTACAAAAAACGCTTATTGCCAAAGTGGAAGAAATAAAAAAAAGGATGAACCAACTCTACGACCAATGGTTGCAAAAATAACCTTCCCAAAACGGACAGAAGCCGCCCTGAACTACAATGAACAAAAAGTTCAAAAAGGAAAAGCGGTATGCCTGGCCGCAAGCGGGTATATGAAAGAGGGCAATGAATTGAACTTTTACCAAAAGCTGGCGAGGCTGGAAATGAACAACGAATTGAACCGCCGGGCCAGCACAAAAACCCTGCACGTTTCACTCAATTTTGATCCGTCGGAAAAGTTGACTAACGGAACGCTGATTGAGATAGCAGGTCACTACATGGAAAAGATTGGATTTGGCGAACAGCCTTACCTGGTTTATAAACATGAAGATGCAGGCCATCCGCACATTCACATTGTGAGCACCACTATTCGCTCCAATGGCAGCCGGATTAATACGCACAATATTGGTCGCCATGCGTCTGAAAATGCACGAAAGGAATTGGAGCAACAATACCGCTTGGTTAAAGCAGAACATCAAAAGACCCAACGTGCAGGAAGCCCAAAGATTAGTCCGGTGGAAAAAGCGGTTTATGGAAAACTGGAAACCAAGAATGCGATTTCGAATATCGTAGGCGCCGTTTTTACTCAATACAGGTTTAGTTCGCTGCCGGAATACAACGCGGCACTGCGGCAATACAATGTTATCGCAGACAGGGGTAAAGAAGGCGGAAGAATTTTTCAAAATGGCGGTCTTGTGTACAGGCTTTTAAACACCAATGGCGAAAAAATTGGCGTCCCTATCAAAGCCAGCTCTCTAAGCTGCCAACCAACATTGAAAAGACTGGAGGAACGATACACTGCCAACAGTTCGGCCAGAGAACCGATGACGCAAGTCCTTCGTCAGAAAATTGACGCTTGCTTGCCCCATGCCCAAAATCTTGACCAGTTAACTAAACTGCTGACAACAAAAAACGTGTTCACGTTGGTTCGTAAAAATTCCGAAGGCCGGGCATATGGCATAACCTACGTTGATAACGACAGCCGTTGCGTATTCAACGGAAGTGACTTAGGTAAGCAATACAGTGCGGCAGGCTTGCAAAATCAACTTAAAAGAACGGACGGCCAAGAAGAGGGTTTGAAGCCATCAGCAATAAACGCAGGAAATGCTGCTGACAACAAAGACCAAAAGCTGCACAAGGTTGCCGTCCAAAAGGCAATGGGTTTTGAGCACAAGCAACAGAACCTTATTGATGCGCTGCTTTCGGCAAAGGAACAACACGACAACGTTCCGGGCAGCTTGCTTAAAAAGAAGCGCAAAAAGAAAAAGAACCGGGACAATAATTTCTAAATTCAAATAATGGGTTATGTCAGCAACGGGCGAAAATGAACAGGGGCTTCGGAAGATAATTGACCTTACACGATTTGGCAGCTTGCTGATTTTGCTGGTCCATTTTTATTTTTTCTGCTACAGAGCCTTTGAGCAATGGGAGCTGCGTACGGAAATCACGGATGGGCTTCTAAAAAATATTGCGCAAACCGGTCTATTTCGTGGCGCTTTAACTTCCAAGTTAGTGGCCCTTGGACTGTTGACCGTTTCGCTACTCGGCGCCCAGGGTAAAAAGGATGAAAAAATTGGTGTGAAGAAAATTGTGGCATACCTGCTTACCGGAGCCGGATTATATTTCGGCAGCACCGTGACGCTCCGGCTAAATCTATCCGCCCAAACCCTTGCAATTCTTTACGTAGTTCTGACCAGTGTTGGCTATCTGCTGCTTTTGGCAGGTGGCCAACTACTTAGCCGATTGGTGCACTATAACCTGGGCAATGATGTTTTCAACTCGCTGAACGAAACGTTTCCGCAAGAGGAGAGGCTAATCTCCAATGAATATTCCATCAATCTACCAGCCCGGTATAATCTCAAGGGCCGCATTCGGAGTAGCTGGATTAATATAATCAATCCATTTCGTGGCTTGCTGGTGATTGGCAGTCCCGGCGCCGGCAAAAGCTGGTTTGTTATTCAGCACGTTATTAAGCAGCACATCGAAAAAGGATTTGCCATGCTTGTGTATGATTTTAAGTACGATGACCTTTCTAAAATTGTGTATAACTGGTTGCAGCGAAATAAGCACCGTTACAACATAAAGCCATCGTTTTACGTCATCAATTTCGACAGGCTTTCCGTATCACACCGCTGCAATCCGCTAAATCCGTCGAGCATGAATGACATTACGGATGCTACGGAAAGTGCACGAACTATTTTGCTTGGGTTGAACCGGGAATGGATAAACAAGCAGGGCGATTTTTTTGTGGAAAGCCCCATCAATTTCGTTACTGCTGTTATTTGGTTTTTGCGCAAATACGAAGATGGAAAATACTGCACCCTTCCGCATGTCATCGAACTGATGCAAGCCGAGTACGATGAACTGTTTCCTGTGCTTAACACGCAACCAGAAATCGAAGTATTGGTAAACCCGTTCATTACCGCCTACCAGAATGATGCGATGGAACAGTTGGAAGGGCAAGTCGCATCGGCCAAAATTGGTATGGCACGATTGGCTTCACCGCAGCTCTACTGGGTACTTTCCGGCAATGATTTTACACTGGATATAAATAACCCGAAGGAGCCAAAGATTGTGTGCATGGGCAACAATCCGGAAAAGCAACAGATTTACGGCGCTGTTTTGTCCCTTTACGTGTCGCGGCTGGTGCGACAGGTGAACAAAAAAGGAATGCAGAAATGCAGCCTTGTTTTTGACGAATTTCCCACCATTTATTTCAACAACATTGACAGCCTGATTGCCACCGCTCGAAGCAATAAAGTAGCCACGACTTTGGCCATGCAGGATTTTAGCCAATTGAAGAAGGATTATGGACGGGAACAAGCAGACGTAATTGTGAACATCACGGGAAATATCGTCAGCGGCCAAGTAATGGGCGAAACGTCGAAATTGCTTTCGGAACGATTTGGGAAAATTATGCAAGACCGGCAAAGCATTTCTATCAACCGGACCGACACGTCCATTAGCCATTCCAAACAATTGGACAGCGCCATTCCAGCCTCTAAAATTGCTTCACTTTCATCCGGTGAATTTGTTGGATTGGTGGCTGACAACCCGGATGAAAAAATTAAGCTCAAGATGTTTCATTCCGAAATTTTAAATGACCACCAAAAGTTGAGTGAAGAAGTGAGCAGGTACGAGGAAATACCCATTGTTTCCAATATCACGCAGCAACAGGTACAAGATAATTTTTACCAGATAAAAATGGACATTAAAAGAATGATTGGCGAAGAGGTAGAAAGATTAAAAAATGAAAAAGCTGAGACGTAATTTCATATTTTGGCAACTCCATGAAACGAAATTGGTACCAAGGTAAAATCGCACAAACCTGTTTTGCACAAGGGGTAATTTCATTAGCACAGGCAAAAGAGATTGTGAATGAAGAAGGGGTTGATTATGATGATGAAGAATTAGCAGAAATCCTTGCTTTTGTTTCCGAAATAATTTCCATAACAACTTGTCATTACGAACAATTTAAGAAAAAGGGTTAGGCCAGGCATAAAACCAAAAATGAACCATCAGCAAATAGACCAGTACAATGAACCCGTTAGAAGAGTTACTGCAAAAAATTGAACATGAGCAGTGGGATGCAAAAGACCACGACTTGATAAATACATCGTTTCAAGAGTTAAATGGGCGGCTTTACCAGGCCGGTGATTACGACTTACTGGCACTTAGCGAAAAAGAAAGAGAAGCGTTTGCTTTTACCAAGACCACTGAAGGTCTCAAATGGAAGTTAGCCGGCACCCGAACTTTGGAAGACGGCACAGAGGAACCTCTGGAATGGCCCGACATCAAGGCATGGAAAGAAGCAGATTTTCAATACATCTATCAGCGTTTCAAAACCACTCAAAACACCTTTGCCCGATCCGAATACGGGCTTATTCTGTATTTCACCGGAAGGCTAAAACCAGATGAATGCAAACAACTGTATCAGGATTTGATCGAGTTAAGCAAACGGTATTACGAGATTACCAAACAGCCGGGAAAAGTGCCTTTTCATGCCACGCAGTTTTTACATTGCTTACAACTTGCGCTCAAGATTGCGCACTATAAACGGAAGGCCCCCGGCTTTAGCAATGAGTTGGAAAACGCCTTGCTGCTTGCAGAGCAAATGCATAAAGAATGGAAACAAGCAGGCAAATATTTATTACGAAATATCGTTGACATTACCGCTATAATACTCCAGTATTTTTCTTTTGCTAAACCGATTTTAAACTTAGACGGCTTCTTTGACCGAAACAATGCTGCTGTTGAGGAAGAGGCAAAGGCGTACACCTGGGGTGGCATCTACATCATAGATGAAAACATCAAGCTGGGAAAAGCTATTGACAAGGATGTCACTGCACTTGTCAAGCGCAAAGCGCAGCTTTATGAGAACCTGGCAACCGAGAGGCGACCAGGTGACTTGGCCATCATTACGTTTGTTGAAACAGCCTTGAGGCTGTATGAAGAAATTGGTGACACTGATAATATACCACGCTTGGAACAAGAGTTTAAAAAAGTCAAAGCCGAAGGTGAATACGGCATGGTTTCGTCGGAATTGATGGAGGAAGAAAGCGGGCGAATTGAACAGATTATCAAAGAAGAAGTCGCTACAAAGAATGAAACGCAAATCCTTGAAACTTTTGTCCACTGTCCGATGTTCTCCACATTGGAGAACGTGCAATTAATGGCTGATAAGCAAAAGAATGAAGACGGTTTGTTTTCAATGATGGGAAGCAGCATTTCTGACAAATTTGGAAATACCATTGCCAAATACCCTAACAACTCCGAAGAGTGGGCGTTTCTGCAGGCTTACGAGTTTCAGTTTCAGTTGGGCACTCAATCGCTGGTGTATTTTTTCCGGGACGCTTTTATGGCAGGTAAAATATCTGAAATTAGCATTAACACATTTTTGCAAAACACCTGGTTTAACGATCCCATTAAAAGAATATACAACAATCAAGCAGTTGCAGTAGTTCCTTTAGAATTGGTTAAACCTGCGATAAGGTATTTTTTAGCCGAACTAAACAGATGGAAGAACGAACCGGGGTATATTCCCGATCTCATTTTGGTCACAGACTCGCTGACGTTAAAAATAGAAGCTTTGTTACGGTACATGTGCGACAAATTGCGCATCAGCACCTTCAAACTTAGGGACGATGACTTGGTGATGGAACGTAACCTGGATGAAATTTTGGCGTCACTGGAACATGAAAAATATAACACCAACTTTCAGGAAGACGACAGGCGGTTCATCAAATTTGTGCTTTCGGAAAAGGCGGGAGAAAACCTTCGCAATAAAGTTGCACACGGTTTGATGGACAGCTTCGAGTATTCGTTCGATAAAATTATTCTAGTCTTTACTATCATGATGCGTCTTACAAAGTACACCTTTCAAACAGTAAACAATGGCTAATTCAAGCATCACACGACTGACCATTGGCAACGTACCAACAAAAACTTAGTTTCCAGAAATTAAGGGAACCAGCAAAACTGCACTGGTTGGCGGCTTTGGACACTACATCAACGCAATGATCATGATAAACGGCAGCCGCAAGCTGATGGAAATTACAGCGCCGACAAAAGTTGGTTGGATGGGTTATCGCAAATTTTCATTCGGTTGAAAACCTGTCCTTTTCTTCTTCCACTATCATTTGCAGTTCCTTTTCTGTGGGCAGGCTAACCAAGTATTTAGAAACAAACACCTGTTGAGGCAAGCCCATCGTAGCGTATTTCACCAAAGCCTCGTTCTTACCAGAACAAAGGATAATTCCCACTGGCGGGTTGTCGGTAGTTTCGCTTTCATTCTCTTTGTAATAGTTTAGGTACATGTTCATTTGCCCGGCATCGGCATGGTCAAACTCACCGATTTTCAAGTCCAGCAACACATGGCACTTCAGAATTCGGTGGTAGAAAACAAGGTCAATGCGGTAATGGGTGTTTCCGAACGTTATTCGCTTTTGCCTTGCTTCAAAACAAAATCCCCGGCCAAGCTCCAATAAAAAATTCTGTAGCTGCGTGATGATCCGCTCTTCCAAGTCACTCTCTGTATAAACATCTTTTCCTTCCAAACCCAAAAACTCAAGCAGGTAAGTATTCCGGAACAGGCTTTCCGGCGTCAAGTCCCTTTTTACTTCAGCCTTTACCATTAGAGCGGTTTTGTCCCTACTCAAGCCCGTTCTTTCGTATAGCATGCTTTCTACGGCTCGTTTCAGGTCTCTCACACCCCAATTATTTTTCAAGGCTTGTGTTTCATAAAATCGGCGCTTTTCGTTAGTATCGGCTTTCAAAAGTTCTATAAAATGAGAGAAGCTCAAGTTGGACAGCAAATCATTCATTTCAGCATCGCTTAAACCGGTGTTAGGCAATTTTGCGGATGCTGTTCGCAAAATTTGGGGCTGCTGAAAGTCAATCAGAAAAGATTTTGCGGACAGCGTCCGCAAAATCTGTGGGTAGGCCAAATAAAGGTCTTTACAGAGGTACAGGTGCCGCTCACGAATAGATTTCAACCCTCTTTTTGCAAGGCGTTGAGCAATTTCTTTGTAAAGCCTAGTGCCATAGTCAGCCCGGTCATTTCCCGATTGCTCATACTCGACAATGTGGTATCCAATCAGCCAATTTCTAAGCGTTAGGGCAGTATTTACCTGCTTCTGCGCTCTATTTAAAAAATAAGCATTCGCTAATTGGATACTTTCACTAAGCGCCTCAATGGCGTTATCTTGAACTGTTATTTTCTTCTTCATACTGGGTATGTCGCAATGATTAGCTAATAAATTCTTCGTGCGACGAGACATTTTGTGTGAAAGCCAATAGCTTGCTGGCATATTGCTTTTTCACTTCCTTCTCAAAACTGTCCAGGTAGTTTTCAGTGGTTTTCTTGTTGGTATGTCCAAGCGCCTCTTGAATGTATTCCGTACTTACGCCTGCTCGCTTTAATTGAGTAGAAAAACTGTGTCGGGTCACTATGGTTGTGATTTTTTTATCTATGTTCAGCTCACTTGTAATTTCCGCCATTGCCTCATTAATGACCCGGCGGGTATAATTAAGCAAATCAAATTGCTCTAAAGCATTCAGATTAGTGTGCATGATTGGGAACAGGAAGGCATTCGGAAGGCGGCTTTTGTTTCCGTGTGTATTTATGATGTCCCATAATTCTGCCGTCAGATAAACCGTAATAGGTTTTTGGTCAATCCGGGTACTCTTCTCGGTTTTTGCCCGCTCAAAGACGAGGTATTCGTCCTGAATGTTTTTCCATTTCAGGTAGATCATGTCCTTCACGTTCATGCCATTTGCCAAATAGCAAAAAAGCCAATACGCCTTCCCAATGATCAATTTCTCGCAGGTTGATTTAAAGTAGAACACACGTTTTAATTCGTCTTGTGTTAACGCCTTTTTTAAATTACGGGAGGCAGGTATTTGGTACTTGCGGCGACCAAACGGGTAGCAGTCATCTTTCCTGATGATTTTTTCCTCAATGGCCTCGTTGAAAATGGAACGCAACGGTCGCAGTACGATGCCCACCGTTGTCTTAGATGCCCCACGGTTCAGCATCCAGGTCTCGTATTGATACAAGAACCCGACGGTTATTTCTGAAAACAACACGTTCCCCTTAAATGCTTTTATAGACCGGTAGGTCCGCTGGTAGTTAATGGCACTGCCGATCCGGCCCTGTTGCAACAATTTTTTGATGTAGGACAGAAATGTTACAGAAATGCTTTTAGGCCGGGAATGGTCTTCCTCAAATATGGCAAAACGTTTTAGAAATGGTGTATAGTCAAAATCATCTCGTTCCGCTTTTGGCTGCTGCGCCGGCTCTTTTGTCTTTTTGGGTTTGAAAAGCTTTGGGTGTTTGTTGATGTATTCGGTCTCAAATTCTAAAAAGGAAAAGGTTTCCAATTGCCGAAGTGCCGCATCCGCACCGGAATTAATCTCCTGAAGTTTTTTTCTGACGTCCTGAAGTTCATCGCTTATCCGTGGTGCAGAAAGCTTTTTGTGATCGGTTTCACTTAGCTCAAATACCGTTGGGTAATCTTTTGGCACCCGCTCACTAATCACCCTAAGTTTTACCGGAAACTTGCCGTTTTTCTTGACCCTTCTTGTGTCAAGAATGATTGCTGTTGATACTGACATAACGATTGATTTTCATTTTCACACGTTCTCTCACTCAAAAATTTGCAAACAGATTTGCAAACAAATCGCTGTTAAACGCCTTATCAAATAGGCAAGACAGGGTTAACAACAACCATGCAAACAAATGAAAATCAATCCTTTTGAATAAAATCGATTAAAATGAGGTAAAGCGAGTTAGGTTTTTAAACACACTCAAAATCTGCCGTTCGCAAGGACGTGCTGGTTCGATTCCAGTCCCGGGCACTTCACCCCCAAATAGTGGGGGTTTTTATTGCGCGGAACTGGCTTAAAAGTCCGCACCAGCTTGACTTATTATCAGTCTTCTTTCCTTTTGTTGACCTTTATTTACCTCTTGTTTTCCCCTTTTTTGTTACTCTTCTGTTACTCCTATAACATTTGTTTTGCTAAATTTCTTAAATCAAGAAAACAAAAACCTAATCAAAGGAAAACAATGAGTGTGAAGCTGAGAAAGCGTAAAAACTCCGATGGTACTACTACCCTATACCTGGATATCTATAATAATGGTAAGCGGCCATACGAGTTCCTGAAGCACCTTAAGTTGGATAAGCCTGCAAAGGTTGTGGCGAAGTGTGAAATACGAACACGTGTACCTGCACTCGCCGGCAGGCGGAGAGGCATTGTATGAAGGGCTGAACAGCTATTTTTCGTCTTGCAACCGGGAGCGACTACACCAGTCATTGGGGTACCTGGCTCAGGAAGTTCTTGACAGAAAAGAGGCAGCATGACGCCTGCCACGGGCTTGCCCTTTTTAAGTTGATGTCTTTGCATCGGTTGTACTTTTGATGAACAACATTAGAAAAGACATCAACTTAAAAAGGGCCTCGATTTATATCTTAATTTCCCGCATTATCTGTCCTAAACATTGGGTGCACCATACCCTTCGGGTACCCCTCCGGCTTAAGAGAAGTTACTCCGCTTGTTGAACATGATCACGGCCGTCAACGGGTTATCCGGATATTTGCCTTCCGTGTTCAGGAAGGCGGTCCGTTGTCTGGGAAGCGGGTACCATACACCTTGCTGCGGCCACTCCCCCGGCGATTGCTTACTGCCTCACAAAAGCTTTGGTGCCGTAAAGATTGGCAGATCTGATCTCAAGGAAATATGTTCCAGGCGCAAGCTGATCAACAGGCAGAGAGAGCTGGCTGCTGCCTGTTGTGGCGCTTGCCTGCCGGCTGATCAGCAAATGACCAGCCGCATCCCTTACCTGAATCTGCAGCACTTGCTGGGTAGGCAGCAGCAGGCTCACTGTCAGCACCTGTTGTACCGGATTGGCCAAGACAGAGAAGCCCCAAGAAGCCCTGCCAAAAGCCACTTTCTGTACGCCTGAGTACATGCTTTTGCCGTCCTGGTCTACTTCTTTGATCCGGTAGAAATTGTCGCCGCTAACCGGTACAGGATCAGTGAAAGCATAGCTGGTCGCCAGATTGGTAGTGCCGGATGCAGCTACGGTACCGATGCGGGCGTAAACAGCTCCATCGGCTGAACGCTCTACGATAAACTCGCGGCTGTTCTGTTCCTGGGCGGTTGTCCAGTTCAGTTGCACCGTCTCACCTTGTTTGCGGGCGGTGAACCAGGAGAATTTAACAGGCAGGGCCGCGTTGAAACTAAGTTTCATCATGTCGTTGAGGTACCGCTGTCCGTTTACAGGATTGCCGTAACCGCCATATATCCATAAGTTGTTTACTGCATCTGTCCAATAATAAAAGCCGTCTCTTCCGCCCGGTTGGTTGGCAGAGGCCGGAACACCCAAGGTGCCGTAGGTGCCGGGCCAGTTGTATCTGTCGCTTCCTCCCAGCCAGGTCCACAGGCCGGTGGAGATGGTATATTTCCACAAGTCGTTCAGGTAGCGGTGTGGGTAAGTGTATGGGGTAACGGTATCCATGTTTCCGCCAAACAGGTAAAGATTTCCCACACCGTCTGACCACATCGCGGCATGCTCGCGGTAACCCGGTTTGTTGGAAGGCGATGGTACGCCGAGGGTACCGTAACTGTTGGCGGCTGTGTAGGTATCATCGCCGCTCATCCAGGTCCACATATTGGTGGAAGGCGTATATTTCCACAGATCGTTCAGGTAGGTCTCGTCAAAATGCTGGCTGCCTTCGGGTACTACATCGGTGAATCCTCCGAAAAGCCACAAGTTGCCGTTCTCATCTGTGCAGGAGGCCGCGCCGCTTCTGCCGCTGGGGAGGTTGGCGGCTGCGGGTACACCTTTGGTACCAAAAACGCTGGGCCAGTTGAGGTTGTTGGACTGTGTGGTACTGTTGCCTTTCCAGAACGTCCAGTTGCCGGTAAGGGGAGAAAATTTCCATAGATCGTTTAGTTTTCCATAGCTGCCGTAGCCCTGAAAGATCCCGCCGGATTTTGCATTGCCTTCCCCACCGAAGATCCAGAAATCGCCGTTTGCATCTTTCCACGACGTCGACCCGACCCGGGCGCCGGGGGTTAGAACAGTGGGGTCGTTGGTACTGCCGGATGTGTACACGCCGCTTTGGTTGCTTCCTCCTCCCCGTACCCAGGTCCATTTGTTGCTGACCGGAGAGAACTTCCATACGTCATTCATGTTGCGGGCAGGAGGAAATTGTTGAAAAGGATAGCCACCCCCGAATAGCCAAAGTGTACCATCAGAAGCCGTCCAGGAGTTTGCAAACATCCTGGCCCCGGGGGTAATGGTGTCTGAAGGCGTGTTCTGCTGGCCATATTTTGTTTCTACGTTCGTGATTGAATCCCCGCTGACCCAGGTCCACCGGTTCTGACCCGGCTCATATTTCCACAGGTCGTTGAAGTAAAATCTGGAAGTTGCAGGATAACTGCTCATGCCGCCATAGAGCCAGAGATTACCGGATAGATCTGTCCAGGTGGTTCCATGTTCCCGGCCACCGGGTGTATTCGTACCGGCGGGTGTTCCTTTGTTCCCCCACACGGGTAAGATCGATGGGTTGTCGGGCTGCATGGAAGGCTTTGTGGCCGTATCGCCTCTTACCCAGGTCCACTGGTTGCTGGCTGGAGAATAAGTCCAGTAAAAATCAAAATCTGCGAGCCAGAAATTGTTGTCGGCTCCCGTGCCGGTGGGCAGATTAACTGCCGTAGAAGGGGGATAGGTGGAGTCTGAGGGGATCCCTTGGGAGCCATACACGGCCCGGCTGCCTGACGCAGTGCTGTCGCCTGCCAGCCAGGTCCAAGCCCTGGAGGCCGGATCATACATCCAGAAATCGTTGAAGGGAAGGGAACCGGTTGATGTGGGGCCTTTGCCGCCGAAAAACCAGGAACGCCCCGATGTGTCTGTCCATTGCAGCATGCCGTACCGGGCACCCGGTCGGTTGCTGGTCGCTGCGATCCCCTTCGTGCCATACACACCATTGGCGTTGTTAAGGGTATCGCCGCCCATCCAGGTCCACAGCCCCGTTGCGGATGAGTACATCCATAAATCATTTTTCAGATTTCCGTCCTTCGTATAGCCTCCGAACAACCACAGATCACCTTGTCTGTCCGTCCAGGTAGTGGATCGGGAACGGGCACCCGGTTTGTTGGTGGCTGCAGCCTGTCCCAGCGTGCCATAACGAGCTGCCAGATTTAGTACAGTATCACCTCCCATCCATGCCCATAAACCTTTTGTAACAGAAAATCGCCAGAGATCGCCCATACAGTTGGTTGAGTAACTTTCCTGAGAGCGGACTCCGCCATACATCCACAAATTGCCGGATGGGTCTGTCCAGGTGAGCGCCTGGCTCTTTGGGGCTGGCTGGCTGGTGGCTGCTTCCACACCCTGTTGTCCATATTTTGCAACGATACCGACGTTCACAAGCCTAAAATCCCAGATGGTGTCGCCGCGCATCCATGTCCAGCTGTTGTTCGAGGGGGTATACTTCCAGAGGTCATTGAGGATCACGTTTGTGCTGGCTGCGGGTGGAAGATAGCCAACGCCGCCGTACACCCAGAAATTCCCTTGCGCATCGGTCCATTTCTGAGCAGCCGACCTGGCCAGAACGCTGTTCCCGGGAGAAGTCACCCCCCGCTCTTTGTACAGACCTGGCTGGTTTGACAACAGTTCCCCGTTCACCCAGGTCCAGGTGTTACCGGCCGGATCGTAGCGCCAGAGATCATTCAAAAATCCGGTGCCGTTTACAGAAACTCCGTTTCCACCGAACAGCCACATTTTTCCTGTACTGTCCAGCCAGTAAAGCTGTCCTGAACGGCTCCCCGGCCGGTTGGAAGGAGCCGCTACGCTTTTTGTTCCGTACATCCCATACCCGGGGGTATACGCATTCCCCTGTATCCAGGTCCACTGATTGATCTGTGCGGATACAAAAGAGAACCAGGCCATCAAAACCCACAAAAGGAAAAATCTCTTCTTCATGGTATACAATTAAAGAAAGGAACAATGCGCCGGAAGTTTTGGCAGAAGAGTTTTCAAGGGAAAAGGGTGTTCAAAACCGGAGTAAATATAGTGCGGCAGCCACAGTTCTCCTACAGGCGTGAAAAAAATAATGGGTTTGGATGTGGTGACCGGCAGGTTTTCCCTCATGCTTCAGCTCGAAGTTGACGCAATACCGGAGAGCCGTTTACTTGTACTTTAGATCTGACCGCACTGCATCCAGCAGGGGTTGGTACGATGCCAGTCAGAACAGGAAAGACAGACGGTTACTATTGGTTAGAAACAACTTCAGGCAACAAGTCAAATCATTGCTTCCTACGAAAGTTTATAGTTTACCAGCAGGAATAGGTTTTCGAGCTTTACCACTTCCGTTTCATCCATCGTTATCAGGAAAACAAAATCGCTTTCTGCGGTAATGATTGCAGCCAAGTTGCTTATTTCTTTCTTAAATAATTTAACCGAATTATCCATCACGAGAAACGCGGCTGTGTTAAATGGTATTTGTTCTTCGTCTGATTCATTTTTCTTTTTGGCAAAAATTGTGACTTGGCTTACTTCCACATTTTTCTTAGCCGCAAAGAAGGGCAGCATGTCTTTGGAAACAGCCAATTCCAAAACGTTGTTTGCACCTGCTGCATTTGTAAACCTGTACCACTGGTCTGAAAGCTCATGTTTTGCATCAAACAGGATTGACAATGGCATTCCTGTACCAACAACCTCATTAATGACCGCGGTTAAATTTCCAAGCGCAGCAAATTTGAAATTCTCACTGCCCTCTTTAGCAGTGTATTTCATGTGAAGAATAACATCAGAGATGGAATCGAAATCAAGCTGGCTCAAATCAAGGACACTTTCATCCGGATTTTTGTATTTGCCGTTTAACTCAATTTGCCATGAACTGACAGCTCCGGCGCCTTCAAAGGGCAGGTATCTTTCATCGCGGAAATTCAGCTCGAAAACGCCGCTATCGTTTTGTGCATGGCTGGTTGCCATGGCAGAAACAGGATTGGCGCCGGACCTGAACCTTCCTGAACCCGGCATAGTTATTTCGTCCGTATTTTTCTCGTAAGAATTACCATCAGTTGCGCCTTTATCGATTCTATATTCGTTTGTTTTAAGGCGCAGCGTTGCATTGACAGAAGTGTATGGACCTGCAATACAGGGAATAGAAATGCTGACGGATTTTATCCGCCTGAAATAGTGTCCGGGAAAATCCATGTCAAACAATTCTTCCGGTAAAGTGATGTTGCATGTGCCGGTTTCTTTTAATTGCAAAATCGCGAACGGATTTATTCCGGCAAGCGAAACATGTTTTGTAATTTCAAACTCTCTTTTGTTTTGCGCTAAG
Source organism: Williamsia sp. (assembly GCA_015069695.1). Taxonomy (GTDB): domain Bacteria; phylum Bacteroidota; class Bacteroidia; order Chitinophagales; family Chitinophagaceae; genus JADCRZ01. The sequence goes on from JADCRZ010000007.1 coordinate 174,478, forward strand.
TAGGTGTTTTCCAACCGCCTTAAATCGTATTGCAGCTTTTCACCACTCAGCAATCCTTGGTTTAAATTGTCCCAGTAACCAAATTGTATATAACTGGTTCCATCCGATCCTAATTCATACTGCATACATTTCTCCGCCTTCTTTGCCATGTTATAAGCCAACTGATAGCTTTGAAAATAAACAGCTGAGATCTGCCGGGCCATCCAATCATACAGTTCTGCACTGGAAAATTTGCCGCGCATGTAATCGTCTACTTCTTTTGATTGGGCTGTTTGCAGGTCGTGGTTTTCCAGTTCTTTTTCGGTGATTGCCAACCTTATTTCTGCAGCGAGAATTTGCTTGTCTATTTGCTTTGACTCAAGTTCTGCACTTTTTGCCTGGAATGTCCAATCCTCTTGTCTTCTTTGGTAGCCTCCATATGTTGATGCAAGAGAGCCTTTTAGCGTGTGATCATTTACAAGTGAAGAATAGTAACCGGAATAAGCTTTGCTGGCATTCCCAAGGGCTGTCCCCCCCCAGGTAAAGCCAAATGTAAAACCTGAACCGTATTTCCAATCAGGGGATGAATAAAAAACGTGAGCGGCTAAATCGGAATACTTCTGGTTATCAACCTTGGCAATAGCATAGTTGATTGAATTTATATGATCCTGTTCTTCACCATTTATTTTTAGCCTGCTTGAATAATGATTTTTTCTTTCTTCAATGACACCTTTAGAAGCGATCAGATTATTTAAATTTTCCTTCGCTTCCTCTCTTTGCTTCTCTTTTATGTCCCTTATCATTCCCAGCATATTTAATTCGTGTCCCGAACGCAACAATGCTAATTGCTCCGCATCCCTTTTCTCCAAAACAGCTAACAATTCACTGCCCAAGGCTCTTACGTCATTGCAAAGCTCATTTGCCTTTTGCAGCATTACTTGGAAACGGTAATGTGGCAATATTGTGTTTAAATCGTTCAGGATTGTATTCAAGTCAAAGGCTGCTGCGGCAGCCTTTACCAGCAATGCCGGGTCAATCGGCGGTTCAAACAGCGGCAGCTGCCTTACCACACCTTCTATATTCATGCAGTGGCGTATCTTGAAAAGCCTGTCAGCTACTGTATCCCAATACTTCAGCAATGAATCGTTCTTGGGCAGGCAGAATAAAAACATTTTTAGATTGTCACTTCCATTGTCTGAGCCGGAAGAAGTGAAAAACGACTCTATGTTTACCCTGGCATTGCTAAAGGCGTCCAACTGCCCCTCCATCTCTGAAAAGGATTTTTCTGCTGGTGCCGCCCGCGCAGGAACGTTTTCAGGTTTTTTCCCCAGTATGTTCGAAGCCAGTATGTACAATAGCGTGGCTTCGTTGATGGACTCGGTCGTATCTCTTTGAAACAGGTTGTCGCCCCAGGCTATAAGATTGTTTATATATGCCGATACAGTATAGCGCATATAAGCAGATACACGAAACCGGGCTACTGCATGCGGATTGAAAGGATGCTGTTCCCAGTTTTCTAATTGTACATTTAAATCTTCCGTATATGCTGGCTGGCTTAACATTTCTTCCAACGACAAACCCCCTGCCCTTACTTCCTGCTTAAATGGCTTGGTTATCCAGAACCGCTCTGCGCCGGTAGTGCCAGCAGATGATTTCGTAGGGTCAAAAATAGAATGGAACCATTTTCGGGCTTCTTCAAATTTTTGATTTTGGGAAAGACGGGTGGCAAGCAATAAAGGAATATGGAAAAACAACTCCCAGTTATAAAGTGCATAAGCGCCCGTGAAGCTAAAATCCAAATCTTCCACGGGATAAGGAAAGGTAACGGCATCCTGAGGATAGTATCCAAATTCTTCCGTATTAAATATGTTTTTTGCAACCCTGGTTTGGATTGCTTGACTATATAAACTGGCTATTCCTTCTGTGTTGAGAACTTTAATGAATTCACACACATAAGGATGATAAAAAGTTGAAAAAACAAATTGTTGTGCAGCGAATGATTCACCAAAAGAGTAATTAGCAGGAATATCTTCTGCTAGCCCGGGAATATTTGTGCCGGTAGAAGAACCTGCAAATTGGCGCAGTGAACGAAAACGTTCTCCTCTTGCAGACAGTGCGTCGGAAAATCCCTCGCCATTTGTGTTTATTCTTTCTTTAAGTCCCCCTATAGAATTGATTATATCTTCATTCAAATCCTTTTTAAACTTACTTCTTGAATAAACATAGAAAACATCTCTTTGATTGCTGAAAAAAAATATGACCGGCTTTTGCTTTTCGATTTCGTGATGATCAGGCATTATCCGGGAACTGCCCGTATTTTTGTTTAGTAGAATGGTGATCGAATTTGCAAGATTGTAAGAAGAGTTAAAGTAGATACCTGTGTTGTATATTTTAAGTATATCTTGATTTTCCAGAATGCTCATTCCATCAATCCTGGTTCCTTCTGGCACGTTGATTGAAGTTACATGCAATTGACCATCATAGTTGATGTTTGGTTCTATAACGGGCGATGAATTACATGCGTTAAAAAAAAACGAATTGAAAAACTTGACTTGCAGTCGAGGACCAAGAAAATCCCCGATTGTGAAAAGTCTGATAAACAATCCTTCCTCAGTAATCAAAGAAGTCAGAACACAATCATTTTTAGCGGCATGGTAAGATACTGTATAATCCTCTCCTGTATTTCCATCATGACTATCTATAGAAATTCCATTATCAATTGAGATAGTCTTGCCTGAAATTTTCTTGCCAATCCACCTGCCACTTTTGTATTCGTTCCAGGCTAGCTTCATTTCCAAATATTTGATTGCAGGATTGGAGGATAATACCATTGAATCTGGTGCCCCGGGTTTTGGATCAATGTAAGTACTCGTGCTACCCTCTACCTGCTTCTCCGTAAACAGCGCCCAAAATAACATCAACCTTCCATTCCAAACCACTGGCAAGATGTGGTCTCCTTCAATGTCAACTTCCACTTTCTCCCAAGGAGACCAGATCTTTTTTTCAAGTTTGCGGTAGAAGTATTGATACGGTATGTTATGGGTTCTGCCAAATACGTGCACAATGCCTCTTTCTTCATCATTAAACAAGCCAACCATCTCCAGGTTAGCTACGGTGTCTAATTTCTCCAGGTATGTTACCAGCGCATCTTTCACTATTTCATCGGTAACATCATTTTGCCGCAGCTTTGATTCCAATTCATCGAAAAACGGGCTTTTGCTGTCCCGCAGCTCCGGTTCAATCCAGTTTTCAGGATAAAGAAAAATTTTACGGTTGGCTTCCCAGACGCGGTATAATTTTCGCCATGTATTCCATTGCTCAGCAAAATCATTGTTCAAAGCAACTCCTGTTTCCAGGTCCATGAGGCAGCGGTCAATAAATAACTGTACGCTGTTAATTGCCTGTTTTAACCGCGAGGTAACCATGCAGGCATCCATCTCCACATCAATCAGCAGGGTTTCAAACAGGTCATTCGTGTCCTTCCATCCAAACTCACCTGCATTGGCCAGCAGCCAGGCAACCAACGCATCTCTTCGCTTGACCCTGAGACTGTCATTTGTTGGTTTAATAACAGTTAACCATTCAGTGTTGCCGTACTTTGCTTTCAGCAGGTTCTTCACTGCCTGCGCATCATCCAGTCCGCTATAAGGGTTTAACAGAGACCGCAGCTGATCGTTGCTTCCTCCCAGTTTGTCCATGATGCCGCTGCAGGAAATGATCGTTAAAAGCACTTCTGCTTTTGTAAAGTCAGCAGGGAAGCTGAGATGGAGCTTGCCTTTGCTACCGGTCTCTTCTTTCGCGCCTGCAAGAAAAACAAGATTGTTTTCGCTGACAGCGTAGCGTTTCAAAAATCCCTCGAAGAACGCTGCCTTTGCACCGTCTGTATGCTGAATGGCGATATCCAACAAAGCTGTCCAGGGCATCAAGGCAGGCTTTTTTGCCTTGCTCAGTTTCGACAGGTAGAACAAGTTCCTGCATGCGGCATATGTAGCCGGATTGTCAAACGCAATCACCTGCCGCCATAACATTTCAGTCTCGGTTTGCTCGCGGTTGGCTCTGAGCCATTTTATTTCATCAACATCGAATCCAAAGGTTTTGAATATCAACGGCACTTTTTTCCAGAACAGGTATTCCTCAAGCGCAGATTGCAGAACGGTAAGCCGGTCAATGAACTCCTGTGTAGTTAATAAAAAGAGTTCTTCCTTGCCTTTTTCGCCGAAATAGCTTTCAACCAGTCTTTTTATGGCAAGGTCTTCCGCAGCCTTCAGCTCTTTGCTTAAGCTCGCCTTCAATTCTGCGCTATCCGAAATTTTCATAATTACCAGATCAATCCTCGCATCAAGCTGTCTATTCTGCTCCGCCCTGTCAGTGATCGTCCTGATTTCATTTAAAGCTGCGATATGGTCGTTAATGCCGGATATAAGGCTTGCATCAACTTCCAGTTGATAATCATCACCAACATTAGCTATGAGCACTTTTTGGTACTCATCAATTGCGATACATGCAGATTTGAATAGCTGCCACTCTTCTATAAATTGATTCAAAAGACTTGCAGGCCAAATTCCGGCCTCCGGCTGCATGCCTGCAATTGAAATAAACTTTTGCAAATCGCCGATGGTTAAGCCGAGCGATTTTGCCAGCAATACATTCCTGTACAGCCGGCTCAGCATTTGAAGGGAAAGGTCTTCTTCTCCCCGGACCAGTAATGCCATGTCCGGTGCACTCATACCGGTCGCGGCGCTTATTGTTTCAAGCTGCTCCTCCACAGTGCCTGATAAATTATGGGGGTCTTTTGTAAAATAAAGATTTTCCGTACCTGTAAAGGTTCTGTTTAAAAAGAGCTGCTGGTATAAAGAAGCCAGCAGGGGCTGGCCTTCCTTTGAATGATCCCTGTAAATAACTGTGTCTATATCGGCAACCAGGGTCAATGCCTCCCTGACAGGTAAGTTCAGCTGCCTGCGAATCTTTTCAATCTGCGAAAGCGGGATAAGCAGGTTGTTGATAATCCTTTCGGGTGTACCTGAGAAATCAAGAAAGTTGATTGCTGTAAGTGCACGGTCCAGATCAAAAATGTCCCAGCCTGTTTTTTTCCATAGGCGTGCAAAACGGACGAGCTTACTGGGCCAGGCATCATTGGCACCCGAAACAAATAATTTCTCCAGGTTGCAGGTAAGTAATTGTTCTACTTCAGCGCCTTCACCTTCCTGTTTAACTGAAATCCCCTGGCGGCCTTCATCATCCCGCCGGTTTAAAAAATCAGTTTCCAATAGTTGCAGGAGTTCAACGTAGGTTAGCTTTGTAAGCGCCAACAACTCTTTTACATTGCCTGGCAAGCTGACAGCGAATGGGGCCTTGCCGGTTATAACCTCCAGCTCTGCTTTTGAAAATCCAAACCTTTCAGCGGCAAGGTCGGGGTCGGTTAGTTTGCCCGGATCTGTGTTGCCATAAAATCTTTCCATCAAATCAAACCGGCTAAATCCCAGCTTGGTTGTATAAATTCTTATTTCTTCTGTGGCGAGGTCAAAGGGGAGCAATGGTGAAAGTACGGTTTTATTGTTCGTAGATTTCAACGCATCGTCGCCGTAGGCTTTGCCTTCCATGTGCTCGGGCACTGCGTCCAATTCTGCCGCGATCCCTTCTGTTTGATAAGAGTAGTTCTCTGCCGCATCTGCAGCTAACCGGTCCGTCGCAAGCAACCGGATTACTTTTTTTTCCAGCAGCTCATTTACAAGGTCAATGTATGGAAGCGGTGTATTGGTGTTTTTGCAGGTCAGCTTGAGGTCGTCGAGGTCAGGGCGCCGCCTGAGCAGCTTGCTGTAGGCAGCGGGATTTTCATTCTTAATAAACTTTAGCAGATCGGTAAAATAAGCCGCAGGACTATACACACGCTGACAGTGCGCGCATTCGCACAGTTCGCCGTCGCCGAACATAGCTTCATAATCAGCCGGCGCCACCGCATGGCCGTCAATGGCGTACAGCTTTATATCGTGCCGGGTTTTATATGCAGTGAGCACCGCTTTTGCCTTGTTGGAGATTGACAATGCATTATTATATATTTTCAGGGCATTTTCCACGGAGCCTAAGGCTGCAGAAAATTGATTGCCGAACTCTATTCTGCTATACTTGCCAATGAGGCCGGAAGCCGATTGTACACCTTCTTTTCGCATGGCAATCACAGCTGCGGCATTCTCTGTCAGTTTATGCAAACGGTTCAGCGTTTTCACTTCAGAGGCCAAGCTGTCTTTTTGTGCGATACCGGCAAAATTTGCGTCTGCCAGTAGCTTCTTGATGTTTCCTGTTTTTAAATCAAAATCGGGGTTGTTATTAAAAAATTTGATCAGTTCATTTTTCAACCTGCCAAAAACCCTTGTGGTATCCTGCTTTACCCGTTTTGCAAAAAAGGTGGTTGGGTATAGCTTCTGTACCAACTGCTCCAGGGCTGCAGCATAGTTCTTTATTTTTGCTTCTATGGTTTCGCCGGTAATGCCTTCCGGAAAATCAGTCAACTCTCCTGATGCCACGAGGCTGCTGATCTTTTGCTTCCAGGTTTCTTTGGTAAATTTTGCAACCAGGTCCCTCAGGCTTTCACCTTCTTGTTTTTCATGATAAAGCAGGTTGGTTAAAGCGGGTTCTTTGCCGGTTAGTTGGTTGATGCGGAGCAATGTTTTTGTGTTCTCAATTGCTTTTCCGTCCGTAAAGCCGGGTTGCAGGGCCAATTGCTCCCAGAATTTCCCGGATGTAGCTTCGGTGGCAAAATGGGTTTCAAGAAAGGTTTTCTGCAAAGCCGCTGTCGGCAGGGCGCCGCTGACTGTTTTGATAAACTTTTGGTGGATCGCATTTGTGCCCGATGATATTTCATGTGCCAGCAGGGTGTTCAAAACTACCAGTACTTTGTCAAGCATTGCTGTTAAGCTGCCGGAAACAATATTTCCTTCGATAGCCTTCATCAATGCTTTGCGCAGGCTTTCACTTTGGATCCCCAATAGACCGTCAAGATCGGTGGCAAGACCCAGGCGCAACCAGGCATAAATAAATGCAGGCTGAACAGGAACAGGAAGAGTTCCTGGCAAAGCAGCCCTGCCGGAAGGCTGCGTCCGGGGGGTGCTTACAAGTTGTGCAGCAGAGACTGAGAGTTGGTGCGCTTTTACCAGGCAAGAAATATGATTTGCATCAGCTCCTGTATCTCCTGACAGGAAGCTAATGTCATCTTCTGTCAGCTCTTCAAACTGCAGATTGCTTGCGGTTACCATTGGCTGAAGCAATTGCACCAGCGCATCAAACTCATTCATCGGTTTGATGGTGGTATTGCCGGCTTTAAAGTCAATTGTTACCTGCGGCTCTATGTTGAATGTTATGGCCGACTGCCCTAATACCGATTGATTGTTGTCCATTACCCGGATAAAAACATCGGGGGTATTGTATTCGGATACATCCGATGGCTGGCTCCCGAAGCTGATGGAGAAGAAGCCCTGTGCATTGCTGGTGGCTGAGCCGATTAAGGTTTCTCTGCGAAGGTCTTTTTCATAAGCCTGTACAACGGCACCGCTTATAACAGTATTGAATGTATCATAGATGTGGCCGCTTACTGTAAAAGTTTGTAAATTAGTTGCATGGGCCATGAGACGAATTTTTGAAATAAAGTATTAATATTGGATGGTTCTTTTATTGGTAATAACGTTTGGTATTGTATACAGCTACTCACGTTTCACCTTCAATATGTCCTGTAAAAGACAATGCCTTCTTGGGTAAGAATAAATGTAGACTCAGGAGTATGGACCGTAAGTTGTTCCAATCCCATTTGTCTTATTGCTTTTGGAACATTTCCACCAAAATTTGAACCTAAGCAGGCACCAGAACAGAGATTTTCAGTGACCCATAATTCTGCATTTCTTCCACTTGTGTTTACACTTCTAAATGCTTTTCCGAGTGCGTCGATTTCTGCATGACCCCACTCGGAACTTAAACCGGCAAATGCATTATCCCATTTGCCATTCCATCCATAGAATCTGTGTCCATCAATTTCTAATTTTGCCGCCACTTTTACTGTATCATCCTTCAATACAGCTCTCCACGACTTAAGTAAAGATGTTACCTCTTCGATTCCCTCAGTTCGCCCCGCAAACTCACCATAAAATAATGCTGATCTTTTCACTGCTGTTGCCGTTACATCTTGTACAACATCCGCTTCAGTTTTAGTTGCACTCTCCCCAAATCCACGTGCCATTCCATATCCGATCATAGGTAAAGCAACCTCCTCTTCCTTTTTAGCTTGGGCTACATAATATAAAGAACTAGCTTCAGGAAATGCGAGATGTGCAGCCACAATACCAATTGTTATAGCTCCTTTTACACCTGCTTCACCTACTGGATCAGGATGCTTTTTTGCATATTGTTTTGTTCCAGGTACATCTTCGATTGGAATCTCATCGGTACTGGGTTTATCCCACGTGGCAGGTTTAGGCAAGGTTGGGTTAATACTAGACAGGTCAAAGTTCGATCCAACGTCACTGGTACTACATACACGTGGTTGAAAAGGAGTTCCGGCTTCCACCTTTCTCAGAAACCTTGCTGCATCAGCATTTACTTTCTTAACCTTTTCATTTTCTAGCGTACCGGCACTACTTACCGCATCCATGCCGGTTAGATCAAATTTCAATATTGGGTTATTGTTTACATAGTCGTACTGATTAATCTGCCCCTCTATCCCAATCGGATCCGCACTCAACCACCTACCCAACCAAGGCAAATAAAATCTTGCACTATGGTAAGCCAACCCGCTTTCCTCCTCCCGTTCCATGCCTGTGTACCGGTAACGCTTGGCAATCGGGTTAATAGCTTTATCAAACGCTTCGTAAGCAGTTGTGCCGTAGGGGTGGTATTCCTCATAAGAAACTATACCGGCACCTTCATCCATCTCCAAAGAAGCTGATCCAAGATGGTTGTTATACTGATACCGGTATAAAACCCCGGTGTTCAAATCAGCATTGTCTGTCCTTATCACATCTTCCACCATCAACACCCGCTGGTTGCCGGCAAAAAGATGGTGGGTTTCGATCTCTTCCAAAACATTTCCCGCTGCATTTATTCTCCTATACCACTCCATGCCGCCCAGGTATTGCCTCTCTTCTTTGCTGCCATCCAATCTTTCTATCTGTTTCCGGTTACGTTCTTTGCTGCTGTCATACTGGTAATAAGCCCATCCGCCACCATGGAGGTTCAAGGCTTGCAGCATATCGTTATAGTTCCATCGCATGTACTGTTCTTCACCTGTATTTTCAAGGTTGCGCATGCTGCCGTGAGTATCGCAATGGTAAGTAATAGCTGTTGTTTCATCGCCACCCGTCCATGTTTTTAGCAGTCGGTTGCTGTGATCGCCATACCTGTAATCACGTGTCCACCGCTCTGCTAAAGCGCTCTTGCCCCCCCAATGCTTCATGCGGGTAATATTTCCCGCTGCATCATAATCATATTGCTGTAGGTAGTTTCGCAACACATGTTCAGTAACTGGGATGGCTGTTTGAGCAGCGTTAGCTCCCTTCCGCTCCGGCGTACTATTAAAGGCACTGTTTTCCCGGCCACTTGCCTGTATTAAATGATACAAAGCATCATACATATAACGGCTCCGCGGTTCTACCCTTTGGTTGTTAAAAAAGGCAGGTTCATAAGCATCATCATATATTTCGGTGATGTTGCCAACGGCATCGTAGGAGTAATAGAGGTTTTGCAAAACACGGGTATCTTTCAGTCCTGGCTGCACCGGCAGGCCTGCGTCGAAACCATTGCGGGTTGTGCGCAATTGCACCAAGCGAAATGTTTTCTCATCGTAGAGGTGACGGGTTGATGTTCCATTTCCATAGTAAATACGCTGCAATTGTCCTTTTGCATCGTAGGTTATCTTGCTAACAGCAGTTGTTCGCTGCCCCTCATCATATCCACTCTCATTTTTAGTTGCCTTTATGATGAAGTCTTCCGCTTCCAGCAAACCACGCCTATTGTACTGCGGTTCATAGACAGCAACATTGTTATTGCTCTTGTGCCAATTGTACTGCCGGGTCATCCGGTTGAGTGCATCGTACGCGGTTTGTTGCGAAAAAGTTTCCGGTTCCAACATATTGGTTGCGGAACCATCCTGCCAGTCAATTACAGGTTCTTTCAGGGCAGCTGCCCATCGCTTTTGCGCTTCAAGCAGGTTTCCTTTGAAATCAAAACGGGTGTTGGTAACCAGCCCGCCGCTATCGTAGTGTTGGTAAGCCTGCCCACGCAGGTTACGTGCCTGGGGATCGGGTAAACTCTCCCCGGGGATTGTTGCATCATCACCATAAATCCTCTTGTCAATCAAGGCAGCATTCTCATCATTGATCTTCAGCCATAATTTTGTTGGCCGGTGCAAGCTATCATATTCGGCATGATACATTCGGTGTTCAGTAATGAAAATGTCGCCTTCCGCATGCCGCTCGTTCCTGTCCCAACTGTAAAACGGCTTGCCTGCTGCATCGGTCATCATCCAGCTGTCACCCGCATCCATGCTATGCTGGAAAAGCAGGTTGCCGGCCATGTCATAGCAGGGTGAATAACTTCCGCTCCATGCTGCTTCAGCGGTTCCATCAGGCTTGTAAGGAAAAATGTATTGCATCACCCGGTTGCCCCTTGCATCCTGGATCCACAAGGGCTTGCCTTCCGGATCCAGCTTTGTATAGGTCAGGTACTTTTCTACCCAAATGGTTTCCCCTTCAAGCGGGTTGCCCCGCTTCCATTTATTATGGGCTATACTTATCGTATCCCTTCCCAAAGAGTCAAGAAATATTTGTACAGGTGTGTCTGCATGGATGGCAGCCTTTTGTGCGGCCTCCCTTGTTGCAGCATTTGCTGAATTGCTCATCCGTTCATACCAGGAATTGCCAGGTTCCAGAACGGTATCATTCTGGTCGTAGTACCTGCTGAACCAGGGCGTAAACTCTACCCGGCTGTAAGAGCCGTCCGGCGCTTCTGTGCGGACAAGCCTGCCGGCTGCATCATAATACATTACTGGTGTCACGCCCCGCTCTACCGGTTCTTCAAAAAAATGGTTGTCCGTGAAATAAGGCTCGTATTGCTTTACCGGCTTGCCCTTGTTATTGAGGATGGTTTTCCCGTTGGCGATCCATCTTATACTGCCTTCTTCTGTAGCTGGCTCTGCCTGCATTTTAGCTGTGATAACAACGCCGGAGCCATCGGAATATTGAAAGGCAATTTGCACAGGACTGACCCCATCAACGGCAAGCTGCGCTGCATGCTTCTCTCTTTTGATGACGGCGGCACAGGCCGGGTGATTGTTGTAGCTGATGTTGCCTTCTTCTCCCCTTTCACCTAAATAGTAAACATACCGGGCTGTCGCATTGCCCAACATGGCTCTTGCCTGTGCTTCTTCATACGTTTCAGCCGTAAAAAAATCTACGAGCGCTTCTGTTCCTATTTCCGCACGTACGCCGGTCAAATGATCTCCTTCATCACCCTTTCCCTTCAGCACCATGGCGGCGGGCATACCAAGAAGATCATAAAGAACCTCCGATTCGTTGTTGTTGATATCCTTCATTTTTGAAGGCGCCAGCACGCGGAAATCAAATGCCATTACCCCGGTCTGATTTCCTACCGCGTCAACACTGGATTTTATGTAGAGGTCGTATTCATCAAACTGCAGGGTCGTGATATTATCAAAGGGGTCAGTGTATTTTTCGGGCAGGAAAAAGTGTCCGGCGGCATCGCCTGCAAAGCCTGCAACGCCGGAACGTTGCCAGTATTGACCGGTTGTATCTTCCAAGGGGAAAAAGCCAGTAAGTACACTGCCATTCAGGTAACCACTTTTTTGGGGATTGGCAAGATCAGCCCGCACTTCCACCGCAAGCCTTTCTGCTGAAAACACGGCATCCAGCAGGCTTTCGGTTAAAGCCAGCTTGTAAGTTTCGTAGAGCAATCCCAGCCTGTTGATTACACCCAAAATTTCCGGTGTTTGCAAATCGGGTTTGAAGTATAAGATGCGTACACATTCCACCATGCGTTTATGCAGGGCAGCAGTGGTTGGTAAAATATGATACGGAATTTCAGCGATGATGCCGGAAGTCACGGTTCGCAATTCTTCCAGTGAAAAATAAAGCCCGCTTGCAGGTGAAATCCCGGCAAGCTCATATGTTTTTATTTCGAACAGCAGACGAAGCCGGTAATTGTTCTCATCAATCACATCGTTGGTATATGCATTGACCGTATACTTGACATGAGACCCTTTCTGCACCTGCGCAACCAAGTCTTCGGCGCCGGCGGGCAAAGCCGCATCTGCATGCCTGCCGATGCGGGGGTAAACAATCTCTATTGCCTGAAGCACATTACCCGTTTCATCGGTTTGCAAATTGAGGGTATGGGCAATGCGTGGGTCGGGCACTATTTCTATAGCGCTTAAATCCAGTTCGTAATTGTAAGTGATCGCTTCGCTTTCGGTGGTTAGAAAAACGGCGTGCGCATTCTCCTGCTGCGGTTGTAATAACTGGATGTGGCAATTATGATGTGCCGATGAAAAATATTTGACCGGCTTGTAATTTCCCATCGCTACTTCTTCCACATCCAGCTCAAAAACTTCCTGCCGGAGCATCGTGCCTTTGCAGGAACGCAGGGCTTCCTTGTATTCTGTCATGTTTAAGCCAAACCCTTCCAGATCCGGCTCAGGCAAACCTTTTTCACGGAATGATTCAGAAACCGGCGCGAAATATTCATGGCCGAACTGCGTAAGTACTTTTTCTTTATTGAGTACAGCCCCGGTATGAAACCAGGTTTTGGTCATCACCGGCGGCTGGTAAAGCGTGAGATCATCCGTCGTATAAGGATTGGCTGCATTACCGGCTGCAAAGACGCCAAATGTTTCCGCGTCTACCTGATCAACCCTCCCAAATCCCCTGAACTCCCGGTCGGCATAATCGTAGAATCCGTGATGATAAAAATAGCGATTGGAAAATTCGCTTCGTCGCCATGTATCCCGCACAACCGTCCGGCTCACACACTGCACCGGGAAAGGCAGCTTCGTGATCCAGGGTTTTCCTTCCTGTTTGTCTTTTAAATAAAAGAAAATAGAAGGCTTGTATTCAATCGAAACTTCCTTGCCCAGGTTGTTTTTATAATCAACCATTACATGTGGCTTTTTGCCACCCATCAAATCAATATAGCGCAATGGATTTGCGGCATGTTTCGGCAGCGGAGAAGACCAGATGATACAACCCGTGCCATTGCCTAACAGGTCAACAACATTTACATTGGTGAGGTCATCAATATTTGGAAAGGGAACCGGGTTTGTTCCGTTGATAACATTTGCTTCGCTCCAGTTGTTACCGCTTTGGTTAAAATAGATGTTGAACGCGTCTTTGCCTAAATAAATAATATCGGTTGTACCCGAGCCATCGAGGTCGGCAAGCTTGAGGTATTGCGGGTTAAAACAGTCGGGGTGATCAAACTTTGGTGCATTGCTCATAGTGATTTTCGCACCGAACCTGCCATAGCCGAGATTGGGCCAGTAGGCAATATCGTTGTTGCGGATGCGCACAATATCCGTAAGACCGTCGCCACTCATGTCGGCGAGCACGATGGATCCGGTGCTGTCTGCAAAAACAATGGCGGGCCCCTTTTCTTCGTCACCAGTTTTCCTCGCTGTCCGGTAACTTTCAAACCCTTCCTTGCCTTTTGAGACGTGCCAGGTAAAAATATCATCTTCTGAAATCAGAATGTCAGCCTTGCCGTCGCCATTAAGATCTATCAGCTTTACGTTGGGATTGCGCAAATCAATGTTTGCAACTTCTTTGTAATTTCTAAAAGGCAGCCACCCCTCTTCGGGTGAAAATTCATAGAAGCCATTCAGATGATCGCTTACCAACTGCTTTTGCCCATTGGCTTCTATATCCTGGAAATGCATGGCACCTGTACCGATCCCGGTAAAAGAAGGCTTTGGCGAAACCAGGCTGGTTGGTTCAAATGTTCCCTCACCAAGGTTTCGTTTATAATACCAGCCGGTAGCCTGTTCGGTGAGCATGCCGGACAAGCCTTCACCATACAAGTCAATCCATTGATAAGAGCGGTCATCCATGCCCACGGGAAGATTCTCCAGGTTTTCTTTAGACAGCGATTGTACTTGCGTATTCCACCCCAGGGGTTCATAGTTGAATTCAAACGGCGGCAATGATTTTTGCGAATAGGAACCGTTCTCCTTTCTGACATAACTCTTTTGTGTAACAGAGGCAAGAAAAGTGAATGCAGCTCCAGCATTGTACTCAAAGCCGATCGAGCGAACGAGGCAAGGCTGTACTCCCAATTCCGGAAAATGATGGAACATCAATATCCGCCGGCATAGGCGGTACGTTCTTATTTCAAAGCCTGCCCTGTAATCCGAGAAGGCATCTTTCCGGCACGGCCAGCCATTATCATCACCGGGTTGCGGATTAGCCGAATCATGTTCTCCGTAATCCAATACAAGTTCAAGGAGGTACTGAGGATTGCTATTGATGAGATAAGATTCTTTGTTGCAATACTTGATCCTTTTCAAATAAACATTGGTGAATGCTGAAAAACCATTAAGCCTGTTCTTTTCATGCAGGGTACTTGCAATATTCACCTTGTCTTCCCCCTTGTACTCAAACTGAAAGCAATTTCCTTTGTCATCATAGCTAAACTCCAGCAACCATTTATAAATTCTTGTTTCATCATCCGGATTGAAAATCTGTGCTGATCTGCTCCTGCCAAAAATAGAAACGACATTATCCCTTGAGGTTACTTTCCAATAAACGTTTCCGGCAACTTCGGTTATTTTCTCAATGCGGGCAAAGCCGCCTTCAATTCTCGGCTTGTAACGCTTGATTGATCCGTCAAGGCTTTGATCCTTTATCCAGTTGCCATCTGTATTTATTAAAGCCGGAACCAAATCCTCAGCTCCTGAAAAAATGAATGTGTCTGATTCATGAGCGTCGTTATATTCCGGCAATTTGTTTTCTGTCTTTCTTGAAATGCACGTTGGCTCTGCATTCCAGCCCAGTCCGAAAACATCATTGCCACTTCCCGAATTATAGCTTAATGCCAAAGATGGCATAAAGGCATTTCTTGATGGAGAAAAAGGAAAAGGAATGCTGAACCCGGCCGTACCATTGACAGCATTTACCTGAAATTTTTCATCAATGGATTTGATGGCGCCGCCGCCTTTGGGAAGGCTGATGCCCGGTATTTCTGTGGCAAAAGATTTTCCCTTTTCTTCGATAGGGCTCAGTTGTTTAAAAGCATCATGATACAGGTCTCTTTTATTCATAACTACAGACTTTATTGATACACAAGCCCGGTTCATTTGTACGTAATCGAAATTGCAGGATGAAAAGCAATCAGAATAGTAAAAAATCAAGATTTTTTTGTTGGAATTCTTTCAAACTCACTTAATTTCATAACGCTGCACTTGCTAGATATCCAATTGTCAGACGTACATGAAAGGAATAAGAAACTTTTGTAAGCAGGTTATATGCTGTCATAGATAACGTTCAAGTATCGTTTTCCTATATAAACCCTTGTTGGATACCAGCAAAACCCACGTCAGCTGTTTTTCACATTCAAGAAACAGATTGAAAAATGAATCCTGCTGTTTATACAAAACGCGTTTTACCGCACCCACTGCTGCAACCCCATGTCAGGTTTTTTGCCTTTCGCAAATTTGATTCCGGCAGACGTATTTTTCCTAAAGCCATTATTACCGAACATGAAGTCATAATCACTTTCTTCCTCCATTGCAATCTTTTCGGGCTTGAAACCATTGAAGGAATCAACGATTTGCATCTATGCAATAAGAACAATCCTGTTGGGTGCCATTTCACCGGATTGCAAACTTTTACAAAAGGACTTATTCTTTTTAAAGGCGCAACAACTATCCTGAGCATTCATTTTATGCCCACTGGATTTTATCACCTTTTTAATGTAAGTCCAAAAGAGATTTTAGACAAGTTTGGTGACACTGAAATACTATTCTCAAATGAGATAAGATTATTGGTTGAAGAACTTCATAACCAAAACAACATAGAGACAACTGTGCATGTTTTAGAAAAATACCTCCTGCAAAGGTTAAGTCAACAAAAGCCGCGTTACAGGCACCCGGGTATCAGATCCATTTCTGAAACGCTTGTTCAATCGAATGGGATCTATCCAATAAAAAAACTTGCGAATGATTATAATCTTACCATCCAAACCTTGGAAACACAATTTACCGAGCAGGTGGGCATTGATCCCAAATCATTCTGTTGTATGTTAAGATTTAATAAAGCAGTAAACATAAAATTGTACACCCCGCAAGTTACATGGACGCGTATCGCTCATCGCTGCGGATATTATGATCAAATGCACTTGATCAAGGAATTTAAAAAGTTTACTGCCTTATCACCCAAGAATTTTATGAGTCTGGTCCGTCCTCCTATAGAAAATTTCATTAAAACCTTTATTATTCTTTTTTACAGTTTCACGAACTTTCTGCAGGATGCATCTTTTGATAATCTTTAATCGGCAGGCGTCAGATCCACAAAACTGAATCCGAACGGGTTGGCTCTCAATACTCGAGTATGCGAAACCTGTAACAACATGTGATGATGTTTGGGTGGGAGGAAGTGCGGTCATTTGCCCAGGAGTGACCATTGGGAACAGAAATGTGATCGGAGCAGGCAGCGTCATTGCGAAAGACATACCTGATGATGTGATTGCAGCCGGTAATCCTTGTAAAGTCATCCGCTTTATTCATCAACCATGAATATTGGCAATAGAAACTTTAAAGCATGCTACCATCAAACTACCGGAACCAGCCAAATGAATTGAGGAGAACTTACCCGATCCTTTTTGATCTATTCCGCACAAAAATGCACGCTCAACTGTTCGCTTTCGAACAGCTTTTGACCAGCAGGCTGTTTAAAGGCCTTATTTGTAAAGACTTTTGCTGTTGGCATGTGCGTTGAGGGATTCTTTACAGAATGGAAATTTATGCTTATCCATGAAGCAGGGGAAACTGAACCTGGGGTATTCGATCATCATGGAGAACCAATCCCATCTCACCCATACCATGCTTAGAAAAAACCTCCAGATCGCCTGGCGCAATCTTGTTAAAGACAAACAGTTTACTGTATTGAATATGGCTGGCCTTTCTGCAGGTCTTGCGTGTGCCTTGCTGATCTTGCTATGGGTGAACGATGAAATAAGTTATGATAAAATCTTCGCAAACGACGATCGGTTATACAAACTGTTCGAGCAAAGAAGCAACGGTCAGGGTGACATCAGTTACTCGGAAGAATCTTCCGGCAATTTAAGCCAGGCCGTTAAGCAATCTGTTTCAGGGGTCGAATATGCGGCGGCCGTTGCCCCGCCCGGCTGGTTTCCACAAAACACCTTATCCGCAAACGATAAAAACATCAAAGCAAACGGACAGTATACTGAGAAGGATTACTTCCATGTTTTTTCGTTTCCGCTGGTTGATGGCAACGGGAATGAGATACTGGCCCGTAACAATTCTATTGCGCTCAGTGATGAACTTGCTATCAGGTTATTTGGCACCACGCAGCACCTTATCGGCAAAGCGATCCAACTCGACCACGATACTACATTCTTTGTGTCGGGTATATTTAAAAAAATGCCTGGCAACTCTTCCCAACAATTTGATTTTGTCCTGTCTTTTGATTATTTCAGGACAGTAAAACCCTGGGTCACCATTTGGCGCGCCACGGGTCCGCTAAATTATGTATTGCTGAAGCCGGGCATTGATGCCGGTCTATTCAACAAAAACGTACGTACCATCATCAACAAAAACTCATCTGATACAAGCACGAAAGTATATGCCATGAAATTTTCCGATGTTTATCTGCACAACAATTACAACGGCAATGTGCAAAACGGCGGAAGAATTGCATACATAAAATTGTTCTCACTATTAGCTGTGTTCATCCTGGTAATCGCTTGCATCAACTTCATGAATCTTTCTACAGCCAAAGCTGTACGCAGGTTTAAAGAAATTGGCATCAAGAAGGTTGTGGGTGCACAAAGAAAGCAACTCATCCTTCAGTTTCTGACAGAATCATGCTTGCTTACTGCTGTTGCGATGTTGGTTGCCATAGTTATGGCCATGTTATTGCTGCCCGCATTCAATCATTTAACAGGCAAAAACATTGTATTGCATTTTACGGGACAAATGATAGCCATCATTGCCTGCATTGTGGCGATTACCGGTTTTACAGCCGGCAGTTATCCTGCTTTATACATTTCAAAGCTCAATCCCTTATCCATCCTGAAGGGCAAGCTAACCACGTCTGCAGCTGAATTGTTATCCAGAAGGGGCCTGGTTGTTTTTCAGTTTACGTTGTCTACTATTTTAATTGTTGCTGTATTCATCATTTATCAGCAAATACAGTTCATCCAAGTTGCTGATCCTGGCTACAATAAAAACAATCTGCTGCGCTTGTCAGCAGAAGGAACTCTTGCCACCCGGCAAGATGCATTTATTGATGAGCTGAAAAAACTACCTGGTGTTGTGAAGGTCAGTGCAACAAACCATCGGATGGTTGGCCACAACTTTGCCACCGGCGGAGTGGAGTGGCCAGGCAGGCCGACAGACGACAATACTTATTTCGAGGTATTTGAAACGGATTACGACTTTATGGAAACAATGGGTATGCACGTGAAAGAAGGGAGGAGCTTTTCCAGGGAATTTGGCACTGATACAACAGGCATTGTTTTGAATGAAGCAGCTGTGAGTGCGATGCACCTGAACAATCCTGTTGGAAAACCTGTCGTATATGCCGGGAAAAACATGCAGGTCATTGGAGTCGTAAAAGATTTTTATTTTGAATCCATGCATGAAAAAGTAAAACCATCGCTTCTGATGCTGGTACCGCGTCGCGGAACGATCGTCGCCAGCATCAAGAGCAAGGACCAGCAGGCAACTATTCAGTCCATACAACACATCTATGAAAGCTTCAATCCGGGCTTTCCCTTTACGTTCAACTTTTTGGATGAAGCTTATCAGCATCAGTACGAAAGCGAAACAAGGGTGTCTGCCTTGTCAAAATACTTTGCGGCACTGGCCATCATTATTTCATGTCTTGGCCTGTATGGTTTGGCTGCATTCACCGCGCAAAAAAGAAGAAAAGAAATCAGCATCAGAAAAGTTGTTGGGGCTTCCGCAACAAACATTGCGGCGATGCTTTCAAAAGATTTCCTGAAGCTGGTCATGATCTCGCTGCTGATCGCCTTCCCTGTATCCTGGTGGCTCATGAGTAGCTGGCTGCAAAGTTTTGCTTACCGCATCCATATCAATCCATTGGTGTTTGTACTTGCAGGGTTCGCGGTTTTGCTGATCACAATCTTTACCATCGGCGCTCATTCCATTAAAGCAGCTGTTGCAAACCCCGTCAAGAGCTTGAGAACAGAGTGACCTCAAGATCAATTGTCTGGGAATGGGTCTTTGGATTGGTCTTGGATGCAACCCTGCTAGCTGCTTTGTCTCTTATTATAAAGCAAGCCGGGATACTACAATAGCTCCGGTAAGTACCTTGTTATCTGGTATAAGGAAACAAGCCCCTACTGAACCGTTGCCGCAGGCTTGAAATCCAGGCAAACCGAGTTCATACAAAAACGCTTGTGCGTGGGTGGCGGCCCGTCGTCAAAGATATGGCCAAGGTGACTGTTGCACCGGGCGCAAATAACTTCTGTCCGGTCCATGCTGTGTGAAGAGTCCGGTTTGTAAATAACACTGTTGCTTCTAACCGGCTCAAAGAAGCTGGGCCAGCCGCAGATGCTTGAAAACTTGGCCTCAGATCTGAACAATTGATTGCCGCAAACAGCGCAGTAATAAGTACCGATGGGATTATCTTTCCAATACTTACCGGTGAAGGCTCTTTCCGTACCCCTTTCTCTGGCAACCCAATAGAGCTCCTGCGGCAATATTTTTTTCCACGCTGCGTTGGAAACTTCCAGGTGGGCAGTATCAGAAGTAGAATAATAAGGATTGTTTTCGTGCCCCTTTTCAGTCGGATGCTGGGAGCAGGAGAAAACAAAAACAGAAAACAGCAGGAGCAAAGAACGGGACAATTTACGGTGAGTGATCATGATTTCTTCAGTTTGCTCTTAAATACTTTCTTAAATTCTGCCAGTTCAGGTTCGATCACCCGTTTGCAATACTGTAGTTCAGGATGCTGGTTGTAAAAGTTCTGCATGTCCTTTGCCGCCGGATAAAATGCTGTAAAGGGGGATACTTCTGTCACGATCGGTTTTTTATACGCGTGCTCTTCATTGAGTCTTTTGATATAAAAGAGGGCTTTTTGTTTTTGCCCCGCATTGTGGTAAAAGATAGCCGAGCGATACTGCGTTCCCACATCATTGCCCTGGCGGTTCAGGGAGGTGGGATCGTGTGCGGTAAAAAACGCTTCCAGCAATTCATCAAAACTGATCACTGCCGGGTTATACAAAATATTGCAGGTTTCTGCATGACCGGTTGTACCTGTACAAACCTCTTTGTAAGTTGGATTGATTGTTTTCCCGCCGGCAAAACCTGACACAACTTTCTCAACGCCTCTCAACTGCATAAACTTTGCTTCAGTACACCAGAAACAACCCGTGGAAAAAGTGGCCGTATCAAGTTTTGCACGTGCCGGGGCACCAAAAGAACGGCTTACGAGTACAAGAAACAGGAGTAGTACGGAAAAATGCCTCATATTGTATAAAAGTTTCGGCTGCTTTAAGAAGATGCAATTTAGAACATCAGGGTATCAACGGAAATATAAAATCTCTGTTTCAATACAGCCAGCCCCTCAATCTTGTTACGTTAAAACAATAAATTAATGTTAAGAAGCCTGGAAAGCACTTTGTGTGTTGACAAAGCGGTGAAAATCAGCCTATATTTAAGGGAGAAAATTTAACCCTTAAACCCTTTTTTCTCATCATGTAATATTTGTTACTCCCTAATACATATTGACATGATTTTTACCCGCTCGCTCTTCTTTATTTTTATTTTCAGTATAACGGTCGCTCCTTTCATTGTGTACAAGTTGTTTTGGATCTTAAGATCAAAACAAACTGCAGGGATCGCCAGCTTTACATCAAAAGAATACCTGGGGCAATTACCGCGGCAATTTGCAGTGATCAAATTTTATGTCAATAAAGATACCATCTGGTTTCACGGCATAGACAACCAGCTATTTGCAAAAGGCCAGCCAGTTCAGGTAAGATACCAGCGCAGCAACCCGTCAGACGCCCGGGTAGACAATTTTAAAGGCTTATGGATCGACACATTGATTTATATCAGCCCTGCCCTTTTGGTAATCATCATTGCTTACCTCCACCCCGACCTGGTTCCCCGCGGATCAAAGATTCGCATAAACCGGAAGAAACCCTTCTTATGGATTGTTTAGGTGTCTACTCCTTGATATATCCTAAACATCTTTTTTATGTATTCTCCACAAACTCCTGTCCAGCAAGCGCTTCCATGCAGGTAAACATATAAAAAAAGATGGATGTTAAAAATTTTAGTTGTTAATATACTAAATTATTTAGTAATTTTATTTCAACTAACCTAACCAACATGTTATTTCCGTCACCTGCAAGGGAATATACCGAACCCGGTATAGACCTCAACAAAGAACTCATACAGCACCCGCACGCCACTTTTTTCATGCAAGTCGAAACGGACGCCATGATCGATGCGCACATGCCTCCCGGTTCCCTGCTCGTTATAGACAGGGCCATACCGGCGAAAAACGGAGACATCATTGTAGCCGTTTTAAGCGGAGCATTCACAGTCAGGCGGCTGGTAAAGAACGAACACACCTGCTGGTTGTATCCTGCCAACAGGCAATATCGTGAGCAGAAGATCACCCCTGAAATGAACATGACCATCTGGGGTGTCGTGATCCAGATCATTGTCAATCCCAAGGCAGTCATAAATATATAGTCTTACCTCTTTCTATCTACATGAGAAGATGGAACTGCATGGATGCAGCCACTCAGCCATGCCCGGTTGCAAGAACACATGCCTGCTTCGTGCCAGTCACCTCTCTCCTGTTACACTCCACACAAATAGGATTTGCTGACCCTTAAAATTTACAAATATGTTCAATCCTTTTATCCGGTTCATGCCGGAACTAATTGATGCATTCAGAAAGAAGGGAGAGCCATACCTGGTTTCCCATACTTTTAAAGCAGGCGTTGATGTGTTTACACCAGGCAAAACAGCCCTGATGTTCTCGCAGTACGCCAACAACAGCCATGCGCAGGTTCACCTGCAAACTGTGAAAGCCGACAGATGGGCAGCCCTTATTGATCTGGAGAATGAAAAGCATCGCAACAAAGTGCTGGAGATGCTGCTGCCTGCCTCCTCTTACCTGGTATTCTCCAATCTGACGCACGACAATGAAACAGTCGTGAATTTTACAAACAAGTACTGCGCTGATAAGCTGCAGCGCTACCTGAAACGGCATACCAACTGGAGGAACTCCTCCTACAAAAATTTGCGGCCAAAAATACAGCTGATCTATGGAGAGATGTTCATTGTTGTGCAATCCGGCTCCCAGCAGCTGCGCATCAAATTCACCGAAATTGAAAACTATTGATCATGGACAAACCCCATTTTCAGCTAACCGTTGCCTTTGGTGAAAAGATATGCAAGTACCGGGTTTACCGCATTGGCATCGGCAAATACAAGGTACAAGGAAGAAACAGGTCTGTAACGATCACGCTGGATCACAAGCTGCTGGATGGCCAGATGAACCAATTTTGTGTAAACATCCTGGCAGAGGCCATCCGGTACAAGGAATTTTATAAGCCGGAAGCGATGGGAGCGGCATCGCAAAGATCTACACTGCTCAAGAAGCTCAATAAGTAGAAGGAGGGTTGAAAACATATATAATTAAGTCAGTTGTACAAGGCAACTAACAGCATGCCTTGTACAACCTTCTCACTGCCGCGGGTATGCCTCCTTTCTTCTGTTCAGCGTATAACTAAAATCTTCATTGCCAACCAGCAACTGCTCATTTGCCCCAATGAAAAACAAGATATTGTCGTCTCCTTTCAGGAGATTGAGTGCGTGGGTCCATTTATCAGAACTCAGCTGGTAGACGATGCGACCATTTTGTCCGGTTACGATTTGCCAGTTGCCTCTTGCCATGGTTTCTTTTCTGTGGCCGATGCCGTTCATAAGAAAATAAGAGGGGTGCCCCGTTACAGAATCGGTGTAAAAAATGAAATACCATTTCATTTTATTACAAGCTGCGCTTTTCTCCAGTCCAAGCAGGGCAGATAATTCCTGGCAGGGTGTCCTTCCTTCGAAAACCAGCGGACTTTCAACACGCGTACCCACAGCCCTGATGTTAAACCCACCCATTTGGACCGGATGTATGCTGTTCAGCGCATAACTGTATCCGCCGTTCCCGATAAGCATCTGATCCGCATGATCAAGAAAATGCAATACGTTCGGATTGACTTCTACCATTGAAATCTTCTTGCCATTGTGCTTAAGATGAGAAAAATTGTTCGACCGGGTTAGTTGTCCATCAAAAGCTACGCTTTGTTCGTTGGAAAATCCGGGTGTTCCGGGTTGTGCCAGGCCATACTGGCATTGAAGCTTGAAACTTCCTGCATCGATCTCCAGTTTCCAGCGGATAAAATCAATAGAGTCGGTCAAAGATATTTGAAGAAAATCCCGGACAACAGGATGCGCTGGTGTACTGCCAACATAGGTTAGCACGGCCGCGGCAGTCCCAAAGTATGTAAACACAGAAAACAGCAAAAAGAAAAAGCTTTTCATATCTTTTCTTTTAAGGTAAGAACGGATTGGGTAGTTTGATCAGGGATTATATGAATTGCTCCCTTTTCTTGATCAATGACCTGCATGAACCAGCCAGACGGCTACCCACCATTCTGATCAACCACTTCATGCCTTGAAAGCGAACGGTTCTGCACCAAAAACGAACAGTTGAGCAGTTAAAACCTGTTATTATATTTTGACAATCAACTTATTAAAAATTGGCTCCTTTTTTAGGGGGCATAATAAAAGACTAACTTCCCATGTTCAAGAACTATTTTAAAATAGCTATCAGAACGCTGCTGAGGAATAAACTGTATACAGCCATCAACATTGCCGGGCTTACATTTGGCTTAAGTTGTTTTCTGCTGACAGGTCTTTACTTGTTTGATGAGCTTACATTTGACCAGCAGCATAGCCGGGCCAGCCGCATATACAGGGTCATTGAAAACAAAAATGACAATGGTGAATCAACCGCCATTGCAGCAGCGGGATACAAATTGTCGGAAGAGTCAAAAAGATCGATTGCAGGTGTAGAAAATGCCACCCGCTTTCAACGGACCGGAAGAGCCAATATTTTGAATCCTGAAAACCCATCCGTTTTTTTCCAGGAAACAGTAACCATCGCGGATGAGAATCTCTTAAAGATATTTGATTTTCCTCTTGTTGCAGGCGATAAATCGACTGCCTTGAAAGAACCCTATTCCATCATCATCAACGAAGACCTGGCTCTTCGCCTGTTTAATAAGACCGATGTCGTTGGCAAATTGTTACAGTTCAGCCACCTGCAAGCACCCCTGAAAATTACCGGTGTACTAAAAAATCCTTCCCGCAATTCCAGTTTTGATTTCAGTTCAGTTATGTCTGAATCTTCTGACTACAATTCTGAGTTCTTCAAACAAGTTCAGGCAACAGATTGGCTTTCCAACAATTTCACCACCTATGTATTACTAAAACCAGGCACAAACGAAAAAACTGTCGCAACAGAAATCTCTAAACTGGTTCATGCCAGTTACAAAGCACCTGCAGGAACTTTATTTTCCTTCCGTCTTCAGCCGTTAACAGATGTTCACCTGGACTCAAAAGATATTGTTGACGGCGCCCGGAACTCCAATGTGGAAGCCATTTCACAGGGAAATCCTTTGTACATAAAAATATTTTCTTTTATTGCCTTGTTTGTGCTGCTGATTGCTGGCATCAATTACATGAACCTTACCACTGCCAGCGCTTCGGGCCGGTTAAAGGAGATCGGTGTCCGCAAAGCCGTCGGCGCGCTGAAGAGCAATCTGGTCAGGCAGTTTCTCTTTGAGTCGTTGGTTGTAACGCTGATCTCCTTCTTTTTGTCTGTAGGCGTGGTGAATGTGCTGTTTCCTTCCTTTAACCAGTTTTTAGACAAGCATCTTTCCCTTGGCTTTTCAACAGACTACCGTGCCTGGTTATACGCAATCAGCTTTGCTGTCCTCATTGGTTTTTTGTCCGGCAGTTATCCCGCGCTCATGCTTTCCCGCTACCAGCCTGTATCCCTGTTGAAAAGGCTGAAGAGCCGTTCCAGCGGGGATCTTTCTTTAAGAAAAGGGCTGGTTGTTTTCCAGTTTACAGTTTCGGTTGTAATCATTATTACAACGATCGTACTGATCATGCAGGTGCGTTATATGAACCATACTGACCTGGGATTTAACAAAGATCTTTTGGTAGTCATCGATGTAAACACCGGTAAGGCAAGAACAAATTTTGAAGCAGTCAAAACTGAAATGGCCAGACTGGCAGCCGTAAAAGGGGTATCTGCCACCTCAAGGGTACCGGGTGAATGGAAGACATACCGGACAGTGAAGATAAAAAGCAGCGGAAGCATACCGGATGAAAAACAAGCTTATCTGTTTGGTGCCGACAAAGATTTTTTAGAAACATTTGAAATCAAGCTTTTGAAAGGAAGAAACTTTGACCAGCCTTCTGATTCCAACACCGTTATGCTGAACGAAACAGCAGCCCGGATGCTTGGCATTAATGAACCGGCAGGACAACCGGTGCAGATCCCCTCCTATTCAAGAGGGGAGGCATTCAGACCAGTTTACCCGAACAAGATCCCGTTCGCACCAACTGTGATCGGCATTGTAAAGGATTTTCATTTTCAGACCCTGCACGATAAGATTGAACCCCTGGTGCTTGCTTATAACAACAACCCGATCCACGACATAGACTACTACACTGTCAGAATTGTTCCGGCAGATATCCAGGGTACGCTAAACCAGCTAAAGCAAATCATGGTAAACAACGACAAAAACGATCCTTTTGAATACCATTTTTTAGACCAGCAGCTTGCATTGTTTTATGTGGATGACGCGCGCAGGCAAACGATCCTTGTATGGATAGCTGTAGCAACTATTTTTATTGCCTGTTTAGGTCTCTTTGGACTGGCCACTTACTCAGCCGAACAAAGAGTCAAGGAAATAGGTCTGCGAAAAGTGCTGGGGGCAACGGTTCTGAACCTGACGGCCCTGTTATCAAAAGACTTTCTGAAGCTGGTCTTTATTGCCAACGGCATTGCCTTTC
The DNA here is from genome assembly GCA_015069695.1 of Williamsia sp. Taxonomy (GTDB): domain Bacteria; phylum Bacteroidota; class Bacteroidia; order Chitinophagales; family Chitinophagaceae; genus JADCRZ01. The sequence continues at coordinate 200,816 of JADCRZ010000007.1, forward strand.
CGATCGCCTGGTGGGCTTCCAGCAAGTGGTTGCAGGAGTATGCTTACCATGTAAACGTACAATGGTGGATTTTTGCTGTGGCTGGCATCGCAGCTTGCTTGTGTGCCTTGTTTACGGTTTCCTACCAGGCCATCAGGGCTGCTATCGCCAATCCCGTAAAAAGCTTGCGAGCAGAGTAACGCCAAATCAGATTGAGCAGGATGGTTTACTCTGTATGTAAACTCTTCACCGGATTGGCGATGGCAGCCCTGATGGTATGAAGGCTCACGGTAACAACCGCCGCCATCAAAGCCACGGCGTTCAATACAGGTCCTACTTCGGGTTTTTCACCGGTGCGCTGCCGGAGGCAGGCGTATTGTAGGCCAATTCTGTATCTGGCACATCCCAGTAGTCGAGATAGTTATACTCGATGGTAGCATTGGTGTTTACGGCACCGGATGTGGGGGCTACCAGTACAACACCTTTTCTGCCGCCGCCTTCTGAGAGCGGATTGATAATTCCAAAACGGCGCGCATCGTAAAAAGACAATCCGATAAACGGCAAGGCCACCCTTCTTTCTCTTCTGAGTTCTTCCTTTGCCTGCAGGAGGGTTAAACCAGCACCACTTACTGCAGCCAATCCGGCACCCTGGTAGGCCCGCACCGCATCAATGCGCGCCAGACCCGTCTCTACCTGGTTGGTGTTGATCAGGGCCTCTGCCTTCATCAGCTCATTTTCTTCGTACTGTCCGGCCAGGAAAAGCTCTTGTCCGCCTACGGCTGTATTCGAATATACAACCACGTTGGAAAATCCTGCGCCACCATCGATGAGTGTATACCGGGTATTAAACGAATTACCACGGTCACTGTTGCCAATCCAGGCAGCTGTTTGTTTGATGTTGTTGGCAAAGCGTTTGTCGCCGGTTTTAAATTCCATTACAAAACGTTCACTGAGCTTGTAGGTATTGATGCCGGCTGTGGTGCCCTGCGTACGAGCAGCCACTGTTCCGTTGCTGGCTGCCAGGAAATCACCAGTAGCATTGGAGCGGCCGGTAAAAACTTTGTCCGTTGACAGAATACCATTGTTGGTAAGCGCCAGGATCTCATTCCACTGAGCGGCCGTCATGGAAGCCGCCGGTGTATTCACCAGGATATTGCGGGCCTTCAGGGTGTTGATGCAATGCTTCCACATATCCGTTGTGAGCACACCGCCTTTGCCGACCTGGTTAAAGCTGGGGATGATCTTCGCAAGTATTTCATTGTAGCCGGTTACAGAAGTTATGCTCGAGAGTGCTGCTGCAGCTTTGTCCAGGTTATTGTTTGATTCTGCAATAACCTGCTCTTTCGAAACGTAAGTAGGATTGGTAGTGCGTGAAGTATTTTCAATCAACCCTGCATAATAAAGAGAGCCGACGCGGGCATAGGCAAATCCTTTCCAGTAATAAGCCCAGGCCTGTACCGTTGCTTTTTTTGCAGCCGCATCACTGGCAAAAGGAACGCTCTCTACAATCTCCAGTACCGCATTGCAGGCATTGATCATATTGTACATAAAACCCCACTCATAATAAACCGGGTTATTGCCCTGGTTGGCATTGGTGTTTACCAGTCTGAGCATGGCTTTCTGCGTATTGGGGGAATTCGGATTGAGAACGGTTGTGCCATTGTCGAGGATCACTTTATCCGGTGTGCTTAACTGGTTGATGTAACCGTTGGCAGCTTCTGCCTGTACCACATCCGCCATCATTTCATGAAAGCCAATTGCACCCGACCAGAATAATCCAAATATACCATCCCCTAATTTTAAGTTGCGAAATCCGTTCACATAAATCCCGCCTTGGGCCAGTGAAACAATGCCTGATTCTGTACGGGCATTATCGGGCGTCGGCAAATTGGGGTTTTTTACGTCGAGCTGTTTTTTACACGCAACAATTGTGCACAGCATCGCACAAGCCAGTATATAAATATTGATTTGCTTCATAATTTGTTTTTGAGGGTGGTTTAAAATCCGAGGTTCAATCCGACCTGGTAGGTTTTGATATTGGGAATGGTGTTGTGGTCAACGCCTCTGTCCCAGGCAGAGTTCACCGTACCGGAACTGATCTCGGGATCCATGCCGCTGTACTTGGTAAAGGTGACCAGGTTGCGGCCTGATAATACAAGCTGCAATCTTTGAAAGGCAGGAAGCTTTATAACCTGTGCAATATCAAATGCGACGGAAAGATTTCTCAACCGCATGAAGGAGGCGTCTTCATAAAAATAATTCTTGGTTCCGTTGGCTGACACCTGCGCATATACACCCCTGTAAAAAGCAGTGTAAGCACCTGTATGTCCGTCAATGGTAATCGGATCTGCGTAATCGCCGTGGATGCCATCGCGGTACATCCATTCCTTGGTTTGGTTGTACAGGCGGTTGCCGCTGAGCCAATCCCACTGCATGGAAACGCTGAGCGCATTTTTAAAGCTGAAATCGTTGATAAACGACATCAGGAAGGCAGGGTTGGGATCACCGAGCGGGTATTGCTTGGAAGTTACATAGGGCTGGCGGGTGGCCTTGTTCACCACCCAGCCGTTGCTGGCAACGGTATAGTTAGCCTGCTCAGCTTTTGAAATAAATTCAATACCGTCCGGACCTTTCTCATCCAGGTTGTGTATCATTAAATATCCAAACAGCTGGCCCACCTTATCGCCTGCTTTCAGCACATAGTTGCTGCTGCCCGCATTGGAAAGCAATACAATCTGCGAACCAATCACCGAAGTGATTTTGGAACTTTGCTTGCTGAAATTGGTGGTCAGGTTCCAGTTAAAATTCTTGGTGCCCAGCATAGCAAGGTTGAGTGAAGCCTGCACACCGCTGGAAGCCAAGCTGAAGGCATTTGACTTGACCGTTCCCAGGCCGGTAGAAGGCGCTACGTCTACATTCCAGATAGCGTTCTTGGTAGAGCGGTTCCAGTAAGTAGCAGAGAGGTTGGCCGATTTTAGCCATTCACCATTGAGCAAATGAAAAGACAGATCGGTTCCTATCTCAAATTCTCCTGAAATTTCGACACTTAGGTCGGGGTTGGAGCTGGTGGTGGGAAAATTAAAAGCGACATTGGATCCAACGTTCCGGGTATTAAGGGTAACATACCTGTCGAAAGGCTTGGGTTGTATACCGGCTTTTCCATAGGCTGCCCTGATTTTAAATTCAGGTATTATCAGATCGATCTTTGCATTTGACCAGAAACTCAATTCGGAAATACGCAGGTAAGCATCACCACGCGGGAATGTAAATGGCTTGGAACCTCTTCCGAAAGCAGAAGAATAGTCGCTTCTGATGCCGCCGGAAATACCTGCAAAATCTCCGATCTCAAAGCGCTGATTGACCAAATAGCCGTACGTGATAAATGGTTCGGTGTAATCAGATTGAATCTTGTATCCGGAAACCATCTGGCTCGCTGTATACGGCGTAAAGCTGGGAGCGTCTGCTCCGTAGGTGATATATTCTTTGTACATGTTCTTCCGGTAATCAAAGGATGCCTGTGTCGTTGTTTTAAGGGGAATGTTGATATGAAAGTCGTTGGCAAAATCGGTGCGGAAGGTAGCCGTACCTAAAAAGTTTTGAAAGGTGGTCCGGTAACGGTAATTGTCGATTTCACCTGTCTGGTCGCGGGAAGTAGGGGTAAAATAGTTAGACCGCCATGACTTGTTATAGGCAGCATTGGCGTTGTTGTCCTGCGGCAGAATGTTTTGAACAATGTCCTGTGTCTGGTAGTTCAGTCCATACTTTGCGTCGAGCTCGATCCAGTGAAAGGGTTTGTAGTTCAGGTTGAAGTTCTGCACCACATCAATCTTTTCATTGTTGTAGTGGGTGTACTGTGTTCTGTAATTAGGGTTGGAGCTGTTTACACCAACCGCATCTCCATAGTATATACCATAGTTGCCCAAGGAATCTTTCAGGTCATAATTGGCAAAGGGACGGCTGTTATTCAGACTGTAAAAAATTGTTCTGCCTGTTTGGTCTATCTGGGTGTTTTTGGTATATACCAGTTGGTTCACGCTTCTGAAGCGCAGGTTTTTGGCAATTTCAATGCCGATATTGGACAACAGATTGGAGCGGGAATAATTACCATTTCCTTTGAAGTTGCTGTTCTGCCGGTTGTCGGAGGCCGATATATTAAAATCTACTTTTTCCCTGGCTCCGCCGATAGAAATAGAATTGTTGGTGGTATAAGCTGTTTGCAGAAACATCTTGAAGTGATCAACATACTGGAGGTTTTTGTTGTAAGGCTTGTTCTGCAGGGCTCCTGTATCCACGAGGTTGAAGGTAGGATTGGCATACACCATATTTACCTTGTCCAGCGATAGCGGCACACCGGTACTGCTGACTACCTCGCCGTTTGCATTGGTGGTAAAGCTGTGAAAAGCTGATTTATGCAGGTTGCCTACGTTCAGAAGGGTGTTGGAAGAAACACTGGAAGAGACTTCAATCTTTATTTTGCCGGGTTTTCCTTTCTTGGAAAAAAGCTGGATAACACCATTGGCACCCTGGGCACCGTAGATGGTGGCAGCCGCAGCGCCTTCTACCACTTCTACCCTTTCCACCCCGCTCAGATCGAGTGAGTTGAGGTCTGTAGCAGCCACTTCTATTCCATCAAGGAGGATCATCGGCTGGGTGCCTCTGTTCAGGGTATTGATTCCCCGCAGGAGAATGTTCACCCGGGCACCCGGCGAACCGTTTACGCTGCTGATCTGCGCACCGGGAATTTTACCGATCAGGGCCTGGTCCACTGAAGCGGTGGGGGCTGCGGGGAGTTTGTCTGCAGTGACAGACTCAACCGAGATACCAAGCTTCTTTTTACTGGTAGCTACGCCAACACCCGTAACGACCACTTCACTGAGAGCACGGGTATCTGTTTCCAGAGAAACGCGGATAGATTCACCAGCCCTGGCTTTTTGCGTTTTAGGGGTGTAACCTACAAAACTGTATTCGATGCTTGCATCGGGTTTGTCGGTCTTCAACAGGAAGCTGCCGTCTATGCCGGAGCTCACGGCATTTCCGCCTTTGATTTTCACGGTAACACCCTGCAGGGGGGAGCCGTCCTTTGCATCAACTACAATACCTTTGATTTGGCTGGTTTGAGAGAAAGAAGGGTGGGTACAACAGGATATAAATATCCCGGTGAGGAATAGCAGTTTTCTCATGAAGTTTTATTTTGATTTATTATAAATACAATAATATGATCAAAATATCTTTCAAAAAGCTGCTTGATATCAATTTTTGTATGTAAATTTTGTTTTAAAGAATGATAAACCTGTTTATTAAAGATATTTTCATAATAAAAATTATATTATATAAATTTTACATGTTATAATTTCCGCTCATTCTTCATTACAGAATTAACCAACTACTATTCATTTATATGCTGTTTAGAAAATCAGGACTTCTATGCCTTTCATTCTGCTGCTTTTTCTCCCAGGCTTTTACCCAGGCCAATTTAATTGAGAAAATCACCAAAATAGGCGACGAGCTGGTCATCCCTTACGAGAAATACCTGCTGGGCAACGGCCTTACCCTTATTATTCATGAAGACCACAGCGACCCTGTCGTGCACGTGGATGTAACATATCATGTAGGCTCCGCAAGGGAACAAATCGGCAAATCAGGCTTCGCACATTTTTTTGAGCACATGATGTTCATGGGTTCAGAGAATGCACCGGAAAAGCTGCACGACAACATCACCATCGGCAATGGTGGAAGCAACAACGGCAGCACCAACCGCGACCGGACCAACTACTATGAAACCATTCCCAAAAATGCCCTGGAACCGGTGCTTTGGCTCGAAGCTGACCGCATGGGCTTTTTGCTCAACTCCGTTACACAGCCAAAATTCGAAGTCCAGCGCGCCACGGTAAAAAATGAACGCGGACAAAGTGTTGACAACAGCCCCTATGGACTGGTGTATGAAACCATCAACAAAAATCTCTATCCCTACGGTCATCCTTACTCGTGGGAAACCATCGGCTACCTGGAAGACCTTGACCGGAGCAATGTAGATGACCTGAAGAACTTTTTTCTTCGCTGGTACAATCCCAACAACGCCACGCTGACCATTGGCGGCGATGTAAAAGCAGCAGAAGTGGTGAAGCTGGTAGAGAAATATTTTGGTTCCATTCCGCGTGGACCTGAAGTAATACCTGTACAGGTGGAACCTGTGCGGCTGACAGCCAACCGGTATGTTGCCTATACAGACAATTATGCCCGCCTGCCGATGCTGGGCATTGTCTTCCCTACCGTACCTGATTATCACAAAGACATGGCTGCACTTGATGCGCTGGCTGAAATTCTGGGACGGGGCAAAACTTCTGTCTTGTATCAGCAACTGGTCAAAAAGCAGCTGGCGCTGCAGGCAAGCGCTTCCAGCAACCTGTCGGAACTGGCAGGGGAGTTCAGCTTTCGCTTTTTACCCGGTCCGGGTAAATCTATTGCGGACATGGAACAATTGTTCCGGAATGCCTTAGACTCCTTTGAACAGCGCGGCGTGACAGACGAAGACCTTACAAAATTCAAAGGGCAGATTGAATCGCAAATGGTCAACCGCCTGCAAAGCGTTGCCGGCAAAGTATCTCAACTGGCCGAGTTCCAGACGTTTACCGGCAACCCGAACAAGATTGCATCTTTGCTGCAGGAATACAATGCCGTTACAAAGGAAGATGTGATGCGGGTGTACAATACGTATATCAAGAACAAAGGCGCCGTGATCCTGAGTACAACCATCAAAACGCAGCCGGACGCCGTTGCAAAGCAAACCAATTTCAGGATCGACTCATCCCATTACACCGCACCTGACTACGGGTATGCCGGACTGGTATATGCCAAACACAACGATGTTTTTGACAGGACCAAGGCCCCTGCCGCTGGGCCCGTACCAGTTGTGAAAGCACCCAAAATCTGGAAAAAAGCCTTGCCCTATGGCGCCAAGCTGGCTGGAGCCGAAAACAATGAAATCCCGCTGGTGATGCTGACCCTCTCTTTCGCTGGCGGCCATCTCGCCGATGCCGGCGACCTGTCCAAAGCCGGACGGTCATACCTCTTCAGCCTGATGATGAATGAAGACACCAGGAACTATACAACAGAACAGCTAACGACCGAACTGGACAAGTTGGGCAGCACCCTCTCTGTTTTAAGTGAGCGCGACAGGGTGTCTTTTACAATCCGCTCACTGAAAAAAAGCCTGGATAAAACCCTTGCCCTCCTGCAGGAAAGATTGTTCAATCCACTTTTCAAACAGGAAACATTCGACAGAATAAAGAATCAAACGCTCGAAGGTTTCAAATTGCAAAAGGCCCGGCCCGTTTCAGTCGCCAGCAACGTTTTTCCCAAGCTGAATTACGGAGCTGATAATATTTTGGGCATTGATGCCGGCGGAACAGAAGAAACGGTGCGCAACATCACCCTTGATGATGTGCGCAGCTACAAGGCCAATTATATGAGCTCACAGGGTGCGATGGTAATTGTAACAGGAGACATAAAGGAAGAAGAGCTCCTGCCCAAACTGGCATTTTTGAGCAAGCTGCCTAACAACAAGGTTACGCGCCTTGCTCCGAAAGCCCCGCAGGGTGTCGACAAAACAAAAATTTACCTGGTAAACGTGCCCAAAGCTGCCCAAACAGAATTCCGCATCGGCTATGCCACCGGCCTGAAATACGATGCGACCGGCGATTATTACAAAGCTACGCTGACCAATTATCCGCTGGGAGAAGGTTTTACCTCCCGCTTCAACCAATACCTGCGCGAAACAAAGGGCTGGACATACGGAGCCAGAAGCGGCTTTTCGGGCAACGCCTATTCCGGTGAGTTCCAGTTCAGCTCCGGGATCAGGGCCAACGCAACAGACAGTGCCTTGCACGACGTGATGCAGGAATTTACACGCTATACCAGTACCGGTCCGACCCAAAATGAAGTTGACTTTATGAAAAAGGCCATGGCGCAAAGGGAGGCCCTGAGCTATGAAAGCCTGTTTCAAAAAGCAAGCTTTATCCGCCGCCTGCTGGATTACAACCTGCCGGATAATTTCATGGTAAAACAAGCAGAGATCCTGCAGAAAATGGATGCAGCCGGTATGAAAGCGATCGCTGCCAAATGGATGAACCCGCAGAAGCTCAATATTCTGCTGGTTGCTGACAAGGACCGGATCTTACCTGGCATTAAAAAATTCGGATACGACATTGTGGAGTTGAATGCCGATGGAAACGCTGTGGAAAAAAAAGCGTTTTAATTTTAGCCATCCAAGCCACCAGACCCAAGCCGTTAGACGATGATGTACAGCGTCTAACGGCTTGGCGTTTACAGACCCTCGAAGCCAGCCAGTTTAAACAGAAGGATGGTATTCTCCCAATACCGTCCGCAGGGCATCAGAGATCTCGCCCAGGGTACAATAGCATTCAACCGCGTTGATAACGGCCGGCATCAGGTTTTGCTGTTGCTGTACAGATTCTATAATTTGTTGCAGCGCCTGGTTGCAAGCCTCCTTGTCTCTCCTGCTGCGCAATGCCACCAGTTTCTCTGTTTGCAATTGCCTCACAGCATCATCGATCTTAAAACCGGGCGCTCTATTGCTTTCTTCATGTGTAAATCTGTTGACGCCCACGATGATCTTCTCTCCTTCCTCTACCTTTTGCTGGTAGGTATAAGCGCTCTGGGCAATTTCCTGCTGGATAAAACCCTGTTCAATCGCAGCGATGCTCCCTCCCAGCTCATCAATTTGCCGGATCAGCTGCCAGGCCTCTTCCTCCAGCGCGGCGGTTAGTGACTCCACAAAATAGCTTCCTGCCAGGGGATCTACCGTGTCTGCTGCCCCGCTTTCAAATGCAATGATCTGCTGGGTACGCAACGCAATCGCAGCAGCTTCTTCCGTAGGGAGGTTCAGGGCTTCATCATAGCCGTTGGTGTGCAGGGATTGCGTTCCTCCCAGTACGGCAGCCAGGCTTTGCATGCTGACCCGTACGATGTTGTTGAGCGGCTGCCGGGCAGTGAGGGTACTGCCGCCGGTTTGCGCGTGAAAACGCAGCATCATGGCTTTCTGGTCAGTGGCCCCGAACTCCTTCATGATTTGCGCCCACATTTTCCTGGCTGCCCGGAACTTGGCCGCTTCTTCAAATAAATTGTTGTGGGCGTTGAAAAAAAACGAAAGACGCTTACCAAACACATCCGGGTCCAAGCCTTTTTCGAGGGCCGCTTTCACATAAGCTTTGCCGTTAGCCAGCGTAAAGGCAATTTCCTGTACAGCCGTGCAGCCTGCTTCGCGCATGTGATAACCGGAGATAGATATGGTATTCCACTTTGGCAGGTTCACACTGCACCATTCAAAAATATCAGTGATGATACGCATGGAAGGCTGGGGCGGATAGATATACGTGCCCCTGGCAGCGTATTCTTTCAGTATATCATTCTGGATCGTACCGTTTATCCTGCCCAGATCAGCCCCTTGTTTTTTGGCCAGCGCAACATAGAGGGCCAGGAGGATAAAACCGGTTGCGTTGATGGTCATGGAAGTAGAGACCCGCTCCAGGGAAATGCCGCTGAAAAGGGCTTCCATGTCTTCCAGCGAATCAATGGCCACACCCACCTTGCCCACTTCTCCCTCGGCCATGGGGTGATCGCTGTCGTACCCGATCTGGGTAGGCAGGTCAAACGCAACGCTCAGTCCGGTAACACCCTGGCTGATCAGGTAATGATACCGCAGGTTGCTTTCTTCGGCGGTGCTAAAGCCGGCGTACTGGCGCATGGTCCAGTGCTTGCTTCTATACCCATCCGGCTGTATGCCACGCGTAAAAGGAAACTCACCGGGCTTACCAGGATCTCCGGGCAGATCAGCTTCTGTATACAGTGTCTTGATCTCTATTGCACTGTCGGTATACTTTTTATCGGCACTCATGTAAGATTGTTTAAGAAGAACAAACCCGGTTCCGTACCCTACATCCATTGTTTGGCCTCATAGCTCAGCGCTTCTGCTACAATGTTGTGAAGCGATGCCTGGGGGTTCTGGATCAGGACATCGAGCAGGCTTTTATTAAGCTGGGTACCGGATGCATCAGGCGGAAGAAAAGAAGCTACCTGGTTGATGATCAGCATATTTTGTTCCTTGAGGTTGCTAACAGCTTCCCAGGCTTCCTTGCTTACATAGATTTGCTGGCTGATATTGTGCTCATACTCCTGGCGGATGGTTTGCGTAAGCAGGAGCTGCATGTCCTTGGCTGTTAAATCCTGCTGACCAATGCGGCTGATCAGGTTGGGCAGGGCAATCCTTTCCGTCAACAGCACCAGCCGCTCGTAGGCCTGCAGCCGCAGGGGCAGGGCTGCTTGGTTGGGTGTATCACCCACTTTTGCCTTTGCGGCAGTCCCCTTTTTTTCACCGTATGCGTAAAAAACCAGTCCGAGGATCAGGGAAAAAATAACCGCCAGAATAATTATGACATATGTATCCATACACCGCTTTTGCAGCACAAATGTAAAGGCTCGCCACCGATCTGCTGTGATAAAATACCGGCGGTGGTTATTCAAATTACCCGTACAGCCAGGTCATTTGTTCCCTGTTTTTTTTATATTGCATTTTTGCTAAATTTGCAGATACGGTCCTGAACAAAGAGGATCTAAAAACAGAAGAAGAATGAGTATGCAAGCAACGCAGGCCGCCCCGGTAAGCCTTACTACTCAGGCGGTTGAAGAAATAAAAAGATTGATGGACAGTGATCCTAATTCCCGTTTACTCCGCGTAGGCGTGAAGGGAGGAGGCTGTTCAGGCATGAGCTATGTGCTGGGTTTCGATGAAAAAAAAGAAGGAGACGAAGAATTTTATATTCATGGAATTCCCTGTATCATGAACGGGGCACACGCCATTTACCTGCTCGGTATGCAAATAGACTGGCAGGATGGGCTGAATTCCAGGGGGTTTACATTCTCTAACCCCAATGCCAGCAAAACCTGCGGTTGCGGCTCTTCTTTCGCTGTTTGATTTTCCCGCCCGTTTCTCCCGCACCATCCCGACTTCCACCCCTATTGAAAGCAGGTTGATCTCTCCGTACCTGTGAACTGCCGAGCCCTGTTTTTTGCCAGTAAACAAATTGGCGATCGACAGCGGTTGCATTTTTTGGATTTCAACTATATCTTGGCAAGATTTTTAAACCCACTTATCATACCCAACCGTTATGACATGGAAGTTTGCAGTAGCCGTATGTGCCGTATGTTGCATTTTTTGTTCTGGCTCCGCCCAGGACAAATTGCCGATCAAATTCGGCAAGGTATCGGCTGAGGACTTTGACCTTTCCAAAAACAAATTTGACTCGAGCGCCGACGCTGTCGTAATTGCTGATGTAGGCAACTCTTCTTTTGTAGGGAACAACAAAGGCTGGTTCTCCCTGGTGTTCAAAAAACAAACCCGGATCAAAATCCTCAACAAGAATGGGTTTGATGTAGCCACTGAAGATATCGTATTGTACTCCAAGGGTGGTGAGGAAGAAAAGCTGGACAACCTGAAAGCCACGACCTACAACCTGGAAGGCGGAAAGGTGGTAGAAACCAAGCTCGATGCAAGTTCTATCTTCAAAGAAAAAATCTCTGCGAACCTGGTGCGCAGGAAGTTTACGCTTCCTGCTGTGAAGGAAGGTTCCATCATAGAATACACCTACACCATCACTTCCGACTTTTTGTTCAACCTGCAACCCTGGCAGTTCCAGGGCGGGTATCCCCGGCTGTGGAGCGAATACGAAGTGCAGTTGCCTGACTTCTTCAACTACGTGTTTCTTTCACAGGGATATCATCCTTACAGCATCAACACCCAATCCAACGAGTTCAAAACCTTTGCTGTAACAGAGCCCAACAGTACAGGCCAGGACCGCCGCATTTCCGTGAGCGGCAATGTTCTCGACAAACGCTGGGTAATGAAAGATGTTCCAGCCCTCAAACAGGAGAACTTTACCTCTACCCTGAGCAACCACGTGGCAAAGATCGAATTCCAGCTTTCTCAATACCGCTTTCCCAACCAGCCTGTACAAGACATCATGGGAAACTGGTTCAAAGTGAGTGAAAGACTCATGAACGACGAAACCTTTGGTGCCGCGCTTGCTAAAAACAACAACTGGCTGGATGATGAGCTGAAGACAATTGACGCAACGGCCAAAACAGACCTTGAAAAAGCAAAGAAGATCTACGAATACGTACGGGATCATTTTACCTGCACGGATCACGCAGACAAATACCTGAACAATCCGCTCAGAACTGTATTCAAAAATAAAAATGGCAGCGTGGCAGACATCAACCTGCTGCTGATTGCCATGCTACGCCATGAAAACATTTATGTGAATCCGGTTTTGCTCAGCACGCGCAACCATGGGTTTGCCCATGAACTCTATCCACTGATGGACCGGTTCAACTATGTGATCGCGGAAATGGTTCTTAATGACAAACCCTATTACCTCGATGCCAGCTGGCCGGAGCTTGGGTTTGGCAAGCTGTCGCCCGAATGCTACAACGGTGTGGCCCGCGTGATCAACAGCGAGCCCAAGGCCGTTTATTTTATTGCTGATTCGCTGGAAGAAAGAAAAGTTACATCCGTATTTACGATCAACAACGAAAAAGGCGAAATGGAAGGGAATTTCCAGTCTATGCTTGGCTACACCGAATCCATGGCTATGCGCAAGTCTATCCGTGCCGGAGAGAAAGACGATGTCGTAAAAAAAATAAAATCTGCCTATGGGTCCGACTACCATATCCAGAGCATAGAGATGGACTCGCTCAAGAGCATGGAAGATCCGATCACCCTTCATTATGGTTTTGTGATGGATAAACCATCAGAGGACATTATTTATTTCAATCCTCTTCTGGCAGAAGGATACAAAGAAAATATCCTGAAAGCAGCTGAACGGTTTTATCCGGTTGAGATGCCTTTTACCATGAACGAAACCTACATTCTGAACATGGAAATACCCGCGGGTTACACCATTGATGAAATGCCCAAATCAACCAAAGTTTCTTTCAATGAGAACGAAGGTATGTTTGAATACATCATTGCCAAAACCGACACCCATATCCAGCTGCGTTCCAGAGTGGTGCTCAAAAAAGCCACGTTTATGCCGGATGAGTACAATCCCCTGCGCGACTTCTTTGCCTATATTGTAAAAAAACACAGCGAACAGATTGTCTTTAAAAAGAAAAAATAAACCTGCCGTGAAAAAGACCCTGTATTTCTCTCTTTTTTTTCTTGCCTCCCTGCCTGCCCTGGCCGGCGACGGAGATTATGCAGCCAGCAAAATCCCCGCTGCGCTGCTGAAGAACGCCCATGTTGTTATCCGCAACAACGAGCGCCTGGTTCAGCTTAAAAGCCTGGACAAAATGGTGATCAGGGAAAAGATGGTGATGACGGTGCTGGATGAAAAAGGTGACCGGTTTGCGTACATGGCTGAAGCATATGACAAGTTCACCAGCATAGAATCGATGGATGGAACCCTCTATGATGCCGATGGAAAAAAACTCAAGAGTGTCAGGAAAAGCGAAATAAAGGATGAAAGCGGCACAGGCGACAACAACCTGGCTGATGACCACCGGTACAAGCACCACAGCTTTTATCACAAAATATATCCCTACACAGTAGAGTATGAAACAGAGATCATTGAACGGCAATCGATGTTCTATCCTACATGGGATCCTGTAGATGACGAGCACATCGCAGTAGAGCACAGCGTGATAGTAGTGGAGGTTCCGAAAGATTATGTGCTGCGTTATAAATGCTATAACTGCGTAGAACCCGTTATCAGCAATGGCGACAAAAAACAATACAAATGGGAGCTGGCCAACTTTTCAGCAGTGACCCTGGAATTTGCCTCACCGTCCTGGAAATACATTGTTCCCTATGTTCTCATCGCGCCTTCCCAGTTCCAGATCGACGATTATACAGGGAATATGACCGACTGGAACGAGTTCGGAAAATTTTCATCTGTGCTCAACCAGGGCCGGGATGTGCTGCCTGACGCGATCAAGCAAAAAGTGCATCAACTGACGGATGGACTTTCCACGAGAGAGCAAAAAGTGGATGCGCTCTACAGCTATCTTCAAAACAATACCCATTATATCAGCATTCAACTGGGCATCGGCGGATGGCGTCCGTTTGATGCAGCGTATGTATCCAGCAAAGCCTATGGCGATTGCAAGGCCTTGTCCAATTACATGGTGGCGCTCCTGAAAGAAGCCGGCATCACATCTTATTACACCTTGATAAAAGCAGGCGAGGTGCAGGACATCATCACCGAATTCCCTTCGCAGCAGTTCAACCATGTGATCACCTGTGTACCCAACGGCAAGGATACCATGTGGCTGGAATGTACCAGCCAGACAAAAGCCGCCGGCTACATGGGTGAATTTACAGGCAACCGCCATGCTCTCCTGATCACCGAGCAGGGCGGGCGGCTCGTTTCCACCCCTTCTTACAGTTACAAAGACAACATAAGGCAGCGCACAATCAAGGCTTCGATCAATGAAGAAGGCCACCTCACGGCACAAGTTCGCACAAACTACAAAGCTGTTGCAGGAGAACACATTTATGGCATGATCCACCAGCTCTCGAACGACAAGATCAAAGAGTACCTCAAAGAAAAGATCGACCTGCCGAATTTTGAGATCACGCAATTTTCCTACAAGGAAAACCGCTCGCAGCTTCCTTCTGTTGATGAATCCATCGACTTACTGGCAAACCATTACGCCTCTATCAGCGGCAAACGGATCTTTGTCGTTCCCAATCTGCTCAGTAAAATGAACACAAGGCTGGATGCTACAGAGGAAAGAAAGTATGATATTGAACTTGGCAGCGAAAACACCATCGTTGACTCTGTAGAGATCACCGTGCCGGCTGGTTACCGCCTGGAAGCGCTGAGTCCCGACACCAAGCTGGAAGCAAAATTCGGCAAATACAGCTCATTCCTTCAGCTGGATGGCAACAAGCTGCGGTACTACCGCCGCCTTGAACAATACAAGGGTCATTATGCGGCAAAAGAATACAGTGACCTGGCAAAATTCTACGACCAGGTCTACAAAGCCGACAGGAGCCGCGTAGTGCTGGTGAAGAATGAGCAGTAATGCTTAATTTGCAGCATCTGCTTTATCTTCATCAAACAACAGCAATGCTCAAAATCGGGTTAACAGGCGGCATCGGCTCCGGCAAAAGCCTGGTGGCCAAACTGTTTGAAAAACTGGGTGTCCCGGTGTACTATGCCGATTTGGAAGCCAAGCGCCTGATGAACGGGGATCAGGAGATCAGGCAACAGATCACCGCTGTATTTGGCAGGGAAGCCTATGTGGATAACCAGCTCAACCGGAAATACATTGCTTCGGTTGTTTTTGACAACAAGGAAAAGCTGGCAAGGCTCAACGCGATCGTTCACCCGGCCACCATTCGCGACAGCGAAACCTGGATGCAGGCACAGCACACCCCCTATGCCATCAAGGAAGCAGCCCTTATTTTTGAAAGCCATGTAGACCAGTACCTGGATTATGTGATCGGCGTTTCAGCTCCGGAAGGCATGCGCACCCGGCGCATCATGGCGCGCGACCTGATCAATGAAGATGCGGTAGAAAGCCGGATGCGGAACCAGCTGGATGAAACAGAAAAAATGCGGCGCTGTCATTTTGTGCTCCTCAACGATGAATCGCAGCTGCTGATGCCCCAGGTGCTGGACCTGCACAAAAATCTCCTGCAAATTTCAGCGGAAAGAAAGGCCGTGGTTGAATAGAATCTTACCTTTCGGAAGTAAAACCGATTGCGGCCGGTCTGATAACCAGCCGCTTGTTTAAACAACCACCCATCTTTATGCAACCTATTAAAACTGCCCTGTGCTCGTTCGGCATGTCGGGCTGGGTATTTCATGCACCCTTTGTCGCAGCCCATCCCGGTTTTGAACTTCAAGGTGTATATGAACGCTCGCAGAAAAGAGCCCAGGCTAAATACCCGGATGTGCAAAGCTATGGCACCCTGGAAGAACTGCTTGCCGCCGACAACGAGCTGATTGTTGTAAATACCCCCAACGACACCCATTATGAGTATGCTAAAAAGGCCCTGCAGGCCGGTAAACACGTCATTGTAGAAAAGCCTTTTACCACAACCGTTGAAGAAGCAAAAGAGCTGATCCAGCTGGCCAAACAGCAAAACAAACTCCTCTCTGTATATCACAACCGCCGCTACGACAGTGATTTCAGAACGGTTGCAAAGATCCTGCACGATGGTTGGCTTGGTGACATTGTAGAAGCAGAAATCCATTACGACCGTTTCAAAGAAGAGCTGAGTCCAAAATTGCACAAAGAAGTTCCGGGTCCTTCCACCGGCTCCCTGCTCGACCTGGGTTCGCACCTCACCGACCAGGCCTTGCA
Source organism: Williamsia sp. (assembly GCA_015069695.1). GTDB lineage: Bacteria > Bacteroidota > Bacteroidia > Chitinophagales > Chitinophagaceae > JADCRZ01. The sequence goes on from JADCRZ010000007.1 coordinate 217,184, forward strand.
GTTATTTGGTAAACCCGACGCAGTATTTGCCGACATCCGCATCGTACGGCCTGTATCCAAAGTAGATGATTATTTTGAAGTACTGCTGTACTATCCCCAACTGCGGGTAAGGCTGAGAGGTAGTTACCAGGTGCGTGAACCCCTGGCAGCTTTTGTTGTTCACGGATCAAAAGGCAGCTTTTTAAAAAGCCGGGCTGATGTTCAGGAAGCAGCCCTGCAAGCCAATCTCCCGCCCGATTCAGAGGGATGGGGCATTGAACCGGCAGAAGAGCAGGGTTTGCTGCATACTGAACGGGAAGGCATTGTGATCCGTGAAAAAGTTCCTACCGAAACCGGGAATTACATGGAATACTACAATGGTATTTATGAAGCCATCCGCAACCACCAATCGCCGCCAGTGGCTGCACAGGATGGGTTATACGTAGTACAGATCCTGCAGGCCGCACACCAGAGCAGCAGGGAGCAGAAACTGGTGAAGTTTGACTGGGCAGAATAAGGGTTTATTCCTGCATCGTAAATACTGGTATAGTTTTTACATGTCTTTTATAAAATTCCCTTTTATGAAAAATTCGTCCACACCCCAGAACAATAACAGACAGACGCCTGCTGCCGGCGCATCACCCAAAAGACCGGAAATCCGCGACAATTTAGACAGCCGCGAAGGAGAAGAACAGGAAGACAAAGGTGATGATGTGACCCACAACGAAAAAGAAACAAAAAAAGACAAGCTGAAGAAGAAAAAAGAAGAATAACAAGTGCAGGTTATTCAAAACAATTTAGCCCATCCAAAAATCAATTGTATGACAGATAAAAAAGACAACAACGACAACGTACAGCATTTGTACGATAAAGAAGCAGTAGAAAAAATCAAAGACCTGGCAAAAAGTGCCAACATTTGCATGTTTACCACGCAGCTTACCCAATTGCCCCTCTCCAGCGTTCCGATGGCCACCCAGGAAGTGGATGATGAAGGCAACCTGTGGTTTTTAAGCGGCCGGACCAGTCATAAAAATGGGCACATCCAGGCTGACCCCCGGGTGCAGCTGTTTTTTACCAATACCAGCAGCTCCGAATTCTTATCTATCTATGGTACTGCAAAGATTACTGCTGACCGGGCAGAAATTGAGCAGTTGTGGACGCCCATCGCCAAAGCCTGGTTTACAGAAGGCAAAAATGACCCGGAGCTAACGGTCATCAAAGTAACACCCGAAGAATCATATTACTGGGATACCAAAAACAGCAAAGCTGTTTCTATGCTGAAGATTCTCGCAGCCACCGTTACCGGTAAAACCATGGACGATGGTGTAGAAGGAAAACTCAATGTATAACTAACAGGTACCGCTATACTAAAAAAGCCTTTTCAAACGAAGAGGCTTTTTATTTGCTACTAACCAAAAAATAATTTCTAATCCGGCTTTGGCGGGGTGCCCCGGAAGGCATCCAGCTTGGCAATCTTTTCCAGCTTGATGGGCTTGCCCTCCTGTGCCGACTGGTAAATAGCTTCCATAATTCTATGATCCTGCAACCCTTCTTCTCCCGGCGTATAAGGATCCTTGTTACCCAGCACACACAATGACATATGATCGATCTCCTGGGTAAACTGGTTTTTTTGCCCGAATGAAGGATTTTGTCTCCATTCTGATTTGTCCAGCGCCTGGGACAATTCCATCTTCAACCCTTCATAGGCAAACGCCGGATCCAGTCCGAACCATCCGCCCTTGTCGCCATGGCAACGATACCGCCTCGACTCGTGAACGCCATAGCTCGTGGAGGCATTCACCAGGGCTCCACTGGGAAAACGCATTTGAAACAAGACAGTTTCTTCTACTTCCCTGAACCGCTCGTCGCCGGGCGTGCTGTAGATGGTTGAGATCACGCTTTCCGGTTCTTCTCCCAGTAAAAACCTGGATGTATTGAGGCAATAAAGTCCGATGTCAGGAAGGGATCCGCCACCAGCAAGCGCTTTCTTGAGCCGCCATTGCGAAGGGTCCCCGGCGTTCTGCGTGTTCACTGCATCGATCAGCTTTACAGTTCCATATTGCTTGTTGCGCACCCATTCCATCGCCTTGCGGTTGTTGGGCTCGTACTGGATGCGGTAAGCGATCATTAATTTTTTACCGGCCTTTTTACACGCATCGATCATGCGCTGGGCTTCTTTGGAATTGTTGGCCATCGGCTTTTCGCACAGTACATGCTTGCCGGCCTGCGCAGCGCGAACCGTATATTCTTCGTGCATCCCGTTGGGCAACACGATGTATACGGCATCGATCTCCGGATTGTTTTTTATCTGGTCATAATTCTGGTAATTGTAAATATTTTTCTCTGCAATGCCGTACTGACTGGCTACTTTCCTGGCTTTGTCCGGCATGCCACTTACCAGGGCCACCGGCTTGGAATATTTGCACTCGCCAAAAGCCGGCATGATTTGATTTAGCGACAGGGCGCCCAATCCAACAATAGCGTAGCGTACACGCTTGTTGGGATCGAGCGGACTGGGAACGGGTTCTTCTTTTCTTTCAGTAGCGGCATCCCGTGGTTTAAGCTGGATGGGCGTTGTATCAGATCCGCCATTAACCGCTTTGGTTGGCCCGGTAGATGCTTCCTGTGCCTGCAGGGTCAGCGCAGCCATCTCCCCGATCACGGTTGCTCCAACGATCCCTTTACAGGCATTGCCCAAAAATTTTCTTCTGTTAAAAGCCGTATCTCCCAAAAGGGATTGTAAAAGCCGGTCTGATCTTTTCATAGTGCATCTTTGATGATTAGAAGCATGTATAAAAGAATAATGCCACTCAAATAAATCCGATGGAACAAGCGTGGATAGGGTGCTCCGGCTTTCAATACAAACACTGGAAAGAAGTTTTTTATCCGGCCGGTGTGCCGCAGCGCAAATGGTTTGAATTTTACTGCGAACATTTCAACACCGTCGAGTTGAATGTAACGTTCTATCGCACGCTGCGTTTGTCGGCTTTTGAAGGATGGTACCAGCGGAGCCCTGAATCCTTTCGCTTTGCTGTTAAAGCCCCCCGCCTGATTACGCATTACAAACAATTCTCCGGTACCGAAAGCCTGGTTGCCGATTTTTATGCCCTGATAAGGGAAGGATTGAAAGACAAGCTGGGTCCGGTCTTATTCCAACTTCCTCCCCGGCAGGCTTACCGGCAGGAACACCTGGATAAGATCTGCAACAACCTTGATCCTGCTTTTAAAAATGTGGTGGAGTTCAGAAATGCCAGCTGGTGGAACGGCGGGGTGTATCAACAGCTGGCCAGCCGGGGCATCAGCTTCTGCAGCATCAGCCATCCGGCGCTTCCGGACGAATGTGTGATCAATACAAAACTTGTGTATTACCGGCTCCATGGTACGCCCCATCTTTACCGTTCCCTGTATGACGGGGCCAAGCTCAGGCAGATAGCTGAACAAATAAGTGCAGCACCCCATGTTGAAGAAGCATATATCTATTTCAACAACGACATCGATGCTTCGGCCCTACAGAATGCACGGGAGATGCAGGGTTTTCTTCCAGCCTGATAGAGCGGGTTTACAACTTGGCGGTTTTCAATTTAAGCTTAAGTTTGGGCTTCCGCTTTTTTTTGCTTGTATCACCTGCACCGCTTTTTATAAACAGGGCCAGCGCGAGAAAACCTGCCGTGATCCCGATCGCCTTGGTAACAGGCAGCCTGGGCTTAACCGCATTGGGAGGAACCCATACAACACCCGTTTGATCCATTTGCGCAGGCTGTGCTACATACCGGCCTTGCCGGGGAACCGCAAGCTGTTGAAAATGCTGTGCCAAGTTGTGGATTGATTTCCGCATGCCTGATCCCTGCATAGGACGTCCATGACCGGTAGCCACGATATCCAGGTGCAGTCCGTCGAGCAGCCTTAAGGAAGCTGCTGCTGCTTGCCAGTCGGGTGTAAAATACTTCGGCGGACCAGAGATCTTTTTTTTCTGCAGGATCGTATACAGGGCAGATTCAGCCTTGGTTGTTACAAACGCATCGCCGGCTATCAATACGCCGTCTTCTTTTCTGTATAAACTGATGTGACCGGGTGCATGTCCCGGGGTATGCAGCCAAGTCCAGTCAGGCAGGAAAGGCACAGTTCCATCTGACGGCAACGCCTTCACCCGCATTCCCAGGTCAATGGGTCCGCGCGGGTACAAGCCGGATATTTCTGCCATGAGTCCGCCATCAACAGCGGGATCAGGAGGAGGATATTTTGAGAGGCCGGTTAAGTAAGGCAATTCCAGCTCGTGGGCGTACACAGGCACATCCCATTCTTCTGCCAGCGTTTTTACGGAGCCTACATGGTCAAAATGGCCATGCGTAAGAACAATGGCGGTTGGCCTGGTTTGTGCACCAAACAACAGATCCACGGCCTGCTTTACTTTAGGAGCTGCCGTTTTTAATCCGGCATCTACCAGTACCCAGCTGTTGTCGGCTGAATTGATAACGATATAGAGGTTTACAAATAGATCCCTGATGCCCCATACGCCGGGGGCCGCAGCAAACAGGTCGATGTCTGCCCCTTTGATTTGTGTATTCATACAGATAGAGTTGAGTAAGACTGCCGGTTTTTGAAAGCCGGCAGTCTGCCTCTACCTATTACAAAAGCATGCCAGTATAAACCAGCACTACCTGCTTTTGCATCAACTCAATCTGGAAAGTGCTTCGATCATCCGTTTGTAGCCTTCTTCAATTTTTTCCATGCTGTTGGCAAATGAAATCCGGATACATTCCGGTTCCCCGAATGCACGGCCGGTAACGGTCGATACATGCGCTTTGTTGAGCAGGTACATGCACAGTTCATCGGCATTGTTGATCACATCGTCGCCATCCCGTTTGCCAAAATAGCTGCTGATAACCGGGAACACATAAAAAGCGCCATCCGGCTCCGAGCATTGAACACCGAGCTGTTTAAGCAATTCCATCACACGCTCTTTTCTTCTTTTAAATTCCGCTACCATCACGTGGGTGGAATCGAGCGGTGAAGTGAGCGCAGTAATCGCTGCGCGTTGTGTTACGGCTGTAGGCCCGCTGGTGATCTGTCCCTGCAGTTTTTCGCAAGCTTTGATGATCGTGGTTTCTGCCGCAAGATAACCCAGGCGGTAACCAGTCATGGCGTAGCCCTTGCTCAGTCCGTTGATAACCCCTACCCTGTCTTTCAAAAAATCAAACTGGGCAATGCTCTGGTGGCCGCCGACAAAATTGATGTACTCATAAATTTCGTCAGACATGATATAGATGCGCGGATGTTTTTTGAAAACTTCTGCGAGGCCCGCCAGTTCTGCCTGTGAGTAAACACATCCCGAAGGGTTGTTGGGAGACGAAAACATAAACAGCTTGGTCCGGGGAGTGATGGCGGCTTCCAGTTCCTGCGGGGTGATCTTATAACCGTTTTCGATAGAGGTTTTTACCAGGATGGGTTCTCCTTCGTTCATACGAACGATCTCTGAATAGGTCACCCAGTAAGGGGTCGGTATGATTACTTCGTCACCGGTATCAACCAGGGCCATCACCAGGTTGGCAATGCTTTGCTTGGCGCCGGTGCTTACAATAATATTTTCCGGTTTATAATCGAGGTTGTTGTCACGCTTGAGCTTGGTACAGATGGCTTCACGAAGATCCAGGTAGCCGGCTACCGGTGTGTAATGAGAGTAATTGGCTTCCACAGCCTTTTCTGCCGCCTCTTTGATGTGTTCCGGTGTGTCGAAATCCGGTTCGCCTAAGCTTAAGTCGATCACATCAATTCCCTGGGCGCGCAGTTCCCTGCCCAATTTGGCCATTTTCAGCGTTTCCGGTTCATTGAAACGCATGAGCCTCGATGATAGTTCCATAATCGTTGTTTGAATGGAGTTGTTTTTAGTTAACAATACCTTTTTGCTAAAGTGCTGAAGCAAAAAGCAGGACGACAAAAGTATACTAATCAGCAGATTTCAGGAAAAGAAAGCCCGGAGCCTAGTTGTGCTTCATGAGCAGCAAACTTTCTGTATACACACCGGTTGCACCCTTTATGCCTTTGGCAACAAAGGAATACAGCTTGCCGGCCTGCAGGTCGTAAGAAGCCGGCTGCACGATCACGGCGCTGTTCCGCAGCAGGGATACCGACCAGCTACCGGGGCGAAGGGTGGAAAACGGGTAAGAGGGGGAGGTTTTACTGCCCAGGTAAGTATCTGTGCTGGAAATGCTGGTGTCTTTTTTAAAAATAATCTGCAGCGACTCGTTCCCGGCGATCATGTTGATAAACCTGACCTGCGCCAGCGTATCAGCCTTGGTTACAGCATCCTGGAGCAAGGCCGTTTTGATGGCGCCTGCTTTAAGCGAATCATAGAGGAACAAGGAGTAGTAATTCCCGGCTCCGAAAGAGTAAATTTTATTGTTGAGAGCAGTAGTGCCTGAGAGAATGCCAAGGTTATGGGTACCACTGCCCAAGGCCAGGTAGGCGATCCCGTTCTGGCTGCTGGCCGTACCGTATGAAAGGGCCCTGCTGCCAGTTACTCTATCGCCATCATACAAAACCCGGATGGAATCAGCATTGGGTACAAATTGTGCGATGGCGATGCGGGTTGTGTAGAGATCATCTTCCTGCTTTTTTTTGCAAGCTCCTGTTGCTATACAGCCACCTGCTATCAACCAAAGAAAAATCTTTTTCATTGCTAATCTGTTGTATGCGATGCTGCCTGGTTCTGCTTCCGGCCTGTTTACTGTTTTATACGCGGTTTATCATATTGCAATTGAAAAGCGGACAGATCCGGCCGGGACTTTCTGCGGGCCGCTTCATAATCGTAGATCACCCTGCCCAGGTTTTTCATAAAAGGAAAACCGACGGTTTCATAATCATATTTGTTGTCGTTGAGAATGCCATCGCTGTTGCAGTACAGGGTGGCACTGAGCATGAACTCGATCCCTTTTTCAAAGTCGACAATATAGGCCACATCTGTCAGAAACCCATACGCATCTCCTATTTTGTTAAAGATCCTGACATGGGGAGGAAGGGCTTCGTGCGCCGCTCCCATCAACAGAAACTTACCGTAAGCGTCATGGTAGGTAGCTGAATCATAAGCAGGATAAGTTGTTTCACCGGGCAGCTGCGACATGTATTTCCGGACAAACTGAAGGTCTTCCGGCTCCACGTTAAAGCGTTGAACAGGCGGAACAGACTCGGGGAACATGATGCTTTTTAAAATATGGGTAAGCTCTTCCAGGGTAAGCTGATTTTTCCTGGAGAAATCCATGGGTCCTTGCACAAGCTCTTCCTGGTCATTGTAATGCGCGATCCCCAAAGAGTCTGTCCGCTTGAGAAAAGGCGCTTCATAAACCTGCTGAGGCTGGGTATACAAGCTCTTGCCAGCGGGCGAAAAAAAGCTGACCGGGTTGGTACGGCGGTTCTCTTCCTCGCTCAGCGGAACAGCCAGGCGGTGGCGGATCTCTGCATGGCCAAACCCCATCGCATGCAGGCGCTCGTTGATGTACTGGGGCCCTAAAAATTCATAAAGCCGGTTAAAAGCATCGTTGTCGCTGACCAGGAAAATTTTGCGGACGTACTGGGCAATACTTGGCCTGCCATCGGGCGTTGTAGGATCGTTGTATACCGGTGTTTGACGGCCCTCCTGCTGGCCCGTGATCATCGTGGAATGGAGATCAAGTCCTGGAATGCGCAGTTCCCGCAGGCGCTGCAAGGCAAGCAGGGCCACCGGCATTTTTACCGTGGAAGCAGGATAAAAATAATTTGCAGTATCAACGTTATAGTAATAGCTTTTAAACTGCGGTTGGTTGTTTGCTCCGCGGTCGATTTGGGTATAAATGATCTGCAGTTTAAAAGCCTCTTTTTGCTTGGTAATGGTGTCGAAGAATTGGGGGTGTGCAGCCAAGATCTGTTCGAGCAGGGCATCCGTCCGGCCGGCCGGGAGCGGAGGCGGAACAGGAGCGGGTTTGACGGGTGGAGCAGAGTCGGTGTTTGGAGGCTGAACATGCAGGGTATCCGTCATGGGAGCTTGGCTGATTTTTTTGGGTGAATGACAGGCAGTAAATAAAATCCAGAGAACGGTAAAAAATGGAGCGATTGGCTTCATGCGATGAAATTACAGATTCCTCCCCACCCTTCATAATTCAGGCCGAAAGCCTTATATTTGCGCTCTTTTCAAAAGTTATTACACCTATAACACGTCATCAATGAAAGGCTTGGTTTCAATTTTCGTGGGTTTGCTGATTATCTATTCGCTTTACCTGCTTTCCTTTACCTGGTTTGTGAACAGCCATGAAAAAGAAATGGACAGAAGGGCTGCCCAATATGTAAAAAACAGTTATCCTGCTGCCGCTGTGAAATACCCTGGCAGCAAAGACCTCCAGACCGCTTACGAAGACACGCTTGACGGGATCCGGAAAGTGCGCCAGCAGAAATTGCTGGACAGCACCAAGAACAAGAGCATCACCTGGTGGGGCACCTCTTACCAGGAAGCCAAAGAAAACGAGCTCCTGCTCGGATTGGACCTGCAAGGTGGTATCAACGTAACGATGGATGTGGAACTGGCAGGTCTGATCAAAGGACTGGCCAACAACCCCAGCGATCCGGCCCTGAAGAAAGCCCTCGATGAAGCTAACCGGAGAAAACTGAACAGCGACGCGGATTTCATCACCCTGTTCGACCAGTCGTTCCGCCAGGTAAATCCGGGTGCCACCATGGCTCCCCTGTTTGCCAACAGCACGCGCAACAAGCTGAAGATAGACGCTTCCAACAATGCAGTGATCAACTACCTGCGTGAAGAAGCCAACGCCGCCATGAACCAAACTTACAACGTGCTTACCAAGCGCATCGATAAATTTGGTGTGGCCCAGCCTAACATCAACCTGGATGAAAACAAAAATATCATCACGGTAGAACTGGCTGGTGCCAGCGATCCTGACAGGGTTCGCAAATTCCTGCAGTCTACAGCCAACCTCCAGTTTTTTGAAGTATACAATATCGGTGAGCTTGACAAATCGCTGGAAGCAGCTGACAAAGCCCTGGCAATAACCTTGGGTGGCAAAAAATCAACTGACACGGCAACTGCGCAACAAGATACTGCTGCTAAAGGAACTGTAGCATCGGCTGCGAACGGGGATACTTCTACTGATCTCTCTAAAAAATTACAGGCTGGTGGCAATGCCAAGCAATCAACCGCTTCTACTACTGCCACACCCCAGAATGAACACCCGCTGGTAACTGTTATCCGGTTTATTGCACCGCGCGACGACAACAAAGACGGCCGGATGGAATACCCGTCGATGCTGGGTGTGGTTGCTGTACAGGATACTGCGCTCGTAAACAGCTACCTGCAAAACCCGGCTGTTAAAAACAACATGCCTGCTGATGTAAGATTTGCTTACGGCATGGCAGAGAAAGACAAGAACGGAAACCCGGTCAACCAGCTTCCGATCTATGCCCTGAAAACCGTTCCCGGTTCTGAAAAAGCCAAGCTGGAAGGGGAAGCTATTGTTGATGCCCGGCAGGATTTTAGCCCGATCAACAACCAGGTAACCGTGCACATGAGCATGAGCAAACAAGGCGAAAAAGTTTGGGCCAAAATGACCGGCGACAACGTAGGCCGTTCTATTGCCATCGTACTGGATGACATTGTTTACTCAGCACCCGTAGTAAACGATAAGATCGAAGGCGGCGAATCACAAATCGCCGGCAACTTTACCGTGCAGGAAGGCCAGGACCTGGCCAACATCCTGAAATCCGGTAAACTCAATGCACCGGCCAAGATCGTACAGGAACAGGTAGTGGGTCCAACCCTCGGACAGGAATCTATCAAGGGCGGTTCCATGGCTTTCCTGATTTCATTCATCATTATCTTTATCCTGATGCTGGTGTACTACAACACCGGCGGATGGGTCGCCAATATTGCGCTGATCCTGAACCTGCTGTTTACAGTAGGCATTTTGACGGCATTCCATGCAACCCTTACTGCTGCTGGTATTGCAGGTTTGGTACTGACCATCGGTATGGCAGTGGACACCAACGTAATTATCTTTGAAAGGATCAAGGAAGAGCTTACACGGGGCAAAACCTATCAGCAAGCTGTTAAGGACGGCTACCGCCGTTCGCTGGCACCCGTATTGGACGCACACGTAACAACCCTGCTCACAGCCTGTATCCTGTTTTATTTCGGATTGGGCCCGGTGCTTGGTTTTGCTACCACCCAGATCATTGGTATCCTGCTTTCCCTGCTTTGCGGCATCGTGGTATCGCGGCTGATCACCGATTTCTGGACAAACAAAAACCGGCATTTCAACTATTTCACGCCGCTTTCAAAAAGGATCTTCCAGCATTCCAACTTCCATTTCATCAACTACCGCAAGATCGCCTACGGTATTTCCATCGTAGTTCTTTTGCTGGGTATCTCCTCGCTGTTCCATGGCTTCAGGTATGGCGTTGAGTTCAAAGGCGGCCGGAGCTACGTGGTCAACTTCGGAAAACCGGTTGATGCGGAAGCTGTAAGAAGCGGCCTCAATGAAGCGTTCGGCAGCTCACCCGTAGTAAAGACCTACGGCAGCAACAACCAGCTCGACATCACCACCGACTACCTGGTAGCACAGAGCGGCCTCGTGGCAGACAGCCTGGTAAAAAGCAAGCTGTACACAGGTTTGCAGCCTTTCCTCAAAGCAGGCACCAGCTACGCTGACTTTAGCTCACCCAGCATCCTGCAGGCATCTTCCAAAGTAGATGCGACCATATCGGACGACCTGAAATCAGGCGCTAAATGGGCCACCTTCTGGTCGCTGGTCATCATTGCCTTGTACATCTTTATCCGCTTCCGCGACTGGCGTTACTCGGTAGGAACCCTCATCGCGCTGCTGCACGACGTGCTGGTAACCCTGGCGGTATTCTCGTTCTTAAAAGACGTGGTGCCTTTCCCACTGGAAATCGACCAGCACTTTATCGCAGCGATCCTCACGGTGATCGGCTTCTCGATGAACGATACAGTGATTGTATTTGACAGGATCCGTGAGTACAGCCGCACCATGAAAGGAGCTACAAAAGGCGAGATCATCAACAAAGCCATCAACGATACCCTGAGCCGGACGATCATGACCTCGCTGACGGTATTCCTGACCATCCTGATCTTATTCCTGGTAGGTGGTGAAGTCACCAAAGGCTTTGCTTTCGCCATGCTGATCGGGGTTATCACCGGTACTTACTCTTCTATCTTTGTTGCAGCACCCATCTTGGTTGATTTCGCAAAAAACAAACCTTTGGGCGAAGCAGATAGCGCAGTAAAAGTGCAAAAGTTCAAACCGGCGGTGTTGACGAAGTAAGACCCTGACTTCTTTTTGCCTTGATGCAAAAAGAAGCAAAAAAATCAAGGCTGTTTGAAAGGGGCTGAAATTTACTGTACTGCGCTACAACGAACAAGCTAGATCCATGCATTGGTGGGCATTTGAGCCCTTGCATGGATTTAGCTTTTGTACAATACCGGGCGTGTTCGTTGCTTAACGCTTCGTTCCGTAAATTTCTTCACCCCCTTTCAAAAGGCCGGAGGGAAGAAGGAGAGAGAAGAGAAAGAGGAAGTTATTAGCTGAGATCTTACACGTGCTTTTGTCTTGAACCAGGATTACACGGATTAAAGGATTGCAGTTTGAGGGTGGATCATCTTGGAGTAATTGAGGCGTATGTTTAAGAATCGATCCGCCACCAAAAATCCTGTAATCCTTTAAGCCGTGTAATCCTGGTTCAAGACAAAAAAATCCTTGAAAAAAGAGGACAATGAAGAAAAACAAAAGAGGCCATGTTATGCAGCGCGCCAAAGACGTATTCCCTCCCGGGATGGGTAGGGGTGGATTAAGGCATTGATAGAATTCTGACTGAATATAATGGAGCAGATTGAATACAGTTCGTAATACGCAGTTGATTAAACAGGCCGCTTCTGGGCTGGGGTTTACGTATTGTGGGGTTGCGCGGGCCGAGCAATTGCAGGAGGATGCCCGGAGGTTGGAAGAGTGGTTGCACAAGGATATGCATGGCACCATGGGGTACATGGAGAACTATTTTGACCTGCGCATTGATCCTTGCAAATTGGTACCGGGTGCCCGTTCTGTTATAACGGTGCTGCAGAACTACTATCCTTCTGAAGAGCAGCGGCCGGATGCACCCCAAATTTCAAAATACGCTTATGGGAAAGATTACCATACAGTTGTCAGAGACAAGCTGCACCAGCTGTTGTCTGTTATCCGGCGGGAAATCGGAGAAGTAAACGGACGGGGTTTTATAGATAGCGCCCCCGTATTGGAACGGGCCTGGGCGCAAAAAAGCGGACTGGGTTGGGTCGGAAAAAACGGCAACCTGCTCACCGCAAAGAGCGGGTCCTTCTTTTTTATTGCCACTTTAATTGTTGACCTTGAACTGGCGTATGATGATCCATACGCAAAAGATTATTGCGGTAGCTGCCGCCGCTGCATAGATGCTTGTCCAACCGGCGCCATTCTGGAAGAGAAAGTGGTAGATGGCAGCAAATGCATTTCTTATTTTACCATCGAGCTCAAAGAAATGCTGATACCTCATTCCAACAAAGACAAATTCAACAACTGGATGTTTGGATGCGATACCTGCCAGGATGTTTGTCCGTGGAACCGCTTCAGCAAACCCACAACCGAGCCAGGCTTCCGCCCTATTCCGGAAATACTGAACCTTTCTACAGGCGACTGGGAAGCATTGTCAGAAGAAGCTTTTAAAAAAATCTTCCGGGATTCTCCGCTAAAGAGAAGCAAATACGCAGGCATCCAAAGAAACCTCCGATTCTTGCACACAGATTGATGCCTTTCTCTCCTATAGATACATAGGAACCACCAACTAAAATTGCCAGGCAGCCCTGAGCACGATCCTTTCCATCTGATAGCGGTATGCCTGGTCTGCTACTCCACAACTTCCGGTTGTACAGGTATATTCCTTCGCCCGGTTTTTCATTTCCTTGTAACTGTACCCGATGCTCAGCAAAAACGCATCTTTTTGAACAGGGATAGAATAACCAAGCCCCGCATCATAATAAATAGCAGCCTTGGCATTGACGGCGGAAATCAAGCCTGTTTTTTCTTTGTCCGTTAACCAGGGAACGCTGTACCCAAGATCTCCGTACAAAAAGAAATTCCGCTTTTTGTGGCCGGGCTTATACCGCAGGTCAACAAAAAGCGGAACGGTTCTGAACTTATAAAAATCAATCCCTGCTCCCACACCAGCAAAAAACTGCCTGTACGAAAAGCCTTCTATACTCTGCAGCGAAAAGCTGCTTCCCCTGCTGCCGTTCATCAGTCCGACAGCATTGATAGAATGAAAAACAAACTTCTGCGGTGCTGTGTTGGTTTGCGCAAAAAGAGAAGTATGAACAGCAAGGAGAACAACAAACGTAAAAAACAGTTTCTTCATGTCAGCTGCTTGTATGGTTATACAAGTTATAACAAGAAAACAGACCGATGCGTTGCATTGTCTGAACCTTGATTCCAGGGGATTTTAGGATGGAATGAGTTGGGAACGTTGGTAGTTTTTATACTTAAAAAAAGTCTTTACTGAAAAGATGATCAACCCTCTTTCCAGTAAAGACTTTTCTATTTATATGATTCAATCACGAACGTTCCCAATCCCTTTCATCCTAAAATCCCCTGGAATCAAGGTCCAGCCTATGGCTCCGATGCCAGAATGCCTGCGGGCACCTTGAGCTCGCCGGTACGGGCTTCGATCAAACCGTTGCGTTCGTCTTCGATGTTGGTGGCCTGGGTATAAACGTCTCCGGCGATCGGGCGTTTGCGCAGCTCCTGCTTGAACAGCCTTATCAATTCTGTGCGTTCGTCAGCGTCCTTGGGACCACCATAATCGGGGAAACCAAAGCCGCCCCATTCGCTTACGATCAGGGGAACCTGGCGGCGGTAGAAGAAAGGATCACCTACCACCAGCGGGAAAGCAGCTACTCCGGTGAGTTCACCACCTACCAGTTTGTCGAGCAACTCGCGCCAACGGGTTAGATCAGGGGTGTATAAATGAGCTGTCAGCAAATCGGATTTCAACCGGCCTTCTTTTGAAATATGTTGCCAGCCATCATTGTCCACAACCAGGAATTGCGGGTGATGGATCATCATCATGTAATATGTTTCGGTGATGTAGTTGCGGGTTTCTTCGCTGGTAGCAATATCCTGCGCGCCCCAGTCTTCATTGTACAAGCTCCAGATCACCACAGAAGGATGCGTTTCTATCAGGGCCAGCATGCGCATCAGCTCTTCCCGGTGGTTTTTTCTGCTTTGCGGATTTGACCTGTGCGGACTGGGAACTTCTACCCACAACAACAAGCCCATCTCATCAGCCATGTTATAGATACGCGGATCTACACCGGCAATATGGATGCGCACCAGGTTACAGCCTAGCTCCTTCATGGAAAGCATGTGCTGCTTGATCTCCTCGTAGGTAGACACGCCTGGCTGGTATAAGATCCCATCAATATAAATAGGTTCGTTGTTCAGGTACACTTTGTTTCCGCGCGATTCTATCTTGCGCAAGCCGAAATGCGATTCGATCTGTGCCTCATATCCGTTAGAGTCTATCAGCTGGGCTACAAGCCGGTACAGGTTGGGTGATTTAACGGACCACAGCTTGGCACCGGGCAGCTCCACTACAACGCGTTGCTGCTTCTGTCCGGCTTCCAGGCGGAGGTTGAAATCAGATTCTGCTACCGGCTGGGCATGGCCATTTCCATTCCCGTTTCCGTTTCCATTAGAACCCTTCTTTTTTTCGTAGATCTTTACCCGCAGGGTGTACTCACCGGGGTCTTTGATGCGGGTCGTGAAGTTGAAACGCACCAGTTCTTCTTCCACGGAGCTGATCACGCTGACCCTTGAACGAAGCCGGTTCCGTTCAACGGTTTCGATCCATACGCTTCTTACCGCACCCGTATAGGTCTGGTACCAGATGCCACCCCGCTTGTATACATAAGACTCCTGTTTGCCGCGGGTAATGTCGGCATCCATCGTATCTGCAATGCGGACGGTAATGCGGTTCTGGGGGCGCAGCACTTCTTCATTTAACTCATAAGAAAAGGAAGTGTATTCGCCGATATGTTTTTCTTCTCCTTCAATTGTTGATAGCGGAAAACCATTGAGCCATACCTGGGTTTCATATCCGCAGGCTCCAAAGGTTAGCTGCAGCATGGTATGCGGGTTAGAAGGACTTAGCTGCGGCATCGGAAAATCACGCTCGTACCAGGCCACAACATTGTCTGACCAGGAGTTTACAGGAGCATGCTCCCGCGCATCGTCCATGTGGGCTTCAATAAAGCCAGGCCAGTGGGCAGTCCGCGTATATTCATGGCCAAGGTACCATCTTTCGCGGATGCCCTCGTCGTTGGGGTCGAGTGAGAATCTCCATTCGCCATCCAGAAGGAGAAATGAATTGTTTCTGAGTACGGCACGTGGTAAGGGGTTGACGAAGTACTCGTTTGAAAAGATCTCTTCTTTGCTTCTTGAGAGACCGTAATTGGGATGTGTTACTTCCACGGGAGCAACTTTTTCCATAGTTTCCATACAACCGGGTGTTCAGTTTTAATTATAGATAAGAACGTTTGAACTGTTATTTGATATCTCCAAAAACGTTAATATTTTTGACGTTTTTTTCCATCAACACAGAAACACTTAGTTTTTTCACGGACTTGGAAGGGGTTAACTACGAAAGTCTTGTTAGGATCTTCTGTTCACGTAAGCAGATTAAGAATGATCTGATTTGAAATACGCCATTGGTGTTTTATAGCGCTTCTGATAGGATTGATTTGTTTACTATGCAGATACGAGAAAGAGGAGCATTCCGTTTGCATATCTGGTACAAGATAGAAAAGCATTTTGATAAATTCCAAATTTTCGAGGCATATAATTTGTAAAAACTCTAAAAACATTTTTTATGCACACAAAGAGCTTCTTCATACTTGCACCACTGGCTTTTCTATTGGCCTGTCAATCAGACGAATCCAAGAAAAAAGAAAATGCCGGCAAGGAAGACAAGGTAGAAACAGCCGCCAGCCAGGCTGTAGAGCTACCGGCCCCATACGACACCAAATCAGCCGTAAATTATTCTGATGTCACTGGCTGGCCTGCCGGTAAAACCCCTCTGGCACCCCAAGGTTTCCAGGTCACCCATTATGCCGATAGCCTGCTCAACCCGCGCTGGATCTACACCGGGCCCAACGGCGATGTATTTGTTTGCGAATCGAACGGCAAGAACAGCATGAAGGACAAATTCTCCGGCAAGTCAAAATCAGGCAACCTCGAATCTGACGAAAGTGCCAACAGGATCACCCTGTTCCGTGATGCCAATGGCGACGGGGTACCTGAAATGCGAACTGTTTTCCTGACCGGTCTCAACCATCCTTTTGGGATGCTTATCATCGGGAATTCTTTCTACGTTGCCAACACAGATGGCGTGGTACAATATCCTTACCAGGCCGGACAAACGAAGATCTCTGCCTCCGGTAAAAAGCTGGTTGATCTGCCTACCGGAAAAGGCCATTGGACAAGAACCTTGCTGGCTAACAAAGAAGGAACAAAGATTTATATCGGTGTAGGCTCCGGCAGCAACGTAGGAGAAAACGGGATGGAGACCGAAGTAAACAGGGCAGCTATCCTGCAAATGGATCCGGATGGGTCAAACATGCACATCTATGCCAGCGGGCTTCGCAATCCGCAAGGCATGGGCTGGGCACCCGGCACCACAACACTTTGGACAGCCGTAAATGAACGCGATGAACTGGGTGATGACCTCGTACCTGACTACTTTACCAGCGTACAGGAAGGCGGGTTTTACGGATGGCCTTATTCTTATTGGGGACAGCATGAAGACCCAAGACTGAAAGACAAGCAGCAGCCTGATCTGGTAAAGAAAGCCATTGTACCGGATGTTTCCATGGGAGCCCATACGGCTTCACTGGGTTTGGCTTTTGATGAAAAAAAGAGTTTCCCGGGCAAATGGGCGGGCGGTGCCTTTATCGGCCAGCATGGCTCCTGGAACAGGGCTGTTTTATCGGGTTACAAAGTCGTGTTTGTTCCCTTCCGGGGCGGCAAACCCAGCGGTCCCAAAGAAGATTTTCTCACCGGCTTTGTACAGGATTCATCCGGCAACAAAGTTTACGGCCGGCCTGTTGGAGTGGCATTCACGCAACAAGGAGATTTACTGGTAGCAGATGACGCCAGTAATGTTGTGTGGCGGGTAAGTGCAAAAAAATAGGAAGAAGCAGCGCTGTATTGTAGCCTTTCTTACCCAGATGGGTAACCGATTTGATCAGTTGGGCATCGATATTATAAAACTGTTTAATTTTAGCAGCGTTTTCCTGAATATGAAAATCCCTTATTTTTATACAACCATCATTTCTTCACCTGAAACAAACAACTTATGGGAATGCTTCAAGAATTCAAAGAGTTCGCCATTAAAGGCAATGTATTGGATTTAGCCGTCGGTGTTATCATTGGCGCTGCATTTGGCGGTATTGTCACATCTGTGGTAGACAATATCCTGATGCCGATCATCGGTATGCTGATAGGCGGATTTGACATCAAGTCAAAAGCAGTTGAGGTAGGCACTGCAAAACTGCAGTATGGGATGTTTTTACAGGCAACCATCAATTTCATCATTATTGCCTTCTTCCTGTTTCTGGTAGTAAAAGCAGCAAACAACCTGAAAGCCAAAAAGCCGGTTGAAACAACGCCGACTTTAAGTCCGACAGAGGTCCTGCTTACCAAGATCAGTGAAGATATGAGCGGCCTGCGCAGTGACCTGAAAAACACCGGTTCTGCATCCAAACTCTAAGAAGACCGGGTTTCTTTACTGTTCCTTGTATACATCAAACTTCTCAAAGGAGACCTGTCCGAAGTCTTTTGCAGTGTACAATCTTGTTTCTACTTTATCAGGTTCGGAGGCATGAAAGCTTCCATGCCCATCTTTGTATAAAAGCCAGTTGTGCTCGCTGGGCGCGTACCTGAAAGTGACCGTACGCGTCCAGCGCCAGCTGCTGCCACCTGCCATCTCCACAGAAAAATAGCCTCCCTTTATCACCAGCCGCATATAAGGATCCCCCATCACACCCCCACAATCTACACATAGCACAGCATTGTCGTTGCGTGCTGCCAGCTTGTAGGTTCCGTCTGCTTGCCCAGTGAGGATCATCAGGGGTCTTTTCTCCGGGTGCTCTGTTACATCTGAACTCGTATCTTCCCCTTTTTTCTTTAAAAGAAGAAGCTTGTCAGGAAGCGAATCTCCGTTCAGATCGCCGGTAGCTGTGTCCAGCACACTGTAGTTGGGCAATACAAATGCTGCAAGTCCTGTACCTGTTTGTGTTGCCTCTTCCCTGTTGCCTGGAGGCAAATTGCCTGTTTGCGCGTTACGGGTGGCTGTGTCTGGTTGAACAGCAGCTGTACTTGTGTCACGCGAAGCGGAGCTGTCAGGCTGCCGGGCAGATTGGCTGCACGCCAGCGCAAATATCACGAAGTGGATAGCAATACAGATTTTATACGGGTTGTGTCTCATACGCTCGGTTTAATCTTTTGTCCATCTGCATGGAATTTTACCTACATTTACTTTGGTCTGCGCAAAAGTACACTGATGCGCACCATTCAAAATCTTCATAGATCCTGTAAAGAATGTTTCCCGCACCAGGCCTTTACCACGGCAGTTGTATAAATAATCGTACCTATGCAAACTGCAAAAAGAGCACGTACAAACCAATTTATTTGATTTATTCCTGCTATCATGCTTCATAGAAGAAAATTTTTTCAATCTTCCCTGTTCGGTTCGGCAGGGCTTGTTTTACGAACCGGATCGTCTATCTCAACACCTGTCCTCAACAATCCTGTTGTAATCACTACCTGGGAGCCCAATGCAAATGCTACCAGCAAGGCCTATGCGGTACTGGAAAAAGGAGGCCGTGCCCTGGATGCAGTTGAACAGGGCGTGATGGTTACCGAAGCCGATCCCAAAGACCAAAGTGTAGGCTATGGCGGCTTACCCGACCGCGATGGAAAGGTAACGCTCGATGCCTGTGTAATGGATGAGAAAGGCAATTGCGGCGCTGTAATGGCCATGGAGTCCATCATGCACGCGGTGTCTGTAGCAAGACTGGTAATGGAGAAAACACCCCATGTGCAACTGGTGGGAGACGGGGCCTTGCAGTTCGCGCTTTCGCAGGGGTTTAAAAAACAAAACCTGCTTACACCGGAAAGTGAAAGACTGTGGAAACAATGGTTGAAGAAAGCACATTATGACCCCATGATCACGGTTGAGAATGAATTAAAAAAGGGAGATAGACGCCCGCAGCCTATGCCCAATCATGATACCATTGGCATGATTGCCCTTGATAAAGCAGGGAACCTGGGCGGAGCCTGCAGCACCAGCGGCATGGCTTTTAAAATGCACGGACGGGTAGGCGACTCACCCATTATTGGAGCCGGTTTGTTTGTCGACAATGAAGTAGGTGCCGCTACGTCTACCGGTGTAGGCGAAGAGGTGATGAAGGTATGCGGTTCGCATGCAATCATAGAATTGATGCGGGCGGGCTATGCACCGGAAGAAGCCTGCAGGAAAATAGTGGAACGGGTCGCAAAGCGCTTGGGCAATAACAAAGCCAGCGATTTGCAGGTGGCTTTTATTGCGTTGGACAAAAAAGGCAACTATGGCGGCTTCTCGTTGATCAAGCCATTTACTTATGTCGTAAAAACCCAGAAAGGCCAGAAGATTGTTGAAACAAAAAGCTTGCTGTAAAGCTGAAACCGATCCAGCCCGTGAAGTACCTGATAGAAATCGCCGTCACCGATTATAATACCGCCCGGGCTGCCGTTGCAGGTGGCGCGGATAGAATTGAGCTTTGCACCGCCCTGTCTGAAGGTGGTCTTACGCCTTCTTATAGCCTGGTCAAAAGATGCCTGCAGGATTTTTCTGTTCCCGTATTCCCCATTGTCCGTCCGCGCGCGGGCGATTTCTTATACAACGAAGAGGAATTCTGGATCATGCAACAGGATGTGCTGGCCTGCAAGCAGCTGGGATGCAGCGGCATCGTAGCCGGCTTTTTGATGCAGGATGGCACCATTGACCACCAGAAAACCGGTGTGCTGCGGGAACTGGCCTATCCCATGCAAATGACTTTTCACCGCGCGTTTGACCGTGCCCGTGATCCGTACGAGGGCATGGAAACCCTGATCCGGCTGGGCTGCGAACGCATCCTGACTTCAGGTCAGCAGGTTACCGCACCCCAAGCGCTGCCCCTGATAAAAGATTTGATTCATGCAGCGGATGGGCGGATAACGATTATGCCGGGAAGCGGCATCCGGC
>JADCRZ010000060.1 GCA_015069695.1 Williamsia sp.
CTTTTGTCACCCTTTTCTCTTTGTCATTCCTTTCCTTTTCATCATTCCTTTTCTCTTCCTTCCCTCATCAATCCTCTCTTCTCCTCCTCCTCTCTATTCTTCCCTCACATTGCTTCCTCCTCTCTCACCTTCTTCCTCCCTCCCTCTCTCCACTCGAGCCTCTCACAATTCTCTTCTTCTTTCTTCTCCCCATCCAATCCCTTCCATCCCACCAATCCTGTAAATCAAGGTTCAGATGTTCTCCCCCCGGCCTTTTGAAAGGGGCGTGAAGAAATTTACGGAACGAAGCGTTCAGCAACGAACACGCCTGGTATTGTACTACTGCTCATTCATGCAAAGGCACAAACACCCACAACTGCTGAATGATAGCTTGTTCGTTGTAGCGCAGTGCAGTAAATTTTAGCCGCTTTCAAACAGCCTTGATTTTTTTGCTTCTTTTTGCATCAAGGCAAAAAGAAGACGGAGTGCCTATTCCTCCTCCTCCTTCAGCTCATGCCATGCTACAGCCAGATTGTTATCCTTGATGAAATTGCACCAGTGGCAGTCTTCTTTTCCGCAGCCGGTGTAGAAATCGTGCTGGCGGACCCGGTTCCAGACGGTGGTGATTTGCTGGGTGACGGTTTCTACGTCGGCGGCATGGATAAAAAGCTTTTTTTTGAAGTACTCGCCTTTTTTGTCCGGTTCGAGGAAATCAAACTCTACGCTGAGCGTTTGCCATATGTTGCGTTCGTAGTTGTCTACCAGCATTTTGTAAAAAACAGCCTGGCGCCAGTAGTCGCCGCCATTGGGTTGGCGGGCATCGGGTGGTTTGAGTTTGTCTTTGGCTTTTTCCAGGTCGCCCGATTTGTAATCGACGATGTTGACCTCATTGCCAAAGAACTCGATCTTGTCGATCTTTCCCCGCAGGGGTACGCCGTTGACGGTTACGTTGCGGATGTTGCGCTCCACCACCACGATGTTGCTCCAGGAGCCGATGTATTTGTCGTAATAGTTTTTCAGCACTTCTTCCCCGTATTCCATGCGCCGGGCAAAAGCTTCGCGGGTAAAGTTTTCGCGGTGCCGTTGCATGTACCAGGTAAAATCTTCGAGCAGCACTTTTTGCGATGGAAAATGAGCATCAGCGGTTGTTTTCATCCGCTCGAAAAAGCGTTGCACCGCATAGTGTACGGCCGAGCCAAAGGCCAGGGCCTCCGACTTGCCTACGGGAATGCGGATCAGATTTTTGTAATAAAATTCCAGCGGACAACGCAGAAAATTGTTGAGGGCGGTTACGTTCATCTCAAAACGGTCGACCAGGCCCTTCATAAAGTCATCGTCTGTTTTCTGGATCTCCGGCGAACGCGGGGTAAACTGGTCTTCGTTGAACTGGCTGACCAGATCGGCCGGTACAGAGACCCCTTCAATGGGAAGGGCATGTTTGCTGATGATCTCATGGATAAAACGGGAAGGTTCCCATTCCCTGCCATCGGCACGGTGGGCTGCATACGAAAGGGTCAGGTATTTTTCCGCCCGTGTGAGGGCAACATAAAACAATCTTCTGAGCTCTTCTTCGCTTGAGGAAGTGTGGGAAGAAAACATGGTGTCCGGAAAGGTGTAACCGCTTCTGCCCCGCTTTACATCGTCCCAATAGGAGGCATTGCAGCCGGCTACAAACACATATTCGTATTCAAGTCCTTTGGAGCCGTGCGCCGTCAGGAGGTTAACACCTGCTGCGGTGCCGGAAGTTTCCACCAGGGGAACAGAGATCCGGTTGTCTATCATCAGGCGGATGGTAGCGGTCAGCTCTTCCAGGTCGATCTCGGGATTGCGGCGTGTTTCTTCTTTCACAAACTCGAACAGGCCGTTGAGCACGTGCAGGAGATACACCTTTCTTTCGTTGTTCATAACCCACTCCAGCACGCCACCATCGCGGATCACCATTTCAAAAAGCGTTTGGATGGTCACATTGGGAACGGCTGCTATCAAGGCTTCCAGCTGGTTGCTGATCTTTTGCAGGTGGGGGTGTACCGGTGTGTCGAACAGGGTTTGGGGCGGCTGGTGGATCTTTTGCTGAACCAGCTTTCGGAGGGAAGTTGCTTCCCCACCTTGCCTCAATCCGTTTGCTTCCACCATCATGCGGGCAATCTCTACGGGCGGTATCCCGTAAAAATCAAAGTGCAGGATCTCAAACAACATTTCATCACCTCCGAACGGCGTATCGTGCTCAGCTGCCAGGTAGTTGAGCAGCTTGATCACTTTGCGGGCAAACGGGATCTGCAGGATGTTTTTACTCCTTTTAGAGTAAGCAGGTATCCGCCTGCGTTTCAGATAATCGAACAGCTCTTCCCCGTATTTGTTCTCGCGATAAATGATGGCAATGCGCTCCGGGTTCACGCCTTCCTGCACCAGCTGCTCGATCTGGACCGTGATGTCGATCATTTCTTCCCGCTGCGTTTCGTATTTTTTGACGCGGGGCCGGTGGGTAAGGTGACTGATCAGCCGGTTAGAGGAAATCAGGTCTTTGCTTAAGTTGGGCAGCTCGCGTACAAGGCGTTTCTGGTTGGTATCGATCAGGGTTTTTGAGATGTCGAGAATGGGTTGAACAGAACGGTAATTGCTGGTCAGCACCACTGTGATGAGGTCATTTGCATATTTACCGGCAAACTCGATCATGTTCTCCACGTTGGCTCCCTGGAAGCGGTAGATACTCTGGTCATCATCACCCACTACAAATATATTGGGTTTGTCCCAGTAGTTGATCAGCATCTGCACCAGCTGGTTCTGGATGCCGCTTGTATCCTGGTATTCATCTACCAGCAGAAAATGATACCGTTCCTGGTAACCGGTCAGCAGGTAAGTGTTGCTTGAGAAAGCATCAATGACCCAGTTGATCATATCATCAAAATCGTAGCGGCTTTTTGCCCGCATCATCTGCTGGTACTGCTCAAACTCGTTCACGGCTGCCCGCAGCCTTTCCATCTTTTCTGTTTCCTCTGCGATCAGGTCGGTGCGGATGTCTCCCTTCTTGAACGTCTTGGTAGCCCGTTTGCAGATATAATCCTGCTGGAGGGGCAGGGCATCAATATACTCATCAATTTTCTGGTTGATGTACCCGGGCGACCAGTTTTCCTTTTTCATCGTGGAGAACAGGTGCTGCAGATTGCCGATCTCGTAGTATACATCGCCCCGGTAGCGTTTGAGGGGATGGTTTTTGGGAAACTGATCAATAAGGACCTTAAAAAGCTGGATGCGCTCGAGCTCTGAAACCGGGTCCAGGCTTGTTTTTTCAAACAGCGAAAGGTTGTCCTGGATTACATTGTTGCAAAAAGCATGGAAGGTAGAGATATGCACTTTATAGGCGTCGGGACCGATAAATTCCAGGAGCCGTTTGCGCATGGCGATCACGCCTGCATCGGTGTAGGTCAGACAAAGGATGTTGCCGGGCTGGGTATCCGTTTCCATCAGGATCTTTCCGATCCGGGCAGAGAGGATCTGGGTTTTACCGGTTCCGGGTCCGGCAATAACCATCACCGGCCCTTCGATCTGGTCTACGGCCCTTTTCTGTTCCTGGTTTAGCTTCTTATAGGCTTCGGTGAAAGCCTGGTTATTGATCGAGTAACGTGCCATAATAGTTCTTCCCTTCAGGTATAAATGCCTGCTATAACAAGCGGCAACCAACAAAGTTTTCTTCTCCCACCTGCAAATGTAAATCTTGCAGATTGTACTAAATTAAAATTGGAAACGTTCTAGAAACGGGAAATTTTTCCACGTCCTATCCTATGAAAAAAGAAGCTTTTAAGATTTTTATCCTGGAAGATGATGTATGGTATGGCTCTATGCTGCACCATTACATGTCGCTCAATCCCGAGTACCTGGTCAAACGCTTTGACTCTCCCAAAGACTTTTTTGCCCGCCTGCACGAAAACCCGGATGTCGTTACCCTCGATTATTCGCTGCCCGACAGCGATGGGGGAGAAGTGCTTAAACGCATCAAAGAGTTCAACAAGGATATACAGGTTATTATTATCTCCGGACAGGAAGATGTGGCCACCGCGATCAGTCTGCTGAAAAACGGGGCCTTTGACTATATCGTAAAAGACAGCGATGCCAAAGACCGGTTGTGGAACACGGTTATGCACCTGCGTGAGCTCTCCGGGCTCAAGCAGGAAGTAGAAGAGCTGCGGTCGGAGGTGGGAAAAAAGTATGATTTCTCGCAGATGATCCTGGGCAAAAGCGAGGCCCTCAAGCGCGTTTATACCATGATCGAAAAAGCCTGCAAAACCAATATCACAGTATCTATCACCGGCGAAACCGGAACGGGCAAGGAAGTGGCGGCAAAAGCCATCCACTACAATTCCGACCGGCAGAAGCTGCCTTTTGTAGCTGTAAATGTAGCCGCCATCCCCAAAGAGCTGATCGAAAGCGAGCTGTTCGGACATGAAAAGGGCGCATTTACCGGGGCCGCTACCCGGCGCATTGGGAAATTTGAGGAGGCCGACAAGGGGACCTTATTTTTGGACGAGATCGGGGAGCTTGATATCAACCTGCAGGCCAAGCTGTTGCGCGTACTGCAGGAAAAAGAAGTGATCAGGGTAGGAGGGAACGGCGTAACGCCCATCAATGTACGCATCATTGTAGCCACGCACAAAAACCTGCTGGAGGAAGTGAAGCAGCGGCGCTTCCGCGAAGACCTGTATTATCGCCTGTTCGGACTGCCGATCGAGCTGCCGCCCCTGCGCGAGCGGGGCAACGACATCCTGATCCTGGCCAAGCATTTTACCGATCAGTTTTGCAAGGAAAACAAGCTGCCTAAAAAAAACATCTCATCCGAATCGCAGCAAAAGCTGTTGCAGTACAGCTTTCCGGGCAATATACGCGAGCTGAAATCTATTATGGAACTGGCGGTGGTGATGGCCGATGAAGAAATCATCGAACCATCGCACATCACGCTAAATAGTTACGGATCAGCAGCGAATATCCTTAACCAGGAAATCACCCTTAAAGAATACACCACACAAATCATCCAGCATTATTTGGATAAATACAATTCAGATGTTTTGCTGGTAGCCCGGAAGCTGGATGTAGGAAAATCAACCATCTACCGCATGATACAAACCAATGAGCTGACGGTAAAATAACCGCCTGAAAACCCACTGACATGATCCAATCTAAACTAGGAAAGAGAAAGATACTTGTAGCAGAAGATATTGAGCTGAACCAACAGATTGTGAAGCACATCATCCAGTCGTGGGGTTGTGAAGTCACCATCGCAACCAACGGCGCCCAGGCGCTGCATTGCATAACCCGGAACAATTACGACCTGGTCCTGATGGACATCCAGATGCCGGAAATGGATGGCATCCAGGCCACCTTGCAGATCAGGAGCTTGCCTGACAAGACCAAAGCTTCGATTCCCATCATTGCATTTACAGCCCATTCCTTAAAAGAAGACAGTGCCAAATACCTCGCGGCAGGTATGAACGACTATCTCTCCAAGCCCTTCGTAGAAGAAAAGTTGTATGAGATGATCGCCAAATACCTGTTGCCGGTTTCAGATATTTTAGAAATTATGCCAGAAGAATCTCCCACCCCTAATAGCGATCCTACGGAGAAATTATATGATCTCTCCCTGATCGAAGCTGTATCCGGGGGCGATACAGACTTTATTCGCAAAATGGTTGATTTGTTTGTAGAGACTGTTCCGCCAAACGTGCGTGAGTTAAATGCGTATCATGCACAACAAGACTGGGATGGCGTCAACAAAGTAGCGCACAAGCTGAAATCCACGCTTGATTCGATGGGTATCCAGTCTATCAAGCAAGACATCAGAACCATCGAGCAATCGGCCAAGAGCCGGCAGAACCTGGATCTGGTACCAACTTTGATGCATAAAGTTACAACGACTGTTGATGCTTGTATCAAACAATTAGAAAGAGAAATGGTAGATTTGTAGCTTGATACGTGTGACAGCTTGTCAGAAGGTGGCAGGGGCTAGTCTTATGGCTTTGAAAGGTGCTTAAGAAACTGCTGAAACCGGTATAAGTGTAAAAGCAACAACTAC
Source organism: Williamsia sp. (assembly GCA_015069695.1). GTDB lineage: Bacteria > Bacteroidota > Bacteroidia > Chitinophagales > Chitinophagaceae > JADCRZ01. The sequence continues at coordinate 6,041 of JADCRZ010000060.1, forward strand.
CATGAAAAAAGCGAGGCCGTTATTGTGTTGGGATATTTTTATGGAAGGATTCCACAAGAGGCTGGAGTTGGCAGACGATCTGCAACAGCTGGCCCAGCTTTCGCGACGGCGAAGCTGGCAGCATGATCTTAATTTTGAATGGCAATTGATCTGGCAGAACAAGACGGTGATCGTAACCGATCCGGCGCTCAACATCGTGTATGCCAGCAGCAACATGGTATTCATGAACGGTTACCACCCGGATGAGGTGATTGGAAAAAGGCCCTCTCTGTTCCAGGGAAAAGATACTTCGCCTGAAACCAAGCAATTCATCCAAAACGCGCTTGAGCAGCGCCTCCCCTTTGAAGCCAGCATCTTAAATTACCGCAAGAACGGGGAATCTTATATGTGCCACCTGCAGGAATTTCCCCTGTACAACCACAAAAGTAACCTGGTCAATTTTATCGCTTTTGAGAGTTTGGTTTAGGGCTTATATATTTTATAAAACTATTTCTGGTTTTGATGCATAAACCCTACATTTGCACCCCGCAACCGGAAAGGATCAAAAGGATCACGGGGCGTAGCGTAGCCCGGTTATCGCGCCTGCTTTGGGAGCAGGAGGTCGCAAGTTCGAATCTTGCCGCCCCGACAAAAAGATGATCAATAATACTAAAAGCTCGTAAAACACTCAGTTTACGGGCTTTTAGTATTTTAAGCCTATCAATTTCTTGCAAGTCGTCGTCTCACGCGAATGCGACCAATTCAGTTACGAAAACAGATTGGAAGAATGGTTGCAGGAATTCTTGTGTTTTATTATTGATCAATTACTTGTGTAACAAACCTTGATATAATTTGGAGGATTTTATGTGACTATCGGCGATTAGTTTCATTAGAGAATATCAAAACATTTCAAATGAATAAAAATTGTTGTATGACATGGCTGCAACAAATAGTACGTTCATTGAGATCTTTCACGTCAGAAAATCCCGGTCAGCGGAAATAACGATCAAAGAGGTTCTTCGTCAATTCTGGTGGCGGTAGGCAGAATGCAGTATCACTTACTTTCCTAACATTTCCGAGCCAGCTCTTCCATACAACTGCCTATTGATTGTCATAAGTTTGTTGATCTGTTTTTCTATCTGACCAATACTAGTAGGCAATGTAAGCATTTTCCATTGCCCGGTAGCTCCTCATCAAACCCTTCGCAAATTTTTTTTCGTTCTCCAACACAGGATCTTGATATTTTTTATTCAATCACTTAATAAATTCCTTTGCCTGTTTACCATGATCTGTCGGAATTTACTTGCCGGTATCTTGGCTTCCCTGGTGTCTGTAGATGGGTTGCATATGTCAATAATTACTTCATATTATCTTCCTACGATGATTTTACGCGCAACAGATCTCCATTTACTACCAACGATTTGTATGTAGTAATTTCCATTCTGTACTACGAACCGAGGTATTGCAGCCGTATTTGTTCCAGCTTTGATGGACATGTTGTTTTTCCATACAGTTATACCCCGTTCATCTGTTAGTATCAAGGTGGCAGATCCCTTGTTCCCGTCGGCTATATATTTGATTGTAATGGTTGATAGTGGATGTACCGGATTCGGGTATGCCATCAAAGATCCCTGTTCAACTGAATTTTCTTCTTTAGTCATTAAGCTACCAAGTATAGGAATTTTAGAGTTGAGTTGTTCAGATGATAGGGACTGATTTGAAACATAGGTCATTGCCTCACCCCGTCCAATGCCTCCATGATATATCTCAACATCGGCATTTGTAGACAGGCTTTGGCTTGTCACCAATGCCATTACTTCACCTCTTCCGCTTCCACCAAGGTAGGCACTTGCTGCTGGATCCGATGTTAATGGTTGACTGGCACTATAACCCATTGTTTCACCTCTTCCAACGCCTCCGAGATAGGGTGGCTCTCCTGCAGACGGTATAATTATTTGTTTCGTGATTACGCTGCTTCCAAATGCATTGGTGACGGTAAGAGTGATCTGGTGGATGCCAGTCGTATTATATGTGATGGTGGGATTAGCGCTGCTTGTGGAAGAGAGAATTCCACCATCTTGCGACTGCCAGGAGTAAGTAGTGGGCCATTCTAATGACAAATCGGTTAAACTGATAGGAACTGACACGAAAGCCTGTGAAGCATTATAAGTAAAATTTGCTTCTGGAGCTGCATAGGCAGTGTTATTTTCGATCGCTTTCCCATAAAAAGTCAAGGCGCCTACATTGGAGGAGTTAATGATATAGGGTCCTTGATATACAGTTGTTGTATTGTTGTAATAGATATTGGGTAGGTATGTCAAAGAGGCGGCATTAGCACTGGGTGTTAAAAGATCCAGCGTAACTATATTCCCTTGTGCCCTTACCTGTGCTACTTTATTGCTTGCTCCATCCAGATAGAAATAGTCTTTTATGTTATAGTTGGGGTTACTTGTCAGAGACAGATTGCTGGTGTTATTAAACAATAGCCTTACACTGGTTGCTGATTGGTTTGCATAGTACACATGTGCAATGTCCGGGGAGGATATTTCCGGGGTTGCCGGGGATCCGTATAAATCGCGTGCCAGTATTCTGAACAACCGGTAGCTTAAAGTGTCATAGCCGGTAATTGTGTAATGACAATCATCATGCCCGGGCAGATTCATGGTACTGACCGTTTCAATATCTGTATACTTCACTTTAAGAGTTCGCTGAAATTCTCTAAGTAACCCTCCTATATTTTCCTGCGTACTGCAACCATGGTGAAGTTGCATCACATAAATTTTACTGACAGGCGAGTAATCGCTTTTCCAGGCGTTATATAGTGTACTGAACCTTCCTGAGTAGGTTGTTGTATCGCCTAAAGAATCATCATTAGCTTCACCCTGATACCAAAAGATCGCCTTGATATGATCTTGAAGTTTTGCTTTTTTTGCGCGGTATAAAAGCTTATCGTAAATTTTTGAAAGATCTTGGTGGCTGCCCGAAGGGAGATTTTCCGAGATAGAAGAACCTCCAGCTCCTCCGTTGATGATACAAACAGGAATACTGTATGTTTCTTTGATGAACTGCATCAAACGGATACCCCATGCTCCAACAAGATAAGGTCCTGTATAATCTCCATATCCACCGTAACCGGTTGCATAATTCCAAAGCGTATCCTTTGCATCGTATGAGTTATAGTTCTGATCTCCTGTTTGAATACCTAAAGTACGGCAAAATTCATTCAGGTAAGTTGCCTCCTGGCGTGCCGGGTGAGAATTGGATTGTCCTGCAACAAGGAATGCATCCCCGCAAACCAAACTGTCTATCGGATCCCTCAACATTAAGCTCTGTGCACCTTGAGCTGCATACATTTCTATCGAGTACTCTGCCAGCTCCGCGTGTATTTTGGGTGACAGGGTAAAAGAGGCCATGCCCCCATTGTAAGATAGCATACCAGAACTGACTACCTTAACCAGCGTCCTGGAAGCACCTACGCTTTTATATAACTTCAGGTAGATGGAATCGTAACCAGTTGAACTGATTACGCCGTTTACCAGTACTACAGAAGAGTCCTGATTGTCCCTGGCAAAGAACTGAAGATGGTTTGGCAGGCTGCCATATGATACAGAGATTGTTTGCGCATCGGCAAAAAAAATACAACTTGACAAGAATAAAGTAATCAGGTTGCAGAGATGAGGTTTTGGCATACTGTAAGATTTAAACAACGCCATGTGGTTTCTGATAAAAAAGGCATCCATTCCGAAAGTGCAGAAGTATATACCTGAACAGTAGCATTCTGAAAGAAGGTGTTTCTTAACACTACCACGTATAAACAAGACAAATGAAGTTACTGGCTATTGCTTCCGGCTATTGAGTACGTACGCCCCTGCCTCCCCAGTTATCATGGGCTTCGTTATTGCTGCTTTGTTTAAAGCTTGCAACAAGTCTGTCGGAAATTGCTAGGATAGAGCCATTATAAAGAAAGGAACCGCCCCTGAATCCAAAACCGTCGTAAGAGGGTGGTCCTGCAGGCCAATTTGAAGGAGATGTACTGATGTCCCCGTCTCCGTGTGCACCTGTGAACGATAAGGAGCCCGATGTGCCTACGCTCACAGCTCGCTCCCATACATTGCCAGACATTTCCATGATACCATAGAAAGATGCTCCCGAAGAGACCCTGTTGCTGTTTGCAGTAGCAAAAATGCCACCTCTTGCGGTTCCTTCCAAGGAATTGCCTGATTCAGTCGCCACTACGTTGGCATTGCTTGGTGTTGAGGCAACCTCATTTGTAGTTCCCAAATTTGAAACCGCAGTCAACGCTACCGCGCTTCCATTTGTTCCCCAGGCAAATTCGTTGGCTGCAGGTGCATTTGGAGTGGAAGAACTTGCACTGCCGCGGCACGCTTTTTCATACTCCAGTTCGGTCATGGGCCGTAACGCTGCCCAATCAAGGAAGGCTAGCAAAGCCTCTGCTGTTACGTATGCAGCCGCTTTAAAAGGAAGGGTAGTTGAGTATACTCCCCCGCTCACGCTGAGATTATAGTGAGTTGATGAATTAATACTCGCGTAGTTGCCGGCATTAGCGGCGGGAATTGTGTTCAAGAAATCGACATACTGCTGCAGACTCATTTCGTACTTCATGCAGTAAAAAGAATTGTAGCCTTTGGGAAATGGAGCTGGAATGTTGTTGGGATCGCCTGCCATTCCGGAGCCGGAACCGGTAAATGTCATGTCTACATTACTACCTGTGAGGCTGATTGCACCTTCACTGCTTACAAGATAAGGTGTCGAGGCAGACGCAGGTGTATGAAAAGCGTTGTTCTCACTACCTCCCGAACCTAGATAATATGGCCCCGATGGAACATTCACCATTTCTATACCATCTACCTTTATATCTACAGCATCCTGCGTACCAAGTCCGCTGGAAACAACTCCAGTTCCATTAAAATCATCATACTGATAATACCAGCGCAGTTTAACAGTCAGTAAAGGGGTATTGCCAGAACCTGCTTCAGCGGATGAACGCTTGATAAAAACACCTACTACTGGATTGCTTGTATTGCTGGTTCCATTAAAACCGGCTGAACCAGGATTGAGTTTACCCAACTCCATTGCGCCCCAAGCCACCCCTGAATTGGTGATAGTATGATAGCTGGCTTCATCACGCAAATACACATGCTTCCAAGGAAAGGAGCTGCCATTCTTTCTCCATTTAACAAAGACCCACGCAGCATCATAATTGGAAGGTGCGCTTGTTAAGTACCATGAGTTTTCCCAACTGATGTTGAATTGAATTGTTGCGTAACCGCTTGAAGAAGTACCAGGCAAAAGCTGAACATTGCTGATCTGGATATTGTTTGCTTGAATGGATAAAGAAGAGCACAGCGAAAGAACAGTTATTGCAGCACATGCGAATAATTTTCTCATACGTTATTTGGATTTATTGATTTAAATATACAAAATAAGTAACACCAGCCAAATTATTTATAAGGTGTACCAATTTATGTAAAATAATTCCACAGCCAGTCAAAAAAAACACAATCCTAATCATATTATTTGTAAACTCATAGCTACTGGCAAACAGTCCTTTCCGTAATACATAGCCGCTAATTTCTTGGTCATCTTTTGTATAATACAGCTGAACCAATCCTTTTAGAACGCAATAAAGCTTTTGGGCAATCTTTCCCTCTTTCGTCAGTTTGCATTTTTTTGGTACTTGCCGGAACGTAAAAGCGTCTTCAAAGGTTCGCTTTTCCTTGTTTGAAAAAAGAATAATAGGATTGATATAGTTGTAAATCACTTCAAGCATGACATCCTCCAGCTGGTGATTGTGCTGTTACCTCTTTCCATTCCATCAATAAAGGCTGATACTATTTTTGAAAACAACTCCATCCTTGATAATTGTTTTGCCGAAAAGAAAGTTTTTATAATTGTCAAATGGGCTTTGGTCCCAGATAAGTAAATCTGCTTTCTTTCCTTTTTCAATTGAACCGTATTGATTGTTTATGCCCAATGCCGTTGCCCCGTTTATGGTTGAAATCTGCAGGATGGCAGGGATGGTAAATCCAGCTTCTGATAAAAGCAGTTGTTCGGAAACAATGGCTTTGCCGCCACTTGGCCAATCGGTGCCGATCCTGAGTTTGATCCCTTTGTCAAATAATTTCTTTGCGTAACCCATAAATAGTTTGAAGTTCTCCGTGCACCGGGCCAGTTGGGCTGCCGATAACGAGGTATCCATCCTGGTGGTAAAATAGGTTAGCCCAAATGGCTCGGCTATCAAGTGGATCGATGTGGAAAATGTTGTAGGGCTTTTTGAGAGTTTGTCAATCAAGGAATCTATCACGCCCGGTCTTTTTTCGTGGATAAAACGAAACATTTCCAACCGTTCTAGCTGGCCGTTTTTTGCGGCTCCCGGAGCATAGTATTTTTGCATTTCCAGATTAAACGCTTTGCTATCATCCTGAACATGAAAAACACTGTTCACCAAAGTCAGGATATGTTCATAGTTACGCAAGCCTATATCGAATGTTGAATCTATGAACATAATATTCTGGTCTACATGCCCATACACTTTCATTCCCAGGCTATCCGCCGTCTCAAATGCTGCACTGAATTCTGGTCTTCGCAGCTTCCAGTAAAGTTTGATGTGCCTGATGCCCAATTTATAATACTCGATCACTTTTTGTTTCGCAGCCAGGGGGGAATTTACAATTACGTGGTTAATATAAGGTTTGCGGCCTTCGTTTGAGACCAGTGCGCCGCCTACAGTGTAGATGTCTAAATAATCCGGCCGGGGATCAGCGTGCCAGCTGAGTACCGGCGGCAACCAGCTTTCCGGCTGTCCCATAATCATGGCCGCCGTTACACCATACGGCAGATAGGTGTCGGAAACCCGTTTTCGGTAGAGTTCCAGCGAGTCTTTTGGAAAATACTCGGGCAATGCTCCATAACTGCGATAAACATCCGTTGGATGAATATGGGTGTCGACAAACCCCGGCGTCACCAGTTTTCCCCCCGCGTCTATTGTTTCCGTGGCAGGATAATTTTTTTGACGGCTTGTTACTTTGGCAATGAGGCCATTTTTGACCAGGATCGTTTGGCTGGATGAAAGTGTTCCCCTTTTGCTGTCAAACACGTTGGCATTCTTTATAACAAGATCAAATTTGCCTTTCTGCCCGAATGACGTCAACGTGGCAAAAGATAGGAACGTAAACGCAATTGATTTTATCAACTTGGTTTTCCTGTTGCAGGGGGTCTTTGTAAAAGTCTGTGTAATGTTCATTGGTCTTATCATAAAAGAGGGAATCACCTTTAAACCAGGGGCAAGTTTTTGCTCCTCCTCTATGGAAAGCAAAAGAAGACCAAATGATGAAACAACCTGTTGTCAGGAGGCCGCCAACTACCCGCCAACCATGCGACAGGATTTATATAAAAATGAAATTCAATGATATGCGCAAAGTCTTGCTTTTGGCGATTTCAGCTGCGTTTCGGAGGATCAGTATGCTGTTTACCAGTAACCATCCCAGCGGTATCAGCGTTAGGTATTTGCTCCGGATAAAATACCAGTCGACTAAGATCTGGATTGTGATAAACAGCAGTATTGCCCCCAGGGTCCATACAACCTGCAGGGAAAGGATGTTTTTTGTAACGGGCGTGAACTGCCTTGTTTTAAACATGATGAGAAGGGGTATTACAATATTTAAAGGTGGTACAAGCATAAAGGGGAGGGCTGAAAGATTGATTAGTTTCAACCATTTTGTACTATCCGTTGCGGTTACTTCTGTGTTTTCAATCAGGTCCGTTTCACTTACCTCCAATGCTTTGGCCAGCGCTTTCAATGTATAACCCTGTGGACTGGTACCAGCCTCGATGCGTTGAATAGTGCGTACCGAAACGCCGGATTTTTCGAACAACTCTTCCTGCGTCAGATTTAATTTTTTTCTTAAAGCCAGTAATTTGGACATGTAAAAAGGGTTTTCAGGCTTTTGAGGCTATTTGACGTTGCAATTTAAAAGACATTTTTGGCAGCAGTAGAACAAGGACGAACAGGATCAGAAAAATCAACATTCAGATTTCAGTTTAATACCAAGTTGAATTTAGGAGTATAGTATCCTATGTTCAATTTGATACAAATGGCTTCAAAAGCCAAAAAGCGCTACTTTGCCGATGTTCTGCACAAGAAAGTACAGGTCAATCATGAGGAGATCGATGTAAGCAGTTCAGCCTTGTATATCTCAACCTTTTAGCTGTTGCTCCAGGTTGTTCATAACCTCAATGTCATGGTTTTCATCAAACTTTCGGGCCCACAGTTTGTCCGAAGCCAATAAGCCTGGCAGGTCTTTCCTGTCCAGTACGTTTGGATGTGTATTGAGGCCATCGAATTTTATGTAGCGGAGATTGTTGTTGACAACGGAATCCCTGAAAGGGGAGTTTAATACAATGGTTTGGAAGAACATTTCATCGGCTATCAAGGTATGCTCATAAAAACGCCTGAATGCAGGATGATGATCGACAAACGCCAAAATATAATTCACACAATCGTGGGTCAGGCACCACCACTGTGAGCCTCCATAAGGAAGCTGTGCCGGCAGATAAGTGCGCTTTATCTTACAGCATTTCTGAAAATAATAAAGGAGTTTACTTGCTGTAAATCCAATCTGATCGATGAACCAGGAATACCTGATGCGGCTTAACCCGCCCGAGCTCCAGTTTTCATAGGGAATGGACCAATGGGTCATATACTCAGCTCCCTGGCGCTGCCGTAAGTAATCGTATATGAACTGGTTGCTTTTCAGCGGATAGTCTTGCCCGCTTATCAAGATAAAATATCCCTTTTGGGCTTTCAACACAGCGGTTTTCATCAAGGTCAGGGTTGCCCGGACCATGTTATATCCGCCCCAGCGGATCGAAAAGCGTTCTTTTACAAGTTCCACCCTTTTGTTGTGGTAAAAGTCAAATTTTGACAATTCGCTCCAGGAAATCTTTTTATCGATATGAATAAAGAGATGGGTCCGGTCGTCTGCCAGTGTTTTCACCAGGCGGTCCAGCTGGGAAAGATTGGTATGGGCCAGTATCAAGTAATGGAGATGCATAGGTCGAAGCAATATCATATGATGAACGAAAACTTCAGATACCTGAGAAACGGGGCCTGCCTCAAGGTTTCCATCTCCCGAATTTTACAGGATGAACATACAATGCGCCGGGAGGAAAGTTCTCCAGTAGTGATGTCAAGCTGTTATTGTAGTGCGTTTCAAAGCTAAGTATATCACCGGGCGTCCAAAAAAGTTGTCCTTTGCGGGTTAATTGGGTTTCATCCACAATCTTAGGCGCGGAAAAGGCCAGTGCAGTAGGTGCAGCGATTTCTACAAACAAATTCAAGGCTCCAAATACCCCGCAGTATCTCATGAATTCATAAGAGCTTTGGTGGGGAACGATGATAAGATCGCTGTACGAAGCGATCAGTGGATACCTGATGATCTTTTTTGAAAACAGCAGGGACTTTGTAAAAAAGAACAGGGCTACTCCAAACTTTTTAAACAGCTTCTTATCTGAAAGGATCTTTAAAATGGATTTGCTGAAAACCTCTTTCCATAAATACATCCTCCGGCCTACTTTTTGCGTGAATGGCAGTCCATGGCGAGCGAGCATCTTCTCGGCCTGGTCATAAGTGGGCAAAAATGCGGAAACTTCGATGCCGCGTTGGTCTATCGTGAAATCTGTGGCTGCATCTATCCAAAACCAGTAAGGAGCAAACGGCCGGTAGGGCCTGGTTTCCTGTTCATCATTCAATAGAAATGGTCCCGGTATAAAGGCAGATTTTGTGTCTAATGAAAAATAGTCGAGGTAATTGTCTTGATTGATCGCCGGATTCAACAGTAAATCATCTGCTACAATCATGTAGTGATCAAAACTTTCATCGCGTACCTGCTCAAGCGCTTTGGCAATAGATCCCTGAAAGTAGAATGAACTTTCATAGACCGCAACAACGTCTTTTCTGGTTCCTGTATAAAAAGGCATTATATACCAGATCTTTTCAAACCTTTCTTTGTATATCCGGTCCAGCTGGGTCAAATTCTGTTCATGATTGTGGTTGAACAGAATCATAAGCGCTACTTTAGGCATACTACGTTTGATATTTTAAGTCTGTAAGCCCGAAGGTATTCAAGAGGATCCTATTTTATCTCTTAGCCTGAATGCAGCTTCAATTGCCTTGTCCATGTTATAATATTCCCACTCCGCAAACCGGCCCAACAAGTATACTCCATGCAATTCCAGCGCATGCCTGGCATCCTGTATCATTGCGTGGGTATTTGAATCCTGAACAACATAGGAGTTTGGCTCATAATTGCCAGCCAAAGGAGTAAGGTTGCCGGGAAGCAGTTTTGCCTCTCTGCACATCCCTTCGTAATCAATTTTTCCTGAAAATTCCACAATGCAGGTACTGCGTTCCGACCCCCTGTTATTTGTATCGCTGAAATTACCTGTATAAACAATCCGGTGGGCTTTGGTGAACGGTTCAGGTAAATAGAGCCATGAAATATCGTTTTTATCTGTTTCACAAAACAGGTTGGAAGTTCCGTTCGATCTTAACGCTTCTAAGCCTGATACGTTTACACCCCTTTTTTTCAGCAGGTCTTTGATTGAAGCAGGTAAACTTCGTATGTCGCCGGTATAAATTATTTTATTGTAGACATCCATCCCGTTGAGGCTTATTCCGCTTTCCTGAAGGCTGATCCTATTTACAGCTGCACCTGTCCGGATATCCAGCTTGTGGCTCAGCCGGTTTGCTATAAACTGCGAACCGCCTTCTTTGGGGTAGTAAAAAGAAGAGTGAACCATTTTTGTTTCTTCCTGCCGCAGGATATTGCTTTGAAGGATTTGCTGCACATCGGGCATGGGCAACTTATCTTTCAGCCAAGCCAATGAGATGTGATGTGGGTTGATTTGCCATAACTTTTCATTGTATGGCTTGAAGTATAGCTTGTATAAGGTAGCTCCAAAATTGTTTTGTAAGAAGTCTCCAAAATCGGCACACTTGTCTGGTTGGTCTGTACCATTTCTATGGATGGCAAGTAACTCCGGGATGATATGGGTTACTTTGCTTTCATCAAGTTCAAAGAGATGGTCTTCGATCGGGTAACCGATTATTCGATCTGTAAAGTAGATCTTTGCATTTCTTTTTGCTTTTACAAACTCTGCATCCTTGTCAAAGAAACTCCAAAACCAGTCCAGTACTTTTTTGTTAGTTGAATTAAATACATGGCCACCCACCTGGTGAAACAAGCAGTCATGAACTCGTTTGCACTTGATCAGTCCGCCAATTTCATCTTCCTTTTCAAAGATGGTTACTTCGTAAGATTCTTTGAGCAGATTGGCGATCGTTAAACCCGATATGCCTGATCCTATTACCGCTATTCTTTCTTTTTTCATAATGATGTTGGCGCCTGTCAACGCTGGCTGTGTTCTTCGATGTGAATGGGTTTGTAATGACCCATTTTCGTCCCCTTGATCAAGGTTTTATATTGTGGTATCATGATGTTCAGGCTGAACAGCACAATCACCAGATAAATACCAATAGCTGTAGCAATAACAGCAGGGGGTGATGAAAAAAAATAAAAAGAAATAAGGCCGCTCACCAGGGCACAGAGGGGATAAACAAACAGTGAACGCGGCAGCATATCCAAACTTTCCACCTTTGTCGTTCTTACAAAGAGCACTGCTTGCACTACAACAGACAAAAGATAGGCCGCCGCCGCTCCTTCATTGCCGAACAAGGGAATCAATACAAGGTCTCCCAGGGTATTCACAAGGAATGTAGCCATGAAAACACGGAAGACTTCTTTTAGCCTGGAACTGGAAACCTGGATCGTCCAGAAAAAGTTGTTGAGGTAAAGAAAAGAAACACACAGGGACAATAGCAGGATCGTGTTTCTGTTCACGCTTCCGTACTTGCCCGCCGTTATAAGATCTACGGCAGGAGCCCACGCAAGAACCAGTATCATAGAAGTGAATGAAGCAATGATTAGCTCAACAGAAAGCAGGGCCTTCAGGATTTTGACGGAAGTTTCATCAACCTGGTTGTTGCGGAAGATCTTTGAAAACCAGGGTACAAGAATTGGCGCAATGATCAGCAGCGGGAAGGTTGACAGTTCAAATGCTTTGTAGGCAAAACTGTACTCGGCTAGCTTTTCCGCCGGAAGAAAGATGCCAATCAGGACCCAATCCAGCCGGGCCATGCCCACCGCCAAAACAGCTGTTCCAAGCAGGGGCAAACCTTCTTTCAGCAATCGCCTGTATGCAATCCCGTTAAAGTGGGGAAGCAACGGCGCTTTCAGGTATTTGCGCGAAAGGACAAGGGTGATCACCAGTTCAATGAAGTCTCCCATGATAAATACCGGCAGGATATTCTTCAACGATACCTGTTCAAGAAAGTACAAGACCAGGAGCAGGAGGGTTTTGAACAGGCTGGATCCAACAGACATCAACAGAAGAAGCCTGAATTTTTCCAGTCCGGTGCACAACTGCTTGAAGGGCGTGGAAAGGAAAATAAACAACCTGCCGGCACCCAAAAACAGGAGTAAGTACAGGCTTGTGCCGGAAGGAAACAGCAGGTAAGCTACCAGCAGCAGGATGTAAAAAAGCATACCGGCCAGGCATACGTGTGATATATACAGGGAAAGAATGGAGAACCTGCTTTCACCGGAAGCCGTTTTCTTGACCATCAACAGATCCATGCCACACTGCAGTATGCCAAAGCAAATAAGTAAAACAGCCAGGGCCCAGTTAAAGCTGCCAAAGCTGGCTTTATCCAATGTTTTTGAAAGCAGATAAAATAGTATCAATCCGGTTGCCTGGTTCGTGACCAACTGGATTGTGCTGGCTGAAATGTTTTGGATAAAGCGTTTGCTGGTGATCATTGTTTGGATATGAACCGAAGGTCAGCTGTTTTGATGGTTCCCTAACCTGGCATGAAGAAACTCAACGATCCCGGAATTCCTGATCTGCTTTTCCCATGTCCAGTCCGATAAATCGGGCCCGATAAAATCAAAGTTCTCGATCTGCTCCCAGGTGAAGTTAGACAGGTCAGGGTTGAGATAATAGTACTGCCCGCCCCATTTTTCCCTGAACTCCTCCATCCATTTGTATTTTGTGCTGATGATGGGTAAACCACAGGCGGCATATTCAAGCAATTTTGTAGATGTTTGCTGGTTGAATGGTTCCTTGTCGATGATATAATTGATTCCATACCGCGCCTCCTGCAGCATAGAACGTATGGCAGCATGTTCACAAGGCCCCCTGAATACAATGTTCTTGAAATTGTGGTACAAAGTCTGCAAACGGGCGTAGTGGTTACTGATGATGAATAAAGTTTTCTCCTTCATGGAATTCTTTGTAAAGACATTCAGCAGATCCTCCGGGTGCCGGGCCGGACTTAAATCACCGATATAGATGAAATCGAATGTACGGGAAGCGGTTGAATGATTGGTTTGCGTGAACCATCCGGCATCAACGCCCATGTCCCGGTAGCCAAAAGGTATATTGTCTTTGAACCCCAATCTTTTTCTTACATACGGATTGAGAAACAACCTGAAATCAGGCTTTGCATTCAAAATCCGCTTGCCGAAATCTTTTAAAGGGCCCAAAGCTCCGACGGAACCGGATGCATACTCGTGGATCTTTAACCTGCCTTCTCTTGCTTTGCGCGTATCTGTTCCCATAAAATGCCATTCTACACCCGTATCGATCCTGTCTGCTTCTTCGGGCAACGCTGTTTGACAACTGAATCCCATAGAACTGAACAGCCTGCTATAAGCATCAATCTCAGGAAGAAACGCTTTCTGGCTATGGATGAAGGTGATGGTCATCTAAAGACATATATTTTACGGTTATCTTTCTTTTTGATCTGTTGTTTGCAGCCGGTAAACATCGGTGAGCACAGATTGAACTGTTAAGAATGTGCACAATTTATCCCATTATCTTTAAAGTAGTGAACCACCGAGATCTTCCCATTTCATGAATTTTCATGACCAGCCGCCTTATTCATGTAGTCAAAATTTTTTGCGATAGAGCGGACGATGGCAAGCACATTGAGGAGGATGGGATTGTTGTCGTCCTTTCGCCAGGCTGCGTAAAGATTGGTTTTTTGCGGCAGGTTGATAAACCGGACACCCGGCGGAGCGCTGATAGCATAAGAACTTGGCATGATAGAGACTCCCAGTCCTCTGGCAACCAGGCTCAGAACCATCGCACCAAAATCTGACTCAATATGAACATTGGGCTCAAAATTATAGGCGCGGAAAAGCTGCCGGAGAATGGAAACATAATGGGTCTTGTGATGCAATCCGGAAAGGATAAACTTCTCGTCTTTTACTTCTGCCAGGCTGTGGAACTTCTCCTGCGTAAGCGGGTGGCTGTCAGGAACGATCAGGGAAAAATGCTCGGAGTAAAGGATGGCTGACTGGAGGGCAGGATTTTCGGCAGGGTCTCTGCGCAACGCAAGGTCCAGCTGATGATTGAGCAACAACTGTTCCGCACTGATGTCAGTAGGCTCTACCAATTCCAGTTTAACCTCCGGCAGCGATTTGGCAATGGCCGATATAAGGGCCGGTAAAAAGCCATAAGCAATGGAGCCGGGGTAGCCAATGCTCACGAGTCCGTAAGTTCCATCATGGATGCTTTTGGCCTGCCGGTGAACGCGCTCAATTTCCTCCACCATCCTGAGCCATTGGTCTTTCAGGAAAGCGCCGGCCTTGGTGAGCTTGACCGTCCGTTTGCTGCGTTCAAACAGCTGTACGCCCAGTTCCTGCTCCAAAGCCTTGATCTGGCGACTGAGGGCAGACTGGGTGATGAACAGCTTTTCGGCGCTGTTCCAGAAATGCAGCTCCTCGGCCAGGGTAAGAAAATATTTGATCTGCTGTAGTTCCACTAATCTGTTTTGTGCATTAATCAATGATAAAACCGCATTGTTGCCTCTCTGAAGAAGTCGGTTCTTTGCACTAAAAATAAGACAGATGACAGGATCAAGGAAGTTGTTTATAGAACTGGTCGGTTGGATAGGAGCCGTAGCTTCCCTGTCGGCATTCAGTTTAAACAGCATGAACATTATCGCGAGTCAATCACTTCCCTACCTGTTCCTGAACATCCTGGGTTGCTTTTTTTTGATCGTATATGCTGTTTTCAAACGGGCCCATGCAAGCTGGGTGCTGAACTCTGTTTGGCTTCTTATGACAGTAGCAGCCCTGATAAAGGTATACGTGCTGGGTTAAATGAGCGTCATTGCTCTTTCAAAGGATGTCATTTCTACACTAAAACAGGCAACCTCCGCCTCAATTTTATCTATGCCGGATTTTCTCTGTCAAGACTCCTGATGAGAAAGAGTTTGCCTATACTTGCCCGGCTAATGTAACGGTGCTTTTGTTTTAATTTCAGGAAAGGCATTTCAAAGTACTGGAACAGCAAACGGCAGAATACGTACAGGATGGCTATTGTTGCAATGCTGAGCAGGCCCCTTTGCGCAAATCCCATCTGATACTTTTCAGCAATCTTGAAATAAACAATCAGAAACGCAAAATGGAATACATACATTCCATAAGAGACCTTTCCCATCTGTACCAGCCAATTGGCGGAGAATAGCCGGTGTAAATAGCCTTTGGAGACAATCACGGCGATCAGGAATGCCGACCATACATTGAGAAAAGAAGAAACCCATACATGCTGGTAGTTGGCGATTGTGCCCAGCACATGACCGAACCTAAGGTTCAGTAGAACAGCCGCCAGTGTTAATAAGGCAAAGATGATCCTGGGCAAATTCTTGGGCCATCTATCAATGTTGAACACATGCATCAAAGCGCCGAAGCTAAACGCATCAAGCTGGCTGATGGTATGCCACTGTACGGGTACACCTACATCAAACTCCAGTTTTCCCCCGTGTAAAAGAAATTCACCATAGAGCCATCGAAACAGGGGAGAGAGCAGGACCAATGATAACAGGAAGAACTTAACCCATTTTTTGTTGATCAGCAGAATAAACAAGGGAAAGAAGCAATAGAATTGTTCTTCTACACAAAGGCTCCAAAGGTGAAGCGTTTGCAGGTCAAGCTTATAACCGTTGAAAGTGCCTGTATAATTACCTGTGTAAGTAAGCAGGTACCATATGCGGTCGGATACGCCTTGTGACCGCATCAACCCATATGCGATTAGTAACAGCAGATACAGGTAATAAACCGGGAAGATGCGAAAGATTCTTCGCAGCTCAAATGTTTTCAGGTTTTGCCAAAGACTGGCCCCGTTGTCTTTCAGGTTCAACAAAATGCCACCGATCAGGTAGCCTGATAGTACAAAAAATATCTGTACACCGATCCAGCCCGGACCACAAAGCGCGGCATGAAAAAGAATTACGATCAGCACCGAAAATCCCCTCAATCCATCCAATCCTTTTATGTATGTAGGGTCTTGCTGTTGTTTCATAAGGGTGTTGAGCGGCCACTGAAAGCCAGCTCCAGATCAGGCGTTGGTTCAATTACTATTGCGCCAATAAATTTACTGGGCCTTTTCCAGAGCTATAACGGTCAACCACATGTTTTATTTTAAGGCGCTGTTTTGGTGAGGAAGCGGACGGTGACAATCCAGGCATCCTTCTTATCTCCTTCCTGGAAAGGTAGGAGTGGGGCTACAATGCACAGCATAACAACCCATCCAGTCAGTTTTAAACCCTCACAATCGCGCAAGCAGGGAAGTTTTGGCGCAGGTGGCTCCAAACAACAAGGAAGAAATGATGAAAAAAATTATGTCAAGCAGGCTTGTGTAAATGAGATTTTACATTTAGCTTTGTAATTCAAAGTACTTTCGAAAAGCGCAAAAAGGGTATATGTGGCAGATTATACAATACTCACGCTGCACAAAACAACCACTATTCAGACCAATACAGCGTATATGAAACAAGAAATTCTATCAAACCTGAACAACCCCGCACAGCTGGAAAGGCTGTACAGAACAGACAAGCCAGCTTTCAAGCAGGCCTTTAATGCTTTGTACCCTGAGCACAAAGACAGCAGCCTGACCAGTTTCTGGAATGAACGGCTCAACTTTGTAAAAGAAGAAATTTCATGGGGTACCAGTAAAGACCTGGCGTTTGTCATTGTGGCTTCCCTGTTAGCCGGCTTGATTGCCAAGCTGCCTTTCTTGCTTCATATAGACGAAGAGCTGTTTTATACCCGCAATGCCGGCTTTGTTGTTTTTCCTTTTTTGTCAGCTTTCTTTGCCTGGAAAAACAAATTGTCTGCGGTGGAACTTGTTTCTGTAGCCGGTGCCTTTTTGTTTGGTATCATCTTTATCAATTACCTCCCGTATAACCAGGAAAGCGACAGCATTGTGTTGTCGTGCATTCACCTGCTCTTAATTCTATGGTTTGTAACAGGCTTTGCCTTTGTAGACGGCAGGAAAAACAACCTGGAAAAACGATTAGGGTATCTGCGTTTTAACGGTGACCTGCTCGTGATGACGGCGCTGATCGTGATCGCCGGTGGACTCATGACGGGTATCACCCTTGGGCTTTTCTCCCTGATCGGGTTTAATATTGAAAAGTTTTACTTCAGTTATGTGGTAATTTTCGGACTTCCCGCAGCGCCGCTGCTAGGAACTTATCTTACGCAAACCAATCCGCAACTGGTAGGCAAAGTGTCTCCTGTGATTGCGAGAATATTCAGTCCGCTTGTACTCGTGATGCTGGTAATATATCTTGTTGCCATCCTTTTTTCTGGCAAAAATCCTTACAATGACCGTGAGTTCCTGCTGATCTTCAATGCATTGCTGGTTGGGGTGATGGCAATTGTTTTCTTTTCTGTTGCAGAAGCTTCCAAGACAGCCAAAACCCGGGTAGAAAGCTGGATTCTTTTCCTGCTCGCCGGTGTAACCATCCTTGTAAATGCGATCGCTCTCTCTGCCATTGTATTCCGGATCGCCGAATGGGGCCTTACGCCAAACAGGGCGGCGGTGCTGGGCAGCAACACTTTGATTTTTATCAACCTCTTGTGGGTAACCGTGCTGCTTCTCAGGGCCGCTTCTAAAAAAGGTGATGTGGCTGCGGTCGGGAAAGCCATTGCTTACTACCTCCCTGTTTATTTCATCTGGGCCCTCATCGTTACCTTTTTATTTCCGTTCTTGTTTGGGTTTAAATAAGCAGCCCTGCTTATCGAAAGAAACAGCGGAATTGCTTGATGCAGTTCGGCACTAAAAACACAAAGGAGCGAACCATTTTATGGCTGCGCTCCTTTGTGTTTCTAAACACTCCAACCTATCTGTACCAATTTGAATTTAATAGTGCGTGTTTTAGAGAGGCAGGATTGTGTATGCTTAACTCAAGCAGGTGCAGCAGAACCCACCCCTACCACTCCCAGGAGGGGATGCGACGAACTGCAGGACGGGCACCGGTTTTGCGCATTCCTGCAAGCGAAGAGAATGTATTATTCCCTCCTGGGAGGGGCAAGGGTGGGTTCAGGGCCTGTACCGTATCGGCTAATTCAATTTGGTATTATGGATTGCTCCTGCTAAAGCGGTAAACGGCTGTGTACTTTACATCCATTGTTTCAGTAACATGCAGCGGCGGTACTGATGGTGCTTTTCCGCCGGTGGTTGCAATGCGCTGGATATAGGTTGTTCCGGTAAATACACCTGTAGGATTTTTCCCGCTCTTTGGCATAAGCAACAACCAGTCTATGCTGCCATTGCTGGTTGCAGCTTTGGGCGGACTGTACGGTTGCGCAAAAATCGAATCAGCTGCAGAAAGCTGCCAGTGCGGACCGGCACCGTGACTACCCACTTTGTGGTTGCGGGCATCATACAGATCGGCCTGGGGCGCTACGAATATCCATTCATATTCAGCAGGACTGCTGCCGGCTTTTACCTGCGCCTTGTATTTCTGCACACCTTCAGCATAGTAAGTTGCCACCCTGCTGTTACCCTTGGGTAAATTGGCCGGCAGACTGATTTCCGCAGGAATGCCCAGTCTTTCACTCTGCAAGATCTTGTACGCAGGTGAATTAACATCGGTTTTTTCGTGGTGGCAAGCCGCGGTGATAAGAACCGTGGCTGCATATGCAATGATTGCTTTCATGGAAGTAAGCTGTTTCATGCTGGTTGGCTTTTTGAATTTGTGCTGAACTCGATCTGTTTGTGTAAGCAAATATAAAATCGTGGCAAGGCCTCCATGGGCTGGTTTCACCCATCGGCCATGGTTTTTTCCCAACCGGAGAAGCGTCAAAAAATTTCTTTTGGGTACGCCGTTGTGCAACAGGTAAAGTAGGTACGTTGAACGGAGGAGGCGGTTCTCCCAACGGCAGGTGTATTTAGCAGCGGGGTTTGTGCGCTGTGGCAGCAGCAATTGATTTTTTACCTTTATTTCTACAATCTGCACCAAGCACATGAATCCTTACCGGCTGCTTTTCTTCTTGTTCCTGATCGGCCAGCTTCCACTCCATGCCCAGGAGTTGAAGCTGGCTGACTTTGATCATTACACCAAAGCAGATGGGCTTTCCGATAATTCAGTTGCAGGGATTGCACAGGACTCAACAGGTTATTTGTGGATCGGTACTGTATGGGGATTGAACCGTTTTGACGGACGCCGTTTTGTACAGTATCACAGCACGAACGACAGTGCTTCGCTGCCCATAGAAGAATGCTGGAGGTTAACCTGGCTGGATAAATACCGCTTGGGCGTGATGAACAGCGGACTGCATATTGTTGATACGCGCACCAGCCAAACAAGGAACATCTTTATTCCGTATCACAACAAAAAATACCAGTTTAAGTTCAACATGGTGATGCGGGTGAAAGGTGATGCGGAGGGCAATATTTACATGGTCACGCGTTCCGGTTTTTATCATTACGACAAAGCATACAAGCTGGTTTCCCGGTTTGATTATTACAAGGAGGCAGAAGTGCCCTTGTATCATTTTTATTTTGGCAATGACCTGTTTGAGCTGGATGACAAAC
Organism: Williamsia sp.; assembly: GCA_015069695.1. Lineage (GTDB taxonomy): Bacteria > Bacteroidota > Bacteroidia > Chitinophagales > Chitinophagaceae > JADCRZ01. Next base: position 25,991 of record JADCRZ010000060.1, read on the forward strand.
GCCTGATGATTACTTCCATAAACGGTTTGTACATCTATGACAAGGAGGAAAAAGTTGTACGTAAAATGGCGCCGGCCGATTGCCCGATCATGGCTGAATTTCTTTCTTATGCTCATACAGGCATCAACTATCTTCAAACAAAACCCGGCGTTTTCTTTGTATTTAAGTTAGCCAGTGATACGCTCGTATATGTGGACATTAACCGGGGGCTGAAAACCGTTTCTGCAGGACCGCTAAAACCTATTATGAATTACATAGGATGGCGTTCCAAACTGTTGCAGGTAAGTGATACGCTTCTTTATCTCTCCGGACAACTCTCAGGTATTTACAAGCTGCATATCAACCCGCAAACAGGCGCCATCAGGTTTTATCCTGGTAAAGAACTGGATAGTTACCTGTGTACGGACCTGATAAAAACAACTGACAACCGGATTGTGATCGCAACCAACAAAGGCTTTCTGCGGCAAAGAGCCGGGGCTCCGTTTGTTCAAACCGCTGTTCTTCCACCGTCCCTGGAAGAAAAATTTGCCAACCTCAAAATCGCGGATGTATATGCGTCGGCAAACAAGGTATACGCCGGAACATACGGCGGCGGCCTGCTGGTGTTTGATAAGAAAACACTTCAATACCAGGAAAATATCCAGTTCGGCCATTTGGGATTTGGCGCCAATTATGTCCGCGCCATGGCAGCAGTTAACCAGGATACCCTGTTGATCGGGATGGATGGGGTAATTTGTTTATTGCGCCTGAGCAACGGGGTTGTCACCAAACTGGTTCCACCCGGCTGGAACGATCCGGCCGACTGGACAGGCGATCTGTTCCGCGACAGCAAGAAGAACATCTGGATAAGCTCTAACCATGTTTACCGTTACAACACAACAACGGGGGCATTCACACACATACCCCTTTTACCCCAACTGCTCGAAGTGCCGTCGGTCATCCAGGAAGACAGGCAGCAAAATATATGGCTGACGCGCCATGGCATTGCACGGTACAATACCCGCTCAGGTGCTTACGACCTGTATATCGATTCCTTTCCTTACACCAAGATGCCCGACAAACAGGTAAACGCCCTGGATGTTGACGGGCAGAATACAGTCTGGTTCAACAGTGTCAACAACGGCCTGCTGGCTTACAATCCGGACAAAAAGACCTTTCGCCATTTTACCCGTGAAAACGGCTTGCCCGATGACAATGTTTCCTCGCTCATGGTTGTTGGCAGCAAAGTGTGGATAGCCTGTTACTCAGGCGTAGCCTGCATCGATACACAGAGTTTCCAGATCAGGAGCTTTGGGCGGGAAGACGGATTTCCCGAAGGAACGATCGTGAAGGGAGCAAGGTTTTTTTATGATAGCATCCAAAGGCAGCTCTACATTGGCTTTACCAATGCTGTGGCAAGGTTTAGTCCAGACCAGATCCTCCAGAAAAACCGGCCTCCGCAAACATTTATCGAAAGCATTGTGGTGAACGGAAAGAAAACCTATTACCTGCCTTCCCAAACCCTTGCCGCTTCGTGGAAAGACAAAGAACTCACTGTAACCATCGGCAGCATCAATTTTGAGGACGGCAGTACGCAACGGTACGCTTACCGGTTGGCCGAAACAGAAAATGCACCCTGGATAGATCTGGGCGAACAGGCTGTGTTCAGCATACCCGGACTTTCTCCCGGTAGGCACCGCCTGCAGGTAAAGCTGTATTCGGCCACCAGCCGCTGGCAGGAGCAGGTGAGGGAGATCAAGCTTGATATATCACCACCCCTCTGGCTGGAACCCTGGTTTCTGGTGGTGATGGGTGTTTTGATGTTAGGACTGCTTTATCTCTTTATCCGCTGGCGGACATCCCTTGCCCGCAGGGAAGAAATGGTAAATACACAGATTCAAAAACTAAAGGCCGAGAACTACAAAGCCCAGTTTGAACTGGAACAGATTGCCAATTATTTCTCCACCTCGCTGGCCAACAAGAAAACGGAAGATGAAGTGCTGTGGGATGTTGCCGGCAACCTGATCGGACGCATGAACTATGAAGACTGCATCATTTATTGCTGGAATAAAACAAAAACAAAGATGGTGCAAAAAGCTGCTTACGGTCCCAAAGGAAAGCCGGAAGTCATATCAGCCTATGTGTTTGAAGTAGAGCCAGGGCAGGGCATTGTAGGCCACGTGATACAAACCCGGAAGCCGCTGCTGGTGAGCGATACGCGCAATGACAGCCGGTACAGGGTTGATGATGATTTCAGGCTGAGCGAGGTAGCAGTTCCGATCATCCACAACAATGAACTGATAGGTGTGATCGACAGTGAAAACAGCCAGGCAAACTACTACAGCGAACGCGATATAAAAATTCTGACCACGATTGCCACCCTTCTGGGCAACAAGCTAAAGCAACTGGAGTCGGAGCAGGGATTGGAAGCAAAAAAACGGGAACTCGCCAGCATCAATGAGCAACTGGCCGAAGCACGCCTTTCTGCGTTGCAAACGCAGATGAATCCGCATTTTGTTTTCAATGCACTCAACAGCATCAAGCGCATGATCCTCGATGGCGACAACGAACGGGCTTCCCGTTATCTGAGCAAGTTTGCCCTCATGATCCGCATGACCCTGGAGCATTCTAAAGAAACGTTTGTGACCCTGCACGAAAACATCGAATACCTCAAGGCTTATCTTGATATGGAGAAGCTCCGTTTTCATGATACATTTATCTACAGCATCCACTCCGATGAGCAGGTAGACCTGATCGAAACCGTCATCCCTTCCATGATGATCCAGCCACTTGTTGAGAATGCGATCTGGCATGGATTGATGTATGCAGAAGCCGACAAGCGTCTCCAGGTTTCTTTCAACCAGGAGCAAAACAAAATCACGTGTACCGTAGAAGACAATGGCATTGGCATCCGGCAATCAGAAAAGCTGCGGCAAAGCCACCGGCCGATGCACCGTTCAGTTGGTTTGGAAAACCTCCGGAACCGGATCAAGATCATCAACGAAAAATATCACACCGATTGCAGTCTGCACATCACTGACCTGAAGGAATCGGGCATCAATGGCAGCGGCACGAGGGCCGTACTCCAGTTAAATTTAATCAACGTATAATCAATCATTATGAAAGCAATACTGGTGGACGATGAAACAGATGGCATCCGCACCTTGCAAAAAATGCTGGCCTTGCATTGCCCGCAGGTAGAAGTTGTAGCGACCTGTGCCAATGCACTTGTTGCCAAACAGCAAATTCTTGCAGAGCACCCCGACGTCGTTTTTCTTGATATCCAGATGCCGGGAAAGACCGGGCTGGAGCTGCTGAAAGAACTGTATCCAAGAGACTTCGAGGTCGTGTTTGTAACAGCTTACAACGAATACGTGCTGCAAGCGCTCCGCTTCAGCGCTGCTGATTACCTGCTCAAGCCGGTAGATGAAGACCGCCTGGTGGAGGCTGTACTGCGGGTAGAAAAGCGGATGGAGGAGGGGCGCAAGGAAGAGCAGTCTGCCACGTTGCTGCACAACCTGGAAAAGACCGGCAAGCCTTCTGAGATGCGGTTGTGTCTGCCTACGTTCAAAGGCTTTATTATTGTAAAGCTCGAAGAGATTGTTTACTGTGAAGCAGAACGCAGCTACACGGTTTTTCATCTGGACAATGGAAAAACCATCACCGTATCCAAACCCCTGCTCGACTATGACGGTTTGTTAAAAGACACGCCTTTTCTACGGGTGCATAAATCTTTTATGGTGAATCTCTTGCATGTGCGGGAGTACCAGCGGGGTGAGGGAGGTTTTATTATCATGAGCAACGGGGCCGAGATAGAAGTAAGCCGGCGGAAAAAGGACGTGTTCCTGTCGAAAGTAAAAGAAGTGTTCAGGGGATAGAAGCGCCTGGCTTTATTCAAGTGCTCATCTTGCTACCGACAACATGTTCCGGCAGGAACATGAAATGCCATACTACTAAATTCAGTTTGATATTTCTTGCTTGCAAACTATAATGATCTTAAGCGTACTTAGTAGGCTCGCTTAATACATAGGCCTCCTTACCATCTGCGTATACCCTGTATCATTCAAATTGTACGTTTCAGGTATGTTTCTGCGCAATTCAAAACAGAGTGCTTTCTGCCGCGTAAGTGCGTATGATAGTTTTGTTTCTATAAACCTGTAGAAATGAAACGACTTAAAAAGATAGCCAAATGGTTTGGCATTACCCTCTTGCTGATTATAGCTACACTTTCAATTGCTGTTGCAACAAGGCAGCGTTTGCACTATGATGCCCCTTACCCCCAGATCAAGGCCTCTGCAGATACCGCTGTGATCAACCGGGGCAAGCACCTAATTTACAGCATTGCCCATTGTGCAGATTGCCACAGTACAGCCAATAGTGATTCCCTGCTCAACCTGGGGTTGGATGTTCCTTTGAGTGGAGGCAGGGCTTTCAAGCTGCCACTGGGTACGATCTATTCCCGCAACATCACTTCGCACGACAAGTATGGCATCGGAAAACAGAGCGACCAGGAGATAGCCCGCTCCCTGCGCTACGGCGTGCATCCCGATGGTACAGCCATATACGATTTTATGCCTTTTCACAACTTGAGTGATTCCGATCTTACCGCCGTTATATCTTACCTGCGGACGCAAAAACCGGTGGCTGCCCAAAAGCCAAATGATGAACTCAACATCCTGGGCTATACAGTAAAAGCTTTCCTGGTAAAGCCGGTGGGGCCGTCAGAAAATATCCCTGCTGTTGTAAAACCTGACACCACTGCTGCATACGGGAAATACCTGGTGATGAATGTAGCCAATTGCGGCGGCTGCCATACCCAACGCAGCGTAGCAGGAGAGTACACCGGAAAATTCCTGGCCGGCGGCAATCCCATGGATGGACTGGTTCCCCCGAACCTTACTCCGGACAGCAGCAGCCGTATCTTCGGCTGGTCAGAGCAAATATTTATCAACCGCTTCCGGATGGGCAAATTAATCCCGGCCAGTCACATGCCATGGAATACATTCAAGCGGATGGAAAGGACAGAGCTGAAAGCGATCTATAAATACCTGCAAACAGTAGAACCGGTGAGGACAGTGGCTGTTCGGACAAATTCAGCGGCTGATTGATCAATCCTGAATCTGGTTGATTGTATTTAAGCAGTGAGTGAACGTGGATGCCTACACGAAGCGCTTAATGGCAGGGGTGGGTTCAAGACCAGCACCATCCCATCATCCAAATCATAAAACAGCGCGGCTCCGGAAATCAGGTATTCC
>JADCRZ010000061.1 GCA_015069695.1 Williamsia sp.
CAACTACGAGGGTGAGGATCTTTTTCATGGTATTCAGTTTTTTAGATTTTTTCTTTTTGTGTGTGTTATGCTGCTATAGTTTCCAAAGCCGTGCCGAAGAGCTAAGTGGCTGATCATCAACAAACAGCAACTTGGTACAAACTCAATTTCTTCCCAGGATTGGAAATCCATTCCAATTTTGATTGATACGCGTACCAATACTTCCTGAAACTGTTTGTGCAGGATCAATGAAAAGCCCTCAAAAGGTAAAAGCCATCCCGCTATGCAGAAGTGGCGGGATGGCTTTTACTTATTTTAGCATCTTTCCCAACAGCCATTCGTTCATGCGCTGTTTTTGGGCTGCATAGGTCCAGTGGCCGGTGTCAGGATATTTGAAGAGGTTTTTGGGGGCTTGGATTACATTGTAGGCAGCATACATAGAGGTGGGCGGACAGGTTTCGTCGTTAAAGCCCCAGCTGTACTGGCCTTCTGTTTTGAGGTTGCGGGCAAAGTTGACTACGTCGTAATAAGGCAGCGTTTTTTTGACGGCTTCGGTATTGTAGAACTGCATGTTGGATTCGCTGTAAAAATGGGGCCAGCCACCGGCACGGCCGTTCAGGTAACCGCTCAGATCGCTTAAAGCAGGATAGTAGGCCGCCAGCCATTTTACCCGCGGATCGAGGGAGGCCGTGATGATGCTGAGAGCACCGCCCTGGCTGCCGCCTGTAACGGCCAGGGTTTGCCCGTCGTACTGCGGCAGGCTCACCAGAAAATCATTGGCGCGGATGCAGTTCAGATAAACCCGTTTGTAATAATATTTATCGCGGTTGTCTGCATTAAAAAACTGGTAGTTCTGCAAGGCACCCGCGCTTAGATCGGCATATACCCCGGGATCAAGCGTAACCGGAATACCATGTATGCCGATGGTCAGTACGATCATGCCCTTATCGGCCATGTCCAGATCAGGACCATAAGGCCGGATGCCCGCACCCGGCACCTCCAGCAGCGCCGGATATTTTCCTTCCTTTTTCGGAACCGCTAAAATGCCATACAGCCTGGATCTGCCGTACCCCTGCAGGCTGACCTGGTACACATTCGTAAGGGCTGAGCTCCGGTCGGGCAGCAAGGTCATCTTTGCATCTATGGGTAACTGCCCCAGGGTTTTTTTGCCACCATCCCAGAAAGCCTCAAAATCAGCGGGCTTCTGCACCGTAGGCTGCAGCTGCAGGGCATTGCAGCTGGCTGTTGCCAGTCCTCGGTAAGTAATGCCATCTACTTCGGTGGTTACCTGGCAGCGCAAAAAACCAGGTTCTTTGAGGGTAAAGCTTTTGAGCGCAATGGTGCCGTCTGCGACTGTTTCGGTGGCTGATGCCAGGGGCTTCATCCGCTCTGGACCAACCTGCCAGCTCAGCTTGGCATTCTTCACAGGCACGTTGTTTTGCATCACCATGATCTTGAATACAGCCGGCTCACCGGTCTTGTATTCCCAATCGGCATGATCGGGTGAAACAACCACCTTTACCGGCGTTTCTACCGGTTGTGCATAACCGAAAACAGTCCATAGCAGGAGCGCAAGAAAAAAGCAAGCGGGTTTTTGCATGATAGTAGGTATTCTTTTTTATGTAAGAGTTTGCTAGTTCAATCCTACCTTGCCTTTTACCGATTCAAAGATGGCTTGTGAATCAAAGCCAACTCCCTTCTTAAACACAATTGCAGGATGGCGGATCTTTTTTATATCAGCTTCCGGATCGCCATCGATCAGCACCAGGTCGGCAGCTTTTCCCTTCTCCACAGTGCCGGTTTCCTGCTCGCGGCCCAGGTAGATGGCGCCGTTAAGTGTTGCAATCTTGATGGCCTGCAGCGGTGTAAAGCCTGCTTCTACCAGCAGCTCGATCTCGCGGCGGCTGCCATAGCCTGCAATGGTCCGGCCCGAGCCCGTCGGATCGGTTCCGGCGACGAGCAAGCCGCCGGCTTCATAGAATTGTTTTTCCCAGGCCATGTTTTTTTTGAATAAGGCCAGGCTCGCTGAATCCTTGTTCTGGCTGTTGCGCCAGCGGGCTGTAACGGTTTCCCTCACCTGCGGTATCAGCGCCTCTTCTCCGCCGCCCAGGATGGTTTCCCGCCCGGTAGAAGGTTCAAATACTGGCAGGGTAGAAGTAAGGGCAACCTTCTTACTTACCAGAAGCTGGATCAGCCGCTTCATGGCCGGACTGTTTACATCCAAGGCCTGCAAAGCCTTGAATGCAACCGGGTAATCAAACTCGTTTGCCTTTTTGGCTGTATCAAAATCAGAGCTGGCCATAAAGCCGTGTTCGAGGTTGTCGATGCCTAGCTCGGCGGCTTCACGGTAGGTAAGCGTGCAGAGATGGCCTGTTACTTTGAGTCCTCTTTTATGCGCTTCTCTCACTACGGCCTGCAGGTCCTGCGTGGTGGCATGCATGTACATTTTAAAAGACGTGCAGCCTTTGTTTGCCCAGAACACAACAGAAGCTGCCGCTTCAGCCGAATCTTTTACCGTATTCAGGGCAGGGATGTCAAACCCGGGCCGTTCAATATATGGCGCGGTCACATCCATATCCGGCCCCAGAAGTTTTCCTTCACCGATCATGCGTTTAATGGCAAGGTCTGTCTGGGGCTCTATGCTGCCTGCGGTCCGGATGGTGGAAGCACCCGCTGCCAGGTAGAGTTTGGAAAACGTCGACGACATCTCGGCGATGTTAAAATACCTGTCCAGGAACATCGTGTAATAAAGATGTTCGTGCAGCATCACCAATCCCGGTATCACGGTTTTTCCGGTGCAGTTGATCACCTGGGCATCGGCAGGAATTTTTATCCTTTCCTGCGCACCCATTTCTGCAATGCGTCCGTTGGCAATTACAATTGTTTGATGCAGGGAAGAAGGCCTGCCTGTACCATCCATGACCTTGACGTCGGTGAGGGCAATAACAGGTGCACTGGTTTTGATAAACCGCCTGACATCGGGTGTAAATTCCTGCGCAAAGCTGTAAGAAAAAGCTTGCATAAAAACGACTGTCAGCAACAGCATCCTCTTCCGGGTCATGGGTGTTTTGTTTTGGTTAAGATAGGAAGGATCTCCAGTGGGCCGGTAACGGCTAAGTTAACCGTTTTAGATGAGGCTGAAATCCTTATTTTTAGCATGCACAATCTCTCAATAGCTACCCGGTCTCATTTTTCAATAACCCCGTTTTACAAGCGTGCTAAACATATGAACAGACGTGTCTTTATAAAAAATACAGCGATGCTCACCTCGGCCGCCGCGTTGGCCGGCACCGGTTCACTGGCATCCGCATCAGCTAACAGGAGCAAGCTCCCTGCGCGATGGAAAGGATTCAACCTCACTGATTTTAACACCCCCGACCCTGCCAGGCAATGGCGGACAACAACCGAAGAGCAGCTGAAATGGATGGCCGGCTGGGGCTTTAACTTTGTCCGCCTGCCCATCGCCTATCCCTATTATCTCAACTTCGACAGGAGCAAAGCCATCACCCCGGAGGAGGTGTACCACATTGATACATCGAAGGTAGACCGGATTGACGCCCTGGTACAACTGGCGCATAAGAACGGACTGCATGTAAGCTTAAACCTGCACCGCGCGCCCGGTTACTGCATCAATGCAGGTTTTAATGAGCCGTATAATTTGTGGAAAGATGAGGCGGCACAGCAGGCCTTTTATTTTCATTGGAACATGTGGGCAAAACGGTACAAGGGCGTTTCGTCCGCCAAGGTCAGCTTTGACCTGCTCAACGAGCCTAGCATGCGGGAAGACATGAATGACCAGCATTCCAAAGCAAGTGCCGTTCCCGGCGCCCTGTACCGCAAAGTGGCCCAGGGCGCACTGGCCGCCATCCGCAAGGAAAATGGCGAACACCTGGTGATTGCCGATGGCAACAATGTAGGCAACCAGCCGATACCCGAGATCGCAGACCTGGACATTGCCCAAAGCTGCCGGGGCTATTTCCCGCATGCCATCTCCCATTACAAAGCACCCTGGGCAAACAAAGATCCCGAGCACCTGCCCGAACCCAAGTATCCCGGCCAGGTAGGCAATCAATACTTGAACCGCGAGCTGCTGGAAAATTATTACAAACCCTGGATCGACCTGGCTGCCAAAGGCGTGGGTGTGCACTGCGGTGAATGCGGTTGCTGGAACAAAACACCCCATGATGTATTTATTGCCTGGTTTGGTGATGTGCTCGATATTCTTTCTGCCCACAGGATCGGCTTTGCACTCTGGGAATTTGTCGGCGACTTTGGCATCCTGAATTCCGGCCGCACAGACATCACCTACGAAGACTGGAAGGGCTTCAAACTCGACCGGCGGCTGTTGAATTTGATACAGAAGTATTAAGCGGCAAATCCATCCGGAACATCTCCCCGTTAAATAACAAAGCCCCTGAACCAGCAAGGGCTTGTTATTTAACGGGGATCCGCAAAAAGTTTATTGTATCAAATTGAATTTAGGCGTCCAGCCTGAATATGACAGGTTGTTTCTTGAATGAAGCAACTTTGTGTCCGTTTTGAATAGCAGGCTCCCAGTTACCGCTGGCTTTGATCACCCGCACGGCTTCTTCCTTCAATCCGCCTTCAGGGCCGCTGAGGGCCTTTACATCCGAGACGCTTCCATCTACTTCCACGATGAACTGCACGATCACTGTTCCCTGGATTTCTTTGGCCTGGGCTTCGTTGGGGTAGTGAAAGTTTTTGTTGAGGTACCGTGCCCAGGCGCTTGCACCACCAGGGAACCCGGCTTCAATTTCTACCTTGGAAAACACAGGCGGATGAATTCCCTGGTCAAGCTCGGGTTTGTAGAGCTTCAGGTCTTTCCATTCACTGAGTTGTGTTACAATCACCGATCCGTCTTCGAACTTGGCTGTAATCAGGTTTAGTATGGTATCGGGTCGGAAAGCTACCGACATTTCTTTTCTACCCATGTGCTTGATCACTTCGCTCATGAATTCTTGCGCCGGCAGGATATGGGCTCCGCCTTTCTGCCCACCGTTTGCAGCGTTGACAGTTCCCGGTGCGGAAGGTGCTTCCACATTGTCGCGGCAGCCTATCTCCAGTGTGAACAAGCTAAACAGGGCCAGCAGCAGGGGCAGGGTCATTATCCGGCTCATGTAAGAAACGTTTGTGGGTTGTTTGATGATCATGGCAATCCTCCTTTTTATTTGATGATGAAAAAATTGGTGAGAAATCCTTGCGGTCTTTTCCTGCATGGCTTCCATCACGAGCAGCTCAGCGTAATCATACTTGTTGGTAGCAGCGCCGGCCCATTCATCTGCCAGAAACTCGTGAATGGTTTTGAGCTCTTTGAAAGAGGCATGAAAGAAGGGATTAAACCAGAACAGGTTGGTAAGAACCTGGAAGAAAAGAATGTCATAGCTGTGTTTCTCCCTGATATGAAAAAGCTCGTGCTGTAAAATGTGCTGGCCTTTCTCACTGGTGAGCGGCAGCTGTTCGTTCCAGAAAATAGATTGCAAAAAAGAAAACGGCGTTCCGGGTTCCCGGGTATTGTAAAATGCAATGCCCTCCCTTGTTTCCCTTTTGTATTTGAAAGAAAGCATTTTGATGTATACAAATGAACGCAAGACGGGAATGCTGTAGCAGATAACCCCCATTGTATATATCAGCACGGTTGTATTCTGCCAACTTACAAAATGAGAAACAGGGCGTGTGTGGCTGGCTTTCACTACAAAAGCCGCTTCCCAGCTGCTCATGGAAATCGCCTGCCATGATTTTATCCAGGTGTCTGCATTGGCATTTACTTCCTGGAATACCGGTATCCGGAACAGGGGAAACAAGATGGAAAATAAAGCCGCCGTCAGCACATAAAACCGGTTGTACCGGTGAAATTTTCTGTTGCGTAAAAACAAATGATAGTATCCAAACAGGAAGCCTGAGCAGATAACTACCTTGCCTGCATAAAGGAGGAGGTTCATTTGTTGGAGGTTTTAGCTGATTTAATTTGCTGCAGCAGGGCTTCCAGCTCCTCTACAGAAAGCTTTTCATCAGAGAGGAATTGGGAAACAAGTTTGGCGGGGGAATTTTCAAAATAACGCTTCACCAGCTGGTTCATGCTCTTGCGTCCGTACTCTTCCTTGCTTACTTTGGGCATATACAAATTATTGCGGCCCTGAACCTGGTACTTCACAAACCCTTTCTCCACCAGTATCTTCAGGATGGTAGCAATGGTATTTGAATGGGGCTTGGGATCCGGACTGCTTTCAAGAATGTCTTTTAAAAAACCCTGTCCCAGTTTCCACAGGATCTGCATCACCTGCTCTTCGGCTTTGGTGAGACTTTTGTTCATAACTAAGTTTTTAGTTTAGTAAAGATAGATAACTAAAAAATTAGTTGCAAAATTATTTTCGATCTCTCCTCCGGTAATTCAGTAACAGGGAACTTATAGTAAATAGATATGCTGGTATGGCAGTTATCGTAGCTGTTTTCTTTTGATATGCTATCTTTAAGGTAAATACGCTTTTTCTTATGATTGCTCGCAAATCTTACGCTCTTTCCCTTGTTGTCCTTTTACTTGTCTGCGGCCTGCTGCAGGCCCAGCCCACCCAATCTATCGGACATGAAACAGAGGCCGAGAAAGCCAAACGCATGCAGTGGTTTACCGATGCCCGCTTTGGTATGTTTATCCATTGGGGCCTGTATGCCCTGCCTGCCCGGCATGAGTGGGTAAAAAACCGGGAGCGGCTCACCAATGAAGCTTACCAGAAATACTTTGATAATTTTAACCCCGATCTTTTTGAACCCCAGAAATGGGCCCGGGCGGCCAAAGCAGCGGGTATGAAGTACGCCGTGCTAACCTCCAAACACCATGAAGGGTTTTGTTTGTTCGACAGCAAGTACACTGATTATAAATCTACCAACACCGGTGCAAAGAGAGACCTGGTAAAAGAATTTGTAGAAGCTTTCCGGGCCGAAGGCTTGAAAGTAGGATTTTATTATTCCCTGCTCGACTGGCACCATCCTGATTATACGATCGACAAAAATCATCCGCAACGCATGGCGCAGAAAGGCGATACTGCTGCCTATTACGCGCAGGTGAACAAGGGAAAAGACATGGCCAAATACCGGGCGTACATGCGAAACCAGCTCACGGAGCTGCTTACCCGCTATGGCAAGATCGATATCCTCTGGGCTGATTTTTCTTTCCCCAGCAAAGACGGCTTTGGAAAAGGAAAAGATGACTGGGGCTCTGTTGAGCTGCTCAAGTTGATCCGCAAGCTGCAACCCGGCATTATCGTTAACAACCGCCTCAACCTGGAAGAGTACACTGATGGCGGCGATTTTGTAACCCCCGAGCAGGTAAAACCCGCAGAGCTCACCAAATACAAAGGCAAAAGCTGGGAAACCTGTCAGACCTTCTCTGGTTCCTGGGGTTATTACCGGGATGAAACCACCTGGAAATCGAATAAGCAGCTCCTGAACCTGCTCATCACCTCGGTTGCAAACGGGGGAAACCTGATCCTCAACGTAGGGCCGACCGCCCGCGGCGAATTTGACCACCGTGCCATCAGCGCACTCGACAGTTTGTCTTACTGGATGCATGCCAACAGCAAATCCATTTACAACTGCACCTATGCACCTGAAGAATACAAAGAACCGGAAGGCATTGAGGCCAGACTTACCTACAACGCCGCAGAAAAAAAGCTTTACCTGCACTTGTTCGACTATCCTGCTTCCGGTACCCTTTCCCTGCCAGGCTACAAAGACAAGATCAGGTATGCCCGGCTCTTAAACGATGATTCAGAAATTTTCTACAAACCCGCCGATACGGGAGATGCCCTTCAACTGCAGCTACCCAAAGTAAAGCCACCTTTTGAAGTACCCGTGATTGAGCTGGATTTGAAATGATGGCGATATGGCTTTAATAAAAAAGAAAATGATGTTTCAGTGCAGAACAAGAATTGAATAATTTCAGATGGTAATTAAATTCGATTCGGTATAAGGATTCCGGCAGGAAGATACTCCTGGGCTTTCTTTTATCATCGGGGACTCAATGATCACAATGTATGCGGATCAATGAGTGAAAGTGCTGGGATGTTTTTGAAGTCAGTCAGGTTCCTGGTAATGAGTTCCAGGTTGTGAACCAAGGCGGTAGCAGCGATGATGGCATCAGGTGCTTTGAGTTTGTGCTGCTGACACAGGGCAATGGTTTGCTGCACTATCCGGCTTTTCAGTGAGTAAACAAGCGCTATGCTGATGAACCCTTGCAGTTGGTTCCACTCTGCCAGTGGAATATTCTTGTTGCTCAATAATTCGATGTGCGTGATAGCAGAAATAGCTGGCTGCTGCTGGGTTGTTATCAAAGCTTTTCCTTTTTGCGGCAGTATACCATGAAAAAATCGATCACCGCATTGCTATCCATTAGATACCGCTGTCCCATTCGTTTCTGCTTTGTTCCACCTGCTGGTGCAATGCTTTGGCTGTATCATCTGAGATAACGCCGCAGAAATCTGCCATTGTTTTTTCGCAGGTTTTGGCTCCAGTTCTTCCAGCGCAAGGAAAGTCACTTCAATAGGCTTGCCTACATAATCTTCTGGTATGGAGAGGACAATGTTGGACTGGGTAGGTGTGATGATCGTTCGTGCCATAACTGGTTTGTTTATTTGGCGTAGGCCTTTTTGATTTTGTTGTAAGTTCGGCCAGTTCTTCCTGCTTACCTCTAATTGCTTTTGGTAATAGGTGGATGCGTTCCCCGAAAATTAGGTAAAAATAGTTGAAGTGCAGGGGAACAGTGAACTGAAGTTAAATTAAGTCACCAATTAGATAGCAATCAAATAGGATTGGTTTTGTCTATTTGGAATGTCTTGGTATGCCAAAGAATTTCACACCTGCACCACCGCATCCTGGGCGGCCCAGGTTTTTGGTCCTGCGATGCCGTCTGGTACCATGCCCCGCTCGCGTTGAAAGATGCGCAGGGCGGCTTCTGCCCTGGCTACCAGCGCCGAGCGGACTGCATCATTGCGGTACAGGTAATCGGCAATGGTGATGGTATTTACATTCATGGAAACGGCAATAAAAAGACCGATCCAGAAAATGATCCATTGGGTAGAGCGCCGGTACCAGCCAGAAACCCTGTCCATGGCATTGTCGTACCATTCATCAATATTTTTTTGCAGCTTGTTCAAATCACCTTCTGCTCCATCGATCGCGGTAAGCAGCACCCGCTGCACTTGTTTGCTGCGGATATTGAGAATAGTGCTTGCGACATCGACACAGAATTGCGTGCATCACCCGGTGCACGCAACCAAAATCAATTCAGCATAAAATGCAATCTCACAGTAATCTATTCCAGCGAATGAAGATATTGGTACAACGACGACAACTCTTTGTCGGTATACCGTGCTGTCATGGTCCAGGGCATGTTCTCGCTTTTCAGCTGGCGGCCGGCGGGTGTGATACCGGTGCGAAGGGTACGGAAAAACTCTTCTTTGGTCCAACGGCCTGGCTCACCCGAAGCAGTGATGTTGGGAACGGGTGGCTGTCCCGGGGCAAGCGGATCTCCGCCCTTCATATCAGACCGGTGACAGTTGCTGCAGGAGATGGAAAGATATTTTCCCAGCGCAACACCTTCAGTTGTATCTGCTGTTTTCACGATGGGTGCATCGTGGTTGATCTTTTCCACCGGGAGCAGCGGCAGCTTGTCTAAATATGCCATAACCCGTATCACCGGGCCTACTTTTGTAGAAGGCATGGTTTGATCAACGGCAGGCAGCTGCCGGCAGTAAGCAACGATGTCTGCCAGGTCAGTCTGGCTGAGCACAGTAAATTCATGCGATGGCATAAGCAGCAAGGGCCGCCCGTCAGGCGCCACACCATGCCGCAACGTCCGGAGCCAGTCCTGGGTGCCATAGCGGGCTCCTATTCCACCAGCTCCCCTGGTCAGGTTGGGCGCAGCCAGGCGGCCAAGCGGAAAATCATCGGCCATCAGGCCCCCGGCCATGTTGTCGCCATGGCATTCGGTGCAGCCTTTGATAAGCGTGAGATGCCTGCCATGTGCGATCGAAACACTGTCGGCAGGGATCGGAATCTGTTCGGCAGCAAACTGGTAGTGTTTGTTCATGCGGCCTGATATCCTGTACGACACAAAGCTGTAGCTGATCAGGGCCAGCAGCAGCACAGTGCCGATGATGATACCCGACCATTTTAGTATTTTTCTGATCATTGATAAAAATTATTTTTGTGCAAAGCTATCCCGTCACTGTTCCCTGCAGGAACGCACAAAGGATATCTACCTACGCAAAACGGATTTATGGCTGTACGCATTCAAACTGCTGACATGACTGAGTTCGAGCTGGTTCTATTGATAGACCAGCCCCAAAGCTGGCAGCAGGCAGCTGCACCCAGAGAATACGTTACGCGTGCGCACAAGCAGGCCGGACAAATATCCCTTTCTGCTATCCCTATGCCCGGCATCTTTGTGGCTGCCATGCATTGGCGTACAGCCGATGCCGTAATATTGGAAGGAGGTACCGGATCGGAGAACATCAACATCAATTTCCAGACAAAGGGACACCTGCATACCCATTTCAAGGGATTGCGCCACGACCTCGACATGCAGGCGGGGCGGCACAACCTGGTGTATACCCCGGAAAAAGGGGAGTGGCACCAGATCAAGGCCAACGACAACCTGGAGATGCTTCATGTAAGCATCGACCGCGATCATTTCCGCAACCTGATTGGTACGGAAGGAGCCTGGTGCAACCGCGTGCTGCGCGAGCTGGAGGCAGAACGGCCTTTCTCCGGAACCCATGGCACCGGTTGCATTACGGGCGCCATGCAGCAACTGATCCAGGGCATCCGCCAGCAATCACCATCAGCCCCCATGTGCAACCTGCTGCAGCAATCGCGCCTTCTGGAACTGCTGGCCCTGCAGCTGGCGCAATTCACAGCTATAGAAGGAGAATCCGCAGCTGAATGGATCAGCAGGGATGATCAGGACAAACTCTATTGGCTGAAAACCTATCTGGATACTTGTTTTCTGGAAGAACTGAGCTTGACCCAACTTGCGCGTCTCTCGCTGCTCAACGAGTTCAAGCTGAAAAGGGGATTCAGGCAGCTTTTTGGCACCACCGTTTTTGGATACCTGAGAGACCTGCGCATGAACCATGCTACCCGGTTGCTGCGCGATCACAAATTGCAGGTAGAAGAAGTTGCCGGCATGCTGGGCTACGAACACGCCCATCATTTTTCTGCCGCGTTTAAAAAACATTTTGGCAGCAGGCCGTCGGAATGGATGGGAAGAAATCATGCACGCTAGAAAAATTGCGTATCTTACTTGCCGGAACCCGTTGCTGCCCGGGCGATCTCTTCCACCAAAGCCGCTTGCTGCACCAGGTTCAACCCGATCTGATTCTAATACCAAACTCCACAAGTATGAGAAAATACATGCACCTCATCTCCCGGATAAGCCCCTTCGGGCGTTGCATCATGGCTTGTTGTATGATGGTCTTGCTTGCTTATGGCAGCCAGGCGCAGAAATCAACCGCCGTCAAACAGACCAAAGCACCCAAATGGATCGACTGGACGATCGAATACAAGGGCGAGCTGAGCGGGGAAGAAAAGCTGAAACTTCACAGAGCGATCGAAAGTTATGTAAAAGACCAGCTGGTAGCGCAGAAGAAGAATGAGCTGGCTAAAAATCTGCACCTTGATTTCACGGAATCGGGCAATGCGATCCGGGTAACCTGCGACGGATCACAGGTGGCCACGGGTTCTATCGTAGTCGGCCCGCCACCGCCACCGCCTCCCATTATTCCCAACGACAAGCTCAAAACACTCAATGGCAAATTGATCTCTATCAGGGGCAAGTAAAAAATCATGGAGTCAGGTGCTAACAGCCATGAACAGCCGTTTCTCTCCTGCAAGTCGTTCCAGGTAAATGGGATCAGGCATCACTTGCAGAAAATTATGGTATGCTACTTTCTTCCTGTATAAAACGCTGTTGCCTGATCCTGCTTACAGGATACCTGCTCGCTGCAGCGGTGACGCAGGCCCAATGCCTGCCTGATAGCCAGCTATGGAACAGGCTCATGGTATTAAGCACGCAGCCAACCCTCACGCCTGCACAGGAGCTGAAGGAGTTTTCCGGTTATGCGGAATGTGCCAACCGTCTGGCAGATTCTACCTATGCATTCTTATTGCAAAGGACGGGTGCAGCTTATTACAAGCAGGGTGATTATATCCATGCCATCGACAGTACGCGCAAATCGATCGCCCTGCTGATGCGTGCCAGCCGGCAGAAACCTGTGTATCAAAAGCTGCTGGTAAAAAATTATTACATCCTTTCTGTTTTCTATGATTCGCTCAACATGACCCGTGAAAAGATGCAGGCAATCGACAGCTGCATCGGCGTTTCTGTAAAGGCCAACCTCACGGATGCAGCCTTTTTATACACCCTGTACAACAGAACAGCGTTTTTGCTGAACATCGGCGATTTTGAACGCTGTTATGATTATGCCAGCAATGGTGAGCGTTTGGCAAGAAAATTTGAAGACAAGGAAAAGGCTGCGCAATACCTGATCTACTTTTTAAATATGCGGATCGCTGTACTGCTGGTAAGGAAAAACTATGAAGAAGCGCAGCAGCTATTGGGCAGAACCATCCTGGAATTTGAAAGGGGTGGCAGTCAAGTAAACACCACCAGCTTAAATGAGAAAATGGCCGAGATCCTGGTGCAAAAGCAGGATTATAAAGGCGCCCGCACTTATTTCGAAAAAGCGCTCGCCCTTCACAGCAAGTCGGGATACAAGCCGGGCTATCTCCAGATCTTGAACAACATGGGCTTGTACCTGTATTTCCGGCACCTGCACGATCCCGTGCAAGCCCTTGCTACATACAGAAAAGCCATCCAGGCCTTGGGTCCACAGCCCGGCCCTGATGAAAAGGGAGAGGCGTTGAACATACTGGCCAATATAGCCAACCTGTATGCAAGCCTCCGTCAATATGATTCGGCATTTCACTACTACGCCCTGGCTTTCAGCTGTATCAAACCCGGCCTGGATGAACAGGGTTTGCTTGATCTTTCTATCAGCTCATTTATCAATGAAAAAAACTGGCCTTATTTAACACCTCTGGTAATAGACAAGGGAGATGCATACCTGCGGCAATACAAAACAACCGGACAGCCTGCTGCCTTGCAAAACGCCCTCGCCGTGTACAAGATCGGCGTGCGGCTGATGGAACGCATGAAGCTGGAACATGCGGCTGCCGGTTCCAAACTCTTCTGGCGCGAAGATTCCCGGCGTTTATACGAACATGCTATTGAAGCCTGCCAGGCAAAAGGTGACATGGCAGAAGCATTCTACTATTTCGAAAAAAGCCGCGCCGTGTTGCTCAGCGATGAGCTGGCCGAACTGCAGCAACTGGGCCGCAACGACATCCTGTTGCAGACACAATTAAAAAAGCAGATCCTGCGCATGCAGGACCAGCTGGAGAAAACAGCTGCTTCAGCTCCGGGCTATGCTGGGCTGCGGGAGGAGCTGTTTGCCGCGCAACTGAACCAGGACAAGCTCCTCCAAACCATCAAAACCCGCAATCCGCTTTACTTCCAGCGTTTTCTGGATACCGCTTTCATCACCATAGATGGTGTAAAGCACAAGCTGCTGAAAAGCCACCAGGCTGTTGTAGAGCTGTTCACCGGCGATTCCGCCGTTTACCTGCTGGCACTGCTGCAGGACAAAAGCTTTCTGAAGAAGATTGATAAAAAGCAATACGATTCTGCTGTAGCCCTTTACACCACATACCTCTCTGACCCGGTAAAGCTCAACCACCAGACCAAGCAGTTCCACCATCTTTCCCATGCATTGTACAGGCTTTTGTTGGATGGGGTCCCGCTTCCTGCAGGAAGGGTGATCGTTTCTCCGGATGGCATGCTGTTTCCGTTTGAGGCCCTGATCAGCGATTCCCTCCGGCCTGCCTCTTACCTGGTCAGAAAAAATTCATTCAGCTATGCATACTCCGCCCGTTATCTCCTCAACGAATACAAGTCCCAACCGGGAGCAGAGACAGGAAGTTTTTTGGGAATGGCACCCGTAAAGTATGCAAGCAGCGCCGGGCTGGCCACCCTCTCCGGCAGCGAAGAGGCCCTGGACGGGTTGCAGGATTATTTCTCTCAACCCCGGCTGTATTTGCTGGAGGGCGCTACAAGAAACCGGTTCCTGCATGATTATGCCCGGTACAAGATTGTGCAGCTGTATACCCATGCCATCGACAAGGGTAGCCGGGGCGAACCGGAAATTTTCTTCTCCGACTCCAGCGTATACCTCTCTGAACTGCTGCCCGAGTACTTACCTGTTACCAGGTTGATTGTACTCTCTGCCTGCGAAACCGGGAAGGGAAAATTGTACAAGGGAGAAGGGGTGTTTAGCTTTAACCGGGCCTTTGCTGCCCTGGGCATACCCGCATCTGTTACAAACCTTTGGCAGGCCGACAGCCGGGCCACCTACCGCCTTACCAACCTGCTCTACAGGTATATCGCCAAGGGCTTACCCGTTGACCAGGCCCTGCAGCAGGCAAAACTGGAATTCATCGATACAGGCTCCGGTGCAGAAGGGCTTCCATACTACTGGGCCAGCCCTATACTGGCCGGCAAAACAGATCCTGTTCAGTTAAAAGAACCCTGGCAGGGGGTGAATGGGCTGCTCATCGCTGTCCTGGCTGCAGGAATGCTATGGCAATTGTGGATGTTCAGGTCAACCTTCTTTGCACGCCCGCGCAGCTAGTAAGGGTTCAGGCAAGTCTTACTTCTCCGGCGAATCTCCGCGGTATGATATGATCATGGACAGCCGGCGCAACTGCCGGGATAAACTATCTTTGGCCATGCTCTCCTACTGGATGGGAACTCGGGTTTATTTGCCTATCATGCGTGTAAAAGGGTTTTATATTGTTTGTTTGTGCTTGCTGCTCGCCAACCGGCTGGCAGCTGCCGGCTATCCGCCTATCACTTATCTGGGGATCGAGCAGGGTTTGTCGAACAACTCGGTCAGGTGTATTTACCAGGACCACCGCGGCTTTATGTGGTTTGGCACCTACGACGGACTGAGCCGCTACGATGGATACGGGTTTAAGGTCTTTAGAAACAGGCTGGGTGATTCCAGTTCCCTCCCGCATAATTACATCTATACCATTTGCGAAGACCACCTCAACAATATCTGGGTAGGCACCGGACAAGGCATTGGCATTTATCATCCGCTCCGCGAAAAATTTCTGCCGGCTTATTACATGCCCTACAGGTCAGCAAAAAAAGAAAAGATCACCTGGAACATCAATGTGATCCGGGAAGATGGAAAGGGAACCATCTTTATCGGATCCAATGGGGGCGGACTGATGGTGCAATACAGCGGTACAGAAACAGCCGTGCAGCTGCCCTTTCAAAAAGAAAATCAACTTACACCTGATTACAATGTGACCGATATCCTGATAGATGTCCGCCAGCAGGTATGGCTCTTTGTGCAGGATGTGGGTCTTTGCCAGTTTGATTACGCCGGCAAAAAGATCCGGCTGGTAAACAATACGGTAAAAGTGGCCAACTGCCTGGCTGAAGACAGCCAGCACAACCTGTGGATCGGAACCAGCAATGGCTTGTATGCTTACAACCCTGTTACTGCCGGCTTCTTTGCCCAGTATACGGAACAGCAGGGCCGGCTCACCGACAACAATATATGGAGCCTGTCTTTTGACCGGCAGCACCGTTTGTGGATCGGCACTTATGGCGGTGGTATCAACATTCTTGATCCGGCTACCGGCAGCCGGCAAACCATCTTGCCCGGCCAGGGCAGCCAGGCGCTCACCAGCGAATCAGTTTTCGCCATCTACCACGATGGCGAAGACCGCAAATGGATCGGTACCTTGAAAGGAGGCATCAATATCATCAACCCGCGCAGGAGCGGGTTTCAAACCATTGCCTATGATCCGCTGAACCGGAACAGCCTGGTCAATAATTTTGCCTCCTGCTTTTGGGAGGACAGCGACAAAAACCTTTGGATCGGGACGGACGGAGGTGGCCTTAGCATCTGGAACAGGACGCAAAACCTTTTTCGCAATTTTGTGCATGAAGGAGGCAACAGCCATTCCCTGAGCAACAACCTGGTGACAAGCATCCTGGAAGATCATGAAAAAAAGTTCTGGGTTTCCACCTTTGGCGGCGGTATAAACAGGTACAATCCTGCCACCGCTTCTTTTGATCACTACCCCTGCATAAATGGGGTAACCGGAGAAGAAAACAAAAATGGCTGGCTCTTGTATGAAGACAGCCGCAAAAAGTTGTGGGCAACAACCTTTAGCCGCGGCAGACTGTATTTTTTTAACCGCTCAGCAAACAGGTTTGAGGTGTTTGACCAGGTACTGACCGACCTGATCGCCTTTACAGAAGACAGCCATGGTACGCTGTGGGCCGGTAACTCATACCAGCTGATAAAGATCGACCCCCTGCAGGGCCGCCATCAGTTCTACGAGATCGGCAAACCTGTCCGTGCCATCAAAGAAGACAGCCAGGGCAATTTCTGGCTTGGCACAGAAGGAGGCGGACTGGTCCTTTTTAACAGGCAGAAGGGGCAAATAGCGGCCCGGTACTCGGATAGGGATGGATTGTGTAACAATTCGGTGTTGAACATTGAGGAAGAAGGGAAGGGCATTTTGTGGTTGAGCACGTTCAACGGGCTTTCGCAATACACGCCGGGCAAAGGGTTTAAAAATTTTTACCAGAGCGACGGACTGCAAAGCAACCAATTTCTGTACAATGCTGCTGCCCGCCTGCAGAGCGGCGAACTGGTATTCGGCGGCATAAAAGGCTTTACCCTGTTTTATCCGGACAGTCTGCGCCCGGTTGAAAAAGCGCCGGCTGTTTATATCACCGGGCTCCGGATCAACAACAAAGCTGTGAGTCCGGACGATCCCTACGTTACCCAGGTGAGCAGCGACCAGATAGAAACCCTGAAGATACCCTACAACGAAGCCGTGCTTTCCTTTGACTGGGCCGCGCTGGAGTATTCTACCCCCGACAAAATTTCTTACGCCTATTACCTGGAGCACTGGGACAAGGGCTGGAACTCAGCCCAGGGTGGCCGGACGGCCAGTTATACCTATCTGAAGGAGGGAAACTACCTGCTGCACATAAAAGCAACCAATCCGCGCGGTGCCTGGAAAGAAACCACGGTCAGCATAACCGTATTGCCTCCCTGGTACCGGACGGGATGGGCGTATGTGTTTTACCTCTTTGCAGCAGGAACCCTGATCTCCCTTTATCTGCGCTACCGCACCCAGCAAACCAAGCTGTACTACGAGATCAGGCTGGCGCGGCTGACCGCGGAAAAAGAAAAAGAGCTCAACGAAAAAAAGCTTGCCTTCTTCACAGACATCTCCCATGAATTCCGCACGCCCATCACCCTGATCATCAATCCGCTCAAAGACATGCTGCAGCAGGCAGATAAAAAGCCGGACCCGGGTGCCCTGAACCTGGTTTACCGCAACGCCAGCCGCCTGCTCAAGCTGGTAGACCAGCTCCTGCAGTTTCAAAAGGTTGGGACCGGCAAGGATCAGCTGAAAATCAGCCGGCTGGATGTTTCCCTTCTTTGCCGCGATGTATATGAAAGTTTTGTAAAACTGGCAGCAAGCAAACAAATCGATTACCAGTTTAGCTGCACGAATAAAGACCTGGAGCTATATGCCGACAGGGAAAAGATAGAGATCGTATTGTTCAACCTCCTGTCGAATGCCATGAAGTTTACGCAGGCGGGAGGGCAGGTTGTATTTGGTGTGGAAGAAAGGGACGCGAAGGTCGAGATCAAGATTGCTGACAACGGTCCGGGTATACCGGCCGGGGTAGGGGATAGATTGTTTGAGCGGTTTTACCGGGTCTCTGAAAACCGGTCGTCCCCGCCGGGGTTCGGCATCGGCCTCTACCTGGTAAAACATTTTGTTGACAGGCATGCAGGCACGATCCGGTACCAAAGCGAACCGGGCAAGGGAACCACTTTCTTTGTAAGCATGCCCAAAGGCAAGGCGCATTTGGGTGACCAGGTTATCTACCCCGAAGAAAGAGCCACTGATTTCATAGAGCCGGAACCCGTTGCTGAGCAGGAGGTTTTGCCGTCAACTGTTCCGGAAAACCCTGTTGTGTCCCTTTCAAAAAGGGGAGAACCGGACGAACTGGTAAGCGGAAAGGCCACTGTGCTGGTGGTGGAAGACAATCCTGAGATCAGGCTGTATGTAAAAAGCATTTTCAGCGAAAACTATTCCGTGTACGAGGGGGAGAATGGGCAGAAAGGCCTGGAGCTGGCGCACGAGCAACTGCCGGACATTATTATCAGTGATGTAATGATGCCCAATGGGTCAGGTATCGAGCTGTGCCGGGCTGTCAAACAGGATCCTTCCCTGAGCCATATTCCGGTGATCCTGCTCACGGCCCTTTCTGCTTCCGACATGCAGCTGCAGGGACTGGAATGCGGGGCAGACGATTATATCACCAAGCCCTTTGAAAAAGATCTGCTGGTGGCCAGGGTAGCCAATCTGCTGAAAAACAGGACTTCCCTTCAGCATTATTTCTACAATGAGATCACCCTGCAGCAGAACACGCAGAAAATATCAGCAGAATACAAGGAGTTTTTAGAGAAATGCATCGCCATTGTAGAGGCCCACCTGGACAATGAGCAGTTTGGCATTAAAAACCTGGCCCGGGAGATCGGCATGAGCCATTCGAACCTGTATAAGAGGGTAAAGTCTATTTCCGGACAGTCGGTCAATGCTTTTATCCGCTTTATCCGGCTGCGAAAAGCGGCCGAGCTGATGATCAATACCAATAAAAACGTAAATGAAGCCGCTTTTGAGGTAGGCATTAAAGACAGCAAGTACTTCCGGGAGCAGTTCAACAAACTGTTCGGCATGAACCCCTCCGAATACATCAAAAAATACCGCAAAGCATTTGGTTCTTCTTACCGGGTAAATAAGGAAGCGTTCAAGAATTACCCGACCGGCTAATCAGTAAAATATCCTGCTAAGAGCTTCCTGGTGTCCACCCTTGTTTGTATACACTTATTTCATTATATGTATGCAGCATTTTACCGATTTACCCCCTCAATTATGAGAATACCCCCCTTTGAAACGGGGTATAAACACGTGTATCTTGCAACTCTCCCTGTGTAAACAGCTGTTGAGGTGTTGCAGAAACATGGAAGGATTCTTTCATCTTATTTCTTAAAACCTTTTTATAGAGCAAAGTTTTACCGTTTATGAACCTGATCTTGCCGTCCGAAAAGCCGCAAAAATTTTTGCCTTTTTTTCTTTCCCTGTCTTTGTTTATTCTCTTGTCCGCTTGTCTGGGTTCCCGGGCTTTTTCCCAAAGCCTCCGGAATTATGAATCAAAATTGATCTCTCCCCAGAACCGGCCGGTAGCCGGGGCTACTATCCGGAATGTGAACCGTGTTCTTTCTACCCGGTCCGGGGCTGATGGATCTTTTTCCATCCAGGCCGCTACCGGCGATAGCCTGCAGATCAGTGCGGCCGGTTTTACCTCCTTATATTATATTATTCCGGCATCGCCGGAGCCTGCTGTTGTTTTGGCACAGGAAGGGGCTGAAGTAGAGCTGATCCAGCCGGTCCGGCGCCCGTATCAATCGATACCTGCCCAGTTGAGTGTATCGTCCTCCGATGCGGTGTATTCGGCAGACATCCTGAAATCGCCGGTTGTATCGTTCCGCAATGCCTTGGCCGGAAGGCTGACCGGTTTGTATGCGCTGCAGCCATTTGGTTTGCCGGGTAACGACGGCGCTTTGTTGAGCCTGCGCGGACAAACCCCCAATATTATTGTAGATGGTGTTGTCGCCAACCTGACCACTTTTGACCTGGAAGAAATTGAATCTATTACCGTTCAGAAAGATGCCCTGGGAACAGCCACGCTGGGTGTCCGGGGTTCGCCGGGTGCCATCATTGTGACCACCAAAAAGGGCAAGGAAGGAAAGCAGCAGATCTCCTTTACGGCTCAAACAGCTGTGCAGCAGGCGCTGGGTTTTCCCAAAACACTGAATGCCTACGATTATGCCCGCCTCCGCAACGAGTCTCTCCGCAACGAAGGGATCGACAGCGCCAATTCAGGATTGTACTACAGCAGTACAGCGCTGGAAGCCTACCGCACGCACAGCGATCCGTACAACTACCCGGATGTAAATTTCCTGGATGCCGTTACCAATAAAACATCCATGCTGAACCGCTATACCCTGAGCACAACAGGCGGCAACCGGTTCGCCCGGTATTTTGTGTCATTGGAACACTTAAACCAGTCCGGCATTTTGAAAACGGCCGACAGCAATGCGTACAATACCAACAATAATTTCAAAAGCTATGTGATCCGGTCCAATGTAGACGTAAGCATCACCAGCAAATTAACCGGTGGCATTTACCTGCTGGGTCGCATCTTAAATGGCAATGAACCCGGTGCTACCACCAACAGTATTTTCAACAGCATTTTAACCACGCCTGCCAATGCTTATCCGATCCTGAATGCCAACGGATCTTTCGGGGGCAACCAGGTGTTTCAGAACAACGTGCTGGCGCAAACCATCAGTTCGGGATACAGGCAGAACTACAAGCGCGACATCCTGGTGAATCTTTACCTGAAGCGGACGCTTGATGAAGTAACACCCGGTTTGTGGATCCAGGCCCGCGCCAGCTACTATTCTACCCTGTCGGAAACGGTTTACCGGGATAAATCATACGCCGTGTTCCAGCAAGGTACCGGGGGCGCTTACACCCAGTTTGGAACCAACGGCACCCAGGTAAACAACAACGGCCTCGACTACCAGGGCCGCAGCGATTATGAAGAATTCAGCATCGGGTACGATAGAACCTTCAACAAGGTGCATGGCATCAATGCCCTGGTAATTGCCAACAGGGACAACTCGCCCAGTGGTTCATTTTCCGAACTGCTTCCCTATACCATTGTAGGAACTTCCGGCCGCGTGTCCTATAACTACGGCGGAAGATACATTGCTGAAGTAGCATGGGGACTGAATGGTTCTAACCGCTATCCTGGTGGAAACCATACCAAGCTGGGCCTTTTCCCTTCTTTTGGACTGGGCTGGAACCTGGAGCAGGAATCTTTCCTGAAAAGCCAGACCTGGCTGAGCCGCCTGAAATTGTTCGGGTCAATCGGAAAGACCGGTTACGACAACCCCGGCTATTTTGTATATTATCCCCGCTTCTTTGACGGACCCACCGCTTATTTCGGCACCGGCGCCAGCGGCGTTACCACTATTACCGAGGGTACCCTGCCCAACGGAAGCATTACCTGGGAAAAGGCAACCAAGCTGAACCTGGGCCTCAATGGTGCAGTGCTCGGCAATCACCTGCGCTTTTCGATCGAGCATTTCCGCAACAAATATTATGACCTGGTTATGCAGCGCGGTACCAGCAGCACGACCATCGGAAACGATTACCCGAATGAAAACATCGGCCGCAACCGCTACACAGGCTGGGAAGGCGAGCTGGGCTGGCAGCAGACAAAGGGTAAATTCCAGTACTTTGTTTCGGCAAACGGGTCTACCCTGGGCAGCAAGGTGCTTTACATCAGCGAAGTGGCCCGCCCTTACAGCTACAACCTGCGGACCGGTCAGCCGGTGGGCGTTTTATTCGGCTACCAGGCAACAGGCTTGTTCCGGTCGCAGGCCGACATCAACGGCGCTGCTACCACACTGGGGTACAAGGCACAGCCGGGCGATGTCAGGTTCAAAGACCTGAACGGGGACGGCGTAATTGATTACAAGGACCAGACCACCATCACAACTACCAAACCCTTGTTGTACTATGGCCTTTCAGCCGGTTTCAGCTTCAAAGGGTTCGATATAAGTGCCCTGCTCCAGGGCGTGAAAAACCGGGATATTTATGTGGGCAGCGACCTCTATCTCTCTTACCAGAGTTACGGAATCGGACAGGCTTACAGCACCGCACTCAACCGCTGGACGCCTGCCACTGCCGCTACCGCCACGTATCCGCGGCTGAGCTATGGCACAAATACAAACAACTACGCGCTATCTTCTTACTGGGTAAAATCAGGCGACTATTTCCGCCTGAAGAATGCAGAGATCGGCTATAGCCTGCCTGCGTCGCTGATCGGTAAGATCAAGCTGCAAACCGTCCGCATATTTGCCAACGGCTACAACCTGCTTACGCATACATCGGACAACCTCGATGGCAGGGATCCCGAGGCCAACTTTGGTGGATACCCGATTCAGCGGCTGTACAATTTTGGCGTTAACGTTAAATTCTAAGAAGGCTCCTATATGAAAAAGATTTCTTTTTTGTCTTTGCTATCAGCCTTGGTTCTGTTGTCGATGACCTGGCTATCGTGCAGCAAGTACGAGACCGAACCAAAGGACTGGTTTACTTCCGCTCTTACCTTTGATTCCCTGGACCAGAACGGTATTGTGGCGGGTTACGACCTCAACAATATTTACACCTACCTGCCCAACGGGTTCGACCGGATCGATGGTGATTTTTTGGATGACGGGGCCGGTGAAGCCGTGCCCACCAAGCTCAATTCATTGGTTACGCAGTACTACAAAGGCACCCTCAGTGTAACAAACAATCCTGATGCTTACTGGGCCAGCAGCTACTATGGCATCCGCCGGTCAACCATTTTTCTGAAAAATATAGACCGGGTACCGATTGTAGCGACTACCAAACGCTACTGGAAAGCAGAAGCCCGCTGGTTAAGGGCTTATTTTTACTGGGAACTGCTGAAGCGCTATGGCGGCGTGCCCCTGCTGGGTGATACCCTGCTGGGCCTCAACGACAACATCCAGCTGCCCCGGGCCAGTTTTGCCCAAACAGTTGATTACATCGTAAGTGAATGCAATGCCGTAAAAGACAGCCTGCGCACGGAAACCCTTTCCTCCAGCGATTTCGGGCGCGTGCCCCGCGGCGCAGCCGTAGCCCTCAAATGCCGGGTGCTGCTGTATGCGGCCAGTCCCCTGTTCAATGGCGGCGGCGTGGAAAGCGATCCCGTGAAAAAGGAACTGACAGGCTATCCCACCTACGATGCGAGCCGCTGGCAGAAAGTAGTGGATGCCTGCACAGAGTTCAATGCGCTTCCTTACTACGCGCTGGTAACAGGCGGAACGGCTACCACATTGGCATCCGTATTTATCAATAAGATGAACACCGACATCATCTTTTCAAAACAGGTACCCAACAGTACATCCCTGGAATACTCGCAATCACCTGTCGGGTATGTGGTCTCCAATACAAGAAGTTTCGGGCTTACCAGTCCGACCCAGAATTTTGTCAATGCCTTTCCAACCAGCAAGGGTGGAACTATTACGGAAGATGTAAGAAGCACCAGCAATACAACCGGATACGATTCAACCAACCCTTATGCAAACAGGGATCCCCGCCTGGCTGCCACGGTTTTTTACCATGGCCTGCAATGGCTGAACCGGGCCGTACAGCTCAATGAAGGTGGTGCAGACAAACCAAACAATCCGTCGATCGCGCCGGTGCAGACCCGGACCGGCTATTACCTGCGCAAGTTTCTGGGTGCTTTTTCCACCGGAACTTCTTTCTCCAGCCAAAGCCACAATTTTCCTTATTTCCGCTATACCGAGATCGTGCTGAACTGGGCTGAGGCGTTGAATGAAACCGGCCAGACAGAGCAGGCTGTTACACAGATCAACCGGCTGCGTTCCAGGGCTGGTATTACCGCAGGCACCAACAACCGTTATGGCATCAGGGCCGGCATTACGCAAACAGAAATGCGCGCGCTGATCCAAAACGAACGCCGCATCGAACTGGCTTTTGAAGAGCATCGTTTCTGGGACATCCGCCGCTGGAAAATTGCGCCGCAGGTGTTGGACAATGCTACACTGACCGGCATAAAGATCACCACCAGCGGCACGGCCACTGCTTACCAAACCGTACCTGTTGCTACCACTGCATGGGCCAACAGGATGTACCATATGCCGCTGCCTTATGATGAAATTACCAAGAACCCAAAACTCATTCAAAACGAAGGCTGGTAATCTATCTGAAACGATTCAAGCAAAAAAACGCATTATGAAAAGAATATTACACTGCCTGCTGTTGCTGCAAATACTGGGTATCGTGAGCGCGCAGGCCCAAACAAAAAGGATCAGCGGCCTTGTGACCGATAGCATCGGTGATGCGGTGATCGGGGCTACGGTAACAGAGGCAGGGACCAAAAACGCCACCTCTACTGACGCAGCCGGCAGGTTTAGTCTGCTGGTGCGCAGTGCTGCCAACCGGATCCAGGTTTCTTCCGTAGGCTATGTACAGCAGGAAGTTCCCGTACGCAACGGGGATATCATCGTACGCATGGTAGCGGCCAGGGTGGAAGCTGCTGAAGAAGTGGTGGTAATTGGGTATGGCCGCAAAAAGGCCCTGACCAATACCGGTTCGGTGAGCAGTGTGTCAGGCGCTACCTTAAGGGAAAATCCGTCTGCCAGTGTGCAGAATACGCTGGCGGGCCGTTTGCCGGGCTTTTTCTCGCAGCAAACGTCCGGCCGTCCCGGTGCAGATGCAGCTAACTTTTTTATCAGGGGCCAAAGCTCGTACAACAGCGGCAGCAATACCCCGCTCATCATTGTAGACGATATTGAATTTACCTACGAGCAGTTTGCCCGCATAGACCCCAACGAAATTGAAACGCTGAGCATTTTAAAAGACGCTTCCACCACCGCTGTGTATGGTGTACGTGGCGCCAATGGTGTTCTGATCGTAACGACCCGCCGTGGTAAGAACGGTCCGCCCCAGATCTCTTTCCGCGGTGAAACCAGCATCCAACAGCCCACCATCATTCCGCATTACCTCAATGCGTATGAAACGGCCGTACTGTACGACAAGGCGCAGGCCAACGATGGCGTAGCGCCTGCTTCCCGGTATTTCAAGCAAGCTGATCTGGATACTTTCCGCCTGGGCTTGAATCCGTACACCCATCCGGATGTAAACTGGCGGGATGTCCTGTTCAAAGACTTCAGCCAGCAGTACCGCGGCAATTTCGACATCAGCGGTGGTACAGACCGGGTCAAATACTTTATTTCTGCCGGCTACCTGTACCAGAACGGGATGCTGAAAAACTACGGCAGCAAGGTGGGCATCAACAACGGCTATTACAACCAGCGGTACAACTACCGCAGCAACCTGGATATCAAAGCAACCAGCACCACGGATCTGCGCCTGGACCTGTACGGGAACATCAGCCAGATCAATGTGCCGCAGGTAGGCAGTCCGTTTGGTTACAACGACCTGTTCTACGACTATGGCAGCTTCCTGACGCTGTCTCCTTTTGCTTATCCCCTCTACAATCCCAATGGTACCCTGGGTTACAGCTATTGGGAAACCAATAACCCCATCGGAGGAACCTCGTATGATGCCAACAACATCATCGGCCGGCTTACTTACCTGGGCTATACCCGCACTTTTGAAAACAACATGAACCTGGTAGGAACCCTGAACCAGAAGCTGGACTTTATCACGAAAGGACTTTCCGTAAAAGGTACCCTCTCGTACGCGACCAGCTACGGTGACCCGACCACCGGCCAGAACAATACGGTGTCTATGAGCGGCGGGGATTTTCCTTCCTTTATCTATGATCCCCGCTTTGCCAATCCCTATGTGCCGCGGAGCGCCAATGTGTTCCGCGTGCGCCGCCTGATCAGGGGTTCTTCAAACGGAGCCACTTACAGGAGCATACAGGTACAGGGCTTTATCAATTACGACCGCACCTTTAACAACCGGCACCATGTTTACGGCCTGTTGCTGTACAACCAGAACTCTGTTACCCGCTACAACTCGGATGCTACCTACCGGTTCATCCCCAACAACCTGTTGGGCTTCACCGGCCGTATCGGCTACGATTTCCGCCAGAAATACCTGGTGGAATTTAATACCGCCCGCAACGGTTCTGACCGGTTCTCTGTCAACAACCGCTATGGATTGTTCCCCGCTGCTTCTGCCGGCTGGAATATTTCCGAGGAGCCTTTTTTTAAAGACAATGTCTCCTTCGTGAACCGGCTGAAGCTGAGAGGTTCTTACGGATTGGTAGGGAATGACAAGATCGGAAGCAATTTCAGCTATCTGTACATACAGTCTTACTCGCAAAGCGGGGGTGCCGTTTACTTTGGCAGTCCCAATGCCAACAGCGGCAGCGCCGTGTATGAAGGCCAGTTGGGCAACCAGAAAGTAGGCTGGGAAAAAGAAAAGAAATTAGACCTGGCCATCGAAGGTTCCCTGTTCAAAAGCAAGCTTTCTTTTGTGGCAGATTATTTCAACAACAACCGCTTTGACATCCTGACCAACCGGAGCAGTTCTGTATCTGCCGTGTTCGGACAAACCCTGCCGGCGGTGAACCTGGGCAAGGTAAACAATAGAGGTATTGAGATAGAATTGAACTGGGCTGAGAACATCCGCAAAGACATCAGCTATTCCATCAAAGCCTCTTATTCTTATGCGAAGAACAAGATCGTGTTCCAGGATGAGCCCAGCTATAAATATGGTTACCAGTCTTTCACCGGCCATTCGATTGGAACACAAAGGGTGTTTACCTGGATCGGGTTTTATGATACGGCATCCCTCTCAGACCAGAAAGTGGCCAAGCCTGGCCAGACCGTTAAAGCAGGCGACCTGCGGTATGCTGACCTGAATGGAGATGGCATCATCGACGGCTACGACCAGGCCGTGCAGGGATACCCGAACGTACCCAACACAACCGGCGGCTTGCAATTGACGTTCAGGTATAAAAATTTCAACGTGGGCGTGTTCTTCCAGGGAGCCATGAACTTCAATGTGAGTGCAGCTTCTGAAGCTATCCGGGCTTTCAGCTCCAACCTCACCGAAGTGCACCAGTATGCCTGGACGCCTGAGCTGGGCAATGCAGCCCGCTACCCGCGGTTGACGATCACCTCACCCGGCATCAGCGACCCCGCTGCCAACCCATCTACGTTCTGGCAGATACGGGGTGATTATATCCGCCTGAAAACAGCGGAGTTGGGTTACTCGCTGCCCGGCGGCTGGGTAAAATCCATGCGGATGAAAGACATCCGCGTGTATACCAACGGTTACAACCTGCTTACCTGGACCAAGCTCGGCAAACTGTACCAGCTTGACCCTGAAGTGACGCTGGGAACCAACCGGACCGTATACCCGCCCCAACGGATCATCAACTTTGGCGTAAGTGCTAATTTTTAAGCCATGCAAAAAAGAAACGCTCTATTAAACCAATCAGATTCTATCATGTATCCGCATAGAAGCTATCTAAAAAAGTTCCTGGTCGCAGCAGGTATCTGTGCTGTACTTGCCTCCTGTACCAAATCAGGCTTTCTGGAAAACAAGACCACGGCCCTTAACGAGACCCTGGTTTTCAAGGACAGTCTGCTCACCATCCAGTTCCTGAACGGTGTCTACAACCAGATCGGGTTCACCTTTAACAAGGGCCGCTGGGATACGCATGGTAACACCGAGCACTCAACAGACGACGGAGAATACTCGCTGAGCGCTACCTACCGCCCCGATGTAATCCTGTACAACGGTACGGTATCTCCCACCAACTATGGCACGACCAGTCCGACCCTGGCCGATGCCTGGAATATCCCTTATACCAATATCCGCCGCTGTAACCTGCTGATGAAGAATTTGCCGGTAGCGCCCTTGTCGGCTTCTATAAAAAGCCGGATGCGCGGAGAAGCCCGGTGCCTGCGGGCCTGGTACTATCTGCAGCTGCTGATCTGCTACGGGGGCGTACCCAATGTACAGGACAATGTATATGGCATCGATGACATCATCAACATGCCCCGGCAACCCTTTGCCGAGCTGGTTACTTATCTTTCTACCGAGCTGGACGAAGCCATGGCCCTGCTTCCTGCACCGGGTGCTTACGATGCGATCGACTACGGCCGGGTAACCAAGGGCACCTGCATGGGACTGAAATCAAGACTGCTCCTGTATGCTGCCAGTCCCCTGTTCAACGGAGGCGCCAATACCAACAATGCAACAGCGGCACAGATCGCGGCGGCCAGCTATCCCACTTTCAGTGCGGCCCGCTGGCAAGCGGCTGCCGATGCGGCGCAGGCGGTCATTAGCGCAGGCTACTTTTCGCTGTTGGTGGATGATACCAAGCCGGGACTGGGCTTTTACAGAACATTTAATACCCGGATCAACCCGGAATTTATTTTTGCCGTTTACCGGCCGGTCAACAAAGATTTCGAGAACTATTATCTTCCAACAGGCCTGGGTTCAAACTATACGCGCCCTACGCACAACCTGGCTGTCGCTTTCCCGATGAAAAACGGAAAAGCGATTACGGACCCTGCTTCCGGGTATGATTCCACCAGGCCGTATACCAATAGAGATCCCCGTTTTAATTACACCATTATTTACAACGGGGCCAGGTATGCCAGCAATACCCTGACACAGATACCGATCTACAATTACAACGGCGGCTCATCTACCACCACCTACTTGTTTGCTTCCACGCCTACCGGCTACTGGAGCCGCAAGATGTGCGACAGCACCATTACGGCCAGCGCCGGATCAAGCGTAGACCACGAATGGCCCCTGATGCGCTATGCTGAAATTTTATTGAACTATGCAGAGGCCATCAACGAAACCGGCCAGCCTGCCCTGGCTTATCCCAAGCTGGTAGAGCTGCGCCGCCGCGCCGGCATCGATGCAGGCGGAGATGGTTTGTATGGGATGAAAGCCAACATGACGCAGGCCGAGATGCGCACCTTTATCCAGAATGAAAGAAGGATCGAGCTGGCTTTTGAAGACCACCGCTGGAACGATATCCGCCGCTGGAAAATCGCCATGACCCTGTACAACGGCGGTCCGACCGGATACAACAGCATCGTTACCATTACCCGGGTCGGTACTACGGGCGACCTGGCTGCCGGTACCGGTTTAACGTTCCGGTATGCGGTAGGAACTACAACCAGCCTGCATACCTTCCGCCCGGAAATGTACCTGCTGCCCATCCAGGATGTAGAGATCCGGAAAATGCCGGCCATGGTACAAAACCCGGGCTGGTAACAAAGGCTCTGTCTCTCGCTTCTCATGAAGAAAATTAATTTTAAAGAAAAGGGTGTAAATTTTGCACCCTTTTCCATACACTTCCAGCTATGCTGACCTGAAAGGCCCGCATTGATCTCTGTAAAGCATGTCTTATATGAAGAAACTCCATGCCCTGTTTATCGCCGCACTGGCAGCTATTAACTTTCATGCTGCCGCACAAAAGCACACATTCGCGTTGGGCGATTCCAGCTTTTTGCTCGACGGCAAACCCTACCAGCTGATCTCCGGCGAAATGCACTATCCGCGCATCCCGCGCGAAGCCTGGCGCGCCCGGATGAAAATGGCCAAAGCCATGGGACTGAATACCATCGGCACCTATATTTTCTGGAACCTTCATGAGCCGCAGAAAGGAAAATTTGATTTTGCCGGTAGCAACGACATTGTAGAATTTGTAAAGATTGCGCAGGAGGAAGGCCTGTGGATGATCCTGCGGCCCAGTCCCTATGTATGTGCGGAATGGGAGTTTGGCGGTTACCCGTACTGGCTGCAAAACGAAAAGGGCCTGCAGGTGCGCAGCATGGAAAAGCAGTACCTGGACGAATACCGCAAATACATCAACGAGATCGGCAAGCAGCTGGCGCCTTACCAGGTCAACCACGGTGGCAACATCCTGATGGTGCAGATCGAAAACGAATACGGCTCTTACGGCAGCGACAAGGATTACCTGGAGCAAAACCGCCGCATGTTTGTAGAAGCCGGTTTCGACGGCTTGCTCTACACCTGCGACCCCGCGGGCGATCTGGTAAAAGGCCACCTGCCCGGACTGCTCCCCGCCGTAAACGGATTGGACAGGCCACGCCAGGTAAAAAGACTGATCCGTGATAACCACGAAGGCAAGGGGCCTTTCTTTATTGCAGAATGGTACCCGGCCTGGTTCGACTGGTGGGGTACGCCGCACCATACGGTGCCGGCGGAAAAATACACGCCGGCCCTGGATTCTGTGCTGGCCAATGGCATCTCCATCAACATGTACATGTTCCATGGCGGCACCACCCGGGGTTTTATGAATGGCGCCAATTACAAAGGCAACACACCGTACGAGCCGCAGATCAGCAGCTATGATTATGATGCTCCGTTAGACGAGGCTGGCAATGTTACTCCCAAGTTCCTGGCCTTCCGCAGTGTAATTGAAAAGCACCTGCCCGCCGGACAAACCCTGCCGCCGGTACCCGCCGCCAAGCCGGTGATCGCCATTCCGGACATCCGGCTCACCAGCAGTGAAGCCCTTTTCAGCATGCTGCCCGCGCCTAAATCAAATCCTACACCCCTGACATTTGAAGACCTGAACCAGGCATACGGATGGGTACTGTACCGCACAACGCTTCAGCAAGCTACTTCCGGCCTGCTCAAAATAAAAGACCTGCGCGATTACGGGATCGTATTCCTGAACGGCAAAAGGGCCGGCGTACTCGACAGGCGGCTTGCACAGGATAGCCTGGAATTGCAAGTGCCGGAAGGGAAAGCTACACTGGACGTCCTGGTAGAAAACCTGGGCCGCATCAACTTCGGACCCTATCTTCTTCAAAACAAAAAAGGCATTACAGAGAAGGTGCTCTTGGCCGGAAAAGAATTAAAAGGCTGGCAGATGTACCCGCTGCCTTTTGATCAGGCAGCGCCCAAGCGCCTGGCTGTTGTCGAACCCCATGCAACAGAAACACCCCAGCTAAAGCGCGGAACTTTTACATTGAATACAACCGGCGACACCTACCTCGACATGAGCGATTGGGGCAAAGGCGTTGTCTGGATCAACGGCCATAACCTGGGAAGATACTGGAGCATCGGCCCGCAACAAACCCTCTATGTACCGGTAGAATGGCTGAAGAAGGGAACCAATGAAATCCAGGTCCTGGAACTCCTCAAACCCGGGCAGAACCAGCTTCATTCCGTAGAAAAGCCTGTGTTGAATAAGGTTGTGAAGTGACTTGTCTGAACCTTGATTTACAGGATTTGGGGGATGGAGGGGATTGGTTGCGTTCGTGTTTCAATCAGCTTCTTGCCCAGGGCTTTTTTTGTCTTGAACCAGGATGACACGGATCCACGGATTACAGGATTTTTTGGGTGTAGCAGACAGCTTTTTTTGTTTGTGGCTTGATCATCATTTTTTGTTTTTGTCATCCTGTAAGGGCGCAG
>JADCRZ010000062.1 GCA_015069695.1 Williamsia sp.
AAGAACTACCCTCCAGATCTAGCTTGTTCGTTGTAGCGCAGTGCAGTAAATTTTAGCCCCTTTCAAACAGCCTTGATTTTTTTGCTTCTTTTTGCATCAAGGCAAAAAGAAGACGGAGTCTTATCTCCCCAACAAATTCACTGGCAGCACCACCTCATACCTGTTCCTCCCCGCACCGCCAAACAAATCGCGGTCAAGCAGATAGCTGTACCGGAAGCCGAAATTAACGGGGAGCTGGTTCCACCAGCGGGTGTCGAAGAAGACTTCTGTGCCGGCGGAGCGCAGACTGGCTTTGAAGGGCTGACGGGTGCGGTAGAAATCGCGGAGGTAGGTTTGGTCGTAGAAAAGGTTGGCGCGTACGCGCAGGAAGTATACGATGTTGGCGAAACCCCAGTCGGGATAGAACAGGGGGAAATGGTAATTGGCGCTCCATTTGTACATGCGTCGCAGGTTCTCCGCCGTGTAGCCCCGGGAGAAAGGCAGGCCGTTGGAGAAGATGCGTTGCTGCAGGGTGTCGCGCTGCTGGAAGGCTGCGTTGAGGACCAGATTGTGGTTGATGAATGCACCGGGCAGATAAAGATAGGCCGAGGCAAGAAACTGGTTGGCTGTATACTTCGATACGGCATTGCGCAAACTCAGCGTGAGCGATTGGGCAAAGCGGGGATAGATCTGCTGCCGCGCCCTTTGGACCTGGTTGGTAAAAACCAGGAAGCTGCTTACATAGCCATACGACCGGTTGCCCAGTGAATCTTTGTACATCCCCCGGAACTGCGGCCGGTTAAAAACATAGTTGGATCCTATGTTCAGGCTGGTACTGTTTTTTCCCTTGCTCAGGTTGAGCGGGAGATTGAGCCCGCCGCTCAGCTCAGATTCATTCCAGTAAATGCGCCGCCCGTGATACAGGGCCCTTCTATCAAATGTTTGTGTGATGCCGCCGGAAACATAGGGAAACCAGCCACCATACACGGCATTAAAACCTAGCTGCTTGTACTGTTCGTTCCGGTTGTAATTAAAAAATAGCTCCGACTGCAGCGTGTTCAACACATTCTCTCCCACCAGGGAGAACGAGTAAACAGGATCATCTGCCAACGGTTCTAAACTGTGAAAATTAAATAGCCGGTATGATTTGCTGTATTTGCTGACACTCAGCTTGTCTGCCTCCTGCTGGTTTCCAAGCGGGTTTTTATTTACAGAGGCAATCCCGAAATCAGATAGGGTGCCGCCCAGTTGGGAGAGGGAGATTTCTTTCCAATCCATCTCCCCCTTCCCTGCTTGTTGTATACGATATCCGCTGGCGGTAAAATCACTCCAGAGCACCCTGTTTCTGTTTGCAGAAGGAGCGTATTTGCCGGTTACACTTTCCAGCAGGGGATGTTGCAGTTGAAAAAGCTTTTTTTGCTGCAGATCATACGCAAACAGGCGATCCAGTTTTGCTTGGGAGGCAGAGAAGTAAACCGTATCATGCTGTACGAATGGAAAGCCGATCACGTTGCGCGTAAAGGGCAGCAGATAGCGGGTGGTACCTGCAGCTGCATCTGTAAGCGCCAGCGACATTTCACCCGCCGGATTGCGCACCGCAGAAATGATGCGGCCGGAAGACCAGAATTTTGGATAGGTAAAAAATACATTATCCGGATTAGGGAATGATTTTGTTGCCGACCCGCTGTTTGCATCCAGCAGCTGCAGGCGGTTGGTGCCATCCGGATCTACCTGCACCGCAACGATCAAAGTACCGTCTTCACTGATGTCTGGTGAAAAATATTTTGTGTGGTTGGTGAGCGTCCGTTCCTGGCCGGTTTGCACGTCGAGGATCTGCAGATCGCTGTATTCTTTCCAGGTCCAGCGCAGGTCAGGACGGTAAGAAGCATACACGATCTTGCCGTTGCGGTAAGAAAAATAATTGTCGAGGGAGATGTCGCGTACGCGCAGTTTTGTTTCTTTGTTGCCGGTGCGTACAGTGAAGGCCGGTATGCGCCGGTAACTGCTTTTCATGTAAACGATCGTGCTGTCGTTGAGAAAAGCAGGAAATTCTTCATCTGCCAGGAAATGACGGCTAACGGATCTTTCATCGATGCTTGTGGCACCGGTTTCTGTCTTGAAATAATCAAACGCTTCCCTTCTGAACTGCTGGTAAGATTCTCCTGAATGGGTTTTTACCGCTTTCTGCAGCGGGTAAAACAAGCCCTTGTAAGCAGCCGCATCGTGTGTCACTTTTTTCCAGAAATCATTGCCCCATTTTTCCCTTCCGTAAGCCGCCAGCATATAACCCAGGTGGTAATGATCCGGAACAAAGTCGCGGTAAGAGCCGTTGCGCAGTTTCATCCAGGAATAATCCTTTCCGGCCAGCCAGAGGGAACGGTAATCGTTGAAGAACGCAGGCAGCCGCCCGCGCCCCTGCCAGCTTACATTGGTTTCATTGTACACGGCATCGCCTTCAAAAAACCAGTCGGGTATCGCGGCGCTGTTTGCCAGGGCCTGTCCTTCTTCCCCAAACAAAACGCGCATCACTTTCGATAAGCCAACATTGAAATTGTTGTATTGCTGCACATGGCGGAACTCATGAATGGCCAGCTGTTCGTACCAGGGCAAGCTGCCCAGGGAAAAGCTGTTTTGTTCCGGCGTGAGATAGAACTCGCTCCTGAAAGGCCCCAGCGCCACGTAAGCATTTGCCAGCGTAGTTTCATTGTGCAGGACGATGCTGACGGGTTTATGCAGCGGACCAATAGAGGGCTGGGTAGATAAATTTAACCGCTGTACAATCCCGGCCACCTGCATGGCCACAGAGTCCAGTCCGCGGGGAAAGATCACCTTCGCCGCCGGATTGTTGACCTGCCGCCATTTCACGGACGGCGGATTGCCGCCAAAGCGCTGTGCCTGTGTCGTGAGTGCTGCAAGCAAAAAAGAAAAGAGAAAGAGTTTTTGGAAAGAAACCATACGGACGATTTGTTGATTGAAGATAATAAGCAATCCGTCAACCGGGTTTATTTTGTAGGCCTGCATTGGCTCATTCCCTTTCCGCAGTTTGCCGTATCAGGGCTCCATCACCCACGCAAGTACCAAGCTGCTGAAAAGATGATAATACACCTTCAGGGGTTGGGGAGCGGGTTTATTAAATGTGCAGTCGAGATAACCTGTTTGTCCGTTGGAGATGCGGGTATCGAAGCGGATGTCTTTTTTAAAATCTACCTCTCCCAGTCCCCACCACTTGTAAACCGCTTCCTTGGCACTCCAGGCAATGGTCAGATCCAGTTCATTCATCGTTGTGTCACTCGCATCGAGACCGAGGGCAGCAGCATCTCCATCCGACAAAAATTTACGACGGATAAGAGCAATTTTAGGGGAGGCCAATTCGATATCCACCCCAACCTGGCAGGTCTTGCTTACAAGGGCTGCTGCATAATTTTCTGAATGGGAAATAGAAAACTGGTAAGGCTGGCCTTCCAGAAAAGGTTTGCGGGTATCGGCGATCCGGATCAGCCAGGAAGGAAAATCGGGAAACAGGTAAGAAAGCAGGTAACGGCCTGCCAGGTGTTGCAGGCGTTTGTGCGGATGTGATATGGTGCGCTGCACAGTAACGGCTTCGGTAAAAAAGGGTTCCGCTTCCCTGATTTCCCAGATGGCCAGCCGGGTGTGTTCGTTGATATTCTGTTGATAAAATAAAGGCACTTGTACAATTTTAGCTATAGATTCGCTCTATTTTAGATTGCCCGGCTAAAAGGGATGCAATGGCTTTCCTTGCGAAAAGAAAAATAGATACTTTTAGTCAGCATCAGCGCCATAAAAATAATATCTCTCCATGATTTTATCCGATAACCGCATCCTGGAAGAAATTCAAAAAGGTACGATCATTATTGAGCCGTTCCAGCGGGAAAGCCTGGGCACCAATTCGTATGATGTGCACCTGGGAAAATTTTTGGCTGTTTATACCGACCGGGAGCTCGACGCGCGCAAGCACAATACCATCGAGCATTTCGAAATACCCGAAGAAGGCTATGTGCTGCAGCCTGGCGTGCTCTACCTGGGCGTTACCAGCGAATACACCGAAACCCATGCGCACGTGCCTTTTCTGGAAGGTAAATCCTCCACGGGCCGCCTGGGCATCGACATACACGCTACAGCGGGAAAAGGTGATGTAGGCTTTTGCGGCAACTGGACCCTGGAAATATCCTGCAAACTCCCGGTGCGTGTGTATGAAGGCATGCCGGTGGGACAACTTATCTACTTTCCCGTAGAAGGCACCATCGGGGTCAAATACAACAACAAGCAAAATGCAAAGTACAGCGGACAGCCGAACCGTCCTGTAGAAAGCATGATGTGGAAAAACAAATTCTAGGCTAAATAAAGCGGTACTTTTTGTAAAAAGCTACCAGCATGGCCACCACTTCATTGTAACTGTTCAGTCCGGAAGGCTGCTGGTTGGCCCGCAGGTAATTGGCATAGAGCTGCCACACCACCGAACCAAACGGATTTTCATACCGCTGGAAAAATGCCCTGATCTCTTTATAATCTCTCTTTACATTGTTGTGCAGCTGGCTGGTAAAGCTGTTGGCTTGCAAACTGTCGCGCTTGCGCATTTCACTGATCACATACGAGTACATGTCAAAGTAAACCGAATAACGGAAAGCCGGATTGCTGGATGCCCTGCAGGAAAGAAAGCCGGCAAAATTGGCTTCGTTTTCTTTCGCATAGCCAAGCTGGTGGCCGATTTCGTGACAGGTGGTAAAGGGCTGCACAAAACTGGGCACGGTGGTATTGGTCTGTGCTTCGCCGGTAAACGGGTTGTAATACCCGCTGAAGCCAATGTAATTACCGGCATAGCTGAAAATAGAAGGCTTGACCGAGCTGGTCTGGTAAGTTAAAAGAGGATAGCTGTGCCGGACCTGCTCATAGGTTTGCAGGGCTTCCCGGAACAGGATCTTTTTTGATTGGAGTTCCTGCCGCAGCTCTCCATTGGTGGAATCGAACGAGTTCAGCGTATCTACCAGCGCCTTTGCCACGGCCTGCAGGTTTTGGGTAGAATAAGGCGACACCGATAAACCCAATTGCCGGGCCATGGGGACGCGATTGTAGTTCAAGCCCCAAAGCAGGTTGAAGCTGATATAGACAATCAAACAGACAAACGCTAATTTTTGGCTGATCAGCACCAACTCCCTGCGCCTCAGCTGCTTCCTGACCAGCAGTTTGCCAAACCTAAATGCTTTCTGAAAACAATACAAACCCGCAACCGTATACAACACGTCGCCAATGCTGAAAGGTACCCAGCCAAATAAGAAACGCAAGGTCCGGGCAATCTGCGGAAACAGGCCGGTTGCATAAATAGATTCCACTTGGGCGGGAAAAAAGGAAAACAATTTGATGGCTATCGCCAGGATGATCAACAGGATCCAGGTAAATCGGCTCTTCATGCAAATAAAAAGATTGCTCTAGACAAAAATCAATCCAGCTTTGTATTTAAATGCAGGACGAAGGTTAACAATATAATCCATATTTTATCAATCAACCACTACATTTGTTACTTTGTTTTGTGAACACCAAACCCCTGTGCTGACCAATTAAACAAGCATAATGGAACCGGAAGAAAACAATGCAGAACGCACCGTCAAAAAGCTGCTGGCTGATATGCAGACACGCCTGCAACAGATCCAGTTGGGCGGTGGAAAAAAAGCCATCGAAAAGCAACACGAAAAAAACAAGCTCACGGCCCGCGAGCGCCTGGAATACCTGCTCGACAAGGAAACCCCTTTTGTCGAGATCGGTGCTTTTGCCGGCTATGAGATGTATGAAGAACAGGGCGGCTGTCCGGCGGGCGGTACGGTAGCCGGTATAGGATGGGTGAGCGGCCGGCAATGTGTGGTGGTTGCCAACGACCAGACCGTGAAGGCCGGGGCCTGGTTTCCCATTACCGGCAAAAAAAACCTGCGCATGCAGGAGATCGCGCTGGAGAACCGGTTGCCGGTTGTGTACCTGGTCGACAGTGCCGGTGTGTTCTTACCCATGCAGGATGAGATCTTTCCGGACAAGGAACATTTTGGCCGGATTTTCCGGAACAACGCCGTGATGAGTGCCCAGGGTATTACGCAGATCGCTGCTGTGATGGGTTCCTGTGTGGCGGGTGGCGCTTACCTGCCGATCATGAGCGATGAAACCCTGATGGTTGAAGGCAATGGTTCTGTATTCCTGGCGGGCCCTTACCTGGTAAGGGCTGCGATCGGAGAAAACATAGATGCAGAAACACTTGGCGGCGCTACAACACATACGGAAATTTCCGGCATCGCCGACTATAAATTTGCGACCGAGCAGGAATGCATGGACCAGATCAAAAGCATCCTGTCGAAGCTGGGAACCAGGCCCACAGCTGGTTTCGACAGGGTCGGGTCCAGAGCCCCGGCAAAAGATCCGGCCACGCTTTACAGCATCCTGCCGGCTGATGCAGCCAAGCCGTACGATATGGTGGAGATCATTGAACGGATGGTAGATGCTGCAGCGGATGATAAAGACAGGTCTTCTTTTGAACAGTTCAAGGAAGACTATGGCAAGACCATTGTGTGCGGTTATGCGCGGCTGGAAGGCTGGGCCATCGGCATTGTAGCCAACCAGCGCAAGATCGTAAAGAACAAGCGGGGTGAAATGCAGATGGGTGGCGTAATCTACAACGACAGTGCCGACAAGGCCGCCCGTTTTATCCTGAACTGCAACCAGAAAAGGATCCCCTTGCTTTTTCTGCAGGACGTAACCGGGTTTATGGTGGGCAGCAGAAGCGAACACGCCGGCATCATCAAAGACGGCGCCAAGATGGTGAACGCGGTGGCCAATTCTGTTGTGCCCAAGTTTACCTGCATCATCGGCAACTCCTACGGCGCAGGCAATTACGCGATGTGCGGCAAGGCATATGATCCCCGGCTCATCTTTGCCTGGCCAACGGCCAAGATCGCGGTAATGGGGGGTGATCAGGCTGCTAAAACCCTGTTGCAGATCCAGGTGGCCGGCATGAAAGCGAAAGGAAAGGAAGTGCCGGCACAGGATGAGCAAGCCCTGCTGGAAGAAATCCGGAGCCGGTACGAAAAGCAAACCAGCGTGTACTATGCTGCCGCCCGGTTGTGGGTAGACGGGATCATTGATCCGCTGGAAACCCGGAGGCTGATCGCGGAAGGCATCAAGGCTGCCAACCAAAATCCGGTGATAGCTGAACTAAAGACAGGCGTGTTCCAGGTCTAAATGGGCGTTGGAAATTTAAAAGCGCATAACCATAGGCGTAAAAAGAAAGTAACAAGGTTTTGTATTTGCTTTTTGGAAGCAATCATTATAATCACTTTAAATGAAGATCTCAATTTACCAG
The DNA here is from genome assembly GCA_015069695.1 of Williamsia sp. GTDB lineage: Bacteria > Bacteroidota > Bacteroidia > Chitinophagales > Chitinophagaceae > JADCRZ01. The sequence goes on from JADCRZ010000062.1 coordinate 7,337, forward strand.
GTAGATGCTTTTAGCAGCAAAGTGTTTGGCGGCAATCCGGCTGCTGTTTGCGTACTCGACGAATGGCTGCCTGATACCCTGATGCAGCAAATAGGCGCGGAAAACAATTTAAGTGAAACAGCTTTCCTGGTCAAAGAAGGAAAAGATTATCATATCAGGTGGTTTACACCTACGGCTGAAGTAGATCTTTGTGGCCACGCCACGCTGGCCTCAGCGCATGTACTTTTTCAACACCTGGGTTTCCCGGGTGATAAGCTCACCTTTCATTCAAAGAGTGGCGTACTAAAAGTGACCTCCCACAAAGGCAAACGGCTTACCCTTGATTTTCCTGCCACGCCGCCCGGCCAGGTGCTGGAACCTGCTCCTGGCGCTATTGCCGACGGTTTGCACATTCAAAATCCGGTGGTGCACAAAGGGCCCTTCGATTTCATGGTGGTACTCCCGACGCAGCAAGAGGTAGAAGCGCTGCAACCGGATTTTAAAACCCTCGCACAAGCGGGTGGCAGGGGCGTAGTGGTAACTGCCAAAGGAGATGAAGCAGATTTTATATCGCGTTGTTTTTATCCGCAGACCGGCATCGATGAAGACCCGGTCACCGGTTCGGCCCATACCATGATGGTGCCTTACTGGGCTGAAAAGCTCGGCAAGAAAAAATTGACAGCCATCCAGCTCTCTACCCGCAAAGGCTACCTGGATTGTGAACTGAAAAAGAACCGTGTGCTGATGTCGGGTTATGCAGTCACGTATTTGAAAGGAGAAATCAAAGTTTGATGACAGAAGAACTGGTCGTGTACACAGATGGGGCAGCCCGCGGCAATCCTGGCCCGGGCGGATACGGCGTGATTCTGAAATGGGGGAAAGTTGAAAAAGAGTTGTCAAAAGGTTACCGGCTTACCACCAACAACCGGATGGAGCTGCTGGCCGTGATCACTGCCCTCGAGTCACTGAAAAAAGAAAACCTGCAGATCGTTGTCTATTCCGATAGCCAGTATATTATTAACTCCATCCAGCTAGGCTGGCTAAAAAAATGGATCGCCACCAACTTCAAAGGCGGCAAAAAAAACAAGGACCTCTGGCTGCGCTATGCCGCCCTCGCCACCAAACACACCATCCGCCTGGTATGGGTAAAGGGCCACGCCGACAACCCCTACAACAACCGCTGCGACCTGCTGGCCACCCGTGCCGCAGACGGAAAAAACTTGGCAGTGGATGAGGGGTATGAGATGGGTGAACCTTGATTTACAGAATCACACAAAGCCTGTAAATCATGGTTCAGACAGGTACTGATGCCCTGAACAAAACAGCTTCCTCCCGTGCCTCAATCTTTACCTCTGCATCTGCAAAGGCTACGGCAGATTCTCCTTTGTGCAAGGAAATGTTTTCTTCTTCGCTGTTGAATTGAACGCTGCCTTTCATGACGATAAAAATTTCTGTGGTGCCCGCCTGTAAACTGGCGCTGTTGCCGGGCTGGAAAGAAAACCGGCTGAGTTCAAAATCGGGTGCGGGTGACCGGTAGACTTCCTCGTATTCGCCTCTCTTTGTGCCGTGGATCACTTGCGGGATGGTGGCGTCGAAGCGGATGTGTTTCATGAGTTCGGGTACATCGATGTGCTTGGGGGTAAGACCGCCCCGCAGTACATTGTCGGAGTTGGCCATGATCTCCATGTTTTGTCCTTCCAGGTACGCATGCAGTACACCTGCATCCTGGAAGATGGCTTCTCCTTCCTTCAGATAAACCAGGTTGAGCAGGTAGATGGAAAAAATGCCTTTGTCGATCCTGCCCGGCTCGTTAAACGTAAGCGCTGCGCGGGCTGCCCAGAAATCGGGATCATTCTTGGAAAGCCCTTTTTCTTTGTATGCCGGAATGATCCTGTCGAGCAGGGGCTGTAGGAGGGTGTCAACGGCAGCCTGCCCCATCTCCATGCAAAAGCTGTAGAGGGTTTTGTAATCACCATTTTCAAAGTGGGGAAGAAGGGACTGGAGTTCCGGTACAGCTGATAAGGTGGAACGGATCTGGTCCGCCGTTTTAAATCCATGCAGAAGATAAAAATCACCCAAGGCTACCATCAGCTCTGGTTTGTGGTTGTCGTCTTTGTAATTGCGGTTGGCGGCATTGATCGGCACGCCTGCCTGATTTTCTTTTTCAAATGCTTCTTCAGCTGCCTTCTTTGACGGATGTACCTGGATAGACAACATGTCTTTTACATCCAGCACTTTGAACAGATAGGGAAGCCTCCCAAACCGGTTGGCTACCGAGGAGCCCAACAGCGCCGGATTTTCTGCAATGTGCTCGTTGAGTTTTTTTGCAGGTTCCATCTGGACAGATGAGGGCGCATTGTCGTGCCCACCGAGCCAGTACTCCGCAAAGGGACGTTGATCCCTGTTGTCGACCCGTAAAAGTTGGGGTAAATACTGTACGCCACCCCATTGGTAATGCTGTACTTTGCCCTGTAGCTTGTATACACTGTTTTTCATCGGATGAAATTATTGAATCAAAATTAAAAAATGTCGTGGCACATTCAATTGGGTAAGCGCGGTGAACAACTGGCCAAGGCTTATTTAACGGAAAAAGGTTTCCTGATCTTATCCGTGAACTGGAAATATTCCCGTTATGAGATCGACCTTATCGCCAGCAAAGAGGAGGTATTGCATTTTATTGAAGTAAAGACCAGGAGCAATGAGCGTTTTGGTTTGCCGGAAGAAAGTGTGGACAAACAAAAAATGCGAAGGCTTATGAAGGCTGCCGATCAATATCTTTATCTGCATCCCGGCTGGAAATGGGTGCAGTATGATGTGCTTGCCATTACCATCAGGGGAAACCAGGCGCCCCGGTTTTTTGTGATAGAAGATGTATACCCCGATTGAGCAGCTTGTTTTGGAAAATTGTAATCTTTGCTTATGAAAAAGAGACTATTGCTTGCTGGTTCTATCCTCTCTGCCCTTGCCGGCACGGCCCAAAAAAAGTATGAAGCTACCTGGGAGTCGATCAACAGCCGCCCTGTTCCTGCGTGGTTCACCGATGCCAAATTTGGCATTTTTATTCATTGGGGATTGTACTCTGTTCCCTCCTGGGCACCGGTTGATAAAGAACTGAATGTATATTCGAAATATGCTGAATGGTACTGGAAGCGCCTGGTAGATGATACCGGCCGGGTCGGACAGGCATTCAGGGCTTATCACAAAAAAACTTACGGCGACAAGTTTCAATACACTGATTTTGCGGGCAGCTTCAAAGCCGAGCTGTTTAACCCTGCGCAGTGGGCCGATTTGTTTGTTGCTTCCGGCGCGCGCTATGTAGTGCTGACGTCCAAACACCACGAAGGCTTTACCCTTTGGCCCAGCAAAGAATCCTGGAACTGGAACGCCGTAGATGTGGGGCCGCACCGCGACCTGCTCGGCGATCTTACCGCAGCTGTCAAAAACAAAGGACTCAGAATGGGCTATTATTATTCCCTGTATGAATGGTACAATCCACTCTACAAAGAAGATGTCAACAGATATGTGGATGAGCATATGATGCCGCAAATGAAAGACCTGGTCACCCGCTACAAACCCGATATATTCTGGACAGATGGGGAATGGGATCATCCAAGTGCCGTCTGGAAGAGCACCCAGTTTCTTTCCTGGCTGTACAATGAAAGTGCGGTCAGGGATGATGTTGTTGTTAATGACCGCTGGGGCAAAGAAACGCGGAGCAAGGATGGCGGCATTTACACCACCGAATATGACCTGGTGCACGATGCCAACAGCAAGGAAACAAAGATCACCCATCCCTGGGAAGAATGCCGGGGCATCGGCAGCTCTTTCGGGCTTAACAGAAATGAAGGACTGGAAGAGTACAACTCATCAGAACAACTCGTTCACACCCTGGTCGAAAAAGTAGCCAAAGGCGGTAACCTGTTGCTAGATATCGGTCCGGCGGCCGACGGCTCCATACCCGGCCTGATGCAACAGCGGTTGATGGACATCGGCAACTGGCTCAAAGTAAACGGCGAAGCGATCTACGGCACAAAATCCTGGGATGGCGCCCCTGCCTACTCTTCAACCAACCCTTGTTATTATACCCGAAAGGGAAATGCCCTCTATGTAATCTGCACACGCTTTCCGGAGAAAGAGTTGGTGGTAAAGAACGTAAAGAAACCAGGCGCAGTTCACCTGTTGGGTTATCAAGGCGCTGTAAAAACCAGCTACGGAGGAAGCCAGCTAAAGATAACCCCACCTGCTATCACGCCTGCAAACAATCCATGTAATTATGCATGGGTGTTTAAGGTGGAATCGTCTGTTTCTGAACCATGATTTAACGGATCCACGGATCACAGGACTTTTTGGGTGTGGGTGCAGCAGACAACTTCACTTTCTTGTAGCTTGATCATCATTTTTTTTGTCATCCTGTAAGGGCGCAGTTCAGTATGCATTGGCAGGATGATGCCGCGCCCTTACAGGATCTCTGCGGAGCGGCCGGTTTCTGTGTAGCAAGACACTAGCAGATCATCGCAGCCCCCCGCTCCGTAGAGATTCCGCACGGGGCGCACAAACATAATGCAGGTGCAACAGCAAGAAGCGCCCCGGCGGAATGACAAATCAAACAAGTATGACAAAAGAAAAGATTAACCTGATTCACTCTCGCTCACCAATCCTGTGATCCGTGGATCCGTGTAATCCTGGTTCAAGACAAAAAAAGCCCTGAGCAATAAGCTGATTAAAACACGAACGCAACCAATCACCAGAATCCCACAAAGCCTGTAAATCATGGTTCAGATCACTGCTGTTCAATCAGCTGGATCTCGCAGGCAATTCTTACTTCGTCACTTACTACAACGCCGCCTGCTTCGGTAACAGCGCTCCAGGTGAGGCCGAATTCTTTGCGGTTGATTTTACCGTTGATGGAGAAACCGGCTTTGGTGTTGCCATAAGCATCCTGGATCACGCCGCCAAATTCGGTGTCGAGCTTTACGCGTTTGGTTATGTCGCGGATGGTGAGGTCGCCATAGAGTTCGTAGGAACCGTCGTTGTCAACACTCTCAAAACCGGTGGCTACAAACTTGATCTGGGGGTATGTTTGCGCGTCAAAGAAATCAGGACTTTTCAGGTGGTTGTCCCGGTCTGCATTGTTGGTAGAGATGGAGCTTACATCTGCTGTAAATTCTACTTTTGCTTTCATAAAGTCCTCATCTTCTGTCTCTACTTTTGCCTGAAAGCTGCTAAAGCTGCCGGTAACAGTGGTAATCATGAGGTGCTTGATTTTAAAAAGCACTTCGCTGTGAAAGGGATCAACGATCCAGTTCTTGGTTGCCATATGGTTGTTTTAATGTTTGAACATTGGTGTGTAAAGCTAGTTACTTTTCGGGGGCTGCAAAATAAAATTTATGAAACCTGCATGCCAGCAATGCAAAAGCCGCCCTTTAACAGGCGGCCTTTGCGTATAAAGTATAAAAAGAAGTATAAACGCGTACGTTAACTGTTTTCCTCACCGGCAACTTGTTTTCTGATCAGGTTCAATGCACTGCCGGCTTTGAACCATTCGATCTGCTGCTCATTGTACGTGTGGTTTGTTTTTACAATGTCCGACTTGCCGTCCTTGTGGTGGAAGATCACAGCGATGGGCCGGCCGGGTGAAAAGCTTTCCAGTCCGATGATGTCAACAGTATCGTCTTCCTGGATCTTGTCGTAATCGGCCTTGTCTTCAAACGTAAGACCAAGCATGCCTTGCTTTTTCAGGTTGGTTTCGTGGATGCGGGCAAAAGATTTTACCAGGATGGCGCGTACGCCCAGGTGGCGTGGCTCCATGGCCGCATGTTCGCGGGAAGAACCTTCCCCGTAGTTCTCATCACCTACCACAATAGAACCCTCTCCGGCTGCCTTGTATTCGCGCTGGGTAGCCGGTACAGGACCGTAGGTACCTGTGAGCTGGTTCTTCACCGAATCTGTTTTATCATTGAATGCGTTCACCGCACCAATCAGCATGTTGTTGGAGATATTGTCCAGATGACCGCGGTAGGTCAGCCACGGACCGGCCATAGAGATATGGTCGGTGGTACATTTGCCTTTGGCTTTGATCAGCAGGTGCAGTCCTTTGAGATCCGTGCCTTCCCAGGCAGGGAAGGGCTCGAGCAGTTGGAGGCGTTTGGAATCAGGCTGTACAGCTACCTGTACGCCACTGCCATCCTGGGCAGGTGCCTGGTAGCCGGCGTCTTCAACAGAAAAGCCGTGCGGCGGCAGTTCCACTCCACTGGGTTCATCCAGCATCACCTCCTCGCCATTGGTGTTCTTCAGCTTGTCTGTCAGCGGGTTAAAGGTAAGGTCACCGGCAATGGCCATTGCTGTCACGATTTCGGGCGAAGCCACAAATGCATGGGTAGCAGACAGGCCATCATTCCGCTTGGCGAAGTTCCGGTTGAAAGACGTGATGATCGAGTTTTTGCGGGTCGGGTCGTCGATGTGGCGGGCCCATTGTCCGATGCAGGGACCGCAGGCGTTGGCCAGTACCATGCCGCCCATTTCAGTCAGCGGTTCAAGCAGACCGTCTTTCTCAACAGTAAAACGGACCAGCTCGCTGCCGGGGGTGATGGTGAATTCTGCATTGGTCTTTAACTGCTTGTCCAGCGCCTGCTTGGCCAGGGAAGCCGAGCGGCTGATGTCTTCGTAGGAAGAGTTGGTGCAGGAGCCGATCAGGGCCACTTCCAGCTTCTGGGGCCAGTTGTTGGCAACCACGGCTTCGGCAAATTTTGAAATGGGCCAGGCCAGGTCGGGCGTGAACGGACCGTTGATATGGGGTTCCAGCTCGCTTAAGTTGATCTCTACTACTTTGTCGTAGTATTCTTCGGGGTTTTGGTAAACCTCTTCATCCGGCCGCAGGTGTTGTTTGATGCCCTGTGCCAGGTTGGCCACTTCTTCGCGTCCTGTGATCCGGAGGTAATCGGCCATCTTATCATCATAGGCAAACACAGAGCAGGTGGCACCTACTTCTGCGCCCATGTTACAGATGGTGGCTTTGCCGGTGGCGCTCAGGCTGTCGGCGCCTTCACCAAAATATTCTACGATTGCCCCGGTACCGCCTTTTACGGTCAGGATACCGGCCACTTTCAGGATCACATCCTTGGCGGAGGTCCAGCCATTCATTTTACCCGTCAGCTTTACACCAATGATCTTGGGCATTTTCAGCTCCCAGGCCAGTCCGGCCATTACATCCACCGCATCCGCGCCACCTACACCGATCGCAAGCATACCAAGGCCGCCTGCATTGGGCGTATGCGAGTCGGTACCGATCATCATCCCGCCGGGGAATGCGTAATTTTCAAGCACTACCTGGTGAATGATGCCGGCGCCGGGTTTCCAGAACCCAATCCCGTATTTATTGGAAATAGAAGACAGAAAGTCATACACTTCCCTGTTTATATCAATGGCAGTGGCAAGGTCTTGTTCGGCGCCCACTTTGGCCTGGATCAGGTGATCACAGTGTACGGTGGAGGGCACCGCCACCTGTGAACGTCCGCAGGTCATGAACTGAAGCAGGGCCATCTGGGCGGTGGCATCCTGCATAGCAACGCGATCCGGTGCAAAATCTACATAATCTTTTCCCCGCTCATAAGCATGCGAACCAGGAGCAAATAAATGTGCATACAAAATCTTTTCAGCCAACGTAAGCGGTTTGCCGGTCAGCTGTCTTGCGGCCTCCAGCTTACCCGGCAACTCTGCGTATACCTTCTTTATTAGGTCCAGATCGAATACCATATATTCCTCATTTAATTGTTTAAAGATCAACAAAATTATCTAAAATGACCTTTCTTGCAAAAACCATTATGCCCCTATAATTTTAATTAATAACTTGCGTTAACTATATCTCTTCCCTTGTTTAGAAATGGTTTTGTTATGAATAGATTCAAACACTATATTGAATGGCAGGTGTTTGGCGTTTGTTCGTTTATCGGTGAGAAGATGGGCATCGCGTCTGCTACCATCCGCAAGTATTTCATTTACGTGAGCTTGCTTACCATGGGCTCCCCCATCATATTTTATATCTTTATCGCCTTCTGGATGAACATCAAGAATTACATCCTGTCCGCCAAAAGAAACCCCCTGCGCAATTGGTGATCCCTGTTGATCGTCAGACAACCGCTTTTCTGAGCTTTGCCAATTTTTCCAGCAATCCTTCCAGCAAGTCCAGTCGAAGCATATTGGCGCCATCGCTTTTTGCGGTGGCCGGATCGGGATGGGTTTCGATGAACAAGCCATCGGCACCTGTTGCAATGGCCGCTTTTGCAATGGTTTCAATGAGTTGCGGATGACCACCGGTTACACCACCTGGTTGGTTGGGCTGTTGCAGGCTGTGCGTACAATCCATCACCACCGGCACACCGTGCGAGCGCATCTGGGGAATATTGCGGTAATCGACCACCAGGTCCTGGTATCCAAATGTGTTTCCCCGTTCCGTGAGGATGACGGAGTGATTGCCTGCCCGCCTGATCTTGTCTACCGCAAACTTCATGGCTTCCCCGCTCACAAACTGTCCCTTCTTTACATTCACGATCTTGCCTGTTTCCGCAGCAGCCACCAGCAGATCGGTCTGCCTGCACAGGAAGGCCGGGATCTGCAGGATGTCGATATAAGGTGCTGCCATGGCTGCTTCCTCATGGGCATGAATATCAGAAGTAGTAGGCAGTCCATAGGTTTGACCTGCTTCCCTTACCAGCTCCAGGGCCTCCCTGTCGCCGATGCCGGTAAAACTTCCTGCACTGGTCCGGTTGGCCTTGCGGTAAGATGATTTGAAAATATAAGGGATGCCCAGGTTCTTGCAGACCCGGCTAACATGGTCAGCCACCTGCAGCACGATCTCCCGGCTTTCAACAACGCAGGGACCGGCGATCAGAAAAAAGTTTTGTTCATCGTATGATTGGGACTGAAATAAATCAGCAAGGTATTGTTCCATGAAACAAAGATAGGGGAGTGGGACTGAGTCAAGGTTTCGTTGTATTCCTCAACAGAAGAAAGGGTGGTCCCTTTTCCGGATCAACAGCCGGCTTCATCATTTGCGGACCTACAGAGAAATTTCCCAGCAGGATGTCCTGATCTCCATCTCCATCCACATCACCTGCGTCCATGGTCATCCATCTTCCTGTGGCAGCTTGCAGAATGGTGTAAGGTTCAAACCGGAAGCCACCTGTATTTTCCAGGTACACAAACCCTTCCTGGGGTTGGCGCTTGTAATCTGCAAAAAAGGCGATACAAGCCAGATCAAGATCTCCATCCCCATCAAAATCCCGGGCCATCGCTTTGTAACAGCCATTGATGGGAAAAAAATATCGTTGGGTAAAATGGTTGGTGCCATCGTTCAGGAAAATATACACGCCATGATAAGGCTTTAGAACAGTGGAATAATCTGCATTGTCTCCACAGGTATATACAATGTCCGGAAAGCCATCCCCATTGAAATCGGCCAGCTCGAAATGGGATGAACCGTAAGAAGGAGGAAAGCGCAGCACCTGTTGCTGTTCAAACTCTCCTTTTCCCTTGTTGGTATATAGAAAAACACCCTCATTGCCCTGTGCAAAAAGTGCCCATATATCCGGGAGGCCGTCGTGATTGTAATCCTCCACAACGGTTTTTACCGCGCCCGGTTCAGCGCGCAGCACATGCTTTTTCCATCCTGCTTCTTCCTGCCCGTACCACGACAAGCTGCCCGTCAGGTATCCAAACTCGCAGACCAGGTAATCGGGTTTGCCATCCCCGTTCAGGTCGGTCAAGCTTACATGCACCGGCCGCTGCAGATTTTCAAGCAGGGGCTTGTCCTGGGGCTGCATCTTTCCCGCTTCATTTGTTGCAACGAGTTGCAGCTTGCCCCATTTGTCGTTTGTCGGACTGAACACGCCTATATTACAGGTAAGCAGATTGTCAGGCAGCAGCTGGATGTCCACCAGCCTGCCAAACAAATGCAAGGAATCAATGACCTCGAGCTTGTTGTTGTAGCGCACCAGATTTTGTCTGAGCAGATCGGCCGTCATGAACTCATGCGCCGCTGCATGGATGCAGACTGCAGAAATGCCGGGACTTGGCTCTGTAATACCAGGCGCTTGTGCAGCAAACAGGGGCAGTGTTGAATGGATCGGTGTAGTGCGCTGCTGGGATGGAAGCAGATCAGGTGAGGTGGCGGTGTAGTAGTTGATGATGTGCTGCCATTCATCGGGCGTGATGGATGCATGGGAAGGATAAAAGCCTTTGGGCAGATCGGGGTCGTTGAGATTGGCCGGATAGCGCTTGTATTTAAATTCGTATATGCCTAACCGTGGTCCCATGTGCGGCAACACACCTTCTTCCCAACTCTTTGCATCCAGCAGGGAAGGGTCAGGCAGCTGGTGACACGAAGAACAGTATACGGAAGCCAGCTGCATACCTCGCTGAATGCTTTGACTGCTGACTTCAGGATGGGCTTTGTTTCTGGGGAACTGGGTGCAGGAGGAGAAGAGGAGAATGAAGATAAGAAAAATAGATACGGATTTCATGTGTGATAGTTTATTGTCTGAACCAGGATTACACGGATGAAAGGATTATAGGATTGGTGGTTGAGATGGTGTCATCTTGAAAATAATCGATGCTTATGTTTAAGGATCGATCTTTAAAGATGAGTATCGATCAACTGCAGGATGATCCATCTTCAAGATGCAATCCTGTAATCCTTTCATCCGTGTAATCCTGGTTCAGACAACAACTTAATACCCCGGGTTCTGCGTCAAGGTTTTCTGGCCGTTCTGGATGGTCAGGTCTATCTGCGTTTGCGGGATGGGGAAGTATTCGTTCTTGCCGGGGGTGAACTTGGCCCCTTTCAGGTCGTTGGTGATCTGTGATTCATAAGCGATCAATGCATTGATGGCAGTGGCTGCGATGCCCCAGCGGGAAAGATCATAAAAGCGGTGTCCTTCCATGGCCAGCTCCAGCTTGCGTTCAAAGTAAATGGCTTTGAGCGCAAGGTCTTTGCTGGTAAAAGCGCCTGCAGGGTAAGGGCTCACCTTGTAGTTGGCTGCCTTTGTTGTAGTGGAAAAACCTCCGTCCGGGTTGGCGTTGTTCTGGTACTGGTACAGCCATGCTTCCGGGTGCTGGGCCATCCGGTTGCGGACCCTGTTCACGTAAGTGAGTGCAGTGGCCAGGTTGCCCAATTGTGCCTCTACTTCAGCAGCCATCAGCAGCACATCGTCGAAGCGGATGATAAATACATTGATCGCAGAGCCGGGTGCCCAGGAAGCATTGTCTTTGTAAGAAGCCTGGGTCACTTTCCAGGTGATCATCTTCTTGGGCGCATACGGGCCAGAGAAGTTCTGGTCGCGGATCCAGTCCTGGCCCGGGTGCAGTCCCCAGTCGTGGTAAGGAAGACCTCTTCTGCCGACTGTCCAGTCGAGCCTGGGATCTAGTGCGACGGTATCAGGTGTAAAAGCAGTGGCAGAGGGAATGCCCAGGTCACTTTTCACCGGCGTTTGGTTGTACGTATCCAGGTAAGGCAAGCCGCCCGCGTCTGTGCGGTAAGAGTTTACGAGGTCTTGTGTAGGCTGGTAAAAACCGCAACATCCGAAAGGACTGCTTCCGTAAGGATGGTTGAGCATATCACCCTGGTTGCCGTTGGCTACCGAGCCTGAACCTGTATTGGCTGCCATCTCTACAACGAATACCGCTTCAGGATTTGTTTTTTCAAATTCAGGGCGGAAGTTGTTTTCAAAGTTGACATTCAGGTCATATTTCAACCCGTTGGTAGTAACACCTTGTGCAATGACCGCATCAAAAACGGTTTTGGCTTCTGTATACTTTTTCTGGTACAGGTAGGTTTTGGCCAGGTAGGCGCCGGCAGCCCATTTGTTGGCGCGGCCGATATCTGTTTGTGTATTGGGCAGGTTGTCGTACGCGAACTTAAAATCTGCTTCAATCTTGGGCCAGATGTCGGCGGTGTTGGCCAGCTTATAATCTGTTGGTCCTGCTGTTTCATCCCTGTAAGGCACCTGGTTGAACAATTTCTTCAGGTCGAAATAATAATGTGCCCGGAGAAAGCGGGCTTCTGCCGATACCAGGGTTTTTTCGGCGTCCTTCATGTCGGTTGCGTTCGGCATGTATTTGAGCACATCGTTGCAACGGTTGATGCCTTCGTATACGGCCCTCCACTTGTCGTTCAGCAGGGCATTGGTAGGGTCGATGGTGAAAGTGGCCACGGGAACCATGGCTGCCTGGTCGCCCGCATCGCTGCCTTTGTGCGCATCGCCGCCTGCCATGCTGCCCCATACCCAGTTGTCGGGCGAACAAGCCCAGGAGTTGCCGCCGCCGAGGCTGTTTACACTTCCGTTCACGTTCTGTTGCCCGTCAAGTGCCCCATAAGCGCCGACCAGCAGGGTTCTGATGCCGGCGGCAGTAGATACGTCGGAGATTTTAAGCGCACCTTGCGGCTGTCTTTCCAGAAAGCTTTTATTGCAGGAATAAAAGATCAGGACAGCCAGTGCAGTTGCTGATACCAATCGAATAAATTTCATAATAGCGTTTTTACAATCAGAAAAAATTAGAATTTAATGTTTACACCCAACAGGAACTGGCGTTGGTTTGGATAAGCTCCCTCGTCAATGCCAAACTCTTGTACTGAGTTGCCATTGCCATTGATTTCAGGATCGAGGCCGCTGTACTTGGTAATGGTAAACAGATTGGCTGCCTGCAGATAAAATCTGGCACTCTGAAAACCATACCGGCCCAGGATGCCTGCAGGCAGGGTATAACCCAGCTGGGCATTTTTGGCGCGGAGATAAGAGCCGTTCTCGATGTAGTAAGAGTTGGGTGTTCCGTTGGTGCTGAAGGTGCCGGCATTTTCCTGGATGGAAACCTTGGCGTTGTGGTTGCTGGGCGTCCAGGAGTTGTACAAAGCTGTCTTGCTTTTGGCACCGGCGAATGACGGATAAAAATCAGTCCAGTACAACACATTGTTCCAGATGTCATTTCCCTGCGAGCCGTACAGGAAGATGTTGAAATCAAAATTCTTATAAGCCAGTGCCAGGTTAAATCCATAAGTGAACTTGGGATTGGGGTTGCCGATGATGGTTCTGTCGTCAGCTGTAATGCGGCCATCACCGTTGATGTCTGCATAGCGGAAGCGGCCGATGCCTTCAGCGGTCTGGTAAACAGCGGTTGTGCTGCCCGTTGCTTTTTGAGCCTGTTGATCGGCTGCGGCAATTTCAGCCGCATCGTCCCAGAAACCTTCAATTTTGTAACCATAAAAAGAACCGATTGCACTGCCGATCTGGTTGCGGACAAAGTTGGCACCAAAACGGCGCTGGCCACCGGAGTAAAAGAAAGTCTGGTTGTCGGCTACCTGGGTAATGGTATTGGTGTACGTGGTAAAGGTAGCGGTCAGGTCCAGTTTGAGGTCATGCGCGATGGCTGTATGATAGCTGGCTGACGCATCTACTCCATGGTTCTTTACACCGGCCACGTTGGCGAAAGGAACCGTGCCTGTTCCGGCAGTACCGGGATAAGTGGGATTGTACAGCAGGTCGGTGATGTCTTTCTGGTAATAGTCGGCTGTAAAATCCAGTATGCCATTGAACAAGGTCGCATCAATACCGATGTTGGAGTTGATGTCTTTTTCCCATCTGGCGTTGGGATTCCCGATCTGTCCTACCTGGAAGCCTTGTGAAATAGCGCTGTTGCTACCGGTGATGTCGTAGAAGGAAGCGTTCCTGTCTGACACATAGGTGTAGAACTGGTTGTTGGCGCCCAGGTTAAACTGGTTACCCATCACACCCCAGCCTCCGCGGATCTTTAAATCTCTCAGCCAGGTGATGTTTTTCAGGAAGGCTTCTTCTGAAATACGCCATGCAGCTGTTACGGCAGGAAACACACCGTACCGGTAGGAAGGAGCGAACTTGGAAGATCCATCCCGGCGCAGGGTACCGCTGATCAAATAGCGGTCGTTAAAGCTATAGTCGAGCCGGCCAAACTGCGACCACAAGCCTTCAGTGCTTCTGGTGCTCGTATTGGTAACAGTTCCGGAGCCTACACCCAGTACGGTGTAGTTGGGATCAAAGGAAAAATAACCCTGGTTGGTTTCTGTATTGTTTGTTCCCCTGGTATCCAGCGCTTCTGTTCCCACAAGCACAGTAACTGCATGTTTTTCGTTGAAGGTCGCGCGGTAGGTAAGGGTATTGGTCCAGGTCCAGTTATAACCGTAGTTGGATGTTTCTGTATACGTATTGGTTGTTACGTTTTCAGAATTTTCCCATTCAGGATAGGCAAAGGCGCGGGAATAACCTGCATAGCTTTCTCCACCCAGGCTGGTGTGGAAAGTAAAGTTTTTGAGGAAGTCGATGTCAGCATATACGTTCCCGAACAGGCGGTTGCCAAAAGAGCGGTTGTTGCGGGTGCGCTCCTGGATGGCGACCGGATTTTTGCCGTTTCCAAGACCGGCAGATCCAAAGCTGCTGGCATAGTTCCCCCGGATGTCGTAAACCGGAATAATGGGTTGCTGACGGAAGGCCATGCCAATGGCACTGCCTTCTGTTTCCGGACTGATGCGCGGGTTGCGTGTAATTGAGTATGCCAGGTTTTCGCCTACGCGGACCCCCTTTGCAAGGGTGAATTGAGAGTTGGCCCGGATGGTATACCTTCTCAGGTAAGTTCTCATGAGTGTGCCTTCCTGGTCAAAATAATTGCCCGAGAAAAGAAACTTTGCCCTCTCTGTGCCGCCGCTCACAGCCAGGTTATGACTCATGGTGGGAGCGGGATTGAAGATCTCATGGTAATAATCCGTGCCTGCTTTGTTGGCCCGCACGATGCGGTAAAAACTGGTCAGGTCGGCCGCGTTGGTATAGGCCGGGTTCACAAAGTATTTGGAGGGATCAACGGAAGGATCGCCTTCTTTTACGCCGGCCGGGTAAATGTAATCTGGCAGTACGGGTGTAGGTCCGCCGCCATACAATGCATCAGGCTTTGCGGTCGTAATCGGTGTGCCGGAATTGGCCAGGGCGTTGAATTTGAGCTGTGCCATTTCCTGCGGTGTAAGCGTGTAAAACACATTGCCGCTTTTTGGCAGCTGTTTGCCGTAGTAAGCATCGTAGGAAACCGTGGTTTTACCGGGCTTGCCATTTTTTGTGGTAATGATTACAACACCGTTGGAGGCGCGGGAACCATAAATGGAGGCTGCGCCTGCATCTTTCAGGACTTGCATGGAAGCAACATCATTCGGGTTGATGGTGGCGATGTTTTGTGTGGGTACGCCATCTATTACAAACAGGGGCGTATTGTTGCCAAACGTGTTAATACCTCTAATGCGTATCTGCGGCTCTTCACCGGGTTGTCCGGAGCCTATAATGGTTACACCCGCAGCCTGTCCCTGCAACTGGTTGGCCAGTTGGCCGGTGGGCTGCCGGTTCAGCTGTTCTACGTTGACTACGCTAACGGCGCCGGTCAGGTCTTTTTTGCGCTGGGATGTATACCCAGTTACGACGATTTCGTTGAGTTGGGCGTTGGTCAATGAAAGCGAAATAGCGCCCAGGTCAGAGCGGCCTGCGACGGGTATTTCTGTATCACTGTATCCTATTACGGAAACAATCAGGGTGCTGTTGTTGGTGGGAACCCTGAGGGAGAAAGTACCATCTTCTTTTGTAACGGTTCCGCTGGAACTTCCTTTTATTTTTACCGAAGCTCCTATAAGAGGCTGGTTATCGGCTTTGTTGATGACTGAACCGGTCACGGTTCGTTGTGCATAGACGTTGTTGAGTGTGAGTAGTAAGAATGCGGTCAGGAAGATTTGTGCAATCTTGTACAATTTGATTGGCATAAGCAAAGTCATTTACTGAATAAAAAATGGGTGGATCTTCACAGGATGAGCACGGATTCAGTAGATTGGAATGGGTGGTGTTAACTTGGATCACTCAATGTGCATTACCTCCTGTTTGCAATTTATTTTGATTTGTGTTGCAGATTCTGTGGGGAGAATATTAACAAAACAATAAATGTAGGGCAAACGCTGCTTATATGTTTTGTTATCAGCAAAAATATTTGTAACAAGAGCTGCCTACCAAACTTGGCCGAACATCCCTATCTTTATCGCACGGCCATGTGCACCCCGGGCGCTTCTTATTAATCTATTAAAATTCAACGTTTGCTATGTCAACTTACAGGAGTCAGGAATGGTTTGGCAAAAGAGACAAGATGGGCTTTATTTACCGGAGCTGGATGAAAAACCAGGGCTTCCCTGAAGACATGTTTGATGGCCGCCCCGTGATCGGTATCTGTAACACCTGGTCGGAGCTGACACCCTGTAATGCCCACCTGCGCGACCTGGCCGAATCGGTCAAGCGCGGCGTGTATGAAGCCGGCGGCTTCCCGCTCGAATTCCCCATTATGTCGCTGGGAGAAACCCTGCTCAAACCTACGGCCATGTTGTTCCGCAACCTGGCCAGCATGGACGCGGAAGAATCGATCCGCGGCAACCCCATCGACGGCGTTGTGCTGCTGACCGGCTGCGATAAAACCACCCCTTCTACCATGATGGGCGCCGCCAGTGTGGACCTGCCTACCATCGTGGTTCCCGGCGGACCCATGCTGAACGGAAAATACAAGGGACAGGATATTGGCTCGGGTACCAGCGTCTGGAAACTGACCGATGACCTCAAAACAGGCCTGATCACCTACCAGGATTATACCTATGCAGAAAGCTGCATGTCGCGCAGCCCGGGTCATTGCATGACCATGGGAACGGCGTCTACCATGGCCTGCATGGTGGAGTCGCTGGGCATGACGCTGCCGGGGGCTGCAGCTATACCAGCCGTTGATTCCCGGAAAAAAGTGCTGGCGCAGCTTTCAGGCAGAAGGATCGTGGAAATGGTGAAAGAAGACCTGAAAATATCAAAGATCCTTACCAGGGCTGCCTTTGAAAATGCCATCCGCGTGAATGCGGCCGTAGGCGGTTCTTCCAACTTTATTATCCACCTCACTGCCATTGCCGGAAGGATAGGCGTGGAATTAAATTTACAGGACTTTGATACCCTTGGCAGCAACATGCCCCTGCTGGTAAACCTCATGCCGTCGGGCGCCTACCTGATGGAAGATTTTTATTATGCCGGCGGCTTGCCGGTGGTGATCAAGGAAATTGCTTCGCAGCTGCACATGGATGCGGTTACGGTCAACGGCAAAACACATGCAGAGAATGTTGACGGCGCCGTCTGCTACAACAGTTCCGTTATTTATCCATATGATGATCCCCTGATCAAAGAAGCAGGCATTGTGGTGCTCAAAGGAAACCTGGCAGAAAATGGGGCTGTGATCAAGCCTTCTGCTGCTTCTACTTCGCTTATGCAACACCGTGGCAGGGCCGTTGTTTTTGAGAACATAGAAGACTATCATGCCCGTGTAGACGATCCCGACCTGGACATTGATGAAACCTGCGTGATGGTGCTGAAGAATGTAGGTCCGGTTGGTTACCCCGGTATGCCTGAAGTGGGCAACATGGTGCTGCCAAAAAAGCTGTTGGACAAAGGCATTACCGACCTGGTGCGCATTTCAGACGGACGGATGAGCGGAACAGCCTATGGAACGGTGGTGCTGCATGTATCACCTGAATCGGCCATCGGTGGCAACCTGGCCCTGGTGCAGAACGGCGACCTGATTGAGCTGGACGTGCACGCAAAGCGCTTACACCTCAACGTAAGCGGGGAAGAGCTCGACCGGCGCCGGGCCGCCTGGAAGCAGACCGACCTGGCTTACCAGCGGGGTTATGTGAACCTGTATATCCAGCACGTGCAGCAGGCAGACAAGGGTGCTGATTTTGATTTCCTGGTAGGTAAATCCGGTTCCCGTGTCACGCGCGATTCGCATTAGCAGAGAGCATAAATTGTAGCAGTCCTGGGTCCGTACCTGATGCAACCGCTGTACCACAAGGCATTCTTACCCGAACGTTTTCCGGTTATCCCGTTGCTTCATACAAATTAGCTATGACTATACTCATATTGGTACTTTGCATCATCAGCCTGGTACTGCTGATCACATGGGCGAAGGTGAATGCATTTCTGGCTTTTTTAATTGTTTCTATCGGCGGGGCCCTGCTGCTGGGCATGCCCCTGGGCAGCATTGGTGCATCGGTCAACAAGGGCCTGGGCGATACGCTGGGTTCGGTGGTCATTATAATCATACTCGGTGCAATGCTGGGCAAGCTGGTGGCAGAAACAGGTGCCGCACAGCAGATCACGCTGGCGCTGCGGAAAATTTTTGGATATAAGTACGTGTTGTGGGCCATGGCGCTCACGGGCTTTATCGTGGGCATCCCTCTTTTTTACAATGTCGGCTTTGTGCTGCTGGTTCCGATCATTTTTTCTGTTGCCCATAATTATAAGTTGCCATTGGTATATGTGGGTATCCCCATGCTGGCTTCGCTTTCTGTGATGCACGGCTTTTTGCCACCCCATCCTTCCCCCATGGCGCTGGTGGGCTTGTTTCATGCGGACCTGGCCAAAACCTTTCTGTACGGTTTTCTGATCGCCATCCCCGCCATCATTGTAGCCGGTCCCCTGTTTGCGCGCACCATCCGGAATCTTCCGTCATCCTATGCTGTAAAAGTGTTTCCCGTACAGGATTGGGAAAAGGAAAGATTGCCCGGTACGGCCAACAGCATTGTCTCGTCTCTTTTACCTGTGCTCTTGATTGGAGCTGCCTCCCTGTTGGGAAAACTGGCAGGCAACAACGAGGCGCTGAAAAAGCTGGCTGTTTTTCTGGGTGAGCCTACCATTGTAATGACGATCGCGATTGTAACGGCCACATACACGCTGGGCATCCGTTCAGGCAGGCGGTTGATAGCTGTTATGAAAATCTATGAAGAAGCGGTGAAGGAAATCGTGATGATTGTACTGATCATCGGCGGGGCGGGTATCTTAAAACAAATCTTGATTGACAGCGGAGTGAACAATGAGCTGGTGACCATCCTGCAGGGCTGGCAGCTGCCGCCCCTGTTGCTGGGCTGGCTGGTGGCCGCTGTGCTGCGGCTTTGCCTGGGCTCGGCCACTGTAGCGGGCTTAACAGCAGCAGGCATTATTTTTCCGCTGGCAACCAAAACACATGTAGATCCCAATCTGCTGGTGCTTGCCATTGGTTCGGGCAGCTTGTTCTGCTCGCATGTAAACGACGGCGCTTTCTGGCTGTTCAAGGAATACTTTGGCTTGTCGATGAAAAATACGTTCCGCTCCTGGTCGCTGATGGAAACAATCGTATCGGTGATGGGGCTGATAGGTGTGCTGGTAGTAGATAAGGTGTTTTTTTGATTCTTTTCTTTGCGGCATCCGTGCAAGAGCCGCCTGCTTTTTACCTTTGAAGTCTAACAAGCTGGTATGGAAGAGGAGAAACCGGTTGAAAAGAACTGGCGGTTGCGCCTGCATGAGGTTATCTATGAATCAAATACCCTGGCAGGAAAATCGTTTGATGTAGCCCTGCTGGTATGCATCCTGGCAAGCATCCTGATCGTAATGCTGGACAGTGTAGCTGTTTACCACAAACGATACGGGCACCTGTTTTTTGTGCTTGAATGGGTGTTCACCGGTTTGTTCACGCTTGAATACCTGCTAAGGCTGGTATGCATCCGCAGGCCCTTGCGCTATGTGTTCAGCGTGCTGGGCCTCATCGACCTGCTGGCCATCATTCCCAGTTACATGAGCGTATTCTATGCGGGCGCACAATCATTCCTCGTGCTGCGCGGATTGCGGCTGCTGCGCATCTTCCGCATCTTCAAGCTAAGTCACTTTCTCTCCGAAATGCAGTTCCTGGGAGTGGCCATCAAAGGCAGCGCTTACAAGATCAGCATCTTTACCTTGTTTGTGATGACCCTGGTGGTTATTCTCGGCTCCGTGATGTACCTGGTTGAAAAAGGACAGAACGGCTTCTCCAGCATCCCGGATAGTATTTACTGGGCCATCGTCACCATCACCACCGTAGGCTATGGCGATATATCACCCGTAACACCTGCCGGTAAATTTGTAGCCAGCATTATCATGCTGATGGGCTATGGCATCATCGCCGTTCCCACAGGCATCGTTACCACAGAAATGGCGCTGGCCGTCAAAAAGCGCGGACAGCAAAACGAAGCCTGCCCCAACTGCGGCCGGGAAGGCCACGACAGCGATGCGCGGTACTGCAAGTATTGCGGGGCGAAATTGTAAAATCGTGTATCAGCGGAACAAGAATTGCTTGTATTGTACAAAAACTTTTCAGACAAACTCTTATACTTATTTTCTATGCAAGACTTACCTGTACCAGAAAGCAGTGATAAAGATAAAAAAGAAGAAGGTGCGCCCAGCCTGCCACCCGATCTCCATGCAGAAGAAGACGGAAGAAACCGGGAATGGGAAGACCGCGCCCGGGTAAACCTGGAAAGGGTACCCGACGGTACACACACCAACCTGGAAAGAGATTTCGAGCCGGAGCAGCCGGCACCCCAACCGCCTGATCATCCTGCGTATTAAAGTGGTATTTTGTTGATTTTATTTGCCAGTCTGGTTTTAAAGGTTATTTTTTTCCGCAGACCCTGAATGGATAAAGATATACCAAGTGAGAACCATTGCCACAAGAGTTGATTGTGCAATTACCGTGCTTTCACGCTTACCTGTTTAATGATTGATTCTTTTCTTTGTTCCGTTAGGAACAAAGAATACCATACTTCTAGTTTCAATTTAGTATCAGAGTAGAAGTCGCAGGAATTGGCGGATAGTCTAACTGCAAGGAGTGCTGTTTGCTGAACGCTCACTCAAATTGTTCCAAACAAAGTATTTGTGCTTGTGTAACTGCAGGATGCCACTTTTCTTATGGCACTACCTCAAACAAAAAGAACTGTGTTTTTTCCTGCTGTTCAAAATTGTTGTCTGCTACCAGCACCAGCGTTTTGTGGCCATTGGGTAGGGGAGGACCGAACGTGGCTCCTTCTACATTGTCGATGTATATGTGCAGGGAGTCAAGATTGAGGAGCAATTTTTTGGTAATAGGATGAAAGGAGGCTGGTTGCTGCAGGGAAGAAACTGCGGAAACATCGGTTGCTCCGCTTAGGTCAGCTAAATATAATTTGATGGTGCAATTGGGATAACCGGTGGAGAAAGAGCGCTCGGTTACCAGCAGGTGCTGCTTGTCTAAAAAAAGAATATCAGGCACCCCGTTGATGATAAATTCGCCCGGCTTGCTTGGGGGATGTGCCACCGGATCGATCCTGTAGGCATACTGTGCCAGTGGTCTGCGGCTTACTACATCGTAGCGGATGATCCTGATCCAGCCGGCTGTGTCGCCGAGGCCTGCCCTGGGGCCATCTTCGTACAAGGGCTCTTCCACGCTTGCATAAAGGGTTTGTCCGTCATCGGAAAAAGCCAGTCCTTCAAACACCCCGTTGCGGCGCGGGCCCTGCTCCCTTGCTTGCATATGGAGGTTGGAAGGCAAATCAAAACTGTATAAATGCCTGCCGTCCTTTTGCATCACATTGATCGAAGGATCAGTGAGCACCGTGTCTCCCGGTTTCACCAGCCGTTCGCCTTCACTGCTCCAAACCCATACATCTTCATGCGGGTTGTAGCGCAGTCCTTCCGGATCACAGGCGTGCAGGGCGTCTTTGTAATAATCGGGAAAGGGGGAACCATCAGGTTGCAGCAGGGTGGTTACATCCACAAACTGCACGCTGTCGATGCCCTTGCTGCTGATCTTGATCCGGGCTGTGTAATAACGCGCCGGATTGGTATTGGAGCGGTCGTCGCAGATCATGTAGTACTGTCCTGTTTTAGCATCGTAATCAATGCTCGACAAACCGCCTACAGTCGTGTTTTTGTATTGGATGTTATGCGGAAGCTCTACTACATTGATAAAGCTGAGATGGCTGATAGAAGAAGTATTGCCCGCAATTTTCTGCCCTGTTTTACAGGAGGCAAGGAAGAGCGCCCAAGCAGTTAACAGAAAAAAAATCTTTCTGGTCGGATTCATGCTTAAATGT